>NZ_FRCL01000012.1 GCF_900142885.1 Flavobacterium xinjiangense | reverse complement strand
ACTAGAAAATCACGGTAAGAATTTCAGCGCTGGCAGAAGGGAGTGACCCCCGAGTCGAGTGTGAACACGAGCGGCTGGGGTCGCGATAGAGAAATACGTACGATGATTTTTGGGATAAAAATATTGAGGCTTGATCTTTTGTTTTTTTTGAAATCATCGATTCACCAACTCCAATAAATTATTAACGCGTGAGTAATCAAGACAAGAGAAAAAATTCATGAATACCGATCAAACCAAAAATTAAAACACATAGAAACATAGACTTCTATTTCCAAATTTCTTTGAAAACCAGAAAAACCTATGTTTCTATGTGTTTAAAATAAAATTCTAATTACATCCGGATAAATAACAATAGGACTATTTCAAATACTGTTTTTTATAATAAGTCGCATATTCCCCAGTAGTTACATTATTCAACCAATCTGCATTATTCAAATACCAATTAACCGTAATTTCTAACCCTTGCTCAAAAGTTACTGAAGGCTCCCAACCCAACTGTTTGTTTATTTTATTTGCATCAATAGCATAACGCAAATCATGTCCTGGTCTGTCTTTGACATAGGTGATCAATTTTGCAGATTCACCTACAACTCGTCCCAACTTATCATCCATGATCGAGCACAATAATTGCACTAGGTCAATATTTTTCCATTCATTAAATCCTCCAATATTATAAGTCTCATGATTTATTCCTTCATGGAAAACCAAGTCTATAGCTCTGGCATGATCTACAACAAACAGCCAATCACGGGTATAATTCCCGTCACCATAAACCGGCAAAGCTTTATTAGTAATAATATTGTTAATGAATAACGGAATTAATTTTTCAGGAAAATGATTCGGCCCATAGTTATTAGAACAATTCGTCAGTACATAAGGCAAACCATAAGTTTCACCATAAGCTCGTACAAAATGATCCGAGCTTGCCTTTGAAGCTGAATACGGAGAGTTAGGGTCATATGAAGTAGTCTCCGTAAACAAACCCTCTGCCCCCAAAGAACCATATACCTCATCGGTGCTAATATGGTAGAACCGTTTCCCCTCGGTGTTATTAGCCCAGAGTTTTCTGGCTGCGTTAAGCAAATTAACAGTCCCAATCACGTTCGTTTTCACAAATGCCATAGGATCTTCTATGGATCGGTCAACATGGGATTCAGCAGCAAGATGAATAACGCCGTCAAACTGGTGTTTTTCAAACAAATTAGTGATATAACTTTCATCGGTAATATCCCCTTTTAGAAAAGTATAATTAGGCTCATTTTCAATATCTGCAAGATTTTCTAAATTCCCTGCATAAGTAAGCGCATCCAGGTTATAGATTTGATATTCGCTATATTTTGTAACAAAAAGTCGGACAACATGTGACCCGATAAACCCGGCTCCACCGGTAATTAATATTTTTTTCATCTAAATTTTTATATTTTATTATCAGTTAAAAAATGCAACGATATAAAAACGTACCGTAAATCATTTTTAAACTATCTAAATGTTATCATTTACTTTAACTTCATTTTCAAAACACAGCCTAGTGATTCTAAAACAAGAATATAATGTGTTTTATTAACTTCTTTAACAATTGCTTTCTGTTTAGAAAATGGGCCTGACTCTAGTTCTATAGAATCCCCAACCTGAATCGAAGTTAAGGAAACGTCATATGAATCTGGAGTATGAAGCCACTTCCTTATTACATCAATTTCTTCGTCTTTGACGATTGCTGGTTTTCCTAACCAAAATAAATAACGTACAGCACCTGCAGACTGAAATACTAAATTCCGGTCTGATTCTGCTAACTGCACAAAGACATAAGAATTGAATAAAGGAACCTCTATCTTTTTCTTCCTGTCAGACCATTGACGCACCACCGTTATTAATGGGCAATAGCATTCGATTCCAATTTTCCCTAATTGCTCCGCTACTTTTCTCTCCCATTTAGGTTTTGTATAAACTACATACCAATTCATCTTGCGTTTTGTATTGAAATATTTTATTATTAGCCCCTTTGGATGCCATCACTTTTTAATAATTACATCCAAAAGAATCATATTATTTTCTTTTAAGAACCAATCCCTTGATAAATAAATCCAATGGCTTCTAGCGCCGGACCATTCAAGATGTTTCTTCCATCAAATACAAAAGCAGGTTTTTGCATCGAATCATATATTTTTAGCCAATCATATTGAATAAACTCATCCCATTCCGTAAGTACTGCTATGGCATGTGAATTTGCGCAGGCATCATAAGGACTGTCAAATGACAACACATTCCTTTCATTAGATGAAGGGGTTCTTGTTTCTAAATAATCCAAATCTGCCAATACTTTTTTTCTGGATACTTTAGGATCAAAGACCGCAATTTTAGCATTTTCATTGATTAAATCATCAGCAACATAAATGGCTGCTGATTCTCTGGTGTCATTAGTATCTTTTTTGAAAGCCCAACCCAAAAAGGTGATTTTTTTATCCGCAACGGTATTGTACAGCGTTTGTACAATATTGTTAGAAAACCGTCTTTTTTGATGATCATTCATGATGATTACTTGTTCCCAATAATCGGCTACTTCATTTAATCCATAGGATTTTGCTATATAAACTAAATTAAGAATATCCTTTTGAAAACAGGAACCTCCGAAGCCAACAGATGCTTTCAGGAATTTTGATCCAATTCTACTATCCATCCCGATAGCTTTCGCAACTTCATTTACATCTGCTCCCGTTTTTTCGCAAAGCTCAGACATCGCATTAATCGATGAAATCCTTTGCGCTAAGAAAGCATTAGCAGTCAGCTTTGATAATTCCGAAGACCAAACATTCGTAGTTAATATTTTATCAGCATCCACCCAGTTAGAGTATACATCAACCAATGCCTGAATTGCTTTTTGCCCTTCTGGGGTAGAATCCCCCCCTATTAAAATCCGATCAGGGTTTAACAAATCCTCCACAGCGGTTCCTTCAGCAAGAAACTCAGGATTGGACAGAATTTGAAACTGAACGCCATTCCCTGTATTATCCAAAATACTTTTGATTGCTTCAGCTGTTCTCACCGGAAGAGTTGATTTCTCTACCACTATTTTGTTATCTTTTGCTACTCTGGCAATTTGTCTGGCGCACAATTCAATATATTTTAAATCAGCTGCCATCCCTTTTCCTTTTCCATAGGTTTTGGTAGGCGTATTCACCGAAATAAAAATGATTTGGGCTTCATCGATCGCCTTTTCAACATCAGTGGAGAAAAATAAGTTCCTTCCTCTGGCCTCCGCAACAACTTTATCCAAACCTGGTTCATAAATCGGAATATTATCGATATTCTCATCGTTCCAAGCGGCAATACGCTCTTCATTTAAATCAACAACAGTTACCTTAATTTCAGGACATTTTTGCGCAATAACTGCCATGGTTGGACCTCCAACATATCCGGCACCAATGCAACATATTTTAGTAATTTTCATTTCTTCAATTTTATTCTATTATCCCTCTTTTACCTAAGGTTCTTCCAATACCAATCAACCGCTTCTTTTAATCCTTCCTGCAAAGAGAACTTTGGATCATACCCCAATAATTCTTTCGCTTTGGCTATACTAGCCAAAGAATGAGGAATATCTCCTGCTCTATTAGGTCCATACCCTACTTCAACATTGGCGATTCTTTCGTCATACTTAGCTAAGAATTCCTTCAAATAACCCACTAAGTCATTTAACGTATTCCTATCACCATAAGCGGTGTTATAAACCGTATTAACTGCTTCCACATTCTTTGTTGACATCGCCAATTCATTCATTTGAATAACATTATCAATATAAGTAAAATCACGGGAATAGTTTCCATCACCATTAATTTGAGGGCTCTCCAATTGCATTAATTGCATCACAAATTTTGGAATAACAGCTGCATATGCTCCGTTAGGATCTTGCTTTCGTCCAAAAACATTAAAATAACGCAAACCTATAGTTTCCATTCCGTATGTATTGCTAAAAATCTCTGCATATAACTCGTTTACATATTTTGTAATTGCATACGGAGAAAGTGGTTTTCCAATCACCTCTTCTACTTTTGGCAATCCCACCGAATCCCCATAAGTAGATGAACTTGCAGCATATATAAATCGTTTCACATTAGCATCTCTTGAAGCAACTAGCATGTTCAAAAAACCCGAGACATTAACATCGTTAGTAGTAATCGGATCATTGATGGAACGAGGCACAGATCCCAAAGCTGCCTGATGCAAAACATAATCAACGCCCTTTACAGCATTTTGACAATCGGTAGCATTACGTATATCCCCTTCAATTAAAAGAAAATTTGCATTGTTTATAAAATCTTTAAGATTGTGTCGGTATCCCGTTGCAAAATTATCAAAACAAACCACTTTATGTCCCTTAGATAAAAAATATTCACATAGATTAGAGCCTATAAATCCAGCTCCACCTGTAATTAATACCGTATTTTTAATATCATTTTCCATCTTTTCTTAATTTAAAAAATCCAATTATTTAGAAACTCTTGGACGTACTATTTTAAGTATTCTTTCATAGATAGTTTTTGGTCTGTCCTCCTCATGATATCCATTTGAATACGTCCCGTATCCATAGCCATATCCATAGCCGTACCCATATCCAGCACCATATTTCGCCTTGTTCTCAAACCCATTCAAAATAATACTAGTATTATTTAACTCTCCACGTTTAACCCTATTATTCAGAAGTGTAATCATTTCTTTTTTGGTGAAATTCTGTCTTACTATATATAAGGTTACATCACAATATTGCGCTAATTCTAAAGTGTCAGATACCAGTCCAACCGGCGGAGTATCCAATATAATATAATCGTATTTTTTCTTTAATTCTTCCATTAAATCCTTCATTCTTTCACTCATGATCATCTCTGCCGGATTGGGAGGAACCGGTCCGGAAAGAATAACATCCAGAAAAGGAATTTGTGTAGGAATTATAATTTCGTCAACGGTTTTTTGGTTAATTAGATAATTGACTACCCCTACCTCGTTAGTTAAATTAAATTCAGCAAATAGTTTAGGTTTTCTTAAATCAAGACCAATGACAACTGTCTTTTTCCCGCTAAGTGCAAATACTGTTGCAATATTTAGAGAGCAAAACGTTTTTCCTTCACCACTCACCGAGGATGTAATCATAAGTGTCTTCGCCCCATCTACATGTTGCTGTTTATATAAAAACTGAAGTGAAGAACGAACGGCTCTAAAAGATTCTGACAAAGCAGATTTTGGTTTGTCAAATACTGCAAGATTAGTAGTCTCTTTACTTAGCCCAATAACTCCAATCAAAGGAATTTTTGTTAATTTACTTATATCCTCCGTGTTTTGAATAGAATTATTGATAAAGAAAATTATAAACACAAAAAGCAACGGAAAGAGTATTCCCAGGAATAATGCCAAAACATAATTAACTGATGTTTTTGGACCGATAAGTCCTCCGCCTATATCCTTTGCAGGGTCTATAAAATGAATATCTGATAAATTTGCCGCTTTAACAATATCAGCTTCACTCCTTTTTTGAAGAAAAGTGCTATAAATATTATCACTTAAATCATATTTTCTTTTAATCTTAATCAACTCTTGTTGGTCTTCCGGAAGCTGTTTAATGGTACTTTCCGTTTCGTTAATTTTACTGCTAACCACCGCTAAATCGCCTTGCAAAGAAGCTTTTGCTGTAGAAATATTTTCTAACAATACGTTTTTGACAGCCTCCATTTGGTTGTCAAAATCTTTGAATATCTTATCACTTTTCACCGCATAGGCCATCTCCGATCTTTGTGCAGAAAGGCCAATCAATTTAGAGACATTCATTACAATATTAGGATCATCAATACCCGCCACTGATGGTGCTGGAAGTTTAGAATAATCGACGCTGTTTCTTAAATATGATTTTAAAGAATTGTAATACGCCATTTTACGTGTTACCTCGTCTTTCTTGACATCAAACTCGAGAATCTTATCAGAAAATTTTTCACCCCCTGCTTCTACATCATATATATTTTTGTCTTTTCTAAAGGTTTTCAGCTCATTTCCGGTTTCCTTTAGTTGAGATTCCATAGCAACCAGGGTACTATCAATAAACGCAATAGTATTTGTCGCAAATTGATTTTTACTGTCTAGTTGTCTTTTTATCAGCATTTTTACAGTCGCATTCAAATATTCGACCATTCTTGCCTTATTAGGCCCTTGCATCCCTAAAGTAATTATAGAACCACCCTTGTCATCTGACCGAACATTTATTCCTCGATAACCAGAAACAGTTCCATCAAAATCATTAAACTGCACAAAATATTCATTTCCTTTGTAAAAACCGGGATTGTCTTTTATTTGTAATTTCCAATTCAAAAAAGGCAATGAGACCTGCTCTCCTACCTTGTACCTTTTTACAAAATCACCCTGCTCAACTGCTGTATTACTGTAGGAATTATTAGAATAGGTTATTAAAGAAACGTTTTGACTTGCAAATGGAATTCTGATTTCATAGATATTTTCGCTCAAAAATTTGATACCAATGAGACCTCCAGATAATTGACCTTTTGATTTATCTATATTTACATAAAAAGGAACCGCACCATAGGCATCTTCCAAATTATATTTCCCTTGAACCAGGTAACTAATATAATATTGTAATTTATCAACTACTAATTCATTATGCGATCTCGATTGTAAAGTAGTTGAAATAGTTTGAACCTGGTCTGAAGTACCACCCCAGTTAAAAACTAGACTGGTCGTAGAGGTAAACAGTGGATTTGTTTCTTCTTTTACGGAAATAAGAGTTTCCATCCCGTAAATTTTCTGTTTACGGATATTAACTTGATAAGCAATGGTGAAGGTAATTAAAAGACTGATTAAAAACCATTTCCAATAACTACCGATTTTTATTAAAAAACCCTTAAAGTCAAAACTTACCTGGTCTTCAAAAATTGAAAAATCTTTTATGTCTAACATTTTTTGAAATGTATTTTAATTTTTAAATAGTAAAAAGAAGATTGTTGTTGCCACTGAAAATAATGTAGTGATAGTACTGAAGGATTCTATTCCGGTTTTTCCGGTTCCCCAAGTTTTTTGCTTGAGCGGTTTTATATAAATATAATCATTGGGTTGTAAATAAAAATAAGGAGAATTCATTACATTAATATCTGTAAGATCAATATCATGCATCAGGACTCCCGTAGGTGTTTTTCTCATGATTGTAACCGCTTTTCTATCCCCGGTAATGGTTATATCCCCAGCATTTGCAATCGCTTCCATTACATTTACATGTTCTTGAAATAAAGTTTTAGTTCCCGTACTTCCTATTTCTCCATTGATGGTATAGCGAAATCCTGCTAATTTAACAGTGACAAAAATATTGGCTTCCTTATTGAAATATTCCGCTAATAATTGTTTCTCAATTCTCAATCTTATTTCCTCCAAAGTAAAACCGATCACATTTAGTTCTCCTAATACCGGCACTCTAATATTTCCATGATCATCCACGGTAAAGCCATCAAAATACAATCCCGTTTCTGACTTACCCGTTTCTCCTTGATTCGTCGTACTAAAAATCGCTACTAATTTAGGATCAATTGCCTTAATCGTGATACTCAAAACATCATTCGTTTGCAATCTATACGGTTTTGACTCAACCACCGAAATCGACATTTCATCACTTGAATTATCCTTTTTTTGAAGATAAATTAAATCCTGCGTTGGGATACACGAAGATAATAAAACACTAATACATAGCAATAAATAGACTACTGACTTGCTCATTTCAATCTTTTTAACGACAAATATAGGTTTTCATTTACTATTTAAAAAGAATCGCTATTTTTTAAATGGATTAATTATTTTTAAAGGCCTTTTCAAAAGGAACTCGGTGCAATATACTTCTTCCCAAGGTGACTTCATCAGCGAATTCTAATTCATCTCCTACTGAAATTCCTCGTGCAATTGTTGATATAATTATCTCGCTTTCGCCAATTTGTTTATAGATATAAAAATTGGTTGTATCCCCTTCCATTGTGGAGCTTAAAGCAAAAATTATTTCGTTTACACTTCCTGATTTTACTTTTTCAACAAGCGTAGTTATATTTAACTGACTAGGACCAACACCGTCTATTGGTGAAATTTTACCTCCTAAAACATGATAGATTCCTCTGAATTGACCTGTGTTTTCTATAGCCATCACATCTCGTATATCCTCAACAATACATATGATCTGATGATTTCTGTTTTTGTTAGCGCAAATTTCACAAAGTATACTATCAGAGATATTATGACAGCTTTCACAATACTTGATATCTTCGCGCATAGTCACTATTGCTTGCGCCAAAAAGCCTGTTTGTTCCTTGGGTTGTTTCAATAAATGCAATACTAATCGCAATGCCGTTCGCTTACCGATTCCAGGCAATTGAGACATTTCATTGACTGCTTTTTCAATTAATTTTGAAGAAAATTCCATAGATGCAAATGTAGTAATTTGTTCAATCTGTTTCTCGGTTGAATGGTTAAAAGAATAAAACGGTTAATCCGTTAATCCGTTAGACAAAAAATCGTATTTTGGTCACTTTAAATTCAAAAAATGACCCCAAGCACCATACTTTTACTAGTATCCATTTATTTTGGAATCCTATTCTACATCTCACATGCTGTAAGTAAAAAAGACAGCGGAAATGATGCTTTTTTTAAAGCCAATAAAAATTCAAAATGGTATTTGGTCGCCTTTGGAATGATAGGAACCGCACTTTCCGGCGTGACCTTTATTTCTGTTCCTGGCGAAGTGGGTTCTCCAAACGGTGAACAATTCAAGTATTTTCAGTTCGTATTAGGTAACGCAATTGGATTTATAATTATTGCCAAAGTTTTGCTTCCTTTATACTACCGAATGAATTTGACTTCCATTTATGGTTATATAGAACGTCGATTAGGAACTTATTCTTATAAAACCGCCGCCACGATTTTTTTAATTAGCCGAACAATTGGTTCTTCGTTTAGATTGTATCTGGTAGTTATTGTTTTACAACGTTATGTTTTTGATTATTACGGAATCCCGTTTGCCGTTACGGTATTAATTTCGCTCGCCTTGATATTTGCTTACACCTATCGCGGTGGCTTAAAAACGATAATCATTACGGATACTTTACAAACATTCTTCTTAGTCACTTCGGTTTTCTTGACTATTTTCTTTATTTGCAGAAGCTTGAACCTGAATATTTTTGAAGCTTTTGAGGAAGTGAAAAACAGCAATTATTCTAAAACATTCTTTTTTGAAGATTTTGTCTCAAGCAAGTTTCATTTTGTGAAACAAATTTTGGGCGGAATGTTTGTAACTATTGCAATGGTTGGGCTGGATCAGGATTTAATGCAGAAAAATTTGAGTTGCAAAAATATTGGCGAAGCCCAAAAAAACATGTTCACTTTTACCGCAATATTTGTTCTTATCAATATCTTTTTTCTAAGTGTAGGAGCATTACTTTATATTTATGCCAATAAAAACGGAATTGAAGTCCCGACCGATTTAATAACTGGAAAACCAAGAACGGATTTACTTTTTCCAGAAATTGCATTTCATCATTTGACTTTGATTCCTTCAATAGTTTTCTTGTTAGGTTTAACAGCAGCAACATTTGCTACAACTGATTCCGCATTGACAGCACTTACCACTTCGTTTTGCGTCGATTTTCTTGGCATGGATAAAATCGAAAATCTAAACAAACCAAATATCGTGCGAACCAGACATTTTGTTCACATC
This sequence comes from Flavobacterium xinjiangense, assembly GCF_900142885.1. GTDB lineage: Bacteria > Bacteroidota > Bacteroidia > Flavobacteriales > Flavobacteriaceae > Flavobacterium > Flavobacterium xinjiangense. Next base: position 104,385 of record NZ_FRCL01000012.1, on the reverse strand, counting down.
GGTTTTTCGTTTCTAATGTTTATTGTTATTGTATTTTTCAATTCTATTAATGACAGTTCTGTAGTAGGAATGATTTTCAGAGTTGCTTCTTACACGTATGGTCCGCTTTTGGGATTATATTGTTTTGGATTATTTGTAAAAACTAAAACCGTCAAAGACAAACTGGTGCCATTCATATGTCTATTATCACCAGCACTGACTTTCTTTATTAGCGAAAATTCAAAAGTGTTATTTTTTGGATATGTTTTCGATAACGAACTAATTATTGTAAACGGGCTAATCACTTTTATTGGATTGTTATTGATTAGTAAACCCGCGGTACAAGAAACTAGGTTTTAAATTATTTTTAAATCTCAAAGTTCTTGTTTCCCTAGCCCTGATAGAAATGGAAATCCTTTGATAAAAAACGGTAATTTTTTCTTATAAAAAAAGAGCGACCGACGGAAGCTCTTGTTTTATAAGAAAAAATACTGTTTTGTTCAAAGATTGAAATGGATAGCAGGAATAGCTTCTAAAAAAACTAATACTGATTTGTGGATAACAAAACCAATGTACAGGCTATTTCAACTTTTATGTCATTTAATTTTAACAACTGATAAAACTCCGGATTCTCAGTCCCTGGATTAAAGATTACACGTTTTGGCTGTGCCTCGACTATATAATTATAATAATCACGCTGACGCGCAGGATTTAAATATAAAGTAACTGTATCAATATTTTTTAATGGAATCGCTTTAGTCTGGATTTTTATTCCTGCCACTTCACCTGCATTTTGACCTATTGCAAGAACGGAATGACCTTTTTCAACCAATTTTTCAATTGCCATAAAAGCATACCTAGCCGGTTTTGTAGAAGCTCCAAGAACCAACGTTTTTTTATTTTTTATCATTTTATATAATTATATTGTGCAAAAGTAATCAAAAAGGTTTAAGCGTTCAGCAATTTTCAGGTTTTGTTGCGACACTTATAAAAACAATAACGTAACATTAAAACGAAGAAGAAATTTAAAAAAAGAGTATTTTTGCGGTCTTAATATTAATAATATGGACCTTTTCATTTATCTTTTCGTGGCTCTTTTTTCAGTTTTAAACCCTATTGGCACCGTTCCAATATTTGTTGGACTCACTCAAGACGACACTAAACAAGAACGTTCTAGAATTTCGTTATGGACGGCGATAAATGTATTTGCCATTCTAATAATCTCTTTTTTTATAGGTCAATATGTTTTGATTTTTTTTGGAATCAGTATTGATGCGCTCCGAATTGCCGGAGGAATAATTATTGTAAGTTCGGGATTTTCATTGCTTTCAGGCAAATTCAATAAAAAAAGAGGGATTAACAAAAAAATAGAAACCGATGCTCAAAAAAGAAATGATATTGCATTGACTCCACTCGCCATACCAATGCTTGCGGGTCCTGGATCTATTTCTTTACTTATTGCATTTTATCAGGAACACAATTCAACAAGTGACATTATTATCTCTTCACTTGCTATTCTTGCCATTGCTGTTGCGATTTTTGTCATTCTTAGAAGCGCACACTATTTAGCAAAAATACTTGGAGCATCCGGAATTGTTGCTATTTCAAGAATCATTGGATTTATTGTAATTGCCATTGGAATTCAATATATAGTCAGTGCAATTATCAATATAATTAAAGGAAATCTAACATAGATAAATAATTTTTATAATCTGACAAGGCTGTGAGCAGTGCCAGATTATAAAAAAGACATCAATTAATTTTTAGGCAAGAAAATTTCTGCCATCATGCATCTGGCACTTCCTCCACCGCAAGCCTCGATAGTATCTAAACTTGAACTCAATATTTCAGCATGTTTTTCTAACTGCGCAATTTGTTTTGGCGTTAAACTTTGATATGCCGATGTACTCATAACCAAATACCTTTTGTCATTTGCGCCACGAACTTCAAGCATATTCCCTGCGAAGTTATTCACTTGCGCTTCGGTAATCAGGACGATCTCTTTCCCATTTTCTTTCAGATTATCCAAAACCATTTTGCGCTCTTTTTTGTCATCAATACAATCGGAGCATATCACGGCAAAGGTTTCACCCAAACACATCATCACATTTGTATGATAAATTAATTTTCGCTCTCCATCAACAGTTTGATATGCTTCAAAAATTACTGGTGCATAATCAAAATCTTCACAGAATTCTATGAATAATTCTTCATCTGCTCGAGGTGACAAAGCACAATAGGCTTTACTGTTAGCTCTGTCCAGAAGCAAGCTTCCAGTTCCTTCCAAGAAAAAACCGTCTTCCTCCGCCGAAGTGTAATCGACAATATTATTAATTACAAAACCTTTGTCCTCCAGCATATCCAAAATCTCCTCCCGTCTTTCCTCGCGACGATTTTCGGCAAACATTGGATATAATGCTACGTCACCATTCTCGTGAAAAGAAATCCAATTGTTTGGAAAAATACTATCTGGCGTATCTGGATTTAAAGTATCATCAACAACTGTTACATCAACACCTACAGCTCTTAGTTTTTCAACAAAAGCATCAAATTCTTGTTGTGCTTTTGCGTTGACTGTTGCCGGTAAAAGTCCGTCTAAAACTTTTTGGTAATAGTTATTTACAGCCGTTTGCTCGTTCATTCGAAACGCTACCGGGCGAATCATCAATATGGAATTTGTTGTTTGTTTCATGATTTTTATATTTTTATTCAGATGAAATTAATCTCTAATTAAAGGCAAAGTAGAACAGCGCAATAATCCTTCTTGCTTTGCAATTTCAGCATATGGAATTTCTTCAACTACAAAACCATTGCCACGCAACCAATTGTTTAATCTGGTAAAGTTTTTTTCTGAAACCACTACATCAGTATCAATAGAAAAGATATTCGAATTCATGTCATACATTTCGTCACGAGTGATGTGAAAGAGATTCTCTTTTCCAAAAAGGTTAACAAGGAATAAGTAATCCGCTTCTTCACGAAATCCACTTTTGTAAATAATTCCTTTATCCTTCCCAACAGGTTGAAAACAACAATCAAGATGCAAGGCATTATCCCTAGCTTCCATTTTGGATTTCACTAGATCAAATTCTTTGACAATTTTATTTGGAAATAAATCTTTAATAAACTGTACTCCTTGAATATTAGTTCTTGCCGTAATATAATCTTTATAGTCACTTCCTTTATAGGTTCCGATAAAGATATGATTATTCCACAAAATCACATCTCCGCCTTCTATATGGACCTCCTCAGGTGGACGAACGACTTTTTTAGGATCAATCTGGTCAATTATGTATTGGATAGCATCTAATTCTCGTTCTCTTTCTGGTAAAATATTTGATTTTATAAAAATATCATCAATAACAAATCCAATATCTCTAGTGAATATTTGATTATAATTCTCAATCATTTCTGGTCGAAAGACAGTTACATTGTATTTCTTAAGCACTTTATTAAACGCTTCCATTTCATTAATCATATCTTCTTCAAGCGGATAAGTTCCCGCCAAAATATGCTCTAATGATTTTGGATCATAAGCCTCCACTGCTTTAGGTGTTGGGCCATTATGTAATGCAGTCCCCAGAACTACAGCCCGTAGTCTTGAAGTTTCATTCTTTATATTTAACTCAAGCATTTTTTTTCATTTTGACAAATATAAAAAAAGCTTCACAAATTAGTGAAGCTTTTTAAATTGAATTTATCTTTTATCAGATGTTTTGAAATCTCTCAAAGGATGACCTGTGTAAATCTGTCTTGGTCTTCCAATAGGCTCTTTGTTTTCACGCATTTCTTTCCATTGTGCGATCCAACCAGGCAAACGACCTATTGCAAACATTACGGTAAACATGTCAGTAGGAATACCTAATGCTCTGTATATAATTCCCGAATAAAAATCTACGTTTGGATATAATTTTCTTGAAACAAAATACTCATCAACAAGTGCTGACTCCTCTAATTTTTTTGCAATAGCAAGAATTGGATCATCAACACCTAAAGTAGCTAAAACTTCGTCTGCTGCCTTTTTAATGATTTTTGCTCTTGGATCGAAATTTTTATAAACTCTATGACCAAAACCCATTAATCGGAAAGGATCATTTTTATCTTTAGCTTTATCTAAATATTTATCAGCATCTCCACCTGTTCTGTGAATTTCTTCTAACATTTCAAGTACTGCTTGATTTGCTCCTCCATGTAAAGGTCCCCAAAGGGCAGAAACTCCCGCAGAAATTGAAGCGAATAAACCTGCATGAGAAGAACCTACCATTCTAACTGTCGAAGTAGAACAGTTTTGCTCGTGATCAGCATGAAGAATGAATAATTTATCCAAAGCGTCAATTACAACTTGATTTGCTTTATAAGGTTCAGTTGGCAATTCAAACATTAAACGCATAAAATTCTCAACATACCCTTTAGTATTATCATAATAATTCAAAGGATAACCCATCGTTTTTCTATATGTCCAAGTAGCAATCACTAGGAATTTACCCATAGTCTTACAAACCGCTTCGTACATTTCTTTTTCATTTTCAACATTTACCGACTTTGGGTTAAATGCTGTCAATGCACTTGTCAAAGCAGCTAAAACACCCATAGGATGCGCCGTTTTAGGAAAACCATCAATGATGTTCTTCATTTCCTCGTTAACCAAAGTGTATTTTCTAATATTTGTTTCAAAATGCTCCAATTGCGCTGCAGTTGGCAATTCTCCAAAAATAACTAAATAGGATACTTCAAGAAAGTGCCCTTTTCCGGCTAAATCTTCAATTGAATACCCTCTGTAACGAAGGATTCCAAGTTCACCATCTAGGAAAGTGATTTCGCTGGTGCATGAACCTGAATTTTTATAACCCGGATCAAGAGTTATTACTCCTGATAAATCACGTAATTTACTAATATCAATAGCAACTTCATTCTCACTTCCTTTGATAATAGGCAGTTCAAATTTCTCACTATCGATCTCTAATATTGCTGTTTTCGACATAATATAATTGAAATAAACTTTTTAAATAATAATTTACCAAATCTAGGGAATTTAAGACTAATTAAAAAGAGAATAATACAATGAATATGTTAAATATTAAAAAAGCCATTCAATTTACTTGAATGGCTTTTTCTTGAAAAATATTTTAAATTATTTTATTTTGAAAGCATTTAAACCCGGAAAATAAGCTGTATTTCCTAATTCTTCCTCAATTCTTAATAATTGATTGTATTTAGCCATACGATCTGAACGAGAAGCCGAACCTGTTTTAATTTGACCGCAATTTAAAGCTACTGCTAAATCTGCAATTGTATTATCTTCTGTCTCTCCTGAACGATGCGACATTACTGAAGTATAACCCGCATTTTTGGCCATATTTACTGCTGCGATAGTTTCTGTTAAAGTTCCAATTTGGTTCACTTTTATAAGAATAGAATTAGCAATACCTTTTTCAATACCAGTTGCCAAACGTTTTACATTTGTAACGAATAAATCATCTCCAACTAATTGTACTTTATCTCCAATTCTATCAGTAAGCAATTTCCATCCGTCCCAGTCATTCTCATCCATTCCGTCTTCGATAGAAATGATTGGATATTTAGCTGCTAATTCTGCTAAGTAATCAACTTGCTCTGCAGAAGATCTAATTTTACCTGTTTCACCTTCAAATTTAGTATAATCATATTTACCATTTACATAAAATTCAGCTGCAGCACAATCCAAAGCAATCATGATTTCATCTCCAAAAGTATATCCAGCCGTTTCAACTGCTTTCTTGATTGTATCTAAAGCATCCTCAGTTCCTCCAGGAAGATTTGGTGCAAAACCACCTTCATCACCTACTGCAGTAGAAAGTCCTCTATCATGTAAAACTTTTTTCAAACTGTGAAAAATTTCTGTTCCCATTTGCATTGCTTCAGAAAAAGATTTTGCTTTCACAGGGAAAATCATAAATTCTTGAAACGCAATCGGCGCATCAGAGTGAGAACCACCATTGATGATATTCATCATTGGAACTGGCAGTGTATTTGCAGAAACTCCACCTACATATCTGTATAAAGGCAACCCTAATTCATTAGCAGCCGCTTTTGCAACAGCTAAAGAAACTCCTAGAATAGCGTTTGCTCCTAAGTTAGATTTATTTGGCGTACCATCTAAATCAATCATCATTTGATCAATAACATTTTGTTCGAAAACTGAAACTCCTAATAGCTCTTCAGAAATTACGGTATTAACATTCTTCACTGCATTCAAAACTCCTTTTCCAAGAAATGCCTTTCCACCATCGCGTAATTCAACTGCTTCGTGCTCTCCAGTTGAAGCTCCAGATGGAACAGCAGCTCTTCCTAAAACACCATTATCTGTAATTACATCTACTTCAATTGTAGGATTTCCTCTTGAATCGAAAATTTGTCTTGCGTGAATTTTGATAATTATACTCATAATACTAAAGTTTAAATTTTAAAATACAAATATATTCTATCTTTTCGAATGATTTTATGAAAAAAACGAATGTTATTAACGAAAACGTTATAATTATTTGACAAACAAAACATTTAGGCTATTTTAAGAATTTATTTTTACATTATCTGTTATTTTTTTTAATTCCATTTAAATAAAAATAAAAAATTAACCTCGATTTGACCAAAATATTTTACTGTACAGTTTTAATTAAAACAAATTCGTGTAAATTCACAATTAAAAACAAAATGACTTGATTATCAATAATATAACCTAACTTTATGTTCTTGTTTTCGAGAAACAAAAATACACTTTAAGTCGTAATTCTTTTTTATAAATTTTAACTATTCAATGTATTTATTAAAAAAAATAAAAATGTGATGAGAACTTTTGCAGACCTTAACAATTTAACCAATTCTAGTGAAATTATAGAATTATTAAAGAAAACAGCTACTCCATTAGAAAATCTAGCAGACCTAGATCCTCTGATGGATTACATTGGAGAGGCCAAATATGTACTTTTAGGAGAGGCCTCACATGGCACGCACGAGTACTATACATGGAGAGCAAAAATCACACAAAGGCTAATTAAGGAAAAAGGATTTTCTTTTGTAGGAGTTGAAGGTGATTGGCCTGACTGCTATCGTTTAAATCGTTTTGCTAAAGGATATCTAAATTCAGGAACGGATATCTACAATGTACTTAATGAATTTAAAAGATGGCCAACATGGATGTGGGCAAATTGGGAAGTAGCAGCATTTATAGATTGGCTAAAGAGTTATAACATAGATCTTCCTGCTGACAAAAGAATCGGATTTTACGGGCTGGATGTATATAGCTTCAGAGAGTCCATGAATTCGATCATTCAATATTTAGAAAAAAATGATCCAAAAGCACTGGTAATTGCAAAAAATGCTATGAAATGTTTTGAACCCTACGGCAAGGACGAAGGGCAAACCTATGCCCGAGCCTCTTCATATGTTCCGGAATTATGTGAAAAAGAAATCCTGCATATGCTTACCGAAATAGTAAAAAATGCTCCCAACTATAATCATGATGCAGAGAATGTCTTGAGCACAGAACAAAATGCATTCATAGCCAGAAATGCTGAAAAATATTACCGCGCCATGATAAAACGAGGTTCAGCTTCTTGGAATATTCGCGATGAGCATATGGTTTCCACTATAGAACGGCTCATGAAATTTCATGGAAAGGAAGCAAAAATAATTGTTTGGGAACATAACACACATATCGGCGATGCGCGCGCTACATATATGGCATCCGAAGGAATGGTAAATGTAGGACAACTATTAAGAGAGCAACATTCAACTGACGGAGTTCTTGCAGTAGGATTTGGATCGCACAAAGGCAGTGTAGTTGCTGGTAGAGAATGGGGCGATTCTATGCGAAAAATAAAAGTTCCCGAAGCAGTTGAAGGAAGTTGGGAACATACTTTTCATCTTGCAAGCAAGGGACAAAATAAATTATTATTGATGAACAAATTGAAAGAAGAGAAATGCATTTCGTCCTATATTGGGCATCGGGCAATAGGTGTTGTTTATAATCCAGAACATGAGAGGTTTGGAAACTATGTCCCTACAATTATGCCAAAAAGATATGACGCTTTTATTTTTATTGATGAAACAAAGGCTTTACATCCGATTCATATTCAGCCAGAAGGAAACCAAATTCCAGAAACCTACCCTTTTGGGATGTAACTTTATATTGCTTTATAAAAAAAGGGTTTGACTTTAATTAAAAAGTCAAACCCTAAATATTTAAACTTTATATGTTTATCTAAAATAAACTTAATAAAATCTTACCCTTTTATATTTTCAATAAATTGGTCAAACAAGTAAGAAGAATCATGAGGACCAGGACTTGCTTCTGGATGGTACTGAACAGAAAAACAATTTTTGTTTTTCATGCGCATCCCAGCAACAGTTCCATCATTGAGATGAAGATGTGTAATCTCTAAGTCTGGATGATTGTCCAATTCTTCTTTGTTTACAGCAAAACCATGATTTTGAGAAGTAACTTCACCTTTTCCTGTAATTAAATTTTTCACAGGATGGTTGATTCCTCTGTGTCCGTTAAACATCTTATAAGTTGAAATGCCATTTGCTAATCCAATTACTTGATGCCCAAGACAAATCCCAAATAAAGGTTTATCATTCTCCAAAATTTCTTTAGCAACCTGAATTGCTCCAGAAAGAGGCTCCGGATCACCAGGACCATTAGATAAAAAATATCCATGTGGATTAAATGCAGCTAAGTCTTGATAACTTGAATCAAAAGGAAAAACCTTGATATAACAATCTCTTTTGGCAAGGTTACGAAGAATATTCGTTTTAATTCCTAAGTCAAGAGCTGAGATTTTGTAGGTTGCATTTTCTTCCCCATAAAAATACGGCTCCTTAGTAGATACTTTAGAAGCTAATTCCAAACCTTTCATGTCTGGAACCTTTGCTAATGCAACCTTCAATTCTTCAATTGGTGTTTCATCTGTACAAATTACAGCATTCATAGCACCGTTATCGCGTATGTAACTTACTAGCGCACGGGTATCAACGTCAGATATACAGATAAGGTTTTGCTTTACAAAATAGTCTTCTAAACTCCCTGAAGCTCCTTCACGAGAATAATTAAAGCTAAAATTTTTACAAACCAAACCAGCAATTTTAATGCTATCCGATTCAACTTCTTGCTCATTTACTCCATAATTCCCTATATGGGCATTAGTAGCCACCATTAATTGACCGAAATAAGATGGATCAGTGAATATTTCTTGGTAACCTGTCATTCCTGTGTTAAAACAAACTTCTCCAAAAGTGGTTCCGCTGATTCCAATAGATTTCCCATGGAATATGGTTCCGTCACTTAATAGTAGAATTGCTTTTTGTCGTGTTGTATATTTCATGTGTAGTTAAATATTGTACAAATTTAATTCTTTAAACCAATGGATGCAAGGATTAAAAGAAATATAAGTTTTGAAGATTCGATGATATTTTTTTGAGCTTTACTATGAAAAACAATAATTCTAAATAGCCCCGATTGAAACGGCATCCTTTTTTCAAATTCTGACGAAGGAAGAATTAGAAAAAGATATAGCGAAAAGCAGGTAAAATGTTCTTATAAAAATATAATGTTCTGCTCCTAAAATTTGAAAAAAAATTAAAAAAAAAGGATAAACTATAAATAGCTTATCCTTGATTTTTATTGAATGATTATTTTCATAATTACTCAGCAGTCTCAGTAGTTGTTTCAGTTTCGGCAGCTGGAGCTTCAGTAGCTTCATCTTTCTTAGCTTTACCACCACGACGGCTTTTTGCTTTTTTAACTTCTTTTTTACCACCATTGTAAAGTTCATTAAAATCTACTAGTTCGATCATTGCCATATCAGCATTATCTCCTAAACGATTTCCAACTTTAATGATACGAGTGTATCCACCTGGACGGTCACCTACTTTAGCTGCTACGTCTCTGAACAAGTCAGTTACGGCATATTTGCTACGTAAGTAAGCAAAAACGATACGACGATTGTGAGTCGTATCTTGTTTTGATTTTGTTATTAAAGGCTCAACGAATTGTTTAAGCGCTTTTGCTTTAGCGACAGTAGTGTTAATACGTTTGTGCTCGATAAGAGAACAAGCCATATTAGCTAACATAGATTTTCTATGCGCAGTCTGTCTGCTTAAGTGATTGAATTTTTTTCCGTGTCTCATTGCTATGTAAATTTAAACCTTGCGGCTTAGATTATTCTTTATCTAGTTTGTATTTTGCTAAATCCATACCGAAGTTTAAATTTTTAACTGCAACAAGTTCATCAAGTTCAGTTAAAGATTTTTTACCAAAATTACGGAATTTCATTAGGTCATTTTTATTGAACGATACTAAATCACCAAGTGTATCAACTTCAGCCGCTTTCAAACAATTTAATGCTCTTACAGATAAATCCATATCAACAAGCTTAGTTTTAAGCAATTGTCTCATATGTAATGACTCTTCATCATATGATTCTGTTTGTGCAATTTCGTCAGCCTCGAGTGTAATTCTTTCGTCAGAGAACAACATGAAATGGTGAATTAAAACTTTTGCAGCTTCTGTAAGTGCATCTTTTGGATTGATTGATCCATCAGTTTTTATTTCAAAAACTAATTTCTCATAATCTGTTTTTTGCTCTACACGGAAGTTTTCAATTGCGTATTTTACGTTTTTTACCGGAGTAAAAATAGAATCCGTAAAAATAGTTCCTATTGCAGCATTTTGTTTTTTGTTCTCTTCAGCAGGAACATATCCTCTACCTTTTTCGATTGTTAAATCGAAATTCAGTTTGATTTTACTATCTAAATTACAGATAACTAGTTCTGGATTCAAAACTTGGAAACCCGAAATGAATTTTTGAAAATCACCAGCTGTTAATTGATCTTTACCAGAAACAGAAATAGTAACTGCTTCATTATCGATATCTTCAATTTGACGTTTGAAACGCACTTGTTTTAGATTAAGGATAATTTCGGTAACGTCTTCAACAACTCCTGGAATAGTAGAAAATTCATGATCTACACCTTCAATGCGAACAGATGTAATTGCATAACCTTCTAATGCTGAAAGCAAAACTCTTCTAAGTGCATTACCAACGGTCAATCCGTAACCAGGTTCTAAAGGTCTGAATTCAAATTTACCTTCAAAATCGGTTGAATCGATCATGATAACTTTATCGGGCTTCTGAAAATTAAATATTGCCATAAATTTCGACTAAGTCAATTATTATTTGTTGTACAACTCTACGATTAATTGTTCTTTAATGTTTTCTGGGATTTGAAGTCTCGCAGGTACAGAAACGAAAGTACCCTCTTTGATATCGTTATTCCAAGTAATCCATTCATAAACATGACTTGAATTAGATAAAGAACGTTCGATAGCTTCTAAAGATTTAGATTTTTCACGAACTGCAACTTTATCACCAGGTTTAAGGTGGTAAGAAGCAATATTTACTACATCACCGTTAACAGTAACGTGTCTGTGAGAAACAAGTTGTCTAGCACCTCTTCTAGAAGGAGCAATACCCATTCTAAAAACAACGTTATCTAATCTTGCTTCACATAATTGTAAAAGAACTTCACCAGTAACACCTTTAGTAGCTGATGCTTTTTTGAATAAACCTCTGAATTGTTTTTCTAAAATTCCGTAAGAATATTTAGCTTTTTGTTTCTCCATTAACTGGATAGCAAATTCAGATTTTTTTCCTCTTTTTTTAGCCATCCCGTGTTGTCCGGGTGGATAATTTCTTTTTTCGAAAGCTTTATCGTCTCCGAAAATTGCCTCGCCAAATTTACGAGCGATTCTTGTACTTGGACCAGTATATCTTGCCATTTTAAATTGTTTAAGATAGAGATTATGAATTCAGGTCTTATCCTTCGATAATCGTTATTCTATCTAGGTTATACTAAAAATATTTTGAGTATTAAACTCTACGTCTTTTCGGAGGACGACATCCATTATGAGGCATTGGAGTAACATCGATAATCTCTGTAACTTCAATACCACCATTATGCAAAGAACGAATAGCAGACTCACGTCCGTTTCCTGGTCCTTTTACATAAACCTTTACTTTTTTAAGTCCTGCCTCAAGAGCTACTTTACTACAATCTTCTGCTGCCATTTGGGCTGCGTATGGAGTGTTCTTTTTAGAACCTCTAAAACCCATTTTACCAGCTGAAGACCAAGAAATAACTTCACCTTTTTTGTTTGTCAAAGAAATGATGATGTTATTGAAGGTAGCAGAAATATGAGCCTCTCCCGTTGATTCAACGATAACTTTACGTTTTTTTGCAGTTGCTTTAGCCATATTACTTATTATTTAGTTGCTTTTTTCTTGTTAGCAACAGTTTTTCTTTTACCTTTTCTTGTTCTAGAGTTGTTTTTAGTCCTTTGTCCTCTTAAAGGAAGACCAGTTCTATGACGGATACCTCTATAACAACCAATATCCATTAAACGCTTGATGTTTAAAGAAACCTCAGAACGTAATTCTCCTTCAATTTTAAATGCTGATACTGCTTCACGAATTGCTCCGATCTCGTCATCATTCCAATCTTGAACTTTTTTATCTTGGCTAACTTGAGCTTTTTCTAAAATCTCAATAGCTCTACTATTTCCTAATCCGAAGATGTAGGTAAGTGCTATAACACCTCTCTTATTTTTTGGGATATCTACCCCTGCTATTCTTGCCATAATTATCCTTGTCTTTGTTTAAATCTAGGATTCTTTTTGTTTATTACGTACAATCTCCCTTTTCTTCGCACAATTTTGCACTCGGGACTTCTCTTTTTTACTGAAGCTCTAACTTTCATTTTGAATATCCTTTAATATCTATAAGTAATTCTTGCTTTTGACAAATCGTAAGGGCTCATTTCTAGTTTCACTTTATCACCAGGTAATAATTTGATGTAATGCATACGCATTTTTCCAGATATGTGGGCGATTACAATATGTCCATTCTCTAACTCTACACGGAACATTGCATTTGATAATGCTTCAATGATTGATCCGTCTTGTTCTATTGCTGATTGTTTTGCCATAAGTTAAGCTACTGCTTTTCTATTTTTACCACTTTTCATTAAACCATCATAATGTTTGTTTAACAAGTATGAATTAATTTGTTGAATTGTATCTATGGCAACACCAACCATAATTATTAATGAAGTACCTCCAAAAAACATTGCCCAAGATTGTTGAACATCCATCAGACTCACAACAATTGCTGGGAACACAGCTATCAAAGCAAGAAATAAAGATCCTGGAAAAGTTATTAAAGACATCACTTTGTCAAGATAATCAGAAGTTTCAACTCCAGGTCTAACACCAGGAATAAAACCGCCGCTTCTCTTTAAATCATCAGACATTTTGTTAGTAGGAACTGTAATTGCAGTATAAAAGAAAGTAAATACAACTATCAAAGTTGCAAATACGAAATTATACCAGAATCCGAACATATTACTAAAAGCGCCAACAATTGATTGTGATGCATCTGATTTTGATAAACCCGCCACTGCAGCTGGAATAAACATAATTGCCTGAGCAAATATAATAGGCATAACACCAGAAGCATTAAGCTTCAATGGAATCCATTGTCTATTTCCACCCATTAAATCTTGTTCGTAATCCCCTGAAGTTGTACGACGAGCATACTGAACCGGTATTTTTCTGATTGCCATTACGAGCAATACACAAGCAATAATAACTAAAAGCCAAATAATAATTTCGATAACCAATAACATTGGTCCACCGTTATTGTTAGTAACTCTAGTTGTGAACTCCTGCATAAAAGCTTGAGGCAATCTCGCCAAGATACCAACCATAATCAATAATGATATTCCGTTTCCAATACCTTTATCAGTAATTTTTTCACCTAACCACATGGCAAATATTGTCCCTGTAACTAGAATCACTACTGAAGAAAATAGAAATTCAAATGAATTAAATCCTAACAAAAAAGCACTACTAGGCAAGGTTCTGTACAAATTATAAATGTACGTTGGACCTTGAACTAAAGTAATACCTATTGTTAACCAACGGGTAATTTGATTAATCTTTTTTCTACCACTTTCTCCATCACTTTGAAGCTTTTGCAAATACGGAATCGCAATTCCCATTAACTGAACAACAATAGATGCAGAAATATATGGCATTATCCCTAAAGCAAAAACTGAAGCTTTAGAGAAAGCACCTCCGGTAAACATATCTAAAATAGATCCGATACCATTTTTGGTTTGACCAGCTAAACTGTTTAATTGAGTTGCATCAATTCCAGGAAGTGTAACGTGTGCTCCAAAACGATAAACTAAAAGCAAACCCAATGTTATTAGGATTCTATTTTTCAGTTCCTCGATTTTCCAAACATTACTTATTGATTCAATAAATTTCTTCATATTAATTGAAAAATTACATGGTTACAGCTTCTCCACCAGCAGCTTCGATAGCAGCTTTTGCAGTAGCAGTAAATTTGTGAGCGGTTACTTTTAATTTTGCTGTCAATTCACCTCTACCTAAAATCTTAACGATTTCGTTTTTGGTAGCCAAACGATTAGCAACATAAACTGTCATATCAACAGTATCTTTAATCACACCATTGTCAACCAAAAGTTGAAGTGTGTCAAGATTAACACCTTCGTAATCTTTACGATTGATGTTTGTAAAACCGAACTTAGGTACACGTCTTTGAAGTGGCATTTGCCCACCTTCAAAACCAATCTTTTTAGAATAACCAGAACGAGATTTTGCTCCTTTGTGACCTCTTGCAGAAGTACCACCTTTTCCAGAACCTTCTCCTCTACCTAATCTTTTATTTTGATTGTGTGTAGAACCTTCAGCAGGTTGTAAATTACTTAAATTCATAACAGTATTTGTTATTTAGTTTCTTCAACAGAAACTAAGTGTTTAACTTTATTTATCATCCCAAGGATTGTAGGATTTGAATCATGCTCTACAATTTGTCCCATTTTACGTAGACCTAAAGCTTCCAAACCTCTTTTTTGAGTAAGAGGACAGTTGATTTTGCTTCTAACTTGTTTTACTAATAATTTAGCCATAATTTCCTTGAATTAACCTTTAAAAACTTTTTCTAAAGAAACACCTCTTTGTTTTGCAACAGTATAAGCGCTTCTCATTTGTAATAAAGCATCAAAAGTTGCTTTAACTACGTTGTGAGGATTTGAAGATCCTTGAGATTTAGATAATACATCATGAATACCTACTGATTCAAGAACTGAACGAACAGCTCCACCAGCAATAACTCCTGTACCATGAGAGGCAGGAATTAAAAATACACGTGCACCACCAAATTTACCTTTTTGTTCGTGAGGAACTGATTTACCATTCAAAGGAATTTTTACTAAATTCTTCTTTGCATCTTCCACTGCTTTCGCAATTGCTTCAGAAACATCTTTAGATTTTCCTAATCCGTGACCAACAACTCCGTTTTCATCACCTACAACTACAATAGCAGAAAAACCAAAAGCTCTACCACCCTTTGTAACCTTAGTAACACGATTAACACTTACCAAACGATCTTTTAATTCAAGACCACTTGGTTTTACTAGCTCTACATTCTTGTATTTACTATTAGACATACTATATTAGAATTTAAGTCCAGCCGCTCTCGCGCCTTCCGCTAATGATTTAATACGACCGTGATATAAATAACCTCCTCTATCGAAAGTTACTACCTCTATCCCAGCTTTTATCGCTTTTTCAGCAACTAGTTTTCCAACTGCTGTAGCAACTTCAATGTTCGTACCGTTACCTATTTCTTTTTCTCTTGAAGAAGCCGCCAATATAGTAACACCGTTTACGTCATCAATAAGTTGAGCATAAATTTCTTTGTTACTTCTAAATACAGATAGTCTTGGATTAGTAGCAGTACCACTGATCGTTTTTCTAATTCTGAATCTAATTCGTTGTCTTCTTTCAGGTTTTGTTAATGACATAATCTTATTTTTTAAGCTGATTTACCTGCTTTTCTTCTTAATACTTCCCCTACATACTTAACACCTTTCCCTTTATACGGCTCAGGCTTACGGAAACCTCTGATTTTCGCAGCTACCTGACCTAAAAGTTGTTTGTCTATCGATGTTAATTTCACAATTGGGTTTTTACCTTTTTCAGATATCGTTTCCAAAACAACTTCTGAAGCAATTTCTAAAACTATATTGTGAGAATAACCAAGTGCTAAATCTAATTTTTGTCCTTGATTTGAAGCTCTATAACCAACCCCTACCAATTCTAATGACTTAGTAAAACCATCTGTTACACCGATAATCATATTATTGATTAAAGATCTGTACAAACCGTGTTTTGCTCTTTGGTCTTTGTGATCAGACGATCTTTCTACTTGAACTTGACCGTCTTCAACTGTAACAGTAACGTCCGAAAACTCCTGAGTTAGTTGACCATTTTTTCCTTTTACAGTAATAATACCATTTGCAACTTCAACAGTTACACCAGCAGGGATTACAACCGGACTTTTACCTATTCTTGACATCTTATATAGTCTTTAAATTAGTATACGTAACAAATAACTTCACCACCTACGTTCAATTGCTTCGCTTTTTTTCCAGTCATCAACCCTTTTGAGGTAGATACGATAGCGATGCCTAATCCGTTAAGGATTCTAGGAATGGTAGAAGAACTTGAATATTTACGTAAACCTGGTTTACTAATTCTTTGGATATCTTTAATTACTGACTCTTTAGTATCTTTATCATACTTCAAAGCAATTTTGATCGAACCCTGAACAGCGTTGTCTTCAAATTTGTAACTCAAGATATAACCTTGATCAAATAAGATCTTTGTTATTTCTTTTTTTAGATTAGATGCAGGAATTTCAACAACTTTGTGGTTTGCAGCCACTGCGTTACGAACTCTTGTCAAATAATCGGCAATAGGATCTGTATACATGTGTATCAATTTGCGGTTTTGGTTTTCGATAAACTATTTATCGAACCTGAAACCAATTTATAAATATTTATGATACAGACAAAACATAAGTTAAGTCTGTATCAGGACGTAATAAAATTACGTCTTACCAAGATGCTTTTTTAACACCAGGTATCAATCCGTTATTTGCCATTTCACGAAATGTAACACGTGAAAGACCGAATTGACGCATATACCCTCTAGGTCTACCTGTTAATTTACAACGATTGTGCAAACGAACTGGTGAAGCATTTTTTGGTAACTTTTGCAAACCTACGAAATCTCCAGCTTCTAACAAAGCTTTTCTTTTCTCAGCATACTTCGCTACCGTTTTTTCTCTCTTAACCTCGCGGGCTTTCATTGATTCTTTAGCCATGTCTTAATTCTTTTTAAAAGGTAATCCTAATTCTGTCAATAGAGACTTTGCTTCTTTATCTGTTTTTGCAGTAGTCACAAAAGAGATATCCATACCTGAAATTTTGTTTACTTTATCAATATCAATTTCTGGGAAAATGATTTGTTCCAAAACTCCAAGGTTATAATTTCCTCTTCCGTCAAAACCAGTAGCTTTAATACCACTGAAATCTCTTACACGTGGCAAAGCTGAAGTAATAAGTCTATCTAAAAACTCATACATTCTTTCCCCACGCAAAGTAACTTTTGCTCCAATAGGCATCCCTTTTCTCAGTTTGAATGACGCAACGTCTTTCTTTGAAATAGTAGATACTGCTTTCTGTCCAGTGATCTTTGTTAACTCATCAACTGCATAGTCAATTAGTTTTTTATCAGATACAGCTGCACCAACTCCTTTACTTAAAACGATTTTGTCCAATTTTGGAACCTGCATTACGTTTACGTATCCGAATTCCTCTTTAAGAGCAGCAATTACTCTGCTCTTATATTCTTCTTTTAGTCTAGGTATATATGCCATTACTATAGTACTTGATTAGATTTTTTTGAAAATCTTACTTTCTTATCTCCTTCAACTCTAATACCAACTCTAGTTGTTTCCTTAGTTTTAGGATCAATTAGAGAAATATTAGATATTTGTATAGAAGCTTCTTTCTTCACGATACCACCTTGAGGGCTTTTTGCACTAGGTTTCGTGTGTTTTGAAACCATATTTACACCTTCAACAATCGCTTTGTTTTTCTCACGGTAAACACGTAATACTTTACCTTCAGCACCTTTATGGTCTCCAGCAATTACTCTTACAATGTCACCTGATTTTATTTTTAGCTTTATCATCTTAAAAACGAATTAAAGCACTTCTGGTGCTAATGATACAATTTTCATGAATTGTTTTTCACGAAGTTCTCTTGCTACCGGACCAAAAACACGAGTTCCTCTCATTTCACCAGCAGCATTCAATAACACACATGCGTTGTCATCAAATCTAATGTATGAACCATCGGCTCTTCTCACTTCTTTTTTGGTACGTACAACAACTGCAGTTGAAACAGCTCCTTTTTTAACGCTTCCGTTAGGAGCAGTATCTTTGATAGAAACTACAATCTTGTCACCAACAGAGGCATACCTTCTTTTGGTACCTCCTAAAACACGGATAGTTAAAACTTCCTTTGCTCCAGTGTTATCTGCTACTTTTAGTCTTGATTCTTGTTGTACCATAATTATTTAGCTCTTTCTAGGATTTCAACTAACCTCCAACATTTAGTTTTACTTAAAGGACGCGTCTCGCTAATCCTTACAGTATCTCCAATGTTACAGTCGTTCTTTTCGTCGTGTGCGTGATACTTTTTAGTTTTCAACACGAACTTACCGTATAATGGGTGTTTTACTTTTCTTACTTCTGCAACAACAATAGATTTATCCATTTTGTCCGAAGTAACAACACCAACTCTTTCTTTTCTTAAATTTCTTTTTTCTTCCATCTTTCAGCAGAATACAGTTATTGTAACTCTCTTTTAGTAAGTTCTGTAGCTAATCTAGCAACTGTTCTTCTTACACTTCTAATTTGAAGTGGGTTCTCAATTGGCGAAATAGCGTGAGCCATTTTTAGATCAGCATATGTTTTCTTAGTCTGGCTAAGCTTTTCTTGCAACTCCGCTGCAGAAAGATCTTTTATTTCTGATTGTTTCATAATATAATATAAATTATGCTTCGAAATCTCTAGCAACGACGAATTTAGTTTTTACTGGAAGCTTTTGAGCTGCAAGACGTAACGCCTCTTTTGCAACTGACAAAGGTACTCCTCCAACTTCGAACATAATTCTTCCGGGTTTAACAACGGCAGCCCAATACTCAACTGCACCTTTACCTTTACCCATACGTACCTCAAGAGGTTTCTTAGTGATAGGTTTGTCTGGAAATATTTTGATCCATAATTGTCCTTCTCTCTTCATAAAACGAGTTGCAGCAATACGCGCAGCCTCGATTTGACGAGAGGTTAAGAACATTCCATCTTCATGTACAGATTTAATACCAAACATTCCATTAGAAAGTTCATGTCCTCTTTGAGAATTTCCTTTCATTTTACCTTTTTGTACCTTACGGTATTTTGTTCTTTTAGGCTGTAACATTTTTCTTTAGTTTAAAAATTTACTTTCGTTTACGAGCGTCTGGTTTACCACCTTTATTAAAAGGTTTTCTATCTCCTCTCGGAGAATCGCCACCTTTACCACCACCAGTTCCAGATTGTTTTTTATCCATTCCTGCAAGCGGAGAAAGATCTCTCTTTCCATAAACTTCACCTTTCATGATCCACACTTTGATACCCATTCTACCATAAGTAGTATGTGCTTCTGCAAGTGCATAATCAATATCAGCTCTGAAAGTTGATAGAGGAACTCTACCTTCTTTGAAACCTTCTGAACGAGCCATCTCAGCACCATTCAAACGACCAGAAATCAAAACTTTTATACCTTCTGCGTTCATACGCATAGAAGCAGCAATAGCCATTTTGATTGCACGTCTGTAAGAAATTCTGCTTTCGATTTGACGACAGATGCTTGTGGCAACTAGATACGCGTCAAGTTCAGGTCTTTTAATTTCAAAGATGTTGATTTGAACCTCTTTGTCAGTAATTTTCTTAAGTTCTTCTTTTAACTTGTCTACCTCTTGCCCACCTTTTCCGATAATGATACCAGGTCTAGCAGTAGTGATAGTAACGGTTACAAGTTTCAAAGTTCTCTCAATGATTACTTTTGATACACTAGCTTTTGATAAACGAGCATGGATATACTTTCTGATTTTGTGATCTTCGGCAAGTTTATCACCGTAATCATTTCCACCATACCAGTTTGAGTCCCATCCTCTGATGATACCAAGTCTATTTCCAATTGGATTTGTCTTTTGTCCCATCTTGTATTAAATTGCTTGTGTGTTATTAATAGATCCAAGCACGATTGTTACGTGATTAGAACGTTTTCTTATTCTGTGTGCACGACCCTGTGGAGCTGGACGAAGTCTTTTCAACATCATTCCACCATCTACTGTAATCGTTTTAACAAATAAACCTGCTTCTTCCATATTAGCGTCAGGGTTTTTAGCTTGCCAGTTGGCAATTACAGATAAAACCAATTTTTCTAATTTTCTTGAAGCTTCTTTAGAACTGAATCTTAAGATGTTTAGTGCTCTTTCTACCTTCTGACCTCTTACCAAGTCCGCTACTAAGCGCATTTTTCTAGGTGAAGTAGGGCAGTTATTCAATTTTGCGAAAGCAATAGACTTATTAGCCTCTTTTCTCGCATCTGCTGTTTCTCTTTTACGAACTCCCATTGCTTCTTATTTTTTACCTTTATTTTTTGCTCCAGCATGACCTCTAAAAGATCTAGTTGGTGAAAATTCTCCTAATTTGTGACCTACCATGTTTTCTGTTACGTAAACTGGTACAAATTGACGACCGTTATGAACTGCGATTGTTTGTCCAACAAAGTCTGGAGTAATCATAGAAGCTCTAGACCAAGTCTTAACCACTCCTTTATTTCCACCTGCAATGTTTTCTTGAACTTTCTTGTCTAACTTATAGTGAACGAAAGGTCCTTTTTTTAATGAACGTGCCATATCTTATTATTTCTTTCTACGTTCTACGATATACTTGTTACTCGGGTTTTTCTTAGAACGAGTTCTATAACCTTTAGCTGGTATTCCATTTCTTGAACGTGGATGTCCACCAGAAGAACGTCCTTCACCACCACCCATTGGGTGATCGACAGGGTTCATTGCAACAGGTCTTGTTCTAGGTCTTCTTCCTAACCATCTTGTTCTACCTGCTTTTCCAGATACAACTAATTGGTGATCAGAATTAGATACAGCTCCAATAGTAGCCGAACAAGTTAACAAGATTAATCTCGTTTCTCCAGAAGGCATTTTAATTGTTGCATATTTTCCATCTCTTGCCATTAATTGAGCAAATGTTCCAGCAGAACGAGCGATTACAGCTCCTTGTCCTGGTCTCAATTCGATACAAGAAATTACAGTTCCAAGTGGAACTCTACTTAAAGGTAATGTATTACCAATTTCAGGTTGAGATTCAGGACCAGAAACTAATTTCTGACCAACTTTCAATCCGTTTTGAGCAATAACATAAGTTTTCTCACCATCAGCATAAGCCAACAATGCGATAAATGCAGTACGATTTGGATCATATTCGATTGATTTCACTGTAGCCGGAATTCCTTCTTTTGTACGTTTGAAATCAATAATACGATATCTCTGCTTGTGACCACCACCCGTATAACGCATGGTCATCTTTCCTTGACTATTTCTACCTCCAGAGTTTTTTATCGGCGCTATCAAAGAGCGTTCCGGCTTATCAGTTGTAATGGCGTCATAACCATTCACAACTCTAAATCGCTGACCTGGGGTAATAGGTTTTAATTTTCTTACTGACATTTTTCTATCTTAGATATTGTTGTAAAAATCAATTGTTTCTCCTTCTTGTACTTGAACAATTGCTTTTTTAATTGCATTAGTCTTTCCACTGATCAAACCACTTTTAGTGTATTTTGTAGTTCTATCCGGTCTTACGTTCATCGTGTTGACACTCAAAATAGTTACACCATAAGCAGCTTCAACAGCTTTCTTAATTTGAACTTTATTTGCTTTTTTATCAACAACGAATCCGAAGCGGTTTAAAACTTCACTTTCTTTGGTTACTTTTTCCGTTACTATAGGCTTAATTATGATGCTCATATCCTATTATTTACTTAAATTTTCTTCAATTATCTCTAAAGAACTCTCTAAAAGCACTAAATTACTAGCGTTTAAGATAGCGTAAGTACTTAATTCTAAGCTACTTACTACGTTAGAGCCCTTTAAATTACGTGACGACAAATATACATTTTTATTTGAATCACCCAACACAAACAGAGACTTTTTATTTTCTAACTCTAAAGCTTTCAAAACGTTGATGAAATTTTTAGTGTTTGGTGTTTCAAAATTAAAGTCTTCAAGAACGATAATATTCGACTCTTTTGCTTTAATTGAGAAAGCAGATTTTCTAGCCAAACGCTTCAAGCTTTTATTCAATTTAAATGAATAACTTCTTGATCTTGGTCCGAAAACTGTTCCACCACCTTTAAACAATGGATTCTTTGCACTACCCGCACGAGCAGTACCAGTTCCTTTTTGTTTTTTAATCTTACGTGTACTTCCCGCTACTTCAGCTCTTTCTTTAGCTTTGTGCGTTCCTTGTCTTTGATTAGCAAGATATTGCTTAACATCAAGATATACTGCGTGATTGTTTGGTTCTATACCAAATACTGAATCAGAAAGTTGAACTATTCTTCCAGTATCTTTTCCGTTGAAATCTAATACTTTTGCTTCCATTACTTCTGAATGATTACATAAGAGTTGTTACATCCAGGAACACATCCTTTAATAACAAGTAGGTTCTTTTCAGCCACTACTTTTAAAACTCTAAGGTTTTGAACTTTTACATTGTCTCCTCCCATTCTTCCAGCCATACGCATTCCTTTGAATACTCTAGATGGATAAGAAGAAGCTCCTACAGAACCTGGCGCTCTTAAACGGTTGTGCTGACCGTGAGTTGCTTGACCAACACCACCAAAACCGTGACGTTTTACAACTCCCTGAAAACCTTTACCTTTAGATAAACCTTGTACATCTACAAATTCTCCTTCTTGAAAAATAGAAACATCTATAAGATCTCCTAAATTTTGTTCTGTTGCGAAATCTCGGAATTCAACGACTTTTTTCTTAGCTACAGTTCCCGCTTTTTTAAAGTGACCTAAAGCCGCTTTTGTGGAATGTTTCTCGTTTTTGTCATCGAAACCAAGTTGCAACGCTTCGTACCCGTCAACACCTTTGGTTCTGACTTGGGTAACAACACATGGTCCAGCTTCGATTACTGTACAAGGAATATTCTTCCCGTTTTCGTCGAATAAGCTAGTCATGCCGATTTTTCTACCAATTAACCCAGACATAAATATTAATTATTAATTATTAAATATAAATATAGAACGCAGCTTTTAACCGAATCCTATTTTTTAAAGTGGTGCAAAAGTATAACTTATTTACACACAAACCTAAAAAAATATTTTTCGCTTAAAAACAGCGTTCTTTTCTTACTAGTAAGCTACTTAAACTTTGATCTCTACTTCAACACCGCTAGGCAATTCAAGTTTCATCAAAGCATCAATAGTTTTAGATGATGATGAGTAAATGTCAATTAATCTCTTGTATGACATTACTTCAAATTGCTCTCTCGCTTTTTTGTTAACGTGTGGAGAACGTAGTACAGTGAAAAGTTTTTTGTGAGTTGGTAATGGAATTGGTCCTGTTACTACTGCACCGGTACTCTTAACCGTTTTTACAATCTTCTCAGCGGACTTGTCTACCAACATGTGATCGTAAGATTTTAGTTTTATTCTGAT
This sequence comes from Flavobacterium xinjiangense, assembly GCF_900142885.1. GTDB lineage: Bacteria > Bacteroidota > Bacteroidia > Flavobacteriales > Flavobacteriaceae > Flavobacterium > Flavobacterium xinjiangense. The sequence continues at coordinate 80,631 of NZ_FRCL01000012.1, read as the reverse complement.
TTTTTGACTCATTTTCTTAAAGATTAAGCGTTTCCTTTTGCTTTTTTGATTACTGCTTCTGAAATATTAGCAGGAGTTTCTGCGTAGTGCGAAAATTCCATTGTAGATGTTGCTCTACCTGATGAAAGTGTTCTTAACGTAGTAACATATCCAAACATTTCAGACAATGGCACATCTGCTTTAATAGTTTTAGCACCAGCTCTGTCACCCATGTCATTTACCTGACCTCTACGACGGTTAATATCACCTACGATATCTCCCATGTTTTCTTCTGGCGTAATAACTTCCATTTTCATGATTGGTTCAAGAATTACAGCACCTGCAGCTTTAGCAACTTCTCTATACCCCATTCTGGCAGCTAACTCAAAAGATAGCGCATCAGAATCGACAGGGTGAAAAGATCCGTCTGTTAAAGTTACTTTCAAACTGTCTACTTGATAACCTGCCAATGGACCGGTTTTCATAGCTTCTCTGAAACCTTTTTCTACAGATGGAATGTATTCTTTAGGAACGTTACCACCTTTTACAGCATTAACAAACTGTAATCCTTTTGGAACTTTTCCATCAACTTCATCTGCTGGCTCTAGTTTAAATACGATATCACCGAATTTACCACGACCACCTGATTGTTTTTTGTATGTTTCTCTGTGAGTTGCACTTCTAGTAAAAGCTTCTTTGTATTCAACTTGAGGCTCACCTTGATTCACTTCAACTTTAAATTCACGTTTCATACGATCTACCAAGATATCTAAGTGAAGTTCACCCATACCTGATATAATCGTTTGACCTGAAGCTTCATCAGTTCTAACAGTAAATGTTGGATCTTCTTCAGCTAATTTAGCCAAAGCCATACCCATTTTATCAACGTCAGCTTTCGTTTTTGGCTCAATTGCAATACCAATTACCGGCGCTGGAAATTTCATAGACTCAAGAATAATTGGGTGTTTTTCATCACACAAAGTATCTCCTGTTTTAATGTCTTTAAATCCTACTGCAGCTCCAATATCACCTGCTTCGATATAATCGATTGGGTTTTGTTTGTTCGCATGCATTTGGTATATACGAGAGATTCGTTCTTTATTTCCTGAACGTGTGTTCAAAACATAAGAACCAGCATCTAAACGACCTGAATAAGCACGGAAGAAAGCTAAACGACCTACGAATGGGTCAGTAGCAATTTTAAATGCTAAAGCAGCGAATGGCTCTTTAACATCTGGCTTACGTAAAATTTTAGTTTGATCTTCTTCTAATAAATCAGCATCATCAGGATGAATCCCTTCGATACCTTCTTTATCCATCGGAGAAGGCAAATATTTACATACTGCATCTAACATGAATTGAACTCCTTTATTTTTGAAAGAAGAACCAGCAATCATCGGAATGATAGCCATATCCATAGTAGCAGCTCTTAAAGCAATATTGATTTCTTCCTCTGTAATAGAGTCTTCATCTTCCATGAATTTTTCCAACAAATTTTCATCATAATCAGCAACTGCTTCAATAAGAATCGATCTGTATTCTTTCACTTCTGCAACCATATCCTCAGGAATAGGCACAATATCGTAAGTAGCTCCAAGGCCTTCCTCATGCCAAACAATAGCTTGATTTTTAACCAAATCAACCACACCTCTGAAGTCATTTTCTTCACCAATTGGCAAAGTAATAGCAACCGCATTGGATTTCAACATATCTCTAACTTGCTGACAAACCATCAAAAAGTTAGAACCTTGACGGTCCATTTTATTTACGAATCCAATACGTGGCACTCTATATTGATCAGCAAGCCTCCAGTTAGTTTCTGATTGTGGCTCAACGCCATCAACAGCACTAAACAAGAAAACTAACCCGTCAAGTACACGTAAAGAACGATTTACTTCAACAGTAAAATCAACGTGTCCCGGGGTATCAATAATATTAAAGTGATACGGTAATGTATCAGGCAAAACTTTGCCCTGTTCTGTTGGGAAATTCCATTCACAAGTTGTAGCTGCAGAAGTAATTGTAATACCTCTTTCTTGCTCTTGCGCCATCCAGTCCATAGTTGCAGCACCATCATGCACTTCACCTATCTTGTGTGACTTTCCAGTATAGAATAATATACGCTCAGTTGTTGTTGTTTTACCAGCATCAATATGAGCAGCAATTCCTATGTTTCTTGTATATTTTAAATCTCTAGCCATTTCTTATGAATTAAAATCTAAAGTGAGAGAATGCTTTATTAGCTTCTGCCATTTTGTGAGTATCCATTCTTTTCTTAACGGCAGCACCTTCTTCTTTAGCCGCAGCTAAACATTCTGAAGCTAACCTTTGAGCCATAGATTTTTCGTTTCTTCTTCTTGAATAAAGAATCAACCATTTCATCGCCATAGAAATTTTTCTATCTGGACGAATTTGCATTGGAATCTGAAATGTAGCTCCACCCACTCTACGACTACGTACTTCTACGTGAGGCATAACGTTAGTTAAAGCATCTTTCCATATTTCTAATGATGGTTTCTCTGCATCTTGCTTTTTAGACTCAATGATGTCAATTGCATCATAAAATACTTTAAACGCTGTCGATTTTTTTCCATCCCACATTAAGTTGTTCACAAAACGTGTTACCAGTTGGTCATTAAACCTTGGATCTGGTAAAAGTGGTCTTTTCTTTGCCGCTCTTTTTCTCATGTCTTTTTTTTAATAAAACGTCATACCAATACAATCACGACGAATCGCGCTTCTACAAGAATAACTTTTTAAATTATTTTTTTGCTTCTTTTGGGCGTTTAGCACCATACTTAGATCTTCTTTGCGTTCTTCCCGCTACTCCTGACGTATCAAGCGCACCACGAACGATGTGATATCTAACTCCTGGTAAATCTTTTACCCTTCCACCCCTAACTAATACTATCGAGTGCTCTTGTAAATTGTGTCCTTCACCAGGGATGTAAGCATTCACTTCATTACCATTTGTCAAACGTACACGCGCTACTTTACGCATTGCAGAGTTTGGTTTTTTTGGTGTTGTAGTGTAAACACGCGTACAAACCCCTCTTCTTTGAGGACAAGAATCTAAAGCAACCGATTTACTCTTCTTAGTTATCTGAGTTCTTCCTGTTCTTACTAATTGTTGAATTGTTGGCATAATTAATACTAAAAATTTCTTATTATATTAAATTCCCGCTTTTTACGGGGTTGCAAATGTAGAAAATATTTTTCACTCTACAAACGTTAAACTATTAATTTTCAATAAGATTATTTTGGCGTTTGATTTTTATGACAAACCATAGATATTTGCATTACTTTTATTAAAACAAATATTCATTTGAAATCTTTACTCCTTTTCTTTCTGTTTTTAAATTTTGGATCGAGCTGCTTCGCTCAAAACTTTCAGCTACGCATAATTGGCAGCTCACATTCTGAAACAATAACTATTGATTCATTAAACTACACATCCAAACATGAAAACCTAAAATCGCTTAATGACGAAATTAACAAAGTATCAAAAAAACTATCGGAAATAGGATATATCGAAAACTTGATACTAGGTAATAGTAGAGAAGGAGACTCTAGTTATACTTCAACGATAAGTTTAGGAATAAAAATAAAATACATCCGTATATATATAGGTGCAAATACCAAACTAAAAGAACTACTTACAACGGACAAAAAGTCAGACACAATAGTTATTCCATACGCAGAAACGGAAGCATTTCTAAACAACGCAATCCTAAAACTAGAACAAAAAGGATTTTCTTTAGCAAAACTAAAACTAAACAACATACAAAATAAAAATAAAACCCTTATTGCAGATTTATTATTTCAAAGCGACAAACTACGAACCCTGAACTCCATCGCTATAAAAACGGCCGAAAATAAAAGAAAAACAAAGTTCCCAAAAGGATATTTAGCACAAATCAACAAAAAATACCTCAATAAGACTTTCAACAAGGAAATCCTTGCACAAATTAATGGCGATTTTGAAAAATTCGGATTTGTAAAACAGATTAAATATCCAGAAATATTATTCACAGAAGATACCACTGAGGCATATATTTATCTCGAAAAACGAAAGTCAAATATTTTTGATGGATTCATTGGCTTTTCCAACAATGAGAACAAAAACATAACATTCAATGGCTATTTGGATATAACTTTAGAAAACACGCTACACACAGGAGAATTATTTTCACTCTATTGGAAAACTGACGGAAACAAACAAAAAACATTTAAGACCACTCTTGAACTACCTTATTTATTTAAAAGCCCAATAGCACTGAAAGCACAAATTAATATTTTCAAACAAGACAGCACCTACCAAAATACAAAAACAGCAATTGACCTAGGCTACTTCATCAATTACAGTAGTCGGATTTACCTAGGATTCCAATCCACTGAATCCAGCGATATTCAAAACACAAACAGTAAACAATTAAGCGACTACAAAAATTCATTTGCAACTTTAAATTTTGAATACACAAAAATAGACAACGCCAGTTTATTATTCACAAAAAAGACTTTTATCTCCCTAACGACAGGAATTGGAAAACGAGACACCAATAATCAAACGGAAGAAATTGGTCTAAACAAACAATTCTTCATTGACCTGCTGGCGTCGCATAATTTTTATTTAGATAAAAAAAATAGCATTCAGGTAAAATCGCAGAATTACTATTTACAAAGCGGAAAATATATAATAAATGAATTATACCGTTTTGGCGGCTTTAGCTCTATCAGAGGATTTGAAGAAAATAGTCTTCAAGCAAATTTTTTAACAACAATTTTAACAGAATACAGACATACATTATCCCCCAGCCTGTACATTCATTCCATTATTGATTTTGGGCTAACTCAAGACAAAACATTTACTAAAATAGACTCTCAAAAACAACAACTATTATCAATAGGACTAGGTTTAGGACTTCTAACCAAAAATGGTTTATTAAATTTAGCTTTTGCAAATGGTAAAAATAATAACAGTAAATTAACATTTTATAACACTATAGTTCACATTTGTTATAATGTTAAATTTTAAAATAGGATTAAAAAAGAAATACATTTATTAGGAAAGTTAACAAATTATTATGAAGTTTGCGAGACTAATTCAAAATATTTAAAAATGAAACTAAAGTTCAATGGATTCTTAGTACTATTAGTAGTACTTGTGGCGCAACTAACTTTTGCGCAAGAAAGAGCCGTTTCAGGAACTGTTTCCGACAATGCAGGACTACCTTTACCAGGTGTGAGCGTATTAGTAAAAGGAACTAAATCTGGAACACAAACTGATTTTGATGGAAAATACTCTATCAAAGCATCACCAAGCCAAGTCTTGATTTTTAGCTACATTGGGATGAAAACCCAAGAAAGAGTAGCAAGTTCTGCAAATGTTAATATTAAATTAGCGAGTGACGCACTAGAACTTGAAGGAGTTGTTGTAACAGCTTTAGGAATTAAAAGAGAAAAAAAATCTCTTGGATATGCCACACAAGAAGTTAAGGCAGAAGACTTAAATTCAGGTGCAGGAAGTGGGAATTTCATCAACGAACTTTCCGGAAAAGTAGCAGGTGTTAATATCAAAAGAAACAACAACTTTGGCGGTTCATCTAGTATCGTATCTAGAGGGGTTAAAAGTTTAAACGGAAGTAATGAAATGTTAATTGTTATTGACGGAATGCCAATCAATAACTCATTAGTAACTGGTGGTACAGGAAATCAAACTTCTGGTGCTGGTAACACGTATGATTATGGTAATGCTGCAATGGACCTCAATCCGGAAGACATCGAAAGTGTGAACATATTAAAAGGAGCAGCAGCTTCTGCACTATACGGTTATTTAGGTGGTAATGGTGTAGTAATGATTACAACAAAAAAAGGTAGAGCAAAAAAAGGAATGGGAATCACGGTTTCTTCTGAATTTGTTGGAAGTACTATTGACAAATCCACTTTCGTTAAATATCAAGATAAATACGGAGCAGGTTACGGCCCTTTTTATGAAGACGCTTCTGGATATTTCTTAGAAAGAGATGTAAATGGAGACGGTATTCTTGATTTAGTTGTTCCTACATCAGAAGATGCTTCTTATGGAGCGGCGTTCGATCCAAAATTAATGGTGTACAACTGGAACGCATTTACACCTTGGTCAGACAGTTTCGGAAAAGCTACTCCATGGGTAGCCGCTAAGAATGACCCTACAACTTTCTTCCAAACAGGAACAAATTTTAACAACTCTGTTTCATTAGAAGATGGAAATGACACTACTAATTTTGTTTTGAATTATACTAACTCAAAACAAACAGGTATTCTTCCTAACAGTGATATGAAAAAGAATAGCGTAAGTGCTAAAATAAATCACAAATTTACTGACAAATTATCTGCAAGTGTTTTTGCTAATTACAATGCTCAAAGCACGGTGGGTAGAAACTCAACAGGATATAATGAAAATATCATGTCAAACTTCCGTCAGTGGTGGCAAACAAACGTAGACGTTCAAGAACTGAAACAAGTTTACGAAAGATCTGGTGGACAAAATATTAACTGGAACTTTACTGACCCATCTGACTTAACTCAAATTTACTGGGACAACCCTTATTTCATCAGAAATAAAAACTTCCAATCTGATGAAAGAAATCGTTTTATTGGATACTCTAAATTGGATTATAAAATTGCTGACTGGGTGACTGCTACAGCAAAAATATCTACTGATTCTTATAGCGAATTACGTGAAGAAAGAAGAGCATTTGGATCTATCGCTGGTGATTTTGGTATTAACAGATTATCAGAAACATCTGGATACCAAAAATACCAAAGATCTTTTTCTGAACAAAATTATGATTTCATCCTAACATTCAAAAAAGACCTTTCTGAAAGTTTTAATCTTACTGGTCTTCTTGGAGGTACAGCTGTTAGAACCAGAGTTATTTCTACCTTAAACTCTACACAAGGTGGTCTTATCGTACCAGATTTGTTCAGTTTATCAAATTCTGTACAAACTGTTCCTTTCCCTGTGGAAGCAGAAATTAATCAAGGAGTTAACAGTTATTATGGATCAGCATCTTTAGGATTCAAAGACTTCTTTTTCGTAGATGCAACGGCAAGAAGAGATTCTTTTTCTAACTTACCAGTTGGAAATAATGCAATCTGGACTTTATCTGCTTCGGGTAGTTATGTTTTCACGAAACACATTGATCAACCATGGTTAAGTTTTGGTAAAATTAGAGCAGGCTATTCTGAAAGTCCATTAGGAACTCCAGGATTGTCTTTAGTGGAAACTTATATTAAGAACGACCCTTTTGGCACTAACCAACAATATTCTGTTACAGGTACCAAAAATAATCCAAACTTAAAACCGGTGATATCAAATACTACAGAAATCGGTTTAGAAATGCAATTTTTAGATAGAAGACTTGGCTTTGAAGTAAGTGTTTACAAAAACGTAAACGACGGAGAAGCTTTCCAAGTTCCTTTTACTCCTGCTACCGGTAACAGTGCAAAATACATAAATGCTGCCACTGTAGAAAACAAAGGTCTTGAGGTTCAATTTAACGTTACCCCATTTAAAACAAAAGATTTTGCTTGGGATATCAATGTAAACTGGTCTACAAACAAAAATAAAGTTACTAAGTTAGCTGAGGGAATTGAAAACTTAAGATTAAATTCTTTTCAAGGTGGTGTAACTCTAAATGCGTCAGTAGGACAACCCTTTGGTGTACTTAAAGGAACTGATTTCACGTACTTAAACGGAGAAAGAATAGTTGGTGCTAATGGTAGATATGTACTAAACCCAACTGCAAACAACGTAATTGGTGATGTCAATCCTGATTGGTTAGGCGGTATTCGTAATAAATTTACTTATAAAAACTTATCTTTCGGATTCTTAATTGACATGAAAAAAGGAGGAGACATATTTTCTCTTGACCAATCTTATGGTTTAGCTACTGGTTTATATGACGTTACTGCTGGCCTTAATGAATTGGGCAACCCAATAAGAAATACTATCGCCAATGGTGGTGGTGTTATCTTACCGGGTGTTACCGCTGCTGGTGCTCCTAATACAGTAAGAACTCCTTCTCCGAACCAATACGGTAACGTATCAGGTTACAGAAGAGCACCAAACAAAGCTTTCGTTTATGACGCTTCTTTCATCAAGTTAAGAGAGGTAAATATTACCTACTCTTTACCAACTACTCTAGTTTCAAGAATGAATCTTCAAGAAATGAAATTTAGTATAGTAGGTTCAAATTTATGGATAATAGACAAAAATCTTCCATATGCAGACCCAGAAAGTGGATTAAGTGCTAATGCTTCATCAGCAGGATATTCAATAGGTTCTTTACCAACGACAAGAAATGTTGGTGTTAACGTAACATTTAAATTTTAAATTATGAAAAAAATAGTTTTATTAATCTCGTTTTTAGCTCTGACTGTATCATGTACTGATGATATAACTGGACTAAATACAGATACAAAAAATCCAACTTCTGCTAAACCCGAGTTTTTATTTACAAATGCTCAAAAAACTTTAGTAGACCAAATGGTAAACGCATCTGTAAACAGAAACGTTTTCAGAATGTTAGTACAGCACTGGGCAGAAACTACTTACCCAGACGAAAGTCAGTACAATTTGACAACAAGACCTATTCCTGACACTCACTTTACAACCCTTTACAGAGATGTTCTTAGAGATTTTAAAGAGTCAAATCTTCTGCTAAACAAAGTTGTGACTGCTGGTGCTAGTGAAGCTGCAGTTGTGGCTAATAAAAGAGCGATCATTGAAATTATGAATGCTTACACTTTTAGTGTTCTAGTAGACAGTTTTGGTAATGTTCCTTATTCTGAAGCTTTAGATATCGAAGGACACCCACTGCCTAAATACGATGATGCGCAGACAATCTACAAAGACCTTATTGCTAGATTAGCTGCCGCTCAAGCTGCTTTGAATACCTCAGAAGCTAGCTTTGGTTCTGCTGATTTAATATATAATGGTAATGCTGCAAAATGGAAGAAATTTGCAAATACTCTTAGATTAAGACTTGCCATCAACATGTCAGATGTAGATGCTGCTTACGCTTCTGCGCAAGCTACAGCTGCAATTAATGCAGGAATTATGACAAGCAATAGTGATGATGCAAATTTGAATTACTTAGGCGCACAACCTAATGCAAACCCATTGTATGCAGACATAGTTGCAAGTGGAAGAAAGGATTTTGTAATCGCTGATACATTTGCCAATAAATTAAATGCATTAAACGATCCTAGAAGAGCTAAATATTTCACATTTGCACCTGGTACAACTGTTTATAAAGGAGGTATTTATGGTTCATCTAATAGTTATACCAATTTTTCTACAATTAATAATACCATTTTAGCTCCAGCTTTCCCAGGAACTATACTTGCATACAGCGAACAAGAATTTTTACTTGCCGAAGCTGCTGCAAGAGGTGTTGCTGCCGCTGGTGTAGCTGCAACGCACTACAACAGCGCTGTTACCGCTTCTATGGATAGTTGGGGTGTAGCAACTGTTGACGCAACAGCATATTTAGTTGCTAATCCTTACAACGGGACATCAACTGCAGCATGGAAAAAAAGTATTGGAGAACAAGCTTGGATCGCTTTATATAATAGAGGTTTTGAAGCATGGGATTCATGGAGAAGATTAGATTATCCAGTATTAGTAGCTCCTGCTACAACATATAACGATATCAAATCGGTTCCTACAAGATTAACTTATCCTGCAGGTGAAGCTACTGTTAATTCAACAAATGTTACTGCTGCTGCCGCAACAGTAACAGGTGGAGATAAATTAACTTCAAAAATATTCTGGGATAAATTCTAGTTATCACTTAATTAAATTTTTAAAAAACCATCCCATTTTTTGGGGTGGTTTTTTTTTGTATATTTGCGCCATGGAAAAAGAACACCAAATATTCGGGATTAGAGCAATAATAGAAGCCATACAAGCAGGCGCAACAGTAGACAAAGTCTATATTCAAAAGGAAGCGAGCAGCGAACTGATGAAAGATTTAATGAAAGTGATGAAGCGAGGTAACATCAACTTCTCTTATGTTCCTGTTGAAAAATTAAACAGGCTTACCCCTAATAATCATCAAGGTGCCGTAGCAACTATCTCCCCTATTTCCTTTTTTGATTTAGAGTCTTTGATAGAATCAGTAATTGAAAATGGCAAAAAACCTTTGTTTCTAATACTAGATCAAATATCAGATGCCCGTAATTTTGGAGCTATTATCAGAACAGCTGAATGTACAGGTGTAAATGGTATCATTGTTCAAAAAGCAGGTTCAGCACCAGTAAACGGAGACACCGTAAAAACTTCAGCTGGAGCCGTTTTTAATATTCCAATTTGTAAAGTAGAACATATTAAGGACGCGATTTTTCTTTTGCAAGCAAGCGGAATTAAAACAGTGGCTGCCACTGAAAAAACAGATCAAAATATTTATGACATCAATTTAAATGAACCTGTAGCAATAATTATGGGATCAGAGGATCGTGGAGTAAATCCGTCTGTACTAAAAATTGTCGATGAAAAAGCAAAACTGCCTATGTTTGGAACCATTGGTTCTTTGAATGTATCCGTTGCTTGTGGTGCTTTTTTATATGAAGCGGTGAGACAAAGAAGTTAGTCCCATCCCCCGCCCTTCCCAAAGGGAAGGGAATCTAAACTCATATATAAAAACGAATCATGACTCCGGTTTTGATTCGTTTTTTTCGTTTAAGATAATATTATAATCCACCAGAAAATCAGAAGAGTAATAGCTTGACAACTCCTCTGTTTGTTCAGGAGCAGCAAGATTTACAAAATTTCCATTGGCATCAAAACGCTGCATAAATTTATCTTCTGAAGGATTAAAATCCGGTTTTTCCCAATCGTATTTAATTAACTTTCTATACTCTGGTGTTTTATAAAATAAAGACAAGACAAGACCCGTTATCAATCCAGCCAAATGACCCTCCCAAGAAATTACTTTTCCACCTGAGACCTCGGGACTTGGAAAGACATACCACACTAAACCACCATAAACGACAATTACGGCCAGAGACAAAGCTACCAGACGATAGTATCGTGTTTGTATACCTTTGAAAAAGATAAAACTCACCAATACATAAATCAAACCGCTTGCGCCAATATGGTAACTACCCCTACCTATAACCCAAGTAATAATTCCCGAAAGCAAAATTCCAAATCCTATAACTTTTACAGAGTGACTGGCATAAAAAAATTGCAAAGCAGCCAATAAAATTAGCAATGGAATGGAGTTATTATATAAATGTTCAATATCACCATGGATAAAAGGACTAAATATAACTCCTTGTAAACCAATAAATTCTCTTGGATAAATCCCGTTTTCAACAAAATCAAAATCAAATCGTACTTCAAGCCAAAATACGAACCATAAGAATAGTACAAAAAAAAGCGGAAGCCCGATAACTTTATTGGTAAATTTAAAATGATTATCCATTAGTAGCTTTAGGTTTATTATTCTTGGTAATTTTAAAATCAAAAATTTATCCAAAAGCAATTTAATGCTATTTTGTCAGACTAAAACTAATAGTCCACTTTTAAATGCATACCCTAGCCCAGATGGAAACGGCATCCTTTTTATATCGTTTTCATTAACGAGATAAAAAGATAGAGTGGACAGCTGGAAATAGTTCCAAAAAAAAATAGAAACTAAAACAAGTTCAGTTTGAAAAATAGTAATTTTACAAAATGGAAGCACCACTTGCAGAACGCATTCGACCACAAAAATTAGAAGACTATATCAGTCAATCCCATTTGGTAGGACCAAGTGGCTCATTAACACAGCAAATTACAAAAGGAATAATTCCTTCCTTGATTTTATGGGGACCACCTGGAACGGGAAAGACGACTTTGGCACAAATTATTGCGCAAGAATCAAAACGTCCTTTCTATATTTTGAGTGCCATCAATTCTGGTGTAAAAGATATTCGTGAGGTTATCGAAAAAGCAAAACAAAGTGGCGGACTGCTTACTGCAAAAAATCCAATCCTTTTTATAGACGAAATCCATAGGTTCAGTAAATCACAGCAAGACTCTCTTTTGGCAGCTGTAGAAAAAGGATGGATTACTTTAATAGGCGCAACAACAGAAAATCCTAGTTTTGAAGTCATACCTGCCTTATTGTCTAGATGTCAAGTATATGTTTTGAATGCTTTTACGAAAGCTGATTTAGAGACTTTATTGCATCGCGCTTTAAAAACAGATACTTTTTTAGGATCAAAAAACATTAAACTTGAAGAAACAGAAGCGCTGCTGCGACTTTCTGGCGGCGATGGCCGTAAGCTATTAAATATTTTTGAACTTGTCGTAAACGCGTCTAATGAAGACCAAATTATCATCACTAATGACAGAGTATTTGCATTGGTGCAGCAAAACACCGTTTTATATGACAAAAGCGGTGAGCAACATTATGATATTGTTTCAGCTTTTATAAAATCAATTCGGGGAAGTGATCCAAATGGCGCCGTATATTGGTTAGCAAGAATGATTGAAGGTGGCGAGGATGTCAAATTTATAGCACGCCGTATGTTAATTCTTTCTAGTGAAGACATAGGAAATGCGAATCCTACCGCTTTTATCATGGCCAATAATACTTTCCAGGCAGTTACAACCATAGGTTATCCAGAAAGCAGAATTATACTGAGCCAATGTGCTATTTACTTAGCGACCTCTCCAAAGAGTAATGCTTCGTATTTAGCTATAGGAACCGCTCAACAACTCGTAAAACAAACTGGCGATTTACCAGTTCCCATACATTTGCGCAATGCGCCCACAAAATTAATGAAGGAATTAGGATATGGTGACGAGTATAAATATTCGCATGATTTTGCCAACAATTTTGCAGAACAGGAATTTCTACCGGATGCAGTCAGTAAAAAACCATTATACGTTCCAGGGAATAATTCCCGAGAAAATTCTATAAGAGAATTTCTTAAAAATCGTTGGAAAGATAAGTATGGATATTAGATTGTAAATTATATATTCTTGATTGCAAATTTAAATTAAAACAATCTTATCTAAAATTTAACCTCTATTTTTTCTGAAATAAGAATATCGTTTTGATAATATTCAAAAAACCACCGATTGTCTTTTGCTATTAAAACACCTTGAGCATTTCCTTTTATAGCGATGTAACAATTAGTATTTGATGTTTTAAACACTTTCATTACCACTTTTGGTGAACTATCAACTAATTGAAAACCATTAGCAATAGGTTGAGCATAAACTAAATTCGGATTGTTTATATCTAAACTATCAGAGACAGTGCTGCTTTTAGTAGTAATTGCAACAGGAACTGCCGCAGTTGTTATTACTTGTTGTGTGTTCCTTATTCCACTTTCATTGTATTTATGATGTAAAGCAAAAACCGATACAAATGCGTTGTTTAAAGCCTCAGTATAGGCGAGCTGAAAATCCTTTTCTTTACTTATTCCTGTTACCGATTGAAAAATAATTTTCTCGTTACAGTCCTTAAAAACGACATGAAGTTTTGTGGTCAAAAATGATTTTTCTTTTACTACATCATAATACAGCAAACTACATCTGTTATTGAATTCACTACCAATTGTTTGATTAGTATAATAAGCATCAAACCCTGCCTTATTTAAATTAAACTTTGACAAAGTTGCCAGACGGTATTGATTTTCTGTTTTAGTGAAATCAAATTTTAATGGAATTATCACCGATCTATAATCATTTACTGATTGCGAAAAACTGTAACTTCCAATCAACAGTAAAGAAATTAAAGTTGCTTTTTTCATAATTATAAGTATTTCTTTAGTTCTAATAAATGATTGACTTGTTTAATATTTTGTTCCACTTGGACATTACTGCCATTAAAGAAAATAGCATCTAATCCTGCATCAAGCGCTCCTTGCACATCAGCCTCAAGGCAATCACCAATCATAATACTAAATTCTTTTTGCGCCTTAGCCAAATCTAATGCATATCTAAAAATAATAGGATTTGGTTTTTTTACTCCCGCCATTTCAGAATTAGTAATGGAATGAAAATAAGAACCGATTTTTGAATTATTCAATTTTTTAAACTGAACGTCCGCAAAACCATTCGTAATTATATGCAAATTATATTTCGGCTTCAGATAATCCAAAAGCTCAATTGCACCCTCAAAAAGATGATTATCGTCTGGTAAAAACCGAATGTAATCATTTGCTATTGAATCAATTTCTTCATCAGAAATTATGTAGTCTATAGCGTCAAATGAATGCTTTAGTCTATTATAACGCAATTCTGCATGTGTGATTTTATCATATTGATATAACTTCCAACAGGCCTGATTTATTGGAACATATTTTTCAATGAAATCTTTCGTTTCAATTGTTGGATGATTTTTATTGAAAATAGCCTCAAATGTCAATTCAGAATTCCTATCAAAATCCCAAAGCGTATGATCTAAATCAAAGAAAACATCTTTTATATTCGTATTTTTCATTTTTATTTTCTAAAATATCCCTTCATCAACAAAACTAAAATAATTAGCCTCCGTCACGATAAGATGGTCCAGTACTTTTATTTCCAAACTGTCTCCGGCTATTTTTAACTTCTTTGTAATTTGTTTATCCGCATCACTCGGAATCAATGTTCCTGAGGGATGATTGTGGCATAATATTAATCCCGTTGCCCCCATTTCCAGTGCCATTTTAAAAACCAATCTCACATCTACCAAAGTTCCAGTTATACCGCCTTTACTGAGTTGTGATTTTGAAATGACTTTGTTTGAATTATTCAAATATACAATCCAAAATTCCTCGTGTGGCAATTCACCAATAATAGGCTGCATGATTTCGAAAATTGTTTTACTTGAAGTAATTTTTGTTAGCGCAACAGCATCCTCTGACCTTCTTCGCCTCCCAAGTTCTAAAGCGGCAATAATCGAAATTGCTTTCGCTTCGCCTATCCCTTTAAAATTTGTCAATTGAGAAATCGATAATTTCCCTAACGCATTCAAATTATTACTGACACTTCCTAAAATCCTTTTGCTCAAATCAACCGCCGACTCGTTCCGACTTCCTGAGCCAATCAAAATAGCAATCAATTCTGCGTCACTCAATGCACTTTTGCCTTTTAGCATTAGCTTTTCTCGTGGCTTGTCATCTTCGGACCAATTGGTAATAGGAAAAAAGGAATTTTCGGCCATTCACTTATGATTTAAATTTGTTTCTGCATGCAAATACTATTTTCTAAACCTATATATGGCTCATAATTATCTATAATTGTATAACCCACTTTTTGATATAATCCGATAGCTTCTTTTTGTTTATACAACGTTTCTAGTATAGAGCAAGAAAAACCTAGCTCATGTGCCCAAAGTTCCAATTCAAGTATTATTTTTTTTGCCAAGCCTAAGCCTCTTGCTTCTGGAGAGACAAACATACGTTTTAATTCAATTGTATTTTTATCATACTTCTTAAAACAACCGCAGGCAACTGCATTGTTATCAAAATAAACAATAACAACATTAGGATTTAATTCTATGACATTATTTCCCCAATAATTTGTTTTTAATTCTGGGTAACGCTCCCACAAGCTGGCATCTAATGCCGTAATGAGATTGCCAAAATCAGCATTCTCACTCGTAGTTTTAATAATTTCTATTTTGTTGTTCATTCCTTCTATTTCATCAATTCTTTCACTTCATCAAAATTCAATCCGCCATAATTACCGGAACTCATCAATAACAAAGCTGAATTATCGAGATTTAGGTTGAATAAATAGTCTTTGAAATCTTTTGGATTTGTATAAATAATTAAATCTTTTCTGTTGAATGCATTTGCAATTTGTTCGTAAGTCACTTCTTCCAGTTGCTTAATTTTAACTGCATCTGGTGAATAGAAAACAACTGCTCTATCTGCGTACTCTAATGCGCCTTCATATTCTTTTAGGAATTCAGCATTCAAACTGCTATAGGTGTGCAACTCTAAACAAGCTACTAAAGTTCGGTTTGGATATTGCTCTTTTACCGCTTTTGTAGTTGCAGCAACTTTACTGGGAGAATGAGCAAAATCTTTGTAAGCTACTTTGGTTTTGCTTTCAGCAATTTTTTCTAACCTTTTTGACGCTCCTTTAAAACTGGCAATAGCTTCATAAAAATCAGCTTCATCAACACCCATGTTCTGACAAATCCATTTGGCTCCGGCCAAATTATTTAGATTGTGTGCTCCAAAAACTTCTATGGGCATATCGCCTTCAGGCGTTTCGAGAAGCGTAACGCCATCATTCACGGTATATTTTGGAGTATGATAGGCTAATTTTCGGATTGGATTCGTAGCGGCTTCGGCAACACGTTTTACTTCAGAGTCATCTTCGTTGTAAACCAAAATTCCACCATTAGTTATTTTATCAATAAAAATCTCAAACTGTTCTACATAATTCTCATACGTCGGAAATACATTAATATGATCCCAAGCAATTCCAGAAATCAAAGCGATATTAGGCTGATATAAATGAAATTTTGGTCTTCTGTCTATTGGCGAAGACAAATACTCATCCCCTTCTAAAACGATAAAATCATTTTCCTCCGTAAGATGCACCATGGTTTCAAATCCTTCCAGTTGTGCCCCAACCATATAATCGACTGCAATATTATGGTAATGCATCACATGAAGAATCATCGAAGTTATGGTTGTTTTTCCATGAGAACCTCCTATAACTACGCGTGTTTTATTTTTGGATTGTTCGTAAAGAAATTCAGGATAGGAATATATTTTCAATCCTAATTCTTGTGCTTTCAACAACTCTGGATTATCAGCTTTAGCATGCATACCTAGAATTACTGCTTCGATACCAGATGTTATTTTTTCAGGAAACCAACCCAATTCTGCGGGTAAAATCCCTTTTTTATCTAATCTTGATTTTGATGGTTCAAAAATGGCATCATCACTTCCTGTAACTTGATATCCTTTATTGTGTAACGCTAAGGCTAGATTGTGCATGGCACTTCCACCGATAGCTATAAAATGTGTACGCATTTTAGTTTATGGTTTATAGTTGTTGTATTCGAAAAAGTCAAAATTTAATTTTCGACCTTTTACCCTCTTTTATTTTTATATTCTTCCAAAACTAATCTAGCTTTTTCAGGATCATTCATTTTATTTCTATACAAATTGGCGAGCTTTTGGTAACTCATTTTTGAGCCTCCAATAGCTATAGCTTTTTTGTAGTTTTGTTCGGCTAACTTGTATCTTTTAAAATATTCGTCAATATGTCCCTTAGACAGATGACCATCTACTGGCGAGAGTTTCATTAATTCATTTGAATACTTAACTGCTTTAGACTGGCTCCCACCAACAATTCCAGGCAACTGTATATACAACTCAATTAACGCCCAACGTGCCTCAATATGCTTTGGATTCAACGCAATTGCTTTTTCAAAAGAACCTCTAACCTCATCAATCATTCCAAGTGCTTTGAATTTATTGCCATTTATAGCTTTCATTCCAAGAACACCACCATATTTATAATAATAATTGGCTTCTAAAGGCTTGAGTTGTTTTAGTTTTTTATAGTAACCAATCGCTGCATCCCAAGATTTATCTTTTCCGGCTATGTCGCCTAAATATTCAATAGTTTTTAAATCATGAGGATTAGTTTTTAAAATAGATTCAAAAACTAACTGCGCCTGATCAAATTTTTCTTCTTTGAATAGCTTTTCTCCCTTATCGAAATTGGATTGCGCCAAAATCATCAAAGGAAGTAATAAAAAAAAGTACACTGTTTTTTTCATCTTTCAAAAATAAGAAAATTTTAAAGTAATAAACATATTTTGTTCTGCTTATAAGAGCAACAAAACAAAAAGATATAATAATAATCCTGAAACGTTATCCTAACATAGAGGAATTACTTTAGTAAAAACTAATTATGAATAGGAAACGAAAAATTCCGCTGGTGGTCATAAGTGACATACACCTTGGCACATATGGATGTCATGCCAAAGAATTACTACAATATCTAAAATCTATTCAACCAAAAACTTTGGTTTTAAATGGAGATATCATCGATATGTGGAGTTTCACTAAAAGTTATTTCCCTGCTTCTCACATGAATGTCTTGAGACAAATTATAAAAATGTCTAATCAAGGAACCCGTGTTATATATATTACCGGAAATCACGATGAAGCTTTACGGAAATACTCTGATTTTATATTAGGAAATTTTGAATTGGCTGATAAATTAATTCTGGATTTAGACGGAAAGAAAACCTGGATTTTTCATGGAGATGTATTTGACTCCTCTACGAAAGGCTATGCTAAAATACTAGCCAAACTGGGTGGAAAAGGATACGATTTATTGATTTTAATCAACAGTTTGATTAACTGGCTTTTAGTGCTTTTAGGAAAGGAGAAAAGAAGCTATTCAAAAATGATTAAAGATAGTGTCAAGAAAGCAGTTTCGTTTGTATCCAATTTTGAAACTACCGCTGCAGAAATAGCCATTCAAAAAAAATACAGTTATGTAATTTGCGGACATATTCACAAACCTCAAATGAAGGAAGTCCAAAACGAACACGGAAAAGTTATGTATTTAAACAGTGGTGATTGGGTTGAAAACCTCACCGCCTTAGAATACAAAAAAGAAAAGTGGAGCCTTTATCATTATAAAGCAGAACACTACAAAGAACATGATACCCTAGAGGAAAAAATAGTCCATGATATTGTCAACAAAATTCTTTCCTAAAAGCGCATTCAAAAAACAACACGCATTCTTAAAATCTAAATATAGAGTAATGAAAATATTTTATGCTATTCAAGCAACAGGTAATGGACATATCAGCAGAGCGATTCAATTATACCCTTATTTACAAAAATTTGGTGAGGTTGATTTCTTTATGAGTGGCAACAATGCAAGCCTGGATGTCAATTTGCCTATAAAATACAAAAGTAATGGCTGTAGCTTACATTACAGTAAATGCGGTGGTTTGAATTATTGGGATATTGCCAAAAATATTAAACCAAAACAAATCTACAAAGACGCAAATTCTTTGCCACTGAAAAACTACGATGTGATCATCAATGATTTTGATTCGATCACTTCTCTGTCATGCAAATTACAAAAAATACATTCGATACAATTTGGCCATCAAGCCAGTTTTATATCCCCGTTGACTCCCAGACCAGAAAAAAAGAGCGTTATGGGAGAAATGATTCTCAAACATTATGCACCTTCTCCTCAATATATTGGATTGCATTTTGACAAATATGACTCCTTTATACTTCCTCCAATTATCAAAGATGAAATTGTAAATGCCGTACCTAAAAACAAAGGTCACATTACCGTTTATTTGCCTTCTTTTCAAAAAGAATGTTTAGAAAAAGCATTCAATAAACTGCCTAATTATTCTTTTCATTGGTTTTTGAATGATGTGCAAACCAAACATACTATTAAAAACATAACGTATTTTCCAGTAAATCAAGAGTACTTCAATAAAAGCCTCATAAATTGCGAAGGAATCATAACTGGTGGAGGATTTGAAACGCCAGCTGAGGCATTATATTTAGAAAAAAAAATACTTTCTATACCTATTCGTAAGCACTATGAACAAGAATGCAATGCAGCGGCGCTCAAAAAAATGGGTGTACCAGTCCTTTATGATGTGGGCGATGATTTTTATTTGATGATAGAAAACTGGCTTGATTCCCACATAAAATACCCGAAGATACAAGCCAATAATATCCCCGAAACCTTGCAGTTTTTATTTGACACTTATGATCCAAACTGAATCATAAAAATAAAAGGTGCCCTTTTCAGAGCACCTTTTAGTAAAAAATTATAAAGTGTTAGTCATTCAACATTTTCCATAACTTGTCTTTCAATTCTGTCAAGCCTTGTTGAGCAACAGATGAGATAAACATATAAGGAATGTCTTTGAAAGCAACATCCAATTCTGTTTTTAATTCAGCTTTCAATTCGTCGTCTAACATATCGCATTTTGAAATCACCAACAAACGCTCTTTATCAAGCATTTCTGGATTGTATTTCGTCAATTCATTAACTAAAATATCATATTCAGCTTTGATATCCGGAGTATCAACAGGAACCAAAAACAACAAAGTTGAATTGCGCTCAATATGACGCAAAAAATAATGTCCTAGACCTTTACCTTCGGCAGCACCTTCAATAATTCCAGGAATATCAGCAATTACAAAAGATTGAAAATCTCTGTATGCTACAATTCCAAGATTTGGCTTTAAGGTTGTAAAAGGATAATCTGCAATTTTTGGTTTAGCAGAAGTCAATACAGACAACAATGTTGATTTTCCTGCATTGGGAAAACCTACCAAACCTACATCGGCCAAAACTTTCAATTCTAAAATCACATCCATTTCCGCTCCAGGTAATCCCGGTTGTGAGTATCTTGGTGTTTGATTGGTTGAGCTTCTAAAGTGCCAGTTTCCTAAACCTCCTTTTCCACCTCTGGAAAGAATTTGTTTTTCACCATCATCAGTAATTTCAAACAAAATTTCTCCAGTTTCTTTGTCTTTTACAACAGTTCCCAATGGTACTTCGATAAATTTATCATCTCCATCAGCACCTGTACTTCGGTCCCCACTTCCATCACCACCATTACCGGCTTTAATATGTCGGGCAAATTTAAGATGAAATAGAGTCCAAAGACCTTTGTTACCCACTAAATAAACGTGTCCACCACGACCACCATCTCCACCATCAGGCCCACCTTTTTCAATAAATTTCTCTCTATGCAAATGCGTAGATCCTTTTCCTCCTTTTCCGGAAGAAACATATATTTTAACGTAATCTACAAAATTCCCTTCAGTCATCTTTTCTAATATTCAATTTCAACTATAGTTTCAGTACTCATTTTGAGTTCTTCAATCCTATAAACTATTTTTACATGTGCAATGCTTTCACCATCACTTTATCTATCTTCACGCCATCCATATCAATGACTTCCAACTCAAATTTCTGCCAAACTAATTTCTCACCCTGCTTAGGAATATGAGAAAGTTCAGTCATTATTAATCCACTCACCGTAGTTACTTCATAATCATTTATCAATTCGTCTAATTCAAAGTAAGTCAGAAAATCATGTAGTGAATAATGCCCATCTACTAACCAAGTACCATCTTCTCTTTCTATTAATTGAAAGTCATCTTTATAGAAATCAGAAGCATCCCCTACCAAAGCTTCCAAAATATCATTCAAAGTAATTACACCTTGAAAAACACCATATTCATCAGAAACAAACGCATAATGAATTCCTGTTTTCTTAAAATTTTCAAGCGCAATATAGGCCGTTGTTTGCTCCATCATAAAAGGAGCTTCAGTCATTATTTCCGCCAGATTGAAGTTTTCATTTTCAAAATGAGCAAAAATATTTTTTAGGTTTACAACTCCTACAATATCATCATAGTTATCACCAAATACTGGGTAAATAGAATGCAATTCTTTTAGCATGAATTCTTTAACCTGTTCCTTATTTGAATGCAACGGTAAAAACATCACTGATTTCCTATGTGTCATCAATGAGTTTATTTTTCGGTCACCAATATGAAAAACACGCTCTACGATATCTTGTTCAATTTCCTGAACTTCTCCGCCTTCAGTTCCTTCCTTTATAATAGCTTTTATTTCTTCTTCAGTTACTTTACCGTCAGCGGTTGGCTTTATTTTTAAAACATTCAATAAAAATTCCGTCGAATGGGTCAACAACCAAATAAACGGTGCCGTAACAATTGAGACTATTTTCATGGGCAATGCAACTGCTTTGGCTATTGCTTCCGGATGATTTAAACCTATCCTTTTAGGCAGTAATTCTCCTAAGACAAGAGAGAAAAAAGTCAATATCACAACTACAATTCCTACCGCTAATGGGTGTGCGTAAGGTGTTAGCATTTCAAATCCCTTAATAAACGTTTCTACGTCCTTGGTGATTTTATCTCCACTATAAATACCAGTAAGAATCCCAATCAACGTGATACCTATTTGCACTGTTGACAAAAACTTATTAGGAGAATTAGCTAAATCCAAAGCGATTTTGGCACTTTTATTTCCTTTTTTTGCTGCTGTCTCTAATCTATTTTTTCTCGCTGAAATCAATGCGATTTCAGACATAGAGAAAACGCCATTTAACAGTATTAGAAAAAATATTATTACTATTTCCAATTTTTTAGTTGATTCGTTTATGTATCAAAATTTGTTTTTCACTCCTTACTTTCATCAATCGACCACTTGGATTTTAGCCCAGATGGCAATGAAAAGACCGCAGATAAAAAAATTATTTTTTCTTGTCATAAAAGAGCGACCACAGGAAGCTCCTTTTATGACTTAGAAAAAAAATTTTTTAGCGAGGACTTGTAATGTACAGCTGGAATTGCTCCTATAAATTATCAATCACTTTACTTACTCTTTCGGTAATTTCAGCAATTGAACCTATTCCGTTTACTGCATGAAATTTGCCTTGCCCCTGGTAATATTCCATTAAAGGAGCGGTTTTCTCATTGTATTCCTGATAGCGATTTCTGATTTTTTCTTCATCTTGATCGTCTATTCTACCGCTTGTTTTTCCTCGTTCCAATAATCTTTGGATTAAGATTTCATCATCCGCTTCGAGTGCAATTGTTGCGGCAACTTTTGAATCAATTGTGGCAAGAAAAGCATCTAAAGCTTCGGCCTGTGAAATTGTTCTTGGATACCCGTCAAACAAAATTCCGTTTGTTTCCGGATGTTTATTTACCTCATCGATAAGCATTTTAGTAGTCAGTTCATCTGGTACTAGATCACCCGCATCCATATACACTCTTGCTTGTTTACCTAGTTCAGTATCGTTCTTTAAATTAAAACGAAATACATCTCCAGTGGATATGTGTGTTAATTTGTATTTTTCTTTCAAAAACTCGGCTTGAGTTCCTTTACCAGCTCCTGGTTTTCCAAATAAAACAATGTTAGTCATGTTGTTGTGTAGTTATTCTTTCAATTTATATACTTCCGGTAAATTTCTTCCTAAACCATCATAATCCAATCCGAAGCCTACAATAAATTTATTTGGAATTCTGATTCCAACATAATCTATTTTGATGTCTTTCGTGTATGCTTCTGGTTTAAAGAAAAGAGTGGCTATTTTAAAATGCTTAACATTTTGTTTTTTGAATAATGCCTTCAGTTCTACCAAAGTATTACCGGTATCCACAATATCCTCTATTATTATAACCGAACGTCCTGTTAAATCTTGATTCAACCCAATTAATTGCTTAACCTCTTCTGTTGAAGAAGTCCCTTCATAAGAAGCCATTTTTATAAATGACACTTCGCATGGTTTTTTATAAAGCTTCATAAAATCAGAAACGACCATAAAAGCACCATTCAAAACACCTACAAATACGGGTGTTTCATCAGCAAAATCATCTTCGATTTGCGCAACCATTTTAGCAATAGCAAAATCAATTTCTTTAGCGGAAATAAACGGAACAAATTGTTTATCGTGAAGTTGTATCATTATTTTCGTGTTTAAAATAATGTGCAAAGATACAGAATTCGAATTTGACAATTGATAAATGGGCATTATTTTGTATGTGTACTATCGAATGCGCTAATTATCCTAATAACACAATTATAAAACTTAGATTAAAAATCTTAAAAAAAACATATACTTTTCTAAAAAACAAACAGTTAGACGAGTATTGTAATCTGTTAATCGAAAAAATATTGTATCAAATTTATTTATAGCTAAATTTAAGTAAAGGATAATGAAAATCGTACAACTATGGCTTCACTAAATCCAAATACTACAGTTTTAGGTGTAAAAAACGCTAAACACTTGTTGCGAAGAGCCACATTTGTGTACACCAAGGCCTTGATAGACCAATACGCTAAATTAAATTCAAACCAAGCTTTAGATTTACTATTGATTGATAACCCACTCCCTTTGAGCCTTCCTTACGACCCTACTCCGACATCTGCTCCAGACGGTTTTTGGACAGAATCTACAAATTTAGCCACCTCATTTGCTAATCAATATGGTAAAGGTACGATTGTAACCGGCTGGTGGTGGTATAATGCTATTAATACTCCCACACTTAAATTCAAACTTTCTCATTTTCTTTCCACCCGATTTACCGTTATAAAAAATACGGATGTATTTGGGTCTTCAACTGAATTTTATGACTATATCCGCTTGCTTTTATTTTATTCTTACGGGAATTACAAAAAGTTAGCAAAAAAGATGACACTTAATAATTCGATGCTTTGCTTTTTGAATAATACTTCAAATGTAAAAGGCTCTCCAAATGAAAATTACGCACGTGAGTTTCTCGAATTATTTACCATTGGCAAAGGAGTTCAAATTGCACCTGGAAATTACACCAATTATACGGAATCTGATATTGTGCAAGCCGCAAGAATATTAACTGGATTTAAGAGAAAATATGACCGAACCCTAATTGACACTGAAACTGGAATACCAAGAGGGTACAATCAATACTCCGATCACAACACCAGTTCTAAATCCTTTAGTGGCGCTTTTAACAGCAAAATAATCACTTCTGCGACTGATGCTGCCTCGATGGATACTGAATTAGACAATTACATTGAAATGGTTTTCAACCAACCGGCTACAGCCAAAAATATTTGTAGAAAGATATATACCTACTTTGTAAAAAGCAACATC
This sequence comes from Flavobacterium xinjiangense, assembly GCF_900142885.1. GTDB lineage: Bacteria > Bacteroidota > Bacteroidia > Flavobacteriales > Flavobacteriaceae > Flavobacterium > Flavobacterium xinjiangense. The sequence continues at coordinate 55,975 of NZ_FRCL01000012.1, read as the reverse complement.
TCCCCTGAGGTTGAAAATGACATTATAAATCCTCTGGCACAAAATCTCTATGACAATGGCTATGAAATTGTTCCGATTATTAGAAAATTATTAGAAAGCCAACATTTTTATGATTTAGATGACAGCAATGCAACTGACGAAACTATTGGAGGAACAATAAAATCCCCTATTCAACAACTATCAGAAATATGCACTTATTTACAAGCCGCTATACCGAATCCTTCTTCTAAACCTTTAGAATTCTACGGTCCTTTTTGGAATGATTTTGTATACAATACATTTCTCACAAAATCTAACATGGGACTATTTAATCCTGAAAACGTAGCTGGACATGCTGCCTATTATCAGGCTCCTGATTATGATAAAATTTGGATTTCATCTTCAACCTTAATTGCAAAATACAGATTAGGAGAATCATTACTCGACGGAGTAAACAGAATTAGTGGCAACAGTACTATTGCTGCTAAAATAAATATTTCAGATGTATTAAAAAATGGTGGAATTGTATCAAACCCGTCAGACCCTATTGCATTAACTACCGAGTTATGCAATGCACTTTTCGCTCAGGAAGCCAGTGCTGATCGCATTAACTATTTTATGAATTCTTTCCTCCTTCAGGGCCTCACTAATTATTATTGGAGTGAAGCATGGAATACTTTTATCAGTACCAATAGTAACACAGTCGTAGAATCCCGATTAAAGCTACTAGTAACCAAGATATTAAGAGCTCCCGAATCTCAAATGTTCTAGTTTATTTCAAATTTCCATTTAAAATCAATATATTTAAGAGAACTTAATCTCTATTATTTTAGCACTATTCAAAAAAAAATTAGCGACCAAGGTATTAAGAGACCCCGAATCTCGACTGTTTTAGTTTATTTATTAATAACAAAACAAGACATATCATGAAAAGAAGAAATTTCATTAAATTGACTTCAACAGCTAGCGCACTTTCACTATTGCCTACTGAAGTTTTTGCTCTTTTTAATTCAGTAGGCATGACAACATGCCCTGACTCTAGCTCAAAAAAAATTGTATTAATTCAATTAGCTGGGGCTAACGATGGATTAAACACCATCGTACCCATCAATCAATATGATACCTATGCTACATTGCGACCGAATATTAAACTTAATAATATTGGGATGACAAATGGTATTATTAATCTTGATTCAACTTTGGCGTTAACCGATCAAGTAGGGCTACACCCTTCTCTCTCGGGATTTAAATCCCTTTACGATAAAGGTTTTATGAGAATTATTCAAGGCGTCGGTTATCCATCCCAAGACAAATCTCATTTTAAATCAACTGATTTATGGCTAACAGGAGGAGATGGCACTATGGCCAATAATAATTTTGATAGTGGATGGACTGGTCGTTTTCTTGAGAATTATTATACTGATTATTTAAACTCAAACTTTCCTTTAGGAATTCAACTTGGCAGTAGTGACAATTCGCTAGGTTTTCATGGAGAAGTTGAACACGGAATGTCTTTGAACATTAGTGGCCAGGATTTATCAGGATTTTATTCTGTAGTCAATGGTTTAGGCGGACAACCTCCCGCAAATATACCCGATTCAGAATATGGGGGTTTAATTCAATACATTATCAATAATGACACTTCTGCAAATTCGTACGCTCAAACCATATCGAATTCCTTTAATAACGGGTCCAATTCTTTAACATATCCGAATACCAGTTTATCCAATCAATTAAAAACAGTGGCACGATTTATCTCAGGCGGACTTCAGACCAAAGTCTATTTAGTAAAAGTAGGCGGATTTGATACGCATGACATGCAAGTAGCGGCAAATAACACTGCCCATTTAGGTAATCATGCCAATCTTTTGACTCAAATATCAGAAGCTATTACAACTTTCATCACGGACTTGAACAATCAAAACATGGCAAATGATGTTGTGGCAGTTACCTTCTCAGAATTTGGGAGAAAAGCTGGAGAAAACGCAAACTTAGGAACAGATCATGGAGAAATTGCCCCAATGTTTGTTTTTGGAAGCGCCATAAATCCTGGAATCTCCGGGACAAATATCAATTTATCCGAAGCAGTACTAGCAAATAACTATCAAGTTCGAACCGTTCAGCATGACAACAGAAGAGTTTTTAGTACAATTCTTCAAGATTGGTTTGGAGCAAGCAACCAAACATTAGACTTGACTTTCTACAATCGAACTACAAATACGGGCTTTACAAATAACAAAATAGCCGATTTAATCAAAACTCAAAACGTAGTTAATTCGACTTGCTATACTGACAAATTACTTTCCGTTAATGAATTCAAAAACAGTTACGAAGTTATCGTTTATCCAAATCCAACTTCGGAACTAATTACCATTAATTCACCAAATAACAATGACATTTATTCGATTTCTATTTACTCAATAGACGGAAAATTTATTGGGAAATATAAAAACCCTTTAAGCACCAGCCAGCTTTCAATCAATGTTGAAAATCTAGCGACAGGATTTTATAATTTAAAAATCGAGACTGCCAACGGGAATTTTTCCAAAAAAATAATTGTGAGAAGATAATTTTCACAATGATGAAATACTTATCTGACTATTTTACAAGTCGTATTTTTTTATTATTACTCATTTAAAAGTATCTTTGTAAAATCAATTTTAAAGATAAATTTCAATATAACGATGAACTATTTTTCTTCCGATTTTAAACTGGGAATTCTCGGTGGCGGACAACTCGGCAAAATGCTGTTGTTTGATACCAGAAAATTCGACATACAAACTTATGTACTTGATCCAAGTGATGAAGCGCCTTGCAAAATAGCCTGTGACCATTTTTTCAAAGGCGACTTAATGAATTTCGAAACTGTTTACAATTTCGGAAAGTTAGTTGATGTTTTGACTTTTGAAATCGAGCTGGTTAATCTTGAAGCTTTAGCAAAACTAGAAGATGAAGGATTGAAAGTTTATCCTTCTCCTAAAACACTGAAACTTATTCAAAATAAAGGAATTCAGAAAGATTTTTATATCCAACATAGTATACCAACTGCAAATTACAAACGATTCCCAAATCTAAAAAGCGTAGTTCTTGATATTCTTGATTCTAAACTAAAATTACCTTTCGTATGGAAATGTACGGAATTTGGTTATGACGGAAATGGAGTCAAAGTAATTAGACAAATCTCGGATTTAGACAATTTAGCTAATGTAGAATGCATTGCAGAAGAAATGGTTCCGTTCAAAAATGAATTAGCCGTTATTGTTTGCCGCAATCCATCCGGAGATATTAAAACATATCCTGTGGTTGAGATGGAATTTCACCCTGAAGCAAACCAAGTAGAATATGTGATTTGCCCAGCCAGAATTGATGATAAAGTTGCCGAGAAAGCAAGAACAATTGCCTTAACCGTTTCCGAAAAATTCAATCACGTAGGATTATTGGCCGTTGAAATGTTTCAAACAGAAGAGGATGAAATCTTAGTAAACGAAGTGGCTCCTCGTCCACACAATTCAGGACATTATTCTATTGAAGCCAGCTATACTTCACAATTTGAAAACCATTTGCGTGCCATTCTTAATTTACCTCTGGGAAAAACGGATAGCAAAGTAGCAGGAATTATGGTAAATTTGGTTGGGGAAGAAGGCTTTTCAGGTAATGTCATATATGAAAATATAGAAAAAATATTAGGATGGGACGGTGTTACGCCACACATTTACGGAAAGAAACAAACGCGTCCCTTTAGAAAAATGGGACATGTAACTATAGTAAATGAAGATATTGCTGAAGCAAGAAAAATTGCAGAGGATGTTAAGAATACGATTAGAGTAATCAGTGATAAATTGAATAATTAAAAGATTTAATGATTTAAAAATTGTAGTAAGCTAATTGAGTTTTAAATGATTTTTCAATCTTTAAATTTTTTAATCTTTAAATAAATAAAAATGAAAGTAGCCGTAATAATGGGAAGCATATCAGATATGCCCGTAATGCAAGAAGCGATAGACATCTTAAAAGCATTTGACATAGAAACAGAAGTTGACATTGTTTCCGCACATAGAACTCCCGAAAAATTATTCGATTTTAGTAAAAACGCACATCATCGTGGGATATCAGTTATAATTGCGGGTGCTGGAGGTGCAGCACATTTACCTGGAATGGTAGCTTCTATGTCACCTCTACCAATAATTGGCGTTCCGGTAAAATCAAGTAATTCTATTGATGGTTGGGACAGTATTTTGTCTATTCTTCAAATGCCAGGAGGTGTTCCTGTCGCAACAGTTGCGCTAAATGGAGCGAAAAATGCCGGAATCCTTGCCGCTCAAATTATAGGAAGTCACAACAAAGCAGTACTCGACCGAATCATATTGTATAAAACAGGATTGAAAGAAGCAGTAAACATTGCCTCCGAAACTCTCAATAAATAAAAAAAAAGCTCCATTACGGAGCTTTTTTCTATTTCAAATCATAAATTTATTATTCTACAATTACTGAATCTTCTATAACGCCTTCAAATTCTGAAGCGATAATATCATCTCTATTTAACCAATACTCAGATGTGACAATAGTAAAATTGACATTATCAGTTGTGGATAAATCCCAAAGTATATCCTCTGCTTCTGGAAATGGAGCATTTTGAGTCATCGCCTGATCAAACAATCTTTTAATAAGAGTACTTTCAGACAATCCGTTACTTAACAGTTTTAAAATATCTTCCTTTGACAACTCTTTTACATTTTCATCCTCTAAAGGAGTAAAACTACATTTCACAACAGTAGCTTTCGCATTAGGGAATTTTCCATTATAAGCCTTGAAAAGTAATTGATTGACGTGAAACAGTTTCGAATGCAAACCTATTTCAGGATATTCTTCACAAACTTTATCTAAAAACATGTCATTAGAAATCTGTTGGATTTGTCCTTCATTTAATTGTTCCGATAATTTATAAGTCAATACGATTACAGCCGCTTCTTTAGGTTCAAAATCAGAAATTGCCATAAACAATAACTCTTTTAAACTAGTTGTATCTCCGTCTGCATCTGGATAATCGAATTTTTCCAGTAATTTTATATAATCGTCATTGGTCCAATAGTCTTCAATTTCATCCACACTAAAGGCGCTTTTTATTGTAACTTGATATTTCATATCGCACTTAATTTATTAACTTTATTATAATGAACTGGCTTAATAACCAATTATTTTTTTACAATATAGGTAATTTTAAACCCAACAGAGACTGACGTTTTATAAAGTTTAACAGTTAATCAATCCGTTTAGAAACCCCATTTTTTTTTAATAAATACCTACATTTGTATATTGAAATTATTATATTTCAACTAATGATAATTAACGACACTACAATGAAAATTCTTACTCAACATTTCAATACAAAATACGATACCGCTCCATTTTCTCAAATAAAACTAGAGGATTACAAGCCTTCATTTATTGAAAATATTGCCTCTGCAAAAGCCGAAATTGATGCAATTGTGAATAATCCACAATCACCAACATTCGCAAACACTATAGAAGTATTGGATTTTTCGGGAAATGCACTAGACCGATTATCCAGTATATTCTTCAATTTGAACTCGGCAGAAACGTCAGACGAAATGCAGAAAATCGCTCAGGAAGTTTCGCCATTGTTAACAGAATTCAGCAACGATATTACTTTGAACTCGGATTTATTCAAAAGAGTAAAATCAGTTTTTGAGCAAAAAGAAAGTTTGACTTTAATGCCTGAACAAGCTACATTATTAGATAAAAAATTCAAAAATTTCTCTAGAAACGGAGCGTTACTTTCTGACGATAAAAAAATACGCTTACGCGAAATCGATACTGAATTAGCCAAACTGAAACTGACTTATGGTGAAAATGTTTTGGCCGAAACTAATAATTACGAATTAATTATTACTGAGGAAACCGATCTAAAAGGATTGCCAGAAGGAACTATAGAAGCTGCAAAATCATTAGCCAATTCTAAGAATACAGAAGGTTGGATTTTCACGTTAGATTTCCCAAGTTATATTCCTTTTGTAACTTATGCTGACAACAGGGAACTTCGAAAAGAAATTGCTATTGCTGCAGGAAAAAAAGCATTCAAGAACAATGAATACGACAATCAGGAAAATGTATTAAAAATTGCCAAATTGCGTTATGAAAGGGCTAATTTATTGGGTTACGAAACACATTCTCATTTTGTTTTGGAAGAAAGAATGGCACAAAATCCAGACAAAGTAAAATCGTTTTTGAATGATTTATTAGTGAAAGCAAAACCCGCAGCAGAAAGAGAGTTTGCTGAACTTACCGCTTACGCGAAAGAATTGGATGGCATTGATCATTTAGAAAAATGGGACGGCGCTTATTATTCTGAAAAATTGAAACAAAAATTATTCAATTTAGATGATGAAAAACTAAAGCCGTATTTTCAATTAGAAAAAGTTTTAAATGGAGCATTTACGATTGCTCAAAAATTATACGGAATATCATTTACTGAAATTTTCGATATCGATAAATACCATACTGAAGTTACGACTTACGAAGTAAAAGATGAAAACAATCAATTAGTTGCCATTTTCTATGCTGATTTTTTTCCAAGAAAAGGTAAACGAAATGGTGCTTGGATGACCTCTTTTAAATCACAATATATTAAAGATGGCATAAACGAAAGACCACATATTTCTAATGTTTGCAATTTCACCAAACCAACAGAAACTAAACCCTCTTTATTGACATTTAATGAAGTAACGACTTTGTTTCATGAATTTGGTCACGGTTTACACGGTATGTTAGCGAATACAACATATCCTAGTTTATCTGGAACTTCAGTGTATTGGGATTTTGTGGAATTGCCAAGCCAGATTATGGAAAACTGGTGTTATGAGCCAGAAGCCTTAGCTTTATTTGCCAATCATTATCAAACTGGAGAAATTATTCCGCAGGAATTTGTGGAAAAAATCAAAGAAAGCGCCAGTTTTCAAGAAGGACTGGCAACTTTACGTCAAATCAGTTTTGGGTTATTGGACATGGCTTTTCACAGTAACAATCCAAACGGAATTACAGATGTAAAAGCTTTCGAAAAAGCAGTTTTCGAAAATACCACTTTATATCCTGATGTAGCCGAAAATTGCATGAGTGTTTCGTTTTCACATATTTTTCAAGGTGGATATTCTTCTGGATATTACAGTTATAAATGGGCTGAAGTTCTTGATGCAGATGCTTTTGCTTATTTTCAGGAAAAAGGAATTTTCGATAAAGAAGTGGCAACAAAATTCAAAGAAAATGTACTTTCAAAAGGCGGAACGGAACAACCCATGGTTTTATACAAACGCTTTAGAGGGCAAGAACCTTCGCCAGACGCTTTGTTAAAGAGAGCAGGATTAATTTAAATAACAACTATTTAGAACCCGAAGTTTACTTACTTCGGCTTCTCTTTTTACTACCTAATTCAATCAAATTATGAGTTTCTTAAAAGCCGAGTGGAATAATCTTGCAATGATTAATTATGAAGTTAATCCTCAAATATTACAAAAATACGTTCCAAAAGGAACCGAAATAGATTTCTTCAACGGCAAATGTTATGTCAGCTTTATCGGTTTCTTATTCGAAAACGTTCGAGTTTTAGGAATAAAAATTCCTTTTCATTCTGATTTTGAAGAAGTAAATCTTCGGTTTTATGTGAGACTTTTTGAGAACGGAGTTTGGAAAAGAGGCGCAGTTTTTATCAGTGAAATTGTTCCAAAATATGCCATATCATTTGTAGCAAATACATTTTACAATGAGCATTATGAGACTTTACCCATGAAACATCTTTTAAAAGTGAATGAAAACTCACGCGAATTTATATACCAATGGAAGGTAAATAACAATTGGAATACCATACATGTAGAAACCAATAAAAATCCCATTCTGATTGAAGTAGACTCTGAAGCAGAGTTTATAACAGAACATTACTTTGGTTACACCAAAATCAACGAAAATGAAACTTTTGAATACCAAGTTACACATCCGAGATGGCAGCAATTTGAGGTCATTAACAATAAATCCGAAATAGATTTTGAAACTGTTTACGGGCCGGAATTTGCCTTTATTAAAGAGTTGAAACCTACCTCTGTATTTCTTGCTATTGGCTCGAAAATCAGCATTGAAGACAAACGAAAAATCTAATTTTAATGACTGTACTAAAAGTTATCACAAGAATAAACGCACCACGCCAATCTGTTTTTGACTTATCTCGAAATATTGATGTACACCAGCAATCTGCGAGTCCTACTCATGAAACCGCAATTGACGGAATAATGTCCGGATTAATCAATTTTAATGAAACCGTAACTTGGCGAGGCAAACATTTTGGAGTTTATTTAAAACATAAAAGCAGAATAACGGCGATGAATCTGTATGACTATTTTGTTGATGAAATGGAAGAAGGACATTTTAAATCTTTTCGACATGAACATTTTTTTACAGAAAAAAATGGGCTGACTGTCATGAAAGACAAATTATATTACGAAGTCCCTTTTGGGGTATTTGGAAAAGTATTTGATTATTTATTTTTAAAAAATCATATGCTTAATTTTCTTATTGAGAGAAATAAAACATTGAGAATTTTATCAGAAAAGCAGTAGAATAATTCATAAAAATACAATTCTTAGAAGCTGACAAGTAACAACCACCAAATTATCGGAATACTTTCTACCCAAAAAGCAGCGTAATATCTTGAACGTTTTTCATTGGCGAAAAGCAGAAATAAGGAAATTAATGCAACTAAAATCAAATTGATGATTAGCTGTTTTTTATCGAAATTACTTTTTAAAAATTCAAGAAAATAAAACGGAATCAGAAGCAATATTCCCAATAATTTAGTTCGCTTGATTCCTATTTGTTGCGGAACAGTTTTCAAATGAGGATCGTCATTTGCCAAATCAATAATTTCGAATATTAAAACCAATACAAAAATTAAGATGAATCGCTGGATGCATTTTAGATAAAAATCGGAAGTAATAGCAATTTCTGCATTCAAAATAGGCAGTCCTAAAGTCACACCAACCCAACATAAAGCCACTATATAAATTTTTATACCGGCCCAGTTTCTGGCATTTTTTCTATTTGGAAAAAACGGAAGTGTATATAATAATGTGACACTCAAAAAAGCAACTGCTACAATTTGGGTAATCCTTTGAAGTTGAAAAAAATAAAAACCAACCAAAAGAAACGCAAAAAAACTAAATAGCGCAATTATTTTTAACTCCGTTCGCATTTGCAGTTTTTTGGCTCTGGCCAAGGCATCATATTTTACAAAATTATATCCTACAACTGTTCCGAAAAAAACAAAATTAGCAATTGCTTCGTCAAAAGAAATGTGGAACATATGTTGCGTCATCCTGACTAGAAAATAACAGGATAAAGCAACGTGTATGCTACTATTTATGTAAAAATTAAATATTTGTTTAAAAATCTTCATTAAACAAAATTAGTCAATTGTGAACAAATACATCATTTAGTTGAAAAATTGACAAAATAGGCGCCACAAAACACCTTTTAAATTATTAATAATACTTATTTTTGCACCACTAAAAAACAACACCTATATTTTTGTATGAAAACAGATGCTTTTGCTTTAAGACACATAGGCCCAAGAGAAAACGACCTACAACATATGTTGAAAACAATTGGCGCGGAAACGCTGGATCAATTGATTTTCGAAACTATTCCAAGTGACATTCGCTTGAAATCAGACTTAGATTTAGAACCTGCAATGACCGAATATGAATTTGCAAATCATATTCAAAAATTAGGAAATAAAAACAAAATGTTCCAATCTTATATTGGGTTGGGATACAATCAAGCAATTATTCCTGCGGTTATTCAAAGAAATGTTTTTGAAAATCCGGGATGGTACACTGCTTACACGCCCTACCAAGCTGAAATTGCTCAAGGTCGTTTAGAAGCGATTTTGAATTTCCAGACCATGGTTATCGAATTAACTGGAATGGAAATTGCCAATGCTTCACTATTAGATGAAGCTACTGCAGCAGCCGAAGCTATGGCTTTGTTATTTGATGTAAGATCTCGTGATCAAAAGAAAGCTAACGTTTGTAAATTCTTTGTTTCAGAAGAAATTTTACCGCAAACATTATCGGTTTTACAAACGCGTTCCACTCCTATTGGTGTTGAATTAGTGATTGGAAACCATGAAGAATTCGATTTCTCAACTGAATTTTTCGGAGCAATCCTTCAATATCCAGGAAAATTTGGACAAGTTCATGACTATGCTGATTTTATCGCTAAAGCGGCAGAAAATGAAATAAAAGTAGCTGTTGCTGCTGATATTTTAAGTTTGGCAAAACTGACTCCTCCAGGAGAAATGGGCGCTGCTGTTGTGCTTGGAACTACACAACGTTTCGGAATTCCGTTAGGTTATGGTGGACCACATGCTGCTTATTTTGCAACAAAAGATGAGTATAAAAGAAGTATGCCGGGAAGAATCATCGGAGTAACTGTTGATACTAATGGGAATCGTGCGTTGCGTATGGCTTTGCAAACACGCGAACAACACATCAAACGTGATAAAGCGACTTCAAATATTTGTACTGCACAAGTACTGTTATCAGTTATGGCTGGAATGTACGCGGTTTATCACGGTCCAAAAGGATTGCAATATATCGCTAATAAAGTACATGCTTCTGCGGCGACTTTGGCAAACGCATTAGAAAAATTAGGTTTACAGCAAACCAACACTGCTTTCTTTGACACCATCGTTGTAAAGGCTGATGCCAAAAAAGTAAAAACGATTGCTGAACAAAACGAAATTAACTTTTATTACGTTGACGAAAATACGGTTTCAATTTCTTTGAATGAAACGACAAGTATTGCTGATTTAAATAAAATTATTGCTGTTTTTGCTTCCGCAAATGACAAACAAGCAACTACAATTGAAAGTTTATCTGAAACCAATCATTTTCCAGAAAACATAAACAGAACATCAACGTTCTTGCAACACGATGTTTTCAACAAATACCATTCTGAAACTGCTTTAATGCGTTACATCAAAATGTTGGAACGAAAAGATTTGGCGTTGAATCACTCGATGATTTCATTGGGATCTTGTACTATGAAATTGAATGCTGCTTCCGAAATGTTGCCTTTGAGCATGGCACAATGGAATAACATTCACCCATTTGCACCACTTGATCAAGCACAAGGATATCAGGAAATGTTATCAAAATTGGAACAACAATTAAATGTTATCACTGGTTTTGCAGGAACGACTCTACAACCTAATTCTGGTGCTCAAGGTGAATATGCAGGATTAATGGTAATTCGTGCTTACCACCAATCAAGAGGAGATCATCATAGAAACATTGCTTTAATCCCATCATCAGCTCACGGAACAAATCCAGCTTCGGCAGCTATGGCAGGAATGAAAGTGATTGTTACCAAAACACTAGAAAACGGAAATATCGACGTGGAAGATTTACGTGAAAAAGCAATTCTTCACAAAGACAATCTTTCTTGTTTGATGGTAACTTATCCTTCGACACATGGTGTTTTTGAAAGTGCTATTAAAGAAATCACACAATTGATTCACGATAATGGCGGACAAGTATATATGGATGGTGCCAACATGAATGCCCAAGTAGGATTAACAAATCCTGCAACTATCGGTGCTGACGTTTGTCACTTAAACTTACACAAAACATTCGCTATTCCTCACGGTGGTGGTGGACCAGGTGTTGGACCAATATGTGTTGCTCCACAACTAGTACCATTTTTGCCAACCAATCCTGTAATTGCAACTGGTGGTGAAAATGCTATCACAGCTATTTCGGCTGCACCTTGGGGTTCTGCTTTAGTTTGTTTGATTTCTTATGGTTATATCTGTATGTTAGGTGCTGAAGGTTTAAAACAATCTACCGAATATGCTATCCTGAATGCGAACTATATCAAAGAAAAATTAAACGGTCACTACGATACGTTATATTCAGGTGAAATGGGTCGTGCTGCACACGAGATGATTTTAGAATGTCGTCCTTTCAAACAAAAAGGAATTGAAGTGACTGATATCGCAAAACGTTTGATGGATTATGGTTTCCATGCTCCAACGGTTTCTTTCCCAGTTGCAGGAACCTTAATGATTGAACCAACAGAGAGTGAAAACTTAGAAGAACTAGACCGTTTTTGTGATGCAATGATTTCAATCCGTAAAGAAATTGAAGCCAGTAATGCTGACGATAGCAATAACGTTATGAAAAATTCTCCTCATACTTTAGCAATGCTTACTACTGATGTTTGGAATTTCCCTTACACAAGAGAGCAAGCCGCTTTCCCATTAGATTATATTGCTGAAAATAAATTCTGGCCAACTGTTCGTCGTGCTGACGATGCTTATGGAGACAGAAACTTAGTTTGCAGTTGTGCTCCAATTGAAGCCTACATGGAAAATTAATTTTGAAATTAACTCAAAAGAAATGTCTCGAGAAATCGGGACATTTCTTTTTCATTTAAAAAAACACTCAAACTTAAAAAAAATGATTTATTCATTTTCTTAAAAATATCCTTTTTACCAATTGCAACAATTAGGAAATAAATATCGCATCATTTTTCGCAATTCCTAATGAAATAATTAATATTTTTGCCAATAAATTATTATTTCGTAATTATATGCACGCATAGTAAATTTTGTGAGTCTAATAATTTATTTATGATTAAATTAGCCTGAATTTTTGGAAAACCAACCCGATGAAAATAAAAATAACTGGAATAGGAAGTTATATTCCTGAGAAAAAAATAAGCAATACAGACTTTGGTGAACATGTTTTTTTGAATGAAGACGGAACAGCTTTTGGTTACCCTAATGAAGTAGTAATCAAAAAATTCAAAGGAATAACAGGCATCGAACACAGGCGTTATGCCGAGGATCATTTAAATTCTTCCGACCTAGCTTTTTTTGCTTCCCAAAAGGCAATAGAAAATGCAGGAATAGATCCTGAAACCATAGACTATATAATCTTTGCACACAACTTTGGCGATGTAAAACACGGAGCAATTCAATCTGATATGCTTCCAAGTTTAGCGACTCGTGTAAAGAATAAGTTGCAAATAAAAAATCCAAAATGCGTTGCTTACGACATCCTTTTTGGTTGCCCTGGCTGGATAGAAGGAGTTCTTCAAGCAAATGCTTTTATCACATCCGGGATGGCAAAACGTTGTTTAGTCATTGGTTCTGAAACCTTATCCAGAGTAGTTGATGAGCATGACAGAGACTCTATGATTTATTCAGATGGTGCTGGAGCTGCAATAATAGAAGCTTCGGACGATGAAACCGGAATGCTTTCCTACGAAAGTGGTACATACGCTAACGACGAAGCCAATTATTTGTTTTTTGGAAAATCATACAACCCAGATTTAGATCCAGACATTCGCTACATAAAAATGTATGGACGTAAAATTTATGAATTCGCCTTAACTACAGTACCAGCAGCAATGAAAAGTTGTTTAGATAAAAGCGGTATTAAGATAGATGAAGTTAAAAAAATCCTTATCCATCAAGCTAACGAGAAAATGGATGAAGCTATCATCCAACGTTTTTATAAATTGCACGACAGACCGGTTCCTCAAGACATCATGCCTATGAGCATTCATGAACTGGGAAACAGCAGTGTTGCAACCGTTCCTACCCTTTTCGACTTGTTAATTCGCGGGGAAATAGAAAACCAATCGATAGAAAAAGGAGATATTTTACTTTTTGCATCCGTTGGAGCAGGAATGAATGTTAATGCATTTGTTTACAGATATTAATATTATTTGGAGCTAATCCAGCTATACACTTCAAGTCCACACTTAAAAAATGTGTTTTTCTAAACCTTAAAAAGAGCTTCTTTCCGTCGCTTTTTTAAGCTAATAAAAACTACATTTTTTAAGTCGTGGGCTTTCTCGTTGCTATCCGGGCTAAAAATTCTGCAAAAAAGAAACATATCTTTGTACCTTTGCGTCCTTGCCGTTAAAAAATAAAAAAATGTACGAAAAAACGTTTCCAAATAAAAGATTCAAACATACTTTAGAATTTCTAAAAAAACATACTTCAACTTCAGAAACCATATTAGATTTAGGCGTAGAAAATCCCTTTTCTAAAATCATGAAAAAGGAAGGATTTTGCGTTAAAAATACAACTGGAGAAGACTTAGACAATAATCAAACTGTATTTCAATCAGACAAAACGGATGTAGTTACTGCTTTTGAAATTTTCGAACATTTACTTAATCCGTATACTATTTTAAAAGAAATAAAATCAGACAAACTTTTTATATCTATTCCCATGCGTTTGTGGTTTTCACCAGCCTATCGCAGCAAAACAGATATGTGGGACAGACATTACCATGAGTTTGAAGATTGGCAATTAGATTGGCTCTTAGAGAAAACAGGATGGAAAATTATCGACAGAGAGCAGTGGACAAATCCAGTTAAAAAATTTGGTCTTCGTCCCTTATTGCGTTATTTTACGAATAGGTATTACATCATTTACGCTGAAAAAATAAAATAATGAATTATTATATTGTCATTCCGGCACATAATGAAGAAGCATTTATTGCTTTGACATTGAATTCTTTGATTTCACAGACTGTTTTACCCAAAAAAGTAGTTGTTGTCAATGATAATTCTACTGATAAAACGGCCGAAATTGTAACGGCTTTCGCCAAAGAAAATCCGTTTATTACTTTGGTAAACAAAACTTCCGAGGCAATACATTTACCTGGAAGTAAAGTAATTCAGGCTTTCCATAAAGGCTACGAAACACTAGATGAAAATTATGACGTTATCGTAAAACTGGATGCCGACTTAATTTTACCCGCAAATTACTTCGAAACTGTTTTAAACATTTTCGAAAAAGATGCTGCAATAGGAATGGCTGGCGGATTTGCTTACATTGAAAAAAATGGCGAATGGATACTGGAAAACTTAACTGATAAAGACCATATCCGTGGTGCATTCAAAGCCTATCGAAAAGCGTGTTTTCAACAAATAGGAAACTTAAAACCTGCAAT
Source organism: Flavobacterium xinjiangense (assembly GCF_900142885.1). Classification (GTDB taxonomy): domain Bacteria; phylum Bacteroidota; class Bacteroidia; order Flavobacteriales; family Flavobacteriaceae; genus Flavobacterium; species Flavobacterium xinjiangense. The sequence continues at coordinate 40,958 of NZ_FRCL01000012.1, read as the reverse complement.
GGGTTGGGATACCGTTGACGAATTATTATCTAAATTTTATGACTGGAAAGTAGTCACAGACTCTTCTCTTATCGTAAAACACTTAAAACCAACTGGAGCGAATTATAATAAAACAGCCCGTTACAAACAAGGCGAAGCATTTTACACCTTAGGCTACGGATTTTTAATCACATCAATTGCTTCGGCAAAACTGGCACTGATGAAGAAAAAGCCTTTTCTATTTTTGGATTACATAAAAGGTTTCGTAAAAGCCAAATCGGCTAAAACTCCTCTATTGGTAACTCCAGAACAAGCAAAATTCATAAGGAAATATCGTTTACAGAAAATGAAAGAAAAACTTTTCTAACGAAAAACACCTAATTGAAAACTTTTAACTGCTAAGTATTTTCGTAATTTAGCCAATATTTCAAAAACTATGATGCTCCTAAGATATATAACGCAGATAGGAAGATACTGCTTAATGATGAAAGAAATTTTCAATAAACAGACTAAATGGTCCGTTATGAAAAATCTTATTTTTAAGGAAATCGACGATTTAATAATTGGTTCTCTTGGTATTGTAGCATTCATTTCCTTTTTCGTAGGAGGAGTTGTTGCCATACAAACTGCACTGAACTTGACTAATCCATTAATTCCTAAATACCTTATTGGTTATGCAACGAGGCAGTCCATCATTTTAGAATTTGCACCTACATTTATTTCAGTAGTAATGGCCGGAAAAATGGGATCCTTCATTACCTCCAGTATTGGTACAATGAGGGTAACTGAACAAATTGACGCACTGGAAGTAATGGGAGTAAATTCCCTAAACTATCTGGTTTTCCCTAAACTAATGGCATTATTATTATATCCGTTTCTAATTGGGATTGCCATGTTTCTTGGTATCCTTGGAGGGTATATTGCTAGCGTTTATGGCGGTTTTGGAAGCAGTGGCGAATTTATAGACGGTATACAACGAGAGTTTATCCCCTTTCATATTGCTTACGCGTTCATAAAGACCTTCATCTTTGCTTTATTATTAGCTACGATCCCATCATTTCATGGGTATTACATGAAAGGTGGCGCACTGGAAGTAGGGAAAGCAAGTACGGTTTCCTTTGTTTGGACCTCAGTGACCATAATTTTGATGAATTATATTTTAACACAATTACTATTAACGTAATGATAGAAGTAAAAAACGTAGAAAAATCATTTGGTGACATCAAAATCCTTAAAGGCGTTTCGACAGTTTTTGAAACTGGAAAAACAAATTTAATTATAGGACAAAGTGGATCAGGTAAAACAGTTCTGCTAAAAAGTCTTCTCGGTATTCATCAACCAGAATCCGGAACGATTTGTTTTGACGGAAGAGTATATCGCGACTTAAACGCAGATGAAAAACGAGAACTACGAACTGAAATAGGAATGGTTTTTCAGGGAAGTGCGTTGTTTGACTCTATGACTGTAGCAGAAAACGTAGGCTTTCCATTAAAAATGTTTACCAAAGACAACAATAAAAAAATTCAGGAAAGAGTAGACTTTGTATTAAAAAGAGTCAATCTTACTGACGCTCACAAAAAATTACCATCGGAGATTTCGGGAGGAATGCAAAAACGGGTAGCGATCGCCCGTGCTATTGTGAACAACCCAAAATATCTGTTTTGTGATGAACCTAATTCAGGGTTAGATCCAAATACTGCCATATTGATTGACAACCTCATCAAAGAAATTACCGAAGAGTACAATATCACTACCGTTATAAACACTCATGACATGAACTCCGTGATGGAAATTGGAGAGAAAATCTTATTCCTAAAAGACGGTTTAAAAGCTTGGGAAGGAACCAAAGAAGAAATTTTCAGAACGGATAACGAAGCAGTTGTAGCCTTTGTTTATTCTTCTAATTTATTCAAGAAAGTTCGTGAAGCGTATTTGAAAGAGTAAACACTTACCCATTTAACTGGATTTTAATAACTCGACCTCAGCATTAGGATTGAATAAATATGTTTTTCCAGAACTTATTTCCAAACATTCAAACCGCTTAGTTCTGATGGCTATTTTCTTGAAAATTTTTCCGTTTTGAATCCTAAAAACACTTCCATAAGGAATCTCAAACACATAATTTTTATCATTTTGCTGGTCAAATTGTTTCAGTGCCAAAGCCAACGTAGCATCAGTATCGCTACTGGCTGTTGGATTTTTGAAATGTCTGGCCAATAAGGGCAATAAATGATTGGGGAAAATCTCTGGACGAATATAAGGAATCATCAAGCGTTGAAACGAATATTTCCATTCGTTGCCATGTGGTTTTATGTTTCGCCCGAATTTTTCAAACGCTACCAAATGCGAGATTTCATGTATCAGCGTAATTAGAAATTTATATTTATTAAGGTTTGAATTGACCGTGATTTCGTGTTTCCCACTCAAGCCTTTTCGATAATCTCCATGACGTGTTTGCCTTTCGTTTACAATCTTAAGATGCACCTGATTGGCAACGATAAGTTCAAAAACGGGTTTTACGGCATGTTCCGGTAAATATCTTGAAAGTGTTTCGCTCATAACTTAAAATTTACAACTCTAAGTTACGGATTGGTAGAAGACACCTGCAATACTTTTCCGTTGAAATATTTATTCCCGGTCAGCGTAAAATTAAAAATATAATCTGCCATTTCACTCGCAGATATTGGAGCTTGATAGCCTGGAAAAGCTTCCGCTAACATTTCTGTTTGAACGGAACCTAACGCCAAAACATTAAAAGAAATTCCACGTTCTTTGTATTCTTCGGCTAGTAATTCAGATAATGTAATTACTGCTCCTTTACTCGAACTATATGCTGAAAGTCCAGCAAATTTTAAACTTCCTTGAATTCCACCCATAGAACTTATGGTAACTACATGGCTTCCTTTTAGCAAATAAGGCAAGCAAATACGTGTCAAATTAGCAACCCCAAAAACATTTACTTTATAAATGTTTTCGAAATCTTCCTGAGTAGTTTCAGAAAAAGATTTTAGCAATAAACTTCCTGCATTATGAACAATCGCATCTACTTTTTTCCAGGAAGAAGAAAGAAATGATTCTACTTTTTCTAATTCAGATTCATTTGACAAATCAACAGAAAGACAAGTGATATTTTCGTTGTCAATTAATTCTTGTGGAGTTTTTCTGGAAATGGCTAGAACCTGATGTCCAGCATTGGCGAACTGCAATGCTAACTCGAAACCTATTCCTCTACTTGTGCCGGTTACAATGATATTTTTCATATAGCAAAAATAAACAAAAACGTCAAAAAATACCATTTTACACTAAGGATTCTTTCTAATATAAAATCAAGATCCCTGTAATTTTCCTTATTTTTGTTTTGAAAAATAATTGAATCAATATCTTAGAAAATGATCGAAAATATACAATTAGAAGTTGCAAAACTACGTGATATCGATGGCATATTGGCGCTACAAGAACTCTATTTGGTCTCAAATTTATCCGAAGAAGAAAAAGCTTCAGGATTTGTAACCACGCCATTTTCCATTCCTCAATTAACTGAAGTCATAGCACAGGAAGGTTTATTTCTTGCTAAAGACAACAATAAAATCATTGCTTATATTTTTGCAGGTGGCTGGGACTTCTTCAACCAATGGCCTATATTCAACTATATGACTACGCTATTTCCTGATCTTAAATTTTTAGATTTCGACATCACAACAACCAATAGCTTTCAATACGGTCCCATATGTATTCATAAAGCATATCGAGGGAAAGGATTAATAAAGCCACTTTTCGAATTCATGAGAACTCATATTGTAAAAAGATATCCATTGGCTTTGACCTTTATCAACAAAACTAATATCCCTTCTACAAAAGCCCATGCCGAAAAATTAAAATGGACTATTATTGCTGATTTTCAATTCAACAAAAACAACTATTTTATTTTAGCTTATGATATGAATCAGCCTGTTTCTTAAGATTCACTAATTCATATGAATTTCATGTGTTGGAGTATTGGCCATTTGCGTTATAGCAGGCAATAATTCCTGAATAAACGAAGTCATATGGTGAATATCCATGGCTTTAAACTCATCAGAAACGTGATGGTAAAATTCGAAATTCTCAAAATCGAACGTACTTACCGATTGACAAGGAACCTTGAAAACATCGTAAAAAGAGTAATTATCAGATCTATAAAACAATTGATACTCGGCCTCTTTAGGTAGAAAACCAATGGTGTTTTTTCCTGTGTACTCATTTATTTTACCGGCCATATTCGACTTGTCAAAACCAGTGATATAAGCTAGATAATCTCTTTTCATTGGCACTCCAATCATCTCAATATTAAACTGCGCATATAAATTGAAATTTTGTGCTTTTAGTTTTTTGGCTAAATGTTTAGAACCCAACAATCCTTTTTCTTCCCCTACAAAGAATACGAAAAGTACACTTCTTTTATTTGATTTTGTAATACTGAAATATTTGGCCATTTCAGCCACAGCAGTTGTTCCGGAAGCATCATCATTGGCACCATTATTTATAAAATCACCATTTAAACCTTTTTTATCAATTCCTATATGATCGTAATGCCCACTTATGACAACGAATTCTTTTTTTAGAATTGGGTCGGATCCTTCTAAATAACCAACAATATTATAGGCTGGTTCTTTAAAATTAAACAACGTATCTCTATAACTTTTAAAATACGGCCTTACCTTATTGTCTTTGAAAAACTGTTCTAAATAATCGGCTGCTTTTACCATTCCCTTAGTTCCCGTTTCCCTGCCTTCTAATTCATCTGAAGTTAAATATTTTAATGTTTCTGCAACTGCATTTTCTTTCACTTTATAAGTAACCTCTACTGGTGTCTGTGGATTTTTTGTTGATGATTCAGATAATAGCCTAGAAGTTGGTTTACAACCAAAAATAACTAACGAAACTAATAGAAGTGTTTTTTTCATAATTGGATATTTACTATCTTAAATTATAATGGAACTGCTTAAATCCCACCTTTAACTTTAAAATATTTTCTATAGACTTTATACATTTGAATAAAAGCTAAAACTATGAAAAATAAAGGAATAATTACCGGTATTACATATTGAGAAAAGAAAGTAGTATTTTGAGACAGATTATTTAAAATCAAAACCAATATTAACATCCCTAAAAATGTGCCTGTTGCAGTTCCTGCAACGTAAAAGTATTTCAATTTATTTTCGACTTCAATATAGTTTCCGTTCATTAAATAAAGATTCCACCCCGTCCAAAATGGGAATTGCAGAAAGTTAACACAATTAAGAAGCAAGCCTATAAGATAAGGAGAATACATAATATATTTTTCTAAATCATTTTGACTCCCGCTGGTTTGATTAGCGCGAGCATAAAAAGAATAGGCCAGAACAAAAAGAAACACAATAGCAAAATAATCAATAGCCTTCATGAGTTTTTTATTACTGACAAGTTTTTCAGCAAAAATCAAAGTGAAATAAATCACAAAAACCTCAACAGAAATAACGCCCAGCAAATAAAAAATCAAGCTCTTTATTCCAAATTTCGAATAAATTTCGAAGCCAATAATGTTTAAATACCCAAGTGGAATTGAGCCAATAAAACTCACCAGAAGACCTACAAAGATATTTTTAAGAGCACTCATGCAATTAAAAATTTACAATTTTAGTACTTTGTTCTAAATGCAAACGATACTCCTTCATCCCTTCTTTATGTGTCAAATACGGACTTCCCTTTTTATGATTTTCCACACTTATTTCAAACATATAACTAATATGTCGAGCAAGTTCTTTCCAGGCGAATAACAACGAATGTTTTGGGTCATAAATATGTGTGGGTTCGCTCGCCGCTCCATTCAACTCAACAATAGAGAAGTGTTTCCCATCTTCTAGTTCTTCCAAGGTATTGTACATAACATCCAATCTTCCAAAATAAAAACCTGGAATCTGCAAACACATTTCATTAATGGTTGCTGTTAATTTTGGAGTTATCCAATGACTGCCATCTATAAATTTAGCACCTCTGGCGTGATTTCCGTATGGGACCAAGTTTAACTTCTGCCCTTGTGGAAGAATCTCCAATAATTCACTTCCATATTCTTGTTTCAACACCTTCAATTGCAATTCGTACCTAGGATTTGCTTTGATTAATTCTTCAATCGATGAAAATCCGTCGCCTGTTACAATCAGGAATTCTTTGGAAACTATACCGGTTATTCTACCAGTTTTTTCATCAGGATAACGCACGTAGAAAATCCCAACTTCATTGTCGTATGGAATTAAATCTTGTACTACATAATCAAAATTTGCTTTATAAGCATAGTCTTTCAATTCTGTAATCGTATGGATTTTCTTGACTCCAGAACCTCTTAGACCTATGTCCGGTTTTGCTATTAATGGGTATTTTATCTCCGACGTTTCAATAATTTTCTCAATTTCCTCGATTGAAGTTCCTTCGATAATGAGTTCGGTTTTTGGATAATACCGCTGCGGAATTAAATCGTAGATTGCTTTTTTAGATTCCATCATAAATCCTCCATTTTTTATTGTTGGATTAGAGGCATTAAAGAAAAAAATCGATTTTGCTTTGATAGAGTAATAGAACCAAATAAAATAAATTGGAATATAAACAATTTGGAACGGCCAATATTCCCAATGCGTAATCTTATGAAAAAGTAATTTCAATTGAGAAAATTTTAAATAGTGATAAATGACGTTTTATAGTCTCTTTTTGCAATCAAATCGCAATGCAATATAGCGACTTTATTTTTTTCGATTACAGACTGGGTAATACTTAGGGTTTTCATTTCGTCATTCCGATTAATAATCAATCCGTTTTCCTGATTATTCTCTTCAGTATAGCGATGGAAATGCAGCATTTCTGTTTCTGAAATTTTTTCATTTAAATCCAAAAAAGTATAAAACCAATTGGAACGTTTTTCCCTAATTTCGCGAGAATACAAAGTGGATGAAGACCAAACATATTTCTTATTAAGATCTAAAGGAGTCGATTCTTTCGCAATTCCATTCCACCTCAATTGAAACAATTCCTTATTTTGAAATAAAACCAATGTAAATGGCTCTATGTTTTTCAAATCAATTTCTTGCCAAAAATCCTTTGGTGAAAAGCTGCTGATAATATCCAATACAATCAAACCACGACTTTTTCTATAAGGAAGTTCGACTTTATGTTTTTCATCAGCACCATTTAACAGAACTAAAACAGTACCATTTGCATCTACAACGAACCACGTTCCTCCAGCTTTTGGATCTTTTGGAAAAATAACATTCTTACCGTTTATGGTATAATCGCCAGGTGGTATTGCAGAAGGCCTAATTATTTTTTCATCTCGATTTGAGGTAATGATAATTGTATCATTGCTATTGACAAAACTTACTGTGCACATTGTTTTCTATATTCAATTGTAGAGCGGGCAACTCCAAAATTCTCATCAACTATAACACTTTCGCATTTTAAAACCGCAACCTTAATCAAGGCCTGGTGATGAATACAGTGCTCTAAATTATACAGTAACTCTCTATAATAATTACTTTGTATTCGGATTTCTTCATTATCGATAACTTGCTGTAAATAGATGGTTTTATTATCTTTTTCAAGATTACTTTTAATTTCTAAAATATGACGGATCGCGTATTGCATATCATTTTGAATTAACACATTGCGCTCTCTTTTATCATAATCTACAATCCCTGAATCGTATTGATTTTCTAAGCATTGAAACATTTCGATAATATGCCTCGTGTGCTCCCCTATACTGGCATTACTCAGTTCAACACATGGATTTGAGTAATCCGTTTTAGACAACTGATTCAGCAAATCAATTAATTCGTTTAGACTATTATTAATGGAAGGTATAAGCATATTATATTTTTAATTTCAACAAATTTGGCAGTTTATCTCTATTTAAAAAAATTAAAGCAAGACAACTTAATAAGGTAATATTAGCCAATGCAAATAGTGTTCCACCATCACCTTGAACTTCGATCCCAAGAACAAATAGATGCGAAAAAATAGCACCTACCATTATTCCAGAACCCAATAATGCTCCAAGCAATACCGTTCTGGGCATTAAAATTAGAATTACAGTAATCATTTCTAGAATTCCGGTAGCAATTCTACCATAGGGTTCTACCCCAATGCATTAAAAATATAAATACTTTCCTCAGCACCTGTAAATTTAAAATACAATGTTTGCAATAAAATTACCGATACTGTAATTCGTAAAATCCAAGATAAAATAGTTGTTTTCATGATCTCTTTTTTATTTGATGATTTTTTTCCAATTATGCTCTGCCTTTGACTTCAAATTAGCTTGATCTTTATTCCAACTTTTCAATGTATTATTGAAATAAGCATTATAAAATAAATATAGTTTTTCGTCAACAATCTTAAAAGTTTGTGGGTTTATTTCCACTTTTTCACCAGAATCTCCCATAGCATAAGCACACCAACCTCCAAATTGCGGTTCATATTTTAAAGGATTTTTTAAGAAATATTCTCTATTTACAGCTGTTGAAAAATTATACGTTACACCTTCATATGTTGCTATTAGTTCTTTTTTCCCCTTTACAGCTTTCCCTTGTTTAAAATAAGCGACAGGGTCATAGCCATGTATTGCCACCTTTCTTTCTAAATTGAACTCCGCCTCTCTGATCTTAGCGTTTTGTGCGAAAGCACCAACAGTAAAAAATAATACTAAAATAAATAAAAACTTTTTCACAATTATTTATTTAAAGATTTTGCGACCGCAATAAGTAAATCATTTGAAATCCTATTTTTATAATTTGGCGTAATATGCTCAAATTCTATTTCGCCATTTAAATTTACTATAAATACAGCCGGCACCGGTAAAAAAGTACTATTTACTCCTTCAGAACCTTTACTGATAAGAGGCTTATAATTTTCGGGTGCTTGGAAAGCAACTCCTACCGATTTTGCAAATTCACCATTACTATCTGACAATAAAATATAATTTACTTTATCTTTCTCTTCAGTAGCTTTTAAAGCCTTTGGAGCATCCGGGCTAATCGCTATGATTTGGTATCCCAAACTAAGTAAATCTTTTTCGGCCTCACCTAAAGCTGCCAAATGCAAATTACAATAAGGGCACCATCCACCACGATAAAAAACCAAAATAGTCCTTTTTTTAGAGAACAAAGTTTCTAAAACAACATCATCATCGTCAACTGATTTTAGCGTCAAACTGGCTATTTTTTCTCCAATCAACAATGGTGCAATTTCGATAGCTGACTTTGGTAAATCATTTTGAGCATTAGCCGTCAAACCAAATGTTAACAATGCTAAACAAATTATTTTCTTCATAGTACTATATTTTTTATGACACAAAACTACTTTACTATTCCTAAAATATTTGTCAGCTAGTTTACAGTAGATACGAAATAGTTGCAATTACAGTTTTGTAATATCCAAAATTATGATCTCTTTTCGATTATAAGTCAAAGTTCCATTATTTTCCATTTCATTAAGTAATTGTGTCGCAGTTTGTCTCGAAGTACAAATAATCTGAGCAATGTCATTTTGTGTAAGATAATTTTCAATTACTACTTTACGACCTTCCTTTACACCTTCTTTTTCAGCCCAATCTTTTAGAAACTGAAACAATCTGGTTTTGGCATCTTTAGAAATCAAATTAGAGTAACTGTTTTTGATGCGTTTCATTTTCAATCCGACAAATTTTGTATAAGACAAAGCTAAACTAGGATTTTGCAATAGTAAATTTTCAAAATCAGACAGCAAGAAACTGCAAATCGCCACATCATCAGACAGAACCTTTGCATACTCATTGGTCTGATCATCAGCTTCTAAAGTTAGCTCACCAAATAGATCTCCTTTTTGGATAATATCCTTTATCGTTTCGTTTCCTTCTTCATCGACCGCAACTATTTTTATGTTTCCTTTTTTCAAAAGAAAAATCCTTGGCACATCAGAAGAAGAAAAATAAATAATCTCCCCTTTTTGCGCTTTTTTAAAACCAGTAATTATACACAATTGTCTAATTTGACCGAAACTCAACGTTCGAAACAATTTGTGATCGCGTAAATACCAATATTTTAATTCTTCATGCATAAAGTAAATCTTTTAGTAAATGTATTAAAAAAACGATTTAAAAAATAAAACCCTTTCCAATCGAAATTGAAAAGGGTTAACATTCCTATAAAATCATATTTAAGAAACTAAAGTTCTTGAAATTACAATACGCTGAATTTCAGAAGTTCCTTCATATATCTGAGTGATTTTAGCATCACGCATCATACGCTCTACATGATATTCAGCCACATATCCATTACCTCCGTGAATTTGAACTGCTTCAATTGTAGTATCCATTGCGGTTTGAGAGGCGAACAATTTTGCCATAGCTCCAGATTGCGAAATATCCATTCCCAAATCTTTTTCAGAGGCAGCTTTAAAACATAACATTTTTGCTGCCATAATTTGAGTTGCCATATCTGCTAATTTGAAGGCGATTGCTTGATGCTTGAAAATTTCTTTTCCAAAAGCTTTACGCTCTTGAGAATATTTCAGTGCCAATTCGTAAGCACCAGTAGCTATACCTAAAGCTTGAGAAGCAATTCCTATTCTTCCTCCGTTTAACACACTCATTGCAAAATTAAATCCAAATCCGTCAGCTCCTATTCGGTTTTCTTTAGGCACTTTAACGTCGCTAAACATTAAAGAATGCGTATCAGATCCGCGAATTCCCATTTTCTTTTCTTTTGGACCAATATCAAAACCAGCCCAACCTTTCTCAACTATAAAGGCATTAATTCCCTTATGTCCTTTCTCAACATCCGTTTGTGCAATTATGATATAAGTAGAAGCTGATGATCCATTAGTAATCCAATTTTTCGTACCATTCAACAAGTAATGATCTCCTTTGTCAATAGCTGTCGTTTTTTGCGAAGTCGCATCAGATCCCGCTTCTGGTTCTGACAAACAAAAAGCACCAATAACTTCTCCTTTCGCAAGAGGAACCAAATACTTCATTTTTTGCTCTTCGTTACAGTATTTTTCTAATCCTGCACAAACTAATGAATTATTTACTGACATAATAACTGCAGCAGAGGCGTCAACTTTTGCAATTTCAGTAATCGCTAAAACATAAGAGACACTATCCAATCCTGAACCACCATATTTAGGGTCGACCATCATTCCTAAAAAGCCAAGTTCCGCCATTTTCTTTACTTGCTCCGTAGGAAATTTAGAGTGTTCATCTCTTTCAATTACTCCTGGCAACAATTCGTTTTGAGCAAAATCTCTAGCGGCTTGTTGAATCATTAACTGCTCTTCGGTTAGATTAAAATCCATAATTATATAAAATAAAATGTTGTGAATTATTTAAAAAAAGTAGCCAAAGATACTTTTTTCTTGTGAATTTATCAATTTTGATTCGTAAATTTGGGGTATGAAAGCAGAATACTATAACGTTATCGGAGTAATGTCAGGAACATCGCTAGACGGAGTCGATTTAGCTCATATTGAATTTAGGGTAGCGAAAGAAAAATGGTCGTTTGAAATAATTGAAAGCGAAACAATTAGCTATAGCTCGGACTGGATAAATAGTTTAAAAATGGCTGTAAACTTTTCAATAAACGAATTGGATGCTTTAGACCAAAAGTACACTCAACTTCTTGCTAGTACCATTTCTAATTTCATTAAAAAGTACAATATCGAAAACATCGATGCTGTTTGCTCGCATGGTCATACCGTTTTGCACCAGCCACAAAAAGGCTTCACACTTCAAATTGGCAATCTCCCTGAGATTTCATCCTTGGTTCACCAAACCGTAGTTTGTGACTTTAGGGTTCAGGATGTTCAATTGGGAGGGCAGGGCGCTCCTTTGGTTCCAATAGGCGACCGAATGTTATTTCCTGAATATGACTATTGTATGAATTTAGGCGGGTTTTCAAATGTTTCTTTCGAAGAAAATGGCAAAAGAATTGCTTTTGACATTTCTCCTGTTAATACAGTTTTAAATTTTTATGCAAACCAGATTGGCCTTGATTATGATGACAAAGGCAGCATATCAAGAACTGGAATTTGCAACGAAAATTTAATGACTGAATTAAATACTTTAGATTTCTACCAAAAAAAACATCCAAAATCATTAGGGCTTGAATTTGTAATAGATTTCGTTTTGCCAATAATTGAAAGCTACAAAATTACTACAGCAGATAAATTAAGAACTTTTGCTGAACATGTCGCCCTACAAATCGCAGCGGCTTTACCTAATAAAAAAGGAAACCTGTTTATCACTGGTGGTGGTGCCTATAATGACTTCCTAATTGCAAGGATTCAATATTATTTACCGGAAATGAAAATTATAATTCCCGATAAAAAAATATTGGAATTCAAAGAAGCTTTAATATTTGCTTTGCTAGGCGTACTGAAATTGCGGGGAGAAATCAATGTGTTAAGCAGTGTAACGGGGGCCAAAACAGATCACAGTACCGGAAATATCTATTCCCAAAAATAATATTCCAAATACATAATTCGCATTATTCTATTTTTTATATTTGCCCAAATTAAACATATCGCAATAAATGAAAGATTTATTAAAGAAATTCGAAAATAAGGAACCCGAAATCATTTTTAACTGGAAAGATCCCGAAACTGAAGCTGAAGGATGGACAGTCATCAACTCCCTTCGCGGTGGTGCTGCCGGTGGCGGAACACGTATGAGAAAAGGATTAGATATGAATGAGGTTTTGTCATTGGCAAAAACAATGGAAGTCAAGTTTTCGGTTTCAGGACCCGCTATTGGCGGTGCTAAATCTGGAATTAATTTTGATCCAAATGACCCAAGAAAAAAAGGCGTTTTACAACGTTGGTATAAGGCAGTATCGCCATTATTGAAAAGTTACTACGGAACTGGTGGTGATTTAAATGTAGATGAAATTCACGAAGTGATTCCAATGACGGAAGAATGTGGTGTTTGGCATCCGCAAGAAGGTGTTTTTAATGGTCATTTTAAACCAACCGAAGCGGATAAAATCAATAGAATTGGTCAGTTGCGTCAAGGTGTGGTTAAAGTAATAGAGAATCCAAAATTCTCACCAGACGTTTCTAGAAAATATACTATTGCAGATATGATTACTGGTTTTGGGGTTGCTGAAGCGGTTCGTAATTATTACACTATTTACGGCGGTGATGTAAAAGGCAAGAAAGCTATAGTTCAAGGTTTTGGAAATGTAGGCTCAGCCGCAGCATTTTATTTAGCCGAAATGGGAGCAAAAGTAATTGGTATCATTGATAGAGATGGTGGTTTGATTAACGAAGAAGGTTTTACTTTCGAAGAAATAAAAGCATTATTCCTTGCCAAAGACGGAAACAAACTTGTTGCAGAAAATATGATTCCTTTTGAAGAAATCAATCAAAAAATATGGACAATTGGTGCTGAAATATTCACTCCTTGTGCAGCTTCACGATTAGTTGCTCAATCTCAAATTGACAGCTTAATTGCTAATGGTCTTGAAGTAATTTCTTGTGGTGCCAATGTACCATTTGCAGACAAAGAAATATTTTTTGGTCCAATTATGGAAGACGTAGATCATAAAGTGAGTTTGATTCCTGACTTTATTTCTAACTGCGGAATGGCTCGTGTTTTTGCTTATTTCATGGAAAAGAAAGTACAAATGACGGATGAAGCTATCTTTCAAGATACTTCGGCAACTATAAAAAATGCGATTGAAAAAGCGTATAATTTGAATCCATCAAAAACAAATATTAGTGCTACTGCCTTTGAAATTGCATTGAAGCAATTGACATAAAAGATAAAAACACTATAATTTTAATACTGCTCGGATTAAACAGATTCACGATATCTGTTTAATCCGAGTTTTTTTTACTTTAAATAGCAATAATTAATTTTAACAATAGATTACCTTTTCTCTCTTGGCAATTTTTAGTACATTTCAACGTTTTTATTCATATCCTTTTTAAATATTAAAATACCGATGAGTTCCACCATTTCTTCAGATCAAAAGAAATCATTAGCAATATCTTTACTTTTATATGCAACTTTGCTGCTAATTTTATTTTTCATCCGATTTTGGCCCCCAGCCAACATGTCTGAATTAGCTGGTGGCGGAGGTGGCGGAGGAGTTACTGTAAATTTCGGCGATAGTGATTTAGGCTCAGGAGCGAATTACAAGAGTGAAGTTTTAGAAGTAAAAAACCAAACCAAACAAATCCCTGTAAAAGCAACACCTGACGAAGCTATCCTTTCACAGGAAAATACAACGGAAGAAAGTGTAGTAATCCCTCAAAAAGAAAAGACTAAAAAAACCATCGTTCCGGTAAAAGAAATAACAAAACCAGTTGTTGTAAAACCTAAAGTTTCCAATAATACAAATGATGCGTTATCCAGTATCCTAAAAGGATCTAATAAAGGAGGAGATGGTAATGATAAAACAGCGGGAAATAAAGGAAAATCAAACGGAAGTTTGAGTTCTAATGGCTATTATGGCACCGGAGGTTCTGGTGGAGGAACAGGCGGAGGAAATGGTACTGGAAACGGAATAGGAACTGGAAGCGGATATGGTTCTGGAAGCGGCGGAGGATCTGGAAGTGGTTCTGTTGGCGGTACTGGTTATTCTTTAGGAAATAGAAAAGCGGTTTCTAAACCCGCTCCAAAATATACCTGTAACGAACAAGGTAAAGTGGTAGTTGAAGTTTCCGTTGATAGAAATGGCCGAACGATAAATGCGGTTGCCGGAATAAAAGGAACAACTAATACGGCAAGTTGTTTATTAGAACAAGCAAAAATCGCTGCCATGAATACTAGATGGGATGCAAGTAGCGATGCCCCGGAAAAACAAGTTGGAAAAATAGTTTACAATTTCAATTTGAATTAAAAATCAAATGCCAATTTCAATAATTTAAACATAAAAAAAATGCCTCGATAAGTCGAGGCATTTTTTTTATACTAAAGATGACATTACTTAGGACTCGTAGCAATCACAAATTTTAAATTATTTTTTACTCCAATCTGCAATACATCAACCAGATCCTGCACTTGTAAATTGAATGGGATCCTTACCACAACGGTTTGATCCTTTTCACTATTCATTTTAGACATTAAAGTTGTTTCTAACTCCTCAAATGTTACGGGCTGTTTGTCGATAAAAAACTTCCTGTCTTCTGTAACGGACAAACTAATGTACTGCTTATTTGTTTTCTCGTTTGCTTTTGCTTTTGGCAACGTCATTTTTATGACATTTGGATTGGCCAAAGTAGATATAATTAAAAAAAACAACAACAAGAAAAACATAATATCACTCAATGACGAAGTAGCTACTTCGGCATGAAATCTCCTTTTTCGTTTTATAGACATGTTACGATCTTTGAATAATATTTACGAATTCCAGTATCTGTTTTTGAATTTTTAAAGCAAAGTTATCAATCTTTCCGTTCAATAAGTGGTACGCGCTGTACGCAATAATACCAACTAATAACCCCGAACCACTACTGATCATTTTCTCGTATAAACCTCCCGAAATGTTACCAATACTAATATTTTCTGTAACTGAAATGCTATAAAATATTTTAATTACTCCTGAAATTGTTCCAATAAATCCTAATGTAGGTGCAATCCCTGCAATAAGACCTAATTGTCCCAGATGCTTTTCCATTTCTCCAATTTCAATGTCGGCAGCGCGATCCATATTAGATTCAATCTCGGCAATAGGTCTGCCAATAACAAGAATTCCTTCTTTAATAATGTTACCTGAAGACGTGTTGCTTCTTTCGGCAATGGATCGAGCCAATTCCAAATTACCGGAATTAAGATTGTCTCTGACATCTAACATCAATCGGTGATCAATTTTAGAGGCTTTATTAATGTATAAAGTACGTTCTATAATCAAATAAAAAGTATAGAATAATAGGATTGAAATTGGAATTAAGAAGAACCCTCCTTTTAAAATAAATTCCAAAACAGATATTTCAGTATTTGGAGCAATTTTCTCGATTACTACGTTTGACGCAGCATTGGCAATGGTGTCGGCTTGTAATTGTATAAAACTAAACATATATTATTATTGATTTTTACTCATTAATTCTAAAAATTATTTCAATTTTGCAATAAAGATACTTTTCGATGTACTATTAAACTAAAAAAAACGAAAAATATTTTAAACAACCACAATTTTATTCAAAAAATGAACTATCAGGAAACTATAAATTGGATGTTTAATCAACTCCCGATGTACCAACTACAGGGCGCTTCGGCCTACAAAAAAGATTTAACCAATACGCATTTACTAATAGCTCATCTTCATAATCCTCAAGAAAAAGTAAAATGTATTCATGTTGCAGGAACTAACGGAAAAGGCTCCACTTCACACATGTTGTCATCCATACTTCAAGAAGCGGGTTATAAAGTTGGATTGTATACTTCACCACATTTAAAGGATTTTCGAGAACGTATAAAAATAAACGGAAAGGATATTTCTGAAGAATTTGTTACTAATTTCATAAATGAGCACAAATTTTTTTTCGAATCAAACGACATGAGTTTTTTTGAAATGACCGTTGGATTAGCTTTCGATTATTTTGCAAAAGAAGAAGTTGACATCGCTGTTATTGAAGTGGGAATGGGCGGAAGATTAGATGCAACCAATATCATTACTCCACTAGTTTCGGTTATTACCAATATAGGATTGGATCACACCCAGTTTTTAGGAAATACACTTGAATCTGTTGCTTTTGAAAAAGCTGGAATCATAAAACCCAACATTCCTGCAGTTATAGGCGAATATACTACTGAAACAAAACCTGTTTTTTTGGCTAAAGCCAAAGAATGCAATTCGAAAATTTATTTTGCTTCTGATTTAATTACAGAAAACTACCCCTCAGATTTGATTGGGGACTACCAAATGCATAATAAAAAAACCGTTGTTGAGGCTATTACAATTTTAAACACTCAAAAGGAATTTAAAATTACTCCAGAAAATATAAAATCAGGATTATTACAGGTCGTAAAAAATACCGGTTTACAAGGCAGATGGCAACAATTAGGCCAATTTCCTAAAGTTATTTGTGATACTGCCCACAACAAAAATGGATTGGAGATTGTTTTAAAACAAATACAAAAAGAAAAATTTGATGCTTTACATATCGTATTAGGCGTGGTAAATGATAAAGATTTGGACGAAATACTACCCTTATTCCCTAAAAATGCATTTTATTATTTCTGTAAACCTAATATTCCTCGTGGTTTAGATGCTTCTATTTTACAAAAAAAAGCAACTATGTTCGGTCTGAAAGGAGAAGTATACAATTATGTAACAGACGCTTACCAAAAAGCCAAACAGAACGCTGCAAATTCTGACCTTATATTCATTGGCGGGAGCACCTTTGTAGTAGCAGAAATTTTATAATTTTTTTTATTTTTTACTTGCAAATCTAGAAAAGTGGCGTATATTTGCACACGCAATAACGGCAACGAAAGTTACTAAATTGTAGTAGGGCGATTAGCTCAGCTGGTTCAGAGCACCTCGTTTACACCGAGGGGGTCGGGGGTTCGAACCCCTCATCGCCCACAAAAACTCCTTAAGAAATTAAGGAGTTTTTTTTATGTCTTATTTCGTTTGGAACATTCCGAACAAACCTCAAATAATTTAAATAGAGTCAAATTAATATCCTAAAAAATAGACTAAGCTTTACACTAATACAACGCAATAGGTGCCGCAAGACAACTTTTGGGAATGTCAAACGCTTCAACCAAAGAAACCGCATCCGGTCTGATTTCCCAGCAAAGTTGATTCACCATCTTACGGATTGCTTTCGTCTTTACCCCTTCCAAATAACCATCTTCAAGATACCAGCCTTTATTCCTTTCAATTTGCGAAAGCGCATACAATTGGTATAACTTCAATAGTATTCCTTTGCACTTTTCATCCTTAATGAACTGTATGGCTGCCTGAAATTGCTCGAGTATTATTCTTTCGAGGTAAGCTTGAGAAACATCAATCATTTGGTGCTGTACTACATTGAATGCATCATAAGGTTCAAGCCCTCCATCAATGAGTTTTTTAAGTCGCTTTGCCGCTGAGGCCAATGTCGTTTTTTCCCTATACAGAAAGGCATGCAAATGAAACTGGTCGTCGAGCAAATGATCATCATCTGTTTTTCGGGTTATAATCGGGTTTTTTTCAGAAATTGCCGTTTTAGCATTCTCGTAAACGTAATTGATTATTCCCACTGCATCCATTTCTCCAAATGATTTACGGAACTCTGACAGGCGATTCTTGGCCACCAATTGCATCAATACGGTATTGTCGCCTTCAAAAGTGGTATAAATCTCAGTATCATTTTTTAAGGCATCTATACGATTTTCGGACAAATATCCCTTGCCGCCACAAGCTTCGCGACATTCCTGCAATGTATCTCTGGTACTCCATGTTGAATAGGCTTTCATTCCGGCGGCAAGAGCCTCGATTTCCTGCATTTCAGATTCATTTTTAGTAATGAAACGATTAGTCAGATATTGCAAAGCAAAATGAATCGCATAGGTCTTTGCTAACAATGGAATGAGTCGGCGTTGGTGCATTCGGTAATTTAAAATTGGAACTTCCGAGCCGCCCTCAGGTCCAAATTGCTTGCGCTGGTCACTATACCTAATTGTTATTGTCAATCCTGATTTGGCTGCAGCCAATGCAGAACGCGGAATTCCAATTCTGCCGCCTACCAAAGTCCCGAGCATAGTAAAAAACCGTCGATTGTCACTTGGAATCGGACTTTCAAATTCTCCTTTTTCATTTATTGAGGCGAACCGGTCCAGCATATTTTCTTTGGGAATGATAACATTTTCAAAACGGATCGTCCCATTATCAACACCATTAAGCCCCATTTTAAGTCCGCAATCACCAATAGTAATCCCTTTTAGCACCTTACCGTTTGCATGACGCAACGGAACGATAAACGCATTAATACCATAATCATTACCACCGATGATTAATTTTGCAAAAACCGTAGCCATTTGGCCGTGTTTTGCCGCGTTCCCAATGTATTCTTTCTGTGCATTTTCATTCGGTGTGTGAATAGTAAATGTTTGGTCACCGTGATTATAGGTCGCCGTTGTTTCAAGTCCTTTCACGTTCGAACCATGATTGGTTTCAGTCATTGCAAAACAGCCAGGTAATTTTAGTGAACCAATATCTTTTAAGTATTTAATATAATGTTTTTCTGTACCCAGCGATTGTATGCTCATACCCCAAAGCCCAAATTGCACTCCAAATTTGATTACCAAGCTTAAATCATGATAACTTAAAGTCTCCATGATGGCAAAATAATCAGCCAGATTTTCTCCTCCGCCATATTGTTTTGGATAGGCCATATTTCCTAAGTTTTCTTCGGCCAAAATTTTACACCAATCATATACTTTTTCACGATAGACATCAGTATTGGTCGAAGTTTCGTAGGCAAATTCCGGACGGCTGATGACAGACTTTACTTTCTTGATAATTTTAGCCTGTTCCCCATCCAGAATCTGCGTCAGTATTTCCGTATCAAATCTCTTAACTGCCTTATAATTTGAAGTGAAAATGATTGCATTCTTTTTAAAATCCCCTATAACTTCTTCCCCTAAAATTCCGAGGTCATTTTCAAGTTTTACAAATGCCTGTTCTAAGTCTATAATAGTTTTGTCGTTTCCTGAAAGCATTACAGAAATATCAAAAATGCACCTAACCGAAGGTTTATCTTGAATAATTTTCTCTACTTCAGATTTCCAATCAATAAGCTGTTCCCGTGACGGCGGATTTAAGACATTCACTTTCGAAAAAAGCAATTCTTTCTCCTTTTCGGAAAGCCAGTTCTGTGAACCAATAAACTCTTGCAAAGTCAAAAACTCTTTTTGTGTCAATAGGTCATCGGACCAAACAAGATAAAAAAGCGGTATAAAAGCCCTAAGTTTTAGATTCGTCATAGTATTAAAATTTTTAACTTTGGTTAAGTTAGTGCATTTTAATGACGTTAGAGATGAGATAAGATCACAATTATAAATTATTTATGACTAACAACTCCTTTAAAATACTAAAACAGCTATAAAAACACTTCTCACAAATTTGCGAATGAATCACAAAAAAATCCATTATTTCTAATGGATTTCTCTATTATTTTCTACTCTATTCAAACAAAGAAATCGATAGAAAACTGAAGGCTATTAAAACTATTTTTTTCATAAAGAAGATTTTAAAACAAACCGTTTTAGCATTAATAAACTAATGTTTGAATAGCATGAGGCAGAATATTAATTTCCGTTGCTTTAGTTCCAATGCATAAATTATACTTCAACTTCTTATCTGTTTTATTCATAACAACTGTTACCGCTTTACCATCTTGATTTAAAAATGAAGTAGTCATTAAATAGCTTTGACTGGAAACACTGCTAATTCTCTTTGCGCTTTTACCAATAAATTTCGAAAAATGACCAATAAAATAATAGGAAGGCGTATAGATTAATTCCCCTGTTTTTGTATTGCCATGTATCGGTGAAAAACAAAAATTACCTACATGATTTGGACCTCCATTTTCATCCAAAAGAATATTCCAATCTGTCCAACCAACTGTTCCATTATTAAAATCGTGAATCATTGACTCCCCATATCGCTCTCCATTTGCCCAAAGTTGCAATTTTTTAGCATCAAATTTCTCAACACAGCCCTCTGTGAACATCAAATTTTTATCAGGATACATTTCGTGCACTTTTCCAACATTTTCAAACATGGAATCTCCCCCACTCCAGCTTTCATACCAATGAAAACCAATTCCCCAAACATATTTATTGGCAGCTGGATCGTCCAGAATTGTGCTCGCTCTTTGTGCTAATAAATCTCTGTTGTGATCCCAAACCGTAATTTTTTTATCTCCAAGTCCCGCTTTCTTCAATGTTGGCCCTAAATAATTTTTCAGAAAATCACGTTCTTCTTCGGCAGTGTAAATACAAGATTCCCAAGTTTGCCTCGCCATTGGCTCATTTTGAATTGTCAATCCCCAAACTGGAATCCCTTCTTTTTGGTAGCTATTAATAAATTTCACGTAATAATTAGCCCAAGATTGATAAAATTCAGGCAACAGTTTACCACCTTTCAACATATTTTTAGTATCCTTCATGAAAGCGGGTGGACTCCACGGACTTGCATATAATGTTGCTTTACCACCAGCAGCTGCAATTGCTTTTTTGATTAATGGAATTTTAAATTCTTTATCATGCGCAATATTGAAACTCTTTAGCGCTTTGTCACCTTCTTCGACATAAGTATAACTTCCTGAACTAAAATCACAACTGTGAATATTGGTTCTTATTATGGAATACCCAATTCCTTTTTCTTTATTGTAATAAGCTTCTAAGAATTCTTTCTGATTTTCTTTAGTCAATTTAGCAAAAACCTCAGCGCTTGCATCCGTTATTGCTCCACCAATACCCAAAAATGTCTGAAAGGTTTTACTTGGATTCACAAAAACACACAGTTGAGTTTCTAAAGGTTGTTTTAGATCCGTGAATTGTAGATTATCTGTTTTTGTTAATCTTAAATTTGTCCCTTCCGCTGTAGTATAAACGGTAACTGTTTTATTATTTGTTGAAAAAGACTTCGATTGTATGTTACTTTTTTGCTGAGAAAGCGCTAAAAAAGATACTGCTAAAAGCGTAGCTGTTGTGATTTTTTTCATTTTATAAATATTATCTATGTTATTTTACCAAATATAGGCAGTTTTACCAAATAAATACCCCTGCTGAACCCGATTCTAATAATGTTGTAACCCAATTTCCATTGAATTTACTATTAAAAATTTCGGCTCTACTTCCATCATTTTCAACTATTAAAAGCTGCATTCCTTTTATCCATTACAGCGTCTTGCAACATAACAATACGAGCCTATTGACTAATTTACGTTATAAATAAGGAAATCAGTTGTTTCCTGAAAAATTATTTACAGTTTCTTTGTAAGGTTACACCGGAACGACCGAGTACAAATAAGCAAACTTCTATTTTTCTCTGAGAGATCAAGAGAAATCACACCTTTATAAAAAATATCTCAGGTTTTTATGACTATAAAAAAAGCCATCATAAATTAAAATGATGGCTTTTATAATTTAAAAAAATAAATTCGTTACTACAGAAAATCCAATGTTCGCTCCAAAGCCATTCCCCTAGAACCCTTTATTAAAATAGTACTATTTTCAATTTTAGTTTCTTTTAAACGACTTGAAAAGGCATCAAATGTCTCATAAAAATGAAAATTATTTTTATCAATTCTATTGTCATAAAATGCTTTACCAATAAAGTAACTGGTTACATTTTTTTCATTAAAAAGCAAAGTTACAATTGCTTTATGCTCTTGTTGACTTTCCTGTCCTAACTCGAACATATCGCCGAGTATCATAATCTTATTTGGATTATCTAACTGCAGGAAATTTTCGATTGCAACATTCATACTACTTGGATTAGCATTATAAGCATCCAGAATAATCTGGTTTATTCCTTTAGTTAATAATTGCGATCTATTGTTCTCAGGAATATAACTTTCCAGCGCTTCTTTAATTGCTAAATCTGCGACGCCAAAATACTTTCCTATTGTCAGCGCGGCATTTATATTATTAGCGTTGTAAAGACCTATTAAATGAGATGAAATCGTAAAACTAGAACAACTAATTACCACAAAAGGGTTTGCTTTTACTTCCGTAATATTTACATCTGCCGTTTCTTTATTTATTCCAAAAGAAAATGATTTTAATATTTTTGATTTCTCAACCTGGATTGGATCTTCTAAATTTATAAAAGCTAGTTTATCACTCTTTAAAAGATATTGATACATCTCACTTTTCCCCTCAATCACACCTTCTACTCCACCAAATCCTTCTAGATGCGCCTTGCCAAAATTAGTGATATAGCCATAATCCGGCTTAGCTAATTCACAAAGAAATTCAATTTCTTTTTTGTGATTGGCACCCATTTCCACAATTCCAATTTCAGTTTCTGAATTAAAAGAAAGTAAAGTCAATGGCACACCAATATGGTTATTTAAATTTCCAACGGTGGCTTTGGTTGTATATTTTTTCGAAAGAACAACAGCTATAAGTTCTTTGGTGGTTGTCTTCCCGTTACTGCCTGTAAGGGCAATTATAGGTAGTTTTAGATATTCCCGATGAAACTTCGCTAATTCTTGCAATGCTACTAAACTATCGTCAACTAGAATAGTCCTTTGGTCAATATAATAGGCGTCATCATCAATTATCACATAGGACGCTCCTTTCTCAAGTGCTTCTTCAGCAAAAGTATTTGCATCAAAACGCTCCCCTTTTATGGCTACGAATAAGGAATTGGGTTCAATTTTACGAGTATCTATTGAAACTGATTTACACTTTAAAAATAAATTATGAATGCTAGCTATATTCATTTAAAACTGATTTAAAAAAAAAGCCCTAATGAAAGGGCTTTGATTATTATTTTATGAAAAATTAATTTCTTGCTGATTTCTTTTTGTCCGATTTAGCACCGACTCTTGACATCGCACATCTAAATCCAATATAATCGGTAGCCATATCCTGTGGAAAGTACCTTCTTTGAGCTGGATCTAACCAGAAGGCTCTATCTCTCCATGATCCACCTTTATAAACTCTAACTTCATCGTTTATCAAAGTAGTTCTTTTGCTTGATTTATCATATTTTCTAACCATCTTACCTAAACTATCTGTTGTTACATTGTGTTTAGGAGAATTGTACATGATTTTCTCATCCTTCTGTTTTTCAGTTTCTGATTCAGATCCAAAGTTATAATACCTAGTAGATTGTTTATCCCCATCTCTGTAATTGACATTGTCGCTTTTATCAAAATTCTGTCTCAAATAAGTTTCTTGTTCATCAACTGGAACTTGAGCAATTTGACCTGGAAAATTTCTAGCGACGATTCTTCCATTACTCAAAGTATCGTATTTCATATTCTCTTTGGTAACGATTTCAACCTTACCGTCTGCGCCAATTTTATTTTTAGTATATTGATTTCCTCTAAAATAATTAAAATCATTAGATTCATTATCAATAATTGGTCTGTAGACATCTTGAACCCATTCGGCTACATTTCCAGCCATATCATACAATCCAAAATCATTTGCTGGATAGCTTTTTACTGCATTAGTAATATCCGCACCATCATCAGACCAACCGGCAATACCACCATAATCTCCATTTCCTTGTTTGAAATTGGCTAATTGATCACCTTTGCTTTGTCTTTTTCCTGAACGAGTATAATCTCCCGACCAAGGATATTTTTTCTGTCCTTTGTAAATATTATACTCTCTTTGCCCTACATCTGCTGCAGCTGCATATTCCCATTCTGCTTCAGTTGGAAGTCTGTATTCAGGAAGAATAATTCCAGAAGAACGTTGTGCATAAATATTTTTCGCTTCGGTTACTTTACCATCTTTCCCGGCTTTAGGCGCTCTTGCTCCTTTTTTACCTTTCAAAACAATCTCTTCGTTACCTCCATATGTTAACGTTGGACTATTTAAATATGTTTCAGTACTGAAAGAACTTTCTGCTGTAACATCTTGTGTTTTCGCATTTTTCTTTAGGTAACCATTTTTTTCCAACACAGCTTCATTTACACGATCTGTTCTCCATTTACTAAATTCAACTGCTTGAATCCAGTTTACCCCAACAACAGGATAATTAGCATAAGATGGATGTCTCAAATAATTATTAGTCATCGTTTCATTATAACCTAATCTATTTCTCCAAACTAAAGTATCTGGTGAAGCACCTTCGTATATATTTTTATAATTCTCTTCTGTTGGTGGGAATACTTGTTTTAACCAATCTAAGTATTCTAAATACATGAAATTTGTTACCTCAGTCTCATCCATATAAAAGGATTGAACGTGTTGTTGCGTTGGCGTATTATTCCAGTCATGCATAACATCATCTTGTACTTTACCCATTGTAAACGTACCCCCTTCAACAAAAACTAAACCAGGTCCAGCTTCTTGTTTTTTACTTTTCGAAGCTTTCTTACTATCCACATTCCATCCGGTAGCCCTTGACGCATTTTTGGAACTAGATTTTTTACTGCAACTAGCCAAACCTGCAATCATTAGTATTGACATTATCAATCGAAAGGCCAAAATTTTGTTTAGTTTCATACTCTTTAGTAGGTAATAATTTTAAAGTGACGCAATATAACAATTAACCATTAACTTGCAAAATGCTTTTTTAATAAAGTTTATCAAAAAATCATATTACAAAAACGCAAATTTATAATATTTATTATTTACAATTACACTAAATGATTTATTTTTACTCATTCGTAATAATTCAGTCTCAATCCCGTTAAAAAACACAATGAGAAAAACACTGTTAGTTTATTTATCTCTAATCCCATTTATCTCTTTTGCCCAAATTAATGGCAACATTACTATTGAATGGTTAGAAAAAAAAGAAATTCCTTTTGGGGATATCGTAACGAATGCTCCTCAATTTTTCGGCGAAAATTATTATTATGACGTCTCCAAAAAAGCAATAACTTTTTCTCTAAAAATATCAGAAGTAGGTTCTTTAAACAATAATGACATTCAAATTACCAATATTATTTACGAACCCGTTTCAGCATCTTACCTTGGCGATTTAGACCCAAAAAACATACCCGAAACACCTGAAGCTTACTTAAAAACAACGACTGCCCGAGAACTAAAATACACCTTTCTTGTACTTTCGCCCATAGTAAAAGATAACTTTGGATTCAAGCGAATCAAATCGTTTTCTTATAGTACAAAAAATAGTTCCTCCCGAATCATGCAATCTAATAAAAGCACAAGTATTATATCTAATTCTGTTTTAGCTTCAGGAGACTGGTACCAATTTTACATAGAGAAATCTGGAGTTTATAAGATTTCTAAAAGTTTTTTACAACAATTAGGATTCAGCACGAGTGGCATTGATCCAAAAAGAATAAAAATCTATGGCAATGGGGGCAAAATGCTTCCATTATCAAATAACACATATTACCCCTCAGACTTAACTGAAAACGCTATTGAGGTTATTGGAGAAAACGATGGTGCCTTTAACGATGAGGATTACATATTATTTTATGCAGAAGGTGTGGATACTTGGAATGAAGAAAGTCAAACCAATATTAACTTATACGACACAAAGTCTTACTACTATATAACAATTCAAGGAACTGAAGGAAAAAGAGTTGCCCCAATGAATCAACCTGCAGGAAACAGCACAATCACTATAAATACATTTGATGATCGACAATATCACGAAACAGATCTTGTAAACATCTCACATTTGGGTAGGCAATGGTTTGGCGAATCCTTTGACATAAATCAAGAACAAGAATTTGAGTTTAATTTTTCAAACATCGAACTATCTTCTGCAATCAAGATAAAGACAACAGCAGCTTCGGCAGCTTTTGCCCCTACCTCGTTCAAAATATCAGCAAACGGGCAAGAAATTGGAAACATCTCTTTTCCCGCTTTAAATACAAGTTCCGACACCGAATTTAATATCGGATCGCTGCCAAGCAACGTCACTTTCACTGCTTCCGAAAATGTAAAAATTAAATTAACGTACAATAACAACGGTGTTCCAGGATCAAAAGGATATCTTGATTTTATCCAGCTTATCGCCAAAAGAAAACTTCAAGGTTACGGAAAGCAATTCCATTTTCAATATGATTTATCAAATTCTAGTTTAGGAGTTGCAACTTATTCTATCGCAAATTCTGCAAGTATTCCTGAAGTTTGGGATATAACAGACCTCTATAATATAACAAAAGCTGAAAACACAAATCAGAGTACGTTTAGTTTTAAATCAAATCTAGGTGAGCTTAGAAAATATATTGCACTTGATGCGTCAGATTACCTTACTCCTTTAAAAAGCAGCAAACCTAAAATTGCTAATCAGAACTTAAAAGGAACAATTTTCAAAAATGCTCAAGGTCAATTTCAAGACATTGATTATGTAATTATAACTCCCTCTTTTTTAACAAATCAAGCAGAAAAACTAGCTATTTTTCATCGTTCGAAATCAAATTTGAATGTAAAAGTAATCTCTCTTGAATCTATTTATCTAGAATTTTCTTCAGGAAAACAAGATATTTCTGCTATAAGAAATTGCATCAAATATATTTATGAAAATGCCTCAACCCCTGAGAAACGTATAAAATATGTAAATCTTTTTGGAGACGCCTCATATGATTTTAAAAACCGAATTGCCAACAATACCAATATTGTTCCTATATACCACGCCTTAAAAAGTAATACATCTGGCGAAGCTTCATTTGCTTCTGATGATTTTTATGGATTAATGGATTCAAACGAAGGAAATATTATTTCCTATTTTGGAGGAATAGATATTGCTGTTGGAAGAATGCTTGTCAATGACAACAAGCAAGCTGATGAAATGGTAAATAAAATAATCGAATACCATGACTTAAAATCTTACGGTAGTTGGAGGAATAATATCGTTCTAGTTTCTGACGACTCAGATAGAACATCGGATGCTAGTTTACAAAACCGACAAAATAGCTTAGCAGATGGTATTGCTTCAGAAAAACCTTTTTTGAACGTCACTAAAATACTTTTAGACTCTTATATCCAAGAAGCATCCGCTGGTGGATTCCGATATCCAAAAGCAAGAACTGACTTTTTTAATGCTTTCGAAAAAGGAGCATTAATATTTAACTATTTGGGACATGGTGGAGAAGATGGTCTATCCAGCGAGCGCATTTGGGAGAAATCTGATGGCCAAAACTTAAGCAATCAATATAAATATCCCTTATTCATAACTATAACTTGTGAATTTTCTCGATTTGACAATCCGTCCAGACCTACTGCAGGCGAATATACATATTGGAACCCAAAGGGAGGGGCTATTGCTATGATCACAACCATTAGAGCAATAGGGCAATATAGTGCCGAAAATTTCAATGATGTATTATCCAAAAATTTATTATCATACGGATCAAATCAATATACATCTATTGCCGAAGCTTTGCGCATCTCTAAAAACAGCAACCCAAATTCAGCAACCAATGTAGTTTTTTACATAGGCGACCCAGCCTTGATGCTTGCCATACCAAAACCAAAAATAAGTCTTACAAAAGTTAATGACATTTCAGTATCGCAACCCACTGATGACTTCAAATCATTATCTAAGATAAAATTGACCGGAGAAATTACGGATGAGAATAACAATTTATTAACAACCTATAATGGTGAACTTTCCACAACTATTTTTGACAAAATTATTGCAAGAACAACATTTAACAATGACGGCAATAGTTCTCCAATAAATTTCAATGTATTAGGAGAAACTATATTTAGAGGAAATGCATCAGTTACAAATGGTAAATTTGAGTTTAGTTTTGTCGTTCCCCGAGATATCCGTATTCCATTAGCGAACGGAAGAATCAGTTTTTATGCCAAAAAAAATCAATTTTTAGAAAATGAAACCGGCTATAATACAAGCATCAAAGTGGGCGGAATAAATGAAAATGCAGTCGCAGACAATATTAGTCCAAGAGTTAAGTTATATATGAATGACGAAACTTTTGTTTCGGGAGGCACAACAAATGAATCTCCTTTCCTTCTTGCTTTTCTTGAAGATGAAAACGGCATAAATACAGCCAGCGGAATAGGTCATGATATTGTTGCGATATTAGATGGAGATGTGAATAATCCTTACATACTAAACGATTATTACCAAACAACATTAGACGATTATACTAGTGGAACACTTAGATTTCCACTACATAATTTATCATTAGGTTTACATACAATCACGTTCAAAGCTTGGGATGTTTATAACAATCCCATTATTATCGAAATTCAGTTTATAGTAGTTGGTGATGAAACCATAACATTGACGCACGTATTGAACTACCCCAACCCATTTGTCAATTATACGGAGTTTTGGTTTACGCACAATAGGCCTTACGAAGCTCTTGAAGTTCAGGTTCAAGTTATGACAATAACAGGAAAAGTGGTCTGGACTAAAAATCAGATCATTACCACCGATGGTTTTTTATCTAAAGATATTACTTGGGACGGTAAAGATGACTTTGGAAGTAAAATTGGAAAAGGAGTTTACATATATAAACTTACCGTAAAATCTAATTTGACTAATAAAAAGACTGAAAAGTACGAAAAACTTGTAATACTTTAATAAAATATTATATTTGTCCAATCAATTTTTACACAAAAATGAAAAAAATAGCTTTACTTTTTATCTGTTTTTTTATAATTTTTCTTGCAAACGCGCAGGATAGAGTTATTACAACAGGAGTTCCGTTTTTATTAGTTTCTGCAGATGCAAGAGCTGCCGGTATGGCTGATGTGGGAGTTTCTTCTTCTGCAGATGCCTTTTCACAACAGTGGAATCCGGCTAAATATGCCTTTGCCATAGACAAACAAGGTTTTTCCGTGAGTTACACTCCTTATCTTACGGATTTGGTAAATGATATTTCATTGGGACAATTGACTTACTACAACAAACTCAACGAGCGAAGTGCATTTGCAGCAAGCCTACGTTATTTCGGCTTAGGTAATATCGAACTTCGTGAAACAGGTAATCCTGATGAAGTACCCAGAATAGTTTCTCCAAATGAATTTGCCTTTGACGGTTCTTATTCATTAAAACTAAGTGAGCGATTTTCTATGGCAGTAGCAGGTCGTTACATTCATTCCAGTTTAAAAGTAGCGTCTGATAATGGCGATGCAACACCAGCCAGCTCATTTGCGGTTGATATTGCAGGTTTTTATCAATCTGAAGAAATTGCTTTTAACGAATTTAACGGAAGATGGAGAGGCGGATTTAACATCCAAAATCTGGGTCCGAAAATAAGTTATGACAACGATGAATTTAGCACTAATTTTTTGCCAGCCAATTTAAAAATAGGAACTGGATTTGATTTCATTTTTGATGAATATAATAAAGTAGCTTTAAACCTGGAGTTCAATAAATTATTAGTACCAACTCCACAAAACCCAGATTTAAACGGAGATGGAACAGTAACCACGGAAGAACGAGCTCAAAATTTTGAAGATTATCGCTCTATTGGATGGGTTTCCGGTGTGTTTAAATCGTTTGGAGATGCTCCAGATGGATTTGGAGAGGAATTAAAAGAATTCACCTATGCCGCAGGTGCTGAATATTTATACCAAGATTCATTTGCAATGCGAATGGGGTATTTTCACGAAAGCCCACAAAAAGGGGCACGTCAGTTTTTCTCGCTTGGAGCAGGATTTAAATACAATATCGTAAAAGTAGATGTATCGTACTTATTCTCAGCATCGAAAGTGAAAAATCCATTAGAAAACACACTCAGATTCTCACTTACTTTTAATTTCGGTGACAAGTACGATGAATATTAGTAGTCTTAAAAAAAATTAAATAACTATAAATCCAAATTTCATCTTGATGAGATTTGGATTTTTTTTCCTCAAAAAAAAGAATGAAAGAAATTTCCATAACAACTCAATTCACAGTTTTCGATTCAGTTAAAGAATTACCAAAAGATGTTTACAGCCTAATGGAAGAAGCAGTAGCCATCAGAAAAAAAGCGTATGCACCATATTCAAAATTTAGAGTTGGCGTAGCTATACTCTTAGACAACGGACAAATTGTTCTAGGTTCAAACCAAGAAAATGCCGCTTATCCTTCAGGACTTTGTGCAGAAAGAGTCGCTGTTTTTTATGCTGGATCAGTCTATCCGGAAGCAAAAATTTTAAAAATGGCAATCACAGCCGCTTCAGATACGAACAAAACAACTACTCCCATTCCCCCATGCGGTTCCTGCAGACAATCTATCGCAGAATATGAAATAAAACAAGACACCCCAATAGAAATTTACTTTATGGGAGAAGAAGGCGAAGTAAACAAATCCGAATCCCTAAAAAATTTACTTCCATTCATGTTTGACAAAAAATTCCTTTAAAAAACCCAAAAACTACTCTATAAATTTCACTTCTTAGATGTAATGTCTTATTTTTGCTTTTCGCAAATTTGTGTGAGGAAACTATTTTGCGTTATAAGTAACATTTTATAACACAATAACGCTTAAGCAAAAGAAAAAATCCAAATGAAAGAAGTTACAAAAGAGGTTTATTTAAAGTGGTATGAAGACATGCTGCTTTGGAGAAAGTTTGAAGACAAACTTGCAGCATTATACATTCAACAAAAAGTTAGAGGATTTCTACACTTATACAATGGTCAAGAGGCAGTTCTTGCTGGTGCTTTGCACGCAATGGACTTGTCAAAAGACAAAATGATTACTGCATACCGAAATCACGTACAACCAATAGGAATGGGTGTTGATCCAAGACGTGTAATGGCAGAACTTATGGGTAAAGTTACCGGAACCTCAAAAGGTATGGGTGGTTCTATGCATATTTTCTCAAAAGAACACCGTTTTTATGGTGGACACGGAATTGTAGGAGGTCAAATTCCAGTAGGAGCTGGTTTAGCATTTGCAGACAAATATTTTGAAACCGGAGGAGTTACTATGACCTATTTTGGTGATGGTGCTGCTCGACAAGGTTCGTTACATGAAGCCTTCAATATGGCAATGTTATGGAAACTTCCAGTAGTATTTATCGTAGAAAATAACGGTTATGCTATGGGAACATCTGTAGAAAGAACAGCGAATCATACTGATATTTGGAAACTAGGTTTAGGATACGAAATGCCTTGTGGACCAGTTGACGGAATGAATCCAGTTAAAGTTGCCGAAGCAATGACAGAGGCTATTGATAGAGCTCGTCGTGGTGATGGACCAACATTCCTTGAAATGAAAACTTACCGATATAGAGGGCACTCTATGTCAGATGCGCAATTATACCGTACAAAAGATGAAGTGGAAGAGTACAAAAAAATTGATCCAATTACTCAAGTTTTAGATGTAATTAAAGATCAAAAGTATGCTACAGAAGAAGAGATTGAAGCTATTGATCAGAGAGTTAAAGATTTGGTTGAAGAATGCGTGAAATTCGCTGAAGAGTCACCTTATCCTGAAATCCAACAATTATACGACGTAGTATACGATCAAGAAAACTATCCATTTTTACCTCATAAACTATAAAATCAATTATGGCAACAATAATAACAATGCCTCGTTTGAGCGATACGATGACGGAAGGAACGGTAGCGGCTTGGCTAAAAAAAGTAGGTGACAAAATCAGCGAAGGTGATATCCTTGCAGAAATTGAAACGGACAAAGCGACAATGGAATTTGAGTCTTTCAATGAAGGAACTCTTTTATATATAGGTATCCCAGAAGGAGAAACTGCACCAGTAGATTCTTTACTGGCGATTATAGGAAATGAAGGCGAAGATGTTTCTGCTTTAATCGCTGGAAAAGCAACTCCTGCAACTCCTGATACGGCTGAA
The DNA here is from genome assembly GCF_900142885.1 of Flavobacterium xinjiangense. GTDB lineage: Bacteria > Bacteroidota > Bacteroidia > Flavobacteriales > Flavobacteriaceae > Flavobacterium > Flavobacterium xinjiangense. The sequence continues at coordinate 8,553 of NZ_FRCL01000012.1, read as the reverse complement.
GCTAAACCTGAATCTAAAGAAACAGCAACTGTTCCTGCAGCTATAAAAGAAGAAACTACTGCGGCTCCTGCAATAGCGGTAGCTTCTTTACCAAAAGGAGTAATCGTAGTTACAATGCCTCGTTTAAGTGATACAATGACTGAAGGAACTGTAGCGACTTGGTTGAAAAAAGTAGGAGATAAAGTTGCCGAAGGTGATATTCTTGCTGAAATCGAAACTGACAAAGCTACAATGGAATTCGAATCTTTCAATGAAGGAACATTATTATATATTGGAATTCAAGAAGGAAATTCGGCTCCAGTTGATAGTCTATTGGCTATTATCGGACCTGAGGGAACTGATATTAGCGGTATTGCTGAAAATTATAAAACGGGTGGAGCACCGCAAGCTCCCGCAACAACTGAAGAAGCAAAATCAGCACCTGCTGAAAAAACAGCAGAACCAATTGTACAAGAAGCATCAACTGATGGACAACGAATTTTAGCATCACCATTGGCAAAGAAAATTGCAAGTGACAAAGGAATTCAATTGACACAAGTGAAAGGTTCTGGCGAAAATGGACGTATCGTAAAAAGTGATATCGAAAACTTTACTCCTCAAGCAGCTTCTGCTCCAGCTACCGCAACATCTGCACCGGCAAAAACAGAAACTGTAGCAGCACCAAAAGTATTTGTTCCAGCAGGAGAAGTCTTTACAGAAGAAATCAAAAATTCGCAGATGCGAAAAATCATTGCAAAACGTTTGGCAGAATCTTTATTTACTGCTCCTCATTATAACTTGACAATTGAAGTTACAATGGATGAAGCAATGAAATCAAGAGCAATAATAAACAGCGTTCCTGATACAAAAGTATCCTTTAACGATATGGTTATTAAAGCTTGCGCGATGGCTTTGAAAAAACATCCAAAAATTAACTCTCAGTGGAAAGAGGATGCTATTACTATCAACCACCATGTGAATGTTGGTGTAGCAGTAGCTGTTGAAGATGGATTAGTAGTTCCTGTATTGAAATTCACAGATGCCATGAGTTTATCTCAAATTGGCGGAAGCGTAAGAGATCTTGCCGGAAGAGCTAAAAACAAAAAATTACTCCCAACTGAAATGGAAGGAAGTACATTTACTGTTTCTAATCTTGGAATGTTTGGAATTGTTGAATTCAATTCTATTATCAACCAACCAAATTCTGCCATCCTTTCTGTAGGAGCCATTGTTGAAAAACCAGTAGTTAAAAACGGTCAGATTGTTGTTGGAAATACCATGATGCTTTCTTTAGCTTGTGATCACAGAACAATTGATGGCGCAACTGGAGCACAATTTTTACAAACATTAAAACAATTTATAGAAAATCCAGTTACAATGCTTGCGTAACAACTTGGTTTTTAAAATACAAATCCCGTCTCGTTTAAAAACTTGACGGGATTTTTTTTATTTGTTCTTAGCCTCAATCCAACGAGACATATATTTTGTACTGCTCAACGTATGATGTTGCAACATTGCTCCAAAAAAATTAGTTATTCGGTGTTGCTGCAAATTAGCTTGCAAAAATAATATTTGCTTATTAAAATCTTCAACAAAGAGCGCTTTTAAATACCGCTGATTGATAATAGTTAATCCGTTATATTGGGCTTCAAGCCACCGTTTATTATCATTGTATAACTGTACTGCTTCATCCGCAAACACTTGTGGACTATCGGTAACAGCACCATTCCACGGTAAATCACCATGCATTGATTCCGACCCAATAGTAGTTGTTACACTTGCCGTTCCACATTGCATCGCTTCTATCAATTTTCCTTTTACACCCGCACCAAAACGCAATGGAGCTAAAACAACACGAGCCTTCGAAACCACTTCTTGTGCTTTATCAGCACGACCTTTTATTAAAAACCCTTCTTTTGGTTGATGCAATTGCAGCACTTTTTGTGAAGGATAGGCACCGTAAATATTCAAAGCAACTTGAGGAAGTTGTTTCCTAATAAGCGGCCAAATGGACTCCTTCAGATATTGAACGGCATTCCAATTGGGCTCATGAAGAAAATTTCCGATGAAAACAAATTCTTTCCTTTCTTCAAAAGGCGGGAATTGTTCGAAAGCTGATACAGTTATTGGTTCCAATAAAAAAGGCAAATAATACAGAAGTGCTTTATCAATTTTAAATGTAGTTGTAAGTAACTCCATCTCAAATTTAGAAATCATTAAAGATAAATCACATCTCAAAATACTGGCAATTTCTCGTTTTGCCACTTCTTCTGTCATTAAATCTGAAGTCTGAAACAAACGATTTTCTTTGAATGCTTTTTGGCGTGCCAAACGCAAACAATGCAAATCTTCGGTATCTAATAATCGCAAGGCTTTTGGGCAATTATCAGTAACTCTCCAACCAAACTGCTCTTCCATCATAAAACGATCGAACAAGACAACGGTGGGGTTTAACTCTTTTACAAAGACATCAAAACTGGCACAATTTAAAGCAATTGATTTTTTATCGACACCATATTCTGCCAAAGCAACCATAAAATCACTGTCTTGAGCCGGACTCGCAAACGTTATGCTATATCCTTGATCTTTAAAAAGTGAAATCAATTGCAGCATCCTTCCTCCTGCCGCAGACGAATTGGGCTCAGGCCACACAAAACCAATTATTAAAAGTTGTTGCACTTGATTGTTGTTTGAATAAAATTATATATGCAAAATAATACTATTTTAGTGGCAATTCCTTTGTTTTGAATAAAAATCAGGAAGAAAACACTAATTTTACAACTAAATAAATTCCAATATCATGCTAGGTTTAAAATTAGCCACAGACCCACGTTGGGTAAATATAGTCGAATCGAACATAGAAGAAATCTTAACAGACCATGCTTGGTGCGAGCAAAAAGCAGCATCAAATGCCATAAGTTTAGTTACCTATAATTCTGAATTAGAGGAATTGGTTACTGAAATGTTAATCATTGCCAAAGAAGAATTAGACCATCTACAATTAGTTCATAATTTAATAAAAAGCAAAGGTCTAACATTAGGCAGAGAGCGCAAGGACCATTATGTAAATGAACTTTTTAAGTTCATGAAAAAAGATGGAAGCCGAAGAGATGCGCTATGTGATCGATTATTATTTTCAGCGATGATTGAGGCGAGAAGCTGCGAACGATTTAAAGTTCTTTCAGAAAACATAAAAGACCCCGAGCTAGCAAAATTTTATAGAGACCTTATGATTTCTGAAGCTGGCCATTACACCACTTTTATTGGTTTTGCCAAAAAATATGCAGATAACGTTGATGTTGACAAACGCTGGCAAGAATGGATTGACTTTGAAACTTCAATTATTATTAAGTACGGAAAAAACGAAACCGTACATGGGTAATATTCTTGAAAATAGTTATAAAAAAAGGATGTCTATTTTTGAACATCCTTTTTTTATAACTTATTGTTATTTGATAATCATGAATTCTGAACGTCTGTTTAAAGCATGTTCTTCTTCGGTACATTTCTCTTTGCAATCTACCTTTAGTTCTGATTCCCCAAAACCTTTACCTGTAATTCTTTCCCCGCTAATCCCTTTTGAAATGATATATGCAACGGTAGATTTAGCCCTTCTTTCCGAAAGGTCAAAATTATATTCATCAGTACCTCTAATGTCGGTGTGAGATTTTACATACATATTCAACTTATCATTTTGAGACATTACATAGACCAATTTATCCAATTCCACTGCACCTTGCGGCGTGATCTTGCTCCTATTGTTATCAAAATAAATTGGGTTTAATATAATTTCTGTTTCTGTTACAGTCATTTCGATCGGATCTATAAACATATCAATAGTCGTACGAACCCCTTTTTTAATCGTACTAAGAGGATAAGATTTAGTAACAAACCCATCTTTATAAACATCGATAGAAAATTGTTTTTGGCAATCAGTACTGTATAAAGCTTCTCCTTTATCGTTAGTTATCTTTGTATCTAAAACATTTTTATTAGCATCCAAAAAAATCACTCTGGAATTAGCTAATAATGCATTTGTTTTAGCATTTTTTACGATAGCAAGCATCTCTGATTTACATACTGGGATTGCATTATAGATATTATCTACACCCGCTCTATTACTGGATAAATACCCAATGTTTTTTTCTTTATTAAATGAAAATGAAAAATCGTCTTTTTCCGTATTGACAGGGCTCCCCATATTATGTGGCGAATCATTTTTATTCAAATCCACATAAAAAACATCTAATCCCCCAAAACCCATTAGACCATTTGAAGAAAAATACAAAATGCCATCATCAGATATAAATGGAAAATTTTCATCACCCACTGTGTTTATTTTATCTCCTAGATTCTCTGGTGTCCCAAAGGTACCGTCAGAGTTAACCGGTACTTTCCATATATCAGTACCTCCAATTGAGCCTGGCATATTTGAAGCAAAATAAAGTGTCTTTCCCTCTTTGTCTACAGATGGATTACCGTTAGAATAATTTTTACTATTGAATGGTAGCGGCGTAACTGATGACCATTTTCCACCATCCTTAACAGCCTTATACAAGCTAACTTGTCCAAATTTCAATTTTTTTGAATTATCTTTTATAAATAATTTTTCATTAAAACTTTCACTTGAAAAGTAAATCGTATTCCCATCTTTAGTCATCGTTAACGGACCTTCGTGGTAAATTGTGTTTAATTCTGAAATTGCGGTTGGTTCTGAATACGTTCCATCTATTTCATTATAGTTGGACTGATATAGATCTAAAAAAGGCTCATCATTCCATCCGTAAATTTTGCTTCCTTTATCTCTTGCACTCGCAAAATAAAGAGAATTACCATAGAGAACAGCCCCAAAATTAGATTTTTCAGAATTTACAGTGATTCTATTTATATCAACTAGCTTTTCAATATTTTTTAGCTTCACAAGATAATCAGGATTATTTTTGAATTCTATTGCTCTCTGATCATTAGGTGACATGGCAGCAAAAACTCTCATTTGTTTATCGGATTCTAGATATTTGCCATTTGATTTTAACATCTGCGCATAATTATAATAGGTCTCTAAACCTTGTTTAGATTCTACTGCTTTTGAATACCATTTTTCTGCTTCAGCGGTATTAGACATATTATAATAACAATCCCCTAGTTGTTTATAAACATAAGGGTCAGAAGTACCTTTTTCAACTAAAGACAGATACTCTTTAGCAGCTGAACTATATTCATATCTGTCAAAAAGTTTATCAGCACTCTTCGTATCTTTATTTTGTGCCATTAGTGAAATATTAATTAGCACTAAAAACAACAGTATAGTAATTTTTTTCATTAATTGTAAAGTTTAATATTAGAAAAATCTTGGAGAACGTGAAACTTTTTTAGCCGTAAATAGATCATACAACAAAATGAATTCATGAGAAGAAGGAGTGGTCACTTTCAGATCTGATATAATGTGATCATATGCATAACCAATTCTTAATTCTGGTGTTACTGCGAAATTCACCATTCCGCCAAAACTATCTTGCAATCTATAAGTGGCACCTATTTCGAATTTTTCTTTATATAAGAAATTGGCAGAAAGATCTAACGATGGGCTTACATTAAATGCTGATTTCAACATAAAAGAAGGTTTGAATTTTAATTCATAGTTTACATCAAAAACATACCCACCTGTCAAAAAATAATGGGATACATCTGAACCATATTCGCGTCCGTTATAATCTAAATGGGCTGATTTTGCTAGATTTGGAATTGAAAAAGCAACATAATAATTATCTGTATAATAAAATGCTCCTACGCCTAAATTTAATGATGCGTCATTTATATCTTGACCAAAAATACCTTCTGAAGGATCCGGTAAGGAAGATTGGATATCTCTCAGACCAACTTGATGAAATGAGACACCCGCTTTTATTCCCAATGCCAATTTGCTCGTCTCATTTAATTGCAAAGTATAGGAAAAATCTCCAAACACATTCTGTTCAGTTACAGGTCCAATTTTATCTGATATAAAAGACAAACCCAGTCCCACATTATTACCAACTGGCGCATGTCCAGAAAAAGTAAAAGAAGTTGGAGCATCTTCTATATTAACCCATTGCTTTCTATATAATGCTCCAAAAGAAATACTTTCTTTCGAACCTGCATAAGCAGGATTAACGACATTCATATTATACATATATTGGGTGTAATGAGGGTTCTGTTGCGCATTTGAATCTACATAGGCAATAAGAACTAAAAGAGAGGTCAAAAATATTTTATTCATATCTATTTGTTTTTCGTTTTATTCGCCCAAAAGATATTCATGGACTTCAAAAATAAATTAATTTATTATTTTTCTCTGATTAGATATATCCAACCTGTTTTTGATTGACCTTCATTAAGCTCAATTACATAATAATATGTTGCACTAGGCAGATCATCACCTTTATCTGACTGTCCTTTCCATTGGTCTGTATAATTCGATTGACTGTAGACCTTTATACCATATCTATCATATATCTGCAGTTTTTTGACATCCATTAATCTTAAATCGAAGTTGTCATTCGCTCCATTACCATCAGGCGAAATCCCTTTTTGGATATTACAAGTAATAGTTTCAACTGTTACTCCTTTTATAGTTTGACAACCTGTTGAAGTTGATGTTATTGTTAAAGTATAATTTAAAGGAAAAATTTCTTTTTCAGAAGTTGAAGCAATCAAATTCGAAACATTAAAAACATTAGAATTTGTCCCTACCGTTACACCTGCACTATCTTTCCATTCATAATCAATATTATTAGGATCATATGAATTAGACAATGGAGTAGCTGTTAACACATAATCTTTATCTGCACACTCTCCGTTAATTTCGAATTGAATTTGTTGAGGAATTGGTCTTATTGTCAAAGCCGCACCCTTAATATCACATGCAGTGTTATTCTTATATCGGACGCTTATTGTATATGTACCTGAGGCAACGTTTATGAAAACAGGACTGTCTTGAAACCCATTTCCAATACTGTACTCAGCGCCTGTTTGACTAACAAAAGTGATTTCTCCAGTTGAATTAGTACAAGTTGGTTGTTTATTCGTCGTTGCCGATGGTATTGCTGGAACTGCAGTGATACTTAGAATAACTTTAGTTCTACTCGCGCTTAAACAATTTCCAACGGAAGATTCTGCAAAATATGTTGCCGTCCCCACACCTACTTGAGTAGGACTTGATACAACAATTCCGCCTACTGCGGCAGTATACCATGTAATTGTATTCCCAGTAGCTGTTGCTGTCAAAGTTTGAGTGGTTGTTCCATTTGAGCAAACTGTCTGATCGTTAGCTATTGGATTTGGAACTACACCTACAATTGTTAAAGTAACAGCTGCACGAGTACTACTAGGACAAAGTCCGTTTGAAGATTCAGCATAGTAAGTAACTGTACCAACACCTACTTGCTTAGGATTTGGAACTAGACTTCCTCCAATAGCAGCAGTATACCATGTTACTGTATTACCAGTAGCTGTAGCTGTTAAAGTTTGGGTTGTTGTTCCATCTGTACAAACCGTCTGATTTCCACCACTAGTTGGGACAACAGGTCTCTGATTTAAAGTTAAAGTTACTGCAACACGTGAGCTGCTAGCACAAGCTGTATTATTGTTTACTGCTTCTGCATAATAAGTTATTGTTCCTAAGCTATTTAAAGCTGGATTCGTTACTTGATTTCCTCCTGTTGCTGCATTATACCAAACAATAGATTCGCCTGATTGCGCTGTAGCACCAGCAGTTAAAGTCTGAATTGGCGTATTAGCACATACCGTTTGATTGCCTCCACTTACAGGTACAACTGGTAATGGATTTATTGTTAAAGTTACTGCAGTACGGGAACTACTCACACAAGGTGTTGAATTACTGTCCGCTTCTGCATAATAAGTAACGGTACCTAATGAATTCAATGTTGGGTTTGAAACTACGTTTCCTCCTGTAGCTGCATCATACCATACCACTGTTTCTCCAGCTTGAGCCGATGCCATAGCCGTTAATGTTTGAATTGGTGATGAAGCACATACTGTTTGACTACCTCCGCTCGTTGGAGCAATTGGAGTAGCATTTAAAGTTAAAGTTACTGCAACACGTGAGCTGCTAGCACAAGCTGTAGCATTGTTTACTGCTTCTGCATAATAAGTTATTGTTCCTAAGCTATTTAAAGTTGGATTCGTTACTTTATTTCCTGCTGTTGCTGCATCGTACCAGACTATTGATTCTCCTGTTTGAGCTGTCGCTCCAGCAGTCAAAGTTTGAATTGGAGTCGACGCACATGCCGTTTGATCTCCAGTGCTTGTTGGAACAAGTGGTTTTGGATTAATAGTTAAGGTTACTGAAGTTCGAGAGTTGCTTATGCATGGTGTTGTGTTTTTCACCGATTCAGCATAATAGGTAATTGTTCCTAATGCACTTAAAGAAGGATCCGCCACTACACTACCTCCAGTTGCTGCATCATACCAAACTACTGTTTCTCCTGCTTGAGCCGATGCCATAGCCGTTATTGTTTGAATTGGTGATGAGGCACATACCGTTTGACTACCTCCGCTCGTTGGAGCAATTGGAGT
>NZ_FRCL01000031.1 GCF_900142885.1 Flavobacterium xinjiangense | reverse complement strand
GAGTATGTCGTCGCCTTTCTTTGAAGAATCCTCATCATTCATTTGATGGGGATTTTTTGCGTTGTTATTTTTTTGGTGTACCAAGAAGTTTTTTTTTGTTTAATTGGTTGATTGTAATTTGTTTATAATATTGTTAATTATATATTAAAATTTTATTTGCTTAACCGAAATAAAACGATACTTTTAATATTTTAATTAATTAAATTTATTTCGTCAATTATATTAACACCAAAATTTATTCTATGAAAAATAAATTACTTTTATTTTTATTGTTTTTTTCGTTTTTAGCAAATAAAGTTAATGCCAATAATTTCGAACAAACTTCAAATAATTCTAAAATAAATTTGCAGTTGGCTGTTAGTTTAATGGATACTATTAAAAAAACGAACAAAACATTAAAATCTGCAAAATCTACAGCGATAATACCAACCCCATTGACAACTGCAGGAAGTGCTTGTAAAGAAGAGGCTGACTTGACAGTAAAAGTGTTTATGGCCGCATCTGGTGGTAGCGGCGATATTATTGAATGGTTTTCAAGTCAAACTTCTAATACTATTTTGCATACAGGATCTATTTATAGTCCTAGTGTCAGCCAAACTACAACTTATTACGTTAGAACACATGCAGGTGCTGATTTTAGTAATAGAGTGCCCGTAGTTGCTTCGGTTTATTCCTATCCTCCAGCAGTTACTTTGAAAGCTTTTCCAAATGATGCAGTCATATGTGAAGGAACGCCAATAGAATTTACTGCATCTGGTGGCGGTGATTTTTTTGAATTTTCAGTTGATGGCATTGTTAAGCAAGGAATGTCAGCAAATAGGATATTTACAACTAATGCACTGAAAAAAGGGCAAATAGTTAGCGTTAGGACGAGATATGGTGTTAATTTTGATGGATTGGCCACCGAAACGGCCTATGGGAAAGGTGCTTTGGAAGATAATGTTTTGTCAGCTCCTTTATCTTTGAATGCATTAGGCGGTTATATTAATTCTATTAAAATTAGTCCAACCGAAGATAAGTTAGTTTTTGGTATTGCAGGAAAATTAGATAACAATAGAAGCATGTTGTTGTTTCTGGATACAAAGCCCGGAGGTTTTAATTTGTCAAATTATGGAGATGAAGCAAATATTATTCCCTCTGTAAAAGGATTCAATTATTTTAATAATAATCCAAGTACTTTTGACTCGTATTTTCAAGCGGATTATTGTCTTGCGATTTCAACAGATAATGGTGGAACAAATTATTTCGCAGATATTATTGAATTAAAAACTGGGAATTCTACTAAGACTAGATTAGGAAATGCCTCAACAGGATTCCCTAGTTCTGTAATGGGGGTTAATAATGGTAATTCAGGAATTGGAGATTATAATCTAGGCTTTGAAGTAGAAGTGTTGAAATCATTAATAGGTTATACAGTTGGGGACATTAAGTTTTTTACCTTGACTATGCAAGATGATAGTGAACTTAATTATAATGTTACAAATTCCTTTTTAAGCCCTGAATTAAGCAGTTCGCTTGATTATGGGAGTAGTGCTATGGATTATAATGTCAAAGACCCGAATCCAGTTGTTGTTTCAGCAGATGCTTTGATTCCTTGCTACAAAGAAGCTAGTATTTTAATCAATTTAGATGAAAAACCGACAACGGCAACTGTGGGTGCTGATCAATATAATTGTTCACTAAGTAGTACTTCGCTTAATGGTAATAGTCCTACGGTAGGTTCTGGTAAATGGACATTAAAATCGGGACCAGGGTTAGTGAATTTTAGTAATGTAATTAGCGGGGTATCCACTGCGTCTGTAGATGTAGAAGGTATTTATGTTTTTACATGGAGTATTTCAAATGGTGTTTGTCCGCCATCTACGGCCGATATAAAGGTGGAATTTCATGTTCCTCTATTAACACCAACTGCAAGTAATCAAACGGTATGTGCCTCATTACCAATTCAAACATTAACGGCTATGGCTTCGGCTCAAGCAGGAGAAACAGTGGTATGGTATGATGCAGCTACTGGAGGAAACGTAGTTTC
>NZ_FRCL01000021.1 GCF_900142885.1 Flavobacterium xinjiangense | reverse complement strand
GTTACTGTCCAAGTTACCGTATTGGCTCCAGCAACTAAAATAGCCGGAGTAGCAACAACACTTGCAACACTGCAATTATCTGCTGATGTTGGTGCAGTTAATTGTGAACTTGCATAACTACATACACCCGCATCTGCATTTACGCTGATCGCTGCTGCTGTTGCTATCGTTGGATTTTGATTATCTACAACCGTTACTGATTGTGTTGATGTTGCTGTTAAGCCTGATCCGTCTGTTACTGTCCAGGTTACTGTGTTGCTTCCCAAAGCTAAAGTAGCAGGAGAAGCTACAACACTTGCCACGCTGCAATTATCTGCCGCTGTTGGAGCTGTTAACTGTGAACTTGCATAAGTACATATTCCAGCATCAGAACTTACGCTTACTGCTGCGGGAGCTGTAATTGTTGGGTTTTGGCTATCATTAACAGTCACCGTAAATACACATATAGCATTTCCACATGTATTAGTAGCAGTAATAGTAACTGTTGTTACTCCTTTATTGAAAGTTGCGCCGCTTCCGGTACCACTTGTTGTTGCTACTGTTGTTGCGCCACTTAAAGAATATGTATATGTTGGTGCAGGTGTACCGGATGCTGTTGCAGTATAGTTAACAACTGCAGTACAAACACCTACGTCTGTATTTTGTGAAAAATTAGAAGGACAAGCCGTAAAGGTTGGTGGTTGATTCACCGTTATTGTTACACTACCACTTTCAACAGTACTGCAGTTTGGCGCATCCCCATAAGCGACACTAACAAGATTATAAGTTGTATCGGAAGTAAGAGCCGCTGTTGTTAAAATAAAGTTTCCTCCATTATTAAGACTTGCACTCAGATTGCCACCTCCGTTGATATTATATGTCACTATTCCATTATTGGGACCACTAAACTTTATTGAGGAAGAAGAACCTGAACAAATTGGACTAGCGCCATTAATTGAAATTGTAGCCGTTGGTGTTGAACGAACTGTTACAGCTGCGCTACCTTTTTTATCCCCCACACTTGCAGTACAATTAGCATCACTTAATGTAGCAATCGTGTATGTTCCAGCAACATTGACTGACACACTGATTGGGCTGCTGCTGCCACTGAATGGATCACCGTTTGATAATGTTCCGCTCCATGGACCTGTTCCGGTTACAGCGATACTTAATGTAGTACTACTTCCTGCACATATAGTTTGTGTTCCACTAATAACGCCGGTTGGTCTTGGATTCACAGTTACTGTTGCTGTTCCTGAAATTATATTAGAACAACTTGGTGCCGCTTGATAAACTACACTAACCAGGTTATATGTAAAAGTTCCTGCTGTTGCTGTTGACGAAGCAACAGTCGCAGTTGTACTTGCACCAACATTTACTGTTGTATTTGTTCCTCCATTAATATTATAAGTAACTGTTACTGGTAATGTTTGCGGATTAGTGAATGTTATATTTGGTGCAGTAGCTCCCTGGCAAACTGTTGTTATTCCGCTAACAGATGCAGTAGGTGTTGGACGAACTGTTACTGTCGTGGAAGCAGAAGCAGATGGACCGTTACATCCATTTGCTGTTACACTAATGGTTGCAATACCTGTAAAAGCTGGATTCCAACTTACAGTTCCTGTAGTACCTGTTCCTGAAATAGTATTACCAGTTCCTGTCACTGACCAATTATAACTGGTAGCATTCGTAGCTGAACTAGTATATGTAGTATTTGCACTGCCCTGGCAAATAGTTGAAGCCGATGGTGTTGGTGTAGTCGGCGTTCCAACAGTTGCAGTTACAGTTACTGTTGCTGACCCAGAAATTGTATTGGAACAAGATGGAGTTGCATCCTGATAAATTACACTTACAAGGTTATAGGCAAATGCACCTGCTGTAACGGTTGGCGCTGTAACAGTCGCAGTTGTACTTGCTCCAACATTTACTGTTGTATTTGTTCCTCCATTAATATTATATGTAACAGTTATTGGTAAAGCCTGCGGGTTAGTGAAAGTTATATTTGGTGCAGTTGGACTTTTACATCCATTTGCTGTTACACTAATGGTTGCAGTGCCTGTAAAAGCTGGATTCCAACTTACAGTTCCTGTAGTACCTGTTCCTGAAATAGTATTACCAATTCCTGTCACTGACCAATTATAACTGGTAGCATTCGTAGCTGAACTAATATATATAGTATTTGCACTGCCCTGGCAGATAGTTGAAGCCGATGGTGTTGGTGTAGTCGGCGTTCCAACAGTTGCAGTTACAGTTACTGTTGCTGACCCAGAAATTGTATTGGAACAAGATGCAGTTGTATCCTGGTAAATTACACTTACAAGGTTATAGGCAAATGCACCTGCTGTACCGGTTGGCGCTGTAACAGTCGCAGTTGTACTTGCTCCAACATTTACTGTTGTATTTGTTCCTCCATTAATATTATATGTAACAGTTATTGGTAAAGCCTGCGGGTTAGTGAAAGTTATATTTGGTGCAATTGCACTTTGACAAACTGTTGTTGTTCCACTAATGCTTGCTGTTGGTGTTGGTCTTACTGTAACAGTTGCTGTTCCTGAAACCGGGTTTGAACAAGTTGGTGCAGTTTGATAAACTACACTTACAAGATTATAAGCAAATGAACCGGCAGTACCTGTTGGCGCTGCCACCGTTGTTGTTGTACTTGCTGCAACATTAACTGTTGTATTTGTTCCCCCGTTAATATTATATGTAACAGTTATTGGTAAAGCCTGCGGGTTTGTGAAAGTTATATTAGGAGCAGTTCCACCCTGGCATACTGTTGTTGTTACACTAATAGTTGCAGTAGGTGTTGGACGAACTGTAACAGTTGCTGATCCTGATATAGTATTAGAACAGGAAGGTGTTGCATCCTGGTAGATTATACTTACAAGGTTGTAAGCAAATGAACCTGCAGTGCCTGTTGGTGCTGCTACCGTTGCTGTTGTACTGGCAGCTACATCAATTGTAGTATTTGTTCCTCCATTTATATTATAAGTAATGGTGATCGGTAATGTTTGCGGATTAGTAAATGTTATGTTTGGTGCACTACCATTCTGGCATACTGTGGTTGCTCCACTTATAGTTGCTGTCGGTGTTGCACGAACTGTTACAGTTGCTGTTCCAGAAATAGGATTGGAGCATCCGGGTGTCGCATCCTGGTAAGCAACACTTACCAGCGTATACGCAAATGCACCTGCACTGCCTGTTGGTGCTGCTACTGTAGCTGTTGAACTTGCAGGAACATTTATTGTAAGATTTGATCCTGCATTTATTTTATAGGTAACTGTTACAGCAATGCTTTGTGGATTGGTAAATGTTACGTTTGGAGCAGTTGCATTTTGACAAACTGTTGTCGTCCCACTGATAGTTGCCGTTGGTGTTGGACGAACTGTTACAGTTGCTGTTCCTGAAACCGAATTGGTACAACTTGGTGCGGTTTGATAAACTACACTTACAAGGTTATAATTAAATGTACCTGCAGTTGTTGTTGGTGCTGCTATCGTTGCTGTCGTGCTTGCTCCTACATTAACAGTTGTATTTGTTCCTCCATTAATATTGTAGGTTACAGTTATTGATAAAGTTTGCGGATTAGTAAATGTGATATTCGGTGCTGTTGCATTTTGACAAACCGTGGTCGTTCCACTGACAGTTGCTGTAGGTGTTGGGCGAACCGTAATCACTACTTCATCAAAATTCGAACAAGCTCCGCTTGCAATAGTCCAACGGAAAGTGTTTGCACCTACACCAAGTGCAGTTATGCCAGATGTTGGAGAGCCAGCTGTTGTTATAGTTCCAGAACCACTTATTAATGTCCAAGTACCTGTACCCACGGTTGCAGTATTACCAGCAAGTATTGCAGTAGTAGCACAAACTGTTTGATCAGCTCCTGCAGCTGCAGCAGTTAGTGCTGCAGTCACATTGATAGCATTGGTCTGTGAAGTTGTTACTGATCCAACTTGGTTTACATTAACCTCAACATTGTAGTTTCCAACTGTAGTACCTGATGGAATTGTTAAAATAATAGAATTAGAATTGTTTCCTTTTGGTGCATCTTGAGTTCCACTAACAATTACAGTTGCACCTGATTTTACGCTTATTGTAGCAGTACCATTTGCCCCTGCATTAGATCCCGTGTAACTGTAGTTAATAGTGACATCACATCCAGCAGGAACACTTACAGGACTTGCAGTAGTTGGAGACGTAATATTAACTGAAGTCACACTATCCGAAAACACCCAATCAGCTACTGACCCCATGTTACCATGCGCCTCCAAATTTAATGTTGCTCCAGCGGCATCACCTTCTGCTTCAGTTGGCACATACCAAGATGTAGTGAAGTTACCTGAAGCATCTGCGGTCGCATAAAAAGGTTGATGATATTGGGGATCGGTTCCTAAAGGATCTCCGTCTGCATGATGCACATGTAATTCAACATACTCACCATCCTGAAATCCAGAACCCGTAATCATAGCTGTTGATCCGGGCGGATAATCCAGTAAATCAGTTGAAACAGTTGCCTGACCAAAAGATACACTTGCAAAAATCAAATTGGCTATTAAAAAAACAATCGATAAAAAATGAGATTTGTGTAAAAATGTCTTCATAACTAATTGAATTAAAATAATAAAATAACGAATTAGAGCTGCTTTACTTAGAAATCTATATTCTGAAGGAACTTTTTGGAAGTTGTACCAATTAACATAATTTTATAAAATTTATGCCTTTTTAAAACAAAAAATCTTACAATAATCACTTAAATTTCAAATACTTACAGACTAAGTTAAATAATTAAGAATACATTAGTATTATTTTTTATACATTTCCGATTAACAGAATAAAAAAAACTACGAACTACCTATTTTGTATTTTTTAGAAGAATAAAAGAAAAGCAAACAGGAATTTATCAACATTTGCATTCCTTATTTTGATTCAAAAAAAATAGAAATCTAATTTGACGCTAAAATCAAAACTACTTTCTCAACTAAAAATGAATTGCTTTCTTATTAAAATCTATATTTAATTTAGAACTATTCAATCAAAAAATAATATGGAGTAATGCTGTAAAATAAAAGGAAGACTTTATTTTAAAATACGAACAATGTCATGAACAATAGCTGTAATAAAGTTGTTGTGGTACTTTAAATCGTTTAAATAACATTTAAAATACGGTGTGTAATTAGATACACTGCATAAAAAAAACCTGCCCAAAGAATTGAACAGGTTTGAATATTTTAAAAAAATATTTTGAGATTCTATTTTTTGAATTTGGATATTCCGGTTTTTAACCAATTGGCATATTCATCCACTCCTACATAACTAATAGTTGGTTTGTTTTCATTTAAACTATTCCCTTCTAAATCGGTTAAAACATACAATGGCTGGGTATTGGTTTTATATTTCAAAATCATAAAATCAGTCCATTTATCCCCTGTAGTTGTGATTTCGGCTCCAGTAGTTTTGGAAACAGATTGTTCTTCTTTAGGCAATTCCCGTTTATCATCCACGTACAATGAAATTAAAACTACTTCATTTTTCAATTGGGATAAAACACGAGCATCAGACCAAACATTGTTTTCCATTTTTCTACAATTCACACAGGCATAACCCGTAAAATCAAGCATTATGGGTTTATTTACCGTTTTGGCGTAAGCCAAGCCTTTTTCATAATCATCAAAAACAACCAGACCGTGTGGTCCACTTTTGGCTCCATCCGGTAAAGCAACAGACGATTCCGTTACTCCAGAACCTCCAAAACCCATTGGGCTTTCGCTATATTCCATTGGCGGCGGAAAAGCATTGATTAATTTTAACGGTGCTCCCCAAAGTCCAGGTATTAAATAAATGGTAAACATTAAAACAACTAGTCCAAAAGATAATCTACCCACAGAAATATGTGGTAAAGGACTATCGTGCGGCAAAGTAATTTTTCCGAATAAATAAAAGGCCAAAACTCCAAAAATAGCAATCCAAATGGCCAAGAAAACTTCTCTTTCCAATAAATGCAATTGCAAAACTAAATCAGCATTCGACAAAAATTTGAAAGCCAAAGCCAATTCCAGAAAACCCAAAACTACTTTTACGGTGTTAAGCCATCCACCTGATTTTGGTAAAGAATGCAACCAACCCGGGAACATGGCAAACAGCATAAATGGTAAGGCTAATGCCAATGAAAAACCGAACATTCCTATAATTGGCGCGATACCTCCCTTGGAAGCAGCTTCAACCAATAGTGTCCCTACAATAGGTCCCGTACAGGAAAAAGATACAATTGCAAGTGCCAATGCCATAAATAAAATTCCGACTATTCCTCCCCTGTCTGCCTGACTGTCTACTTTATTAGCCCACGATTGCGGCAACATGATTTCGAATGCACCCAGAAATGAAAATGCAAAAACAATCAATAAAAGGAAGAAAATGATATTAAACCAAACATTGGTAGACAAAGCATTCAGAGCACCCGCACCAAAAATCCAGGTAACTAAAAACCCTAGTACTACATAAATTAATATAATTGAAACCCCGTAAATAAGCGCATTTTTAATTCCTTTGGCTCTTGATTTACTTTGCTTGGTAAAGAAACTTACCGTCATGGGAATCATAGGGAAAACACAAGGCGTAAGCAACGCGGCAAATCCTGAGAAAAAAGCGATGAAAAATATAGACCACAAACCCCGTTCGGTCACTGGATTAGCATCCGGCATACTAACTTTTGCAGGAATTACGGTCGCTTTTTCTACTTCCGGTTTTGCGACTGTTGTATCTATTTTTACAGTATCTATAGCAGTAATATCTTTTTTTGTTGCATCAACTGCCGTTTTTAAAGATGAAGGAATTACAAAAGTGAATTTTTTCTCTAAATTAATACACGCTTCTTTACAAACCTGATAATTCAAATCGACTTCAATTGTAGTAAGCTTTGGATTGGTGATGGTAACCTGTTGCTGAATTTGGGCCTTATCATGAAAATAAGTTTCATTTACACCAAAAACATCATTAAAAGTGGTGGTCGTTTTGCTTTCTTTGGCTTTGCCAACTAAGTTATAATTGCCTTTTTGATTTTTGAAAATAACTTCTAATGCCAGCGGTCCTCCATCTGGAGTAAACTGCGAATACATATGCCAGTCTTTTTCAATGACAGCATTAAAAGTCAATAGATACGTATTCTCGGATTTTTTCTCAATTTTGGTGGTCCATTTTGCAGGATCCAGAATCTGTGCATTTCCTTTGGCGAAAGCCAAAAAAACAAGTAGTAAAAAGATAATCTTCCTCATTATTCTAATTGTATTTTAAGTATATTTTTTGTTGTATTTTCTATTCTAAAGCGTTCATCCTGACGAATTCCAATTACCCAGACTATTTCATTATTGGAATATAAAAGCCACTTATTTTCTTTATCGATCAATGACAATTTTTCGTCTTTAAAGAGCTTACTGACTTTCTTGGATTTGCCTTCCATCCCAAACGGCTGAAAAATAGCTCCTTCATTCCAATGGCGCAAAACCAACGGGAATTGTAATTTATCCGCATCAACAAATATAGTCGTATTTGAAACTAAACTTATGTCGGCTACTTTACAAAACGAAATATTTAAGGGAATCTTAACGTCTTGCTGATTTTCATCAATGAAATATTCTTCCTCTTTATCTACGAAATTTATCGGGCTAAGGATTAAGGAATCCCTGTCTTTCAATAATCGAAACTCCGAAGAAAAAACCTGTTTGCCAGATTGGCTTTCGACCAAATCATAAATATCGTCCCAGGCCGCAAATCCAAATTCATTCAGCCACTGGTACAAATACGATTTGAAATTAGGCAGTTTCTTTAACTGCTTCAAATCAAAATGAATATCATCCCCATCTTTCTTCGCGACTTGCTGATAAACCATAATTGAAGCATCTTCAACCATGTCTTGCGCTTCCTGCAAATAAGTTTGTGTCTTTTGAAAAGAGGTGATGAAATTTGGATTTAACTCTTTTAGCATCGGAACTAAATAATGCCGAATTTTATTTCGAAGGTATTTATCGGAAGCGTTGCTGCTGTCTTCCCTCCATTCTATCTTGTTTTCTTTCGCATAATTTTCAATTTCTTGTCTTGAAAACAGCAATAGCGGCCGAATTATATTTTCATTTTGCTCCGGAATTCCCGTCAGACCTTCTAATCCGGTACCTCGACTAAGATTAATAAGAAAGGTTTCTAAATTATCATCAGCGTGATGTGCGGTCAGAATATAGTCGTACTTTTCTGTTTCCAAAAGCTCATAAAACCAGTTGTATCGCAATTCCCGTGCGGCAACTTGAGTAGATAATTTATAGTCTTGGGCAAAAGCAGTAGTGTCAAATTGTGTTACAAAAATAGGAATCGTATTCGCATCAGCATATTCCTGAACAAATTTTTGATCGTCAAAACTTTCTATTCCCCGAAGTTGAAAATTGCAATGCGCTATGGCTATTTCATAATTTAGCTTATGGAACAAATGTGCCATAACCATACTGTCTAATCCTCCGCTTGTGGCAAGAAGCAACTTTTTCCCTTTTAAAAACTGGAAATTTTGGTTCAGATGATCTAGTATTTTTTGCATCATTTTCAAAAGTAATTAATTCATTCCGATTTAGCTTAAAACTTCAAGCATTGCTTTGGCTTTAAGCAAACATTCCTCATATTCCTTTTCAGGAATGGATTGCGAAGTAATCGCACTTCCTACTGAAAACGAAACGTATTTCTTTTCGGCATTGTACAAAATACTGCGGATAACCACATTGAAATCAAAATCGCCACTTGGCGTAAAATAACCTACGGCGCCGCTATACAAACCACGTTTTGTTTCTTCCATTTCTTCAATAATTTTTAATGCCGAAATTTTTGGCGCTCCAGTCATACTTCCCATAGGAAAAGTAGTTTTTATAACATCCACAGCGGAGTACTGATGATCTAATTTTGCAGTAACTGTAGAAATCATCTGGTGCACTTGCATAAAAGAATAAATAGCACACAATTCAGTAACTTCAACAGAACCTTTTTGAGCGGTTCGGGACAAATCATTCCGAACTAAATCAGTAATCATAATATTTTCGGCACGTTCTTTTGGGTCTGAAGCCAATTGCATTTTTGATTTTTCATCTTCAATTGGGTCAGAAAATCGTTTGCTTGTTCCTTTAATAGGTTGTGAAATTAATACTTCTCCTTCTTTCCTCAGATAACGTTCCGGTGTCGCCGAGAGTAAAAAATAGTTGTTGTTTTTAAAAAAAACGGCGAATGGTGGCCGAGAAATTTCGTTGAGTTTTGTGAATTTTTCGATAGGATCAATCGTTGTATTTTCAGCAAAAAACTCCATACAAAAATTAACCTCATAAATATCGCCTTGATGAATGTGTTCTAATAATTTCGAAACTTTTTGAAGATAATTTTCCTTCGGGATTCGTTGTTGAATCTCTATTTGTGAATTCTGATTACTGAACACTGAACACTGAACACTTATTTCTTCAAAATCTTCCTCCGCTTCATCATCACACATATTGAGGTATTGAATTTCGAGATCATTCCCTTTCAATAAAAATATTTTTTTGGGCTGAAAGAAAAACAAATCGGGAAAACCCAACCCATCAAAATTATTGGATTTTAAATGTTCCACATCGTTTTTTAAATCGTACGACAAATAGCCAAAAAGCCAATCTTTGGTAATTTGCTGGTATTGTTTTAAATCTTCGAAAGCGTTATGATAGTCGGTTTTAATAGCAGTAAAAGCATCTACAGCAAGAATACAATCATAACTGGAATACTGTTGCGGATATTCATTGCTATCCATAAAAACGATTTCACGAAATTGCTGTCCCCAAAATAAAAGTTGCTGTTTAAACAACTTTGGATCCGAAATTTGCTTAAAAATTGAAGTTCTCAATTACTATATATCTTTAAAATTCAAAATTACAATAAAATATATCCTTCAATAAGAGATTACTGTATAAATTAGCTTCTTTTTTTGTAAATTTGTTATAGTAGATTGATTTTGAATACAATTATAATACCCATAAAAAGACGAAAGTCTTTATTACCATTGATGCTGAGAGCAAAGAAAAGGTAGATGAAATGGTTAAAATGCAATTGATATTAGTGGTGCAATTTATAGGAAACGGCAATAGGGTGTCTAAATTGAAGGCATAGTTTGCTGATTTAGACGGATTCCACTGGTCAGTTTTGTACAGGAATAAAAGTGCTATGTGATAATAGTATATTTTTAATGTGTAACCAATAAAACCATATATCATGAAAATTGCAATCATCATTATTCGATCTTTACTTGGCCTATTATTTCTCTACACCTCAATCAGTTTCTTTTTACACCTATCTCCTGAGGCTGAAACAACCGGAAACTTCAAAGCTTTTAATGTCGGTTTAATGGCGTCTACTTATTTGATGCCTTTAGCAAAATCTTTAGAATTTCTTTGCGGAATTTCATTTATTACCGGTCGATATGTAACGCTTGCTAACCTTATCATTTTGCCCGTTACTTTAAATATATTATTGATTAATTTTTTCCTAACGCCAGATAACTTGCCAATTGCTTTATTTGTATTTTTTGGAAATATCTTCTTAATCTTTAGCCATTGGGAAAATTACAAAAGCCTATTTGTAGCTAAATAATTTTAGTCCTATATATTGAAAAAACCCGTCTTCTATTAAAAGGAGACGGGTTTCTTTATATTAAAATATATTTTTCTGCTTACACGTGCAACGCTCTATTATCTGTTGCGGCAAGTGCTGCTTCTTTTATCGCTTCTGCAAATGTTGGATGAGCATGAGACATTCTGGAAATATCTTCGGCAGATGCTTTGAATTCCATTGCCGTCACTGCTTCAGCAATTAAATCAGCACAACGAGCACCAATCATGTGAACTCCAAGAACTTCATCTGTTTTTGCATCAGCAAGAATTTTTACAAATCCGTCTAAATCTCCACCAGCACGAGCACGACCTAAAGCTTTGAAAGGGAAACTTCCTGACTTGAAATCTACTCCAGCGGCTTTCAATTGCTCTTCTGTTTGCCCAACTGCAGCCACTTCTGGCCAAGTGTAAACCACACCAGGAATCAAGTTATAGTCAATATGTGGTTTTTGACCGGCTAATATTTCAGCAACCATAGTTCCTTCTTCTTCCGCTTTGTGCGCTAACATTGCTCCACGAACCACATCTCCGATAGCATAGATATTGGGAATGTTCGTTTGCAAATGATCATTCACTTCGACCATCCCTCTGTCTGAGATTTTCACTCCTGCTTTATCCGCATTCAATCCATCAGTGTACGGACGACGGCCTACAGAAACCAATGCATAGTTTCCTTCAAGTGTAATCGTTTCTCCTTTTGCATTTTCAGCTTGAACAGCAACGATGTCGCCATTTCTTTCTACCGACTTCACTTTGTGTGAAACGTAGAATTTCATGCCTTGTTTTTTCAATACTTTCGTCAATTCTTTAGACAATGAAGCATCCATTCCTGGAATGATTCGGTCCATGAATTCTACTACAGAAACTTGCGCTCCCAATCTCAAGTACACTTGACCTAATTCGATTCCAATAACTCCACCACCAATAATCACCAAATGTTTTGGTACTTCAGGCAATTTCAACGCTTCAGTTGAAGTAATGATTCTTTCTTTATCGATTTTGATAAATGGCAAAGAAGATGGTTTTGAACCTGTAGCAATAATGATATTTTTAGCTTCGATAGTTTCAGAAGTTCCATCTGCTTTTGCAACAGCAACGTGCGTAGCATCTACAAAAGAACCCAATCCTTCGAGAACGGTAATTTTATTTTTGTCCATTAAAAATTTCACTCCACCTGAAGTTTGATCAACAACAGCTTGTTTGCGCGCAATCATTTTTTCAAGGTTCACTTTTACTTCACCTGAAACTTCAATTCCGTGGTCTGCAAAATGAGCAATTTCGCTGTAATGATGAGAAGAAGCAAGCAATGCTTTTGAAGGGATACAACCTACATTCAAGCAAGTTCCTCCAAGAGTGGAATATTTTTCGATAATTGCTGTTTTGAAACCCAACTGTGCACAACGAATTGCTGATACATATCCGCCTGGTCCAGAACCTATAATGACTACGTCAAATGAACTCATAGTATATTTTTTTATGATGTTTTTATAAAATGTTGCACAAAATTAAGGAATTAAGTTTTGTTTAAAGTTTAATTCAGAAGGTTTTTTGTTATGAAAATGACATAACCAAATATTCGCCGAAAAATTATTTATGGCTTTTTAGAAGGATCTCTATAAGTGTGGAAAACAGAGTAAATTATAATTTCATCATTAAATACTTCATAAATAATTACAAAAGGGAATTTTTTAAGGGATAATTCTCTGAAAAACGGTTCTTTTTTTAGTGGGAATAGTTCAGGATTCATTTTTAATATTTTTAAATATCCTTTCAGATAAACAAAAAAATCTTTCCCTAATCCCTTTTTTCTACTTTCATAAAATTCAATAGCCTCGATTATTTCAATTTCTGCTAATTTTGAAATAACAATTTTAAAAACCATATTTAGCATTTAATTGCTTTTCCAAATCTTCCCAAGAAGTTGCAAAACTATTTCCGGAATGATAGTCGGCTCTGGCTTCTTCCACTTTTTGATACTGGTTATCCGAAACTATAGAAGCTTTTTCTTCGTTTAAAATAGCGTCAAATATTCCTTCCAAAACGACTAATTTTGAATCATCCTGGATAAGTTTTCCAAAATTCACAATAAGCTTCTGTCTAATTTCCTTAGTTTTCATGGGACAACTGATTTATTCCAAATTTAATTATTTAAAGGCAATAAAACAAGCGACATTTATATATCAACAACGGTAGTGTTTTTCACTTCACTAATCATAAAAGTACTGTGCGTGCTACCTATATGCTGCAAAGTGGTCAGTTTTGTAACCAAAAATTCCCGATAGGCTTCCATATCTTTTACCACTATTTTCAGGATATAATCGTAATCACCGCTCACATGATGGCATTCTAAAACTTCCTTTAGTTTCACCACTTCACTTTCGAACTTCGTAAGAAACTCTTTGGTGTGCTGTATCAATTTAAGATGACAGAAAACCACAAATCCTTTCTCGACTTTCGAACGATTCACTAACACGACGTATTTATCGATAATTCCTTCTCTTTCCAGTTTTTTGATTCGTTCGTAAACGGCAGTAACCGAAAGATTGAGTTTTAAAGAAAGTTCTTTGGTTGTTTTTTTACTATCGGATTGTAATAAAAAAAGCAGTTTTTTATCGATGGCGTCTAGTGTCATTATTTTGAAGTATTTGAAGTGAAATAAAATCTATATAAATCCTATTTAGAAAGCTAATTTAGAAAATTAATTTACATATAAATAATTTTATAGTTTTAAAATCCAATATTAAATGATAGTGTTGATTATTAATCTAGAACACTGTTATTTTGAATTAGATTTCTTGTTGCATCCGAGATTTCTAGCCCAGATAGCAGTGAAAATCCTTTTCTTTTTTTCTTTAAAAAAGAAAAGATTGAAACGAATAGCTGGAAATAGCTCCTAAACAAACGATTAAACATAAACTATGAAAAATTTCAATCCCGCAGACAACATTCAGGATTTACAGTATTTTGGCGAATTTGGTGGTGTAAATCCATCAATTTCTGATTCATCAACCTATACTTTCCTTTCGGCAAAGACGATGTTTGATACTTTTGAAGGCAACATGGAAGGGTGCTACTTGTACTCGCGTCATTCTTCACCAAGTAATTTATATTTGGACAAAGCATTGGCAGCAATGGAAGGAACAGAATCTGCAAATGTTTCGGCTTCAGGAATGGGTGCGATCACTCCTACTCTATTGCAATTATGTGGAACTGGTGATCACATTGTTTCCAGCAGAACAATATATGGCGGAACATACGCTTTCCTGAAAAATTTCACTCCGAGATTAGGCATTAAAACAACATTCGTTGATATCACGAAATTAGATATTGTAGAAGCTGCAATTACTCCTGAAACTAAAGTTTTGTACTGTGAAACGGTGAGTAATCCTTTACTGGAAGTTGCTGACATTGAAGGTTTAGCAAAAATTGCAAAAAGACATAATTTAACGCTTGTGGTTGACAATACTTTTTCACCATTATCCGTTTCTCCGGCAAGATTAGGCGCTGATATTGTGATTCACAGTTTGACAAAATACATCAACGGAAGCAGTGATACGGTGGGTGGTGTAACTTGTGCGTCACAAGAATTTATTGACAGCTTAAAAAATGTAAATAGTGGAGCCAGCATGTTACTTGGTCCCACAATGGATAGTTTACGTTCGGCGAGTGTGATGAAAAACTTACGCACACTACATATTCGAATGAAACAACACAGCCACAATGCGATGTATCTTGCCCAACGTTTTGAAAAAGACGGACTAAAAACAGTTTATCCCGGATTAGCAAGTCATCCAAGCCACGAAATCTATAAAACGATGATTAATCCTGAATATGGTTTTGGCGGAATGATGACATTAGACGTAGGGACTTTGGCAAAAGCCAATGAATTAATGGAATTGATGCAAGCAAAAAATCTGGGTTACCTTGCTGTGAGTTTAGGATTTTACAAAACCTTATTTAGCGCACCGGGAACTTCAACATCTAGTGAAATTCCAATGGATGAACAAATAGAAATGGGATTGACTGACGGTTTAATCCGTTTTTCTATTGGTTTAGACAACGACATCGAAAGAACCTATAAAATGATGAAATCATGTATGATGGAATTGGAAATACTAACGTCAGAAGCAGTTTTGACAGCATAATATTTTTTTAGTTTTTTTGTTAAGAGCCGTTTGAAAGCCATTTCGAACGGTTTTTTTTTTATTTAAAACTCAGATGTTCCCGATTAAAAGTGCATGACATCTAATTTTAACAACAAGAATACCAAAAATATGCATCGTTATTTTTTTTCAAAAACACGATTATTCTTCCTAAATTTTAGTATATTTGATTACCCTACACCACATATAAAACCCTCAAAATCAAACAAATCCAAATTTTAAGTATTGTTACGAAAGTAGCTATGCACGAATCTACAATTAGTCGATAACTTCCCATCCCAAAAAAGAAGTTAATAACTAAAACACCTTAGAATTCTATTTTTAACCATAAAATTAATATTATTATGAAAAAAATTGCTTCCTCTTTGTTGTTATTAATGTTGAGCTCGACACTTTTTGCTCAATGGAATTATCCAAAAACGAAAACAGGTGATACTACTGATACTTATTTTGGAATGACTTACAACGATCCCTATCGTTGGTTAGAAGATTTAAAAAGCCCAGATGTCATCTCCTGGTTTAAAGAACAGGCAGATCTTACGAACAATATAATGAGTAAAATTTCCGGTAGAGATGAACTTATTGCAGAATGGAAAAAACTAGACAAACTTCAGCCGCCAGTCTACTATTATCCAATAAAAGAAAATGGGAGAATCTTTTATCAAAAAAGAATTCCCGGAGAAAAAGTAAGCAAAGTATATTACCGAGAAGGAATGCAAGGAAAAGAACAGTTGCTTTTTGACCCGCTAACTTTTATCCCTGGAAAAACGTTATCAGTACAGCAAATCATACCTAGTTATGATGCTACAAAATTAGTGATAGCCTATTCTGAGAGTGGTGCAGAAGTATCAACAATACAAGTTATGAATGTAGACACCAAGCAATTTCTCCCTGATATTATACCCGCCACTGCCGGACCGGGAAGTTGGACTTTTGATAATAATGCTTTCATGTATATGTGGATTAAATCTGCCGATAATGCAGACCCTACAGGCCGTTTAAACCCAAAAACTAAATTACATAAATTGGGTACGGATGTAAAAACTGATATTGATTTTTTTAGTAATGAAAGCTACCCTGCTTTAAACATTGAAGCTAAAGCCTATCCTTTTGCCTTTTTTGTCAAAGACTCAAAAGACTATATTTTTGCAGGAGAAGGTACAGTGCAAAGAGAAATGAAATTTTACTATGCTCCTATCGCTCAATTGTATTCTGGAAACATTCAGTGGAAATCACTTAGTGCTTTAGATGATAAATTAGTACGCAGTGTAGATATGGATGGTGACAACATATATTCTATAACATATAAAGATGCAAAAAACTATAAACTTATTGCTACCAATTTAAAAAATCCAAATTGGGCTACAGCTAAAACAATCGGAAGTGAGAAAGAATCTCAAACACTAGAATATTTTACCCGTTGCAAGGATTTCCTATTACTCAATTATAGTGATGGTATCAACAACCATGCATATAAGTACAATATTAAAGACCAAACAACGACCGAAATAAAGTTACCTTATACTGGTTTAATAAATATTTCTTGCGTCGATACTAAAACCAATGATTGTTTTATATCCATTACTTCCTGGAACAAACCCTATACTGAATTCTTGTACAATGCCAGTACGAATACCTTTACTGAAAGTCCATTCAACAAACCGGCAGTTTATCCAAATTCCTACAAAAATTTGGTAGTCGAAGAAGTAGAAGTAAAAGGACACGATGGCGTAATGATACCACTTTCAATTATTTATAAAAAAGGGTCAAAAAAAGACGGTTCTAACGTTTGTCTAATGGATAGTTATGGGGCTTATGGCATCAGCATGTCTCCTTGGTTTAATGTTTTTGAAAATTCATTAGCTGTAAAAGGCGTAGTGATTGCCATTCCCCATGTACGTGGAGGCAGTGAAAAAGGTCAAGATTGGTACAAGGCAGGATACAAAACTACAAAACCCAATACTTGGAAAGATTTTATTAGTTGCGGAGATTATTTAGTAGCGAAGGGATATACATCATCAAACAAATTGGCTGGAACCGGCACGAGCGCCGGAGGAATATTAATTTCAAGAGCTATTACCGAAAGACCTGATTTATTTGCCGCCGCTATATGTAATGTCGGTGTTGCTAATGCGATGCGCGCAGAATTTTCTTCAAATGGCCCAGTTAACATACCCGAATTCGGTACTGTGAAAGACGAATCCGAATGCAAAGCGTTATATGAGATGGATGGAATGCAACATGTAAAAACTGGTGTTAAATATCCTGCCGTTATGTGTGTTGCTGGATGGAATGACCCACGAGTTATAGCATGGCAGCTGGGGAAATTTGCAGCTGCAGTTCAAAATGCTTCTACATCCGGCAAACCCGTATTAATGAAAGTGAATTATGATAACGGGCATTTCACAGAGGATAAAGATGTTACATTTGCTAATTTTGCTGACCAATTTGCTTTTGCATTATGGCAATGCGGACATCCTGATTTTCAGCAGAAGAAATAAATTGATAGTTTTTTTGGTATATTAAATGCAATTTACTAGCAAACTATCCTTTCAATAAAAACAATTGATTATAAAAATAAAAAAGCGTTTTGAAACATATTTCCAAAACGCTTTTTTTATACTTGTAACTTAAAAATTAAGCTTCTATCGAATTCAATTTACTGTTATTACGGCTGAAGCCAAAATAAATTACCAGACCTATTAGTAACCATATCGTAAAGTAAATCCAGTTCCAAACACTTAATTCAGCCATCATATACAAACAGCAGATCAATCCTAATAATGGAATCAATGATAAATTTTCTTTGAAAGACCAAACGGACAATCCAACCAAAACAAGTAGAAAAATCCACATTGGAATTTTGTGTTTAAACAAACCAAAACCACTTTCATATTTAATGGAATCCGCAACTGGTAAATCAGAAATTACGGAAGCATATTTGGCATCATCTTGTTGGTACTGGCTCAATAAAACTTCTAAATCCGGCGTTCCTGTCGTCGCATTTTTAGCATCAACACTTACTAAATAATCATATACTTTTTGAGTTTCTTCTTTATTTAAAGACGTAATAATATCAGCTGAATTATTGATTTGAGTTTCATTAGTAATGAAATCCATAGTATTTTTTTTGTTGTATCCAAAAGAAAAAACCAATCCCATAATCAATAAAACGGGCATGATGAATTTTGAATTCACGTAAGGTGTTTTGAATTTCCCACGAGGAATATCTGTTCTGTTTTGTAAAGCCAAAACTCCCGCACAAACCAATACAAAGGCAAATAAAGTTCCTATACTACATAAATCCGTAACCATAGTTAGATTCAAAAACAAAGCAGGAATTGCCACTACAAAACCGGTAACGATTGTAGCATAAGAGGGAGTTTTGAATTTAGGATGCACTTTAGAAAAACGTTTTGGCAATAACCCATCACGACTCATACTCATCCAGATACGCGGTTGTCCCATTTGAAATACTAATAAAACACTCGCCATAGCAATTACTGCACTTACTGCAATAATTCCCGACATCCATTTTAAATGCAATTTATCAAATACGAATGCTAACGGATCTCCAACATTCAATTCGTTGTAACTTACCATTCCAGTTAAGACTAAAGCAATTGCTATATATAATAGGGTACAAATAATAATGGCCCACATCATTCCTTTTGGTAAATCACGCTGTGGATCTTTACATTCTTCGGCAGTTGTCGAAATAGCATCAAAGCCAATATAGGCAAAGAATACCGCCGAAACTCCTTTTAAAACTCCCGCTGCTCCATTAGGCGCAAACGGATGCCAGTTATCAACATCTACATAAAAAATCCCTACTGCTATTACTAAAAGTACAATACATAATTTTACAACAACCATTATATTACTGGCATTACGAGATTCTTTCATCCCACGATATACTAAAGCAGTAATCAATACAATGATCAACAAAGCAGGTAAATCAGCCACTAGGTGAAAAGAACCAATAACCGGCGAAGTAGTCCATGCTGTATAAGCCCCTTGTGTTGCTAAACTTAAGTTTTCAAATGTTTTCCCTCCTTGCATTAAAGCAGTAGCATCTTTAAAACCATTGGAAGCAGATAAATAATCCATTTGGGCATATTGCGGCAGGTGAATTCCCATACTATCGAGCAATCCAGTAAAATAATCGCTCCAGGATATGGCGACCGTTATATTTCCTACGGCATATTCCATTATTAATGCCCAACCTATAATCCAGGCTATAATTTCTCCAAAAGCAACGTAGGAATAAGTATAAGCACTTCCGGATACGGGCACCATCGAAGCAAATTCGGCATAAGCAAAGGCTGCAAAGCTACACGCTATGGCGGTAAACAAGAATAAGAAGATAACAGCAGGACCTCCATCAGCACTTGCTTTACCAATTGTACTAAAAATACCGGCACCAACAATTGCTGCGATTCCAAAAGCGGTCAAATCGCGAGCTGTCAAATGTTTTCCTAACGCATTATGTCCATCCGCATTATTCTTTTCAACTTGTTTTAAAATGTCTTGTACTGTTTTCTTTCTGAATAAACCCTTCAATGCCATATTGTAAATTTTATCATTAAATATTAATATACCGTAATTTTTGAGCTTTTATTTTGCAAATAATGTAAATTTTATTCAAAAATCAAAAACAATAAACAATTATAATTGATGAATAAAAATGTGCTGTTTTTTAATTTGATTTTAACTTTAATGCTAATTCAGAAATTTGACATTACCAAAAAGTCAAAACATTGTAAACAAATTGTTTGAAAATAACATTTTCAAATGTAATCTTATTTAAAAATAATCAATTGCAATTTTTATTTTTTTCGAAAAAAAAATTATTCACTAATTCCTTATCAAATTACTTCAAACAAGTTTTCAAAATTGTAACCGGATGCAAGGCTTTTCTATTTGTCCCATCAAAAATCTGATGACGACAACTTGTACCAGCAGCAGCAATTGAAATAGTCTCATCAGTAGCTCTTATTTTTGGAAATAAAGTATCTTCGCCCATTTGCATACTAATATCATAATGCTCTTTTTCATAACCAAAAGAACCTGCCATCCCACAACATCCCGAGTTATAAATGGTAACCGAGCTGTTTTTTGGTAAGTTCAACATTGCAAAAGTCGCTTCAACAGAACTCAATGATTTTTGATGACAGTGTCCGTGAATTTTTATCGTTTTTTGGATATCTGAAAATTGCCCGGAATGGATTTTATTTTTTGTTATTTCCTTCTTAAAAAACTCTTCGATAGTATAAACGTTTTTCGATAATTGTTCGGCAGTTTCTTTGTCATCTGCCAAACGCAAATACTCATCTCTGAAAGTCAATATCGCGGATGGCTCAATACCTATTAAAGGAACGTCGGCAGTAATAATAGTCGAAAAAATAGTAACGTTTTTATTGGCAATTGTTTTTGCCTCCTCCAGAAAACCTTTGGATATAAAAGCCCTTCCGCTTTCCTCATGGTCAATCAAGAGTACTTCGTAACCCAAATTTGTCAATAATTCATAGGCATCTATACCAACTGAAACATCGTAATAATTTGTAAACTCGTCACAAAATAAATAGAGTTTTCCATTTATAAAAGAAGTAGGTAATTGCTTTGACTTATTTTTCTCAATCCATTTTCGAAGGGTCGTTTTTGCTAATAATGGAACTTCTCTTTTTGGTGCAATTCCCATTACACTTTTTATCATTGGAAGATTTACTATAAAATTAGTTACGGATGGAGCAATACTTCCCAGCTGATTCAATTTAGAATTGTAAGCAAATATTTTGTTTCGCAAAGAGAATCCGTTTGCTTTTTGGTATTGGTATAAAAACTCCGCCTTCAAAGCGGCTACATCTACATTACTTGGACACTCACTGGCGCAGGCTTTGCAACTTACACAGAGTTCAAATACTTTATACAATTCTTCGTGATTAAACTTATTGTCTTTTTCTGAATGCGTTAAGTATTCTCTCAGCGCATTGGCTCGAGCCCTTGTCGTATCTTTTTCATTGCGTGTAGCGCGATAACTTGGACATAAAGTGCCGCCTGCAGAAGGCAATTTCCTGCAATCACCCGAACCGTTGCATTTTTCAGCCAATCTCAAAATCCCCATACTGTCTGAGAAATCCTGAATCGTTTGAATATCCGGTTCTACTCTACCCGCTTCCACCCTTAGATTTTCATCCATTTTCAACGCGTTAACTATTTTTCCTTCATTCAAAATAGTATTGGGATCGAAAGCGGCTTTTATTCGTTTTAGTAATTCATAATTCTTTTCTCCAATCATGAACGGTAAAAACTCGCCACGAACTATTCCGTCACCGTGTTCTCCACTTAATGAACCTCTGTATTTTTTTACCAGATGTGCCACTTCTGTAGCAATGGCTCTAAATTGGTATAGTCCTTCTTTTGTTTTTAGGTTTAATATGGGACGCAAGTGAATTTCCCCAGCACCAGCATGAGCATAATATATCGCGTCCTGCCCATGACTTTTCATCATTGCCGAAAAATCAGCAATATAATTAGGCAAATCACTTAACTCAACAGCAGTATCCTCAATAGAATCGGCTGCTTTATCATCTCCAACAATACTTCCTAAAAGTCCAAGACCCGCTTTTCGTAACTCATTTATTTTATCAATATCTGATCCGTAAATTTTTGGCAAAGCATATCCAAAATTATTATTTTCAAGATCAGCAATCAAAGCGTTGGCTTGTAATTCAGCATCATCCATACTAATGGAAGAAGCCACTTCGAGCATGATAACTGCCTTTGGTTCTCCTTGTATGAAAAATCTGTTTTTGGCTTGTTCCCTATTAGTTTTGGTACAATTCAAAATAGTGTCATCCATCATTTCGCAGGTATACAAATGATGTTTCATCGCTGTAACCACCGCTTCTAAACTTTCTTGGATGGAATGAAAATGCGCCACGACCATAATATTATTCGTAGGCGGCAAAACATCCACTTTCAGGATAACTTCAGTTGTAAAGGCTAGAGTTCCTTCGCTTCCGCAAAGGAGTTTTCCCAGATTTATTGTTTTTTCTGTACCTGAAAATAATTCGGATTTCAATAATAAATCGACGGCATATCCTGTATTTCTTCGGTGAATTTCTGGTTTTGGAAACTGGTTGTAGATTTCTTTTTGGTTTTCTCCATTCGAAAGTTCCTCATAAATTGATTTATAAATTTTACTTTCCAGTGAATCGCCTTTTGTTTTCTCTATAAATTCTGCCGAAGAAAGTTCCTTAAATTCCGCTTTCGATCCATCACTCAAAATAGCTTTAATCTCCACTATTTTATCACGGGTAACTCCATAACGAATAGATGTAGTTCCAGAGGAATTATTCCCTACCATTCCTCCTATCATGCATCGATTTGAGGTCGAAGTATTAGGGCCAAAAAACAAACCATAAGGCTTTAAGTACAAATTCAGTTCATCCCGAATCACTCCCGGCTGAACGGTTATTGTCTTTTTTTCTGCATCAAAAGAAACAATTTTGGTAAAATATTTTGAAACATCTACAATAATTCCATTACCCACAGTTTGTCCTGCTAATGAAGTCCCGGCAGTTCTGGGCGTAAGCGAAATTTTATTTTCATTGGCAAACCGAATCAGTTTAATGATATCACCTTCGTTTTTAGGAAGTGCTACAGCAAGAGGCATAATTCTATAAGCGGAGGCATCCGTTGCATAAATCGTTTTGTGAAGTTCGTCGTATAAAAGTGTTCCTTCTAATGACTCTGACAAATGCTGTAATTGAAGAGCGGTCAACATGGCTGGTATATTATTTAAAAAAAACTGTTATTACAGCTTTCTGCGACAAATATAAATATATAACGGATTAGAATTTTAAAATTCAAATAAGAAAAATCCACATTTTTAAAAAGTACATCGATCTAAATGAAAATTCAAAAAAAACGGCAAAGAAATTGCAGCAGTAAAATAAGTCAAATTTTATCTGGATTTTAACGGGGTAATTTCACTAAAAAAACTATTTTTGAATACTTTATAAACACTATAATAATGAAGAATTACAAGCATATAGGATTGTTAATTTTGTTTCTTTTACTTTCGGTTTTGAATGTAAAAGCACAAATGCAGGTTACAAATCCTAAAAATGAATTTAGAGCCGTTTGGATTGCTACCGTTGTCAATATTGACTGGCCCAAAAGCAGTATCGATAATGTCGCAAAGCAAAAAGCTGATTTTATAGAAATATTAGACACCTATAAAAAATTAAATTATAATGCTGTAATTGTTCAGATTCGAAGTGTTGGAGATGCTTTTTATCCTTCGCAATATGCGCCTTGGTCGCGATTTTTAACCGGTAAAGAAGGAAATGCGCCAAAACCTTATTTTGATCCTTTAGCCTGGATGATTGCTGAATCTCATACCAGAGGTTTCGAATTTCATGCCTGGTTAAATCCGTATCGTGCCACAATGGATTTAAACACCGCTATTTTGAGTCCACAACATGATTATTTCAAGCATCCGGAATGGATGATTAAATATGGTGATAAATATTATTATAATCCGGCTCTTCCTGAAGTTAGCGACCGTTTGATAGCAGTAGTTGATGAAGTGGTTAAAAATTATGACATTGATGCCATTCATTTTGATGATTATTTTTATCCCTACAGAATAAAAGGAGAAGTTTTTAATGACATTGAATCCTACCAAAAATATGGAAATGGGTTAAGTATCGAAAACTTTAGACGATCCAATGTAAATAATTTAGTGAAAAACATTTCAATTTCCATAAAAAAAATAAAACCCTGGGTACAATTTGGCATTAGTCCATTTGGTGTTTGGAGAAACAAATCTGTAGATCCAAAAGGTTCTGAGACAGAGGCTGGTCAAACTAATTATGATGATTTGTTTGCCGATCCAATAGCGTGGATGGACAATAAATGGATTGATTATCTTGTTCCACAACTGTATTGGAGTGTCAATCATCCGAAAGCTTCGTACTCAAAACTGTTGCGTTGGTGGTCAGAAAACTCAAAGAACACGGCAATCTATATTGGAAATGGTTCTTATAAAATAAATGCCGATTCAGATAAAAAATGGAGTAATCCCAATGAAATTCCAGATCAGATCAACATCACCAGAACCTATAAAAATGTACAGGGAAATGCTTTTTTTAGTGCCAAATCATTTTTGAATAAAAATCAAAATGTCACTAAATTATTGATGGAGAATCAATACAAATATCCTGCGCTTCCTAATGTTGTGCCTAATTCTGTGAAGAAGATGGTTATAGTTCCAACAGCAAACAATATCCTTACCAACCCAATTTCTTCAAGCTTTAATGTCAAATATCCTTTATACAGTAAAGTCCGCTATGTAATGGTTTATGGCAGCAAAAGCAACTCGAAAATCGACATCAAAGATCCAAGTCAAATTATTGATAAAGTAGCTTTTAAAGAGAATAACGATACCGTTGCAGTTATCATACCTAACAACAAATTATATAAAAACACCTGTTGTGCCATTACTTTCATCGATTTTTATGGTAATGAAAGCGAACCAACTTTAGTGAACTTTACGCTATAAAATTTGAATTGAATATTACCCCATCTTAAATGAGAAAAGACAACAGCCCTTGGTATTGGATTCCGTTATTAAATTTTGCATCGGGATTTCCGTATGCCATTATCATCAGCGTTTCGGTGATTATGTACAAAAGTTTAGGCATCAGTAATGAAGAAATCGGAGTTTATACGAGTTTATTATACTCACCTTGGGTTATTAAGCCGTTATGGAGCCCGTTTATAGATCTATATGCGACCAAAAGGAAGTGGTTTCTCGCCATGCAATTGGTAATTGCCATTGCCTTTTTAATTGTAGGACTAACCATTCCTATGAGTAATTTTTTTGTACTGAGTTTGGCCATATTTTGGGTAGCGGCATTTGCTTCAGCTTCAAATGATGTGGCTAGCGATGGTTTTTATATGTTGGCTTTAGCCAAAGAACAGCAATCCTTCTTCTTAGGAATTAGAAGTACATTTTACAGACTTTCCATGCTTACCGCCAATGGCTTAATCGTGATTCTAGGTGGTTTTTTAGAACAGAAATACGGAGACAAAAGTAAAGCTTGGTCTTATACGATGATAATCGTAGCATTGGTTATGGCTTTTCTAACCATCTATAACTTTTTTACCACTCCAAAAGTAGAAGAAACTAAACTTACAACTGAAGCAGAAAACAAACAAAGTTTCGGAGTTGTTTTTAAAACCTTTTTTCAAAAGAAACAAATAGGGCTTGTATTAGCCTTTATATTACTTTTCAGATTAGGGGAATCCCAATTACTAAAAATGCTAACCCCTTTTTTAATAGATGAAAAAATCAAAGGCGGCATGGGATTAACCACCGAAGATGTGGGTATAATTTATGGTACATTTGGAGTTGCATCATTGGTAGTCGGAGGAATTCTGGGCGGAATAGCAATTTCAAAAGGAGGTCTTCGCAAATGGATGTTACCTATGTTTTTAGCCATGCATTTACCTATTATTGGATTCATTTTTCTTTCCTATTTTCATCCTGAATCTGTTTACTATGTTTATGCGACTGTGATTGCTGAACAATTTGGATATGGTTTTGGTTTTGCTGCCTTTATGATGTATTTAATTTATGTTGCCGACGGCGAATCGAAAACTTCCCACTACTCTATCGCCACTGGATTTATGGCTTTGGGAATGATGCTTCCAGGAATGTTGAGCGGATTCATTCAGGAATATTTGGGTTATGGGAATTTCTTTATCTGGGTATTTTTAGCAACTATACCGGGATTAATCCTTTCCAGATTTCTAATCTACCCGGCTGATTTTGGCAAGAAATCTGAAATAGAATAAAAGCAACGATTTCATAATATCTGTAATAAATGTGTAAGCATTAAACAATACTCTTTTACACTGTTTACATGAACTTATATTCCTTAAATGGTTAAAAATTATTCTTAAATGACATTAGAACAAAAAATAGGACAATTTTTCTTTCCGGCTGTTTTCATAAACGATACTGAAGAGAACATTCAAGCTACTGAACGATTAATACGAGAATACAATATAGGAGGGCTTACTTTTTTCCATAGCAGAGCGAGTGCCGCAACCAATTATGAAAGTAAGAATAAAGTTATTCTAAACGATGGTAGTTGTCAAAAGTTAAAAGAACTTATTGTACGTTATCAAAAGTGCGCATCCACTCCATTGTTAATGAGCATTGATGCGGAATGGGGATTAGCCATGCGTGTCGAAAAAACACCGCAATATCCGTATGCCATTACACTTGGGGCATTACCATACAGTGAAAAACATTTGGTTTACGAAGTAGGGAAACAAATAGGTTTGGACTTAAAATCAGTTGGAATTCATTATAATTTAGCGCCATTGGCGGATATCAACAACAACCCAAATAATCCGGTAATTGGGTATCGTTCTTTTGGTGAAAATAAAGAAAAAGTAGCTGATTTTGCTATCAAATACTTAAGAGGAATGTCAGACGCAGGCATATTGGGATGTTTGAAACATTTTCCGGGACATGGCAATACAAATGTCGATTCGCATTTGGGGTTACCAGTTTTAGAAGAAAATTTAGAACAATTACTTGAAAACGAATTGTATCCTTTTATTAAAGGAATCGAAAACAATGTCGATTCGATTATGATTGGACATTTAGCTGTTCCTGCTTTGAATAATGGCAAAAATACCTCGGCAACATTATCAAAACCCATTATTGAAACACTTTTGCGTAAGCAGTTGGGCTACGACGGTTTAGTAATTTCGGATGCATTGAATATGCGCAGTGTTTCGAGCTTATATGATAAAAAAGGGCAATTGGAATGGGAAGCTTTTAACGCCGGAAATGACGTATTATGCTTTGCTGAAAATGTTCCCGAAGGAATTCAGGAAATCCTTAAAAATGCAACTCCAGAACGCATTGATGCAAGCTTTAACCGTTTAACGCAAAGCAAACAAAAAGCAGGGATTCTAGATTCTAAAGTTCCTATGAAAATCCTGTCTGCAAACAATTTTGATTTTGAAACCACTTCTATTCTTAACCAAAAAATAGCGGAAAGCTGTATTACAAAAATTAAAGACAATAGCAATACGGAAACAATTTTAGAGGCAAAAAATAGCGGCAAACTTGCCAAATTGAGCCTTTATAAAAGCACTAATAATGCTTTTTTTAAATCGCTAAATAACCAATTACCATCTCCTGAATTCGCTTATGAAAACGGTACTGATGTAGCAATAAATGAATTAGGTAAAAAATTAAGCCAATATGAAACTGTTATTATTTCCTTGTTTGTTCCAAAAGCAAAACCATTAAATAATTTTGAAATAGAAGAAAGTGTACGTCAATTTTTAGGCAACTTGTTTATTTCAAAAAGGTGCATTTTATATGTTTTTGGAAATCCATATGCCTTGCAGGTTATACCTAATTTAGAATACACATCAGGAATCATTCAAATGTACCAGGATTTCGAAGAATTTCAAGAAGTAGCGGCATCTCAACTATTAGAAAACAGCGAATGCAAAGGCACTTTACCGGTACTTTTAAACGGTATTTAATTAAATATCAGAATCATAGACACATTCGATAAGAAAAATTTATTTATAAATAAACATTTATAATCAAAACTGATTACAACAAACCTATTGTTTAAGTTACTTTTGCACCATCAAAAAAAAATAACTTAAAATAATAAATATGTCATTAGTAGGAAAAAAATTCCCAAGTATTGCAGTTGATGCTATTTCAGAAATGGGTGATAATTTAAAAATCAACATTTTCGAAGAAGCTACAAAAAACAACAAAAAAGTACTTTTGTTTTGGTACCCTAAAGATTTTACATTCGTTTGTCCAACTGAATTGCATGCTTTTCAAGCAGCTTTACCTGAATTCGAAAAAAGAAACACAATTGTTATAGGTGCGTCATGCGATACTAATGAAGTACATTTTGCATGGTTAAACACTCCTAAAAACAATGGTGGAATCGAAGGAGTTACTTATCCAATCCTTGCTGACACTAACAGAAATTTATCTAACATTTTAGGAATTCTTGATATTGAAGAAACAGGTTATAGCGAAGAAACAGATTCTATCATTATCGAAGGATCTAATGTAACATACAGAGCTACTTACCTTATCGACGAAACAGGGAAAATTTTCCACGAAAGTGTAAACGATATGCCTTTAGGTCGTAATGTAAATGAGTATTTACGTATGGTTGATGCTTATACACACATTCAGGAAAAAGGAGAAGTTTGTCCTGCAAACTGGGAAGCTGGAAAAGAAGCGATGAGTGCTGACAGAAAAAGTACTGCAGAATACTTAACGCTAAACTAATAAGACAATTTCAATAGCAATGGCAATTTCAATATTTTAAAATTGCCATTGGATTTTGTTATTGAATTTTAAAAAATAAAACTATGTTAATCGAATTAAACGAAGATACATTAGCAGACTTAATTGCAAAAGACGAAAAAGTTGTAGTTCAGTTTTCGGCATCATGGTGTGGAAACTGTCGTATTATGAAACCAAAATTCAAAAAATTGGCTTCAGAAAACGAAACAATTACTTTCGCTTTTGTGGATGCAGAAAATTCTCCAGAATCTAGAAAATTAGCTAATGTGAGTAATTTACCAACCTTTGCTACTTTCGTAAACGGAAAATTAGTGAACGAAACACAAACTAACAAACAAGAAGTTTTAATTGAATTAGTAAACGAAATAGTTTAATTAGATTACTAGACTCACTTAGATTTTTAGATTTCTCAGTTTAACAGATTCCTCGAATCTTTTGATCTAAAATTTTAAAACATTTAAGAAGTCTAAAAATCTAAAATGTCTAAAAATCTAAGAAGTCTTAATATGAAATTACCCGTAATCAAGCATTTAACACAGTTTATAGAAGATAATGATCAAGATTATGTGATAGAAGCGATCGAAGTTCTGGAAGCAATGACCGAAATTTCTTCCTTGAAAGACGAGGAATTAGATGTAATAGGTGAATTGATTTCTAATATGTATGGCGCATTGGAAGTTAACAAACTGGTAAAAAACGGAACGGATAAAAAAGAAGCTTTGAATACTTTCATGAAACGAGTTTTAGGCTCTATTGACAAATAGTTTTGGACATAAAAAATTTAGAAATGGAATTATTCGTATCTAAAATAAAATTAAGGAAACGTAGTCCGTAATGGCTACGTTTTTTTATGCGACATAAATAAAAAAGACATTCGGCTATTTTCGTTTTTTGTACTAAAACGACAAACTTTATCCCGAATTTTCGGGACCAAATCTTAAATAATTTTCATACTTTTGAACCTCATTAAAAAACATCTATTATGGCTTCAATAACATTAGGCGGAAATCCAATACATACAACAGGAGAATTGCCACAAGTTGGTACAAAACTATCTGATTTTAAATTAATTAAAACTGATCTTTCAGTTGCAACCTTAGGCGACTTTGCCGGTAAAAAATTAGTCCTTAATATTTTCCCAAGCGTCGATACAGGAACTTGCGCAGCTTCTGTTAGAAAATTTAACGAAAGTGCCAGCAATCTAAAAAATACAAATGTATTATGTATTTCCAGAGATTTACCTTTTGCCCAAAAACGTTTTTGTGGTGCTGAAGGACTTGATAATGTAGTTAATTTATCTGATTTTCCAGAAGGTAGTTTTGGTAAAGCAAATGGGCTGGAAATCACTGACGGACCTTTGGCAGGATTGCATTCAAGAGCAATAATTGTTGTTGATGAAAACGGAATAATTACCCATACGGAGCAAGTTACTGAAATTGCAGATGAGCCAAATTACGAAGCTGCTTTAGCGGTACTTTAATACTTACGGATGGAATTTCAAAAAGATAATACTTTCTTTAGCGGAAGATTAAAAAGTGTCACTTATGCTTTTAAAGGAGCAGTAAAATTAATCACCACAGAACACAGCGTAATGGTGCAATTTTCCTTAGGAATATTGATGGCTATTGCTGGCTTTTATTTTGGTATTTCTAAAACGGAATGGCTTTTTCAAACTTTTGCAATCGGTTTAGTAATGAGTATTGAAGGATTAAATACTGCTGTAGAAAAAATGGCAGATTTCATTCATCCAAATTACCACGAAAGAATTGGTTTCATTAAAGATATTGCTGCAGGAGCAGTATTTTTTGCTGCGATGACGGCAATCGCAATCGGTTTAATTATATATATACCACTATTCTTCTAGGTATCAAAAAAACAAGAATGGCAAAAACAACAAAAAAAGAACCTTTAGATAAAAAAAACATTTCTAAAACGGGGGTAAATAATCCTTTGATATTAACCAAACAACACAAAATCGTTTTGGGTTGTCTTTTGGTATTGTTTTCAATTGCTTTATTACTCGCATTTGTTTCCTTTTATATTTATGGACAACAAGATCAAAGCGCAGTTGTTGAATTGAATGACAGATCTGAAATTGTTCGTAATTGGTTGGGGAAATTCGGTGCTTTTTTAGCTGATTTAATTGTATACAAAGGCTTTGGTCTCGCTGCATTTATATTCGTCCGTTTGTTTTTTCTGACTGGAATATATATGGTTCTTGGATTGCCTTTAAAAAAGTTAAAAAACATTTGGTTCTGGGATTTGTTTGTAATTATTATCCTGTCTGTTTTATTTGGATTTTTTGCAACTTCAGTTCCGGAGTTAGGCGGTACTATTGGATATGAATTAAATTCCTTTTCACAGGATTACATCGGAAAGACAGGGACTCTGTTAATTTTATTTTTTGGATTAATTATTTACGTAATTTTTAAACTGAAAATTTCTCCTGAAAATATCCAATCCTTTTTTGATTCTACTAAAAAAGAAATCAGAGCTGAATTAGCTACTAATTCGATCTCGAATGGCAAAAACGCTTACAATTTAGAAGAATTTGCAGTTGCTGAAGAGGAACTAGATGAAATACATTTAAAAACAAATGGTTCTCAATTCGAAATTAACAAAGAAGCATTAAAACCAACCATAAGTAATTCTTCGGAAATCAATTTGGATCCTGTTGCAAAACCATTAACTATGATGGTTACGCCACCGCCGTTCCCTGAAGTTATTGCAACTCACAAAGAGGAATTTGTAATCGAAACAGCACCTGAAGAAGATATTATAGAAGAAAATTTAGCTTCAAGATTGGTTGCTGATTTTGGATTATTTGATCCAACTTTGGATTTATCCAATTATAAATTCCCTACAATTGATTTATTAAAAGAATATTCAACTGGAGGAATTACCATAAATCAAGAAGAATTAGAAGAAAACAAAAACCGAATTGTAGATACGCTTCGCAATTATAAAATTGAAATCGCTCAAATAAAAGCGACCGTTGGTCCATCGGTTACTTTATATGAAATTGTACCGGAAGCGGGAATTCGTATTTCAAAAATCAAAAGTTTAGAAGATGATATTGCATTGTCTCTTTCGGCATTAGGAATTCGTATCATCGCTCCTATTCCAGGAAAAGGAACGATAGGTATTGAGGTTCCTAATAAGAACCCAACGATGGTTTCTATGAAAAGTGTTATTGGCTCAGCCAAATTTCAAGAAGCCGAAATGGAATTACCAATCGCTCTTGGAAAAACAATTTCGAACGAAACTTTTGTTGTCGATCTAGCCAAAATGCCTCACTTACTAATGGCGGGAGCAACTGGACAAGGAAAATCAGTTGGTTTGAATGCCGTTCTGACTTCCCTATTATACAAAAAACATCCTGCCGAAGTTAAATTTGTTTTGGTTGACCCTAAAAAAGTAGAACTGACGCTTTTTAATAAAATTGAAAGACATTATTTAGCCAAACTTCCAGATATGGATGACGCTATTATCACTGATAACGCAAAAGTAGTCAATACGTTGAATTCCCTTTGTGTAGAAATGGATAATCGTTATTCTTTATTGAAAGATGCAATGGTGCGTAACATCAAAGAATACAATGATAAATTTAAGGCTAGAAAATTAAATCCTGAAAACGGACATCGTTTTTTACCCTATATCGTTCTTGTGGTAGATGAGTTTGCCGATTTAATAATGACTGCTGGAAAAGAAGTAGAAGTTCCTATTGCCCGTTTAGCACAATTAGCACGTGCCATTGGAATTCACTTAATTATTGCCACACAGAGACCTTCTGTAAACGTAATTACAGGTTTGATAAAAGCCAATTTCCCAGCCAGAATTGCCTTTAGAGTTACGTCAAAAATTGATTCAAGAACTATTCTTGACACTCAAGGCGCGGATCAATTAATAGGACGTGGTGATATGCTTTACACAAACGGGAATGATGTGGTGCGTGTACAATGTGCTTTTATAGACACGCCCGAAGTTGAAAAAATCACGGAATTCATTGGATCTCAAAAAGCATACGCAACCGCTTATTTACTTCCGGAATTTGTTGGGGAGGAAAGTGGCATTAATCTTGATATGGATATCTCCGACAGAGATACTTTGTTTAGAGAAGCCGCTGAAATAATTGTAAATGCACAACAGGGATCGGCTTCATTGTTACAAAGA
Organism: Flavobacterium xinjiangense; assembly: GCF_900142885.1. GTDB lineage: Bacteria > Bacteroidota > Bacteroidia > Flavobacteriales > Flavobacteriaceae > Flavobacterium > Flavobacterium xinjiangense. The sequence goes on along the minus strand of NZ_FRCL01000021.1, from coordinate 9,465 downwards.
AAACTAAAATTAGGCTACAACAGAGCAGGCAGATTGATCGATCAACTCGAAGCTGCAGGAATCGTAGGCCCTTTTGAAGGAAGTAAAGCACGTAGTGTAAATATCCTAGACATGAGTTCTCTTGATCAATTTTTCAACAATGAACAAAACAATTAATACCATGAAATCAAAGAATTCAGAATTCAAAAACAACAATATAAAAAACATGACTAAAAAGTACGTATTAATCACAGCCCTACTCTTTTTCACCTTTTTGGCCCAAGCTCAAGATAAAAAAGCGAAAGACCTTTTAGATCAGGTTACTGCTAAAGTTAAAAGCTACGACTCAATAATAATTGATTTTAAATATTCTTTAAACAATGCTAAAGAAAATATCAATCAAGACAGTAAAGGAAATGTAACCATGAAGGGCAATCAATATGTATTGAATTTTATGGGCATTACTAAAATTTTTGACGGAAATAAAACTTATACAATTGTACCGGAAGACGAAGAAATCACCATTTCTAAGGTAAATGAAAAAGATGATAATGCAATCACACCTTCAAAAATGCTTACTTTTTTCAACACTGGGTACAGATATTCTATGGATATTTTACAAGATATAAAAGGTAGAAAAATTCAATACATCAAACTTATTCCTACTAGCGGTAAAGACCAACGAAAAGAAGTATTATTAGGTATTGATGTACAAACAAAACACATCTATAATTTGATTGAAACGGGTAAAAAAGGTACTAAAACCACTTTAACGGTTAATTCTTTTAAAACGAACCAACCATTGTCAAAAAATCAATTTACCTTTACCCAAAGCAAATATCCAAATTACTACATCAATAAATTAGATTAATTCTTAGGTGAAAATTCTTGACAAATACTTATTAAAAACATTTCTGACTACATTTACTACTGTATTTGTAATCCTTTTTTTCATATTCATACTTCAAACCATTTGGCTGTTTATATCTGAATTGGCTGGTAAAGATTTGGATTTTCCAATGATTATCAAGTTTTTAGCTTTTTCGATGCCAAGGATTATTCCGTTAGTATTACCGTTGTCTGTTTTATTGGCATCTATAATGACTTTTGGAGATTTGTCAGAGAATTATGAATTAGCAGCAATGAAATCTGCTGGTGTTTCGCTAAAAAGAGCGATGCAAAGCTTGACTGTTTTTATCCTCTTATTGAGTATTATTGCTTTTTTCTTTTCTAATAATGTAATTCCATTTGCTGAATATAAGTTCATCAATTTCAGAAAAAACATAGCACAAGCTAAACCTGCTCTTGCAATAACAGAAGGCCAATTTAGCGATGTTGGCTTTTATAATATTAAAGTCAATAAAAAATCCGGTGAGAATGGTAACACGCTTACCGGAATTACTATTCATAAAAAATCTAATTTTGGCGATGGTAGCAAAACGGTGATTAAAGCCAAAGACGGCCTATTGATTAGCAATGAAAAGTCCAGTATTCTACAATTGGTATTGAATAATGGGTACTATTATGAAGATATTACTCCAAAAAAATATGAAGATCGCAGCAAAATGCCTTTTGCAAAAAGCACCTTCAAAAAGTATATCATTAATATCGATTTATCAAAATTGAATAAAACGGATACTAATGATGAAAGTATCGCTAACACCAACACGATGTTGAATGTTAGCGAATTAAACTACACGCTGGATTCGCTTCACAAAACATTCAAGACAGATGTTATTTCGTTCTCGGAAAACATAAATCAACGAATTGGAATTCCAAAAGATAACAAGTTACAATCTGCTAAAAAAAATAAAAAGCTTCCTGATAACATATTGTCTTTATACACAAATGATAAAAAAATAAAAATACTGGATATAGCTATCAGTAATCTAGCGAGTACAAAATATTCAATTGATGCCAGTAATACTGAATTCAGACTGAAGCAAAAAAACATAAACAATCACATATTGGCGTTTTATGATAAGTTTGTAATTGCATTTGCCTGCTTTTTAATGTTTTTTATCGGAGCACCTTTAGGAGCTATTATCAGAAAAGGCGGATTAGGACTTCCTATCATTTTTGCAGTTTTGATATTCATCACCTTTCATTTTATAAATACTTTTGGTAAAAGAATTTCTCAGGAAAATAGCTTGTCTCCATTTATGGGTGCATGGATGTCTTCTTTTATTTTAACACCATTAGCCGTCCTTCTGTCCTATCGAGCTACAAATGATATCGGATTAATAAACATGGATGTTATTTTAGCACCATTTCAAAAACTAGTAAAAAAACTATTTCCATCTCAAAAATAAATACCAATCATGGTTACAAATAAAATACAACTCAACACTATAGAAGAAGCCATTGAAGATATTCGACAAGGTAAAATTATTATAGTTGTTGATGATGAAGATCGAGAAAACGAAGGTGATTTTTTAGCTGCAGCCGAAAAAGTAACACCTGAAATGATTAATTTCATGGCAACCCACGGACGCGGATTAATTTGTGCGCCATTGACCGAAAGCCGTTGTAAAGAATTAGGTTTGCATGTTATGGTTAGTAATAACACAGATCCTATGGAAACTGCTTTTACGGTTTCGGTTGATTTAAGAGGAAATGGAGTTACAACAGGAATATCAGCAGCTGACAGAGCAAAAACTATTTTATCGCTGGTAGATTCGAAAACCAAACCACATGATTTAGCGCGACCAGGACATATTTTTCCTCTTATCGCTAAACAAGGAGGCGTATTACGAAGAACAGGACATACTGAAGCTGCTATTGATTTTGCTCGATTAGCAGGTTTTAAATCGGCGGGAGTTATTGTAGAAATCATGAACGAAGATGGTTCGATGGCTCGCTTACCACAATTAGTAAAAGTGGCTAAAAAATTCGATTTGAAATTAGTTTCAATCGAAGATTTAGTTGCCTACAGAATGCAACATGATAGTTTAATTATTAAAAAAGAGGATTTTGATTTGGAAACTCGTTTTGGTACTTTCAGATTAAGAGCTTATCAACAAACAACCAACAAGCAAATACATATTGCGTTAACAAAAGGAACCTGGAATTTGGGAGAGTCTATTTTAACCCGAATAAATTCATCTCAGGTCAATAATGATTTATTGGGTACTTTAACGAATAATGCCGACCAGCAACTTGATGATATGTTTAAAGTGATTAACGAGCAAGGAAAAGGCGCTGTTATTTTCATCAATCAGGATATGCAGTCTGTAAATCTTCTTAGCCGCATTTCTGAATTAAAGAATTTACAGGCTGAAGGCACAATGAAAGCACCTAAAATTGTTATCGATAGTAAAGATTTTGGAATTGGAGCTCAAATACTGCATGATATTGATATCTCAAAAATCAGATTAGTATCGAATGCTGAGCAAACCAAACGTGTTGGAATGATAGGTTACGGGCTAGAAATAACCGAATATGTAAAGTATTAAACCCGTTTTGCATTATTTTTTTTTAAATAATTTTATTGTAAAGCCAAGTAAATGAAACATTTAAAAAATAGTCCTAAAAATAGATGCTTTTTTTATAAAAATACATTTGCATAACCAAAAAAGGTTCTTATATTTGCACTCGCAATCAGGTAATGAAAGCGACATACTGGAGAAATGGCAGAGCGGTCGAATGCGGCAGTCTTGAAAACTGTTGACTGTAACAGGTCCGGGGGTTCGAATCCCTCTTTCTCCGCCACATAAGGTTTCAAAAGAAACTTTAAAAATCAAAAGCCTTTAAATAGTAGTATTTAAAGGCTTTTTCGTTTTTTATAATGTGTCAAAAAGCACATATAGAATCAAAGAACAGTGACCCTATTGGTGACCCTATTTCATTTTCTGCCTTTTTAGAGAAAATAGGGTCACTAAATCGGAAGAATTCCCCGGGAATTCCCCGCCACCACTAGTAACTTTCAAAGTTTTTAAATCAATTTGATTATTAATTTAAAAACAAGAAGTTATGTTAAAAGTAATTTTTTACCTCAAGGCCGGAAAGGCCAACAAAAAAGGAGAATCTCCTATTTTTGCCCGTGTATCTTACAACCAGCAGTCAATCACGATGACTACCGGCAAATCAATCCTAAAAGAACGGTGGCTATTTACCAAAAACCTAAGAACAGTGCTAAAACTTGAAAAAGAAAAGGTTTTAAAACACAGTTTAGATCTTTTTCAATTGAATCTCGAAAAGAAATTTAATGAATTAACCAAAGTAAGTCCCGATATTTCATTGGTGCAGGTTAAAAATGAGTTTAACGGTAAAACTACTAGTCAAACAAAAGGAGCAAGCATTGTAGAAATTATGGATAAGCATAATGTTTACTTTGAAAAAAAAGTAACGGCTGGAGAGCGATCTAAAGCTTCATTCCAAAAGTATGGACGTTCTAAGGAATTACTCGTAAACTTTATGAAACAGCAGTACGGCGTCGAAGATTTTCCTTCAAATGAGGTTTCCAGCGCTTTTGTTTTCAATCTCGAATCGTATCTAAAGTATGAAAGCAATTTTAAAGGACGAATCGGCATTAGAAACAACTCAATGGTAAAATATATGAGAATGTACAAAACTGCATGTAATTATTGCATCAGAATGGGATTACTGGAGAAGAATCCATTTAATCTTTACGATGGAAAGTTAAGTATTAAAGACGCTGTTTTTCTAACCCAAGAAGAATTAGATCGAATAGAAAATAAGAAATTTTCAGTGGAACGTTTGGAACGGGTTAAGGATGTATTCCTTTTTAGCTGCTACACGGGTTATGCCCCCGTTGATGCCTCTAATCTTACGGCTAGTAATATATTCCAAGATAGCAGTGATTCACTTTGGATTATGACTAATAGAGCCAAAACAGCAATCAGAGCTAACGTCCCTATTCTACCTCCCACCCTGAAGATCATTAATAAATACAAAAATCTTCAAATTGGACTTATACCTCAGATTTCCAATCAAAAAATGAATGCTTATCTCAAGGAGATTGCTGACTTGTGCGGTATAACTAAAAATTTAACGTGGTACGTGGCCAGGCATACCTTTGCAACAACGGTAACGCTTGGGAATGGAGTGAGGATTGAAAATGTTTCATCAATGATGGGTCATACTAATATTAAGCAGACACAACATTACGCAAAAGTATTAGATGTAAATGTGATGGAGGATATGACTAAGCTAAAACAAAAATACAGCTGATCACCAGATACAAGATACTTAAAAGAAAATTCAATTAAATAACAAAAGGACTCCAATTGGAATCCTTTTGTTATTTCTAAGTGTACATCCATCAAAAAAATGAAGAAAGACTTACTATTTACCTGCCAAAAAACAGATTTAATTTGCCTCTTATTTCTCGTTTTCGGATAATATTTTTTTAATTTTAGTAGATTCATACAAATATATATCACCCAGTTTGGTAAAAGGAAGTACTCCGGTCTGTCGGTATTTGATAATAGTATTATTTGATAATCCGAATAGTTTTTTCAAATCCTCATTCCTGTAGTAGCGATTAGATTCGTTGATTTTCTCGGCTTTAATCTTACCATCAATTTTCTCCAATCGAGTATACAAAGGATCTAACAATTGCTTGATTGCCGCTAAATAAGAGAATTTGTTTTCTTTTCCTTGTTTTGACATAAGACATTTTTTTATGATGAATGAAGATGCAATGGGATAACAAAACTATAAAAAACTACCTTTTAGTTAGTTTATGCTTTCTTTCTTGTAAAATAGCAATAATTTTATCTAGAAATCGCAACTGTTTATCTCGATAAGTAAAGCCTTTAGATTCAGAAAATTGTTTGCTGATAGTGTCGATTTCGACTTGTAAATTAGAATCCCCGCTATAGGTAAAGTTTGTTTGTATAAAATGCTGCATTTTGCTCCGATTGCAGTTTCGACCTTTAGCTCTAAAAAATAAAATTTCTTCATCCATAAGAATGTAGAAGAATTGTGCCAAATCACTTTTATTAAAGTTTGTACTGCATTTTTCCTGTATGAAACATCTTTTTTTCCTATCATTATGCCCATAAATATGATTTCTTTCATTTAACAATTTTTCGATAGATTCCATCTTTCCATATAACGTTTCCACTGCATTGGGAAGTTCCGCAATTGTTAACTTTTTCATCTTTCTAAATCTTAAATTTGACTTCGTATATTAGATATAGGTTAAAGGAAATAAATGGTACTCCCCTGGTTTCGTTTACGAGTTGACTCATACTTGATATAACCATATTCGCTTAATTCTCGCATGCATTTATAATATGTTTTAGGGGAAGAAATTTTGGCTATGTCCATAATCTCGTATCTGTAAGCCCGTATTGGATTAATAAAACCCTTACCTGCTCTAAACTGCAATAGAGCGACATATATACCGATATGCGTGATGCTAATTCGGTAATCATTCTCTATTGCATTAAAAAAATCGGATAAGGGTTTTAATACTTCCATAAGAATCTACATTGAATTAGACTGCTTTTTTTTTCGTTTTTTAGCTTCCTGCGGAGCGGCAGGCCCATCATCATCGCTACTTTGGCTCTGTCTTTTATTATCATGCTTCATTGCTGTACTTTGCCCTTCAGATTGCTTTTCCTCTTTAGTTTGACGGTTATCAATACGTTTCAGATTCCCATCGTATGCATTGATGGTTTTGAATTGAGGATTGGCTTCAATATAATGCTTGACTTCTTTACCATCCTGTAAGAAAGTAGCTGATTGCAGGTTTCCTTTTTTTAGGGAATCCATCAAATCTTCTTTAAATTTAGCATTTTCTAATTCTTTGATTGGATGTTTGGACAGTGCTGACTCCAGATCGTAGCCATAGTTCTGATGGTACTGATTCAGTTTGAAATTGCCCGAAGTGTCAGATTCCTTAAAGTCAATTTGAACCCAAGAATTATAAACCTGACCTTCTTTACTTGTCAGGTCCTTATACACTGCTCTTCCTTCCATAAGGTTATAAGCTTCCTTCATAGTAATATTACTACCCTTATTGATATAAAAGGTCTGCTCCAATGACTCCTTAGAATTGTCTTTTTGCAAATCCACCTTATAGGAATTAAAGAAATACATATCACTTTGATCCGACTTCTTAAAATTCAATGTTGCTACTGCAATATCGTTTCCGTAATGAGCATCGTGATTCAACGTAAAACTCGAAGTTTGTTGCTGCATTTTTTCCTTTAACTCATTTTCCAGTGCTTCACCGAAACCGGTGTACTTAATTTGGTCTTTTAAGTATTCAAAATTTTTCTCGTTCATGACTCTTTATTTAAATGATTACTAACTACAAAGTCGGTAAGACTATGACTTTTTCAATTTTTTTGTTCTTTACATCCAATTCCATATGTCTACCTCCATTCTTTTCCATCAGCTGGATTGCCAAGTATTTATCCTCTGGAATCGTAAATTTAGATAGCGCAAACACAAATGTATTTTCTGACTCTCCCTCAATAGCTGCAACATCATTGAGAATATAAGTAGGTTTAATTTCGATTTCCTGTGTGGCGGTTCGTTTTACTCTTTTACTATCCCGAATAAAAAAACGGAGCTGGTCAATATCATACTTTATTTTAGAACTGTTTTCGACTATTAGCCTGAAATACATTATATCGTTCTGGATAAAAATTCCATTTAATTGAAATTTGATTTCATGTCTATTTTCCTTTCCACCTCGTATCTTGTTCTTTTCATAGAAAGCTAACTTGGAATATTCTTGTATCTCCTCCTTGTTACCACTTTCCTCTGAAAAATAAATTTCCTGTCGCTCCAGTTCTATTTTATTCACAGAGAGATTCAGTTGAGGGGATTGCTCATTATAATTTAGAACAAAAGAATACAATTTTCCATCTGCTGTAACTACGGTAAGATTGGTTTGAATGAACCCCCGTTGTGCAGCCTTAATCTGAAGTATATTCTCAAGTCCCTTGGCTTTTTGAACCAATATATCCTGACTACCGCGATCAACACTCTTAATAGCATAGGGAAATACAATATTGGTTGTTTTTGAATACCCAATAGCTACAGAATCTGACTCAATTTTAGTTAAACGATTTCTGTTTGTCTGCTGTGCAAATGCACCGATGGTAAAGAGTACAGTAAAGATCATTACCACTGTTTTTAAGTTCTTCATAGTTAATATTTTTTGGTTTTTAATTAGAATCCTTTTGTTTTTGATTTTCATCCCGAAGCAATACCTCATAGCCTGCCTTGACCACTACTTTGATAAGCTTTGCTTTTTTACTGAAAAGTGTTTTAGTCGCCTCGATCCCTACCCCAGCTGCTTGTGCTCCCCATGAATTGTCCAGAGATGCAACGCCTAGTGCTTGAACAGCGCGGTCTGCAGATGCTTTAGCCACTTCACGATTAATTGCTCCTGGTATGTAAATACCGATGAGTCCATCCAAATCGTAAACGGTGAGATCAACAGGGAATAGCGAATTCTCATATCGAATACTATTGATCTTTATTTGGAGTCTTTCCCCTTGTAAGGATGCTATTCCGAATAAAAAATTATTCTTTGGGATTTCAACTCCATTAATAAAAATAGCATGACTCAGCCTCAGCTTTATTGTGGAACCGTTTACAATAGTTTGCGTTTCATGCATTACAGCAGTTATTGCATTTTGAACATAATCCGCTGTTGCTGGGTCATCCAAAGCATAAAAGGTATTTCCTTTCAGCTTCTTACTAGATACGGCACCATTTGAAGAAGTAGTTTGCAAGGAAGAAATATAGTCTTCCGTTGCTGAAGTAGTAATGGAAAATACCTGTCCCCGTTTGGATTCGGAAACTTTTCGCAATTTTTCCTGTACTCTGTCAGGATGCTGAATATCTAATATACTTTCCAACATGCCGCTGAGTTGCTTCAATTCAGGGTCTGGCTCATTATTTTGAGTATTCATCGATTTCATCATTTCTTCCATTTTGTCAACATCTTCAGACTCCAACGCATTTGCATTTCTACTGGCAAAATTTTTTGAATTTCGACTTGGTACGGGCGCAATGGGAGCATTTATTACTCTTTGTAACGCTTCCAGCTTTTGATGTACTTTCACTTCATTAGGATCACGATACATAAGGGCATTTAAGCCTGTAGCGCCTTTTCCGGAAGGGATTCGATTAGTAGAGATGGCGCCCGTTTCTGTTGAATCTTCTTGAAAAGTCTGACTGAAATAGTTGGGATCCTTCTTAATTAGCTCTTCTAGTTTAATTGAGTCAAGTGCTGCCTGATCATAGTAATGCATTTTATCCAAATTAGGGCCTTCTTTCAAGTTTGCGTCCGGAAGTTTTATATTAAATCCTTTTTCCTCCACAACCGAAGCATTCGCTGCATCCATTTTTCCTCCCCCCAAGACCCAAAACAAAATTGTAATAAAGGGCAACACTACTAATGGCATCACTAAAAGTATTTTGCGTTGTCTCAACATTTTTGGTGATTTCTTTTTTTCTTCCATGATATTATTTTTTAAATTGTGAGTGATAATA
>NZ_FRCL01000002.1 GCF_900142885.1 Flavobacterium xinjiangense | reverse complement strand
TCTTTCACCGATAAATCTTTAAATACATCTTGATGCCAAGTCGTATTACTATAAGGTATTAATCCAAATTTCTCTGGGCTATCCCTTTGTGAAAGGTAGATTGCATACGCGTTACGCACCCGTGCGCCGGTCTCTAGGTCCGAAAACCTATACCCCTCGACTTGCATGTGTTAAGCCTGCCGCTAGCGTTCATCCTGAGCCAGGATCAAACTCTTCATCGTATATTGTGTGAGTCCAGATAAATCTGACCTCTTTGTTTATGTGACTGAAGTTCTAGTGGTTTTTTCAAATCTTTCGATTCTATTACTCTTTATTATTTGTCTCGTCTTTTGGACGAGACGGCTGTCAATTCAATATGTCTAGGAACGTGTTCTTCTTGTTTCTCGTCTTGTTTAACTCACATTGTGTGTCTCTCAAAGCGGGTGCAAAAGTGCAACTTCTTTTCTTAACTGGCAAGAAATTTTTGAAGTTTTTTTAGAAAATTTTCGTTTTCTTTTTCTTCTCGTTTTCTTATCAATTTGTCAAGGAACTTTGCTTGTTTTGCGGGGTGCAAATGTAACATCCGTTTTCTAATCTCACAAGCTTTTTGAAATCTTTTTTTTGAAAATAAATTCTCGTTTCAGATTCAGAATACTTGTCAGTTTGTTAAAGAACGTATGCTTGTTGCGGGTGCAAAAGTACCACCTTTATTCGCTTTCGCAAGCTTTTTAAACGCTTTTTTTTGACGTTTTCTTAACGCTCGCTTTAACTCGCTGGAAACGTGAATTTTGAAAGTAAAGTTTTTTCCTCTCCCCGGCCGACGCCTCGGGACTTCCCCAAGAAAAGGATGACTTTATGAATAAAAAGCTGTCGATGTCACTATATATATGTAGAAATGGAATATTCTAATCAGACAATTTCCTCCTATATATAAGGTAAAGAGATTTCATCTATGACTGAACCACCAAGTCGATGAAGCGCTTCGCGCGTTAGGGATAGCAGTGGAAAGCCCACAGGAAAGTGAAGTGAAACGAAACTTGACGAGGACTTGCAGCGAATAGCCCGACCGTTTATAAAAAAGAGGTTATCACCTTAATCGATAATAGCCTCCTTTTTATAAAGGGAAACGCCCAAATGAAAATCTAGTCGAAACGAATGGCTTTTACAGGAGATATTTTGGTTATTATATAGGAAGGAATTAATAACACTAGGAAACAAACGGTGACCGTGAGTAGATTCAATAATAGTACATAACCCAAGTTAAGATATGCTGGTGCTTGGTTGACATAGTAATTTTCTGGGTTGAGTTTGATTATTCCAAAATATTGCTGGATTAATAATAAAGATATCCCAATTAAATTCCCCCAAAACAATCCTCTCACTATAAGATAAAAGGCGTTGTAGAGAAATATTTTTCTAACCGACCAATTATCTGCACCTAATGCCTTTAATATTCCTATCATTTGGGTTCGCTCGAGAATAAGAACTAATAGCGCAACCACCATGTTGATTGTTGCCACTAATATCATAACCACTAATATGATTATGATATTTAAATCGAACAATTGAAGCCACTCGAATATGTAGCTATATTTTTCGATTATGGTTTTCGTATCAAGTGTAGAAGATGTTTCCTCATAGACCTGCTCGCCAGTTGTTTTTATATTGTTGAAATCATTTACAAAAACTTCGAAAGCTCCTACTTCATCTGGACTCCATTTATTAATACGTTGCAGGTGACGAATATCTCCTATTACATAAGTAGCGTCGAATTCCTGAAAACCAGAGTTGAAAATTCCCGTGATTTTGAATCTTCGGATGTTGGGTAGTTTATTTTGACCTTCTTTTATGAAGAATGTATTGAAGGAATCACCAACTTGTAAATTTAGTCTAGTAGCGAGGAATTGCGAAATCAGCACTTCTTCATTTAGGCCTTTAGAAAAATCAGGCAGTTTACCCGAAATTAGATATTCCTTAATATTATTCCATTTGTAATCTTTTCCAACTCCTTTTAGAATAATTCCTTCAAAAGCTTTCTCGGTTCTTATAATTCCGGCTTTTGTTGCGATGGCTTGAATATGACTTATTCCTGGAACAGAAGTAAACTTTGGATAAAAATCCTGCTTCTTAGAAATAGGCACAAGCGTAACTTCGGACTGATTGTTGTCGTAATTCGAAATAATGATATGTCCATTGAAAGCAGAAACCTTTTCTCTAATTTTTTGTTGCAAGCCAATTCCCGTCGCCACGGAAACAATCATCATGATCATACCGATAGCAATTGCCGAAATTGCAATTTTTATAATTGGCGCAGATATGCTACTTTTATAATCTTTAGCAGTGATGAGTCTTTTGGCAATGAAGTATTCTAAATTCAAGTTGATTCAATTTCTATTTTAGATTTGCTAAGCCAGTTTGCGTCGCTTGTGCCAAAAATACAGCTAAAACACGAATTACACTAATAGACATTAATTTTATTATGATTTATCACATGACGCCATTTATAAAAAATACATTTTTTCTTTTATTTTTATTTGCAACTTTAATCTCTTGTACGACCAAAAAAACGCAAGCGCAGGAGATGAAAAACGACAGTTTAATAAAAGTAACAAGTGTTTCCGAGAATAGGATTAAAACTGGTGCCGATAATTACACTGCTTATCTTCCTATATTAAAAGGCAAAAAAATAGGAATCGTAACTAACCAAACCGGAATCCTATCAGATAAAACTCATTTGGTTGATTTTCTATTAGGAAAAAATATTGCTGTCAAAACCATCTTTGCTCCCGAACATGGTTTTCGTGGAACTGCAGATGCGGGCGAACATGTATTTGATGGAAAAGATTCTAAAACTGGACTGCCAATTATTTCGTTATACGGTGAAAATAAAAAACCAAAACCCGAACAACTGGCTGGAATTGACATTCTGGTTTTTGACTTACAAGATGTTGGTGCTCGATTTTACACCTATATTTCCTCCTTACATTATATTATGGAAGCTTGCGCCGAAAACAACATTCCGCTATTGATTCTTGACAGACCTAATCCCAATATAACTATTATTGACGGGCCAGTTCTAGAAAAAGAATATGCTAGTTTTGTGGGAATGCATCCAATTCCTTTACTTCACGGAATGACTATTGGTGAATATGCCAAAATGATTAATGGTGAAAAGTGGTTGAAAAATAGAATCCAATGCAAATTGACCGTTATTCCGTGTCTTAATTACAACAGAAAAATGGATTACAGTTTACCAATTAAACCATCCCCAAATCTTCCGAATGATCAAGCCGTGAATTTATATGCCAGTTTATGTCTTTTTGAAGGAACGAATGTAAGTGTCGGTCGCGGTACTGAGAAGCAATTTCAAATTTATGGTTCACCTTATTTACCAAAAAGTGATTTTAGTTTTATTCCGAAACCAAATTTAGGTGCACAAAACCCAGTTTACAATGGAGTGCTTTGTTATGGGGAAGATTTATCAACCTATCCAAGAGTGAATCAACTGGAATTGAAATGGCTAATTAAAGCCTATAATTCAACTACAGACAAATCGAAATTCTTCAATGCTTTTTTTACAAAATTGGCTGGAACTAAAAAACTACAGCTACAAATAGAAAGTGGAATCGCAGAAAAAGAAATCAGAGAAAGCTGGAAGAAAGGACTCCTTGAGTTTAAGGTAATGAGATCTAAATATTTGATATATTAATCCTCTACCCTCCCGAAGCCTCGGGACTCCCTCCTCCAAGGAAAGGGAGACGAGACAGAAATTTTTAAAGAGGTAATTTCTTCTTCATTTCCTCCACAATATTAAAAGCTGCTGGGCATATAGCAACATTTTTCAGCGTTAAATCTGTAATTTGTTGAAATTTCTTTCTATCCGTATGGGGAAACTCTCTGCATGCTTTTGGCCGAACATCATAAATCATACAAGCATTTTCATTATCCAGAAAAGTACAAGGCACACTTTGCAAAACATAATCCCTGTCTTCATCTATTTGGAGATATTGTTCGATAAACTGTTGTGGTTTTTGTCTGAGATATTTTGAAACACGCTCAATATCGGCATCGGTAAATAAAGGTCCCGTAGTTTTACAACAATTGGCACATTTTAAACAATCAGTCTTTTTAAATTCAGCATCATGTAAATCCTGCATGACATAATCTAAATTCTTTGGCGTCTTCTTTTTCAGCTTATCGAAATACTTTTTGTTTTCGATATGCTTATCTTTGGCTTCTTTAGGAAGATTGTTTAAAATAGTATTCATTCGTAGAGTTGTCTATTCGGTTATTCGATAAAACATTTTGCGAAATTACTTAAAACAAATCAACAAATAACTAAATTAACACACCAACTCTAATGAAAGATCTTTTTGGCAAAGCCATACTTGATTATCAAACTAATAATGCTCCCGAAGATTTAATTACGGAGACAACCATTTCTGAAGAAGATGAAATGTCCGTTGCCTATTTATTTCGATCGTACGATGAAATGCCTCAAATGGAACAAAAAGCTTTGCAACTTGCCAAAGGTAAAATCTTAGATGTAGGCTGTGGCGCGGGTAGCCATAGTTTGTCTTTAAAAAACGAACGGAATTTAGATGTCACTTCAATTGACATTTCGGCAAATGCAATCCAAGCATGCACACTTCGTGGATTAAAGAATGCCAAAGTTCAGGATGTAATGACTTTAGAAAACGAGAAATACGACACTATATTACTTTTAATGAATGGGGCCGGAATGTGCGGAAAATTAAAAAACATTCCGAATTTTCTCCTAAAACTGAAATCTTTATTAAATCCTGGAGGACAAATATTGTTGGATAGTTCAGATATCATATATATGTTTGATGATGATGAAGACGGTGGAAAATGGATTCCTTCAAAAAATGAATATTATGGTGAAATAGTTTTTAATATCTCCTACAAAGGCGAGAAAGAAAGACCATTCGACTGGATGTTCATTGATTATAATACTTTGCAAAATGCCGCTTTAGATAATGGATTTCAATGTGAATTAATTCTTGAAGGCGAGCATTATGATTATTTGGCGAAGCTTTCGATTTAAAAAAAGGACCAACACCAAAGACTAATTAAATTATGGAAAATTTACTATTAGATAAATTACGTTATCCTATTGGGAAGTTTATTGCACCCGAATCATATTCAAGCAATTATTTAGCAGAAAAAATAGCTGAAATCGCAAGTTTTCCAGAGCGATTAAAAAAAGAGGTAATCTATTTAACAGACGAGCAACTTGAAACTCCTTATCGACAAAATGGTTGGACGATTCGTCAAGTGATTCATCATTGTGCAGATAGCCATATGAATTGTTTTATCAGAATTAAATGGACTTTGACAGAAGACAAGCCTATAATAAAATATTACCATGAAGACCTTTGGGCAGAAATGCATGATAATTTAACGATGCCTATTCAACCTACATTGTCTTTTCTGGAAGGATTACACTTTCGATTGGCTTATTTAATGAAAAGTTTAGATGAAGAAGATTTAGAAAAGACATTCATTCATCCAGAACATAACAGCGAATTTACAATCAAGGAAATAATTGGAACCTATGCATGGCACGGAAACCACCATTTAGCACATATTACGGAATTGAAAAAGAAAAAAGCTTGGTAATTTCGTTAGTCAAATAATTCAAGATCTAATCTTTTATAAAAATACCCCAAAATGTAATTACATTTTGGGGTATTTTTTTATTATGGAATATTTAAATATTTATGTGTTTGTAACGATACACGCCATTTTGGATTGTTCATTACATAATCCACAATTAACGGAGTCATCTCTTCTTTTTTACTCCATTCTGGTTGAAGAAATAAAATAGCATTCGGATTTACTTTCTCAGCTTGTTCTTCTGCAAAAATAAAATCATGTTTATTGTAAATAATTACCTTCAACTCATGCGCATTATCATAAACGGTTTCTGTAGGTAATTTATTTTTCTTTGGCGAAAGACAAATCCAATCCCAAGATCCGGAAAGTGGATAGGCCCCCGAGGTTTCAATATGTACTTTTAAATTCTGATCTTTTAGTTTTTGAGTAAGTAAAGTCATATCCCACATTAAAGGTTCTCCACCAGTAACGACAACAGTATCGGCATACTTATTTGCATTAGCAACTATTAAGTCAATACTTGTTGGCGGATGTAATTCCGCATTCCAGCTTTCTTTAACATCACACCAATGACAGCCCACATCACATCCTCCAATTCTAATAAAGTAAGCTGCAGTTCCTGTGTGAAATCCTTCTCCTTGAATGGTGTAAAATTCTTCCATCAATGGAAGCATTGCGCCTTTATTAACTTCTAATTGTATTTCTTTTGATAACATTATTTTATTTTAAAGTGCAAAGATAGTTAATTTGAAAGGGAGTTAATTTGATATTTAGAAAATGCTTGCTGAAAATCACTAATAATAACTACTAGCCCCGATAGAAGCGGCATCCTTTTTTAAGGGCATTTTTTTGACCTTAAAAAAGATAGAGCGAATAGCGGGTCCAGTCTTAGCAATTAATCCTGAAGTTTAGCTCAAAAAAAAACCGATAGTTCTTTTGGAACTATCGGTTTTATAAATGTTGAAATATTTAAAACTATTTCAAAGTTTTCAATGCGTCTAATGCGTATTGATTAGCTGGATCAATAGCAAGAGTTTTGTTTAAGTATTCTTTTGCTTTTACTTTATCCGTTTTAGAATAGATTACTGCAATATTATTATAAGCTTCTATAAATTTGGTCTTCACAGCTGGTTTAGCTAATTCTTCAGCTCCCTTTTGTGTAGTCTTATCTACGTAATCTTGGTATGCTTTAATCATTACAGCATCATTTTCAAGCAATCTATTTGTTCTCGCTCTATACAAATAAGCTTCTTGATAGTCAGGAGATGCCACAATTACATTAGCAAAAGCAGCATCTGCTTTTTGTAGAGCAATAGGATCTGCTTTTACGTCTTTTCTGTTATTATCATAATATAACGATAAACCGTAATAAACATTATCATCTAAATAATTTCTCGACTCTTTATTGCTAGTACTAAGTTCAAAAATCGCAGCTGCTTCTTTGAATAACTTTTGAGCAAATAATTTTTTACCTACTTCATTCAAGTCCTCTACTGCTATAGGTAAAAGATCAATTCCCTTTTTGATGATTGCTAAACCTTCTTTGAAAGCTGTTGGATTAACCGAAAGACCATCAGCACTAGTTCCTTTTTTAATTTTCACCAAACCTAAAGTGATATAATCTTTAGCGATAATCTTGTTAGCTGGATTTGAAATAAAACTTTCTAACGATGTTTTTGCTAAATCAACATTTCCGTTTTCGTACGCCGCATAACCCAAATAACGTAAAATTCTCGGGTTAACCTTGTCTAATTGTTTCATTTTATTAGCTTCAATTTCTAATGCTTTGTAGTCACCCACAAGAATAAGGAAATCAGCATGACGCATACGAGAAGCAAGAGAATAATCCGTCAAACTCATGTATTTATCATAAAACCCAATCGCCGTTTTCAAACTCTCTACAGATTTTGAAGGTTTATTTCTAGCAATTTTATAATAGGTTTCCGCAAGTTCTCTGTAAACCGGACCATAATTTGGGTTTAAAGCGATTACTTCATTAAATGCTTTAATTGCCTCATCATAAGATTTCGCACCTTTAAGCAAAACTCCTAATTGCATTTTAGCTCTTAATAACGAATTATCTGCTTGAAAAGCATTTCTGTAAGCTACATACGCCTCATTTTGATTGTTATCCCCAAAATAAGCATCTCCTAATGCCAATTGCACTTGTGCATCTGATGGGTTATTAATTTTAGCACGATTCAAAATTGCAATGGCACTTTTATAATCTGGCTTTTCAGCATTCATATAAGCTCTACCTACATATACCAATTCTTCAACGTCTTTTTTACTAATTCCTTTAGTACCTAATCCAAAATTAGTTTGAGCCGCAGCTTTATTATTACTATCTAAATCAATTTGTCCTAAACCGATATAGTTTAGTTTTCCATTATCACTACCAGCTAATCCTTTTTGAAAATAGATTTTAGCAGAATCAGTAACACTTTGATTAAGGTAGATATTTCCTAAAAGAAACGAGGCTCTTCCATTACTTGGTTTAGCTTTGATGATCGATTTTAACATCGATTTCGCTTTGTCAAATTGTTCTGCGTCAATTGCTTTTTTTGCTTGATTTATATCTTGAGCTTGACTCACGGTTACCGAAGCCAATAAAGCAACACTAAAAATTTTAAATTTATTCATCTTTGTTGTAGTTAATTTATTTTTTATCGTTTTCAATATTTTTCCTAATTGTTATATTCCTTCCGGGAATACGGACAGGAAGCAATCCAGATTTTAAAATTATTCTCTGTCCTATATCTCCTGCTACAAATGAAGCAAAGCCCATTCCTAATCCAGAATATCCCTGACAATTGATAATATACAAATCGCGTGCCAAAGGGTATTTTCTCTCTGCGATATTATTCTGAGTTGGCGCAAAAGCTTTTTCACTTTCCAGCCCTTTTACGTTTAATGTATTTACATTATCAACATATTTTTGCATTGCCGGCATAGGCTGTGAAAGCCAGTTAACCCCAACAATCCCAATCATACCCTCATTTTCAGAAACATATTTAATAACTTCATCATTGGTCTTAAAAGAAAACACACCTTTTTCAGGTATTGCCTTGATTCCCGCTAAAGAATTCATGTAACGAACGGTACTTGAATTTGGATTATCGAAAACTAATCCTTTAATAGACGGAACTGCATTCCCTTGCATAAAACTAATTATATCCTTTAACGCCACAATAGAATCATTATTATTTTTATTGGAGATTAAAGCAACTGCATCAGTAGCGAACATTGTTATTTTAGGAACTATTTTCTTTTGTTCGAATACCTGTAATTCTTCAGCTGTCAAAGTTCTGGACAAAATAGCAATTGCAGACTTCTCTCTAAATAACGAGTTCACAGTTTCTGCTTCTGATTTAGAAATAAGTTTAATTTTGGCTTCATATTTATTTTCAAAAATTTCAACCTGGTCTTCAATAACAGGAGTTAGAGTTTCATCAACGTAAATAGTAGCTGAGCCTTTAAGTATGGTTTCCTTGTTCTTTGAACTCTTAGATTGGTTGCATGCAAAAAAAAATACAATTGCTGCAAGAAAAACAAAATACGAAATTTTACTATACTTTTTCATAATCTAGTTGACATTATCATTAATAATTCGGAAGAATCTAATAGAGGCATATACAATAAGTAACACCCCAAAAGCAATTCTATAATTTGGTTGAATCGCAAGAGGAAAATTCTTCATAAAGATAATAAATAAACCTAAAATAAGGTAAACTAGAAAAAACAAAATTCCTAAAACAAGAAGAAATCGCTCTTTAAGCGATTTCTTCTTAATATTATTTACTATGTTATTTAACATTATTCTGCAGATTGAATAGTAATAGGAAGAGAGTAAAGCACCCTTACTTTTTTACCATTTTGCTCTCCAGGGTTCCATCTCGGACATTTGTTTAAAACACGAATAGCTTCTTTTCCTGTACCGTAACCAATATCTCTAATTACTTTGATATCCGTTAATGAACCATCTTTTTCAACTACAAATGTAACATACACTTTACCTTTCAAACCATCTTCTTCAGGTGTTTGATAATTTTTACCTACATAAGAGTAAAATTTATCCATACCACCTGGAAATTCTGGTTTTACCTCGATACCAGCAGTATTATAAATTTGATTATCCTCTTCAACAACTGCCGCAGGACCAGTACCTACTGGTTCAACTGTCAATTCAGCATCTGGATCACCTTTAATAGTTTCAGCACCTAATTTTTTGTCTTTTATTTCAACAATTTTTGGCGGCTCTTCAGTTACTTCATCTGCTTTAGCCACAACTGGCTTAACAAATTTTACCTGATCCACTTTTGGAGGTGGCGGCGGTGGTGGCGGAAGATCTTTTTTTACTTCTTCTTTCTTAGGCGGCAACTTAATTGTTGTTATTTTCGTATCTAATGTCTCAGTATCATCTGAAGAATCAGGAAGAAGACTTACAATAAGTGGAGCACTAACTGCAAGAGCAAAAACAATTGCGCCAAGCACAAGAGCTTTAACCGTAGTCTTGTTATTCGTTTTTCTAAGCTCATAAGCACCATAGGCCTTATTACGACCTTCGAATACAATATCAAGCCATTGGTTTGTGAATATATCTAATTTCATTTTTCTTAGTTATTAGGTTATTGAGTAATAAGATAAATCTTATTTACCTTCTAACAATTTTTGTTCCTCAGGAGTAAAATCATTAACGATAGCATATGTTGGCACATCCACAATCGCCATTTCATCAAGAATATCTACTAAATTACGGTAATTTGATTTTTTACTCGGTTTGATAATTACAATCATCCCTTTATCTTTATTACCTGTGTATTCAAGAACTGACTTTCTTCTTTTCTGTAATTCTTTACGAATTCCTTCTTTACCATAAGAAATTTCTTTAGGACCAGCAATTGGAGTTGCTAATAAACCCATGTAATATGTCATTTTATCATTATCACCTAATAATATTGTCATAGTACGGTTCTCATCAACCTTGATTGGCTTATCCTTATTTTTATCATCTTCCTTATCTGGCAAACCCAAACTCATCGATTGAGGTTTAGACAACGTAGTAGTAAGCATAAAGAAAGTAATTAACAAGAATGCTAAATCAACCATAGCAGTTAAATCTACTTTTGAGCCTGATTTTTTACTTCTTACCTTGCCACCTTTTTTGCCACCACCGTCGCCGGTATTTAATTCAGCCATTTTAGTGTATTTTTTTTAGTTTTTATCTTTTGCTCTTAAACCAGTAACTAAATTGAAGTTATTGATTTTTTGGTCTTGTAAAATATCCATAACTTGTTTAATAGCTGGATATTCTTCTTTTGCGTCACCTTTAATAGCAATTTGCAATTCTTTATCATCTACTTCGATATTTGCAATACGAGCATTGTAAATCCATTCTTTCAACTGATTGTCGAGCGAATCTTTAGGAACACCCGGCTGCACTCCTTCTTTACTTCTGTCTGCAGTTTTCATTGCAAGAAGTTGCTGAAGGTTTGAAATAGGAACACCAATTCCCTCCATAAGAGCAAATTTTGCTGCTTCCTCTTCAGTAAACGCTACACCGTATTTTTGACCCATTAATTCAAGAGTTCTTTTACGAACTTCTCTTCCTTTTAAGTCAAAGAATACTTTTCCTTTTCCAACAGTAATTGTAGCCAAATCCGTTTCCGGTAACTTAGTCTGAACTGTTGAAGCAGGAGTGTCTACTGGCAATGCTTCCGGAATCTTAGCTGTAGCAGTCAAAATAAAGAAAGTCAGCAAAAGAAAAGCCACATCACACATAGCCGTCATATCAATAGACGCTGCTTTTTTGGACATTTTTATAGCCATTAATATATTTTTTAATATTTATAAGAAAATAGATCTTATTACAAGATTGCTATTTTCTTATAAATTAAATTATTAATTATTTTTGAGTACTTCTGTAGTGTCTGTAAGTATTTACAATTGTATTCCCAGCCTCATCAATAGAATAAGTCAAAGTATCAATTTTAGAAGTAAAAAAGTTGTAAGCAACAATAGCTAAAGCTGAAGTCGAGATACCTGTTGCAGTGTTAATCAAAGCTTCAGAAATACCATTTGCAAGTGCAGCTTGATCTGGAGTACCAGCAGAAGCCAACGCACCAAACGCTTTAATCATCCCTGTTACTGTTCCTAACAAACCTGCAAGAGTTCCTAAAGAAACTAAAGTAGAAAGAATAGTCATATGTTTTTCTAACATTGGCATTTCTAATGAAGTAGCTTCTTCGATTTCTTTATGGATAGTTTCAGCAGCAGCTTCGCTATCTAATCCCTCTTTTTTAACGTCTTGGTATTTCAACAAAGCAGATTTGATTGCATTAGCAACTGATCCTTTTTGTTTGTCACACAAAGCGATAGCACCATCAATATCTCCATTAGTGATGTTATTTTGAACATTTTTCATGAAAGTATCTAAATTTCCTTTTCCAGCTGCTTTTGAAATTACTGCAAAACGCTCAAAAGAGAATACAATAACCATTAAAAGACATCCTAATAAAATTGGTACAATAGGACCTCCTTTGTAAACCATTGCTAAATAATTTCCTGGTATTGGGTGACCTGTATTAACTCCACCTTCGAAATTAGCACCATTACCCATTATAAAATTCCATACAATCCATCCAACAAAAACACATGCAACAATAATGATTCCTGAAATCATTCCTCCTCCTTTTGATCCGTTTTCTTTTTTAACGTTTGCCATTTTTTTTTAATTTTAATAGTTTTAAATAATAATCTTTAGTTATAATAAACTTGTAGTGGAGCAAATTTATATTTTTAGTTTAAATAAAAAAACTTTTTTTTATTTTATTGTAATTAATTTTATTTCAATAAATACACTACCTTCCATTACTTTGCATTTATATCAAAATATATAATAAATTTAAACATTTAACTTATACAAACATACAATATTATGAAATATAGTGACAATATGTTAATATACAGGCGAAAGACAAATAAAATATTTTTTTTAACAATTCTTAACAAAAAAGCAATAAAACAGTAGTAAATACTAAAAATAACGCCATTTTAAAAAAAAACAATAACTTGCAATTAATTTAAATTTGATTAAATTATGGATAGAAAAGATGCTTTTATAAAAAACATTAATGAAGGATACAATTCAAAAGGGGAAAGCATCATTCTGGGCGGCGCTATACTTGATGGTGAAGCTTTAGCTGATGCACAAGTCAAAATACCTTTGAAAACATTAAATCGCCATGGATTAATTGCGGGAGCAACCGGAACTGGAAAAACTAAGACTATCCAAGTACTCTCCGAACAATTGTCTTCGCTTGGAATTCCGGTGTTAATGATGGACATTAAAGGAGATTTTAGTGGTATCGCAAAAGAAGGCGAAGAAAAAGCTTTTATAACCGAACGCCATGCTAAAATAAACATCCCTTACTCTACCTCCAGCTTTCCCGTTGAACTGCTAACTATCTCAGAACAAAATGGAGTTCGTCTTCGCGCCACTGTTTCAGAATTTGGTCCTGTTTTATTTTCTCGCATACTAAACTTGAATGATACTCAAGCCGGAGTTGTTTCAGTAATATTCAAATATTGTGACGATAATAAGATGGCCTTATTGGATTTAAAAGACATCAAAAAAGTAATCAATTATATTACCGAGGAAGGCAAAGATGAAATTGAAGAAAACTATGGTAAAATATCCACTTCTACAACGGGCACAATTCTAAGAAAAATAATTGAACTGGAGCAGCAAGGAGCAGAACTGTTTTTTGGAGAAATGTCATTTGACATCGAAGATTTAATGCGTTTTGATGAAAATGGAAAAGGATATGTCAATATTATCCGCTTGACAGACATTCAAGACAAACCTAAATTATTCTCCACATTCATGTTGAGTTTATTAGCTGAAATCTATCAGCAAATGCCGGAAAAAGGAGATATGGATCAGCCTGAACTAGTTATTTTTATTGATGAAGCCCATTTAATCTTTAACGAAGCAAGTAAAACCTTGCTAGAACAAATAGAAACCATTGTTAAACTGATTCGTTCTAAAGGAGTTGGTGTGTATTTTATAACTCAAAACCCTATGGATATCCCTAGTGGTGTTTTGGCACAATTAGGATTAAAGATACAACATGCGTTAAGAGCTTTTACTGCAAATGATAGAGAAGCTATCAAAAAAACAGCCGATAATTATCCGATTTCAGAATTTTATAAAACCGATGAAGTACTGACCAGTTTAGGAATTGGAGAAGCATTAGTGACGGCGCTGAATGAAAAAGGAATCCCTACGCCACTTGCCGCTACTATGATGCGAGCTCCAATGAGCCGAATGGATGTTTTGACTGAAAGTGAGATCCAGGAAATAAACAACAAATCGAAGCTGGTAAAAAAATATAGCGAACTTATTGACCGCGAAAGTGCTTATGAAATGCTTAACAAAAAAATAGCAGTGGCTGAACAGGAAGTCGCAGAACAAGAAGAAGAGAAGTTAGAGAAAAAAGAAGAAAGTAAAGGGCCGAGCACAGCTGATGTTGTAGGCAAATCCGTTCTTAAAGTATTGACAAGTGCTACTTTTATAAGAGGCGCTTTTGGGGTTTTGTCCAAAATGTTTAAAAAGTAATCGCTAATGAAAAAATATTTTATTCAAAAAAATCCTTTTGTAGTTCCAACAACTGATGGAAAACTTATAGAAGAACATCATGGAATTGCAACCACAAATAATCCAGAAATCTCAATTGCACACATGATTGCGCCACCAAAATGGAGCGAACCATTTCAGACGCCTGAATTTGAAGAATACACTTATATTGTTAAAGGGAAGAAACAATTTAACATT
This sequence comes from Flavobacterium xinjiangense, assembly GCF_900142885.1. GTDB lineage: Bacteria > Bacteroidota > Bacteroidia > Flavobacteriales > Flavobacteriaceae > Flavobacterium > Flavobacterium xinjiangense. The sequence continues at coordinate 391,061 of NZ_FRCL01000002.1, read as the reverse complement.
GACGGAGAAATCATCATTCTTGAAACGGGTCAATCCATAAAAATTGAGAAAAACACCCGAGTTCAATATTCCAATCCTTTTGACGTAGCCTGCGAATACATTGCTATTTGCACACCGGCTTTCGATTTTATAAAAGTGCATCGCGAAGAGGATTAACAGCGGCAATCAAAATTCAATTCTAAAGTAATAGAATTGAATTTTGATTGTTATTTTTTATTCCAAAAGAGACAAAATCTTATTTTCTACTTCTTTACTGTCCCAGATATTTTCAATGTTTTCCATTCTCAAAACTTCTTCCATAATGGCGTTTTGATAATCGCCTATAGCCAAGGCCTCTGCGTAAGGACGATCGCTGAATGTCACTCTGCTATAAAGTGGAATCCATTTATCAGAATGTTTATCAGAAAAAGACTTTTCGATTTTCTTCTGCAACAAAAATTTCTCGTCAGCCGTTTTAGAACTCATTTCCATAAAATTGCGATAGGAAAGTTCCGCAATCGCATCTGCATTGGGTTTACGGGATTTTTCATATTCTGAAAAGATCATTTTCCAATCATCGCCATACTTTTCGATCATTTCCTGAAGTACTGAAATATCTTCAAAACCGGCATTCATACCTTGCCCATAAAAGGGAACAATAGCATGACAAGCATCACCAATTAACGCCACTTTATCATCATATGTCCATGGAAAACATTTCATCGTTACGAGCGTGCTCGTAGGATTCTTGAAGAAATCTTCGGCTAATTTCGGAATAACATCAATCGTATCGGGAAGATTCTTTTCAAAAAACTCCTCAACCAATTTTCTGTCTGTTAAAGATGCAAAAGAGTTTTCTCCTTCAAAAGGCATAAACAAAGTACAGGTAAAACTACCGTCTAAATTCGGCAACGCAATTAGCATATACTCGCCTCGTGGCCATATATGAAAAGAATTCTTATCTAATTTATGGGAAGCATCCGCATTTGCCGGAATATTTAGTTCCTTATAACCCATATTTAAAAACTCCTGCGAGTAATTAAACATGCTCTGGCGCTGCATACGGTGACGAATCCTTGAAAAAGCACCATCGGCACCATAAACCATATCATACTTCTTATCTTCCCAAGCACCGCGCTCCGTTTCACCGATGTGCAAAGTAGCATCCTCTAAGGTGACATCCCAAATCTTATGCTCAAAGAAGAATTCTGCTCCCGCACTCTCAGCTAAGTCTATCATTTTTCTATTCAAACTACCTCTCGAAATCGAATAAATAGATTCGCCTTCCTGACCGTAATTCTGAAAATTGAGTTTGTCAACTAAATGTATGGCCCGTTTGTCCATGGGTATTGCAATAGTTCGAACATCATCCCCTACTCCAACGGCATCTAACGCTTTCCAACCCCGGTTAGACATTGCCAAATTTATGGAACGCCCCGAAAATTGAATTTGTCGAATATCTGGACTACGATCATAAATATGAACAGTATGACCTGCTTTACGGAGGTAAATAGCCAATAAGGAACCGACTAACCCGGAACCAACAATTGCTATTTTTTTAGGAGTTTGCATCAAGAAAAAAGTAAGTGTAAGTTCGCAAAATTAAGTAATTATCAACAGAATCAGTCAATTTAGAAGATTTATTTGGGCGTGACCTTCCCAAAAAGGTCAGGTCGGGCTTTTCGTTGCAATCTTTTTTTCGTTCCTCAAAAAAGGATTTCCACTACACTCCCTCACGCGAATCCTGCCGTCAACAAAACCAGTTTTAAACAGAAAAGCAGAATATCGGTATAATGACAACTCTTTCAACCTATTTTTTTTATTTGGCAATGAAAACTAATTTCGTCGAAGTCTTAACAATCTCCGCTTTATTCATTTTCATTTTTCTAAACTTTCCGGCATTGTATAGCTCAGCCTGATCACTGTAATGAGAACTCAGCGGATTTCCGGATTGTCCCGTTGGCAAAATACTCCAGCTGTTTTCTATATCAGAAAAATCAATAATTCTTCTCGTTGACGGACCTCCTTTTACCACATATTTCGCTTCATCCGTATAATCAAAAAATTGGTTGTTGATAACCTCATTAGAACCTGGAACTGCAAAGGGTCCCACATTAAAAATTCTTCTCAATGCCGCCACCTTTCCCAAAGGATGCTGATGTTCCAAAACATGAACCCGATTCCAAGTCCAGGAAGGAACTGAATTTCCGAGTTGCTTTTCTAATGAGGCCATTGCTTCTTCAAAAGATTTCGAGAGAATCTGCCTTCTGGTCTCTTTCACATTTTTACTGGCAATATTATCCCACCAAAGTGAATTATTATTTGACATTTGTTTCGCAACAATTTGTTTCATAATGTGCGTTCCTAGAAACTGCTTGAAATTAGTTGCACCAAGTTCATCTTCAAACGTATTTTTTAAATAAAAATGAATCCATTTATTGTAAATTGTCGGAGCCACATCGTTAAGATTATTAGATCCTTTCCAAGATTTTAAAACAGTGATAGCTTCTTTTTCATTTTTAGAAAGCTCATTGTAATTCACATTCGAAACTAAATTCTTAACCACTTCCGGCGTAACTATTGACGTATTATCGAAAATCATTTTGCTGACAGATTCTTTATCCCAATTGGATTTAGGGTCTAACAACTGTGTGATTCTTCGAGCTCTGTCTTCAGGCAGATAGTAACCCGGATATAAAAAACCGTCTATAGGTTCCGGTTGATTATTCGCAGAATATACATAATTCCAATCTGGATTCTCCGCCGATGGATTTTTGGAGAAATCCAAATATTCTGTAATATCATCTTTGCCGCTGGCGCCATCCAATATAAAATTAGTATTCACGCCTTCGTTGTGTTTGTATAATTTGCCGGTTGCCCACCAAGCCACATTTCCTTTGGCATCACCATACATCACATTCAATCCCGGCGCAGCTATCAATGCCACTCCTTTATGGAAATCTTCTTTACTTTTAGCGTGTGAAAGGGTATAAACTGCGTCAAGAATTTGAATGGGTTGTTGCGTGTAAATCCACGACATCGCAACTGGTTTGTCTTTATTCAAACCATCAATCATATCATTCATAATAGGTCCGTGGCGGCTCACTTTTACGTTCAAAACCACGTCGGCAGAGTCTTTTACTTTTATGATTTTTTTTCTGGTTTCATACTTCGCGAATCCACTTGGCGTTCTGTATTTATTGGCATCATAAGGATTGTTCTCTTCTTGGTACAAATCGATATCATCGTTTTCAAACATCGTCAAACCATACGCGTATTCTCTGTTATGACCCAATAAAGGATATGGTGTTCCTGCCAGATAGCATCCGTACAATTCAAAATCTGGAGTTACTATGTGAGCTTCATACCAAGTCCCCGGTTGTGAAAACCCAATATGCGGATCATTGGCAAATATAACTTTTCCGTTTTTTGTTTTCTGTGGTGCAATTACCCAACTGTTACTTCCCACAAAAGGCGGAATTGGCGACTGATCTAAAAGTGAAGCTACCGAATTAGCGACTGCAGCATACTCCTGAGGTTGTTCTTTTGCATTTTTAATTCGGGTGGTATTAAAAGAGCCATCAATACCAAAATCCGTTAGATAATTCATCCCGTATTTATTACGAATATCAGTCAACAACGGATCCGATTTTTGAGCCATTGCAAAACTAAAAGACATATAACCGAAGATATTATAAACGTCTTTTATAGTAAACTTTTCTTTTTTAACTCCTACTAAACTGAATTCTATAGGTGTTTTTCCTTCTTCAATATACTGATTGATTCCATCCAAATAAGCCATCGTCAATTGATAACTAGGACTGTTTTTATCCAATCGAGCAATCGCTTTAGCAGAAGCCTCTTCGATTCCAAGGCCAGCAAAAAATTTATCATTTTTCAACGCAACCAAACCAAATATTTCTGATAATCGTCCTGGAGCTATGCGACGCATCAATTCCATTTGCCACAATCGGTCTTGTGCATGAACATAACCCAACGCTTCCATCGCATCTTTTGAGTTATTAGCATAAATATGAGGAACCCCAAATTCATCAAAATAAACGGTAGTTTCTTTCTGGATATTTTTCAGTTGCACTACTCCTTCATATTTTGGTTTTAGATAAAAACCATAAACAACTATAGCAGTTGTTATAATAACTAGTAAGGCAAGTATAACCCGAAGGGCTTTTTTGAATGTTTTCATCTTTGAATAAATTGGTAAACAAATATATATGATTTGTAAGTTATTTTAAATAATTAATTTTCAGCGCCTTTTTAGCTTTAAAAATAATTTTTTTTATAAATATATTTATTTTTGTTTAATTTATTTTATTTTTACTTAAACAAAAAGTATATTTGTTTTCAAATTATAAAGACATGAAGCATATTTCTAAAGAAGCTATTTCTCAAATGGAGAAAGTAGAAAGATTGAATTTAATCAATTCCTGTACTGGATATAAATCGGCTAATCTTCTGGCTACAAAATCACTTGATGGAAAATCTAATGTAGCGATTTTTAGCAGTGCCACCCATTTAGGAAGCAATCCTGCCTTGATCGGATTTATTATGCGTCCGACAACAGTACCCAGAGACACCTACAAAAACATCAGAGAAACGGGTTACTTTACCGTAAATCATATTACTGTTGACATGATTGAAGATGCTCATCACACCTCTGCAAATTACGAACTTGGTGTTTCTGAATTTGACAAAACGAATCTAGAAGAAGAGTATAAAAATGATATTGCAATTCCATTTGTAAAAGGAAGTCCGGTACAATTGTATTGCAAGTACGTAAATGAGTATTACATCAAGGAAAATGATACCATTCATGTGATTGCATCTATCGAAAATTTGTTTTTTGAAAAAGAATTGGCACATAAAGACGGTTGGTTACAAATTGACAAAGGAAATGTTGTAGCACTTAATGGACTCGATGGGTATTGCCTCCCAAAATTAGTAGATCGTTTTGAATATGCCCGTAAAGAAATCCCCACTACTTCTTTTTCCAAAAAATAGAAATGAAAAAACTACGGTTAATACTTGGTGATCAGTTAAACCTACAACACTCTTGGTTTCAAGAAAGTGACAACAATACAATTTATGTCCTTGCAGAAATGCGTCAGGAGACGGATTATGTGAAACATCATATCCAAAAAATTGTAGCCTTCTTTCTGTCGATGAGGAATTTTTACAAAGCAATACAAACACAGGGACATCAAGCAGTCTACTTTCAAATTACCGATGCGGACAATCCACAGGATTTAGAAAAAATCATTGCCAGTTGTATCGAAAAATATAAAATCGAAAAATTTGAATACCAGTTACCTGACGAATACCGACTGGATCAACAAATAAAAACGATTAGTTCCAATCTAAAAATAAAGTCACAGGCTTTTGACTCTGAACATTTTTATACCACCCGACACGAACTCTCCGATTTTTTTGAAGGCAAAAAGTTGTTGCTGATGGAGAATTTCTATTGCAACATGCGTAAAAAACATCATATCTTAATGAATGGGTCAACTCCTATAGGCAACCAATGGAATTTTGATGCAGATAATCGCAAAAAATACAAAAGCGAAGTTCCTGTTCCGTCAGAAAAAAATTTTCATGCCAATGTTTCTGAAGTTATTGTTCAAATAAAAGATGCTGGCATAATTACTTTTGGGAATATCGATTCGCATAATTTCAGCTGGCCTACTTCCCGCGAGCAATCTTTAGAGGTCTTAGATTACTTCTGTAAGAATCTGCTAATACATTTTGGTGATTATGAAGATGCAATGCATACCGATGAAAAATTCCTTTTTCATTCTCGATTGTCATTTGCCTTGAACAGTAAAATGCTTTCGCCAAAAGAGGTTATCGAGACAGTTATTGCTTTCTATCAAGAGAATGTATCCGAAATCTCCATATCACAAGTAGAGGGATTTGTAAGACAAATTCTGGGTTGGCGGGAATACATTCGGGGAATTTACTGGAAAGAAATGCCCGATTATGCAAACATGAATGCCCTGAAAAACTATAACAAGTTGCCTGATTTTTTCTGGACGGGTAAAACCAAGATGAATTGCATGAGCCAAGCTATCAATCAAAGTTTAGACGAAGCTTATGCACATCATATTCAGCGCCTCATGGTGATAGGGAATTTTACGCTACTGACACAAATTCATCCCGATGAAGTAGATGCGTGGTACCTTGGCGTATACATAGATGCTATTGAATGGGTCGAAATGCCCAACACCCGCGGTATGTCACAATATGCTGATGGCGGAATTATAGCTACAAAACCCTATGTTTCTTCCGGAAGTTACATCAATAAAATGAGTAATAATTGTAGCAAATGCCATTACAATGTCAAAGAGAAATTTGGAGAAAGAGCATGTCCTTTCAACGCTTTGTACTGGAATTTCCTGGATGAAAAGAAAGAGTATTTCAAAGGAAACCAACGCATGGGAATGATGCTGAATCTATTGAACAAGATGAATCCGGAAGAAATTCATAAAATTAAAATTAAGGCCAATATTATTATTGAAGATATGGATTCCTATTGAACTGAAAATGCCTTAAATAAAAAGAGTGCTTAAATTCTAATAGAACTTAAACACTCAGTATTAATATAAAAATTTACTTTATTCTTTTTTTTCGTCAATTATAGCTCCAGTTCCAGCACCAACTCCTGCTCCTGCTAAACCTCCAATTATTGCTCCTTGACCTTTTTTCTTGCTGATAATTGCACCAGTAACAGCACCAACTCCAGCTCCAATTACAGCTCCTTTCGCAGCCCCGCTCCAACCTTTCTTTTTTGCAGTCGTTGTAGTAGTGGTAGCCGCCGCTTGATGATTAACAACAACAACTTCTTTTTGAGGAACAATCCTAGCCTCTTCAACTCTCGCCATTTCAATTTGCATGGAATCGATAACTTGTTGTTTCTCGAATTCGGCAGTCATTGAATCCGCACTAACTTGTTTCATCGAATCAATACTAACTTGTTTGGCTTTTTGAATTTCCATTTTCCCTTGATTTTGACAAGAAATAATTACTAAAGAGAGTACTATAAAATATATTTTTTTCATGATTTTGAAATTTAGAATTTGTAATACTGCAAAGAAAGTATAAAACCCTTATAAAAAGGTTATATAATTTAAACTCTTATTTATATAATTTCACTACAGAGGGCATACTTCAAAGAACTTCCCTTTTATGCCGTCATTTGATTAAATTACTACATGAGAAATCAATTGCAAAAATAGATTTAATAAAAAAAGAGCAGTACTATTGCATTATCCTAAACCTGTTGATTACTTCCAACATTTTTAAATTTAGCACTTACAATCTCATTAATAAGTACTACCAACTTTTCTCTATTAATAGGCTTGGAAATATACCCATAAAAACCTAGTTTACTTATCTTTTCAATATCTTCATTAGAAGAATAGGCGGTTTGAGCAACAACAGCAAGATTTGGGCGTATTAATTTTATTTTTTCAAAAGAATCAAAACCATTCATAACAGGCATTTTAATATCCATGAGTACTAAATCAATATCCGCATTATCAGAACAAATTGAAAGTGCTTCAAGTCCATTTGATGCCCTAATAATTTTATGGTTTGTTTGTTTAATTATTTTCTTAAACAACAGAAAGTTAATATTATCATCTTCCGCAATTAAAATAGTGATTCCTTGATCTGAAAAACCATTGCTTTTATTTTCTAAGTTCGGAATACTTATTTCTTCACTTTCATCATAAATCAGAGGAATTGTAAAAATAAACTTAGACCCTATAGTTCCATTTGACTCCAAAGAAATTGAACCTCCCAACATTTCAACGTATGCTTTTGATATCGCTAAGCCGAGCCCTAACCCTCCAACTTTAATAGCTCTATCACTTTCAACTCTTTTAAACCGGTCAAAAATAAACTTATGGTATTTCTTTTCAATACCAATACCGGAATCTATAACAGAAAAAACGATTTTATTGTTCTCTTCATCAATTTCATAACCAAAAGCAACATAGCCCGCATCCGTAAACTTAATTGCGTTGCTAACTAAATTAGTTAGTATTTGCTTTAACTTGATTTGATCTGTTATTATTTTGTTTGTAACTGGTTTGTCATTTTTAATAATGAAAAAATCAATTTTTTTTGACTTCTTAATTGAAACCTTTATCGTTTCGTACAATTCATTTATACATGTTTCAATATCTAAAGGGATATAATTGGGCACTATTTGATTTGCATCAATCTTAGACATTTCAACTAAGTCATCTATTATTAAAACTAAATTACTGCCACTTTTGCTAACGATTTTTAAATAATCACCTCTTTCTTTCTCTTTAATATCTGTATTCATTAGTAAATCAGTAAATCCCAGAATGGCATTCATTGGAGTTCGAATCTCATGAGAAAGATTATCTAAAAAAGAAGATTTTAGTCTATCACTCTCTTCCGCTTTAAGCTTTGCATCGATTAATTCTAATTTATGATTATTATTCTCTTCAAAAAGATTTCCAATGTATCCAAATTCACCTGAAAAGCGCTTCAAAGACTTAATTGCTATATTATTTCCAGTCTCAAGGATACTGGTGATGATATTTAAAGGGAAATACAACCATTTTCGTGAAAAATATACATAAGCAAATACATTTATAAGAAAGGTAATCAAAATTAATACTAAAACAGTTTTTGTAGATTGAAAACTAACGTTAAAAGGTCTTGTGAAGTACAATTTTGCTATTGGCTTATTATCGAAACCTTTTAAGTATTTTGTAACATAAATATTTTTTTTTGGAGTATCCACATTTTTATTTACAAAAGTAATTTTAGAACTACAGACTTTACCAAAATCTGCTAGATATTTATCATCCAGCAAGCGAGTCATAAAAAAATATCCTGATGGCTTTGTCTTATTTTTTAAAGGATCTGCGGTAGGATGTATTGTAGCGCCAAAGACTTCAACAACCCCTTCCGGTATTTTTATATAAAAATTAAGTAGTTTTGAATGATACAGACGGCGCATTGCCGCTTTGGGAATGAAATCCACCGTCTCTATTTTAGAGTTTGACGATTTTGCAATAAAATTCCCCTTAACATCATAAACCCCCAGATAAACAGATTTATAAATTTTTAATGAGACTCCAATATTATCTTGAAACCACTTTACTTTTTTATTTTTTGTAAACTCCACAAAATCATCCCAAAAAGTCAAATCACTAACAAAAGATATATTTGAAGCTGAATTAAACTTCATTAAAACAGCTACCTCATTATCAAACTGTTTAAAGGACGAGTCATACACTTCTTTCTCTTGCTCCATTGTATAATAATACATCGAAAAGTAAAAAGAGAAAAAGAGAATTACAGAAAGAATAATTAACAATAAGACCTTAGTGTACGTATTAAATCTATGAAGTTTTACCATGCTTGACTTTTAAATATTAAAAGAACCAATACTTACCTCATAAAGTAACAACAATTTTATTAAGAAAACAAATTTTATTAAGAAAATTGTTATAAAAATTACAATAAAAAAACCCCTATAAATCAAACTATTAATCCTTGAACCTAACCTTGTATTCCTGCTTTTAATATTTGACCAAAATGGTACATATCTTCAAAAGAACAATACAGTGGGACAGGCGCCAATCTGATAACATTAGGTTCACGCCAATCTGTAATCACACCGTTTTTCATTAGGTAATCAAACAAACTGCGCCCTTCTCCATGCAATAAAACTGACAACTGTGAAGCTCTTTCCGCAGAATTTGATGGTGTAATAATCTCGAAACTACTATCGACTTCTTTGTCTATTTCCTGAAGAATAAATTCTAAATAGGAAGTGATTTTGTCTCTTTTTGCAATTAGCACGTCCATTCCTATTTCATCAAACATTTCTACAGACGCCAAATATGGCGCCAGAGAAAGCACTGGCAAATTGCTTATTTGCCAGCCATCGGCACCATGAATGGGATCAAATTTTGGTTCCATCTTGAAGCGACGTTCTTTATTATGTCCCCACCAGCCGGCAAATCTTGGCAGCTCCGAATTATTATGATGTTTTTCATGAATGAAACAACCGGATGCATTTCCCGGTCCTGAATTCATGTATTTGTAACTGCACCAAGCGGCAAAATCTACATTCCAATCATGAAGTTCTAATTTAATATTTCCAGCTGCGTGAGCCAAATCCCAGCCCACTTTTGCGCCCGCTTTATGACCTGCTGCCGTTATGGTTTTCATGTCAAAAACCTGCCCCGTATAATAATTTACACCACCAATTAAAACCAAGGCCAACTCATCACCTACTTCATCAATTTTTGCTAAAACATCTTCCAATCGAATGTTGTGTTCCCCTTCGCGACGCTTGATTTCCACAATAGCATCTTCTGGTTTGTATCCATGAAAATGAACTTGGCTTTGAAACATATATTGATCTGAAGGAAAAGCTTTTTCCTCACAAATGATTTTATATCTGGTTTTTGTAGGTCGGTAAAACGAAACCATCAGTAAATGCAGATTTACTGTTAAAGTATTCATCACGGTAACTTCACTTGGAAGCGCTCCAACAATTTTACTCAACGGATTAGCAAATCGTTCGTGGTAATCCCACCATGGTTTTTCACTGTAAAAATGACCTTCAACAGCAAGATTCGCCCAGTCATTCATAACCTCATCTATGTATGCCTTAGTGCGTTTAGGCTGCAATCCTAATGAATTCCCGGTGAAGTAAATCACCTTTTTCCCGTTTACCTTTGGAAAAATAAATTCATTTTGGTATTTATTTAATTGATCTTGTGCATCAAGTTTTTGTGCAAATTCAAGGGTATTTTCGAAAGTCATTGTTTGGATTTTGTTCCGTAAAAGTAATAAAAAAAGATATATAGATAAAAGACTTTTAGCGGATTGACGACAGATAAAAAAGTTAAAATTCTGAATGAAAAAATAGTAGCCCATTATTATACGGAATTAAGAAACTACTAGTTATTTAACTATATTTGATTGAATTTAAAACTCTTAGCTATGCTCAAAAACAATTTGAACGTTATTATTATTTCGGTTGCCGTTGTGATTTCTGCTTATTTATTTTCGAATGCTTTTCAGAATCGTAATAAAAGTAATGATACCATAAGTGTAACTGGTTTAGGAAAGAAAGATTTTGTTTCTGATTTGATAGTATGGAGTGGTTCTTTCTCTAAAAAAAGTGCGACTCTAAAGGAAGCCTATGCTGCATTAGATGCTGACCGAGAAAAAATAAAAAGCTATTTATCAGGAAAAGGAATCGCTCCGACTGAAATGGTATTTTCAGCAGTGAATTTTAATAAAGATTTTCAAACTATTTTCAATGAAAATGGCACTACAAAACAACAAATTTTCACCGGATTTACGTTAACCCAAAGTGTGAGCATCCAATCTAAGGAAGTAAATAAGATTGAAGAAATTTCGAGACAATCCAGTGAACTGATTAATTCGGGTGTGGAATTTTATTCGAATCCTCCGGAATATTATTACACTAAATTGGCCGAACTAAAAATAAAAATGATTGCTGAAGCCACAAAAGACGCGAGCATTAGAGCCAAAAGCATAGCCGAAAATGCAGATGCAAATCTTGGAAATCTAAAAAAATCAGACATGGGTGTATTTCAAATTACGGGTCAAAACTCATCAGAAGATTTTTCTTATGGCGGTTCGTTCAATACACAATCCAAAAACAAAACGGCGAATATCACCGTAAAGCTGGTTTATCAAGTGAATTAGAAATACAAATTAGAATCATCCAAAAAACGTTTTTGTGTGAGGGATAGCAGCGAAAATCCTTTTTATCATGTAGCGTAAGCGAAATGAAAAAAGATTGCAGCGAATAGCCCGACCCTTGGGGCACACCCCAAAAAAAATCTCGCCATTACTGACGAGATTTTTTTATTTAGAATCTGATTGATCCCGAAGTTGCGGGACAGATTAGATAATCAACATGGCATCTCCGTAAGAATAGAATTTGTATCCTTCTTTGATCGCTTCTGCATATGCCTTTTTCATTAAATCATGTCCGCAAAATGCTGAAACCATCATTAATAAAGTAGATTTTGGTGTGTGAAAATTAGTAATCATACACGTAGCAATACTGAAATCATGAGGAGGAAAAACGAATTTATTTGTCCAACCGTCAAAAGGATTCAATGTTCTTTGTGACGAAACAGCGCTTTCGACTGCACGCATAGAAGTCGTTCCTACGGCGCAAATGCGTTTCTTTTTAACTTTTGCATCATTAACGATATCACAAGCTTCTTGAGTTATTTTCAATTCCTCAGAATCCATTTTGTGTTTCGATAAATCTTCAACCTCAACCGGATTGAAAGTTCCTAAACCTACGTGAAGTGTAACTTCGGCAAATTTAATTCCTTTAATCTCTAATTTTTTCAATAGATTTTTAGAAAAGTGCAAACCCGCTGTTGGTGCTGCTACAGCTCCTTCTTCTTTAGCATATATTGTTTGGTAACGTTCCGCATCTTCCGGAGTTACGTCTCTTGAAATGTATTTTGGGATTGGAGTTTCTCCAAGTTCTGTTAATTTATTTCTGAATTCTTCATAAGAACCATCGTAAAGAAAACGCAATGTTCTACCACGAGAAGTAGTATTGTCAATTACTTCAGCAACTAATGAATCATCATCACCAAAATATAATTTGTTTCCAATTCTGATTTTACGGGCCGGATCAACTAAAACATCCCAAAGTCTTTGCTCAGAATTTAATTCTCTAAGTAAAAAAACTTCGATTCTTGCTCCTGTTTTTTCTTTGTTTCCATACAAACGCGCTGGAAAAACTTTAGTATTATTCAGAATTAAAACATCTCCGTCATCAAAATAATCGATAACGTCTTTGAACATTTTATGCTCTATAGTTCCCTTCTTACGATCAATAACCATTAGACGAGCTTCGTCTCTGTTTTCAGCTGGAAATTCGGCAAGAAGTTCTTTTGGTAAATCGAATTGAAAATGTGATAATTTCATTTAAAAAATTTATGAGTTATGACTTATAAATTATGTCCTTCAACTTCTCTCAGGACAGCAAAATTCTAAATCGTTTGCAAATATACGATTGTGAGATAGGCGTTGTCAAGTGTTTTGCCGTTTATTTTTAAAAGCAGCTGATTCACTAGGCTTTACAACTCTTGTTTTTCTGAAATCTCGAAGCCTAAACTTTTTAAATCGTTCCAAAAATCAGGATATGATTTAGACACAACTTCTGCATTTTCGATGATTATAGGTACTTTCACTGCCAAAGGTGCAAATGCCATCGCCATTCTGTGATCGTTATAAGTCGCGATTTTTATATTAGGATTGATATTATTTGTTGCCACAAGCGTCAAACTATCATTGGTCACCGAAATATTGGCTCCTAATTTTGTTAGTTCAATTCGAAGTGCTTCCAGTCTGTCAGTTTCTTTAATTTTTAAGGTATGAAGTCCTGTAAGATGACAACCAATTCCTAATCCAAGGCATGTCACTACTATGGTTTGGGCAATATCTGGTGTATTATTTAATTCTAAGTCTAAAGTTTCTGGTTTAAAGTCAGGCTGTTTAACTAAAGTCATTTTGTTTCCTTCAAAATGCGTTTCGACACCCATTTGTTTGTAGATTTGAACCAAAGCCGAATCACCCTGCAAACTGGTTTCTTTATAACTCGTCAATGAAACGGAAGCAGTTTCTGCTAAAGCAGCCAAACTAAAAAAGTAAGAAGCAGAACTCCAATCGGATTCTACGGTCATAACTTTCGATTCTACTTCTGTTTTTGGATAAACGGTAATCACATTTCCTTCAAAACTAGTTTTTATTTCTAAATCATTCAGTAAAGCCAAGGTCATTTTGATATACGGAACTGAAGTGATTTCACCAACTAAAGTGATTTCAATACCGTTTTCCAGTTTTGGTGCCACTAACAACAATGCTGATATGTACTGACTGCTTACATTGGCAGGAATGTTTACTTTAGAAGCGGTGATTTTTTGTCCTTTGATTCGAATTGGCGGATAACCAACTTCTTTTTCATACGAAATTTTCGCTCCTAATTGTTCCAATGCTTCTACTAAAACTTTGATTGGACGCTCCGTCATTCGCTGAGAGCCTGTCAAAACTACTTCCCGACCTTCGTTTACGGCAAAATAAGCGGTTAGAAAACGCATCGCTGTTCCCGCATGATGAATATCTACTATTTCCTCGTTTCCTTTTAATGCTTTTTGCATTACTTCACTATCATCAGAGTTTGAAGTATTCGCTAAAGTAATGTTGGGGAACAAAGCTTGTAACAATAATAGTCGGTTGGTTTCGCTTTTTGAGCCGGTAACTGCAATCTGAGCTTGTAAATTGGAATGGGAAGTGTGTAACAGTAAATTCATTTTATTGGTTGTTTGGTCCGTTTTGGTAAATTTATTTTAAAAAAATCACACACCAAAACTTTACCCTGACTTATAACATTATTTTAGTTTCTCGTTGTTTTTATGGCGGTCTTTGTCTCGAACGGACTTTAAATCCATTTTTTTATCGAAAGCGGCTTGTAAATCAATTCCCGTTTGATTTGCAAGGCATAAAACCACAAAAACCACGTCAGCCAATTCTTCGCCTAGGTCTTTGTTTTTGTCGCTTTCTTTCTCGGATTGCTCTCCGTAACGGCGGGCAATGATTCGGGCCACTTCACCTACTTCTTCTGTAAGTTGCGCCATATTTGTCAATTCGTTGAAGTAGCGAACGCCGTGTTCTTTGATCCAAGTATCAACGTCTAGTTGGGAATTTTTTAGGTTCATTTTATAGTTTTTTTATTTAAACCCCTCATAATTTCAATCTAGATAGGGCTTACAAAATTATACTTTTTTAAGCACTATTTTTTCATTTTGTTTTTCAATAATTTTTTGAAAAAACTGTTTTAAATCTTCATAATAGTCAGGTACTAAAATTGCTGCATTTATTTCTCTTGTAATTATGATTTGAATTTTATTCCCTTCAGCTAAAGCATTAATTGTAAATAAAAGTACTTTATCCTCCGTAGCAATTTTCATGGCCTTGGGAATAGATTCCACAACATACCCCTCCGGAATTTCTATATTTATATTATATTTATCTTGCTTTGGATAACCAAAATAAATTGGCATCTTCCTTTTTTCCTGAAGAAATGGATTTTTCGTTAAAGCAAAAAACAACATGGGATTAACAAACATTCTATTGCCTATTCTTTCACAATGATTATCTGATGTAAAAGTAAAAGTTTCCAAGACAGGTTTTGAAAAATCTGTGTCTTTATTTTCTATCTCATAGTTACTAATTTGGATTCCATCCAAATCATTTTCTAATTTTTCCAGATAATTTTCTTTATTGATTTGCGCATTTTTTTCTCTAAAACTATACGCCTCATAGTCCGTATTTTGAACCCTGAGTTTACCTGTAATTTGACCAAGTCCATCAATTTTTGTCATCAAGGTATAATTGACCTTAGAAGGTAATTTTGGAACCAAATTAATTTCTTGAGAAGTCCCATCTTGTTTAATAAGTCGGCCCGTCCAGTTTAATGTATTGAACGGCAAAATATTTTTTGTCGTATATTTATGCGTTGCATCCAAAAGAATTTGTTTTCCATCTATTTCTGCCGCAGCAATTACATAATTAAAGACTGTCCTATTAGGAAAGATTGGAACCCCGTGTTCTATTGTACTTATCAAAACTGGATTAACATTTATTCCTGCAAGTTTCAACATTGCAATCAAAATGAAATTTATTTCAGCCACGTTACCTGCCCGATCAGCATATGCTTTTTTCACCCCTTTATCAGTGTAATACCCATATTCTTTATTCCAGTTCATTTTGTTTTGAATAAATTTAAAGATAACATCCAGCTTCTCGTCTTCAGAAACAACATTTTTAAGTATTGTCTTTATATCCGGAACAAGAAACAGTTGTTCATTAAGTTCTTTTCCGAAGCTTTTGTTTTCAAAAATGGTTTTAGCAACTCCTTCCCATGTAATAGAATAATCTTTGATGGGTTGCTCCGGAAAATGGGTTCTTTCCAATTCATTATAAATAGATGATCTGTAGTTTTCGATATTATCAATGTATCCCTCTTCTTTTAGTGCGGGAATATTTTCGGCAATATAATCACTGTTGATTTGCGTGTAACTAATAGCCGCAGATTGGTTATATTTATTTTCAAAATTCTGAAATCCGCTAACATATTTTGCTTCAACCTTAACTTTTAAGTAGCCTGTCAAAATCGGTTTATAAATAAAATATTCTGGAATTTCTGTTATATATTCGGCATAGTTAACCGGAATATCATATTGTATTTTAAATGCAGGAAACTTAACAATTCCCTCTGATTTCAAAATATATTTGAACTCTATTACGGAACCTACTTTGACATTAGGCATTGTTATAGAGGCTTCGCGCCAATATTCATTCATATTTTTCTTGAAATTGCCTTCACTGTTTAATTTAGTTTTAACAATATTGCCATTTTCTAGATTATAAGTTACACAATTTGAAAATTTAACAGATTCATCTTTCATCTCTTCATAACCAATATAATACGGAACCTCAAAATTTGCCCAACTAAGTCCTTCTTTTTTATAAATTTTGATTCTGTAGATGTATTCATGATTTACTGTGAATCCACTTATCGAATTATAACTAAAAAAAGTTCTTGCTTTTTTAAATAAAATGGCCGCAACTGCAGTAGAATCTTCAGCATGAAACTTTTCTAGGAGTTCTTTAGTAGAAACTTTTCCTAACTCAAAATTTTGCCCGCTACTTTTTGTAACACAGGAAACAAAAACCAAAATAATTATAACTTTAACAATTTTCATTAAATTATACTTTTTTAAGCACTATTTTTTCATTTTGCTTGTCAATCATTTTCTGAAAGAATTCTTTTAAAACAGTATAGTAATCCGCTGGAACTATTGCTGTGTTAATATCTGAGGTAATTGAAATTTGGATTTTATTTCCAGTAGAGCCAATAACATATTTATATGTTGCAATGTTATCTGGCGTAGCAATATTCATTGAAACAGGCAAAGATTCCACAGCATAACCTTCTGGTATTTCTATCATAATATTATACTTATTCTCTATAGGAAATCCAAAATCAACTGGATATGCTCTTGTTTCCTGCTTAAAGGGATTTACTTTAGTTGACAAAAACAATAATGGAGCTATATAGATTTTTCCATTTATACTTTCAAAATCTTTGGAATCTTTAAAAGTATATGTTTCAAGAATTGGGTTTGACAAGTCCAAATCATTTTCTCTTACATAACCACTTATTTCAATACCATTGTTTTTGTTTTCTAAATCTTCAAGATAAGTGTCTTTGCTTGTTATTATGTTTTTTTGTCTAAAAGAAAGTGCTTCCTGATTAGTAAGCTGTTTTCTTATTTTCCCGGTAATCACACCATTGCTATTGATAACAAAACTAGTATTTATGATTTCTTTCGAAAGTGTTTTTGGCCTCAAATCCACATCTATAGATGTTCCATCTTTTCTAATTAGCCTTCCAAACCAGTTTAAATCTCGTAATGGCAAAATATTTAGCAACGAGTATTTTTCTGTTGCATCCAATAAGATTTGACCTTCTGGGGTTTCCACTGCTGCAATTACATAATTAAAAGCCGTTCTACTCGGAAACAAAGCAATTCCGTTATCCCGAGTACTGACCAAAACAGGATTAGCATCAAAGCCCGCAAAACGCAACATGGCCGTCAGCATCAAATTTATTTCTGCTACATTTCCAGTTTTATCTTTGTACGCTTTTCTAACTCCATCATTACAGTAATAATTCTCAAAACTATTCCATTTTACACTTGTTTTTACAAAGTTGAAAATCGCATCTATTTTTTCTTCCCTTGAATTCAATCCGCTGATTAATTTATTAACATCCTCCTCAAAATAACCCGTTTTATTCAACTCTCCTCCAAAATCATCATAATCATAAATTGTTTTTGTAACCGCTTCCCAATCTGTTGAAAACGATTTAAAAATACTCCCTGGAATGTTTACCAATGCTAATTCATAGGAAATACTAGCTCTATAATTATTAATATTATTTACAAATGATTCCTCATTTATCGCAGGAATATTTTCTAATTTATAAACTTCCGATGTTTCGCGATTATAGGTTGGCACCGATGAAAGTTTAGGATAAATAAAACCTTTTGTACGCTTGTTAAAGGTTAGGAAATAAGGGATTTTGACATTATATTCCGAAAAATTTACAGGAATACTATATTGAAAATACCAATCTCGCAATGACCCAAAATTTCCAGATCTGACTGTATATTCGTATTCTATAATAGATCCTTCTCTAACATTAGGCATTGCAATTTTTTTCTTGCTATAATATTTGTTTATTTTTTGTTCAAATTCACCTTCACTTTTCAATTTTGTTTTTTCAATTTTACCGTCAACTAGATTATAAGTTATTGCGCCAGAAAAGGATACAGTTTCTCCATTTAAATAATGCAAAATTTCTTCATTTGCCCATTTATAACCTTCTTTTTTATAAATTTTGATTTTAGTTGTTACCTTAGTTATAGTTGTTAAATCTTCAAAATAAACTCTACATGTTTTAAATAACATAACCGCAGGCGCAGACGGATCTTTCGGATGTTCTTTTTCTTCTAATTCCGCAATTGAAACTTTACCCAATTCAAAAGTTTGTGCTTTGGTATTTGAAAAATAAACCAAAAACAATACAATAAACAGTGTTTTTTTGAATGACATATGGTACTATATTTTTGTTAGAACTATTTTCTCATTTTCTTTTGCAACCATACCCTGATAATATTCTTTTAACATTGAATAATATTCAGATGAAATAATCGCTGTATTTATTTGATTTGTTATTACTAACTGAATTGTATTCTCAGATAAATTAGTCATAAATTTAAAACTACCTAAATTGTCCTGCATGTTAAGAACTGCAGGAGACGGCAATGTTTCTACTTTATATCCTTCTGGAATTTGAATATTAATACTGTATTTATCCAAGAATGGAAATCCATAATCAATAGGATATTCTCTATTTTCCTGTTTGAAAGGATTTTGTTGTTGAGAAAAAAACAACAATGGATTTATATAAATTTTACCTCCAATACCTTCACAAAGATTAGCACCTGAAAAAGAAAAGGTTTCACTTACAGGTAAGTTCAGTTCTTTTTCATTCGCTCTTGAATAGTCTTTTATTTCTATCTTTTCATTTTCATTTTCGAGCTTTTCCAGATAAGTTTCTTCTTTTATATTATCAGTATTTATTCTGTAAATCATCGCATTGTGATTTGTTCTTTGCCTTCTTAATTTCCCTGCAATCTGCCCATTTACATCGACCGAGTAATTCATCATTACGGTATTATTTGACACTACTTTCGGCATTAAATCAACCTCTTCGGATGTACCATCTTTTCGTATCAATCTCCCCATCCAGTTTAATGCCCTAAAAGGCAATATATTTGGCATCGAAAACTTATCTGAGGCATCCAACAATATTAATCCATTAGGAGTTTCTACTGCTGCGATAACATAATTAAAAGCGGTTCTATTAGGAAAAATTGCAATTCCATTAGAACGAGTGCTAACTAAAACTGGATTCGCAGTCAATCCTGAATAACGCAACATAGCGGTTAGCATCAGATTAATTTCAGCAATATTTCCAGTCTTTTCTTTATACGCTTTTTTTACCCCATCATTACAAGAATAACCGTAGTAATCATTCCATTTTACGGTAGTTTTTACATAATTTAATAGTGCCGTAATTTTTTCTTCCGGCGTGCTTAAACCTGCAATTACATTTTTCATATCCTCTTCAAAGTATCCCGTTTTATTTAATTCTGGTCCAAAATTATCAAATTCATAGATTGACTTTACTACCGAATTCCAATCGGCAGATATCATTTTTAAAGGCTCATCCGGAAATTTGGTCGTTGATAATTCTTGTGACAAACTAACAGCATAATTATTAACATTATTTACATAAACCTCATCTTTCAAAGCAGGTAAATTTTCGACTATATAGGACGTTTTTGTTTCTTGATAGAAAATCTTTCTTTCGGAAAATTTAGTTCCTTGGCCCACAATAATTTCTTTATCGACCATAACTATTTCCCGATTTTTTTTATCTGAAATCACCCTTGGTGTAATAAATCCTTTAAAACGGTTCGTAAAAGAAAAATAGTCTGGTATGTAGGTCGTATATTCAACATAATTTACAGGAATATTTGTTTGAAAATCAAAATCTTTAAATGAACCTACATTGGGAGATTTAATAGTATATTCGTATTCAATTACCGATCCTACTTTAACGTTAGGCATGGTAATTTTCTTTTTGCTCAAAAACTTATCTATATTTTCTTCGAACTCGCCTTCACCCTTTAGTTTTGTTTTTTCTATTTTACCTCCAACCAAATTATAAGTAATTGCATCCGTGAAATCAACAGTTTCTTTAAAAAAAGATACTTTTACAAAATTCACCTGTTGATTAGCCCAATCATATCCTTCTTTTTTATAAATTTTTATACGGAGAGCTACTTTGGTTATTACCGTGAAGCCAACACCATTTGAATATTCGCATCTAGTTTCTCCTTTCTTGAACAATATTGCAGCAACGGCGGATGTGTCTTTCGGGTTTACTTTTTCTTGAAGCTCTTCTATTGAAACTTTTCCAAGTTTAAATTCTTGCGCATTTGCTTTTAAAAAAAATAGAGTGAAAAATAAAATAATGGCTAGTTGGTTACATTTCATGGTTTATATATTCTTGGTTAAAATAATTTTGGCATTGTCGTTTCTGGAAATTTGTTCTATAAAAAGTCGGTACTCATCATATTCTTTGCTAGAATACAATCCTTTTTTCAAGAACATGGTGCGCTTGTAAACAAGATTAGTAGCATCTTTCTTGATGATTTCGGTTTTATATTCTCCAAACTTCGTTTTCAATTCAAAATTACTCGGTAGAAATTCAATAGAAAATCCTGATGGCAAACTAATCTCAATTTCATCTCCATCAGCATATCCTCTTTGAATTTCAAACGGGTTTTTCCGATTTCGGATTCGTTTTACATTTCCTGTAATTTGGTTATACCCATTAACCACAAACATTATCTTATTTCCTGAAATACTTCCATAATTAACAGCACTAATTTCAGCATTTTCAGTAAAACTGATATTTTCCTTATCGTTAGTAAATGTTATTTTATCAATTTTTAAATTATTGATATTATCCCAATATTTTTTATAATGCGCTTCTTTATCTGTAGGCTGAAAATTCTCTATAGCTGCTTTTTGATTGTATTGTGACCCTTCTGAGACAATAATTATTTTCCCTAAAAAATCTCCCGTTTGCGACAAAGAAAATTTTCCTTTACTGATTTGAGTATTGTCTTTGTCTTGATAAATTTTAGTTCGCACAATTTCTCCTCCGTCTGGCTTCATAATTAAAACATCTCTATCGTCAGTAAAGGTTCCTTGATAACCAAAAGGAGTGTCCTGACTAGTACATTCCAACCAAATATAATTATCTCCATTAGGAATCGATAAAATCATATGATTGCCTTGCATGGATACAAAATCAGGCTCAATATTTCGTTTGCGAGAACTTCCGTATAGAATAGTATTGTATGACGGCACATCAACTGCATTAAGAAGTGCCTTTGTATAATTAGTCAATGCTTTACAATCACCATATCCTAATCGATCAACATCAGCAGCTAACATTGGTTTCCACCCTCCAATTCCAATACTGATATTTACATATCGCGATTTTTGCTGCACATAATTATAAATCAATTTTGCTTTCTTTATTGGATCTTTTTCGTCCCCAACAAGCGCTTTCATTTTTAATTTGGTTTCTTCAGATAATTCAGTTGTTCCTGACAAAATTTTTTCAGAATACCATTGCCCGAATCCTGACCAGGTTTTAGCGGTTCCATCTACATTTTCAAGGTGAAAATTTTCTAAGCCCATCATTACTTTTGGAAAAATAGTATTAAACACAGGACTATAATCCTCTTCTTTTTGAGCGGTAATATTGGTGGCTGTATAGGAAAGTTGTGTGGAGGAATCTATCGTTTTGTTAATTTTAAAATTGGAAAAATTCGATTCCATTTTTTTAAAGCCAAGATTGTCAGGATAATTCACATTCAAGATGCTTTTTTCAATACTTACAAAATAATCACTTAAGGGATACCATTGTGGAATAAAAGCAGTGTTTGAACTTTCTACTTCACTTTCATAAATTATGGTAAAAGGGTATTGAGTGGGTGTATAATCCAAATAAATAATACGATCATCCGAAAAAAGTGTACTTCCACTCACTGCACTTTGATCTTTGAAATCTTTCCTTTTTATTTTTTTAATTTCAATACCAAGACCATCAAAGACTGATGCTTCAATATTTTTCACAGAAGAAGTTTTGCTGTAATATTCTGTTGCTTCAATTTCGCCAATTCCCTTTTCATTTAGAACGGTGACCACTCTTTTGGTCATGATATTCATATTCCTTTGTGACGAAATAGTTATATCAATTTGATTTAAACGAACTATTGCATTTGCGTTTTCCTTGAGGCTATCAGCGATAGATATCGTATTATATTCGCTTTTTTGTGCAAAAAGTAATGTAGAAGAAAACAACAATAGAAAACAAGTAAATTTAAATTGCATAGATTACATTTTTCTCAAATTTATAAGAAAAATTCGGCAAAAAAAATTTATTCTCTATTTTTACTATCTATTTGTATCGTTACAGGGCCATCATTTAACAAAAGTACCTTCATATCCGCACCAAAAATTCCCGTTTGAACTTTCTTAGCCAACTCAATTTCTAATCGTTCTACAAAATTCTCATACAGTGGAATGGCAACTTCTGGTTTTGACGCTTTTAAATACGACGGACGATTTCCTTTTTTGGTAGAAGCATGAAGTGTAAACTGACTTACCACAATTATATCGCCGTCAATATCTCTTACGGATAAATTCATAACATGATTTGAATCATCAAATATGCGAAGATTGACAATTTTACCTACAAGCCAATTAATATCTTCTTGGGCATCGACATCTTCAATACCAACTAAAACCAATAATCCTTTTTGGATATCGGCTACGATTTTATTGTCTATGGTTACTGAGGCGGAGGAAACTCTTTGGAGGACGATTTTCAAAATAATGGTGAATTATGAATGATAAATTATGAATGGTGCATATTCATAATTATTCCCTTGTTTTATCGCTTATTATACGGTCTTCGTTATGGATATCAGTACGGTAATTTTCATCATCCCCTTCCAGTATCTTGAGGTAACTTCTATAGCGGGACCAAGCGATTTCATCTTTTTCTAAAGCTGCTTTAATGGCGCAATGCGGTTCCTCTTTATGCAGGCAATTATTAAACTTACACTGCTCCTTCAATTTGAAAAATTCAGGGAAATAACCACTGATTTCTTCTTTTTCCATATCGACAATCCCAAAACCTTTGATACCGGGTGTATCAATAATTTTAGCGTCAAAAGACAAATCGTACATCTCGGCAAAAGTTGTCGTGTGTTGTCCTTGCTTACTTGCTTCCGAAATTGTTTTTGTTTTTAGATGTAATGTAGGTTCCATGGCATTTACCAAAGTCGATTTCCCAACACCGGAATGTCCGGAGAACATGCTCACTTTACCAATCATCATCTCTTTTAACTCCTCAATCC
The DNA here is from genome assembly GCF_900142885.1 of Flavobacterium xinjiangense. Lineage (GTDB taxonomy): Bacteria > Bacteroidota > Bacteroidia > Flavobacteriales > Flavobacteriaceae > Flavobacterium > Flavobacterium xinjiangense. The sequence goes on along the minus strand of NZ_FRCL01000002.1, from coordinate 367,365 downwards.
CTTTCATTTCAGTAGAAGAAACGCGCAAGCATTTGTATCCAATTTCTTGATACACATGTTGCATATACAATTGCTCATCTAGAGTAGCATCGTCAAAAGTGTCAATTTTATTAAAAACTAAAATCGTTTCGATGCCATACGCTTCGGCTGTAACCAGAAAACGGTCAATAAAATTAAAAGTCGTTGGCGGATTGTTTATCGTAACCAACAAGAAAACCCGATCGATATTCGAAGCAATTATATGCATCTGATGCGATAAATTCACTGACTTTCGAACAATATAATTCTTTCTGTCGTGAATTTTATGAATGGTTCCTGTAACGGTATCGGATGATTCTTCGAGTTCATAATCCACAATATCACCTACAGCAATAGGATTGGTGCTTTTGATTCCTTTTATACGGAATTTCCCTTTCATACGGCATTCGATAAAATCCCCTTGTTCAGATTTTACGGTGTACCAACTTCCTGTAGATTTGTAAACTAGTCCTGTCATGGTGCAAAGGTAAAATTTTGTTTTAAGTTTATCCCGTCACTTGTTGATAAAGTTTATAGTTTTTAAGACTACCCATAAATAAAAAATCTCCACAACCTTAAATTTAAAGCTGTGGAGATTGATTTCATAAGAATACTACTGATATATAGATTCCTTATTTTTTTACTTGGTAAGGAAAATTACGCCCCACTTTTCTCATCATTCTTTCCATGACAGCATTTGCTGAGCTCATCACATCTTCGTTCATCTCTTTATAAAATCTCCAAAGCAAATCTCCATCTATTCCATTGTAAACGTTCATAGTCATTTCTCCACTGGCTACTTTTCCCGTTCCAAAACCGATCAACAGAGTTTTTGCTAGTGCTAATCCCTCACTACTGGTTTTTTCATAAGCGTAACCACATTTGATTACTGCATCAACACCTAAAATTTTGGCAAGTGCATCCGGAGTCATTTCGTCAATTTTATCATAAACTGCACTTTGTTTCAAAAGAACATTTGTTCTTTCAATATCCTGAACAGTAACCGTATAATCATCTGATTTTCTCAAAAGATAAGTATACATTCCGGATTGTAAGTTAGAGCCTAGTTTTGTTTCTTCATCTCTATTTGTCTGCGCATCAAAATTTTTAGGTAATCTTTTATACGAGATCGATGCTTTAAAAGGCAATATTGCCACTGTTTTGTGTTCTGCAGTTAACTGAACTAATTTTGGCGATTCAAAAATTTGTTTTGCTCCTTCAAATTGTGCTAGCATTAGCGTTGTCGACAACAAGCAAATAAGCAGTAAAGTAATTCTTTTCATAATAATAAATTGATTTTAGGTTGCCGCAATAATACAAAAAAAACCTACAAATAAATTGTAGGTTTTAATAAATAAATTATTTACTTGAATCAATTACTTATTCAGCACTTTTTCCTGGTGACCAATACTTTCCTGGTGAATCGCTTTGAACATTTTTAGCACAAACTCTTCAGTCAATCCTTTTTTCTCTCCTTCAAGAATCATTTTACCTAGTATTTCATTCCAACGAGTATTTTGAAGAATGGCAACGTTAGCGTCTTTTTTTACTTGACCTATTTCATCCGCCACTTTCATACGTTTTCCTAATAAGTCTAATAAATTTTCATCCAAGATGTCGATATTCGTTCTCAATTTCGTCATCTTTTGAGTAAACTCTTCAGATACATCATTTACCTTTCTAACTTTCAAATCTACAAAAATTTGTTTCAAAGCAGTTGGTGTCACTTGTTGTGCAGCATCACTCCACGCATTGTCTGGATCATAATGTGTCTCGATAATCATACCGTCATAATTCAAATCCAATGCTTCTTGCGTTACCTCAAGAATCATGTTACGATCTCCTGTAATGTGAGACGGATCGATGATTAAAGGTAAGTCAGGGAATTTATTTTGCAATTCGATAGCAATTTGCCATTCTGGAATGTTTCTATATTTTGTTTTCTCGTAAGTAGAGAAACCTCTGTGGATTACCCCTAGTTTTTCGATTCCTGCATTGTACAAACGCTCCACTCCACCTAACCACAAAGATAAATCCGGGTTTACTGGGTTTTTTACTAATACAATTTTTTTAGTTCCTGCTAAAGCATCTGCAATTTCTTGCATAGCAAATGGATTTACTGTCGTTCTTGCACCAATCCACAATACATCGATATCATATTCCAAAGCTAATTTTACGTGAGCAGCATTTGCCACTTCCGTTCCCATTAACAATCCAGTTTCTTCTTTTGCTTTTTTCAACCATTTCAAACCTATTTCACCAACACCTTCAAATCCGCCCGGACGTGTTCTTGGTTTCCAAATTCCAGCTCTAAAAACACTTACATCTGAATCTTTCAATTCATGAGCAATTTTCAATACTTGTTCTTCTGTTTCAGCACTACAAGGTCCTGCGATAACAAATGGGTGAGTCAAATTGAATTCATTCAACCAATTTCTCATTTCTTTCTTGTTTTCCATCTTTTCTAATTTTATTTTTTTAGTTTTTTGTGTTGTTCTTCTTTAACGTAAACTGTGATTGAACACTGATCACTTTTTTACATTTATTCCGTTTAATATTTCTTTTATTTTATTAACACTCTGCATTTCATTATAAATCGCATCGTAATCTTCCTTTTCTAATAGCTCTTTAAATTTTGATAAATTCGAAATATACTCTTCTAATGTCTTTACCACTTGCTTCCTGTTTTGTTTAAAAATCGGCGTCCACATTGCAGGGGAACTTTTAGCTAAACGAACCGTACTTTCAAAACCGGAACCGGCCATATCAAAAATATCCTGTTCATCTTTCTCTTTATTGATAACCGTTTTTCCTAGCATAAACGCACTGATATGTGACAAATGCGAAACGTAAGCAATGTGCTTGTCATGTGATTTTGGGTCCATATACCGGATTCTCATTCCCATTTCTTTAAACAAATCCAATGCTCTTTCCTGTAATTTGAAAGTCGTTTTTTCTACCTCACAAATAATATTCGTCTTCCCCTGAAACAATCCTTTTATCGCTGCCGATGGACCTGAAAATTCCGTTCCTGCAATAGGATGTGTTGCTATAAAATTCCTTCTTTTAGGATGATTGGCTACTGCTTCGCAAATGGGCATTTTGGTTGACCCAACTTCAAAAACAATACTATTATCTCCAATAACATCCAAAACTCTTGGCAAAACCTGCAATGCAACATCAACAGGAACCGAAACGATTACAAAGTCTGCATCCACTAAATCATCAAATGCCGCGCCTTCATCAACAACTCCTAAAGCTAGGGCTTCCGCCAAATGACTTTCGTTATTATCAATTCCATAAATTTTGGCTTCCGGATGCAACGTTTTAATGTCCAATGCCATCGAACCGCCTATCAATCCTATTCCTATTACAAATACTTTCATTTCTTGTTTTTTTGTAGCTAATCCTGCTATCCGCTATATCTTTTTTGGCCGAAAAAGCCAAAAAAAGGATACCGCTTCTATCAGGGCTAGTGTATCTCGTTTTTTAGAACTTTTATTTTTCTTAAACGAATATTTTTATGCAAATCTATCAATTGCTTCTTGTACTTTTTCTTCTTTTACACAAAGTGCAAATCGTATGTATCCTTCACCATTGCTTCCAAAAATGGTTCCCGGTGTAATAAAAATAGATTTGTCATATAAAATTTCATCAATGAATTTCTCGGCTGATGTAATTCCGTCAGGCAATTTTGCCCAAACAAATAATCCGACACCTTCCTTATATACTTTACAACCTAATTTCTCCGCCAATTGTTCGGTAAGAATTCGGCGTTTTCTATAAATCGCATTCATCGATTCAAACCACGTTTTGTCACTTTTTAAAGCTGCAATCGCACCTTTTTGAATCCCGTAAAACATTCCGCTGTCCATGTTGCTTTTTACTTTTAGAACTGCATCGATACAAGCTGCATTTCCTAAAACCATTCCAACTCTCCAGCCCGCCATGTTGAAAGTCTTGCTCAAAGAATTCAATTCTAAAGCCACGTCTTTTGAGCCTTCTACTTGCAACAAACTCATCGGATTGTCATTCAAAACAAAACTATACGGATTGTCATTGACTAACAAAATATTATGTTTTTTGGCGAAAGCCACCAATTTTTCAAATAACTCCAAACTTCCTCTTGCTCCTGTTGGCATGTGCGGATAACCAATCCACATGATTTTCACTTTCGGTAAATCTAATTTTTCCAAAGCTTCAAAATCTGGTTCCCAGTTATTATTTTCTTTTAAATCATAATAAACGGGAATTGCTCCCACTAAATTTGTTACCGAAGTATATGTTGGATATCCTGGATTTGGAATCAATACGTGATCTCCTTCATTCAAGAAAGCCAGTGAAATATGCATAATACCTTCTTTAGACCCCATCAAAGGCAAAATTTCATTAGCTGGATTCAACGCAACATTAAAGTTGTTCTGATAGAAATCAGCCATGCCTTGTCGTAATTCCGGTAATCCTTGATAGCTCTGGTATTGATGCGCATTTTCATCTTGCATTGCTGCAACCACTGCGTCAACAACAGCTTGTGAAGGTTGTAAATCCGGGCTTCCAATTCCCATATTGATAATTGGTTTCCCTTCAGAAGCCAATTGTCTTACTTCTCTCAATTTTGAGGAGAAATAGTATTCTTCAATTATATCTAAACGCTTAGCGGTTGTAATCATGGTTTTGTATTTTTATATTCGCCTAACACTTTGAAGTATTCAGCCATAATGGTCAGTAATGCTTTTGCTTTTGCATAATCTTCGTATTTATCAAAAGTAACATCCACAAAAAAGGAATATTTCCAAGGTGTTTCAATTTTGGGCAACGATTGTATTTTGGTTAAATTCAGTTTACAATCACTCATTACATTCAGAACTGCTGCTAAACTGCCTCGTTTGTGATCCAATTCAAATTTGATGGAAGCTCTGTTTATTTCATTTTTGGAAACAAAATTATCGGCTTTATTAATGATAACAAATCTTGTCATGTTATTATTAATGGTCTGAATTTCCGGAGCCAAAATCTCTAAATCATACATTTCAGAAGCTGTTTTACTCGCAATTGCAGCAATGCCTTTTAATTGATTCTGATGAATTCTTCTGGCTGTTTCAGCGGTATCTTTATCTTCGACTAATTTTATATTTGGATACTTTTTCAAAAATCCCATACACTGTAATAAGGCCATTGGATGAGAATGTACTTCCAGGATATCTTCTATTTTTTGACCTTTTAAAGCCATAAAATTTTGATGAATATCTAAATAATGTTCTCCAATTATATGAAGATTATTTTTATCAATCAAAGCGTAATTCGGGATTATTGGTCCCGCAATAGAATTTTCTATCGCCATAACCGCTTGATCTGATTTACCTGACATTAGACTATCAATCAATTCCTCAAAAGACAAACATTCATCAACCTCAACATTTTGATAATAATATTCTTGTGCCACTTGATGATGAAAAGAGCCTTTTATACCTTGTATTGCAATTTTTGCATTCATATTCTAAACTTTTAAGCAAAAAAAAATCCTGATTTTCATCAGGATTGTATATTAGTTTTATTTGTTTGTTGTTTTTCAAATAACCATAGCACAATCCCTTACTTCCTAAAGAAGAAATAATAAGTGTTGCTAAAATAAAAACGGTTATGAGACATGATTGTGTGTGTTATTCTTAATAATTATAATGCAAATGTAGGCCTTATTTCGAACCAACCCAAAAAAAAATATTCTTTTACGTAACAAAAAACGAATTCTTTGTTAAACAACCTTTTTATTATCAAATACTTAAATAAATGATTTTTAATTCAGGGTTTATTACCGATTCCAAAATGACTTTTACGCTAATTTTATTAAAAAACAGTAATTAGGAAGCAATCATAACCGAAAGCCATCTTTTTCCTTCCGCAATTCGGGTAATCAGCATCGATGAAACAACATCACCATTGGCATTTAGTAAGGTTGCCATAGGATCCACTAAAGTTCCCACAATCATAGCAGCCGGTAAAGCTTGCTCCATCGGGAAACCATAAATGGTAATAGCCAAAATTTCTCCTATATATCCACCGTTTGGAATTCCGCCTTCAACCACCGAAACGATTACTGTGATTCCTAATGCTAACAGTAAAGTGTGCGGATCAGTGAAATCCTTGCCAAACATCGCAAAAATAACCGCAATCTTAATAATAGATGACATGCTCGATCCGTCTTTGTGCAAAGGCGCGCCTAATGGGATAGCAATATTGCGAATATGTGCTGGTATGTTCATTTTCTCCGCTGCTTCTAAATTGGCCGGTATTGTCGCGATACTGCTACAAGTTCCTAAAGCTGTTAATGACGGTGTAATATTATTTCCCCAAAAGACTTTTATTCCGTTTTTCCCACCAGCGATAAATGCATACAAACTAAAAAACACGACAAAATAGAACGCACAAACTGCATAATAAAGCCCCAAAGGTTTAGCATAAGCTCCAAATAATTGCGGTCCGAAAATCCCAACCTGATAGGCAAAATAAGCCCCTAATCCTATGGGAGCGGTTTTCATTATCAGATGCAGCAATTGTTTCATTACTTCATTTCCAGAATTTAGAAAATCTCTGAAACTGGCACCTTTTTCACCCGAACGCAAACTGGCAAAACCTATTAAAAAGGAAAATATAATTAATGCCAACATACTTTTTCGAGAAAGCAATTCATAAAAATCACCGGCAGTAAGCAATTGGGTAATTTGTGATCCTGCATTACCGCTTTGAATACTTTCTAATGGAATTTTTGAAATGATAATATCTTGATGAATCGGAAAAAGTAACACTCCAATAATCATTAATATTGCCGAAATAAGTACGGTACTTAAAAACACACCAATAACAATCACAAATAGTTTCCCTAATTTCTCTGATTTTTCTAAACTTGCAATCGAAGATGCGATGGTAAAAAAAATCAACGGTATTATTGCTGTAAACAGCAAATTCAAAAATATATCACCTAATGGCTTGATGATTTCTACATCTTTTCCAAAAACCAATCCTAATATACTTCCGGCTATAATTCCGCATAGTAACCAAATGATGCTACTGTATGTTTTAAATAAACTTGATTTACCGCTTTGTTGATTCATGTTTTTTAATTTTCTATAAATATAGAAATCTAATTGAGAAACATCCCAATCATTATTAAACTTTAAAGCGTTGAAGATACAGTTTTAGATATTGTGAGCTGAAAACTAATAAATCAAAGATTATTCTGTTTACTTTTGTAACAAAATATATTCCATGTCAATAGAAGTAAATAATATCTCAAAAAGCTACGGTGCCCAAAAAGCGTTGGATAACATTTCTTTTTCTGTAAAAAAAGGAGAAATCGTTGGTTTCTTGGGTCCAAATGGAGCCGGGAAATCGACTTTAATGAAAATATTGACCACGTACATCAATGCCGATGAAGGCTCTGCAATCGTAAATGGAAATGATGTAAACACTCAACAAAAAGCAGTGCAACTTTCTATTGGCTACCTTCCGGAACACAATCCGTTGTATTTGGATTTGTATGTGAGGGAATATTTGGCTTTTAATGCTGATGTGTATAAAGTAGCCAAATCCCGAATCGAAGAAGTAATTCAATTGACAGGTCTAAGCACCGAAAGCCATAAAAAAATAGGGCAATTATCCAAAGGGTATCGTCAACGCGTAGGTCTTGCCAACGCTTTATTGCACAATCCCGATGTTTTGATTCTGGACGAACCAACTACCGGTTTAGATCCGAACCAATTGATTGAAATACGCAACGTAATTAAAAATGCAGGTAAAGACAAAACCGTTTTTCTTTCTACGCACATTATGCAGGAAGTGGAAGCCATTTGTGACCGTGTTATCATCATCAACAACGGAAAAATCGTTGCCGATAAAAAACTGGACAACTTAATCTCTGCCGACAAAGAACAGATTATAGAAGTAGAATTTGATTATAAAATAGAGGAACAAGCCATTGCTAAAATTCCTCATTTGAAATCTTTCAAAAACACTCATGATTTTTCCTGGGAACTGACTTTTGTATCCGATAAAGATATGCGTCCGGCGGTTTTTGATTTTGCTCATGATAATGGTTTGAAAACCTTACAACTCAATCAGAAGAATAAAAACTTGGAGGCTGTTTTTAGAGAAATAACAAAGGAGTAGTATTCAAATTGCTGATTTTAGATAAAACAACTCAGTTTTGTCATTCCGACGAAGGAGGAATCTCATCATGTGGGATTCCTCCTTCGTCGGAATGACAAAATAATGAGAATTTGTAAGGACTAACGATATTGAGGAATATTAAATCCCTAGCCCAGATAGAAGTGAAAATCCTTTTCTTGTCTCGTCTTTTGAGACAAGAAAAGATTGTAACGAATAGCTGGAAATAGCTCCTAAAAAACCTTACTCGCTATTTGACGAATATTTTCTGATTTTCCCATAGAATAATAGTGCAACACGGGAACGCCGGCCGCTTTCAACTCTAATGATTGTTGAATCGCCCATTCTATTCCTACTTGTCTGATATCCGCATTATTTTTGCATTGATCAACAGCCTGAATCAAATCTTCCGGTAAATCGATTCGGAAAATTTGTGGCAATACTTGTAAGTGTCTTTGTACCGCGATTGGTTTGATTCCTGGAATAATAGGAACGGTAATTCCCATTTCTCTCGCTTTGGCAACAAATTCAAAGTATTTAGCATTGTCAAAAAACATTTGCGTAACCACATAATCAGCTCCTGCATCCACTTTTTCCTTCAGTCTTTTTAAATCGGATTGCAAAGAAGGAGATTCCAAATGTTTCTCCGGATAACCCGCAACTCCAATACAAAAATTGGCTTTATTATCAACTTCCATCACATCATGCAGGTATTTTCCTTGATTCAATTGATAGATTTGTTTCACCAAATCGACAGCAAAATCATTCCCTCCCTTTTTTGGCATAAAATATTGTTCGTCTTTCATCGCATCACCACGCAGCGCCATTACGTTATCTAAACCCAAATAATGACAATCAACCAATAAATACTCGGTTTCTTCTTTGGTAAAACCTCCGCAAAGCACATGAGGAATGGTATCTACATTGTATTTATGTTTTATGGAAGCGCAAATTCCCAAGGTCCCAGGACGCATTCTGGTTAGTCTTTTGTCTAGTAAACCGTTGCCTTTATCCACGTAAATATATTCCTCGCGAGAAGTGGTAACGTCTATAAATGGTGGTTTAAACTCCATCAATGGATCAATATTATCGTATAATTCCTGAATGCTTTTGCCTTTTTGAGGCGGAATAATTTCAAACGAGAATAATGTATCCCCTTTTGCTGCTTCTATATGTTGTGTTACTTTCATCTTAAGTCTTAAAGTTTGAATGTCAAAAGTCTAAAGTCACGTCCTTTGGACTTTATGACTTTTGACTTTGTGACTAAATTTTTAATCTGCTATATTTGGGTTCAACCATTTCGTTGCGACTTCAGTGGAAACACTTCTTCGCTTGGCGTAATCAATAACTTGGTCTTCTTTTATTTTTCCGAGTCCAAAATACTTGCTTTCCGGATTCCCAAAATAATATCCAGAAACCGATGAAGCCGGCCACATTGCCATACTTTCCGTTAAAGTCACACCAATTTCTTTTTCTACATTTAGTAATTTCCAAATAGTAGGTTTTTCTAAATGGTCTGGACAAGCGGGATACCCTGGCGCCGGACGAATTCCTTTGTAATCTTCAGCAATCATTGCCTCTGTACTCAAAGCTTCATCGGACGAATAACCCCAAATTTCTTTACGGATTTTTTCGTGCAAATATTCGGCGAAAGCTTCAGCAAAACGGTCCGCCAATGCTTTTACCATAATCGAATTATAATCGTCTAAATCTCTTTCGAATTCAGCTGCCCATTCGTCAACACCAAAACCGGTAGTTACACAAAATGCACCCATATAATCGACTTTTCCACTGTCTTTTGGAGCAATAAAATCAGCCAATGCGATGTTTGGAGCTCCTTTAGTTTTTTGCGATTGCTGACGTAAAGTCAAGAATGTCTGCAATGGTTTTCCGTTTTCATCACTCAATTCAATATCATCATCGTTGATTTGATTCGCAGGAAAAATTCCGTAAATTCCTTTAGCGGTTAGTTTCTTTTCTCTCAAAATAACTTCCAACATTTCTTGTGCATCTGCAAAAACAGCCGTTGCTTGTTCTCCTACTACCTCATCCGTTAAAATCGCAGGGTATTTCCCGAACAATTCCCATGTTCTAAAAAATGGAGTCCAGTCAATATACGGAACCAAAACATCCAAATCGACTTCGATGGTTTGTTCTCCAATTACATTTGGTTTTACAGGAGTAAAATTGGCCCAATCCAATTGCAATTTATTTTTACGCGCTTGCTCAATGGTTAGGAAATTTTTATCTCGCGAACGATTCAAAAATGTTTCTCTAAAAGCATCATATTCTGCTCTAATATCGCTTGCGTATATCTTTCTGTCCTTATTTAATAAACTTCCAGCCACCGTCACGGCTCTCGAAGCATCGTTTACGTGTATTACTGTTTCTCTATATTGAGGCGCAATTTTCACCGCAGTATGTGCTCTAGAAGTCGTTGCTCCACCAATCATTACTGGGATTTTCAGCCCTCGTTTATCTAATTCTTTGGCGAGATAAACCATTTCATCCAGTGATGGCGTGATTAATCCGCTTAATCCAATAATATCTACATTGTGCTCAATGGCAGCTGCTATAATTTTTTCAGGTGGTACCATTACACCCAAATCTACTATCTCATAATTATTACAGGCCAGCACCACGCTAACAATATTTTTACCAATATCGTGTACATCGCCTTTTACGGTTGCCATAAGGATTTTTCCATTTCCTTGTTTGTCACCCGCTTGTTTGCTTGCTTCAATGTAAGGCAATAAATAGGCCACCGCTTTTTTCATTACACGTGCCGATTTTACAACCTGAGGTAAAAACATTTTACCGGAACCAAACAAATCACCCACAACATTCATTCCTGTCATCAAGTTAATTTCGATAACTTCAATAGGTTTTGTTGCTGCCTGTCTGGCTTCTTCAACATCAATTTCTATAAAGGCATCGACTCCTTTTACAAGGGAGTGTGTAATTCGTTCTTGAACGGTACCCGAACGCCATTCTTGAACTGCTTTTTCATTACTCTTTACATCTCCTTTTACATTCTCTGCAAAATCCAATAATCTTTCGGTTGCATCATCACGTCTGTTTAGAATAACATCTTCAACATGTTCTAATAAATCCTTTGGAATTTCATCATAAATGGAAAGCATCTCTGGGTTTACAATTCCCATCGTCATACCATGCTGAATCGCATGATATAAAAATACCGAGTGCATCGCTTCCCGAACCGTATCATTTCCTCTAAACGAAAACGAAACATTACTTACTCCACCACTAATGTGTGCATGAGGCAAATTTTCTCGAACCCATTTCGTTCCTCTAAAGAAATCCAAAGCATTCAAGCGGTGTTCTTCCATTCCTGTCGCTACGGGAAATATATTCAAATCGAAAATAATATCCTGTGGAGGAAAACCAACTTTATTCACTAATATATCATACGAACGTTGACAAATTTCTACTCGACGTTCGTAATTATCCGCTTGTCCCACCTCATCAAAAGCCATAATAATTGCCGCAGCACCATAGCGCTTAATCAATTTAGCATGATGAATGAATTGCTCTTCCCCTTCTTTCAAAGAAATTGAGTTTACAACACTCTTTCCTTGTACTACTTTCAGACCCGCTTCGATGATATCCCATTTTGAGCTATCAATCATAATTGGAACTCTAGAAATATCAGGTTCGGCAGCAATCAAATTCAGGAATTTTGTCATGGCATATTCGCCATCGAGCATTCCTTCATCCATATTAATATCGATGATTTGTGCGCCACCTTCTACTTGTTCTTTAGCGATACTGAGTGCTTCTTCGTATTTTTCTTCCTTAATTAATCGAAGGAATTTTCTAGAACCTGTAACATTGGTTCGTTCACCAATATTCACAAAAACGCTTTCCGGCGTAATGATTAAAGGCTCTAATCCCGATAATACAAGGTTTCTTCTAGTTTCTTGTGCCATTTTTTATTTTTTTTTGCCTCAAATTCACTAATTCCAATACATCGAGGCTATAATTCAGACGCAATACTTCGCGTCTCTTCGTTACATTGTTGCTGTTGATACTCTAGGTTTATATTCCTTAGCGATATCAGCAATCAACTTAATATGTTCTGGTGTTGTTCCGCAACAACCACCTATGATATTTACTAAATTATCGTCTAAATATTCTTTGATGAATGCTTGCATCTGTTCGGGCGTTTCATCGTACTCTCCAAATGCGTTTGGCAATCCTGCATTAGGATGTGCGGACACGTTGAAAGAAGTGTTTTGTGATAAGGTTTGCAAATATGGTTTTAATAAATCAGCACCCAGAGCACAATTGAATCCTACACTTAACAATGGAATGTGCGAAACCGAAACCAAAAAAGCTTCTACTGTTTGTCCTGAAAGTGTTCTTCCTGAAGCATCGGTAATTGTTCCTGAAACCATAATTGGAATATCGATATTACGCTCGTCTTTGACTTCTTCAATGGCAAAAAGTGCTGCTTTGGCATTTAAAGTGTCGAAAATAGTTTCCACCAAAAGTAAATCACAACCGCCGTCCATTAAGGCTTCTACTTGTTGTTTGTAAGCAATACGCAAATCATCAAAAGTTACGGCTCTGTAACCTGGGTCGTTTACATCTGGTGACATACTCGCCGTTCTATTTGTTGGTCCTATTGAACCTGCTACAAAACGAGGTTTATCCGGATTTTTGGCAGTAAATTCATCGGCTACTTCACGGGCGATTTTTGCCGATTCGTAGTTGAGTTCATAAACGTATTCTTCCAAATAATAATCCGCCATACCAATCGTGGTTCCTGAGAACGTATTGGTTTCAACGATATCTGCACCCGCCTCAAAATAAGCTGCATGAACTGCTTTGATAGCTTGCGGTTGTGTAAGTGACAATAAATCGTTATTTCCTTTTAAGGAATGCGGAAAATCTTTGAAACGCTCTCCACGAAAATCTTCTTCCGAAAAATTGTAACGTTGTAACATCGTTCCCATAGCTCCATCGAGTATGAGTATGTTTTTTTTAATGGCTTCTTGAATACTTGACATTTTATTTTTTTATTGTTGTTGTTTTGATGCTTGAAATAAAACCAAAAAAAACACAAATTTTTACTCTTTAGCCCCGATTGCAGCGGTATACTTTTTTTATTTTACCCTGTCAGGGTTTTGAACCCTGACAGGGTAAAATAAAAAAAGATATAGCGGAAAGCGGGAAGATTGATGGCGAAAAAACGCCAATCATTCGCTCCTGATACTGAAATTAATTCAGTAGTCAAAATATCGATATGTTGTCAAGAAAAGGTTTGAGAAATACTGAGGAAGTATTCTTGTGTTATCTATCTTAGATACTGAAATAAATTCAGCATAAAGTAGAATGTAGCACCTTCTTTAAAGATAAAGGGTTGCTAAGGTTTCATTGGGTCTTTCCCTCCGCCTTTCGTGATAACTTTCAATAAATATATGAACACTGCAAAGTAAAGACATAGCGTTAATACTTGCAAGCATTAACGCTATATTTTTTTACTAGTTTTATACTATGGCTTTTACCACCGCTTTTGGAGCTTCCTTACGGGTTCCGTCAAATCCGTCAACACCAGAAACTGTAGTATATTTCAACACATATTTTTTTCCCGGATTGATGATTTGGTAGGCTGCCTGGCACATTAATGTCGCCTCGTGGAATCCACATAGTATCAATTTTAATTTTCCTGGATAGGTATTTACATCCCCAATAGCGAAAATTCCCGGAATGTTTGTTTGATAATCCAACGCATTATTTACTTTGATCGCATTTTTTTCAATGTCTAATCCCCAGTCTCCTATTGGACCTAATTTTGGCGTTAATCCAAAAAGAGGAATGAAATAATCAGTTGGAATGGTTCTGTGCGCGCCATTTTCTTCAATATCGATTGATTCTAGATGTTCGGCACCGTTTAAACCAACAACTTCTGCGGGTGTGATCATTCTTATTTTTCCTGAATCTTTTAATTCTTGGACTTTTTCTACAGAATCTAAAGCGCCTCTAAATTCGTTTCTTCGGTGAATCAAAGTCACTTCGGAAGCAATATTAGAAAGGAATATACTCCAGTCTAAAGCAGAGTCTCCTCCTCCTGCAATAACTACTCTTTTGTCTCTGAATTTCTCCGGGTTCTTGATGAAATATTTTACACCTTTATCTTCGTAAAATTCGATATCTTCGATTAGTGGTTTTCTAGGCTCAAAACTTCCTAAACCACCAGCAATTGCTACAACCGAAGCGTGAAATTTCTTTCCTTTATTTGAGGTCACAATAAAACTTCCGTCCTCTTGTTTAGCTATAGTTTCTGCACGTTCTCCAAGTGTAAAACCGGGCTCAAACTGCTTTATTTGCTCCATTAAGTTATCTACCAAATCACCTGCTAATACTTCCGGAAAACCTGGAATATCATAAATAGGTTTTTTTGGATACAATTCAGATAATTGCCCGCCCGCCTGAGGTAATGCGTCTAAAATATGACATTTTAGCTTTAACAATCCTGCTTCAAAAACTGCAAATAAACCTGTTGGTCCGGCTCCTATAATTAATATGTCTGTTTTAACCATTTTTTTATTCTTTATATGTGTAATGTAATTATGCTAAACTATTTTACTGCAAATTAACGATTGGTTTTTACTACTTAAAATGATAAATATCATTCGTTACTTATTGGCTCTTTTATTCTTTATTTTTTAATGCTTCAGTAATTTCATTCATTTTTTGAACTTTTTCTTCGAAATTTCCTTTCAGTGTTTTGCGATATTCATTTAGATTTTCAACCATTTTATTAATATCGTCCGGAATTATTTCTTCGAAAAACTCGCGTAATCTTTTGGCAGTTGTTGGTGATTTCCCGTTTGTAGAAATCGCAATTTTTACATTTCCCTTAGTTACAATTCCACCTAAATAATAATCGCATAAATCTGGCGTATCGGCTATGTTGCAAATCAAGTATCTTTTTCGTGACAGATCAAATACCTTTTTATTAACTTTCAAATTATCGGTACAGGCTATCACCATGTGCCGTTTCTTCAACATTTTTTTCTTGAACTTGGCTTTCGTCAGTTTTACTGAAGGATGCTTTTCCACCAACACTCCCAGTTCCGGTAAAAATTTTGGTGCCACGACCTCAACATTGGCATTTGGACTGGATTTTAGCATAAACGATAATTTTTCTAAACCCACATTTCCTCCTCCTACGATAAGCACATTGAGTTGCTGTAATTTTAAAAATATCGGATATAACTCATTCCTTTCCATACACCAGTACTTTATTATGGTTTGATTTTAATTCTCTATAAAAACCTACCCTTTTCTTACTATCTCCTACTACTTCTCCAATAACGATTATCGCCGGAGAACTTAAATTGTGCTCTGCTACCACTCTTTGGATTGTGTTTATTGTCCCAATCCCTACTTTTTCCTCTGGAGTTGTTCCGTTTTGAATAATCGCTACGGGCGTTTCTCCTTTGGATTCCTTTTGAAACAAAGCCACAATTTCTTCCAATTTACTCATCCCCATCAAAATAACAACTGTCGCTGTAGATTGCGCTGCCAGAGCCACATCGGCAGATAATTCCCGTGCTGAAGTCGTACCGGTAATTACCCAAAAACTTTCAGAAACACCTCTTTTTGTCAATGAAATGCCTTGGTAAGCGGGAACTGCAATAGATGAGGAAATCCCAGGAACCACAAATGTAGGAATTCCAAAGCTTTCTACGAATTCTATTTCTTCACTCCCTCTTCCAAAGATAAATGGATCTCCACCTTTTAATCGCACCACATGACCGTAAGTAAGTGCGTTATCTACAATTAATTGATTGATTTCTTCTTGAGTATAGGCATGACTTCCTTTTCTCTTTCCAACAAATATTTTCAATGCATTTTTAGGAGCATAGGACAAAAGTTCTTCATTAGCCAAGGCATCGTACAAAACCACGTTCGCTTCAGCCAGTGCTTTTGCTCCTTTTAGCGTAAGCAAATCCGGGTCGCCTGGACCAGCTCCTACTAAAGTTACTTTTGGTTGTATTGTATTATGCATCAGCTAAATCTTTTGCTCTATATTTTTCTATTTTATCAAAAAAGGCAATCCCTTCTTGAATGTATTTTTGCGCAAACGCTTGGGAAGGTTCGTTTTCTTTAATTTGATAAACTAACTCTTTGAAAGTCGAATCCAACTCGATTTTATTACTTTCGACAAAAACGGTATCAAATAAATCGATAATTCCTGCATGGTGATTTGTTTTTTGGTTTTCAGCAAGTAACAATGCTTTAGCACCATTTACAAATCCAGCATACGCTAAATAAATTGCATCTGCCCATTTTCCTTCTTCCAAAGCTTCTTGAGCAAAAGTCATTTTATCCTTAGCCTCAAATATCAAAGTAGCGACTAAATCAATTACTACACCGGCGCATTCTCCTACTCCAACAGCTTTTACATAGTTATCAGCATTTCCCCAATCAATAAAATCAGCTTCGGTAAGATTAGTTAAATCCGCTAATGGTTTCAAAAATTCGTAGAAATATTTCTCCCCTTTAGCATCATAATAATTCAAGAATGATTCTCCGTTTCCGTTCGCTTCAAAATCATTTAAGATGAAACGCAATGCATCAGGTCCTCTTCTACTTGGAATTTTGATAACTTTATCAGAAAATCTTCCTGATCCGTTTCCTAAATTTCCTCCACCTAATAATACTTGTAACGCTGGCGCGACTAATTTTCCTGAATTGATAGACATTCCCTGGAAACCAATTTCGGCCATATTGTGTTGTCCACAAGCATTCATACAACCACTGATTTTAATCGTGATTTCCTGATTATTGCTGTATTGTGGATATTCTGTTTCTAAAACTCTTTCTAGTTCTACTGCGATTCCGGTGCTGCTCGCGATTCCTAAATTACAGGTATCTGTTCCCGGACAAGCCGTAATATCTGAAATGGTATTGTAACCAAGAGCCACAAAATCTAATTTGGCTAATTCTTGGTAGAAAAAAGGCAAATTTTCTTCTTTTACGTGACGAATTAAAATATCCTGTCTCAAAGAAAAACGCAATTCATTGGCTGCATAATTTTTAATCAAATCAGCCAATAATCTCGCTTTATCAGTATAAAAATCCCCCAATAAAACTTTGATTCCAATCGCTACATAACCGGCTTGTTTTTGCGCGATTACATTTGATTTTTTCCAAGCTTCGAAAGCAGCTGTGTCTTCGATTACTACTTTTGGAGCTTCCTGTAAAGGTGCTGGAATTTCAGCATCAAAAGCTGTTGTATCTATTTCAACTGTTTGGTGAGACAATGCTTTTTTTTCTTCATCAACCAATTTTAAAAATTCATCTCTACCAATATCTTTGATTAAGAATTTCATACGAGCTTTCAAACGTTTCGCTCTTTCGCCATAGCGATCAAAAATTCTCAAAACGCCTTCGGTTGTAGGAATAATTTGGTTTACCGGAATAAATTCCGACAATAATTCGGCGTGATGCGGCTGAGAACCCAATCCTCCGCCTAACATTACTTTAAATCCTCTTTCGCCATTTACAATTCTTGGAATAAATCCTAAATCATGCAAATAACTCAATGCCGTATCTTTATCAGAAGACGAAAATGAAATTTTGAATTTACGCCCCATTTCCTGACAAACTGGATTTCTTAAGAAAAACTGAAACATAGCATGTGCATAAGGCGATACATCAAAAGGTTCCTCTAAATCGATTCCTGCTGTTTCGCTCGCCGTAATATTTCTTACGGTGTTCCCGCAAGCTTCACGAAGTGTAACATCATCTTTTTCCAGTTCAGCCCAAAGTTGTGGCGTTTTGTCCAAACTTACGTAGTGAATCTGGATATCCTGGCGCGTTGTAATGTGCAAACGTCCAGTTGAATATTCATCAGAAACTTTAGTAATACGCAACAATTGTTCGCTGGTCACTTTACCAAAAGGCAATTTAATACGAATCATTTGTACGCCTTCCTGACGCTGACCGTAAACTCCTCTCGCCAAACGAAGGCTACGGAAACGTTCATCATCAATTTTTCCATCACGGAATAAAGCAATTTTTCTTTCTAAATCGATGATGTCTTTTTGGACAATCGGGTCTTCTATTTCGGTTCTAAAACTTTGCATCTGTAGTTATTTTTTTAGCAAAAGCTAGGTTTAGTTTATAAAACCAACTCCTGCAGTTGTATTGGTTGCTGTATCTATTAAAATAAAAGCGCCGTTTGATTTATTGTCATTATAGGCATCAAAATAAATAGCTTTACTTAATTTAATATTTACTTCTCCTATTTCGTTAATAGCCAATTGAGTCGCTGGAGTAACTCCAGAATAATCGGTTGCGATTACGTTTTTCACACTTTCAATTTTTGCCAAAACCCTATTGGTATTGTGTTGAATCAAATATTTTGTTCCCGGAACTAACTTTTTGCTGTCCATCCAACAAATAGTGGTATTAATATCTTTTTCGATTCTAGGAAGCTCATCCGATTTTACAATCATATCACCTCTGGTCACATTAATATCATTTTCTAATTCGATTGTAATCGAAGAACCCGCAGTAGCTTCATCGTATTTTTTATCGAAAAAGTGAATGTTGGTCACTTTAGATTCTGTCAAAGATGGAAGAACGGTTACTGCATCACCTACTTTAATATTATCGCCGTATAATTTCCCAGCGTACCCTCTAAAGTCATGGTATTCCTCCGTTTTTGGTCGGATAACGGTTTGAACAGGGAAACGCGCTTTTCCTTTTTCATATACATCTTTTGGCTCTAAAGCTTCTAAATGTTCCAAAACCGTCTGCCCGTTGTACCACGGCATATTTTCTGATTTGTCCACTACATTTCCACCATTGATAGCACTTAGCGGAATGTAACTAACCGTCTGTTCTTTGAACGTACTTTTTGCATTTAGTGCCTGAAAATCAGCTTTGATTTTATTGTATACTTCTTCTGAATAATCAACTAAATCCATTTTGTTTACCGCAACAATCACTTCTTTGACACGCAATAAATTATTGATAAAAAAGTGTCTATAGGTTTGCTCAATAACTCCTTTTCTGGCATCAATCAATATAATTGATACTTGTGAAGTTGAAGCTCCTGTAACCATGTTACGTGTATATTCTACGTGACCTGGAGTATCGGCAATGATGTAACTTTTTTTCGCTGTTGAAAAATAAATGTGAGCCACATCTATCGTGATTCCTTGTTCTCTTTCGGCAACCAAACCGTCAGTAGCCAAAGAAAAATCTAAATAATCATATCCTTTTTGCTTGCTACTTTTTTCTATTGCTTCAATCTTATCAGTAGTCAACGATTTTGTATCGTATAATAATCTTCCGATTAATGTACTTTTTCCGTCATCTACACTTCCTGCTGTTGCTATTTTTAAAACTTCCATTATATATCTTTGTTTCAGGTTTAAAGTTTCAAGTTTTAAAAACTCCTTAACTTAAATCTTTTAATTTTTAAATCCTTAAATCTTTCAATTGGTATTCTAAAAGTACCCTTGTTGTTTTCTTTTTTCCATTGCGGCTTCAGAACGTTTGTCATCAATTCTGGCACCTCTTTCAGAAATGGTTGAAGATCTAATTTCACCAACTACTTCTTGAATAGTTGCTGCATAAGAATCAACGGCAGCGGTACAACTCATATCTCCAACGGTTCTAAAACGAACAATTCTTTCTTCGATTTCTTCGTCTTCTTCTTGAAATACAAATGGAGAATGTGACCAAATCATACCGTCTCTTATGAACACTTTACGTTTATGTGAAAAATAAATTGATGGAATTTCAATTTGCTCTTCTTCGATATAACTCCAAACATCCAATTCTGTCCAGTTTGAAATTGGAAAAACACGAACATTTTGACCATTCTCAATTTTTCCATTCAAAATATCAAACAATTCCGGGCGTTGGTTTTTCTCGTCCCACTGACCAAAATCATCACGAACAGAGAAAATACGCTCTTTAGCTCTTGCTTTTTCTTCATCCCTGCGGGCACCACCAATACAAGCATCAAATTTGAATTCCTCAATAGCGTCTAAGAGAGTTACGGTTTGCAAACTGTTTCTACTAGAGTATTTTCCGGACTCCTCTACTACTTTCCCTTCATCAATAGCGTCTTGTACGTTACGAACGATTAATTCTAATCCTAATTCAGCGACCAATCTATCTCTAAATTCGATTGTTTCAGGAAAGTTATGACCGGTATCAACGTGCAATAATGGAAAAGGAATCTTTGCGGGAAAGAATGCTTTTTGAGCTAAACGTACCAATGTAATTGAATCTTTTCCACCTGAAAAAAGTAAGACAGGCTTGTCAAATTGAGAAATTACTTCTCTAAATATATATATCGCTTCGCTTTCTAATGCGTTTGTTTTTAATATTGAACTCATTTTTTTAATTTTAAAGATTTAAATGATTGAAAAATTTAAAGATTCCAACAATCATTTATAATTTATAATTCACAACTACTTTTGGTGCAAACCGCATTCTTTATGACTAGACTCCCACCACCATCGTCCCGCTCTGATATCCTCGCCAGGTGTAATGGCTCTGGTACATGGCGCACAACCTATACTCACAAAACCTTGTTTATGAAGTGCGTTTTGAGGCACATTGTTATCATCAATATATTTTTGAACTTCTTCTAAAGTCCATTTCAACAATGGATTGAATTTGACAATATCAAAATGCGCATCGTATTCAAATAAATCCAGGTTATTTCTGTTTTCCGATTGTTCTGCTCGTAAACCGGTAATCCAAATCTCATTGCCTTTTAATGCTTTAGTCAATGGAGCCACTTTGCGAATGAAACAACATTCTTTCCTATTTTCAACTGATTCGTAAAAGCTGTTTGGACCTTTTGTTTGCAATAAGTTTTCAACCGCTGTAGCTTCTGGGAAACATACTTTAATCTCTTTTTTATATTTCTTTAATGTTTTGTGAAAAACATCATATGTCTCTTGAAATAATCTTCCTGTGTCTAAAGTAAAAATGGTAATCGGCAAATTACTTTTGGCAATTAACGCAGTAATCACTTGGTCTTCCTGTCCAAAAGAAGTCGAAAAAACCACTTTGTACTTGTATTCGTTAGCTAAAAAAGCCAAAGTTTCCTCGATCGAGAAATTTGCTGTTTTTTCTAATAAAGTATTTACTACCGCTGCACTCATTTATTTTTATGTTTTTTTAATAAAATCCATTACCCTATCGGTTTACTAGATTACTTCGCAAAAATACTACTTAATTCTAAATTACAAAATAAAATTTGACTTTTTTATTGGCAATCGCTATCAACTACTGCTTTTATACAGAAAAGACGCAAGACTGATTCTCTGATAGATATAAAATTTGTATGATTTTTCTAATATTTCCCCTGCTTCCCCTATATTCTTATTAAAATTATTCAAATAGGGCCCTAAACTCTGAGCTTTAGCCCCGACAGAAGGGAAAATCCTTATGAGCTGGGGTTCTGCTCATAAGATTGGGAATGATGGCGGGAACCATGACTCCTAAAATGCCTCAGGTTTCGCTCCAAATAGCATACAAAACCATTGCTATAAAGATTGGTATTTTTTTATTTTTTTTTAATACTCTATCATGTCTATAGGATAATTATAAAATAGTTGTATTTTTGTCAAAATTTTTGTTTTATGGATTTTCAAATTGGATTTATAGTTGCAGGTTTATTAGTGGGTTTTATAGTAGGATTGACGGGCGTAGGTGGTGGATCTTTAATGACTCCCATTTTATTATGGTTTGGTATCCCCCCGACATCGGCCGTGGGAACCGATCTATTGTATGCGGCTTTTACCAAAATGGGGGGCGTTTATGTACACCATAAAAAAAAGAATATTAATTGGGCTATCACAGGTTGGCTCTCTTTAGGCAGTGTGCCAGCTGCTTTACTCACTTTATGGATATTGCATAGCATAAAAACAGATATCACAGCTTTAAATCACATAATAAAACTGAGTTTAGGTTGGGCACTCCTTTTCACATCGATTGCTATAATATTCAAACAAAAACTTTTATTGTTTTCTCAAAAACATGCCGGAGATAAGTTTCATAGTGAGAGTAAAACTCAGAATGCATTAACCGTGGCCATTGGTGTCATGTTGGGAGCAACTGTGACTCTGACTTCCATTGGAGCAGGTGCTCTAGGCACGGTTACTTTATTTTTCCTGTATCCACTTTTAGCAACTCCAAGATTAGTTGGGACGGAGATTGCTCATGCTGTTCCTTTGACTCTTGTAGCAGGAATAGGACATGCCTCAATGGGGAATTTAGATTTAGGCCTATTAGGACAATTATTAATAGGATCACTTCCTGGAATTTATTTAGGAAGTATGTTGAGTGGCAAAGTCCCTGATTTGCTTCTTAGAAATGCCATTGCGGTAATGTTGTTTTTTGTGGGATATAATTTGGTTTTTTAAATCCTGTTCCCAACATTCTGTGAAGGAGAGGGAGCGAAACAAAAAAAACAGCTTAATATTCTTATAGCAAATAAATTAAAAAGCAATATCCGCCAGGGTATTGTTTTCCAATATCATCAAAGTATTATCCCGAACCTCCATCATTAATTTTCTAACCGCACATGTAGCTTCATCAGTACAGTCCTCACATCTTTCATAGAAATTATGACTCGCACAAGGTAACAAAGCTATTGGCCCTTCCAGAATACGATAGACATGGGCCATATTAATATCTTTGGGGTCTTTTATTAAGTAATACCCCCCACCTTTTCCTTTTTTAGCACCCAGAAATCCGGAATGCCGCAACAGCAGTAAAATACTTTCTAAAAACTTAACTGAAATTTGCTCTGCCTTTGCAATATCAGCAATAGCAACAGGAGTCTGATCTTCTTGGCGAGCCAAAAAAGTCAATGCTTTTATTCCGTATTTTGTTTTTTTAGAAAGCATATTTAAAAATATAAGATTGAAGATTAAGGATTTTTGATTTCAGATTTTAAAGTAATCCGAAATCTATATGTCTTTTATTGTAGCAACAAAAATATACTTTTTGATTTAAGAATAGTGAATGCAGATTAACGATTTTCGATTTGCCCTAAATCTGCTCCCGAACTTCGGAATAAAAATCTTTAAGAAAGAGCTTGCTCTAAATCTGCTATAACATCTTTCACTGTTTCCAATCCTACGGAAACGCGAACCAACCCATCAGTAATGCTTACAGCCAAACGTTCCTCTACAGATAATTTACTGTGCGTAGTAGATGCTGGATGTGTTACAATTGTTCTGGTGTCTCCCAAATTAGGTGATAAAGAGCATAGCTTTATTTTATCCAAAAAGTTTCTTCCGGCTTCAAGACCCCCTTTTATTTCAAAAGCAACGATGTTCCCACCCAACTTCATTTGCTTTTGAGCAATTTCGTATTGCGGATGAGATTTCAAGAAGGGGTATTTAACACGCTTCACATTTGGATGTTGCTCTAAAAACTCCGCTACTTTCAATGCATTTTCACAATGTCTGTCTAAACGAATTGCTAAAGTTTCTAAACTTTTTGATAAAACCCAAGCGTTAAAAGGTGATAAGGAAGGCCCAGTAAGTCGTGAAAATAAATAGATTTTTTGTATCAATTCTGCATCACCAACTGTTATTCCTCCCAACACTCTACCTTGACCGTCCATTAACTTCGTAGCGGAATGCACCACTAAGTGCGCGCCCCATTTTATAGGTTGTTGCAGATAAGGTGTTGCAAAACAGTTATCTATTACCAAAATCAAATTGTGTTTTTTTGCAATAGTTCCTAAAAGCTCCAAATCGATAATATCAACAGCAGGGTTGGTCGGCGATTCAGCAAAAAGAATCTTTGTATTTGGCGTAATAAAACTTTCAATCGTTTCCGGCTTATTTATATCAAAATAGGAGGTTTCAATGTTCCATTTTGGAAAATAATTAATGAATAAAGAATGTGTCGCTCCAAAAACACTACTGGATGAAACAATATGATCTCCGGATTTCAGTAAAGCTGCCAAGGTTGAATACACTGCTGCCATTCCTGAAGCAAAGGCAAAACCAGCCTCTGCCCCTTCCATTTTGCAAACTTTATCAACAAATTCGTTCGTATTTGGGTTGCTGTATCTGCTATAAATATTTCGATCCTTCTCCTCAGCAAAAGAAGCACGCATATCTTCGGCATCTTCAAAGACAAAACTTGAAGTTAAGTACAAAGGAACCGAGTGCTCTAAATACTGCGTTCTTTCTAATTGGGTGCGTATGGCTTGGGTTTCAAAACCAAATTCTTGTTCGTTCATTTTATTTTTTAGTTTAAAGTTTAAGGTTTGAATTTGTTGGAATCGTGGAACTCTCACAACTTGTATTTAAACTATAATGATTTATTATTCAAGACTACTTTGTAATGTATGGTTGCTGTTGGTTCTAATGTTTTAGAAACCGAGCAGTATTTTTCAAAAGAAAGTTGTGCTGCTCTGGCTGCTTTATCTTCATTAATAGCTCCTTCTAGATAAAACACCACGTGAATATCTTTGAATGGTTTTGCCTCGCCTACTTGCACACGCTCGCCTTCGACCTCAGCTTTGAAAGAAGTGATATCTTGTCTTTGTTTTTTCAGAATAGAAATCATATCAATCGCACTGCAACCCGCAACACCCATCAGTACTAACTCCATTGGGCTTGGCCCCATATCATTCCCACCAAAATCAGGACGGCTATCAACATTTACTGTGTGACCACGGTCATTTTTTAATTCGAAGTGAAAGTTTTCGTTTACTCTGTTTAATGTTATTTTCATATTATCCCCTCCCCAACCCTCCCCGAAGGGAAGGGAGCCAAGACTGGAGGCAGTCCCTTTTTTTTTTAATTATATTTGTTCCGACGCAGATGAAACGGATTTTCAAACGCAGATTTTACTTTTATATATCTTAAATCAAAAATCTAAATTCCAAAATCTTAAATCATTACCCTTTATCCGACAATCTCAAGATATCCCCAAAAACGCCTCTGGCAGTAACTGCTGATCCGGCTCCGGCTCCTTGAATTACAATTGGTCGATCTCCATATGATTCTGTGTAAATTTCGAAGAACGAATCAGAACCTTTCAATCCTCCCAGTGCCGTATCAGATGGAACCGAAACTAATTTTACTTCAAGATTTCCTTTGTCATTTTGCAAATCTCCTGATAATTCACCAATGTATCTCAAAACGTGATTTGGTTTTTGTTCCTTTTTTATTTTATCATAAATAGGATCAAATTCTTTTAGTTTAGTCAAAAATTCAGAAGCCCTTCCTTCACGCAAATGTTCTGGAATTAAATTCTCAATTTCGATTTCTTCAAATTCATTTTGCAAATCCAATTCTCTTGCTAAAATTAATAATTTTCTACCTACATCGTTACCACATAAATCCTCGCGAGGATCTGGCTCTGTATAACCATTATCAATTCCCTCTTGCAAGACCTGACTAAAAGGAACATCCTTAGCAGAGAAATTGTTAAACAAATAACTCAATGTTCCAGAAAAAACACCTTTTATTTTGGTGATATTTTCACCAGAAAGATGCAATAATTTAATCGTATCAATCAATGGCAAACCAGCTCCGACATTCGTTTCATAAAGATAACTCTTTTGATTGTCTGCCAATACTTTTCGCAAGTCTTTATAAAATTTATAACTCAAAGTGTTCGCTACTTTATTAGAGGAAATCAAATCAAAACTATTTTCAGCCAATTTCACATAATTTTCAACAAATGCAGCGCTTGCTGTGTTATCGATTGCAATTAAATTTTCTAAGTGATGCTCATTAGCAAAGGCAATAAAATCATCAATCGTATAAGAAAAACCATTATTTTGTATCTCGTTTTTCCAGTTTGGAGTGACTCCATTTTTATTCAACAGTACATTTTTTGAATTGGCGATAGCAAAAACATTCAATTTAATGTCCTTTCTTTTTTCGATAGCAGCAGCCGATTCCAGAATTTGATTAATCAAAGTTCCACCAACTAATCCATGACCAAAAATGGCAATATTAATTTTCTTTGAAACTCCAAAAATCTCCCCGTGAATAACGTTCAACGCTTTATTAAGTTGTGACTTTTTGACAACTAAACTTACGTTTTTCCCCGTTACCGTATTATTGAAAAGAATAGGCACAATCTTGTTCTTGATAAGAGCGGTATATGGCTTGTGAAAAGTGCTTAAATCCTGTCCAATGATAGAAATCACCGAAACATTATCAGTAACTGAAATTTTGTTGACGTCTTTAGAATAGAAATCATTTTCGAATTCTTTTTCTAGTTCAATCATTGCTTTTGTAGCCTGATCAGCAGCAACCACAAGACCAATTCCTCTTTCTGAAGAGCCTTGTGAAATGATACTAACACTAATGTCATTATCTCCCATTACTCTAAAAATACGAGCATCAACACCAGTTTTTCCCAGTAAACCTCTTCCTTCCAGGTTTACTAAAGACACATTTTCCAAAACGGAAAGCGTTTTAATTCCTTCCTTATTCGAATTTGAAGTGATTAAAGTTCCTTTATTTTCGTGATTGAATGTGTTTAAAATTCGAAGAGGAATATTTTTTTCCAATAAAGGAATTATCGTTTTCGCATGAAGAATGGTTGCTCCAAAATTAGCCAACTCATTCGCTTCATTGAAAGTCAAATGGTCAATTTTTTTAGCATCCAAAACTAAATCGGGGTTTGCTGTGTATATCCCATCAACATGAGTATAATTCTGAAGCTCCTCGGCATTTAGATAATTAGCAATCAAAGAAGCCGTATAATTACTGCCATTTCTGCCTAAAGTAGTGGTATCATTTTTACTGTTTGATCCAATAAAACCAGTAACAATATTCACTGTGTTCCCATTATTTTGCTTGAAATAATTGATTACATTTTTCTTCGAAATTTGTTCCAAAGGTTGCGCGTCTCCAAATTTAGAATCGGTTTTTATCAATTCTCTGGAATCGGTAAAACGAGCATTTATGCCATTTTTAACTAAAATAGCAGTAAGTAATTTAGCCGAAAGCAATTCTCCTTTAGACAGCACTAAATCTTTAATTTTATTGCTATAATCCCCAATTAAACTTACACCTTCAAAAAGTTTTTCCAACACTTCGAATTCTTCTGTTAAATCGACATCGCAATATTCGGCTTGTTGGTATTTTTTAAAATCTTCGAAAACCGGTTTATAATTTCCATTTTGCGATGCAATTTTCAAAATATCTTCCAACTCGTCAGTTGCGTTCCCACGAGCAGATACAACGATAGCAATTTTTTCTCCTTGATTAACTTTATCAGTAATAATAGCAACCACCTTGTTTAATCCCTCGCCATTCGATAAAGATTTACCTCCAAATTTTAATATTTTCATTGTGTTGTGTTTTTTGGCTTAGAATATATTCTGAAGCAAATTGTCTAATTGTTTGTATTCTATCAAAAAAGCATCGTGACCATGAATGGAAACTATTTCGTGATAGGAAACATTATTTTTATATTTTTTTATTTCTTGATAAGTCGCTTTATTTTCATCTGCAGTAAAAAATAAATCAGAATTGATTCCGATGATATGAATATCAGCATCAATTTTGGATGTAATTTCTTCGAATGATCCTCTATTTCTGGTGATATCTATTGTTTTGAGCAATTGGTTCATCATTTTATAAGAGGAAAGTTGGAATCGTTTTTGGAGTTTCTCACCGTGATGACACAACCAACTTTCTATATTAAAAATGGCCAATTCCTCATTAACAGTTCTCTGAAATTTTGACTTGAATGATTCTGGAGTGCGGTAGCACAACATGGCATGAATCCGGGCATCTTCAATAGGCTTTGAAGAATTGTTTAGAATTTGTTCCTGCAAAAAGCAATTGGCTATCAACCAATCCGTCGATTTCCAATCTGTAGCAATAGGAATTAAATGTTTTGTAATTTTTGGTTCTAAAGCTGCTATTTCCCAAGCAATTCCGCCACCGACTGAACCTCCAATAATAGCATACAGCTTTTTGATTTCAAGAAATTTAATTCCTTCAACAAACAGTTTTGCAATATCTCTGGCATTAAAATCCAAATAGTTTTCTATTATAGTTTCGTCATAGCCATTTCCGGGAACATTAAAAGCTAATACGGTATATTTTGTGGTGTCAATTGTTTTATTTTCACCGATTAAGTCATTCCACCAACCGTTTTTTCCAATAACTTGGGAATTTCCGGTTAAAGCGTGATTTACTAGAACGGTTGGTGCAGTATTTAATTCTGGCCCAAAAACTTGAAAACTCAAGTTTAGAACAGCATAAAACACGCCACTTTCGGTGGTGAAATTTTGTAAGGTAATATGGTTTGGTTTATTTTCCAATTTCAAATCTTTTATGATTTTTGATTTGTGTTTGGAAATATTAGAAAGAAAAAACTAGAGTAAACCAGTTAAATTCTTGTTGTTATCTTTCCACGTTTGGCGTGGTAGAATGCAGCACCTTCTTCGATAAATCGAAGGGTTGCTAAGGCTTCATTGGGTCTAATCCCTCGTCCTTTCTTTATAACATTTCAATACGTTTGTGAACTTAAAGGAGCAAATTAACTACAAATTTTTTAAAGAAACAAATTTTTTAAAGAATTGATTGTTATTATTTAGCAACCTCTCGTTTTATATAAGCACAAAAAAGCATCCATTTTATTGAATGGTGCTTTTCGGTTTTTCAAGGGAATTCTAAAATTTAAGAAAGTCGTTTTTTACCATGTAAAACACTGATTTTAAATATGTATAATTAATGAAATAGATTGCTTTGAATTAGATAAAAAGTACCTCGTTATCTTGAGAATACATTAAAGCCAATAAAGAACTAGAATCTTTTTCCCCAAACACACCTTTAGTTTTCATTTCAAACCTAGTATGCATTAATTCATTCTCCGCTTGAATCTCTTTTACTTTTCTTGCCTTGAATTTAAAATTTGGCAATGACGAAATTGTTTTTGATGTTCTCATGATAATTATTTTTAGTTGTTGTTTTAGTATTAATTAAATTCGCAAAATCCCAGTTAAAAAGAACTGCTATTGCACACAATCAATTTCATTGCCAATAATAAATTAAATCTAAAAAATAAATGCCAAATAAGGTATTCGTTGGTGATTTAGTGAAAAACTATATTTTCAAAATAGCTCACCATTAATTTGATGCTTTAGTTTTCACTACAAGTTCAGTGAAAAACAGTGTTTAATTATTTTTCATATTAATTTTAATTACTCGCTTGATTTGCTTTTTGGTTAAGCATTTCTTGGCATACGCTCTAGTGATTCGATTTCGTAAATCTTCCCATTTAACAAGCATATAAGGATATAGAGACAATGAGATTTCATCTCCATTTTGTGAATTCTTGTAATGCTTTTTATATTCCTTGATATAATTGTTATAATCATCCAGATATTTGTCCCATTTGTTAGTATGGATCTTGCCTCTTTTTTTCAATGTATTTTCCAATACAAAAACGTTTTCGCTTGCTTTCATGATTAAATTATTTTAGTTAAAAAATCATTCTTATAATAAATAGTTCGCTGGACCACTTCTCCAAGATGCGTTGGTAATTCAAAAATGTGGCGTATTTTGTGTAGGTCGTAATTCTTTACCGGTAAGCTATCAAAAAAATACCCTTAAAAATAATAACTCTTTTTGATTGTTCTTTCTAGGTTTAACAAATTTACTTAAATAATAACGTTACAATAAAACATATCCGACCAACTAACACTATATCAGACATAAAGCATTTTTTATAGATTAAATTTCAGAAAAAAGTCATAAAAAGAAAAATAACGGCTATTTCTAAACAAAACGCAAAGCAATTAGTCAACAAAATCCTAATAATCCAATTCAATTGTTAATGCCAAAAAGATTGAAATTTGATTTTCAGCGATAACAAATAGTTCCTAAATATTTTTATTCCTATTATAGGAAAACTGCCTTTGGCCTACCAATAAACCAAAGACAGTATTACTTCCAAAAGATAAATTTTTAGACCAATTGTGATTTTTTTATATTTTCAAAAACGGTTTTCAAATCTCCTTTCAAATCTTCTATATCTTCTAAACCAACAGAAAGTCGGATTAAATCTTTGGAAACACCTGTCGCAATTTGCTCCTCATCAGACAATTGCTGATGCGTAGTACTTGCCGGATGAATAATTAGTGATTTGGTGTCACCAATATTGGCTAAAAGCGAGAATAATTTAGTTTCATCTGCCACTTTTTTGGCAGCTTCAAATCCTCCTTTTAGACCAAAGGTAACTACTCCACTTTGTCCTTTTGGCAAATATTCCTGCCCTAATAGATAATATTTACTCGATTTCAATCCCGGATAATTTACCCATGCAACCTCTTCCTGACTTTCTAACCATTGGGCTAAAGCCAAAGCATTATCGCTGTGTCTTTGAATTCGAATAGGTAATGTTTCTAATCCTTGAATAATCTGGAACGCATTGAACGGACTCAAAGCAGCACCATAATCTCGCAAACCTTCGATACGAACTTTAGCGATGAATGCTGCATTTCCAAGTGCTTCGTGATACACTAATCCGTGATAACCCGCGGAAGGTTCAGTGAATTCGGGGAATTTCCCATTCGTCCAATCAAAATTTCCTGCATCAATAATAATACCTCCCAAGGAAGTTCCGTTACCCGTTATGTATTTCGTCAACGAGTGAATGACGATATCGGCTCCATATTGAATTGGGTTCAGTAAATAAGGAGATGCAACCGTATTATCCACAATAAAAGGTAATTTAGATGCTTTGGCTTCAGCCGAAATAGCTTTCAAATCCAGCACATCTAATTTTGGGTTCCCCAAAGATTCTACAAAAACTGCTCTGGTATTTTCTTGGACAGCATTTTTAAAATTAGCCGGATTGGATGGATCTACAAATGTGGTGGTGATCCCTAACCTTGGCAAAGTAACTTTTAATAAATTATACGTTCCTCCGTACAAACTGTTGGAAGCCACAATATGATCACCCGCTTTTAGCAATACCAATAACGTTGTGGCAATTGCTGCGGTTCCGGATGCCGTAACTACCGCTCCAATACCGCCTTCTAAAGTAGATAATCGCTGCTCCAGAATGTCATTTGTTGGATTATTCAATCTCGTATAGATAAATCCGGGTTCAGCAAGACCAAAAAGATTGGCGGCATGTTCCGAGTTATTGAAAACATAAGAACTGGTTTGATAAATAGGAACAGCTCTGGTTCCTGCATTTTTTGTTACGTCGTGTCCCGCGTGTAGTGCGTTTGTTGCAAATTTTTGTGTGCTCATGATGTTTAGATTTTAATATTATAAATTATTTATTTTGCATTTTAATTTATTTAGTATTTTTCATTTCTTCAGTAAAAAAAAGTCCTTTTGGATGACTTACCAAAAGGACTTATAGTTTGAACTATAACAAAGATTCTATCTTTCACTTTCGGCAATAGCAAATTGGGATGCACATACGCATCATAAAGCACCTCATCATTTTATTTGCTACTGTTTTAATCATAATATTGTGTTTAATAGGTTTTACAAAATTGAATTATATCTTTTTTTATTTCTTCAGATGTGGAAATGGATTCGACATAAAATAAAAAACCTCTGCTGTTAGCAGAGGTCTTGATTATATATTTTAAAATTTAAAACTATACAATAGTGCACTCTGCGAAATTTTCCGGCATCATGCAACACATATTAATAGTAACTAATTTCATTTTTTCTTATTTGATGAGACAAAATTGCAAATTATTTTTGAATCCACCAAAGAAAAATCAATTTATTTCACAATCTCTATAGGACAACTAGGATATGTTAAATTAACTTTATTTAAATTAAAAAAAACAAAAGATTAATTTGCAATTCAAAATGGTTTCATACATTTGCACTCGAATACAAGAGGAAAAATTTGAACTGATTGCAACCTCTTCATAATGAAACGAATTCATTATGGATACTGAAAAATTTTCAGTAGAAAAAATGCTAAAGCAGAAACTCTCCTTTAGTATTATTTCCAGCAATTATTTTCCTCCCTTTAATTTTAAATTTATATTTATTATGGCATATTTATTTACGTCAGAATCTGTGAGTGAAGGACATCCAGACAAAATTGCAGATCAAATTTCAGACGCATTAATTGATAATTTTTTAGCATTTGATTCAGAATCAAAAGTAGCTTGTGAAACTTTAGTTACAACCGGACAAGTTATTTTGGCTGGTGAAGTAAAATCTAACACCTATTTAGATGTACAACAAATCGCTCGTGATGTAATCAAGAAAATTGGTTACACGAAAAGCGAATATATGTTTGAAGCCAATTCTTGTGGTATTCTATCCGCTATTCACGAACAATCTGCTGATATCAATCAAGGTGTTGACAGAAAAAACCCTGAAGAACAGGGTGCCGGAGATCAAGGAATGATGTTTGGTTATGCAACTAACGAAACAGAAAATTACATGCCATTGGCACTTGATTTATCTCATAAATTATTGCAGGAATTAGCTATTTTAAGACGTGAAAATAACGAAATTACGTATTTACGTCCTGATGCTAAATCTCAAGTTACATTAGAATATAGCGATGACAACAAGCCAACTCGTATTGACGCTATTGTAATCTCAACTCAACATGATGATTTTGATGAAGAAGCAGTTATGCTTGCGAAAATCAAAAAAGACATCGTTGAAATTTTGATCCCAAGAATTATTGCAAAAAACCCAAAACAAGCGCATTTATTCAATGATGCAATTCAGTACCATATCAATCCAACAGGGAAATTCGTAATTGGTGGACCTCACGGTGATACTGGACTTACGGGAAGAAAAATCATTGTAGATACTTACGGAGGAAAAGGAGCTCACGGTGGTGGTGCATTTTCTGGAAAAGATCCAAGTAAAGTGGACAGAAGTGCTGCTTATGCTACACGTCATATCGCTAAAAATTTAGTTGCGGCAGGTGTTGCTGAAGAAATTTTAGTTCAAGTTTCTTATGCAATTGGTGTTGCAAAACCAATGGGTATTTTTATTGATACTTACGGAACATCAAAAGTAAACTTGACTAATGGTGAAATTGCTAAAAAAGTTGAAGCTATCTTTGATATGCGTCCTTACTTTATTGAGCAACGTTTGAAACTAAGAAATCCTATTTACAGCGAAACTGCAGCTTACGGTCACATGGGACGTACTCCAGAAACAGTTACTAAAACTTTCTCTGCTCCAGGTGGAAACGAAAAAACAGTCACTGTTGAATTGTTTACTTGGGAAAAATTAGATTTTGTTGACCAAGTGAAAACAGCTTTCGGATTGTAATAATTCAAAGCATTTATATATAGAAAACCGCAATTCAATTGGATTGCGGTTTTTTTTAGCCCTGATGGCAATGGAAATCCTTCGCGAAAAAGATTGAAATGTACAGCGGGATTAGCTCCTTATAAATTATACTTTAAAGAAAAAATTATATAGCGCGGTTGTACGGTATATTGAGACGTTCTGGTGGAGAATTGAGAGAAACTATCATCATTTAATGATGTTGTATTCAATAAATTGGTCCCACTGACTTTGTACTCCAGCTTACTGCCTTTCTTTTGATAAATCAAGCTTGCGCTCAAGAAATCATACTCATTATTGACTGTTTTAGCATTGTTGTAGTAATGGTAAAACTCATATTCAGTTACGAATGAAAAACTTTTTAGGAAGAAATAATCCAATCTGGCAAAGGGTTTCTCCGTGTAAAAAGTGGAGTTGTTGTAATCATTTTTGACCACATTATAACCAAGTTCCAGATTGGGCATATTTTTATAATTGGTAGACGCTTTCACCGTGTAGCTTTGTGTAAAACTTTCATTTGTAGACAAAACATTGTTTTGAATATTGTTGAATTTAGACCAATTCAAATTGGCTCCCAAAGACGCTTTGTAATTCTTCAAGAAAGAACGCCCATACGATCCGTTTCCAGATAAGGTTTCATCAGCAAAATCAGAATTATAGGGTGATGATGTTTGATTAACGCCATTAAAAAATGCACTGGTTTTTATCGCATCGACTTTTCTTGAATAAGTCGCAAAGGCGGTAATATTCTCGAAATTAAACATGTTGTACTTGAAATAACGCAGGGAATGTACTTGTGCTGTTGCATTTTCTAAAAACCTATTTCCTTTTGTCAAGCTGTTGAAATTGGAGAAAACATAACCTTCGGCCAATTGATTGATATCAGTAAAATTATTGGTATAGGAAAAATTATAAGTTAAACTTTCTGCTTTTTTTATTTGATAAATTGCTAAAAAATCCGGTAATGCTCTGTAGAAATTTTGACTTTTACTGGTTCCTAATTGCTCATTTGTCATATTGTAGGCATGCAAACTCACTCCTGGAGTGAAAGTGAATTTACCGGTCAATATCTTATAATGCAAGCCCAAGAACGTATCGTTAAAATTATAATTCACATCATTAGTATTCGCCACATCATCCAAATTATTGACCGTTTCATTATCTAAAATTTGAAAAATACTGGAGTTGAAGTTTTGATGGGAATACGTATTTCCTAAGGTAACATTGATATTACTTTTTGGGGTAAGCATATAATAATAATCCCACTTAGCATCGAGCTTATTAGTTTTCACAAAACGGTTTTGATTAATATCGTTTCTGTTTTGACCCGAAGTGTAACCCGATAAACTAAAAGGCTGCGATCTTAAATTAGCATTGTAAAAAGGATTCTCTTCTTGGTACAAATGTTGCATTTCGAAAGCAAAAATATTTTTATCGCTTTGGGTGTAATACAAACTCAGATTTTGATTCACAGAGGTTGGATCTTGTTTTTTCAAGGTATTGATGTTCTCCGTTTGAGAATTATTGCTCACAATAGATTCTCTAAGCAAAGAGTTATTTTCATCTTGCTTGGACAATTTCGTCAATATATCATAATCAAATTGAAACTTTGTGTTAGGTTTATAACTAGAACTTAATTTGAATAATCCCAAGTTACTTTTTTGATGTGCTACTTCTTGACGGTTTTCCGTTGATTGAATTTCGGAAGAATTAGGCTGTAAAATATTGGTTTGCGATTTTGTTTCTAAATCTGTTAGGGAAGAAGAAATAATCCCAAAACCACTTAAACTCCAAGCCTTATTCACATTATAAGAGAAATTTGTAGCTCCAAATTGGGTTTCAATATCTTTAGCGCGATTATTCCTCAAGAGTGAAATTCCTAAATCATTAGAAGAAACATTAAAACTCGATCCTCCTTTTTGCATCATGCCTCTAAAACCTCCCGTGAATTTAAAATAATCCTGAACTGTCAATGGAAGTTCCCCAATATTATTGAAGTTTGAGATTAGATTTATGCTGTATTTTGGGCTGTAATAAAACAATTTCGGATTGATTAAATAGCGGCTTTCTTCATGTGCTACTCCTATTCCTGCGGTCATGTCCCCAAACCAGAAATTTTTCTTTCCTGATTTTAGTTTGATGTTCATGGCCACATTGTCCTGATTGTTCTCGACTCCTTTTAGTATGGAATTCTCATTATAATTGCGCAAAACTTGAATTTTATCGATGGCATCCGCAGGAATGTTCTTCACTCCTAGTTTAGTATCTCCATCAAAGAAATCTTTTCCTTCCACCATTAGTTTGGTGACTTTTTTACCTTCGACTTCAACTTCACCATCAGCATTTACCTCAACACCAGGAAGTTTTTTCAACAAATCTTCCAGTTTGCGTTCAGTTCCAGTTTTGAAAGAATCTCCATTGTAAACTATGGTATCGCCTTTTATGGATACTGGCATTTCACGAACGATTTCCACACCGTCCAGCTCAATTCCGCCTTCTTCAAGGATGACGTTTTTAATGCTATTTTCAGCAGAAGTTGTGATTTCTAGCTCTTTATTCTGCATTCCCAAATAACTAATTTTTAAACTGTAAGCTGTATTTGGTTTTAAAGTAAGAATGAACTTTCCTTTGTCATTAGTAATGGCGTAGGAATCCATGGCTTTTGTTGTTTTATTAACTGCCATTACATTGGCCATTTCCAGACCAACAGTTTTTAAATCAGTTATGACTCCTTCCAGTTTTATAGATTGAGAAAATGAGATTGAGGTAATAAAAAATAAAGCCAGCAGTATTGATTTTTTCATTTAGGAAAAAGAGATGAAATCTTAATAATTAATTTTAAACTTAAATAATGAATTACAACTACCCGCCTATTCTCATGCGCATTCCGCCATTACCTCCTTGGCCTTGATTCATTTCTCTGAATTCTTCCATTTTTTTTATAACCGTTTCGTCAAAGTCTTTCTGAGAAATCACTTTCCCGTTTGAAGGCGCTTTTATTTCTGCTTTTACTTTAGAATTAAGCACCACTTTTGAGCATAGAATAACTGTTTTACCATCATTCACTTCTAATATCAAACCAGGTAAACCCCAATAATTTTCCGGACCTTGATTTACAGGAATTTCTGGAGTATACCAAGCGGTTATTACTATATCCTTGGGTATATTCATTTCATCCATAAAGCTCGTTTTCTTAGTGGCATCAGTAGGTTTTGCGGTTGCATTTTCTTCTTTTTTGCCTCTGAAATTTCTAAAATCTGTTTTACTTGCCGGACGAACTGCAGTCGCTTTGAAACAATTATACCCACCAATAACTCTGGTTTCGGCTTCCATTTTCCATTTTAAATTAGGCAAAGAATCTTTTACTAAAAATTCTTTTCCCATGAAATCCTTATCAACCGTATAGGATTTTTCTTTTACATTTTTGTAAAAAGTACCGCCTCCTCCCATCATCGAAGACATCATTCGCATGCCACCACCACCTTGACCTGGAGCATCTAATTTCTCTTCTTCTTTATATATGGAAGCTGATTTATTAAAGTTAAGAATGAATGTTTTTTCGAACATTTTCTTCATCCTTTCTTCAATCATTTTCTGCATATCTGGCGTCATGTCTTTGTTCCCTTGCATTCGCGTCTTAAAATCAGCTGTACTTGTCTTTGATTCATAAATCGCCATACCTTGAAATTCTTGTGCATGAAGCCCCAGACAAGAAGCTATTGCAAATACTAAAACGAAGATTATTTTATACATGATTATTTATTTTTAATGATAAGACTAGGTGTGCTCGTTAATGTTACAATACCCTATTAAATTAATAGTTAGACATCTGTAATGATACAAGGTTTAATTGTAATTTAGCGTTCTATGAAAAAAGCTATAATTCTGTTTTTTATTACATTCTTTACTGTTGCATTTGGACAAAACCAAAAACTGACTGCAACGAAAATTGGCTTCGTTCCTTTAGATTGCGACCAATTTTTAGAGCAAGATCCATTTGGCTATTATTACTATATTAAAGACAATGTTTTATTTAAATCTAAAGAAGGCGAGTCCTTTGAGTATAAGAATATTTCTTTAGGTAAAATCACAAAAGTTGATTTGATAAATCCGCTTACTATTGTTTTATTCTACGAGAATTTCAATACCGCTGTTTTACTAGACAATCAATTGAATGAAATCCAAAAGATCAACTTTTCTGAGAATAAAATACCAATACTCGTTGGTGCAATTGGGCTTTCCTCCCAAAATAAGCTATGGATATATAATAATTTAACCCCGCAAATAGGCCTTTTTGATTTTTTACAAAAAGAATATAAAACGGTCTCCATCCCATTTGTGAAGAACCTAATAAAATACCAAACTGATTTCAATACCTTTAATTGGATTGACGAAGAGAATAATTGGTACATGTGTGACTTATTTGGAAAAATAATCTTCAAAGGAAAAATACCTACTTTTGATTCTGTTGAAATAACAAACGAAAATAAATACCTCTTTAGTAGGAACAATATTCTTATTTATGTGGACATTGAGAAACAACTAAAATTTGAAATTAAAATTTCGGAAAAAACGTTTAAAAAATTCCATTACAAAGACCAAATTTTATCTATTTTTACATTCGAGGGAATTACAAATTATAAAATCACAATACCGTAATGCACATAGCAGTAGCAGGAAACATTGGCTCAGGAAAAACAACTTTGACACGTTTATTAGCGAAACACTTCAAGTGGGAACCCCATTATGAAGATGTAGTAGACAACCCTTACTTGGATGATTTTTATCATCAAATGGAACGTTGGTCATTTAATTTACAGATTTATTTCTTGAATAGTCGTTTTCGTCAAATAATGCAAATTCGTGAAAGCGGTAAAAAAATCATACAAGACAGGACGATTTATGAAGACGCCCATATTTTTGCTCCCAACCTATATTCTATGGGTTTGATGACAAATCGCGATTTTCAGAATTATTCTTCTTTATTCGAATTAATGGAATCAACGGTTAAAGCACCAGATTTATTAATTTATTTAAGAAGTTCTATCCCGAATTTAGTAGGACAAATTCATAAGCGTGGCCGTGAGTATGAATCCACAATTTCTATTGATTACTTAAGCCGATTGAATGAGCGTTATGAAGCTTGGATTCATACGTATGACAGAGGTAAATTGTTGATTATTGATGTAGACAATATAAATTTTGTCGATAATCCTGAAGATTTGGGAACTATTTTTAATAGAATTGACGCCGAGTTACATGGATTATTCTAAGATAAATTAACACCCTATATTTTAAAAATGCCTCACTTTCATGAGGCATTTTTTTTTATATATCAAAATATTACAATTTAAATTAATTAACTTTAACTACCCTTAATTTGTCAAATCTCAAATGCTAATGAATTGGTTTTTCTGATTATTAATTTAAATCTAAAAATCATGACACTGCCAAACTTAAAAAATAGAACTATTTGTTTTTTACTGATTATAGCGCTTATTCTGCAAAGCTGCGCTGTTTATAAAAAAACGCCTGTTACTTTAAATGAAGCGGCAAATGTAGATAGAAAAATTTTAGTGGTAAAAACAGACAATACAAAACTTAAATTTAAAAAAATTGAAAAAATTGATGGTGTATATTACGGTCTCATAAAAACGAAAGGCCAAATTGAAAAAATTCCATTAACCGAAAGCGATTTAAAAACTATACGTGTTCTAGACAAAACGGCAACAACAATAGGAAATGTTGCAATTGTTGTAGGTTCTTTAGGAGTTGTTTTCTTAGTTGTGGCAGCTATTGAACTATCAAATTTGGGTGACGATTGGGGAGATTGGTCTTATTGAATATTTAGGAAATACAGCACAAAGGATTTAAAAACAAAAATGCCCCGCAACTGCGAGGCATTTTTTGTTTTATAACTAAATCTATTATTTCAACGCATCAATTTTGGCTTGAACTTCTGCATCAGTTCCTTCAAAATTTTGGGTAGTAACTTTACCATTTATACTAGTTTTGATAGTAGCCTTTACTTTCCCGTCAACACTTGTTTTTTGAATTGAAACTTCCTTAGACATCATATGAGCAGGCATTGCCGCATTCATATATTTGCACGTTTTACTAGTGCATCCTTTAGCTACACATTCTTCTTGAGACATTGAAGTGCACATTTCAGAAACAGCACAGCAAGAGGCTTTATTAGCCAATGTATGACTGCCTTCGCCCAATATTGGTGCAATTACCAATCCAATCAAACAAGTTAATTTAATCAAAATGTTCATCGACGGTCCAGAAGTATCTTTGAATGGATCTCCAACAGTATCTCCAGTTACCGCAGCTTTATGCGCATCAGAACCTTTGTATGTCATTTCTCCATTAATTAGAACTCCTGCTTCAAAAGATTTCTTGGCATTATCCCAAGCACCACCTGCATTGTTTTGGAAAACTGCCCAAAGCACACCAGAAACAGTAACACCGGCCATATAACCACCTAACATTTCGGCAATTAATTGGTTGTTGTCTCCGTATACTAATTTACCAAGTAAAACAATCGCAATTGGAAAACCAATAGTCAAGATTCCCGGCAACATCATTTCACGCAAAGCTGCTTTGGTAGAAATATCAACACATTTTGCATATTCTGGTTTTCCGGTTCCTTCCATAATTCCTGGAATTTCTTTGAACTGACGACGCACTTCATAGACCATATCCATTGCTGCTTTCCCAACAGAATTCATCGCTAAAGCCGAGAAAACTACAGGTATCATTCCACCAACGAATAGCATTGCTAAAACGGGCGCTTTAAAAATATTGATTCCGTCAATTCCTGTAAAAGTTACATAAGCCGCAAATAAAGCTAATGAAGTTAATGCCGCCGAAGCGATAGCAAATCCTTTTCCTGTTGCTGCAGTTGTATTTCCTACTGAATCTAAAATATCTGTTCTTGTACGCACTTCTTTTGGTAATTCACTCATCTCCGCAATTCCACCTGCGTTATCAGATATTGGTCCGAAGGCATCAATGGCTAATTGCATTGCAGTAGTTGCCATCATCGCTGAAGCAGCTAATGCCACACCATAAAATCCTGCTAGGGCATAAGAAGTCCAAATTGCCGCAGCAAATAACAACACCGTTGGAAAGGTAGAAATCATTCCCGTTGCTAAACCAGCAATTACGTTAGTTCCTGCTCCAGTACTTGATTTTTGAACAATTGCCATAACCGGTTTTGTCCCTAATCCTGTATAATATTCTGTAACTGATGAAATAACTGCCCCAACGGTTAATCCAACAAGGGTTGCATAAAAAACTCTCATCGACGAAATATCTTGAATCCCTTCTCCGAAGAAATTCATTTTCATCGTTTCCGGTAACATATATTGTACTAAAAAGTAACACGCTACAGCAGTTAATAAGATAGAAACCCAGTTTCCAATATTCAATGCTTTTTGAACTTGCGCCTCTTTTGCATTTTCATCTGTAATTTTTACTAACATCGTTCCGATAATAGAAAACAAAATTCCAAAACCAGCAATTGCCATTGGTAATAAGATAGGTCCAATTCCGCCGAAAACATCTTTAATATTCCCTCCCATATCTTTAATCACATAATTTCCAAGAACCATGGCGGCCAAAACTGTCGCTACATAAGAACCAAATAAATCAGCACCCATTCCGGCAACATCGCCCACATTATCTCCTACATTATCCGCAATAGTAGCTGGATTACGAGGATCGTCTTCTGGAATTCCTGCTTCTACTTTACCCACTAAATCAGCACCTACATCGGCAGCTTTTGTATAAATACCACCTCCAACACGAGCAAATAATGCAATTGATTCCGCTCCAAGAGAAAAACCAGCTAATGTTTCCAGCACTTTGGTCATATCTTCTGATGAAGTCCAAACGCCACCCATAAAATAATTATAAAAGAAAATAAAGAAACTTGTCAAACCCAACACGGCTAAACCAGCAACTCCCAAACCCATTACTGTTCCGCCGCCAAAAGAAACTTTCAATGCTTGAGATAAACTCGTACGGGCTGCTTGTGTAGTCCTAACGTTAGTTTTTGTTGCGATTTTCATCCCCATATTCCCGGCGAAAGCAGAGAAAAATGCGCCAAAAATAAAAGCAACAACTATTAATATATTGGTGGTGTGAAATAAATAAGACATTCCTGCAAGAACAATACTTGCTCCAACTACGAAGAAAGCCAATAAACGATATTCAGCATTAAGGAAAGCCAGCGCCCCTTCATAGATATAATCTGAAATCTCTTTCATTTTACCGTCTCCGGCATCTTGTTTTAAAACCCATGTTCTTTTTACAAGCATAAATGCCAGTCCAATAAATGCCATGACTATTGGCAAGTAAATCATTATTGTATTCATAATTTTGGTTTGGTTTTTGGTTATTATTAATAATGTAACGAAACGAATTTAAACAAAAAAGCAATACTCTTAACGGAGTATTGCTTTTTTTGCAAAAATTATATGTGTGGGAATTATTTAATGCTAAATAATCCTTCTGGTTTGTTTTCAATATCGTCAAAACGTTTTGTACATTCTTTGATAATGGCATACGCTTCATTTACATCACCCCAACCACCAACATCTACTGTTTTGTTTTCTAAGTC
Organism: Flavobacterium xinjiangense; assembly: GCF_900142885.1. GTDB lineage: Bacteria > Bacteroidota > Bacteroidia > Flavobacteriales > Flavobacteriaceae > Flavobacterium > Flavobacterium xinjiangense. The sequence goes on along the minus strand of NZ_FRCL01000002.1, from coordinate 325,248 downwards.
TTTATAAACTTGGAAGAAATGTTCGATTTCCTTTAATAAATGCGGATTCATATCAGACAAATCGTTCAATGAATTCCAAATTGGATCAGAAACCGGTACACAGATAACTTTCTCGTCTGGTCCCTTATCATCTGCCATATGAAAAACACCAATTGGTTTTACTTCCATTACGCATCCAGGAAAAGTTGGTTCATTTACTAATACTAGAACATCTAATGGATCTCCGTCTAATGCTAATGTTTCAGGAATAAATCCGTAATCAGCAGGATACATCATGGATGAAAAAAGCATTCTGTCAAAACGCATTCTTTTTATTTCGAAATCATATTCGTATTTATTTCTACTTCCTCTTGGTATTTCGATAAGAACATCGAAAGTTGTTAATTTGTCTGCAGTCATTTTAGTTTTTTCTTTTCTATAATTATGGGTGCAAAAATAAGCAAACGATACGTTTTTACAATGAAAAATCCACGTTATCTCTACATTAAATTTTCATGAAATTAATATTGATATACTATTGTTCTGTTTCTTTTGTTCAAATAATAATGCCATAAAAGAAATGTGGCGTAAGAACGATACGGGCTCCATTGCACAGCATGAACTTCCATAGCTTCTTTTTCGTGAATATCGAGTAATTCTTTGATCGTATTTACAACCGCAATATCTCCTAGCGGCAATAAATCCGGGGCTTGCAGACAAAACATCAAATAAATATCTATGGTCCAGTTTCCTATTCCTTTTATTTTAATGAGTTCTTGTCGTACTTGATCCGCTGTTTTGGTTGGCAGGCTTTCTAAATCAATATCCTTGTTTAGTATAGCAACGGACAACGCTTTGATATAGGACGTCTTTTGACGGCTTACGCCAAGGGTCCTAAATTCCTCATCCTGTAAATCCACCAGAATAGATGGTTCAAAGATTTTTATCTTTTCTCTTAATTTTAAAAAAGTGGCTTTGGCTGAATCTATCGAAACTTGTTGCTCTAATATTAACAACAGTAAAGTCTCAAAACCTTGCGGTCTTTTTGGAATCGTTGGAAGTCCGTATTTTTCTATTATGAGTTTGAAAATCGTATCTTTTTCTGAAAGATATTCGATGGCTTGTTGCATAATCTGATTTTTTTAGCCCAGATGGAAACGGCATCCTTTTTATCTCGTTTTCAAAAACGAGATAAAAAGATATAGTGTACAGCTGGAAATAGCTTCAAATAAAAAATAACAGGAATAGATTCTGAAACAAATTCCTCTTAAAAATAGAAACCAAACGATCCTTTTACCGAAAAACGATTGGTATCAGGAGTGTTTAAATAACTTCCTCTCCAAGCGAAATCAATACGCAAAAATTTGAAAATATTCCCAATACCCGCATTGTATTCCCAGTAAACATTCTCCGGTGCATTATAAGCTAATCCGGAAGCATTTATCGCTCTGTTAGCATCTGATATGGTTCCATAAACTCCTTTTACTCCAATGATTTCTCTCCAATTGAGTTTTCTCATAAATGGGATTCTCGAAAAGAATCTCCCTTGAAAATTATGATTCCACTGCAATGTGGTATACTGATCCGATATAAACTCATAATAATTGAGGTTACTAAAGGTACTTTCGTTCGAAAAGAAGGTTTGATTCCCCGGTATAACGCTCATCAATCCCAAAGGAATTGTCCCAAAGGTTTTGCCCATTTCAAGAATAATATTGGATCGTCCTAAAGGCCCTATTATAATAGGTTGTTTGAAATACAATTGAATCTTTTCATATTTAAAATCACTATCCAACAATCCTTTAAAACCATGGCTGTAGTTCACAGAAACTTCACTATACGGACTGTCTGCAATATCTCTTTCTACGGCAAACCCTATGGCTTTCCTTTTAGGTGTATAACCTACCCGAAAATTAAATTCCGATTGTTTTACATCGCTTTTAGTAATGGTCTGTGCTGCATCAGTGTAATAATCTAAACTAAATGTAGGTGAGGCTGATTCTAACGTTCGATAGGAAAACCCAGTTTGAAAGGTTACGTTTTTTACTGGCTCTATTTCTAAAGCAACGGTACTTAAATTGATAGTCGTCAGCTTACCATTATTCCCCGAAGCAAAAATCGTTGACGACGCATTACTTCGACCCAAGACATCCGTTGAAGCGGTTAAACTCGAGCCTATTTGCTCCACATCACGCCTATTACCTCCAGACAAAATAAGTCGGTTTTTCTTATCTACCATCCATTTTCCTGAAAACCCGTATTTCAATTTATCATCTTTAAAACCATAGGCAGCATAACCTTGCAGTCTCCATGTATCGGCAGTACCAAAATAAGTTCTTGCGCCGGTACGTAGTCGAAGTCCTTCCACTTCATTGTATCCAAATGTGGAAAAAATAGGACCATAATCGATATGGCCAAACTGCACATAACCACTTGCAAGCACCATTACTGAACTTGATATTTGTTTGAATTTTTTAACGGTCTTTAACGTGTCTAGCATTTTATAAACCCCTAACTCGTCTTTGCTCAAATTCTCAAAACGGTTTTCATTCCAGAATTCATCTGATTTAGCGTAAACCGCTTTATCCATATAATTAACCTCTTCCTTATAAAAGGCAACTGGTTTCTCTTTATTGAATTCATGGTTCCTGTAGAAAGAAGTTCTCTTTCCATACAATCCTTTTGATTTCTCTTTTTTGTTTAAAGCAAAATCCGACATCAAATAATCACGGGTCAATAAAAAAACCGAATCATTGACCACATCAAATTCCTGCTCTAAATAAATATCTTTTACCCAGTTGATGTTAGCGCTTTTTGTAACCGCCATGTTGATTTTTTTGATCGCAAATGTGGAATCATTTACCCAAAAATCACCTTTGAAAGTCAGTTCGTTCTTGCGTCGGGGATAAAACACTATGTTGTAACACCATTTTTTATCCACAAACGAGCTGTCGCGCAATACATAATTATAAACATCAATACCAGTGCTAGACAATGGACTGGTAAAGCTTTTGTCAAAAAAAGTAAGGTGGTTGTCATAGATATTATAATCTGAATACAAATCTTTTACAAAAGATAAAATTTGCTGATTCCCTTCAAAACCCGAAGTTTTGTTGGCTTTCATTATCTCTTTTACCTTCTTCAATTTAGTATCTCCATATACATCATACAAAGCCTCATTGATAAAAATAGGCAAATACGTTTTTCCGGTAATTCTGGAAGTATCTACTTGATCAAAAATGAATTCCATGCCTTTGAAAAGCTTACTTTTCATAAAAGCACTGTCAATCGTATTCATATCAAACTCTACCTTCTCGTACTTTTCCATTTGGTACTGAGCAAATAAATTCAATCCGTTTTTGCGCTTGTGTTCCCAAATTTTTCTAAGAATATCAAGTGCAGGATTGTTTTTCTTTGAGGTTTTCCCCGAAAAAATTACCACTTCTTTTAGGCTCTCGGCTTCATTCAACTGAATTTTGAAATTATAATTTACCGGTTTTTCTAAAGCAATCTCTTTTTCTGAAAATCCTACAGATGACACTACAATTGTACTATATGTTTTTTGAGATTCAATATAAAAACGACCATCTTCATTAGTAACAATTCCTTCATTGGAATCTTTGAAAACGACATTTGCAAAAGGAATAGGCTGCCCTGATTTATCGACAACAATGCCACTCACTTTTGTTTGCGCAAAAGCGTTATTCGCAAACGCGAATAAAAAAAGCAGACTGATTATTAGGATTTTTTTCATAATTGTAAAAAAAAACTTCATCAAATATTTGTATGATGAAGTTTCTTTTGAATTGTTATTTGATTATTTGTACAGTACTTTTTTTACTGCTTTTACAACATCACCGGCATTAGGCAACCATTCTTTCAGTAAAACTGGAGAATAAGGCGCTGGCGTATCAGCTGTTGTGATTCGCTGAATAGGTGCATCTAGAAAATCGAAAGCGCGTTCTTGAACTAAATATGTAATCTCAGATGAAACACTTGCAAAAGGCCAAGCTTCTTCAAGAATTACTAATCGGTTTGTTTTTCTTACTGAAGTCAAAATTGTTTCGAAATCCAAAGGACGAACCGTTCTTAAATCGATAATTTCACAGGAGATTCCTTCTTTTGCTAATTGATCAGCAGCGATGTAAGCTTCTTTAATGATTTTTCCAAAAGAGACAATCGTAACATCGGTACCAACACGTTTTATATCAGCAACACCAATTGGGATTGTATATTCACCATCTGGCACTTCTCCTTTATCACCATACATTTGCTCTGATTCCATGAAAATTACAGGATCATTATCACGAATAGCTGATTTCAAAAGTCCTTTTGCATCATAAACGTTAGAAGGAACTACAACTTTAAGTCCTGGAGTATTTGCAAACCAGTTTTCTAAAGCTTGCGAGTGTGTTGCTCCTAATTGCCCTGCTGAAGCAGTTGGACCACGAAAAACGATTGGCACATTAAATTGCCCACCGGTCATCTGACGCATTTTAGCGGCATTATTTATAATTTGATCAATTCCTACTAAACAGAAATTGAATGTCATGTACTCCACGATTGGTCGACACCCATTCATTGCTGATCCTACTGCAATACCTGTAAAACCAAGTTCCGCGATTGGAGTATCAATAACTCTTTTTTCGCCAAATTCAGCAAGCATTCCTTTAGACGCTTTGTAAGCACCATTATATTCTGCAACTTCTTCACCCATTAAGTATATGGACTCATCGCGACGCATTTCTTCACTCATTGCTTCGCAAATGGCCTCTCTAAATTGTATCGTTCTCATAGTTATAGTGTATGTGTGTAATTTTTAGAAAAGCAAAAATAATTATTTAAAACCACTTTAATGCATAAATTACTTTAAAATAATTAGGAGCTATTTCCGGCTAACCGCTATATCTTCTTGCAGTCTAGTTCTAAAAAACTAGACTGCAAGAAGATATAGCGGTTAGCCGGGCTACGAAATCGATGTAATACAGAGCAATTCTCTTACCCTATAAAATTTACCACATTCCAATACTAAAAAGGAGTGATTGAATTTCTGTTTTATTTATTTGCATAACAAGTATTTATCACTATAAAATCACAAAAAAATAACGGAAGCATTTTTTATCAAAAGCGATCTTTACTATCCAAAGCGTTAAATCTTCCTGTTAAATCTCCGAAATCGTAATAGTTATGAAAAAAATATTATGCATGCATAGTATTTATTCGAATTAAAATTTTAAATTTGTAAAAGAAATTAAGAATAATTAAATATATACTTATGAAAATATTAGTTTGCATCAGTCACGTTCCTGATACTACTTCAAAAATTAACTTTATCAATGGTGACTCTGAATTTGATACTAATGGTGTACAATTTGTGATTAATCCAAATGACGAATTTGGTTTAACACGAGCTATTTGGTTCCAAGAACAACAAGGCGCAACCGTTACGGTTGTCAATGTTGGAGGACCAGAAACAGAACCAACTTTAAGAAAAGCATTAGCAATAGGTGCAAACGAAGCCATTCGTGTAAACGCAAATCCTACTGACGGATTTTTCGTTGCCAAACAACTTGCTGAAGTAATCAAAAACGGCGGTTACGATGTTATTATCGCTGGAAAAGAATCTTTGGATTATAATGGAGGAATGGTTCCTGGAATGATAGCCGGAATCTTAGGATACAACTTCCTAAATTCTTGTACTTCCATAACGGTTGACGGTTCAAATGTAAAAGCAGTTCGTGAAATTGATGGCGGAAAAGAAACCGTTGCTACTACTCTACCTTTAATTATTGGTGGGCAAAAAGGATTGGTTGAAGAGAAAGATTTGCGTATTCCAAACATGAGAGGAATTATGACTGCTCGAACTAAAGCATTGACAATTCTTGAGCCTGTTGCTGCACCAATAGAGACAAAAGCGGTGAAATTTGAAAAACCAGCTCCAAGATCTGCCGTAAAATTAATTTCTGCAGATAATTTAGACGAATTAATCAATTTATTACACAACGAAGCGAAAGTAATCTAGTAATCCGTTTTCAGTTACAAAACTTTAAACCTAACCCGAGAGCTTTACTCGAACAGGCGAAGCAAACTTTAAACTTTAAATAAAAAATTATGTCAATATTAATATATGCAGAATACGCAGAAGGAAAATTCAAGAAAGTAGCTTTCGAATTAGCTTCTTATGCAAAAAAAGTAGCGGAATCGTTAGGAACAACTGTAACGGCAGTGACTGTAAATGCAGGAGATGTTTCAGAATTATCAAAATACGGCGTAGACAAAGTATTAAAAGTAAACAACGATAAATTATCAGGTTTTACAGCAAAAGCGTATGCTGATGTAATCAAACAAGCTGCTCAAAAAGAAAATATTAAATTAATTTTACTTTCTTCAACGACGGACAGTATTTATCTTTCATCACTTGTTGCAGTAGCTTTAGAAGCTGGTTATGCTTCAAATGTTGTTGGTTTACCGGTTTCAACATCGCCTTTTCAAGTAAAAAGAAATGCTTTTTCAAACAAAGCATTCAACATCACTGAAATTGACACTGATGTAAAAGTGCTTGGACTTGCCAAAAACTCGTACGGAATTGTTGAAACTGCCTCTACATTAACTGAAGAAGATTTCAACCCAACTATTGGAGACAATGATTTTGGTGTCAAAGTTGAATCAGTAGAAAAAGTTTCCGGAAAAGTTTCTATCGCTGATGCTGACATAGTTGTTTCTGCTGGTCGCGGATTAAAAGGACCTGAAAACTGGGGAATGATTGAAGAATTAGCTTCAGTACTTGGTGCTGCAACTGCTTGTTCAAAACCAGTTTCAGATTTAGGTTGGAGACCTCATGGAGAACACGTAGGACAAACTGGAAAACCGGTTGCCACAAATTTATACATTGCAATTGGAATATCAGGAGCAATACAACACATTGCAGGAATCAACTCTTCTAAAGTAAAAGTAGTAATCAACAGTGACCCGGAAGCTCCCTTCTTTAAAGTGGCTGATTACGGAATTGTTGGAGATGCATTTGAAATTGTTCCAAAATTAATTGAGAAATTCAAAGCCTTCAAAGCACAAAACTAGTCTCTTTAATAAATCATCGAAATTGCTATCAAAAAAATAAGATATTTGTATCTTTGCTTTTAGATAGCAATTTTTTTTGCACCTTTTATTATTAAAAAAGTACACGGTACTTTCCCATTACAACAATTATGAGCTTAGTTAAATTATCCATAAAAGGAATTTCATATAGTCAAACTCAAAACGGAGCGTACGCTTTGATTTTGAATGAGGTTGATGGCGAAAGAAAGTTGCCTATTGTCATAGGTGCTTTTGAAGCGCAATCTATCGCTATTGCTCTAGAAAAAGAAATAAAACCACCACGTCCTTTGACGCATGATTTATTCAAAAATTTTGCAGAACGTTTTGATATCACTATAAAACAAGTCATAATCCACAAACTGGTAGATGGTGTTTTTTACTCCAGTATCATTTGCGAAAGAGACAAAATTGAGGAAATAATAGACGCACGCACTTCTGATGCCATAGCATTGGCGCTACGATTCAATGCTCCTATTTTTACTTACAAGAACATCCTGGACAAAGCCGGAATATATTTAAAAGCAAACCCTTCAGATGCAAATAAAGACTCTCAAGAATTAGATGATGTTCTTTCTAATCCAGACACTTTCGGGAGAGAAGAAGAAAGCAATCAATCCGGGAACACGTATTCAAAGCATAGTTTACAGGAATTGAATGAGTTACTCGACCAAGCCGTAACTCATGAAGATTATGAAAAAGCAGCAAAAATTAGAGATGAAATCTCAAAAAGAGAATCGTAAAAAAGCTTTAAGCTTTAGGTTATATGCTTAAAGCAAAAAACAAACTTTGATTTACAACTTATAGCCTAAAGCATAAAACACATGAAGCAATATTTAGATTTAGTGCAACACGTTATGGAAAACGGTTGTCAAAAAGGAGATCGAACAGGAACAGGAACAAAAAGTGTATTTGGTTACCAAATGCGTTTTGATTTAAATGAAGGTTTCCCAATGGTTACCACTAAGAAACTGCATCTAAAATCTATAATATACGAATTGCTTTGGTTCTTAAAAGGAGATACAAATATTAAGTACCTTCAAGAAAATGGAGTAAAAATATGGGACTCTTGGGCTGATGCCAATGGCGACTTAGGACCTGTTTACGGTCATCAATGGCGCAACTGGAACAGCGAGGAGATAGATCAAATCACGGAACTAATTACAGAACTTAAAACCAACCCAAACAGTCGTAGAATGCTAGTTTCGGCTTGGAATCCTTCTGTGCTTCCTGATACTACAAAATCATTTGACGAAAATGTAGCCAACAATAAAGCCGCATTACCTCCTTGTCATGCTTTCTTTCAGTTTTATGTTTCTGACGGAAAATTATCCTGTCAGTTATACCAAAGAAGTGCCGATATATTCTTGGGAGTTCCCTTTAATATCGCTTCATACGCATTGCTGACAATGATGATTGCGCAAGTTTGTGATCTTGAAGTTGGAGAATTTATCCACACTTTTGGTGATGCTCACATTTATAACAATCATTTTGAACAACTTGAATTACAATTGTCCCGAGAGCCGAAATCCTTACCAAAAATGATTTTGAATCCAGCCATAAAAAACATATTCGAATTTGATTTCGAAGATTTCACTTTAGAAGGATACGAGCCACATGCCCTTATAAAGGGGTCTGTTGCAGTTTAAATCAAACTGAATCCTTACCTAAAGAAACACCGATATAAAAAATAATCCGCTATAAAGCGGATTATTTTTTATTTAATTATATAGACAAAACGCTATTTTCTGCTCCAGCAAAATCATTCCATTTGAATGAATCTGCACCAGGCTCATTTACGAATTGACCATCTATTACATATTTAAACTCATAAGATGCATCTTTGTTCAAGTCAAAAGTAGCTTTGAAGGTTCCGTTTTTTAATTTACTTAATACTCCTTCAGCTAAATCCCAACCATTAAAATCACCAACTACTGATGCTGATGCTGCTTGCTTTGCTTCTACCGAAAATGTAACTTTACAAACTGGTTTTGTTTTTACAAATTGTTTCTTTATCGACATAACTATTTCATTTTTAGATTTATGAGACAAAGAAAATGAATTCAGTTGGACTTTCAAAAAACCACCCTAAGTTTTAATGAAATGAGTTAAACACTGTTAATTTTTTAAATGTTTTGCTTTTTTTAAAGTTTAAATTTAGATTTCCAAAATAAGAAAACGTTTTCTCCCTAAATAATACACAAGCAAATATTACCATTCCGAAATAAATTTTATCTTTATAAAATAAAAATAAACTATGGAAAAAGAACTACATGAGCAATATGAATACGCTCGAAGAAGAATAAAACAAAAAAAAGGGCTTTATTTTCATTCTGTTTTATTTCTGTTAGGGAGTTTATTTCTATTTATTGCCCATAAATTTCTCAATATTGGCATAGAAACAAATTGGTGTATTTGGGTAATTACTATATGGTTTTTCCTTTTTATTCTGCATTTCATAAAAGTATATATAACCGATCGTTTTATGAATAAAGATTGGGAAAGAGAACAAATAGACCGACTGGTTGCTTTACAGCAAAAGAAAATAATCCAACTAGAATCACAGTTAAATGAAGAATCCGCTACATAAAATTTAAAAAAATGATAGTAATGATTGCGGCTGTAGCCGAAAACAATGCACTTGGAAAAAACAACGAATTAGTTTGGCATCTTCCAAATGATTTCAAAAGGTTTAAAACACTTACCTCAGGGCATCACATAATAATGGGTAGAAAAACATTTGAAAGCTTTCCAAAACCTCTACCCAACAGAACACATATAGTTATATCCAGACAGGAAGATTACCAACCAGAAGGTTGTTTTGTAGTAGACAGCATGGAAAAAGCAATAGAAATATGTCCTAAAAATGAAACTACATACATTATTGGCGGGGGAGAAATCTATTATTTGGGATTGCCGTTTACGGATAAAATTGAAATTACACGAGTGCATGAATCTTTTGATGCAGATGCTTTTTTCCCAGAGATAAATCTTGAGGAATGGGACAAAACAACTTCAGAATTCAATAAGAAGGATGAAAAACATCTATTCGACTACAGTTACGATACCTATTTAAGAAAATAAAAAACATCCCATTCGGGATGTTTTTTTTTACAATGATAAGAGAAAATGACCTACTCTTGAAACAGTATTTGATAACATAAAAGAAAAATTACAAATATTAAAAATACTCCAGAGATGAAGATAATAACATTTGACGTTTTTTGAGAATACATCTCAAAGAAGCCTTTAATACCAAATACCACGAAGGTACTAAAGACGAAGAAAACTAAAATTTCCAAAAACAAATTTAATCCTAAGAACGTATTTTGCGCTTTCAACAAAGTACCATTTAACAAAATAGTACTTTCAACACCGCTTACAAGAACAAAAGAGATTGTTAACGCAAGAAAAAACCACTTTGTTTGGGTCATTAAATCCCTCTTAATCATTGATTCTAATATTTAAAACTAGAAAGTAAAATTCAACATTAAAAATTATCCTTGCAATACCCACTTTTAGTGATATTTCATTTTTTTTAAAATAAATAAAAGATTCATTTTTCTAACCATTCAAACAAAATCGAATTCAATTTTACAAACCCATTTTTAGTTCGTACGGTTTGTATTATATTTGTGGAAATAAAATTAAAATGTCAAAAGATATTACTCCATATAAAAATTCAACTTTAGGAAAAAAAGAACAAGTTGCGCAAATGTTTGATACAATATCCGGAAATTACGACAACCTTAATCGTGTCATTTCTTTTGGAATTGACATAAAGTGGCGTAAAAAAGTATTGCAAATCGTATCCGAATCTAATCCTAAAACAATTTTAGATATTGCGACAGGAACTGGAGATTTGGCAATTTTGATGGCGCAGACCAATGCGGAGAAAATTATTGGCTTAGATATTTCTGCTGGAATGCTTGAAGTAGGCAAAAAAAAGATTGATACTAAACATCTTTCTAATACTATTGAAATGATTTTGGGAGATTCAGAAAACATGACTTTTGAAGACAACTATTTTGATGCTATTACCGTTGCTTTTGGTGTCCGAAATTTTGAAAACTTAGAAAAAGGATTGGCTGAAATACTACGAGTTTTAAAACCAAATGGTGTATTTGTAATTTTAGAAACATCGGTACCTGAAAAAACACCATACAAACAAGGATATAATTTTTACAGTAAAAACATACTTCCACTTATAGGTAAATTATTTTCAAACGATAATGTAGCTTATGGCTATTTATCAGAATCTTCAGCTGCATTTCCTTATGGAGAAGCGTTAAACAATATTTTGAGAAAAACTGGGTTTATAGATGTTATAGCAATGCCACAAACATTTGGCGTGGCTACCATTTATTCCGCTTCTAAAAAATAATACTGAAGAACATTTAGAATAAACATGAAAAAAATAGTTTGCTTAATTCTCTTTGCTTTCACATTGAGTGGATCTGCACAGTTTACTAAAAATATGTTCAGTAAGGACCCTATTATTAACTTAGAAAATTTTCAAAATAAAAGACTTTATTTTGGATATTTTTTAGGCTTCAATTCCTATGATTTCAAAATAGATTATAAAACAGTAGGTCCCGATATTCAAGTAAAAAAATCAACTGGATTTAATGTGGGGATTGTGGGTGATTTAAAACTTCATGAATACATCAACTTGCGATTTGAACCAGGATTATATTACACAACAAGAGAGTTAATGTATCCCAATTTCACAACTGAATCTGATGCTTTAAGACAGGTAAACAGCACCTACATTCACTTGCCTTTATTATTGAAATTTTCTTCTCTAAGAACAGGAAATGTTCGTCCTTATATTGTAGGAGGACTATCGACAACTTTAAATTTATCCAGTAATTCAAAATCTGCAGATGACAATTCCGGACAACGATTTAGAGTAAAACCTTGGACTACCAACTATGAAATGGGTTTTGGAATTGATTTTTTCTCTCCTTATTTCATATTTTCGCCTTCTATTCGAGGTGTTTTTGGGCTTAGAGACGAATTGATTCGAGACAACGATCCTAACAGTCCATGGACCAGCAATATCGAATCCATAAAATCAAGAGCCGTTTTTATCAACTTTACTTTCCATTAAAAAATAGTTTACCGTTTTCAGTCACAGTATTCGGCTCTCACTGCAAACTGCTCCCGAAGCTTCGGGATGAATACTGAATACTAGCCTCGGCGAAACTCACTCAAAACAATAGCGGTAGCGGTGGCAACATTCAAACTTTCTGTTTTTTGGATGTCTCCAAAACGAGGAATAGTCAATCTATTTTGAATTAACCTCTCTAATTCTGCCGAAATTCCGTTAGCTTCATTTCCCATTACAATAATTCCTTCCTGCGACAAACTCGTTTTATAAATATTTTCACCATCCATAAATGTTCCAAAAACCGGCAGTGTAGTTTGCGCTATAAAAGCATTCAAATCAACATAATTCACATTTACTCTGGCTATGGAACCCATTGTGGCCTGCACGACTTTTGGATTATAAATATCAACGGTTTCCTTAGAGCACAGCAGCTGATTGATCCCAAACCAGTCACACAACCGCAATATAGTTCCTAAATTTCCAGGATCGCGAACGGAATCAAGAGCAAGAATCAGTCCCGATTCAATCCTCTCTTTCTCAACAGGAATTTTAAAGACTGCTAAACAAGAGTTTGGAGTTGACAAAGCGCTTATTTTCTTTAAATCATTGTCGTCAATAAGTGTCTTTTTTACTTTCGAAACTTCTTCAAAATCGTTTAAAGTCGAATACAAATGTTCCAGTTCAAAATTAGACTGCAATAATTCTTGAATTACTTTTACGCCTTCGGCAAAAAATAATTTATTGGTGTTTCGATATTTTTTTTGCTGTAAACTCGTTATAAGTTTTATTTGGTTTTTACTAACCATAAAATAATGTACTTTTGAATTAAATATTTATAACAATTGAAGAAGATTTCCACAAAAATAACAGCATTTATTCTAATAGCAATATTTATTTGCGCATGTAATGCTGTAAAACGAGTTCCCGAGGGAAAATTACTGCTTACAAAAAACGAAATTAAGGTAAATGATAAGACCACAAAAGAAGAAATTGTTTTTAATCAACTGTATCAAAAACCCAACAGCACCTTTCTAGGCTATCGATTGCGATTGAATTTATACAACTTAGCTAACCTGAATCCAGACTCTACCTATCAAGCTAAATTTACTAATAATCCCGGAAAATATGAAAGAAAATCAAAATGGCTATCAGCAAAGCAAGTTGACAGACTGGGTCAGTCTTTCTGGTATCACGGCATCCATGATTTTTTAAAAAAAACAGGAGAACCGCCAGTAATCATTGAGAAAACGAAAATAGATAAATCCATCGTACGCTTAAGATATTATTATTTTAATACCGGTTATTTCAATGTAAAAGCTAATTATACTATAGACACGTTGAGCATAAAAAAAGCCAAAACAAAATATACTATAATTACAGGCGCACCTTATTCTTTGGACACTATAAAAACAACTATTCTAACTCCTGTCTTAGACTCATTGTATGAATCTATAAAATCGAATAGTTTAATAAAATCAGGCAATCAATATAAAACACTAGATTTTGAGAATGAAAAAAACCGAATCACTACTCATTTTAGGAACAATGGAGTTTATTTCTTCCAGCCTAACTATGTAACTTTTGACATTGACACAATCAAAAAAGTGAATAAGGCAAATGTAAATCTTATCATCAATAATTATTCTTATCAAGAGCAAGATTCAAGCAGAACGGAACCTTTTAAAATGTATAAAATAAGTGATGTAAACATTTACACCGACTATTCGCCAACTAAAAAGCTAAACATAACTGACAGCACCACTTATAACAATTTTAATCTATACAGCCAGGACAAATTAAAATACAAACCGCGCGCAATCACTAATGCAATCTTTATTACTAAAGGAAGTTTATTTGCAGACAACAAAACGGTTTTAACAACACGTTACCTGAATAACCTTAAAATTTTTAATTATCCAAGTATTCAATATGAAGTTGACGCAAGAGATACGACCGCACACTCGTTAATTGCCAAAATCTATTTGTCCCCACGAAAAAAATACAGTTTTGGCACTAACTTAGACTTAACACATTCTAACATACAAGACGTAGGTATTGGATTAAGTGTTTCGGAAACAATCAGAAATGTTTTTAATGGAGCGGAAACTTTAGAAATTGGAGCGAGAGGAAATATTGGTTCCTCAAAAGATTTAGCAAACCCAAAGAATAATTTCTTCAATGTTTCAGAATACGGATTAGATTTAAAATTAAACATCCCAAGAATTTTCATGCCTTTTAGCACCGAAAAAATCATTCCCAAGAGTATGATTCCTTCCACACTTGCCAATGCGGGTTTTGCAAAACAACAAAACATTGGTTTGGATAAGGAAAATTTTACGGGTGCATTATCCTATAACTGGACTCCTAAAAAAAACAATACCGCACGCTTTGATTTATTCAACGTACAATTTGTAAGAAATCTAAATCCCCAAAATTACTTCAATGTTTATGGATCATCGTACAAAGCATTAAACGAAATCGGAAAAACGTATAGCAACAACACTTCTTATTTTGACACTGATGGAAATTTAATAATTGAAGACGGAACTAGCGGTTTCACCAATGATGTACTAACCGGAACCGGAAGTTTTCTTACACCAATAGCGCAAACAGATTTTCAAAGCGTAAAAAGCATCGAAGAGCGAAGAGTGCGACTTACAGAAAATGATTTTATTCTTGCCACCAGTTTCACCTTTTCAAAAACAACTAAAAAAGATTTGTTAGATAACGACTTTTACCTTTTCAGAACTAAAATTGAGTCTGCAGGAACCCTTTTGTCATTAGTAGCAAAAGGCGCAAGTATGCCTAAAAATGTAAATGGAAATCACGAAATATTTAATTTAGAATATTCAGAATATATAAAAACGGAGTTCGATTATATAAAACATTGGGATTTAACTAAAGAAAAAGTCTTTGCCGTTCGAACTTTTTTTGGAATTGCAATTCCTTTCGGGAATTCAGACAACGTTCCCTTTTCAAGAAGTTATTTCTCTGGTGGATCTAATGATAACAGAGCTTGGCAGCCATATGCCTTAGGACCGGGAAGTAGTGGCGCAACTGATGATTTTAATGAAGCAAATATGAAAATTGCCATAAGTGGCGAATTTAGATTCAAACTTCTAGGCAGTTTAAAAGGAGCACTTTTTGCTGATGCAGGAAATATATGGAATGTCTTGGATAATGTTGTTGATGAAAAATCAACTTTTACCGGTTTTGGAGATTTAAAAGACATTGCGTTAGGTTCTGGTTTTGGACTAAGATATGATTTTAGTTTTTTTGTAATTCGTTTTGATTTAGGATTTAAGACCTACAATCCAGCGAATGAAAGCGGCCAAAAATGGTTTAAAGAATACAATTTTGGACACTCTGTTTTAAATTTTGGAATAAATTACCCATTCTAATTCTATTAATTCTTATTTTTGCAAACTAAAAACTAAAAAAATAACTAAAAAAATTACAATGGCACACAACATAAAACCAGGCGTAGCTACGGGAGATCAAGTACAAGAAATCTTCAATTACGCAAAAGAAAAAGGATTTGCATTACCAGCTGTAAATGTTACGGGATCAAATACCATCAACGGTGTTCTTGAAACTGCTGCAAAATTAAATGCTCCAGTTATTATTCAATTTTCTAACGGAGGAGCTCAATTCAATGCTGGAAAAGGACTTTCTAATGTTAATGAAAAAGCTGCGATCGCTGGTGGAATAGCCGGTGCATTACACATTCATACTTTGGCGGAAGCTTACGGAGCAACCGTGATACTTCATACAGACCATTGTGCTAAAAAATTATTGCCTTGGATTGACGGTTTATTAGATGCTTCAGAAAAACATTTTGCTGAAACAGGAAAACCATTGTTCTCTTCTCACATGATTGATTTATCTGAGGAGCCAATCGAAGAAAATATCGAAATCTGCAAAGGTTATTTAGAAAGAATGAGCAAAATGGGAATGACATTGGAAATCGAACTTGGAATTACAGGTGGTGAAGAAGATGGTGTCGATAACTCTGATGTTGACAGCTCAAAATTATATACACAACCAGAGGAAGTTGCTTATGCATACGAGGAACTTTCAAAAGTAAGCCCAAGATTTACAATTGCCGCTGCTTTTGGTAACGTGCATGGTGTTTACAAACCAGGAAATGTAAAATTGACTCCAAAAATATTAAAAAATTCTCAAGATTTTGTACAAAATAAATTCAATACAGGATCTAATCCAGTAGACTTTGTTTTCCATGGTGGTTCAGGTTCTACGCTTGAAGAAATCAGAGAAGGAATTAGCTACGGAGTAATAAAAATGAATATTGATACTGATTTGCAATTTGCATTTACGGAAGGTATTCGTGATTATATGGTGAAAAATATTGACTATTTGAAAACTCAAATTGGAAACCCAGAAGGTGCTGATGCTCCAAACAAAAAATATTACGATCCAAGAAAATGGTTACGTGAGAGCGAAGTTACTTTCAACGCAAGACTTGAGCAAGCATTTGCTGACTTAAACAATGTGAATACATTATAAAAATAGTGGTCAGTTTTCAGTTTTTAGTGTTCAGTTCTCAAATGCTGATAATGGAACACTAAAGCTGATTACAAAACACTGAATACCTGATTACTGAACTCTGAATACTAAATAAATGGCTTGGTTTAAAAGAAAAGAAAAAGGAATCACAACTCCTACTGAAGACAAAATGGACATTCCAAAAGGTCTTTGGTACAAATCTCCGACAGGAAAAATTATTGATGCTGACGAATTGGCTCGCAACTTATTTGTAAGTCCAGAAGATGGTTTTCATGTCAGAATTGGAAGTTCAGCCTATTTTCAAATTTTATTTGACAACAATGAGTTTGTCGAATTAGATAAAAACATGACGTCTAAAGATCCTTTGCATTTTGTGGATACAAAAAAATATGCAGATCGATTGAAAGACGTAATGGAAAAAACCAAACTTAAAGATGCAGTACGTACTGCAGTTGGAAAATCTAAAGGGAAAGAATTGGTAATTTGCTGTATGGATTTCGCCTTCATTGGTGGTTCTATGGGTGCTGTAGTAGGAGAAAAAATCGCAAGAGGAATTGATCACGCTATAAAAAATCAATTGCCATTTGTGATGATTTCTAAATCAGGTGGAGCAAGAATGATGGAAGCTGCTTACTCATTGATGCAATTAGTAAAAACATCTGTAAAACTAGCTCAACTTGCCGAGGCAAAATTACCTTATATTTCTTTGTGTACGGATCCAACTACTGGTGGAACAACTGCTTCTTATGCCATGTTAGGAGATATAAATATTTCTGAACCGGGTGCTTTAATTGGATTTGCCGGACCTAGAGTTGTGCGTGACACAACTGGTAAAGATTTACCGGAAGGCTTCCAGACTGCTGAGTTCCTTTTGGAACATGGTTTCTTAGACTTTATAACTCCGAGAAAAGAATTGAAAGACAAAATTAATTTGTATATCGATTTAATTCAAAACAACGAAATACGATAAATTTAAATCCCGAGCTGATCGGGATTTTTTTTGTTTAAAAAACACAAAGAAAAACGGCTCTCAATTATTTTGAGAGCCGTTTTTATATGTTAATTTATTATGTCAATCTAAATAACTACGTCTACATCCCGGTTCTAATTGCCTCAACGGGATCCAATTTAGAAGCTGCAATAGCAGGAAGAATTCCAGAAATCAACCCAATTAACGCGGCAAGACCAGTTCCTAAAAGAACATTTCCTATTCCTAAAACAAACTCGAAATCAACTACTTTTGTTAAAACTACCGAGATAATCCAAACTAACAAAAGACCGATAATCCCACCAATTACCGAAAGTATAATCGCTTCAAATAAAAATTGAAAAAGGATAAATCTATTTTTCGCCCCTAAAGATTTCTGAATTCCTATTAAATTCGTGCGCTCTTTCACGGAAACAAACATAATATTAGCGATCCCAAATCCTCCAACAAGTAATGAAAATCCACTTATAATCCAGCCCACAACATTCATTTGACCTAAAATATTATCAATAAAGTCAGTGAAACCTGAAAATACATTAATGAAAAAATTATCAATTTCTCCCGATTTCAAACCTCTGTAACTTCGTAATTTTTGAGAAATTTCATCTTTGTAAGCTTCCATATCAATACCTTTTTCAGGCTTTAAAATAATTACATTAGTTGATGTTGTATTACTGTCCCCGTACAATTGACGTACAAAATTAACAGGAATAAAAACAGTTGTATCGTTACTGTCTCCAAATAACCCAGCACCTTCTTTTTTCAAAACTCCAATTACCGTAAATCTTTTCCCATACAAACGCACATTCTTGCCTATTGGGTCAAAATTCTCAAATAATTGTTTTGCAATCTCATCCCCTAGGACTATTACTGTAGCACCAGAGTTAGCTTCTGATTCGTTGTAAAATCTTCCTTTTTCAAATTCAAGTCCTTGAATATCTATAAATTCATGTGAAACAGGCACTACATTGACATCACTTACAGTTTTAGAGTCGTATTTTATAGATTCTCTTTTTGTGAATATTTGGTATCCCATTTGCGCCGTATTAGTCATAGCGCCTTTCATGTAGGTATATTCATCATACTCAACATTCGGAAACTGCTCCCTTTTCCATTGTGGAATATCAGACGGACCGAAAGAAAATTTCATTAAATAAATAGTGTTCTTATCTAAGCTGCTTAAATCTTTTGTAATCTTTCTATCCAAAGAATCTACAGCTGCCAGTACTGCTATAATAGAAAAAATACCAATGGTAACCCCCAACAAAGAAAGCAACGTTCTTAATTTGTTGTTTCGTAAGGCATTCATTGCAAAACTAAAACTCTCTTTTAATAATCGAAGATAGACTAACATAAAAACTTTTTTGCGTTAAAGTAAAATTCAATAAATTTTATTCAGAAACCTAATAAAACCCTACCAACAAGTTAGTATGATTATTTAAGATAATGTTACGAATCTTCGTTGAAATTTATAATCAAAAAAAAACTATTTTTGCACTTTATAATTATAACTACACAATGAACACTACTAAAAAAATTCAATCTGCATTAATTTCAGTATTTTCAAAAGAAGGTCTTGAGCCTATCGTAAGAAAACTGCATTCTCAAAATGTCATCTTATACTCTACCGGTGGAACGGAGGACTTTATAAAAAACTTAGATATTCCTGTAATTCCAGTTGAGGATGTAACTTCTTACCCATCTATTCTTGGTGGAAGAGTAAAAACATTACACCCAAAAGTTTTTGGAGGTATTCTAAATCGTCAAGACAACGAGAGTGATGTGCAGCAGATGGAAGAATTTAATATTCCGCAAATTGATTTAGTTATTGTTGATTTATATCCTTTTGAAAAAACAGTTGCATCAGGAGCCAGCGAATCTGATATAATTGAAAAAATAGATATTGGTGGTATTTCGTTGATTCGTGCTGCTGCAAAAAATTTCAAAGACACTGTCATTGTAGCTTCTGTTGATCAATATGGTTTACTTTTGGATTTGATTACGAATCAAGAAGGATCAACTACACTTGAGGACAGAAAATTATTGGCTACAAAAGCATTTCATGTTTCTTCTCATTATGACACAGCCATTTTCAATTATTTCAATACAGACGAGACTATATACAAACAAAGCATTGCTAATGGACAAGTATTGAGATACGGGGAAAATCCACATCAAAAAGGTTTTTTCTTTGGTGACTTTGATGCCATGTTCAAAAAAGTTCACGGAAAAGAATTGTCTTACAACAACTTATTAGATGTAGACGCCGCAGTTAATTTGATTAATGAATTCAAAAATGACGGGCCTACATTTGCCATTTTAAAACACAATAATGCTTGCGGACTTGCTACAAGAAGCACCATAAGCGAAGCGTATGAAGTAGCTTTGGCTTGTGATCCAACTTCAGCATTTGGAGGCGTTTTGATTTCTAACACAAAAATAGATGTTAAAACAGCAACCGAAATAAATAAATTATTTTGCGAAGTAGTTATTGCCCCTGAATATGATGCTGAGGCTATTGCAATTTTACAAGAAAAGAAAAACAGAATTATATTAGTTCAAAACGATGTGGTTTTACCACAAAAGCAGGTTCGTTCTTGCTTGAACGGGATTCTAGTTCAGGAAAGAAACAATATTACAGACAATAAAGAAGACTTACGAACCGTTACTACTATAGCTCCTTCAGAAAAAGAAGTTCTAGATTTAATTTTTGCTTCTAAAATTTGCAAAAACACAAAATCAAATACAATTGTTTTTGCAAAAAACGGTACACTTATAGCTTCTGGTACTGGACAAACATCAAGAGTTGATGCTTTATTACAAGCCATAGAAAAAGCAAATAATTTCCATTTTGATTTACACGGAGCAGTCATGGCAAGTGACGCTTTCTTTCCTTTCCCCGACTGTGTGGAAATTGCAAAAAAAGCTGGCATTACTGCAGTGATTCAGCCTGGCGGATCAATAAAAGACGAATTGAGCATCAATTATTGTAATGAAAATAAAGTTGCAATGGTATTTACTGGAACGCGTCATTTTAAACATTAATTTGTTTAACTTTGCCCGTCTCAAATTTATAACTTTTTAACCCCTAAAAAACTTATGGGATTTTTTGATTTCATGACCGAGGATATCGCGATAGATCTTGGTACCGCTAATACTTTAATCATACATAATGATAAAGTTGTAATTGACAGCCCTTCAATAGTTGCTCGTGATAGAGTATCGGGCAAAATCATTGCTGTAGGTAAAGAAGCAAGCATGATGCAGGGTAAAACACATGAAAACATTAAGACGATTAGACCTTTGAAAGATGGTGTAATCGCTGATTTTGATGCTTCTGAAAAAATGATAAGCTTATTTATAAAAAGCATACCAGCATTGAAGAAAAGAATGTTTACTCCCGCATTAAGAATGGTTGTTTGTATTCCTTCAGGCATTACTGAAGTGGAAATGAGAGCGGTTAAAGAATCCTGCGAAAGAGTTAACGGTAAAGAAGTTTATTTGATACACGAACCTATGGCCGCAGCAATAGGTATTGGAATCGATATCATGCAACCAAAAGGAAACATGATTGTCGATATAGGTGGAGGAACTACTGAAATTGCAGTCATAGCATTAGGCGGTATTGTTTGTGACAAATCAGTAAAAATTGCTGGTGACGTATTTACAAATGACATCGTTTACTATATGCGCACTCAACACAACCTTTTTGTTGGAGAGACTACTGCTGAAAAAATAAAAATCCAAATTGGTGCCGCTATCGAAGATTTAGAAACTCCTCCAGAAGACATGTCTGTTCAAGGAAGAGATTTACTGACTGGTAAACCAAAACAAGTGGAGGTTTCATATAGAGAAATAGCGAAGGCATTAGACAAATCAATTCAAAGGATTGAAGATGCCGTAATGGAAACTTTATCTCAAACACCTCCTGAATTAGCAGCAGATATCTACAATACAGGAATCTATCTTGCAGGTGGAGGATCAATGTTGAGAGGTCTTGACAAAAGAATTTCGCAAAAAACAGATTTACCTGTTTACATTGCGGAAGATCCATTGAGAGCTGTGGTTAGAGGAACTGGTATGGCGCTTAAAAACATTACAAAATTTAAAAGTATCCTTATAAAATAACAAATTCCAATTTCCAGATTCCAATTTATAAAGCTATATATTGGAATCAGGGATTGATTTTAAAAAATTTTTAACTTAAAAAAATGCAGCAAATATTTAATTTTATTTTTAAAAACAGTAATCGTATACTGTTTTTGCTGCTTTTGGGTATTTCGTTAACTCTTACTATTCAATCTCACTCTTTTCATAGAAGTAAAATAATCAGTTCTGCTAACTTTTTGAGTGGAGGTGTTTATGAAAAAGTCAATAACATCAATGAGTATTTAAATTTAAAAACTCAAAATGATGCCCTTGCGCTTGAAAATGCAAAGTTAAAAAGTCTATTATTTAATAAAAAAGACACCACTGTAATAAAGAAATTAGACAGTTTAAAAGGAGTAAAACCATCTGATATAGTAGTTTCTAAAGTGATTCATAATTCGTTCAATTCACATGAAAACTATTTAACTTTAAATTCAGGCGAACTTCAAGGCGTAAAACCGGACATGGGAGTAATCAATGATTTGGGTATCATAGGTATTATTGATAACACCTCTCCAAGATATTCTACTGTGGTGAGTATTTTGAATACAAAATCTCAAATAAACGCCAAAATCAAAAAATCTAATCATTTTGGTTCTTTGATTTGGAATGGAAAAAGCACTGGTTTTGTACAATTAATAGATGTGCCTAGACTTGCTTCAGTTAGAAAAGGAGATACCATCGTAACTGGTGGACAATCTGTAATATTTCCTGAGAATATCAATATAGGAACAATTGACAAAATAGAAATAGACGATCAAACTCACTATTATACAATAAAAGTGAAACTCTTTAATGACATGACAAATTTAGGTCATGTCTATATCATAAAAAGTAAAGATCGCGAGGAACTTATTAATTTAGAAAAAAAAGAAAAAAATGAATAGCACTTTGTTAGTCAATATTTTTCGATTCGTTCTGTTACTGGCAGTCCAAATTATTATTTTCAATAATATGAATTTTTTGGGCTATATCAGTCCATTTCCATATATACTCTTCATCATATTATATCCTGTAAATGGAAATAAATCCGGGTTATTAATCGCCAGCTTTTTTCTTGGTCTTATCATGGATATGTTTTCTAATTCGGGCGGAATACACACAACCGCTTGTTTAGTTCTCGCTTATTTTAGACCTTTTATTTTCAAATTTTCTTTTGGTTTGAGTTATGAATACCAAACCGTTAAATTAAATGACGTACTAACTCCAGAAAGATTCTCTTTTATATTACTTTCTGTTTTGATCCACCATCTCATTTTGTTTATTTTAGAAGCTTTTCAGTTTAGCTTTATTTTAGACATATTGCTGAGAACATTATTAAGCACCCTGTTTACATTATTGCTTTGTATTACAATAATCTACCTTATTAAGCCAAACAAAAGATGAGAAAAGTATTGCTGCCTTCTTTAATCATTGTTGCAGCGTTATTGCTGGTGATACGGATATTTTATTTGCAATTTATTGACGATTCCTTCAAACTAAAATCAGACAATAATGCAATCAAAATAAAGTATGACTATCCGGAAAGAGGTTATATTTACGATAGAAATGGCAAATTATTAGTTGCTAATCAAGCATCTTATGACATCATGGTTATACCTAGAGATGTAAAAAACATAGATACTTTAGAACTTTGTCAATTACTTGACATTACCAAAGAAGACTTCTTGAAACGAATGGCAAAAGCCAAAATATACAGTCCAAGATTACCATCAGTATTTTTGCCACAATTAAACAAAAGCGAATTTGCTGCATTCCAAGAAAAAATTAGAAAATTCGAAGGTTTCTACTTTCAAAAACGTTCTTTACGGGATTATGAAGTAGATTACGGAGCCAATGTTTTTGGATTCATAACGCAGGTAAATGAAAAATTAGTTGCAAAAAATCCTTATTACAACAGCGGTGATTTAATAGGAAGGCAAGGAGTTGAAGAAAGTTACGAAGATATTTTACGCGGAATAAAAGGAGTGAAATATTTTCAAAAAGACAAGTACAACAGAGAAATTGGTTCTTATAAAGAAGGAAGATATGACACTGTCGCTGTTCAGGGAGAAGACATCAATCTAACTATTGATTCCGAACTTCAAAAGTACGGCGAGCAATTAATGATTAATAAAAGAGGTGGAATTGTTGCTATTGAACCTAAAACGGGCGAAATACTGGCACTTGTTACCGCACCATCTTATGACCCTTCCATATTAGTAGGAAGACAACGATCAAAAAACTACACGGTTTTATATCACGACTCGATAGCAAAGCCGCTATATGACCGAGGATTATTAGCCGAATATCCTCCAGGTTCACCATTTAAAATCTTAACCGGATTGGTTGCGCTTCAAGAAGGTGTTGTAAATGAGCATACCACTTTTATGTGTCATCATGGTTTTAGTTATGCAAGAGGACGATTCATGAAATGCCACGGTTTTGGACCGCATCAATTACATAACGGAATCTACAATTCTTGTAACACATATTTCGCAAGTGCGTATATGTTGACAATAAATAAATATGCAAAACCAGCTTATGCAGTTGATGTATGGAGCAATCATATAAAGAGTTTTGGACTAGGACAATTTATGGGATATGATTTACCAACTGGAAAAAAAGGAAATATTCCAGATTCAAAAACATACAAAAAAATCTATCCTAATGGTGGATGGCGTAGTACCACAATCGTATCAAATGCCATTGGACAAGGCGAAGTTTTAATGACGCCTATACAACTCGCCAATATGATGGCAACGGTTGCTAACGAAGGCTATTACTATACTCCTCACATCATCAAGAGAATTGAAGGTCATAAAATTGATAAAAAATTCACAACAAAACACGTTACCACAATTGATAAAAGATATTACAAACCCATGATAAGCGGTTTGTTTGATGTGTACAATCTAGGAACAGCAAGCTCCCTCCGAGTAGATGGGATCGATATTTGTGGTAAAACAGGAACAGCCGAAAACTTTGCGAAAATAAATGGCAAAAGAGAACAACTAAAAGATCATTCCATTTTTGTGGCTTTTGCGCCAAAAGACAATCCAAAAATTGCTATCGCAATACTAGTTGAAAACGGAGGTTTTGGAGCAACAATAGCGGGACCTATTGCCAGTCTAATGATTGAAAAATTCTTAAGAAAAAAAATTACAAGAACTGATTTAGAAACTCGCATACTTAACACCAGCTTACAAGGACAATATGCTAAATTAGGCGGACTTTCAGAAACTATAAAATTACAGTTAAGAATTGAAGATTCAATAAAAAACAAAAAAACCGTAGTTCCCGTCCAAGTTATAAAAGTGGACACAACTCAACAGAATTAATACGACTATACACCTCAGATGAAAAACCAAAGTATAAAGAACAATCTTGATTGGACCTGTGTAATTATATACATTGCGCTTGTGATCATGGGGTGGTTAAACATTTATTCCTCCTCTTTGTCCTCTATGGAGGGCACTTCTGAGAAACAGCTCATATTTATTGTATTAACCATACCATTAATATTTATAATACTTTCTGTAGATGGAAAGTTTTATGAAAAGTATGCAAGTATAATTTTTGGAGTCTCTTTATTATCACTCGCCGGTTTATTCGTTTTTGGTAAGACGATAGCAGGACAACGTTGTTGGTACGGTTTCGGAAGTTTTACAATTCAACCTTCTGAATTTGCAAAAGCAGCTACGGCATTGGCATTAGCCAAATATCTAAGTGATTCTCAAATTAATTTAAAAGAAGTCAACAGGCAGATTCAGGCATTAGCCATTGTCTTTTTGCCAGTCATGCTTATATTGCCCCAACCTGACCCCGGAAGTGCCTTAATATATAGCATATTCATTATCGTATTATATCGTGAAGGTCTTCCTTCTTGGTATGTTTGGACTGGTTTTGTTACTATATTATTATTTGTTCTAACACTGGTACTGCAACCACAATATGTAATCTTGATTGCGTTACTGGTACTCGTAATAGTCCATTTCAAGTCGAGATTAGGCGATAGAAATATATTATTAAGCAGTATCCTTTTTGTCCTAATGTCAGGTTTTGTTCTATCTGTAAATTATGTTTTTGAACATGTCTTTAAACAGCATCATCGAGATCGTTTTAATATTTTATTAGGTAGAAGTGTCGATATGAAAGGGATTGGATACAATACCAATCAATCTGAAATCGCTATTGGATCTGGCGGATGGTTTGGCAAAGGTTTTCTAGAAGGCACACAAACTAAAGGTGGATTTGTCCCGGAACAACATACCGATTATATTTTCACAACAGTTGGTGAAGAATGGGGATTTATTGGTTCACTTGTGGTAATTGGGCTTTTCGTTGGCTTATTTCTAAGAATTATATACCTCGCCGAAAGACAAAAAACCAAATTCAGCAGAGTTTATGGCTATTGCGTAGCCGGTATTTTATTCATTCATTTCTTTGTAAATATAGCTATGGTCGTAGGTATATTCCCAACTATAGGTGTGCCACTTCCTTTCTTTTCTTACGGAGGATCTGGACTATGGGGATTCACTATATTATTGTTTATATTTATAAAAATGGATGCCAATAAAGTAAATGAATGGTAAACGGGATTCACTATCAGGAGCTAAATCCTGCTATTCATTTCAAGTTTTTTGTCTCGCTACAGTTTTTATTTATTTCTTAAAGAGCTTCCTTTGGTCGCTTTGAAAAAATAGAAAAACTAAAAAGCGTGCCTTCAAAAGCTTTCCATTTCTATCAGGGCTAATTAAAACTCCAGTTTTTATAGTCGCTATTTTTTTCTAATTGATTTTCTAGGTCATCTTTTAGCTTAGGAAAAAAGTCGATGCCAGTCATCTCTTCCACACGATCTACAGAAACTACAAAACTATATAATGGTTTATAGCTGCCCTCGTTAGGAACCAAAAAAGCAATCATTTTATAATTCCCTTCGTTGTTATCCAACAAAATCTTGTAAAAATATTTTGGAACTAAAACTTTTTCTTTTCCTATTGTCCTCGATGACTCCTTTAGCACTCCTCCAGTAATCACGTAAAGCCCATCATACTTCACCGCCCAATAGCGAACTTTCTGCTCTAATCTATTCCAGATACCATTATTAAAATCACGCAGCTGCGGCGAAATATTTGAAGTTAGAAAAGTATCATTATAGGCATCTATTGCAAACTCCATATCCCCTGCCGGACACAAATGACCTTTATCATAACCT
Source organism: Flavobacterium xinjiangense (assembly GCF_900142885.1). Classification (GTDB taxonomy): domain Bacteria; phylum Bacteroidota; class Bacteroidia; order Flavobacteriales; family Flavobacteriaceae; genus Flavobacterium; species Flavobacterium xinjiangense. The sequence goes on along the minus strand of NZ_FRCL01000002.1, from coordinate 298,203 downwards.
GAATTTTTATAATTCCTCCAGCTAGCTGAACCGGTAGCTACTTTGGGATCTTCAATAAAAAATGGCCGTCTAAAATTATTATTTTTAATATACGATTTCTTCAGTTCATAAGCTACCCACTCTGCCTGCTCAAACTCCTCGTTATAAGACAATGTATAGAAAGCATGCTTTACGACCCCGTTTGTTGTAGAAGAGGGCAAAAAATCAAACGCCTCGTAACTGTATGCGTTATCGATGCTTAATTCACTGGAGCTTTTATATTTAATATTTGAAGTCGCATTGTTTATAGGACTACCTGGATCTATTGGATTTCCCCCTTTTTGATTTTTACTACAGGAAGAACAGTAAATGAATAGAAGAACCACTATTGCATGCGGATATAGATATTTCTTTTTCATTTATAACTTTCAAATTTAAATTAACGACTGTTAAAAATAATCCTTTTTATTCATTTATAAAATTCAAAAAAAAACACAACTGAATTACAACACCCTAAGAATAAAAAACATCCTGGACAAAAAAAAAACGCCTCAAAAAAATATTTTTGAAGCGTTTTTAATTACTTACTCATAAACCTATATAGACTTTATGATTTAGAAGCTAGTTTTTCTTTTTTTAGCTTAGCAGGTATGGCTTTTTTCACAACACTCTTTGACTGTAAATCATCCAAAACATTTAACGCTTCCTCAACGTAAATATCTTTTGCTAAAGCTTCGTGCCATCTCGCACGTTTTTCTTTCAAAACAACATCTTTGCTTACCTCGTCAATTTCATAAGGCAATGAAGTGAACTTCAATGCGTTTTTATAATCAGAAAGTGGCTTGTACTTTTTAGCAGTTGCTTCGATCGCATTTTGAGCAATTTTAAACTTCTCCATATTCAGACTATAGGTATTATCCTGACTTCTACTGTCTATCCATTTTGCGTTTTCTTCAATTAATTGAAATTGGGAACTTTGCGCAATTCTTTTTTTACTGTTTGCAATAGCCTGATTAAAATTAGCAGTTTTATTCCAAACAGAATAGGCAGCAGGATCAATTTTATCCCAAGGCATTGCATTGTCAACATCACGCTCACCCATTTTCAAATAAGCATATCTGTCCGGCATTACAATATCACTGCTAACGCCCTCAAGTTGGGTTGAACCACCATTTATTCTGTAGAATTTTTGAGTAGTTGTTTTTATAGCACCCAAATCTCCAGTTGCACTATTACGCACAAATTGATTCAAATCGATTACATTTTGCACCGTTCCTTTACCATAGGTTTGCTTACTTCCTACAATGATACCTCTTTTATAATCTTGAATTGCAGCTGCCAAAATCTCAGAAGCAGAAGCTGAAAAACTGTTTACCATGATTACCAATGGTCCGTCCCATTCAATTTTTTTGTCTCTGTCAAATAAAACTTCTTTCTTTTTTCCGGCTGATTTGATTTGTACGATTGGACCTTGCTCAATAAATAATCCAGCGATATCAACAACCGTTGATAATGATCCACCGCCGTCATCACGAACATCTAACACGATTCCGTTTACACCGGCTGCTTTTAAAAGTTCCACCTCTTTGGCAATATCTTTCCCGGCATCTCTACCGTCTTTGTTTTCGAAATCAATATAAAATTTTGGCAGATAAATAACGCCGTATTTTAATCCGTTTTTATTTACTACACTTGATTTAGCATAGGTTTCTTCAATTTCAACAATATCTCTTATTATAGAAATAATTTTGATTGTCCCATCTACTTTTTTCACAGTAAGTCGAACTTCAGTTCCTTTAGGCCCTTTAATTTTTTTAACAACATCATCAAGACGCATCCCAACAACATCAACCGCTTCCTCATTTCCTTGCGCCACTTTCATTACTAAATCACCTGCCTCAAGCTGTTTTCCTCTCCAAGCCGGTCCACCGGAGATAAGTTCTGAAATTTCAGTAAAATCATTCTTCTTTTGAAGACGAGCACCAATTCCTTCTAATTTACCACTGATACTAACATCAAAACGCTCTTTTTCTTCAGGAGCAAAATAATTAGTATGAGGATCAAAACGAGCCGTAATAGAATTGATATATACAGAAAACCAATCATTTCTATCTAAGTCCTTCATAAAACCAAAATATTCATCTAGCGATTTTAACGCACTTTCTCTAGTTTCTTTCTCTAACTGCTCAAATGTTTTCGGTTTACCTTTATCCAAAGACGCAGCCGTTTTATCTTTTTCCGCACTGATGATATCAACTTTCAATTGCTCCGCTTGTTCTAAATCATTTGAAGAATCTTTAGCTTCCACAATTCCATTCTTTTTGTTTTCCTGCATTTTCAAACGATCCGTTAGCGAGGACAGAGCCGACAGTTTAATTTGCTTACGCCATTTATCAGCCAGTTCCTTACTATCTTTCGAATAAGGTGCTTTTTCATAGTCGGTATTAAAACTCTCATCAACATTATAGTCAAAAGGTTGGCTCAAAATGTTCTTATAGATTTTTTTACTTTCCTCCATTCTTTGCATTAAACGATCGTAAGTCAGATTGAAAAAAGTCAAATCTTTATTTAATAATTGATCATCTAATTGCGTTTCATATTTTGAAAACTCATTAATATCCGATTGTAAAAAGAAACGTTTAGAAGGATCTAAAGCTTGAACATAGTCTTTATAAATTCCTTTAGAAAAAGTATCATCTATAGTTGCAGGATTATAATGTCCTTTTTGTATAACAAAAGTCAATAATTCTAAAAGTAATTTATCTTTCTCGGGGTCTGTATCTTTTGCTGCATTGATTTTGAACGCAAATAGCGAAATCGAAAGACACGCAACAACAAGAAGTATTTTATAATTTCTTTTCATATATTCAATAATAGTATTCATCAATTTTTAATCTAAATTACGGTAAAAACTATGCCATCGTTAACAAGCGCTGCATAATTTTTTGTTAAAGATATAAAATTGTTTTTTTTGTTTTGGCTATAATAAATCAAGTTCATAAATTTTATATTTTTTGTTTATAAAATACGGTTTTGTGTAACTACATTTGTTTTATAAATTGTGAATTAAAAATCTTTTCTTAAAAATAAAAAATGACAAAACAAGCTAAACCTTTAATATTAGTTACCAATGATGATGGCATTTCTGCACCAGGACTTCGAGCATTAATAGCGGTAATGGCAGAAATTGGCGAAGTCATTGTTGTTGCTCCTGACGCACCACAAAGCGCTACAGGTCATGGTATTACAATAAACGATACGCTTTATTTAAATAAACTTTCAAAGGAAGGGGATACCATAACTGAATACAGTTGCTCTGGCACTCCAGTAGATTGCGTAAAATTTGCAGTTAGTGAAATTCTGAAAAGGAAACCAGATTTGTGCGTATCGGGCGTAAATCACGGTTCTAATTCTTCAATAAATGTAATCTACTCCGGAACTATGAGCGCTGCTGTTGAGGCTGGTATTGAAGGAATTCAGGCTATTGGATTTTCCTTATTAGATTTTGAGTGGAATGCAAATTTTGAAGATATAAAGCCATTTATCAGAAAAATAACATTAGAAGTTCTTGCCAATAAACTTCCCGAAGGAGTCGTTTTGAACGTAAATTTTCCAAAATTGAAGGAGAAAGAGATTAAGGGTATTAAAATTTGCCGTCAGGCTAAAGCCATTTGGATGGAAAAATTCGACAAACGTAAAACCCCGCAAGGCAGAGACTACTATTGGCTTACAGGCGAATTTATAAATCAAGACCATGGTGAAGACACTGATGAATGGGCATTGAAAAATGCATATATTTCAGTTGTTCCAGTTCAGTTTGATTTGACAGCCCATCATGCAACGCAACAACTTAATACTTGGAATTGGAATGAATAAAACAGATCTGTTAATTGGATTCATAATAGGAATTTTAGCTTCTGTACTTGGGAGCTTCCTTTTTATCACTTTTTTTACAAATTACAGCTTTCTTGGCGGTCTGCAGATTATGCAATTTGAAGGGAAACTAGGCAAAATAATTACTCTCGGGTCCATACTTGATTTAGTAGCATTCGCCATTTTATTGAAATTAAATAAAGAATTAATGGCGCGTGGGGTCATTTTAGCCGTGATATCCTTAGCGCTTCTTTCGCTGTTTGTATAGAAAATTTAATAATTCATACCTTTGTTTACTTAAGTAATACTAAATAAAAATCTGATTTCAGAGTTAAGCCTCTAAACACCAAATAAACATGAAATACTACATCATAGCAGGAGAAGCGTCAGGAGATTTACATGGTTCTAATTTGATGAAAGCACTTTACGAAGAAGAACCTAATGCTGATATTCGGTTCTGGGGCGGCGATTTGATGCAAAATGTTGGTGGCACATTAGTAAAACATTACCGCCAATTGGCTTTTATGGGCTTTGTTGAAGTGATTTTCAATTTAAAAACTATTTTGAATAACATCAAAATATGTAAAAAAGACATCACAAACTTTCAACCCGATGTAATTATTTTTATAGATTATCCTGGTTTTAATTTACGAATTGCAAAATGGGCAAAAGGGTTAGGCATGAAAACTCACTACTATATTTCACCCCAAATTTGGGCCTGGAAAGAAAACCGAATTGCTGATATCAAACGTGACATCGATAAAATGTATGTGATTTTACCATTCGAAAAAAGTTTTTATGAAGACAAGCATCATTTTCCTGTGGAATTTGTTGGTCATCCATTGATTGATGCAATTCATAACCAAAAACCAATTGACGCTACTGTTTTCAGAAATGAAAATCAATTAAACGAAAAACCTATCATCGCCATTTTGCCAGGTAGCCGACAACAAGAAATTACAAAAATGCTATCGGTGATGCTGAGCGTGGTCAATGATTTTCCGGATTATCAATTTGTGATTGCAGGTGCCCCAAGTCAGGAATTTTCATTTTATGAAAAGTTCATTTCAAATGAAAATATAAAGTTTATATCAAACAAAACCTATGACTTGCTGCAAAATGCGACTGCCGCATTAGTCACGTCTGGTACGGCAACATTAGAAACAGCACTATTCAAGGTTCCGGAGGTTGTATGCTATAAAGGAAGCTGGGCTTCTTACCAAATTGCAAAACGAATAGTCACCCTTAAATTCATTTCATTGGTCAATTTGATTATGGATAAAGAAGTGGTAACTGAATTAATTCAGGAAGACTGTTCTAATAAACGCATTCGAGAGGAATTAAAAAAAATACTGGAATCTACTCATCGAAGTACTATTTTAAAAGAATATGAGTTATTAGAGGAGAAACTTGGCGGAATTGGTGCGAGTAAAAAAACAGCAAAATTAATTGTTGCTGATTTACAGTAACTTCGGTCGTTTCATAGACTTTTATTCTTTTACAAAAACAAAAACTTTTGAAACACTTACTGTCTCTTTCTTTATTAGTTCTCCTTTTTACTTCCTGTAAACCCACAGCTGCGGTTATAACTTCAAAAAAAGAGAATCCCACTAAATCAGAAAAAAGGAAGACAAGTCGTTTGATAGAAGAATTAATCGATACTGCAACTGAAAACATAGGCGTTAAATATCAATACGCTGGCACTACAAAAGCTGGCTATGACTGTTCAGGATTAATATGCACTATTTTTAACGCGCACAATGTTCAACTTCCACACTCTTCTTATCAACAATCAAAAACAGGAGTGGTTATTGATCGAGAAGAAGCCAAAAAAGGAGATTTAATCTTTTTTAAAACGAATGGAAAATCTCAAATTAATCATGTGGGAATGGTCATTGATGTCAATGAGGACGAAATAATATTCATACATTCCTCTACCTCAAAAGGAGTGATTATTTCCTCAACAAAAGAGTCTTACTACAAAAGAACATATGCTCAGTTAAATAGAATTTTATAATAGTTACTAATTTGGCCTAGTGAATTAAAGTTCTATCTCATTATTTTTAAATACAAAGTTATTTCTTACTAAAAAAAGTGTACTTTAGAAACATGAAAGTGCTCCAATTTCCTTTAGCGAGAATAACAGTTGGTTTCGTTCTAGGAATAATTGCTGCATTTTACTCAAAAGCAAATCCACAAATAGTATTTTTTTTACTATTTATTACATTTTTGGCCTTAGGAATTACTTGGTTTTTATCGCGAAAAAATAAAATTCCTCAGCTATATTTTGGTTTAACCGCTTGTTTACTTTCGTTTTTTATTGGTATGATTACGCATATCACACATAATGATTTTTTTCAAAAAAGCAATTACTCCCATTACAGCTCCATTTATGAAAATCCCCATTTGCTTACCATAACTCTGCGAGAAAAGCTAAAAAGTTCTACAGCTAATGAACGTTATATTGCAATTGTAAACCGTATAGACCAATTAGAAAGCACGGGTAGGTTAATCCTAAATATTCGAAAAGACAGTTTACGACATGTATTTCAGATAGGCGATATTTTACAAATCAAAACTACCTTACATAAAAATAGTCCTCCAAATAACCCTAATCAATTTGACTACAGTAAATACCTCGAAAACAAGCAAATCTTTGCGCAAGTTTACACTGAGTCTGCCGAAATAAAAATTGGAACTGAAATAGATAAAAGCATTTGGTATTATACTTCCAAATTAAGGTCTAAAATCATTGATAACTTAGAAAAAAGCAACTTTAATAAAACAGAATTAACTGTAGCCCTAGCATTAATTCTGGGTCAGCAACAAGATATTTCGCCTGAAATTATTCGGGATTATCAGTACGCTGGCGCTGTACATATATTGTCGGTCTCAGGATTGCATATTGGATTTATATTACTATTTGTAACATTTATTCTTAAACCTCTGCCCAACACAAAACGAGGCTCACTCTTAAAGTTACTAATCATTCTTGCCTCATTATCCATCTTCGGTCTAATAGCAGGTTTGGCACCATCTGTTGTGCGTTCTGTAACCATGTTTTCGTTTGTCGCAATAGGAAATCATTTAAGACGAAGCGTAAATATTTATCATACGTTACTGGTTTCCATCTTAATTATATTACTTTTCGAACCTTCCTTTCTATTTGATGTTGGTTTTCAATTAAGCTATATCGCTCTATTTTTTATTATTTGGTTGCAACCGCTTTTAACCTCCGTCTGGTTACCAAAAAATAAGATTACAAAATACATTTGGGATATTCTGACGGTTTCCTTTGCGGCACAAATCGGAACATTGCCTTTAAGCATTTACTACTTCCATCAATTTCCGGGATTATTCTTCGTAACTAATTTAGTCATTATACCGCTGCTAAGTATTATAATGATTTTAGGCGTTTTGGTTATGGTTTTGGCGGCTTTTGGCTACGTTCCTTTTGTGTTTGCCAAACCTTTGGAATGGAGTGTCTATTATTTGAATAAAATAATTAATTCAATCGCTTCTGTGGAACAATTTATAATCCATAATATCTCGTTCAATTATTCCCTTTTAATCAGCAGTTATTTGTTCCTTATTGCACTAATCATTTGGTTTAAAAAACCAACTTTCAATAAATTAATTCTAGCTTTAATTACTATTATTATTCTACAAACATCATTTTTGCAAACCCAATATAACATTCAAAACCAGCAAGAATGGGTGGTTTTCAATTTGAAAAAAAATACACTTATTACAGAGCGAAATGGCAATGATGTCAGTTTATACGCAAATGACAGTATTTTAAAAATCACCACAAAAAACAGTACTTTAAACACCTATTTGGTTGGAAATTTCAGTGAATTAAAAACAATAACAAGAATTCAAAACGTAGCCTTTTTCAAAGGGAAAAAAATTATCATTATAGATAGTTTGGGCATTTATCCAAAAAATATAAAACCGGATATTTTAGTACTTACCCAATCTCCAAAAATAAATCTGGAACGCTTGTTTCAAACTCTATCTCCGAAAATAGTTGTCGCTGATGCATCTAACTATAAAACGATGCAGAAAATTTGGAAAGCGACTTGTGCTAAACAAAAAATCCCTTTTCACGCTACTGGTGAAAAGGGATTCTATAAATTGAATTAAAAATTATTTCTTTTTCAAAATTCCGTTTGCAACTTCAAGCCAAGCGGCTGGACCACCAGCTACATATCCCGTAGTTCCTAAACCTTCAAAATTGATTTTTCCGTCTTTAGTAGTTCCATTTGCAAAGCAAATTGTTGGAAAACCTTGAATCGAAAAAGCTTGCTGCAATTCATTATTCTGTTGCTTGATTTCTGGTGTTTGAGGAGTTCTTCTTGGATAATCTAACTCTACCAGAATTACATTTGCACTTGCCCATTTTTCAAACTCAGGCGTTTTCAAAACTTCTTTTTGCAATCTAATGCACCACCCACACCAATCGCTGCCCGTAAAAAACATCAACAACGGTTTTTTCTCTTTATTACCAATAGCTATTGCTTCTTTAACATTGGTGTGCCATTTTAACTCTTGCGCTTGTGAAGAAACGATTCCTAAAAGGAATACTGTTATTAAATATATTTTTTTCATAATTGCTCTATTTTTATACAAATTTAAACAAAAATAATACCATAAATGTCGCCTATCTTACTTCCTGCATTAATTTTTTTACCAAGGGTGAAATAACAATTAAAAGTACCCCAGCGATTAAAGCATATATGGCCAATTGCTTATATCCATCGGCATAAACAATCAATTTTTCAAGATTAGTAGAATTTTCAGACGCCCCTGCAATATTCGCCCCCAATAATCCAGCAAAATATTGCCCATAAGCACTCGCCAGAAACCACATCCCCATCATTACAGCTTGCACTTTCTGAGGTGACAATTTTGTCATCGCAGACATTCCAATTGGTGATAAACACAACTCTCCAAAAGTGATAACAAACCAGCCAAAAGTGAACAAATCCAGTGAGGTGACACCATTTGCGTCAGCAAAAAACTTTGTATAATAAAAAACATAAAAACCACCTGCAAGAAACAAAAAGCCTAATCCAAATTTCACCACCGTATTTGGTTCAATCTTTCGTTTACTCATCCACAACCACACTAATCCAACAAGAGCCGCAAAAGCAATTACAAAGAATGAATTAGCCGAATTATTCACACCGTTTGGATCTAATGCCACACCTAAAACCGTTTTACTCAAATTACTTTCTGCAAAAAGACTTAGTGAGCCCCCACTCTGTTCGAAAAATGCCCAAAAAACAATAGAAAACAAAACAAACACTAATGCAGCAACTAATTTTTTATTCTCTGAAGCGGAAAAATTTCTCATTTCAAAAAGCAAATATAATAAAGAACAAGGCCCAATTATATACATAAACATATCAGTATAGCCCGAATTAGAAACTAACAAAATAATAACCGGAATAACAGCTAACGAACCAATGTAGGTAAGGTATTCGTAGACTTTTCTTTTAGAGGTTTCCACGGCCAACAAAGGTGAAATTCCAATATCCCCTAAGCTTTTTTGAGTTTGAATAAAAGTCAATAAACTTATGACCATTAAAATTGCTGCAAAACCAAAAGCAACATTCCATCTTAAATGTTCCGGCACAATACTTGACAGCATCGATCCATTTGCAACAGCTATACATAAATAACCTCCAATCAAGGCACCAAGATTTACTCCCATATAGAAAAAAGAAAAACCGGCATCCCTTCTATTATCATCGTCTTTGTACAAACGTCCCACCATCGTAGAAATATTTGGTTTAAAAAAGCCAGTCCCGATAATAGTAAAACTAATTCCGATAAAGAAAAATTGGTGAGGATCTAATGCCAAAATAATACTTCCGGCAATCATTAAAATCCCACCCCAAAACAAGGATTTTCTAAAACCCAGAATTTTATCGGCAAACATCCCTCCAATAAAAGTAAACGCATAAACAAAAGCCTGAGTAGCTCCATACTGCAAATTAGCATTTACCGCATTCATATTTAATTGGTTCACCATAAAGATAACCAGCATACCACGCATACCATAAAAACTGAAACGTTCCCACATTTCACTAAAAAATAAATACCACAACTGTTTTGGGTACTTGCCTTTGAAATTTTGTATTTCTTCTATTGTTAAATTTAGAGCCATTTTGCGTAGTATTTAAAAAAACAAACCTACAAGAATTCTTGTAGGTTTGAAAGATATTAAATTAATATTTTTTAGTATTATCGAACACCGTGCATCATTTTTTTCAAAACGGGTGTCAAAGCAAACAATATTACTGCTGCAAGCCCTGTAAGAACAACAAATACCATAAAAAATTCGAAAAGATTATGAATTTCAAATCCTGCAAAAATAGGATTTGATGCGTCTATTTGATTGGTTGTTAGAATTTGTAATTGCTCCGCTGTTGGAGTAACTGTCTTATCTAAAATAGGTTGTAATTCAATCCCTAATTCTTTCGCTTTAATAAATTTATCACCCGTTGCAGGAATAATTGAACCTAAAGTTCCTGCTAACGCGTATCCTGCTGCATTTGATAAAAAGAAAACCCCGAATAAAAGAGAAGCAAAACGTTTTGGAGATAACTTCCCTACCAATGACAATCCAATTGGCGACAAACATAATTCAGCAAAAGTCTGAATTAGGTACATTAAAATTAACCATTTGATACCTAAAAGTCCGCTGTTTCCTAAATCCTTCACATTGTAAGCCAAGATAAAATAACTCAAAGCGATTAACCCTAATCCGATAGCTTGTTTTACGGGCGAAATTGGCTCTTTTCCAGAAGCTCTCAATTTATCCCAAAGAATACTGAAAGGAAGTGCAAACGAGAATACGAAAAGACCGTTAAAAATTTGAACCATCGACGGTGGCATATTCCATCCAAAGAAATTTCTGTCGGTTTGGTTATCCGCGATAAAAGTCAATGAAGATCCCGCTTGTTCAAAAGCTGCCCAGAAGAAAATAATAAAAAAGGCAACGATATAAATTACGAAAATTCTGTCTCTTTCTATTTTAGTCAGCGAAGTATCTGATATAATTAATCCTGCCAAGGTCAAACCACTTGCATAGATAATTGGATAAATTACTGTTTTAATGAAATTTTCACCTCCCAATAAATATCTAAAAGCAAAAAACAAAACAACAAATGCAATTACTGCCATTACTAAAGATTTTGCAGAGAACACCGCTTTTTGCGCTTCTCCTTCTTCAAAATCTGATGCTTCATTTTTAGATGGCAATCCTCCTAAAGGTCTTCCTTCTGGTGTTACCACGTATTTATTTTTCAAGAAATAGAACACTAACGTCCCTATTAACATAGCAATAGAAGCGGCAAGAAATCCCCATTTAAAAGCATGAATATCTCTAATTCCGTTTGCGTCCTTAATATCCCCTATTAATGGGCAAATTAATTGTCCTAGAAAAGCCCCTAAATTTATACCCATGTAGAAAATGGTAAAAGCAGTGTCCAGTTTACTTTTTTCTTGTTTTGGATACAAACTTCCCACCATGCTTGAAATATTTGGTTTAAAAAAACCGTTCCCAAAAATGATAATCCCTAAAGCCGACCACATTAATGTAGTGGCAAGACTTAAGTTTGTACCAAAAATACTGGCACTGGTGAACAATAATAACTGTCCAATAGCCATCATTAAACCTCCAAGTAAAATACAATTTCTATTTCCAAAAAAACGATCGGCAACGAATCCTCCTAACATTGGTGTCAAATAACAAAGTCCTAAGAAACCTCCATAAATAATAGAAGCATCTGCCTCTTTCATCATTAATGAATTGATAAGGAACAGGGTTAAAATTGCCCGCATTCCATAGAAATTGAAGCGCTCCCACATTTCTGTTCCAAATAATACCCAAAGACCTTTTGGATGTGCTGTTTTCACCTGTGTTTCAATCATATTGTTTGTTTTGAAGTTATTGTTTTAGTTTGTAAATTTTCTTTGATGAAATTAGTCATTTTAGTGTACAGTTGGATTCTGGTTTTACCTCCATAAATTCCGTGGTTTTTATCTGGATAAATCTGTGAATCAAATTGCTTATTAGCTTGAATCAACGCTTCCATCATTTGCATGGAATTTTGAACATGTACATTATCATCTGCGGAACCGTGTATTAATAAAAACTTTCCTTTCAGTTTTTCTACATGATTGATTGGAGAATTTTCATCATAACCACTGGCATTTTCCTGTGGTGTCTGCATATATCTTTCTGTATAAATACTGTCATAAAATCTCCAATTCGTTACCGGAGCAACTGCAATGGCCATTTTAAAAACATCGTTCCCTTTCATTATGCAATTGGAAGCCATAAATCCGCCATAACTCCAACCCCAGATTCCAATATTTGATTTATCAACAAATGAGTAATTTCCGATCACTTTGGCAGCATCAATTTGATCTTCCACTTCATATTTACCCAACTGTTTTTGGGTAACTTTTTTAAAAGCAGCGCCTTTAAAACCCGTTCCGCGACCATCAACACAGGCAATGATATAACCTTGTTGGGCTAACATCATAAACCAGTACTCATTAGAACTACCCCACTGATTTACTACTTGTTGTGATCCAGGTCCTGAATATTGAATCATAAACACTGGATATTTTTTGGAAGCATCAAAATCCTTTGGTTTCATAATCCAAGCATTTAACTCATTCCCTTTTTCTGTTTTCAAAACAAAAAATTCTTTTGAAGGTAAATTATACGCTTTCAATTTTGCAGCTAATGCTTCATTGCTTTCAATAACTTGAACTTGTTTACCCATTTTAGCCTCATTTAACGTATAAGTTGTAGGCTGTGTTGCTGTTGAAAAAGTATTGATATAATATTGATAATTCGGACTAAAAACAGCTGCATTTGCACCAATGCTTTTCGATAATCGAACTTTGTTTTTTCCGTCAAGACCTATTCTGTAGACATCTCTGTTAATAGAACCATTTTCCACTGATTGATAAAAAACAGTATTGGTTTTCTCATCAAAACCATAATAATTAGTCACTTCCCATTTGCCGGACGTAACTTGTTTTTTCAGTTTCCCATTGTTATCATATAAGTAGATATGATTAAAACCGTCTTTCTCACTAGTCCAAATAAAACTATTGTCTTTTAGGAAAGTCAAATTATCGGTTACATCGACATATGCTTTATCTTTTTCATTCAAAACCACTTTTGCAGTTCCTGAATTACCATCAATAAATAATATATCTAAATTGTCTTGATGGCGATTCAATACCTGTGCCGACAAAACATTAGAATTATTTGTCCATTTCATCCTTGCAATGTAAAAATCATTGTAGTTTCCTAAATTAACTTTCTTGGTCGCATTAGCAGTTACATCATAAATATGTAATGAAACTTCTGAATTTTTTTCACCAGCTTTAGGATATTTGAATGTTTCAACTGTTGGATACAAATCTTTGTGAAAGATTGACATAGAAAATTCTGGTACTTGGCTTTCGTCAAAACGAATGTACGCTACTTTTTTGCTGTCAGCACTCCAGTCAAATGCTCTTACAAATGCAAATTCTTCTTCATAAACCCAATCCGTAATTCCGTTAATAGTAGCATTTTTCTTCCCGTCAACGGTAATTGGAGTTGATTGATTAGAAGCCAAATCGTATACATATAGGTTATTCTCTTTGGCATAAGCTATCTTTTTTCCATCAGGAGAAAAAGTTGGCTCCTGCACCTGAAAATCAAATAACTTCTTTAACTGCTTGGTTGCAATGTTATACAAATAGTAATCTGCCGTAAAAGAATGACGGAAAATTTGATTCGTATTGCAAGCCAACAGAATCATTTTTTCGGAGGAATCAAATGTATAGCTATCAATCATAGGCAATTCCTTATGATCCTTGGTATCGATTAAAACAGACACTTTTTTCAAAGTAGCAAAATCGTATAAATCAATTTGCATACTTTTAGAAGCCTGATCAGTATTCAAAACAGAATATTGATTGGTAAGTTTCATAGACTGCAATTCATCCATTCCTTTAGCACGAAAAGTGCCATTAAAAATTTCATCAATTGTGATTTTTTGCTGTCCAAAAACAGTAAAACACACGAATAAAAGTAAGATTGTAATTCTATTTGAACTCATACGATTGATTTAAAGATAAAAACCGTCAATTTTAGTGAAAAAATTACAATTAATGGCTATTTATTATGTTAAATGTAAAAAGCAATATTAAAAACCACAATTTAATGAAGATAATTTGAGGTAAATAAAAGCGCTAAAACCGTATCTTTGCAACTAAACATCACATAATCTATTGAGAATGAATAATGCAGTAACGGGATTTTCTAAATTATCCAAAGAAGAAAAAATAAACTGGATTGCCAACGAATACTTTTCTACTCCAACTGAAGCTATCGCATTGCTGAAAAACTACTGGAATTCTGACGAAAAAACACAACAGCTACACGATGAATTCATCGAAAACACAATAACCAACTTCTATATTCCGTTAGGAATCGCTCCAAATTTTCTAATTAACGGAAAATACAGCACTATTCCCATGGCGATTGAAGAGAGTTCTGTAGTTGCCGCTGCTTCAAAAACGGCTAAATTTTGGTCTACTCGTGGTGGGTTTAAAGCCACAGTTATCAATACCGAAAAAATTGGTCAAGTCCATTTTATCTATAACGGTGACGTCTCTAAACTCAACTTGTTTTTTGCACAAACTAAAGCCGTATTTTTTACCGAAACGGAAAGTATTACTAAAAACATGCAAAAACGGGGTGGCGGAATTCTCGATATTGTTCTAAACGACAAGACGGACTTACTACCTAATTATTTCCAACTTCATGCTACTTTTGAAACCAAAGACAGCATGGGAGCCAATTTCATCAATTCTTGTTTGGAGCAATTTGCTAAAACATTAAAAGAAGAAGCTTCCCTATATGAGTTATTTTCGGAAACAGAGAAGGACATTCATGTTGTGATGAGTATTCTTTCTAATTACGTTCCCAATTGTATTGTTCGCGCTGAAGTGTCGTGTCCAATTGAAGAATTAAAAGAAAAACACATTCACAATCCTCAAGAATTTGCAGAGAAATTCGTGCAGGCTGTTCAAATCGCCGAGGTTGAGCCTTATCGTTCCGTGACTCACAACAAGGGAATCATGAACGGAATCGATGCCGTGGTGCTTGCTACGGGAAATGATTTCCGCGCAGTCGAAGCAGGAATTCACGCTTATGCCGCTCGAAACGGAAAATATTCCAGTTTGTCACATGCAAAAATTGAGAATGGCATTTTTAAGTTTTGGTTGGAAATTCCTTTAGCTTTAGGCACCATCGGCGGACTAACCACTTTGCATCCTTTAGTGAAATTTTCTTTGGAAATGCTAAAAAAACCCTCTGCGCAGGAATTAATGCAGATTGTCGCCGTTGCTGGTTTAGCTCAAAATTTTGCTGCTTTACGTTCCTTGACAACAACAGGAATTCAGGAAGGACACATGAAAATGCATTTAAACAATATTATCAATCAGTTTGAAGCTAATGACAAGGAACGTGTTTTGATAAGAAAACATTTCAAACACAATGTGGTTTCCCATAGCGCTGTTGTTGACTTTATTGAAAATCTAAGAAAATAAAACTGATTTTAGACATCCCTGACAGGATTCAGAACCCTGTTAGGGATTTAAACAAAAATAATGCAACAAACATTCTACAGTAACGGAAAACTTTTAATCACAGGCGAATATCTTGTTTTGGATGGCGCCAAAGCTTTTGCTTTACCAACTAAATTAGGACAAAATTTAATCGTCGAAAAAGGAACCAATCTAGAAATACAATGGAAAAGCTACGATGCCGACAAAAGCATTTGGTTTGAAGATACCATTTCATTTGCTGCTATTTCAAACGAAAGAAATTCAGAAAACGAATCGGTAAAATCAACATTGATTGCTATTTTGCATGAAGCTTTTGTATTAAATCCCGATTTTATAAATCTTTCAGAAGGATACACAATTACCACTGAACTTGGGTTTCCTAAAAGTTGGGGTTTAGGTACCTCGTCTACTTTGATCAACAACATTGCCCAGTGGCTACAAATTGACGCTTTTACACTGCTTAAAAACAGTTTCGGAGGAAGCGGTTATGATATTGCGTGCGCTCAAAATGATACTCCTATTTTATATCATTTAGAACAAGGAAAGCCTATTGTTGAAAAAGTGATTTTTAGCCCAGAATTCGTGGAAAGCTTATACTTTGTTTATCTCAATAAAAAACAAAACAGTAAAGCGGCTATAAATTCTTATTACAATCAGAAAAATAATAATTTGGCAAAAACAATTGCCAAAAATAACAAAATTACGCAAGCCATTTTACAGGCAGACACTCTTAAATCATTTGCTTCAGCGATAGAAAAGCACGAGGCTGATATGAGTACCATTTTGGAAATGCAAACGGTAAAAGAATCCATATTTCCCGATTTTGACGGCGTGATAAAAAGTCTTGGCGCTTGGGGAGGCGATTTTATTTTAGCAATTGCAAAGGATAATCCAAAAGATTATTTTACTGCAAGAGGATATGATGTAGTCCTTTCTTATATGGATATGATACTACAAAATAAAGAAACCCATTCATCGTGACGAACGGGTTTCTCATTCTCTAAATTATAATTTCTATTTTTCTTTCTCAAGATGAATTTGAAAACCTACTGCAAGACTTAATGAATTAGAACTAAAGTCTATACTTTTATTCCTATACAAGTTATAATTAAGAGCTAATTCAAGTGCAACACTGCTGTTTAAGAAAATTGCAGTACCTACTTTTGTAGAAAAATTGGAATAATCCTTGTCTTGTTTATCTAAACCAAAATTATAAGAGGATTCCAAAAATAAATTAACTCTTTTTTCCTTCTCGAGAAAATAATACCTAAGAAATGGGCCTAATAGCAAAGTAGTTGATCTGGTATTACCTGCTATGTAATCAAATTTAGAGCCAGCGGCTAACTTATCATAAATAAAATAACCAATATTTGGTGAAAGATGAATAGCATAACTATTGTTACCATTTATAGTTTCACTATTATTAAAATTATAGAAAAACCCAGCTTCACCACCAACCAACCAATTATTTTTTGTTATTTGTGCTTTACCAGTAAAAGAAACACAAAAAAACAAAACAATAAAATAGCCTTTTTTCATAAAATTAAGATTTAGATTAATAAATATATGACTGCAAATCTTGAAAAAAAAAAAACAATATTCCTAATATATTTGTAACTATTTTCTTAATTATTATGATTAAACAAAAATCCCGATACACTAAAATGTATCGGGATTTTTATTTGAATTAATTACTTCAAACTAGTTTAGTAATTGAATTGTTTTCTGTTGTCTTCAATTTTAGCACTGCTTTTCAAAGCTGGAATAACTCTGTTCACATCAGAAGCGCTTTGTGCTTTTAATTTAGCTACATATGGAGCATGATCTTTCAAAGCTGGCGCTTTTACTGTACTCATGTTTTTCACCACATAAACTCCTGTATTTCCTTCAATAGGAGCAGATAGTTTGTTTGCCGCTAATGCAAACGCATTTCCAACTACTTTAGGCTCTTGACCTGCACCCACTAACATTGGATTTTCCATAGTTACGTCAGCTGCTTGTTGAACCTTAGCACCAGTAGCTTTTGAGATTGCTTCTAATGAAGAACCTGTCATTTTAGCTTTGATTAATTCTGCTTTTTTCTTGTTTTTAAGAATTGGCTCTACGTAAGGTCTAGCTACAGAAACCGCAACCAAACCAGATTTGTCTACATTTTTAAGTTTTGCAATTACATGCCCTAAATTAGCTACTTCAAATCTTTTCACCGCACCAACTTTAGTATCATCTTCAAATGCCCATCTAACTATAGATCTTTGGTTTCCTAAAGGTCCAAAAGTCTCGTCCATAGCTTTCAAAGTAACTGGAGCAGCAACTGTAAGCTTCATGTCTTTTGCAATTTTTTCAAAATCTTTATCAGTCGCATCCATTTCAAATTTAGTCGCTTGAGTAAACACTTTGTCAGAAGTCACTTCCGACGCTTCAATTTTTTGAGCAACAGTTGCTAAACGAATTCCGTCTTGTTTATCTGTAATTTTGATAATATGAAAACCGAAAGGAGTTTCTACTAAACCAACTTTTCCAATTCCGTTATTGAAAACGAAATCATTAAACGGCTTCACCATTTGGTTTGGACCAAAATAACCTAAGTCACCACCTTGTTGTGCTGAAGAATCATCTGAATTAGTAAAAGCCAACATCAAGAAACTATCCGGATTTGCATTCACTTGAGCCAAAATTGATTCCGCTTTAGCTTTAGCTTCTTCCTTAGTTCTTTTCTCTTTTTTGTTAGGAACTTGTGTTCCTTCGTAACTAATTAAAATATGGCTTGCTTTTGCATTTACACCTGACTTCATTCCCATTGATTTAGATATACAGTAGTATTTTCCAAACATATAAGGTCCGTATACTTCACCTGAAACAAGATTAAATAATCTATCTGCATCAACTGCCGGTAAATCTTTTTTAGCAATATAAGTTGAATCGTAAGGAACATCAGAATTTGAATTTACAAACTCAATTGTGTTAGTCGCATTTCTAAATCCTGGTAAAGTATCATTTTTACCAGTTGCCTGATTGTACACTACCCTTCCAGATAACAATCCGTTTATTTTAGACTTAACCTCACCTTCATCTTCTTTCGAAGCTTTATCTTCAATCAAAACATATTCTACTTCACGAGATTCGTCCGCTTTGAATTTCTTTTCGTTTTTCTTCATGAAATCTACAATTTCAGTATCAGTCACTTTAACATCGCTGTCTTTAATACTAGAATACAAACCAGCAACGTAAGCAAAATTTACTTTATTGGCTTCCATTTCGTATTTCATTTTTCCTTCGCTCTCTGTAGTATAAATACCCGCTTTAATCAACGTATTATACATTTGATATTTAGCATTCAACTCCGCATCTTTCTCTCTATCTTTTAAATATTGAGCTTGTGCAGGATTAGATTTAAAATACTCTTTGAATTTTGCAATATCAAACATCCCTGCTGCATTCAAGAACAATGGATTTTTACCAATATTTTCATCTGCTTTTAAAACTTCAAGGATGTGTTTTTCACCTACTCTTAATCCTAATTTATCAAATTCTGAAGACAATAAAGCTATAGAAACTTCCTGATCCCAAACTCTGTTTGCTGCTGCTGTCGAAGTAATCCCTTGACCACTTTTCTCAACATTGCTTACTTTGATTCTAAAATCCTCGAAGGCAATATCTTTCCCATTGATACTTCCTACATCCTTTGTGCTTTTACCAAAGCCTCCTTTACCGATAAGATCTTGTATGATAAATGCAAATAATGCAAGTGCAATAACTGCTATCAATAAAGCGGAACGTTGTCTAATTTTTGCTAAAACTGCCATTTCTATTGTTGTTAATTTTTATATTCAGTTTGCGAAAATACAATTATCTAATTAATAATTATACTAGTAGCGTTTTATTTTGAAAGAATTTTCAATTTTATAAAAAAAACTACTCTCGCACCGCCATTTTCACTAATTCTATTTTCTTATTTGTGGCCTCTTCGATGACAAAATGAAAGGTTCCAATGGTAATAACAGCCCCTTTTTGCGGAATTTCTTTGGTAAAATCAACAATAAAACCACCAAGTGTACCATAAGAATCTCTCTCTGGAATATGAAGTTTATACGTTTGATTTAGATATTCGACATCAAAACGAGCAGAAAAAAGATAGGTATCATCCCCGAGTTCTTTTTCAATTAATTCTTCTTCTGAATCGTGTTCGTCTTCTATTTCACCAAAAAGTTCTTCGACAATATCTTCTATAGTAATAATCCCGGAAGTTCCGCCGTATTCATCCAGCACAACAGCCACACTCTTTCGCTTTTTGGTAAGCAAATTCATGGCATCTTTGATATAAATCGTTTCTGGCACAAACTCAACTGTAATTACAATTTCCTTTATACTGCCCGGTTTTTTGAATAAATCAAATGAATGTACATAACCTACAATATCATCCAAAGAATTTTCATAAACCACAATTTTCGAATACCCAGTTTCAATGAACAATTTGTTCAATTCATCCATCGAATCATATAAATCAATCGCAACGATTTCAGTTCTGGGACTCATCACGTCTCTGGCTTTCACCCCCGAAAACTCTAAAGCATTTTGAAACATTTGTATTTCTGAATCTACTTCTTCATTATCCTCAACAGTACTCATTTGTTCTGTTATGTAATTCCCAAGCTCCACTTTACTAAAATAGATTTGCGCCTGATCACCTTCGGTTTTAAAGAATTTTTTCAAAACAAAATCGGAAACCCAGATAAAAAAAGTAGAAATAAAATAGAATAAAACATAAAAAACGTAAGCGGGAACAGCAAAAAATTTTATTAACGTATTGGCATAAATCTGAAAGAATACTTTAGGCAGAAACTCTGCAGTAATCAAAACTATTAGTGTGGAAAGAATAGTCTGAACTAATAGATCCAACAAACTGGAAAGATGATAGCCAAATGATGCCATCCAGCCCATTAATAATTCCCCCATAAAAAAACCATATATCACTAACGCAATATTGTTCCCAATTAGCATGGCTGCAATAAATTTAGAAGGTTTTTCGGTAAGTTTAGTAAGTATTCTAGAGAGAAAATTATCTTGCTTTTTTTCTATTTCAAGATAAATTTTATTGGAAGAAATGAAAGCTATCTCCATTCCTGAAAAAAAGGCACATAGTATTAAGCACAATATTATGATACTAATTTCCATGATTTAGGATTTTTTGCTTCTGTCTTCAAATTTTTTGCCAAATTTCATTCGAAAGAAAAACATAAATACCGCTACGGCCGCTATCCCAAAACTTAGCCAAGGTGTTGCAGCAGGATCATTAAACTTTGTAACGCCGTCATAGATAAAAAAGACTGTAAAAACCAAATAGAAATAGGGTACGTATTTTAAGTAAGTCATAAGTAGAATTTATAAAATTATTGGGCCGATTCAAATTCACCGGAGATTCTCTGCGAATTGATCACTTTAAAATCTTTACTAAAATCGATGCCTTGTCCGTTCGAAGAACCTTTAAGGTCTGTTAATTTGAATTTTTTCTCCGTAAAAAACCATTCGTTTTTTTGATCGTAATACAACTGTTCCGTCTCCAGCATTTGTCCGTTCTCTGATTTAATTTTTACTTTTCCCTGTAAATCAATAATATTTGTCAATTTGTAGGAAACCGCATAATTTGCCGTTATAAATGTTCTCTTTGCTTTATTATCATATAAAGTTACATCAATTCCTTTTGGAAATTCAGTAAAAGGAAACTCAACATTTGAAAAATCTAACATTTTAGGACTTACCAGAATTGATTTAATCAAACCTGAATCAGTGTATTTTAGATTTACATTATCGGCATCGCCGCCGGGAACAAAGTCGGAGAAATTAATTTTTTGTACTTCTTTAAAATTGCTCTCGCAACCAAAAAACAGAGTCACAGCAAAAACTGTGACTACTGGAAAGATTTTATATTTTTTTAGTAAAGTCATATGCTGTGCTCGACAAAGCAATGTAATTAAATTTACTTATCCGATTCTAGTTGAATTTTCTTTTCTCAAACCATTTATCGTTCAATGAAAAACCTACACTAAAATTAGCATAATTCTCCTGAATTAAATTCGCATTTGTTGTCCCTTTTTTACCCAATTCTAAACCCAAGTTTACATTTGAGAAATAACCCGTTATTGGCAATCCAAATCCAAGCGTTAATCCCATGTCATTTATAGACTCTGAATTAATCATCAAACCTGTTTTTTCATATTTAAGTCCAGCTCTGTAAACAATTCTTTTCGTGTAACTTGAAAACGAATTATAGTTTGGAATGTAATATCCTCCAAGACTTACACTTCCGTATCGGCCATAGCCTACATTATCAGCTTTGTTATAGGAATTCTCTTGACCTGAAGTTTTTTGATAGGCAATTTTCCCACCTAAAAGCCATTTTTTAGCTTCGCCAATTCCCAAACCAAATGATATTTTGCTTGGATATTCTACTTCTGATTGTGATTTTTGATCTCCATAAGAATCTACAACAGATAAATCAAAACTTGAATTATAAACTACCGTCGATATATTTCTTGTATTTTTCGAGGTAAGAGCACCTTCTATCGTATAATTTAAGCTACTGTATAAAGATAATTTTTTACTTAATTTAGCTTGATACATCGTTCCAATATTAAAATTCACTCCTGACAACTCTGCACTATTCAATTCACGAGTACCTAAAGGGACACCATTAATAATTTCTAAACTATTCGTTTCAATTTTACCAAAATTATAATTCGCATCAGCACCTATACTGAAATTCGGCGTTATTTTATATCCAATTCCTAAGAATACTTTGTTCAGACCGCCAGTCCCGCTTAATCGTTTGTTTATCCCTCCTACATCAGAGGTTAATTTTTCTATTTTATACCCCACAGAAGAGTATGGAATTAATCCAAAACCTAATCCAAATTTACCCAAAGGTAGGCCAACAGCTAAATAGTCCAAAGTCGTTCTTCGAGCACTTGCTGACTCCTTGCTAGACTTTAAGGTTTTTGTCCCATAAGTACCTCCCATACTAAAAGTAGTAAGTTTTAAGCTAGAAAAACTGGCTGGATTTTCTAAATTAATGTGAATACTATCCTGTTCAACAGCAACTCCCGCCATTGAACGATTTTCAAGCGTTCCTTTAAATCTTATGTCGCCAATTCCGTAAAAAGAGTAAGGTGAAGAAGTTCCTTCTTGAGCGAAGGATACAAGTGACAAAAGCAAACATGCGCTTATTATAATTTTTTTAATCATTTTTGATTTTATATTGAAATGTTTGGTTCAAACTTTCTAAAAGAAAATTTGAATTGGCAAATATGGTATTTTTTAATCGTTTAGCCAAAAAATCTGTATCTCCACCCGTTAAAATTATTATAAAATTTAAATACCGGGCTCTATATTCATCTATGAAACCATCAATCTCATAGACCAAACCATTTACTACTCCTGAATGAATTGATTCTGAAGTTGAATTTCCAATTAAATCTTTGGGACTTTCCAAGGCTAACAAAGGCAATTTTGCCGTGAATTTATGCAATGACTCATACCGCAATCGTAATCCAGGAGCAATTGCACCCCCATGATAGGTGTTTTTGTCATCAACAAAATCAAAAGTAACACAGGTTCCTGCATCAATAACCAATCTGTTTTGATCAGGAAACTGAAATGTCGCTCCGGCAGCGAGAACCATTCGGTCAATTCCTAAAGTCTGAGGGGTTTCATACTCATTAGAAAAAGGGAAAGGATCGTCGTGCGATATAAAATGAATATTCAACTCTTTTTCTAAGCCTAAAAAAGACTCTTTTTCGATATTCCCAACCGACGCCACCACCAAATGAGTTATTTTTTGGTGTGTTTTTAAAATATTTTCAATTTTTTTTCGAAAGTCTATTTTAGTAAAAAAAAAAGCATCAATTTGAGTATTACCCTCAAAAACAGCACCTTTAATTCTGGTATTCCCTATATCAATCGTTAGAATCATAATTTATATTTTGATGCTGCGAAGGTACGAATTGATTTTTTTAAAAAAATGTTTTGGATATCCTAAAAATGATTCTATATTTGCACCCGCAATAAGCACGGTACCTTAGCTCAGATGGTAGAGCAATGGACTGAAAATCCATGTGTCCCTGGTTCGATCCCTGGAGGTACCACAAAACCCGAATAGAAATATTCGGGTTTTCTGTTTTTAATTCTATTTTGAAAAATGCATCATCTTTATATTCTTTATTCAAAAGCAGCTGCTAAATTCTATATTGGAGAAACACATAAAACCCCTGTAAATATTGAAAAATTATAATCTTTTAACAGTGAGGTTAAGAGGTTAAGAGATGCCGGCTTTGTACTATTTTAACAATGAGAAACAAAGACATCAAGTTTCATTCGCGACATTCTGTAATTTCTTTTAAGATTATTTTTGACAACATTGACTCTTAATCTCTTAATCTTATTGTTGATGATAGTAAAAAATAATCGCGGTCCTTTTAGCGGACAGTCTTAAATTTCAATTTTTCGTCTACACCCCACTAATCCTATTAAAAAAAAGCAACACTATCTACTCATTTTTAACAGAAAAAATGGATTACTTTAACTGAATTACCTAGTTAAAAAACATAATTTTACTAAACAAAACAAATTTAATTAAATGTAAATCAGACCTATTGCGTACAACAATTTATTAAATACAAATAAATTACCGAAAATATAAAGGGGAAGTAAATTTAAAACCTTGTAATTTATTTTAGTATTAAAAAATTAGTGATTTAATATTAAATTAATAAAAAAAGTCATGAAATCATTTATCATAATTTTGTTTTTTTTCGGGTTCGCCAACAGCTCTTATTGCCAAGATAAGAAAAGTAGTGATTCAGATGAAGGAAGTCTTAAATTAGAACAATTACCCGAAGTGGTAATTAGGAGTGCCGGAAAAGATTTCTCTGTTTATTTAACCGACAAAAACCCTGACGCAAGCGTTAGAGGACTGCAAGAGCAATTTATTAGTTATAATTTGGGGAAAGATTACGAAGGATTTGACAGCTATTTAGTTACTATGCAAACCCAAAATGGTTCCTTGGCAGCAACTTATAATGCGAACGGAAAATTAACTCGAGTTGTAGAAAACTATCAAAACGTAAGACTGCCCAGCAAAGTAATTTATTCTGTTTACAAAGAGTTCCCAGGTTGGCAAATTATCAACGACAAATTTCTATTTACTCAGGAAGATGGAGATATAATAAAGAAACAATACCATCTAAAAATCAAAAAAAACAATGAAGTACGTAAATTAGTAGTTCATGCAAACGGGGAAATCCTAAAAGGAGTAAATTAAAACTTGAAAGTGTTTTAAAAAAATTCAATATTAGTGCCATATAAAGGGTCTAGTCTTTAAAAGCTAGATCCTTTTTTTATTCTCGGAATACTAAAAAAGACGCAATCACAAAGCATTAGTTTAAGACTTTATAAATGCAGCAAAGTACCTTATTGTAAGTTTTCGTTTTTACAAGCCGAAAAATCGATTTCAAAAAACACTTCAACTTTAGAGATATTACCCCATTTTACCAATATAAGTGCGGGTTTCGTAAATATTTTTATTTTTTATTATGAATTTCGAAAAATAATAATTGCTAAATTAGTATATTTATGCAAAATTTATATACATGGAACTTTTAACCTGTCCGAAATGTCAAAATAATCATATAGTAAAAAGCGGCGTAGTCAACAGCAAACAAAGGTACTTATGTAAAAATTGTAAGTATTTTTTCACTGTGAACAAAATTGGAAAAAAGATAGACGATTATTACGTTACCAAAGCATTACAACTCTACTTGGAAGGACTAAGTTATCGTGAAATAGAGCGCATTCTAGGCGTTTCACATGTCACGGTAAGTAACTGGGTGAAGACATTTAATATCAAAAAACCCTCCCATGCTAATTACCATCCTACCTATAAGATTTTTAACCATTTAGAACTGGTGGAATACCTAAAAAACAAAGATTTACTTTCAGGAGCAGGTATGATAATAACAGAGCTTGGGGACAAGTTTATGCTTATAAAATGGGAACGATTCAAAGACTAACTATACTACTTTACACAAATATATAACTAAATTTTTTTTATAAACAAAAAATTAGAATTTGGCTGTGTTGAAACTAACCATTTCCCCTAACCAAACCTATTTATTATGAAAAAATGTTGCCTTATTCTTTTGATTGGAATTACTTCCATTAAAGGGTATTCTCAGACTGTGCCAGCCGCGCCAGCTGAAAAAGACTGGAGTGTCAGCCTTTATGGATTTGTAAGAACAGATTACATCTTTGATTCTAGAAAATCTGCAACTGTTCGGGAGGACAATTTAAATTTATATCCTTTGGATGTTGCATTAGACGCCAACGGCAAGGACGCAAATGCAGTATCACAATCGAACTTTTTATCGATAACGTCTCGATTTGGAATTAAAGTCAAGGGGCCTGATGTTTGGGGCGCAAAAATGAATGGAAATATTGAAGGTGATTTTTTCGGAAATACAGATGGAACCATTGGAACTTTGAGATTACGACATGCCTATGTAAATATGGATTGGTCTAAAACATCCTTAACTTTGGGACAAACCTGGTACCCAACTTTCATCCCCGAAGTTTTTCCCGGTGTTGCAAACTTTAATACCGGAATTATGTTTAATCCCTTTGGATGGGCAACCCAAGTTAAATTAAAACAAGCCTTAACCAAAGAGGTTGCCGTAATTGCTACCGCATATAAAGAAAGAGAGTTTTTTGCTCTTGGTACCACAGGAACTCAAAATGCAGCCTCAATTAATTCCACTTTGCCTTCTTTAAATGCTCAAATTCAATATAAGGGAAAAAACTGGTTTTTAGGCGCAGGATTGGAGTATAAATCGATGCAACCTTTGACCGTTAGCGCAACCAATATTGTAACTACCGAAAAAGTAAATAGCTCTTCCGTATTTGGCTATGCTAAATATTCAAATGACAAAATTATTATTAAAGCTTATGGAATTTCAGGTGGCAACTTAAACAATTTAGTGATGCTTGGCGGTTTTACAGGAGCGACCAATGATGGAATTCAGTCATACGATCCAACAAAAACGACTTCGTTTTGGATTGACATCGCAAGCAACGGAAAAGTAATTGCTCCTGGATTTTTCTTTGGGACTACCAAAAATAACGGAGCAAGCGACCCCGCCGGAAGTACCGCTCAAGTATATGGCAGAGGTATTACGGGACCAAGAGTAGTAGACAATGTATGGAGAGCTTCGGGAAGAATTGATTTCAAAAGCAATAAATTCCGAGTTTCACCAGAATTAGAATACACCACAGCAACGTGGGGCGATGCTGATTTATATGCAAAAGCATCCACAAACAAAAAAGACGTTGGTAACCTAAGAGCTATGGTTTCCTGTACCTATAATTTCTAAAATAATTAACCAAACCACTAACATCAATTTTATGAAAGAAAAATCAACAAAAGGCATTTGGAAAGTAATTTCCGCATCCTCCATGGGAACAATGATTGAATGGTATGATTTCTACATTTTTGGAAGTTTAGCCGTTGTAATTTCAACTAAATTTTTCCCGGCAGACAATCCAACAGCAGCCTTTTTAGCGACACTAGCCACTTTTGCAGTTGGTTTTGTAGTTCGTCCCTTTGGAGCACTTTTCTTTGGAAGATTGGGAGACTTAATTGGAAGAAAATATACCTTCATGGTTACCTTACTATTAATGGGTGGAGCTACATTCCTGATTGGTTGTATTCCTAGCTATGAAACCATTGGATTTTTGGCACCAGTATTAGTATTAATATTAAGAATGCTTCAGGGTCTTGCTCTTGGCGGTGAATATGGCGGAGCTGCAACTTATGTGGCGGAACATGCACCAGTCGGACAAAGAGGCTATTGGACATCCTGGATTCAAACTACGGCAACAGTTGGTTTGTTTATTTCACTGATGGTGATTTTAGCCACAAGAAACATTCTTACTCCGGAACAATTTGATGAATGGGGATGGAGAGTTCCGTTCTGGGTTTCTATTATCATGGTTGGAGTTTCGTATTTAATTAGAAAAAATATGGATGAATCTCCCGTTTTTGCTAAAGCTAAATCAGAAGGAAATACGAGTACTAATCCTTTGAAAGAAAGTTTCGGAAATCGTTACAACTTGAAATTCGTTTTATTGGCTTTATTTGGAGCGACGATGGGTCAAGGGGTTGTTTGGTACACAGGCCAATTCTACGCCATGAGTTTCATGAAAACAGTAATGTCTATTGACTCCTCTCAAGTGGATACTTTATTAGGAATTGCATTAGTATTAGGAACACCCTTTTTCATTGTATTTGGTTGGCTAAGTGATAAAATAGGAAGAAAATACATTATGATGGGAGGAATGCTTCTCGCTATTTTATTATACAGACCTATTTACAAGCAAATGTACGAAACGACATCTGTAAAAAATAAAACAGAAATAGTTGCTAACACAAAAATAGTTTCTGAACTGAAAGAGAACAAAAAGCAAACTATGGATTCAATTTATACCACTAACAAAGAGTATACTGACGGAACCACATTTCTTGAAGTAAAAACGGTATCTTTAGAGGACGGTAAGGCGAAAATAGTTGACGGAAAACCAAAAATTGAAACAAAAACAACTATCAACATTAATTGGGATGACAAGTGGGCGTTGATATTATTAGTATTTATACAAGTACTATTTGTCACCATGGTTTATGGACCTATTGCGGCATTCTTAGTTGAAATGTTCCCCGCAAAAATTAGATACACATCCATGTCACTTCCTTATCACGTAGGAAATGGAATTTTTGGAGGATTACTTCCGGCTATTTCCACTTACTTAGTTATTAACGGAAAAGATGCTGGAGATGCTGAGTTTTATTTAGAAGGACTTTGGTATCCAATTATCATTGCCTCTGTATGTTTTGTAGTAGGAATGATTTACATTAAAAACAAAGACACAAAAAACACTCACATTTAAAAAAACAGCTATGAATCAGATAAAAAGAATTTTAGGATTAGTTTGGATCGCCTTAGCAATTGCAGCTGCTTATTTTTGCATCTTTACCTTTGGATTACCAAAATTTATGTCCGGCAAACAAGATGATTTAGTATTTGGAATTATAATCCTTTTCATACTTACACCATTAATCGTTTTGGGATTAGGAACCTTTGGCTATTATGCCTTGATGGGTGATTACGATGAAAAAAAATAATTATTGAATAAATTTATAATATGCAGTCTCTACATTAATCTGTAGAGATTGCTTATTTTCATTACAATGAAATCGGCAGTACGAATGGCGAGATCATTCTCCGCTGAAAAGTAATATTATCTTCGAATGAAAAAAAGACACGAACAAAAGTTAGTTATACTTTCAATGCTAATGCTATTAGCGTTGAACATACCGCTTTTGCTTTTATTTGACAGTTCCAAGCCGCTTTTTGGTTTTCCAATCGTGTATATTTATATTTTTTCTGCATGGTTATTTTCAATTGCCATCACCTACCTAATCATAAAAAGATATTATGAGTAGCATAGGACTTTTATTAATTTTAGCACTTTATGTGTCCATTCTTTTTTACATCGCCTATTGGGCAGAAAAAAGAAGCCATTCAAAATGGACAAATAATCCCTATATCTATTCTTTTTCCTTGGCGGTTTATTGTACTGCATGGACCTATTATGGAAGTATTGGTGTTGCCGCAGAATCTGGTTTAAGTTACTTACCTATTTACTTAGGTCCAATAATAATTATCCCTACTTGGATGGTTATCCTCAAGAGAATTATCCGAATTTCGAGAGTAAATAAAATCTCCAGCATTGCCGATTTTATTTCCTTACGATACGGAAACAGTAGATTTCTTGGCGCATTGGTTACTATGATTTGTGTGTTTGGTATTGTCCCGTACATTTCTTTACAGTTAAAATCGATTTCAGATACCTTTCATATTGTTACAAAAACACAATCAAGTGAGAACATTTTTACGGATACTACTACTTATGTTTGCCTCGCTTTGGCTTTATTTGCCTCCTATTATGGAACAAAATATGTAGATGCTTCCGAAAAAAGACGCGGAATCGTTACCGCAGTCGCAATGGAATCTATCTTGAAATTAGTTTTCTTTTTGATCATCGGGATTTATGTAACCTATTTTGTTTACGATGGTTTCGGAGACATTTACACCAAAGCTGCTGTTCTTGAAAATTTTGAGAAGAAAAATTCGATCGGTGACTTAACAAACGGAATAAATTGGTTTTTCCTTTGCCTGTTGTCCATGTTTGCCATTTTCCTTTTGCCAAGACAGTTTCACACTGCCATTGTTGAAAACAATAAAGAAACTCATATTCGTACAGCGATGTGGCTTTTTCCATTGTATTTATTGCTCTTCAATATTTTTGTATTCCCAATTGCGTGGGGAGGAAATATTCTTTTTGAAGATAAAGGATTGAACTCCGATACTTATTCGCTGCTGATTCCTCAATTTTTCAACAACAATTTCTTGACCGTTTTAGTGTTTCTTGGTGGATTCTCTGCAGCCATATCCATGATTATTGTTTCATCAATTGCATTGGCAACCATGTTAAGTAATAATCTGTTGATTCCTTATGGCTTTATTGGTTCGCTCGAAAATTCTTCTCAAGAAAAAAACAGTAAACGGATTCTGATTAGTCGAAAAATAGGTATTTTTTTACTCATTATTTTGGCGTATGCCATCTATAGAATTTTTATTTTAGATTACTCTTTGGTTTCAATCGGTTTGGTTTCATTTGTAGTTATTGCACAATTAGCACCTTCATTTTTTGGCGCGTTGTTCTGGAGAAGAGGTTCAAAAAAAGGAGCTATAACAGGAATTATCGTTGGTTTTTTGATTTGTTTTTACACTTTACTAATTCCCTACGCCATTGGAATTACAAAATCTTCCAGCTTATTTATTCAGGAAGGGCCTTGGGGAACTGCATTGTTAAAACCGTTTCAACTTTTTGGATTAGATTATCTGGAACCAATTCCGCATGCTGTTTTTTGGAGTTTATTTTTTAACGTTATCTGTTATGCCGCTATTTCTGTAAGTTTCAAAGGAAATTACAGGGAACGCAATTATGCCGAAATGTTTGTGGATATTGACAAGTACATCACCAATCATGAAGATGCATTTGTATGGAAAGGAACCGCTTATATTTCTGATATTCAAAAAGTTTTACAGCGATTTCTTGGAGAAGAAAGAACAAAAAGAGCCATGACCATTTTCAATTTAAAATACAATATTGATAAAAACATCACCACAGCTGATGCCCGGTTTATAAAGTTCGCCGAGAATTTATTGACAGGACATATTGGTACGGCTTCCGCCAAAATATTAATATCGAGTGTGGTAAAAGAAGATAAAATCAGCCTTACTGAAGTGTTGCGAATTCTCGAAGAATCCAAAGAAAACATAATCATCAACAAGAAGCTGACGGACACTTCCAACGAATTAAAAAAAATATCCATTCAGCTAAAAAATGCCAATCAGGAATTGGTCAACAAAGACATTCAAAAAGACGAATTTCTGGATACGGTTACGCATGAGTTGCGAACGCCAATAACCGCGATCCGTGCAGCAAGCGAAATCCTTCATGACGATGACGATATTCCAGAGGAATTGAGAAAACAGTTCTTGCAGAATATCATTTCCGAATCGGATCGTTTGAATCGTTTGATAGACAAAATTCTGGATTTAGAAAAATTCGAAACGGGAAAACAAAAAATCTATCTTTCGAAAAATAACATTTCTAAAACTGTAGAAAAAACATTGCTTTCATTGAAGCAATTGATTAAAAATAAAAAGATAGGCATTGAGTTCGATGAAGCTTCTAAAGAAATAAAAGCATTTTATGATGAAGAACGAATCATTCAGGTCATTTACAATTTGTTATCAAACGCTATTAAGTTCAGCTCCGAAACTGCTGGAAAAATCAGCATCAAAATAACAGAGAAAAAAGAAGTTGTTGAAGTCCGTATTCATAATAATGGCAAAGGAATTAAAGAAGAAGATTTTGAAGCCATTTTTGATAAATTTTATCAATCCAGAAATCAAAATGTAAAAAAACCAATCGGAAGCGGCTTAGGATTGGCCATTTGCAAACAGATTATAGAACACCATAAAGGAAAGATTTGGGCGGATAACACGGAGACAAATGGAGCGACATTTATTTTCACTTTACCCAATTATAATACTACTGAAAATTATTAAAAAATGAAAAAAATTTTAATTGTAGATGACGAACCAAATATTGTCATGTCACTTGAATACACATTCAAAAAGAACAATTTTGAAGTTTTCATTGCACGCGACGGACAGGAAGCTTTAGAGATTTTGAAGAATCAACTTCCGGATGTGATCATTCTGGACGTAATGATGCCAATGGTTGACGGTTACGCTACATTGGAACAAATTAAAAAAGACGAACGACTGAAACATTGCAAGGTTATTTTCCTAACGGCAAAAAACAAAGAAAAAGACATTGAAAAAGGACTTTCTCTAGGTGCAAATTTATATGTACTCAAGCCTTTTTCGGTCAAAAAACTGGTAGAACAGGTCCAAGGATTAATTTAAAATATTGGATTTTTTAAAACTATAAACAACCAACAACAAAATGAATTATAAAGATTTTTATACTAACAGCATTAATCAACCTGAAGCTTTCTGGAAAGAACAGGCGATGGCGATAGAATGGTATAATAAACCTGAAACTATTATATCAAATGATGAAAATGGATATCCGGTTTGGTACAAAGACGGAGAATTAAACATCTGTTATTTGGCATTAGACAAGCATATTCAAGATGGTTATGGAGACCAAATTGCACTTATTTACGATTCACCGGTAACACAAACTGTAAAAAAATATACTTTTTTTGAAGTAAAAGCTGAAGTGGCAAAACTCGCCGGAGGAATGCTCTCACTCGGTTTAAAAAAAGGCAACACTGCAATAATTTATATGCCAATGATTCCGCAAGCTGCGTTTGCAATGCTTGCTTGTGCCAGAATTGGCGTGACACATTCGGTAGTTTTTGGCGGTTTTGCACCGCATGAATTGGCTATTCGAATTGACGATTGCAAACCTAAAGCGATCATCACTGCCTCTTCAGGAATTGAAATTGACCGTTTAATCGCCTACAAACCATTAGTGGACGAAGCGATTGAATTAGCTTCTCACAGACCAAAAAAAGTAATCGTTTTCAACAGAAAATTAGGAGCAAGAGTTCCGTTTAAAAAATATGATGTTGATTATGATGCGCTAGTTTACGGATCGGAAGAAACGCCTTGTGTTCCAGTAAATGCAACGCATCCTTTATATGTACTTCACACCTCGGGAACAACCGGAAAACCAAAAGGAATTGTGAGAGATACTGGTGGTTATGCCGTGGCGCTTAAATTTTCGATGCAATATATCTATGGTGTAAAAGAAAATGAGGTTTTCTGGGCCGCTTCAGATGTGGGCTGGGTTGTTGGACATAGTTTTATTGTTTACGGTCCATTAATCAATAGAAATACCACCATCATTTTTGAAGGAAAACCAATTAAAACGCCTGATGCCAGTGCCTTCTGGAGAATTATCGAAGAACATAAAGTCAACACTATGTTTACTGCACCCACTGCTATTCGTGCTATTAAAAAAGAAGATCCTAACGGAGATTTCATTAAAAAATATGATTTGAGTTCTTTGAAAACACAATTTTTGGCAGGTGAACGTTGTGATGTCGCAACATTAGAATGGTATTTAGAACACATTCCTGTTCCGGCAATCGACCATTGGTGGCAAACAGAATCAGGTTGGCCAATGATTGCCAATATGATGGGTGTTGAATATTTGCCCATAAAACCCGGTTCAGTAGGAAAAGCGGTTTGTGGCTTTGATATTACAATATTTGACGAAAAAGGCACTGAATTAGGTCCAAATGAAGAAGGTTATGTGGTACTGAAATTACCGTTGCCTCCCGGAACTTTAATGGATTTATGGAATGACAATCCCCGATTTAAAGCAGGTTATTTAAATAAATTTCCGGGTTATTATTTCTCTGGTGATGGTGGATTTAAAGACGAAGACGATTATATTTTCATTACCGGCAGAGTGGATGATGTGATTAATGTTGCCGGACATCGCCTTTCGACAGCTGAAATGGAAGAAATTGTTGCATCCCATCATTCGGTTGCGGAGTGTGCCGTAATAGGTATAAATGATGCTTTAAAAGGACAAACTCCTTTGGCTTTGGTTGTAACCAAATTAGATGCTGAAATTGAACATTTTCAATTAGAGCAGGAAATCATAAAATTAGTTCGCCAACAAATAGGCGCGGTTGCCTCCCTGAGAAATGTTGTAATTGTAGAACGATTGCCAAAAACACGTTCCGGAAAAACCCTGAGAAAACTGATGCGAAGCATTTCTGATGGAGAAAATTATCAAATCCCATCTACGATTGATGATGAATCCATTGTTGATGAAATAATTACTGTTTTGAAAAAATATGAAATCGGAGTTTATAATACTAAATAAGAAAATATCATAATTATGAGTCGCTATAAAATTAACACCTTAGAAGAATACTTTAAAGAATACAAAAAATCAGTTCGCGAACCAAAAAAATTCTGGGACAAAATTGCTGCCGAAAATTTCACTTGGTATCAACAATGGGAAAAAGTTGTCGATTTTAATATGGCTGAAGCCGAAATAAAATGGTTTGTTGATGCTAAAGTAAACATCACTAAAAACTGTATCGACAGACATCTTGCTAAAAAAGGAGATAAAACGGCGATCATTTTTGAACCGAATGACCCCAATGAAGAAGCATTACACATTTCGTATAATGAATTGCACGAGCGGGTCTGTAAAATGGCAAATGTATTGCGAGAACAAGGCGTAAAAAAAGGAGATCGTGTGTGTATTTATTTACCAATGATTCCTGAATTAGCCATTACTACTTTGGCTTGCGCCAGAATTGGAGCTATCCACTCGGTTGTTTTTGCGGGATTCTCTGCCTCTGCTGTTGCCACAAGAATAAATGACTCCGATTGTAAAATGGTCATCACATCCGATGGTGGTTATCGTGGTAATAAAACAATTGATTTAAAAGGAATAATTGACGATGCCTTGACAAGTTGTCCTGGAGTTTCAAACGTATTAGTGGTTAAGAGAACGAATACTTCCGTAAAGATGAAACAAGGTCGTGATCAATGGTTGCAGCCTCTTTTAGACCAAGCATCAGATAATAATGTTGCAGAAATTATGGATGCCGAAGATCCTTTGTTTATCCTTTACACTTCGGGTTCAACAGGAAAACCAAAAGGAATGGTGCATACTACGGCTGGTTATATGGTTTATACTGCTTACACTTTCAAGAATGTTTTTAGCTATGAAGAAAATGATATTTTTTGGTGTACCGCTGATATAGGCTGGATTACCGGACATTCCTACATTGTTTACGGCCCGCTATTGAACGGAGCGACGACCGTAATTTTTGAAGGAGTTCCCTCCTATCCTGACTTCAGTCGTTTTTGGCAAACAATCGAAAAGCACAAAGTAACTCAGTTTTATACCGCTCCAACCGCCATTAGAGCTTTGGCAAAAGAAAGTATTGAATACGTTCAGCGCTACCAATTAACCTCTTTGAAAGTCCTTGGTTCTGTCGGAGAACCAATCAATGAAGAAGCTTGGCACTGGTACAATAACCACGTAGGAGACAAAAAATGTCCGGTAGTTGACACGTGGTGGCAAACCGAAACCGGAGGAATTATGATTTCACCAATTGCCTTTGTTACTCCAACAAAACCAACCTATGCTTCGCTTCCCTTACCAGGAGTTCAGCCCGTTTTAATGGATGAAAGACGCAACGAAATAGAAGGAAATCAGGTTACGGGCAGTTTGTGTATTAAATTTCCTTGGCCGGGAATTGCCAGAACTATTTGGGGCGATCATCAACGATATAAAGACACTTATTTCTCTGCCTTTCCAGGCAAATATTTCACTGGAGACGGCGCTTTGCGTGATGAAGTTGGATATTATAGAATTACAGGTCGTGTAGATGACGTAGTTATTGTTTCCGGACATAATCTGGGAACGGCACCAATCGAAGACGCCATAAATGAACATCCGGCAGTTGCAGAATCTGCCATTGTAGGTTTCCCACATGACATCAAAGGAAATGCCTTGTATGGTTTTGTAATTTTGAAAGAAACAGGAGAATATCGTGATCGAGAAAACCTTAGCAAAGAGATAAACCAGCACATATCCGATCACATAGGACCAATTGCAAAACTGGATAAAATACAGTTTGTTTCTGGTTTACCAAAAACCCGCTCTGGTAAAATAATGCGTAGAATTTTGCGTAAGATTGCCGAAGGAGATTATTCTAATTTTGGTGATATTTCCACTCTATTGAATCCTGAAATCGTAGAAGAAATAAAAAACGAAAAAGTATAAATTTTTTTTTAGTTGTGGTAATTTGTTGAAAACTGCTTCCCTTTGGAAGCAGTTTTTTTGTACAAAAAAAGGCTGTCTTTTTAGAGACAGCCTTTTTAATATTCGATGTAAATTTTACTCTTTTATGAATTTCATTACTTCTGTTTCATTGTTATCATTCAGAACTTTTACAATATACAGTCCTTTGCTTAAATCACTGATCACAAAAGGAGTATCTTTCGAATGATTACCATTAAAGCTTTTTACCATTTGTCCCGTGATTGAGAAAACCTGAACTTTAGTGGTATTAGTATTTAACGTAAAATAACTTGAAGCAGGATTTGGATATAAATTAACCGTATTGGTTTTTTCATAATTAGCAATTGCTAAGTTTGCTACTTTATTACCGTAAATTAGAAAACCGCCTGCGGGAATATTAATCGGAGCATTCACATTAGTGACATTAATTGAAGAATTATCCATCAAATTGTACCAAGTTCCGGTATAAGGAAAACCAGTCGGTACATCTTTAGCAGTCAAATCAAAATTAGCTAAGACCAATACATCTCTAAGTTGCGTTCCCGCCAAAGCGGCATTGGTAATCTTAATATTAGGCGTTAATGAAGTACCACTTGTCATCGTTGCTGTTCCAGAAAAAACGGGTTCCGCAATTTTCATACTGATCATTTTAGCCCAATCCGTATAAATCTTACCTCTTCCGGCATCTCCTAACCAATTATTTGTCCATTGCGGTTGCGGTTTTTTGTCCAATTTACAGTCTCCTGAAATTGCATCTGCAGAGGTATTTACAGAGCCATCATTGCAACTAAAAATAGAAATATCCCAACCTAATTCACCAAAATGCCAAATCATTTTTGGTCCCGGAACTAATAAAGAAACCGCTCCTAAAGCTGACATTCTTGACAAAGCAGTTGCAGGAGTTTTTACATTATAGCCATTTAGATTGGCACCATATTGTATGTTTTTATACATCAATCGTTCTTCATCATGACTTTCAGCATATCCCATTAATCTGTTTTTGGTAAAACCGTGGTTAGCACTGTTCATTCTTGCAATATCATTGCTAGAATTATACCCCATAGTCAATTGATTGTATGGATCGGTCATTTTACCCCACATCATGATTCCTTTGCTAGGAGTTTCGGCAATTCTATAATTTGCCCATTGCTGTTCCTCTGTATCGCTTCCCAAATGTTCAAAAATAGTGTAATGTGTTGGATCTAGACTCCAAGAATAATCGGCATAATCTTTCAAAATAGCAACTCTGTCTGCTTGATACGCATTTGTACAAGTTTCATCATTTGCCGTACAATTTTGCGTAAAGCCTTTGGTTAAATCCCAACGGAAACCGTCAATTTTATATTCTTGAATCCACTGTTTTATTACTCTTTTTACGTAATTTTTCGTCAAGTCCGAAGTATGATTGAAATCGTTCCCTACACTATAACTGTGTTTCGCCACAGTATTCAAATAAGGATTTTCTGTTGAAGGAGAACCCCAGCCGTCGCCATCAGGATCGTTCATCCACATTCTAACCATTGGATTTCTGTCAAAAGCATGATTCAATGCAACATCCAGAATTACTGCAATTCCGTTTTGATGGCATACGTCTATCAATTCTTTAAGTTTACTTGAAGTACCATAAAACTTATCCAATGCCATATGGAAAGAAGTGTTGTAACCCCAACTTTCATTTCCTTCAAATTCCATTACTGGTAATAATTCGATGGCATTTATTTTTAAATTTTTGAAATAATCAATTCTGTCAATTACACTTTGGTAACTTCTACCCGCATCAAAATCCCTTACCAAAAGTTCATAAACCACCAATTTTTCCTTTTCAGGTTTTACAAAATTAGTCGTTGAAGCACTCCAAGCATAAGGCATTTGACCCGTTTGCAAAACAGTCACTTCTCTTTGTTGACCTGTAGGATATACAGGCAAATTTGGATAAGATGCAGCCGGAATATAAGGATCGTCATCGGCCGATAATACTAAAGTAGAATAAGGATCCGCGGTTTTTACCAGAGAAGGCGTCCCTGCAATAGGCGTTGCGTCAACTACCCAATATTGATAGGTATAATTGGTACCCGATGTTAATCCGGTTAGTTCCAACCAAAATTTTCCTGAAACAGGGTCCTTTTTCATGGCATAGTTTGCGTCCGGCTGCCAGTTATTAAAACTACCGGCTACGTACACGAAATCCTTTAACGGAGCATCAAGAACCAGAGTTGCTTTAGTAAAATCCGCACTGTTATAATTGATTCCATCCAATAAACCTGCAGGCATTACTGCACTAACGGCTCCTGGATTTACGATTACTGTAAACTTTTTAATTACCGTAGTACTTCCTTGTGTTACCTCCAATACATAATTTCTATTACCGGTAATATTAGTATCATTAAAAGCATAACTAGCTGTACTTGCATTTGTATTTATGCTAGTGCCATTTGCTTTTAAGTTATAGCTGGCATTGCCGCCTGTATTTGTTGCGGAAATATTAAAACTGGCTCCAGATGCAATTATTGTTGAACTATTTTCAGTTGGAGCTGTTAGATTTACTTGAAAAGCTCCAACATTAAAAAAAGTATCCGCAGTCTGCATGTTTCCAGCGTCATTTCTCAATACAACACAAATTTCAGTGATAGAACTAGAAAGTGGAACTCCAAAATAAGTATATAAATCAGGTGTTAGATCTAATTTATAAGTAGTTCCTGAAATAAATGTTAATGCAGGCTGAGTTGAATTGTTCGCCCATGTTCCTTTGACATTTTGCCATCGTGTTCCATTAACGGTCAAACCAATATGCGCATATATTGTGCCTGTATAGGCAGCTAATGGCGTTCCCATTTTATTAAAATTTAGCGTAACAGAAGCACTAGCAATCGCCGGCGAAGGCGTTGTTGTGAATTGCGCAAAACTAATAGATGATATTAGTAAAAATAATAAAGTAATTTTTTTCATCTCATTTATTTATTAAATTAAATAAAAGGGGCTATCCATAAGACAGCCCCTTCAAATTTAAAAAAATTAATTTTTTGTAATCGTGTATTTGTAATTTCTTGGAGAACTTAAATCTAAAGTTATCGTGTAATTTCCAGCTGCTACAGCAATATTATCGCCACCATATTCTAGGTGAGAACCATCAGGAGCCGTTTTAAGTTTACCTAGGTTTATATCCCAACCATTATTCGCTCTAAATTTAAATTCAGCTCCAGTTAGCGTTGCAGTTACAGACCATAATTTTGTCGTTTTATTGTAAGTCATTGCTGTACTGTTATCCCAACCACCCGCAGTTGCACTACCAATGATTCCCCATGAAGTTGCAGTCGCTTTGTAAGTTAATTTTTCAGTATCAACTACAATCTGATAATAACCAGCAGCAGGAATTTTAAGATTAGCTCCTTTAGGATCTAATGTTCCTGCAGTTGCTCCAGCTCCAAACTCACCTTTCCACTCTGGGAAACTTGTGAATTTATATTCTGCATTAGCATCATTAAAATTAACATATCCTTCAAAATCTACTTTACCATATCCTGAAGCAGAAAGTTGTGGAGATGTAGCAGGATCCCAATCGTTAGGATATCCAGAGGCTTTAGCATAACCACCAGGAACCCATAATTTAGGATTTTCAGTAGTGTAAGGCGTAACTACAATTCCTACAACATTAGAATACATTGCAGCAAGGGCACCAGCGCTTGATTTTACTCTTACTTCAAATTCCCCAGGGGAAAAAGGCGTTGCTTTCAATAATAAAGCCGCTTTATTCATGGATTCAACACTTACAGAAACTTGATTTGCTGAAATTACAGATCCAATAGACTGAGGAGTTTTGAATGCATTTCCTTTTTTGTCCATTTCTACTGCATACGTAACTTGTACGTCACCTCCAAAATTAGCTGATTTCCATGTAAAACGTTCTGCTTGAGCAGCTGCATTTGCAGGAGAAAGAACATAAGCAGCACCAGAAGTTGGAGCTGTTAATACTGGGGAATCAACCCCTTCAATGACTGGTCTGTCTTGAACATCTTGTACCGTACAAGAGAAAGCAACTACTGCAAATAAAGCAATTATTGATTTAGTTATATTTTTCATTTTTATATATTTTTTAAATTATTAATATCCAGGGTTTTGTTGTAATTTACTATTTGAAGATAAAGCCGTTGCAGGAATAGGGAATAAATCTCTGTAAGACTGTGTTGGAGATCCTCCAGCAACATTCCCTTTCCATGGCCATAAATAACTACCTCCAGAGAATTTTCCGAAACGAATTAAATCTGTTCTTCTGTGTCCTTCCCAATGTAATTCTCTCGCTCTTTCGTCAAGAATAAAATCAAGTGTTAAATCGCCTTGACTTATTGTAGCGCCTTTTGCTCTTGTTCTTAAAGCATTAAGATAAGTAGCTGCTTGTGGCAAAGTCCCACCTGCACCTCGTACAGCACATTCCGCATACATTAAATAAGCATCAGCTAAACGGAAAATTGGAAAATCTGCATCAGAAAAGTTACCTGCTTTATCTGAACCTTGTTTACCATTTACATC
This sequence comes from Flavobacterium xinjiangense, assembly GCF_900142885.1. Classification (GTDB taxonomy): domain Bacteria; phylum Bacteroidota; class Bacteroidia; order Flavobacteriales; family Flavobacteriaceae; genus Flavobacterium; species Flavobacterium xinjiangense. The sequence goes on along the minus strand of NZ_FRCL01000002.1, from coordinate 257,685 downwards.
TACATTTCTAAATTTTTGAATTGCATAACCATCTGTAAAAGAACCAATATTCTTAATTTCTTTGGTTTGACCATCTTTATAGAATTGTCCACGTGCATCTGTAGTATTAGCATCAAACTTATCAACAAATGCAGCAGTTGTTCTAATACCAGCCCATCCACCATTGATTCCAAATTCAGCTGCTTTCATACTACCGCCTACTGGGGCATGCGTTAAGAAAGTAGTTCCACCATAAGTTTGTGTATGAAGACCGTCAAAGCCTATTGCAAAAATAAATTCGTTTTGCGCACCATTTTTATCATTATCTGCAAAAAACAATTGATTGTAATTAGTGTGCAATTTATAACTTGAACCCGTGATTTTTGTAATTAATGGAACTGCCGCAGCATAATGATCTATACCAGTATATACTTTTGCATTCATGTACAATTTAGCTTGTAACATCCAGGCAGCAGCTTGATCCACACGATACGCCTCATTAGCTTTTGGTGCTTTCAATAATGGAGTAATCGCTGTCAATTCATCATCAACAAATTTGTATAATTCTGCTCTTGTGGCATATTCTGGGTAAAAGAAAGTACTCGGAGAATCCTCCGTTACTAATGAACCACCACCAAACATATCAATTAAATGCCAGTACGTCATTGCTCTCAAGAAACGTGCTTCAGCTCTGTAAGTAGCGATCTCCGCTTTCAAAGTAGCATCAATTCCTCTTGCAGTTAATTTTTCATCAGTAGTTTGACGTAAAAACTCATTGCAGTTTACAATTTGAAAAGAGTAACGGGCAAAAACAGCCGTTACAAAACGATCCAAAGAAGTCCATGTTTGTGAATGAAGATCTTTTATAGTTCCATCATTCCAGGCAATAACCGCTTCATCAGTAGTTAATTCCTGTAACAACCAATACCCTCTAATGTATTGACTCTCTCCTTCATCTATTCCTGAAATATCTGGAGAACCAGCCGCAGTTTGTCCTGAGGTAGCAAATCCTGCATATAATTTGGCTAGATTTTGCTTATAAGATTCCGGTGTACTGAAAAATTGGTCACCCGGAATAGCATTAGCACTTTCTGGAGCTTGGTTCAAATCATTGGTACATGATGGGAACAACATCACCAACAGTAACAAAGAAATACCCAATAATTTTATTTGTGTCTTTTTCATTTTTCTTGTTATTTGTATTAGAAATTAACGTTTAAACCTAACGTGAAAGTAATTGGTCTTGGATATAAATTATTATCTATACCTCCAGAAATTTCTGGGTCTAATCCACTATAGTCGGTAATTAACAAAACATTTTGAGCTGCTAATGTTAATTTAACTAATGAAGTAGAATTCGGTTTTTGATTAAAAGTATACCCTACGCTAACATTGTCCAATCTAACGAAAGCCGCATCTTGGATGTAATAATCCGACTCATATCTTTTAGTGTCCTGAGTAGTAAAACCAGTTTCCAAAATATTGGCAACACCATTAGACAAGTCCGTTTCTCTTAATAATATGTTTTGGTAAGAACCTTTGCTTGAATCAACATTGTTATAATTAAAATTACCCCAAGATCCTCTCCAGTTCATTCCAAAATCAAAATTTTTGTACGTTACACTTGTATTGAAACCATAAAACACATCAGCCGCCGGCTTGTGAAAACGGTATTTATCCTGTTCTGTAATTATTCCGTCTTTGTTTCTGTCAATATAAACACCATCAATTGGTTTACCATCAGCTCCGTATGCTTGCTCGTACACATAAAACGAACTTGGTGCATACCCAACCTGGTGATTTTGAATTGTGTTTCCTGTAGCTCCTTCGTATCCTCCTACATTAATACCCGGAGTATTTGGTTGTGTTGTAGTTAACTTAGTGATTTTAGAGTCTTGAAAAGTAACGTTTCCGCCAATTCTCCATTCTAAATCATCAGTACGAACTGGAATAACTTCACCTGAAAGTTCAATACCTTTATTTTCTATAGTTCCTACATTATAATTGTCATAATTAGAAAATCCAAAGAAAGATGGGTTTTGAGTGTACAACAATAAATCTTTCGTAGTTCTTTTATATAAATCTACAGTACCAGTAATTCTATTATTAAACAATCCATAATCAAGACCTGCATTGACCGTAGTAGTCTCTTCCCATTTCAAATTACTGTTGTATGGTTGCGGTCTGAATGTATTATAAAATGTATTACCAAATTGGTATTGTGCCTGACTGTTAGAAACTAAATACAAAGGAATAGATGGATAACTCACCCCAATATCTTGTTGTCCAGTTACACCCCAACCGCCTCTAAGTTTTAATGTAGAAATACTAGACACATCTTTTAAGAAACTTTCTTCATTCAATTTCCAAGCTAAAGCAACTGCAGGGAAATTTGCCCAACGGTTTGCCTCTGTAAAACGAGAAGTACCATCGCGTCTGTAAGACAAAGTCAATAAGTATTTATCGGCAATTGTGATGTTAGTTCTAGCAAAAAATGACTGTAAGTTCACACGTGACGGAACCGGAACTCCTGGAGTACTAATTTTATTTTCAAAATTATATGAAGATCCGTCATTAACATCTCTAAAATCTTGGTATGAATACCCTCCTGTCAAATCAATTTGTGTATTAATTGATTCTACTTTTTTATTGTAGTTCAAAAACAAATCCATCAATTTATTATTTCTTGAACCTGTATTCTCATAGGAATTATTATATCCAGAACCTGGAAGTCCATTTAGATAATTTGCGTCTGTATTTCCATATGATCTTCCGCTTAACTGATCGTAACCAAAATTAGCTACAGCCTTCAATTCCGGTAAAAAGTGCATTTTATATTCCGTTTGAATATTTCCGATGCTTCTGTAAGAAGTTCCAAAATTATTCTGCTGATTTATTATAGATAATGGATTCCTACCTGCTAGTTGATTAATTTGCGTTGGAGAAGTATACCATTGGAAATAAGTACCATCGGCATTACTTACAACCTGTGTAGGGTCAAAGCTAATTGCAGAACCAATAGCCCCTCTATTACTATAATTATTTTTAATCAAGGAAGTGTTATTATTCAATTCAATTTTCAAATGTTTGTCTAGGAAATTTCCAGTTACACCAACCCCAATAGTCGTTCTCTGCATGTTATCTCTTTTCAAGATACCATTCAAATTCGCATATCCTACAGAAGCTCTGTACACTACATTATCTACACCCCCACTTAATGCAATGTTATGATCCGTACCAATTGCCGTTCTGTAAATTTCATTTTGCCAGTCTGTATCAGCAGCACCCACCAAAGCTTTTTGCGCTGGTGTACCATGAGCAGTAATAAAATCTCTAAATTGAGTAGGCGTCAAAGCATCTACTTTTTTAGTAATTTCAGATACTTGCAAATTTCCATTATAACTTACTTGCATATCCCCTGCTTTACCTTTTTTGGTCGTAATAATTATCACACCATTAGATGCACGAGATCCATAAATAGCAGTCGCTGAGGCATCTTTTAATACCGAAATAGATTCGATATTATTTTGATTGATTGTTGACAATGGGTTTCTACCTCCATTGATTCCACCTGCCGCAACCGGAACACCATCAATTACATACAAAGGATCGTTATTAGCAGACAATGAAGAACCACTTCTGATTCTTATTGTCGCGCCTTCACCTGGAGAACCACCTCCATTAATGATTTGCAAACCAGCCACTTTACCTTGAATCATTTGATCCGCAGAAGTTACCGGTCCTTTATTAAAATCTTTGGTTGTCAATACTGTTACTGCACCCGTTGCATCTTTTTTCTTAACGGTACCATAACCTACTTGAACAACGACCTCTTTTAATTGATTTTCATCTTCTCCTAAAGAAACCATTAATGATTTTTGAGAATCATAATTAACGACAGAAGCTTTATATCCAATGAAAGAAAACACGACCTTATCGCCTTTCTTAACATTTGACAATTGAAACTTTCCATCAAAATCTGTAGAAACACCATTGGTGGCGCCTTGAACATTTACATTTACTCCCGGAATTGGCTGTCCTGACACTTTATCAAGAACAGTTCCAGTTACAGTATTCTGAGCCAGAATACTAAGAGGCAGTAGTAGTAATAAAAATAACAACTTTTTATAAATTGTTTTCATACTTTTTGTTTAAATTAATTTGAATTTTGGTTGTGGTTTTAACTTTTAATTTTACTTCGAATGTTAAATTTATGTAAATTTTGTCACGCCCGACAAACCCCCTTTTTATTTGGTTTACGAAAACGTGATAGTGTTGAAAACTTTCTTTATTATCTAATTATTTAAGGGATAAATTGCCATTACTAAAAACAAATCATATCTTTATTACGAAAATAATTATTATCAATTTTACAATTATGAAAAGGAAGGTAACGCTTAAACAAATTGCCAAAGAACTTGATGTTTCAATTTCCACAGTTTCAAAATCTTTAAGAAATAGTTTAGAAATTGGAGAAGATACCAGACTAAAAGTGCAAGCTTTTGCCAAATTTTACAACTACAAACCCAACAATATAGCCCTGAGTTTAAAGAATCGAAAAACAAAAACCATAGGAATTATCATACCAGAAATTGTTCATCATTTTTTCTCGACCGTCATCAATGGAATAGAACAGGTTGCAAACGAAAACGGATACAGTGTAATCATTTGTTTATCAGACGATTCTTTTGACAAGGAAGTCCTTAATATGGAAATGTTGGCTAACGGTAGTATCGATGGCTTCATTATGTCCCTTTCTAAAGAAACCCAGTTCAAAGGTGATTTCCATCATATTACTGAAGTAATTGACCAAGGAATGCCTGTAGTTATGTTTGATCGGGTTACCAATGAAATTCTTTGCGACAAGGTTATTATTGACGATAAACTTTCTGCCTATGAAGCAGTTCAAAGCCTGATTGATAAAGGGAGAAAGAAAATTGCCCTGGTTACCACCGTTGATTATGTTAGCGTAGGTAAGCTTCGCACCGACGGCTACATAAAAGCATTATTAGACAACAACATCCCTTTTGATGAAAATCTAATTATTAAAATCGAAGACGTCGATACTTGCGAAATAATAATCGGAAAGCTATTAGAAGACAAAGCGATTGATGCCGTTTTTGCCGTTAATGAGCTTTTTGCCGTAATCTGTATTAAAACAGCGAACAAAATCGGACTGAATGTTCCTAAAGATTTAGCAGTTATTGCATTTACGGATGGAATTATTTCAAAATATTCTACTCCTACTATTACAACGGTGAGTCAAAGCGGAATAAAAATGGGGAACAGAGCCGCAAAAATGCTGATCGACCGATTAGAATCAGAACATGAGGACGAAGAGGAAGAGAATTATAAAACAGAGGTAATTGAAACTCATTTAATAGAAAGAGAATCTACAAATTAGATTTTTGCAGCTTTATTCGATTATTTGATTTTTGAGAGAATGCAACATTCTACAAATAGTAGTCTATGTCTAATTTCGAAGTTTCAGGACTAAAAATCTAAGAAGTCTAAAAATCTAGCTAATCTAAGTAGTCCATTCTGTATAATATTCAGTACTACAACCTTGTAGTTAAAAATATTTTTTTTTATTTGTTTCTAAAAAATAAAAGTTTGAAATATATTTTTATATTTACCCCATCAAAGCTTTTACTTTTACTTCGAAAATAAGACAAGTTTTGATAAGCATAGCGCTTATCGTATTAATTTTTAAATTACGATAATGGAGAAGCGTAAATTAAGTTTCTGGCAAATTTGGAACATGAGTTTCGGATTTCTGGGAATTCAAATGGGTTTTGCCTTGCAAAACTCGAATGTCAGTAGAATATTTCAAACTTTAGGTGCTAATATTGACGACATCCCAATTTTATGGGTTGCTGCTCCTTTGACCGGATTAATTATTCAACCAATTATTGGCTATTTTTCAGATAGAACCTGGACAAAATTAGGACGAAGAAAACCCTATTTTTTAGCAGGTGCAATTTTAGCCTCGGCGGCATTATTTATAATGCCTAATTCACCAGTACTTTGGATTGCTGCAGGAATGCTTTGGATCATGGACGCGTCTATCAACGTTTCAATGGAACCATTCCGTGCTTTTGTTGGAGACAATCTTCCAGAAAAGCAACGTACAATGGGATTTGCCATGCAAAGTTTCTTCATTGGTATTGGTGCTTATTTCGCTTCAAAATTGCCTTTGATTTTCACCCATTTAGGAGTTCAAAACACAGCTCCACTTGGTATTATTCCAGATTCAGTGAAATATTCCTTTTATTTCGGTGGAATTGTATTTATCATAACTGTGCTTTGGACCGTTATCACTTCCAAAGAATATTCTCCGGAAGAATTAGCCGCTTTTGAAAAACACAAAGAAGATACTTTTGTAAAAGAGGAACATTCTGCTGATTGGTTTGCATCTAATGCAAAATCGCATTTAACAAAGGGAATTTCGTTTCTAATTGTCAGTGTCTTATTTTCGTTAGCCATCTTCTATTTTGATTTAAAGAAAGATTTATACGTTTTATCACTTGGACTTATTGGTTTGGGCGGATTGGCAATGTTAGTTTCCGGATTAATGCAAAAAACGAACAATACTGAAAATGGATTTGTAACGATTATGAATGATTTTCAGTTTATGCCAAAAATCATGAAACAATTGGCTTGGGTTCAATTCTTTTCTTGGTTTGCGCTTTTCTCCATGTGGATTTACACCACTCTAGCCGTTACGCAACACATTTATGGCACAACAGACACTACTTCTACCGCCTATAATACTGGCGCAAATCAAGTAGGTGAAATGTTTGCTAATTATAATTTAATCGCAGCAATTGCTTCTTTTTTACTACCATTATTAGCCAAATATACCAGTAGAAAATTCACCCATTTTGTGGCATTAGTTTGTGGTGGTCTTGGTCTTATCTCCATTTATTTTATATCAGAACCAACCGCATTCACTATGGAATGGCTTCCAATGATTGGTGTTGGAATTGCTTGGGCAAGTATTTTATCTATCCCTTATGCTATGTTATCTGGTTCATTACCATCTAACAAAATGGGGTATTATATGGGAGTTTTCAACTTCTTTATCGTAATACCACAATTAGTTGCTGCATCCATTTTAGGCTTTTTAGTTTCTAAATTTTTTAATAACGAACCTATTTATGCACTTTTGATTGGTGGAGCATCAATGATTCTAGCCGGAATTATTGCTCTTACCATTAATGACGAATCAAAAATTACAATCAATGAATAAAAAAGTATTCATCTTCGACCTTGACGGAGTTATTGTTGACACCGCCAAATACCATTTTTTGGCTTGGCAAAAAATTGCAAAAGAATTAAATATTGATTTCACACTTGAACATAACGAACTTTTGAAAGGAGTTAGTAGAGTGCGTTCATTAGACATAATTTTAGAATTAGGAAATGTTGAAGCTTCACAAGAAGACAAAGACAAATGGTTAATTCAAAAAAACGAAGATTATCTAACGTATCTGGTGGATATGGATGAAAGTGAAATTCTTCCGGGTGTTTTTACAATTTTAAAGTTTTTAAAAGAGAAAAACCAACCTATCGCTTTAGGTTCAGCAAGTAAAAATGCCAGACCAATTCTCAAGAAAACTGGAATATTATCGTATTTCAATGTTGTTGTAGACGGAAATGATGTTACTAATGCTAAACCAGATCCTGAAGTTTTTCTGATTGCGGCTAAACTATTAAATATAAGTCCAGAAAATGCTATCGTTTTTGAAGATTCAGTAGCTGGTGTACAAGCCGCCAATATAGGGAAAATGACAAGTGTTGGAATTGGCGAAGCATCTATTTTACATGAAGCAAAATACATCTTCAAAGACTTTACAGAAATAGACACCGATTTTATAGAAGAATTAATTAGAAAATAAAAAGATAGAAGAAAAAGAAACGAGAAGCAACAGGTTAGAAAAACAGAACTAAAATTCAACAACTGTAAACTTCTAAACGGTAAACTTTTTAAACTTTAAACAAAAGTAAAGAATGAATCAAGATTATATAAAACCTGACAATTGGTCGATCATTGAAGAAGGATTTGATGTAGAGAGCGTAAAATCATCTGAGAGTCTTTTCAGTATTGGTAACGGAGCGATGGGACAACGTGCGAATTTTGAAGAAAATTATAGCGGTGAAACATTTCAAGGAAGTTATATTGCCGGAATATATTATCCTGACAAAACCAAAGTGGGCTGGTGGAAAAATGGATATCCTGAATATTTTGCCAAAGTTCTGAATGCGCCAAATTGGATTGGAATTGAAATCGAAATCAACGGTGAAAAATTGGATTTGAACACGTGTTCAGATGTCAAAAACTTTCGTCGTGAATTAAACATGAAAGAAGGCTGGTATCACCGTTCTTTTGAGGCAACTCTAAAAAACGGAACTGAAATTTCAGTAAAGATCCGTCGTTTCCTTTCTATCATTTTAGATGAAGTTGGAGTCATAAATTACGAAATCACACCTTTAAATAAGGATGCGAAAATAATTTACAAGCCATATATTGATGCTGGCGTAACCAATGAAGATGCCAACTGGGAAGAAAAATTCTGGGAAATACTTGATGTCAAAAAATCAGGAAACGAAGCTTTTATAACTGCACAAACATTCAAGACGCATTTCAAAGTAACTACTTTTATGCAGAATAGCATTTTGATTAATGGAGAGAAAACGAATATTTCCCCTTCAAATATTGAAGCTGTTTCGGATAAAATTAAATCTAGTTATGATGTTGTTGTGGCTCAAGGCCAAAAATCATCTATCCAAAAAATTGGTGGTTATACCGTTTCTTTGAACCATACAAATACTCAAACTGCTGCCGAAAAAGTGATTCAAACTGCACTTGCAAAAGGATACAACCAAATGTTACAAGACCAAGTTGATGCCTGGGCAAAAATTTGGGAAATGTCAGATATCACAATTGACGGTGACGTGAAGGCACAACAAGGAATTCGTTTCAATATTTTTCAGTTGAATCAGACCTATTTAGGAAAAGATTCCCGTTTGAATATTGGACCAAAAGGATTCACGGGAGAAAAATATGGCGGATCTACGTATTGGGATACCGAAGCGTATTGTATACCATTTTATATGGCGACCAAAGACCAAGAAGTAGCAAGAAACTTATTGACGTACCGTTACAATCAATTGGACAAAGCCATTGAAAATGCTGCGAAATTAGGTTTTACTAACGGCGCTGCTTTGTATCCAATGGTAACGATGAATGGTGAAGAATGTCATAACGAATGGGAAATTACATTTGAAGAAATTCATAGAAATGGAGCCATTGCATTTGCCATTTATAACTTTTACAGATACACTGGCGATTACAGTTATATTCCCGAAAAAGGATTGGAAGTATTAATAGGAATTGCACGTTTCTGGCATCAAAGAGCGAATTTCTCAACTAATCTTGATAAATATGTTATCCTTGGAGTTACAGGACCAAACGAATATGAAAACAACGTAAACAATAATTTCTATACCAATTATATTGCAAAATGGTGTTTGGATTATACGTACGAACAGATTCAAAAAGTATCGTTGGAGTATCCTTCGGATCACAAAAGAATTTCAGAGAAAGTAAAAATTTCAGATTCGGAATTACAGTCATGGAAAAAAGTAGCTGATAATATGTACTTCCCTTTTTCGGAAGAGCATAACGTTTACTTGCAACAAGATGGATTCTTGGATAAAGATCTTGTGAGAGTAGCTGATTTAGACAAAAGCCAAAGACCAATCAATCAAAAATGGTCTTGGGATAGAATTTTACGTTCGCCTTATATTAAACAAGCCGATGTTTTACAGTGTTTCTATTTCTTTGAAGATCATTTTTCTAAGGAAGAACTGAAAAACAATTTTGAATTTTACGAATCTTTTACGGTTCATGAAAGTTCACTTTCGCCTTGTGTACATTCGATTCAAGCGGCGCTATTAGACAAAATGGATATGGCGTACACGTTCTATTTGAGGACTTCTCGATTGGATTTAGATGATTACAATAAAGAGGTAGAAGAAGGTTGTCACATAACTTCAATGGCAGGAACTTGGATGAGTATCGTAGAAGGTTTTGGCGGAATGAGAATTAAAGAGGACAAACTTCATTTTTCTCCAAAAATTCCAAAAGAATGGAACGGTTATTCCTTTAAAATAAATTTCAGAAATCAAATTTTGAAAGTAAATATTACTCATAATGAAACTTCCTTTTCAATCGATGGTCAAAAAGAGCTGTCAATAGTTGTAAATGGAAAGGAAATTGTTGTTTTGCCTAATCAATCGGTAACTGTATAAGTAAATTAATTGTTGGAACTTGTAGTTGATTCTATCATTTAATAAGAGGCCTCAAAGGCTCACAGACAATCCCAATTTTCATTGGGATTGTTTAATTACCAACAGTTTTTAAAATTTAGTTTTCTGCTGCCGCAAATTTAATATCACTAAAAAGTATATAATAATGAATAAAATTGGTACATTCCCTTTCATAAATAGGAGCTTTCTAAAAAAAATAACCTTATTCCTTTTCTTTATGTCTTTATCATTAAACGCTCAAATTCAAAGGATCGAACCTCCTTTTTGGTTTGCGGGCATGAAAAATCCGGAATTGCAAATTCTATTTTACGGTCAAAATATAGCAGAATATCAAGTTTCTGTTTCTAATTCCATAAAAATCACCAACGTGAAGCGAACTGAAAATCCTAACTATATTTTCATCACCGTTGACACGAAAAAAGTGCCGGCAACTGATTTGATTTTTACTTTTAAAAACAATAATAAGGAAAGCTTCACACAAAAATATTCATTAAAGAAAAGAAGAGAAAATTCCGCTCAACGCAAAAGTTACGATTCTTCGGATATGATGTATCTACTGATGCCGGATCGATTTGCCAATGGAAACAGAAATAATGACAGCGAAAACTCCACCATCGAAAAATACAATCGGGAATTACCTGGAGGAAGACATGGTGGCGACATCGAGGGAATTATAAAAAATCTAGATTATATCTCCTCTTTAGGAGCAACGACGATTTGGAGTACCCCACTTTGTGAAGACAACGATCCTTCTTTTTCGTATCACACTTACGGTCAATCTGATGTTTATAAAATAGATCCTCGATACGGAACCAATGAAGATTACGTAAGATTGTCTTCCGAAATGCATAAAAAAAACATGAAACTAGTCATGGATTATGTAACCAATCATTGGGGAATTAAACATTGGATGATGAATGATTTACCTACAAAAGGATGGATTAATCAATTTGATAATTACACACAAACCAATCATAAAAGAACGGTTATCAATGATACACATGCCTCTAAAGTTGATAAAGAAACTTGCTTAAACGGATGGTTCGCACCATCAATGCCTGATTTAAACTTATCGAATCCTTTAGCGTTAAAATACCTGATCCAAAATGCACTTTGGTGGATTGAATATGCAGATTTAGATGGTTTTAGAGTAGACACCTATAATTACTCTGATCCAAAAGGGATTGCTACATGGACAAAATCCATCACAGATGAATACCCAAATTTTAATATCGTAGGGGAAGTTTGGATGCAAAGCCAAGCGCAAATGGCATACTGGCAAAAAGACAGCAAAATAGGCCAAATTCAGAATTACAATTCCTATTTACCAAGTGTAATGGATTTTACATTATACGAAGCAACAACAAAAGTTTTCAACGAAGATGACGGCTCTTGGGACAAAGGAATGATAAAATTGTACGACAATTTCACCAATGATTTCCTGTATCCAAATATCAATAACATCTTGGTTTTTGTTGAAAATCACGATACTAATCGATTCAATCAAACGTACGGAAACGACATCAGAAAATACAAAATGGCAATGAGTTTACTAGCCACCATTCGCGGAATTCCGCAATTGTATTACGGAAGTGAAATTGGAATGATTGGTGATAAAAATAAAGGTGATGCCGATATTCGCCAAGATTTTCCAGGCGGTTGGGAAGGGGATGAAAATAATGCTTTTATCAAAGAAGGAAGAACTCCGGGGCAAAGTGAATATTTCGATTTTACTGCCAAGTTATTCAATTGGAGAAAAGGCAAATCGGTGGTACATTTTGGAAAAATGACACATTATATTCCGGAGAATAATGTCTACACTTATTTTAGATACAACGCCAATGAAACGGTTATGATTTTGATAAACAACAGTAATGAAACTCACAAAATAAACACACATCGGTTTAAAGAAAACATCAAGAACTTTAAAACAGGAAAAGATGTGATTTCTGAACTTACATTTGATGTTACGAACGAAATTATAATTGAACCAAAATCAGTTTTGGTTTTAGAGTTGAAATAATACAAAGCAAAAAAAATGAAAAAATATTCTATTCCTTTTTTACTGGTGACAATGGCAATTTTAAATAGTTGCTCCAGTACAAAAACCTTGACCGAAAATAACAAAAGCAAAACACCTTTCGTATGGGAAGGCGCCAATTTATATTTCCTGATGACCGACCGTTTCAGTAACGGAGACACTTCAAATGATGTCACATTAAACAGAACTAAAACACCAGGGAAACTTCGTGGATTTGAAGGCGGTGATATCAAAGGAATTTCTCAAAAAATTGACGAAGGTTATTTTGACAAACTAGGAATCAATGCCATTTGGTTTACACCAATAGTGGAACAAATACATGACGGCGTTGATGAAGGAACGGGCTTAAGTTATGGCTTCCATGGATATTGGGCAAGAGACTGGACGACCTTAGACCCTAACTTTGGAACCAAAGAAGACCTAAAAGCATTAGTAGAAAAAGCACACGCACACGGAATCAGGATTGTTCTTGATGGTGTTATCAATCATACCGGACCCGTAACTGCCGAAGATACGGTTTGGCCAAATGATTGGGTGAGAACGGGACCCAATTGCGATTACAAATCTTTTGAAAACACAACTGCTTGTACGCTGGTATCAAACCTTCCGGATATAAAAACAGAGAGCTATCAAGCTGTAGCTTTACCTCCTTTTTTAATCGAAAAATGGAAAAAAGAAGGACGTTACGACCAAGAAATGAAAGAACTAGATGCTTTTTTTGCGCGTACAGGATACCCAAGAGCACCCAAATATTACATTATCAAATGGCTGACGGATTACATAGCTGATTATGGAATTGACGGTTACAGAGGTGACACCGTAAAACATACGGAGGAAACTGTCTGGGCCGATTTCAAAACCCAATGTAATTACGCTTTTGAAAAGTGGAAGAAAAACAATTCTTCAAAGGTGTTAGATAACAATTCTTTTTACACCATTGCAGAAGTTTACAATTATGGAATCAGTGGTGGACAAATTTTTGATTTTGGAGATAAGAAAGTCAATTACTACAAAAATGGATTCAATAATATGATCAATTTCGAATTCAAGTGGGATGCGCAAAAAGACTATGAATTTATATTTTCGAAATATTCTGACAAGTTGAACAATGAGTTAAAAGGATACAGCGTTCTGAACTATTTGTCTTCACATGATGATGGCGGACCGTTTGATGCCAAAAGAACAAAAAGCAAAGAAGCAGGAACAAAATTATTATTAAGTCCAGGATTATCTCAAGTGTATTACGGTGATGAAAGCGCTCGTTCTTTAGTAGTTGAAGGCACTCAAGGAGATGCAACATTGCGTTCGCTGATGAATTGGGACGATATTAAATCAAACTCTGCAACACAAAAAACGTTGTTACATTGGCAGAAATTAGGTCAATTCAGAAAAAACCATCCTTCGGTGGGAGCAGGAATTCACAAGCAGATTTCGGCGCAACCATACACTTTTTCCAGAACTTTTTCTAAAGGAGATTATATGGATTCAGTAGTTGTTGGATTGGATTTAGCAATCGGATTAAAACAAATTTCTGTAGGATCTATTTTCAATAATGGAACAACATTAAGAGATGCTTACTCTGGTAAAGAAGCAACCGTTTTAAATGGAAAAGTAAGTATTGATTCTGAATTTGATATTGTTTTATTAGAATCGAAAAAATAATTTTTAAAATAATTTAATCCAAACGCCTTTAGAAATGAAGGCGTTTTTTTTATGTTTACCTTTACCAGAAAATATAAGACAATGCTCAAAATTGGACATCGTGGCGCAAAAGGATATGAACCAGAGAACACCTTTATTTCATTCCAAAAAGCAGTAGACATGCAAGTGGATGGCATTGAACTCGACGTGCATCTTAGTGCTGATGGGGAACTAATCGTAATTCACGACGAAACTATTGACAGAACGACCAATGGAAAAGGTTTTGTAAATGCATTATCTTTGCGCGAATTAAAAGCTTTTCGAATAAATGGAACACATGAAATTCCAACGCTGAAGGAGGTTTTTGATTTGATAAACCAACATTGTTTTATCAATATTGAAATCAAAAGTTATGAAGCAACAGATAAAGTAGTTTCACTAATTGAAAAGTATGTTACTAAGAAAGACTGGAAATACGACCGATTTTTAGTTTCTAGTTTTGATTGGAATGCACTGCAGCAAGTGGCGTTTTTAAATGATAAAATTCCAATTGGCGTTTTAACGGAAACCGATTTAGACTTGGCTTTGGCTTTCGCCAAATTCATTCAGGCAAAATCCATTCACCCGCATTTTCATTTATTGACAAAAGATAACACGGCGCAAATACAGGAAAAAGGATTGCATGTTTTCCCTTGGACCATCAATGAAGTAGAAGACATTCAAAAAATAAAAACATTCAACATAAACGGAATTATCACTGATTTCCCAAATAGAATATGAACCAGAATTTCGATATAATAATAGTAGGCGGTGGCGCAGCAGGTTTTTTTACAGCGATTAATATTGTGGAAAAAAATCCAAAACTGAAAGTCGCAATTTTAGAACGCGGAGCTGAAGTATTGCAAAAAGTTCGAATTTCCGGCGGCGGAAGATGTAATGTAACGCACGCTATTTTTGAACCAAATGAATTAGTGAAATTTTATCCGCGTGGCGAAAAAGAATTACGTGGTCCTTTTCATCAGTTTTGCTCTGGCGATACGATTGAATGGTTTGAGAAACATGATGTAGAACTAAAAATTGAATCCGACGGACGTATGTTTCCGGTTTCGAATTCTTCACAAACCATTATTGATTGTTTCCTGAAAGCCACACAAAAACTGGGAATTGCAGTACTAACGGGACAAAGCGTACAATCTATTTTCAAGAAAGACACCGCTTGGAAAATAGAAACCCAAACTGAAAATTATCTTGCCGAAAAACTGATTCTGGCTACAGGAAGTAATCCTAAAGTATGGGAAATGCTACAGACTTTTGGACATGTTGTTGTCAGTCCGGTTCCTTCCCTATTCACTTTCAACATCAAAGATTCCAGAATAAAAGAATTACCAGGAGTTGCGGCACAAGTAACGGTAAAGGTAAAAGACACCAAACTTACCTCGGCAGGACCATTATTAATTACCCATTGGGGAATGAGCGGACCTGCGATTTTAAAACTATCTGCTTGGGGTGCCCGAATCTTGCATGACAAAAATTATCAGTTCACTATTTTTATCAATTGGCTGAATGATGCTGATAAAGAAGATGTCGAGAAAAAATTAAAAGACTTAAAACAGGAACATGCGAAAAAATCGCTTTCTAAGAAGTCACCTTTCGAATTAACCAATAGATTATGGGAAAGTTTGGTACTTGCTTCAGGAATTGAAGCGGAGACGAAATGGGCCGATTTATCTAAAACACAATTGCAAAATCTAGCGAGTCAATTGACGAACGGAACTTTTCAGGTCAATGGAAAAAGTACTTTTAAAGAAGAATTTGTAACTGCCGGCGGAATTGATTTAAAAGAAATCAACTTCAAAACCATGGAAAGCAAACTGCACGAAAACCTATATTTTGCTGGAGAAATTGTTAATATTGATGCCATTACCGGCGGATTTAACTTTCAGAATGCGTGGACAAGCGGGTTTATTGTAGCAAATGCTATTTAACCTAAGCCATTATACTTCAAAACTCTAATTAAGAGAACTTTAGTGTTTGCTTAACATGAATTTAGTATTCCGTTTTGATTTTCAAAGAATGATTTGAATATGTTTGTAATCAAAATATTACGAATGATAAAAATCTACTCTTCTATTATATTATTATTTGTATTTCAATTTGGTTTTTCACAAACCGATAAATTAATTAACGGCAAAGTTTTGCACGAACAATTTCCTGTCGGAAAAGTTGAAGTGGCTAATTTTAATTCTAAAAAAACTACAATTACAAATGCAGTCGGGGAATTTTCTATTTTGGTAAAAGCCGGCGATGCACTTCTTTTTATCTCCAAAAATCATGATATCAAAAAAATTGTAGTGGATCAAAAAACTATTGACCAAAACAACCTTATTATTTCACTAATCCTTAAGCCAGAACAATTAGAGGAAGTAGTAATTACAAAAATGCCTTCTATTAAATTAAGTACAGACAAAGGTTATGAACAAGGGAAACTTGATAAATATGCGTTAGAGAAATCAGCAAGAAGTTTAAAAACAGGGGTTTACAATGGCACTCTTGAAAACGGAATGGATTTTATGCGAATTGGTGGAATGATTTTAAATTTATTTATAAAAGAAAAAGAGAAAGTCACACAAGGACCACCAAAAATTGAATTTATAGCCTTAGCAAAAAGCACTTGTGATCCGCAGTTTTATATCGAAACTTTAAAATTAGAACCAGACGAAATACCACTTTTTCTTCAATTTTGTGATGCAGATCCCAAATCAAAAACACTAATAGAAAATCACAACATTCTCAGCATGATGGATTTCTTATCGACAAAGAATATTGAATTTAAGAAGCTCTAAGAATTTGAAAAAACATTTTAGATTCTCATCGCAAGATAAACTGATCACTGCGAATGAAAACTGCCAACTATCTATTAAGCCACCAAATACTTCCATTCAAAACAGCGGCAAAACTTACCCAAGCCAAATACGGAATGAATAAATAGCCCGCGATTCTATTAATTTTAGAAAATTGAATATAGGTTTCATAAATCATTAACCACAATACGATAATTTCTAAACCTGCCAGCATCGGGTTCTGTAATCCAAAGAAAAGATAGGACCACAATGCATTTAACGCTAATTGTATTGCAAAGAAAATCAACGCTTTTTTTACGATTTCTTTTTCAAACTCTAAACGGTTCCACACTAATCCTGCTGCGACACCCATCATAATAAACAACATACTCCAAACTGGTGCAAAGACCCAATTAGGCGGATTAAAACTAGGTTTTACCAAAGTTGGGTACCAAGTAACAATTGCAGAACGGGTAACCATTCCGGATAAATAACCAACCGCAAGACAGGTTACAACCATCGTTAAAATTCGAGTAATCTTCGTCATAATTCAATTTTCTAATGTGGACCAAATTTAATCAAAACTTTAGTACAAATCGATAAATAAACGAAACAAAGAGTAAACCAAAAAAAGTATCTTTGCATAAATTTTATCATTCATGTTTACAGCAAACGATTTTATTCCAAAAAAGTATTCACAATCAATAGAACAAGGCAATTTCCAATGGAGTGCGCCCAGTAATATTGCTTTGGTAAAATATTGGGGAAAAAAAGACAATCAAATCCCTGCCAATCCTTCGGTGAGTTTTACGTTGGATAATTGTAAAACGATTACCAAATTGGCTTTCGCCAAAAAAGAAAATGATGGCAAATTTTCCTTTGATTTGCTTTTTGAGGGCCAGCCAAAAGAAGATTTCAAACCAAAAATTCAAAAATTTCTGGAGCGAATTGAAATCTATTTGCCTTTTTTGAAAGACTATCATTTCACGATTGACACGGAAAACACATTTCCGCACAGTTCCGGAATTGCTTCATCAGCGTCAGGAATGGCCGCTTTGGCGATGAACTTGATGAGTTTAGAAAAAGCGTTAAACCCGGAAATGACCGAGGAATATTTTTATCAAAAAGCCTCTTTACTGGCTCGTTTAGGTTCAGGAAGTGCTTGCCGCAGCGTAAAAGGACAAGTTGTTGTTTGGGGACAGCACAAGAACATCTCAGGAAGTTCGGATTTATTTGGAGTGGAATTTCCAAATGCTGTTCATGAAAATTTCAAGAATTACCAAGACACTATTTTATTGGTTGATAAAGGTGAAAAACAGGTTTCGAGTACTGTTGGTCATGATTTAATGCACGACCATCCTTTTGCCGAAAGGCGATTTTCGCAGGCTCACGAAAACTTAGATAAATTAATTACCATTTTTGAAAACGGAAATTTAGATGAATTTATCAAAATCGTAGAAAGCGAAGCCTTGACTTTACATGCCATGATGATGACTTCGATGCCTTATTTTATATTGATGAAACCAAATACTTTGGAGATCATTAATGCCATTTGGAAATATAGAAATGATACACAAATCCCTGTTTGTTTCACATTGGATGCAGGAGCAAATGTGCATGTTTTGTACCCAAATAAGGACAAACCAAAAGTATTACAATTTATTCAGGACGAATTAGTTGGCTATTGCCAAAATGGTCAGTACATTTGTGACGAAATTGGAAATGGAGCTTTGTTGAATTAGTTTGTTTTTTTCCTACCTTTATTTTTTAAAGCACTGAAATTATGGACATTCAATCAGAGAAATTAGAATTGATTAAATTGTTATTAGAAACTAATGACAAATCCATAATTGAATCTATAAAAAACATTTTCAAATCAGAAAAAAAAGATGTTTGGAAAGAATTATCTCCGGAAGAACAAGAAGAAATTGACCTTGGAATTCAAGAAGCAAATCGAGGAGATAAAGTCGATTTATAAAATTACCTACTAAATTACCTAATTATCAACCCCAAATTGCTAATTTACAATCTAATATGAAAGGACCTTTATTTTACTCAAAAATATTACTCTTCGGAGAATACGGAATCATTCGTGATTCAAAAGGATTGTCCATTCCCTATAATTTTTATAACGGCGCACTTAAAAAAGACGAAAATCCATCTGATGAAGCGATAAAATCAAATGGAAATTTGAAACGTTTTGTGACGTACTTGGAAACGTTACAAAGCGAGCAACCCAACTTAGTTACTTTTGATTTAGACACGTTGAAAAACGACGTTGAAACCGGAATGTATTTCGATTCCAGTATTCCGCAAGGATACGGAGTAGGAAGCAGCGGCGCATTGGTTGCGGCTATTTACGATAAATATGCTCAAAATAAAATCACGGTTCTTGAAAATTTAACTCGTGAAAAATTATTGCAGTTAAAAAATATATTTTCTCAAATGGAGAGTTTTTTCCACGGAAAAAGTTCTGGTTTGGATCCGCTAAACAGCTATTTGAGTATTCCAATTCTTATCAATTCTAAAGATAATATTGAAGCAACCGGAATTCCAACACAAAGTTTTGACGGAAAAGGTGCTGTATTCTTGTTAGATTCAGGCATTGTAGGCGAAACTGCTCCGATGGTTAATATTTTTATGGAAAATCTGAAAGACAAAGGATTCCGTGCCATGTTGAAAAATCAGTTTGTAAAACACACTGACGCTTGTGTAGAAAATTTCCTTGGCGGAGATATGAAGTCATTGTTCATGAATACCAAGAAATTATCAAAAGTAGTTTTGAATAATTTCAAACCAATGATTCCAGAGCAATTTCACGGAATTTGGCAAAAAGGAATCGACACTAACGATTACTATTTAAAACTGTGTGGTTCTGGCGGTGGCGGTTACATCTTAGGATTTACTGAGGATTTAGAACGCGCCAAGTTATCGCTGAAAGATTATAAACTTGAAGTGGTTTATCAGTTTTAAAACTTCAAACCTTAAACCTTAAACTCGCACATTTATAATGTTAAGCAGGCAGCACAAACTTTTATTGATGAAAATTATAAGTTTGTTCTCTGTCGTACGGGGCTATAACATTCCAATAATTATTTTGGCACAGTATCTTTCGGCTATATTTATTCTTGCGCCAGAGATAAGAGCTTTAGATATTCTGCTGGACTTCAATTTATTCCTGATTGTTTTCGCTTCATCCTTAACGATTGCTTCCGGCTACATCATTAATAATTTTTACGACAGCAAAAAAGATTTAATCAATCGCCCGAATAAATCCATGCTTGACCGTTTGGTAAGTCAAAAAACGAAGCTTACGGTTTATTTTTCGCTCAA
This sequence comes from Flavobacterium xinjiangense, assembly GCF_900142885.1. Taxonomy (GTDB): domain Bacteria; phylum Bacteroidota; class Bacteroidia; order Flavobacteriales; family Flavobacteriaceae; genus Flavobacterium; species Flavobacterium xinjiangense. The sequence goes on along the minus strand of NZ_FRCL01000002.1, from coordinate 237,516 downwards.
TTTCATTGTTGCCTTAATGTCAATGTTTGTTTCGTGGCGTGCTTTTTTATTCTTTTCTCTTTATATATTTTTCGTTTGGTTCTATTCTCATAAAATAAAAAAATATCCTATAATAGGAAATCTGACAGCGGCATTATTGGCTGTTTTACCTTTTTTTGCAATCTTATTGTATTATTATACTAAAATTTCATTTAATGATATTGAGATTTATAAAAGTCAGCTTGCTGTAATTTTTGCTCATGCCACTTTTTTGTTTCTATTACTTCTGGTTCGGGAAATGATTAAGGATTTAGAAAATCTAAAAGGCGATTTAGCGAATGGTTACCAAACAATCCCAATTATATATGGCGAAGCCATTTCGAAAAAAGTAATTACGATTTTGACCATTTTAACTATTTTACCAGTTTATGTTCTAATCGAAATTTACGATGTGGGTTACATGGATATTTACTTTTATGCTTGTTTAATCATCCTGATTTTTTTCCTGCTTTACTTATGGAAATCGAACACTAAAGCACAATTTTTATTGCTGCATAACGTCTTGAAATTCCTTATTGTAGCTGGAGTTTTTTGTATTGTGCTTATCAATCCAAGTGTATTGTGGCATGGAAAAAGATTATTGTTGATGGTTTAGGTTTTCTTCTACCATAAAAAAAGTTTAAAATAATCCCCCCAATACTTCCATCAGATTAGCCCCGATTACTTCACCTAATGTTTATTTTGATTGGAGTTCAGTGAACTTCGTTTGAAACGGCATCCTTTTTCTTTTTTCCTTTAAAAAGAAAAAGATAATGTGGAAAGCGGGAAATAGCTACAAAAAACCAAACCATCACTGCTTAATCAGCTTATTAATTAGATAGTTAGCGTTTTCTAATTGTCAAAAATCGTTTGTCAATTATATAAATACTATCTTTGCGCAAATTATTGGAATATTATGAATAACAAGGAGGGCAATAATAAGAAAAGTGGTGCTAGAGCAAATAGCTCAAGACCCAGTTCGAATAAGCCAAAACCTGCCATGCAGAAGCGCGCTCAAGGGCCAAAAAAAGTTAAAGTAAATACTAAAGTTGCCGAAGTTGCTACTGATAAAGTAGAGAAAAAACCAAATCAGGCACCAAAAAGACCAAAAGTAAAAGACGAAATTCGTTTGAATAAATATATTGCTAACTCTGGTGCGTGCTCGCGTCGTGATGCCGATATTTACATTCAATCCGGAACGGTAAAAGTAAACGGAATTCCTGTTACTGAAATGGGATATATGGTAAAACCGGGAGATGTTGTAAACTTTGACGGTTCGACTTTGACACCGGAGAAAAAAGTATACATCTTACTAAACAAACCAAAAAACTTTACGACAGCCATGGACGAAGGTCAGGAATATCGTAATGTATTAGAACTAGTAAAAGGTTCTACTACTGCAAAAATTGGGGCTGTAGGTAGAATGGACAAGAATACAACTGGTTTGTTATTGTTCACGAACGATACGGATATGATTCGTAAATTTACTTTACCAAGTCAAAAGTCATCTAAAATATACCAAGTTTCCTTAGATAAAAACTTGAAATATGAAGATTTAGAAAAGATAAACAAAGGTTTGACTCTTGATGGACACCGCGTTTTTGTTGAAGATGTAAGTTACATTGATGGTGAAGCGAAAAGTGAAATTGGCTTGCAATTAAGATCGTCTAACGTAAAAGTGGTTCGTAATATTTTTGAACATTTTAGTTATGATGTACTAAGAATTGACAGAGTTTCTTTTGCTGGTTTAACCAAAAAGAATTTACCAAGAGGAAACTGGAGATTGCTTACAGACCAAGAAATAATCAATTTAAAGAACGTTTAATATTTCTTTGAAATTATAAAATTAAAATCCCTTTCGCTCTAGCGAAATGGGATTTTTTAATTAGAAATAGAAACCAACTACCATGACACCAGAAAAATTACAGTCTATTGCTTTTAAATGGTTTGAAACCTTTAACAACAAAGAATTAGAAAAACTATTGTCATTGTATGATGATGATGCCGTGCATTTTAGTCCAAAACTAAAAATCCACAAACCTGAAACCAATGGCTTTGTCTCAGGAAAACAAGCATTGCGTGACTGGTGGAAAGATGCTTTTGAACGTTTGCCTAGTTTAAACTATAAAGTAAAATCGCTTACCGCAAACGGTGATCGCGTTTTTATGGAATATCTTAGAACTGTTGATGGAGAAGATGAAATGCTTATTGCAGAAGTGCTCGACATTAAAGAAGATAAAATAATTGCATCCCGAGTATATCACGGATAAAATCACCTTTTTATTTCAATTCTGTTTTTAATAGGATTTAGAAAAACAGAACATCAAAATCCCATTCGCTTTAAACCGAATGGGATTTTTTTTGGTAAACAAGAATTGGAAACAGAAAAAGCCCATATTTAGAGACAGGAATATATTTTGCCAATAATTCATTTTTTTTGGTAAATTAGCTACAATTATTTAACAATCAACCATCATGAGAAAAATAGCCATTGTTTTTATTACATCAATTATTTCATTAGTATTGGTAAACTGTAAATCCAAAGACAAAAACGAAGATTTTAGTGCCCTGACAAAAAATTATTTTGACGATAAAAATGCACTAGATCCTTTGACTGCAACACAAAATGGACAAAACGAATACAACGATCAGTTGCAATTTGAAATGACGGATAGTTATAGAAAATCGCAAGCTGCATTTTTTGACAAATATGAAAAAGCTTTGCAAGTTGTTGATGAAACTAAACTTTCTGAAGAAGAAAAAAATAGCTACGAAATCATTAAATGGGAAGTTGAAATAGGCAAAAATTTACTAAAACAACCTACTAATTTAATGCCAATCCATCAATTTTGGGGCACGCATTTGACCATGGGACAATTTGCCGGCGGAACAAATGCACAACCGTTTAAAACAGAGAAAGACTATACTAATTTCTTGAAAAGAATGGATAAGTATTCTGTTTGGATTGATTCAGCTATGGTTTATATGAAAAAAGGAATCAAACAAGGCATTGTTATACCAAAAGCGTTAACCGTCAAGTTAATTCCCCAATTTGCAGAAATGGCAACCCCAAAAATCGAGGATAATTTGTTTTATTCGGCTATAAAATTAATGCCCGACACTTTCTCTGATGCCGTAAAAAAAGAGTTAACGACAAAATATACCGCGATAATCACTGACAAATTAATTCCACAGCACAAGAAAATGGCTGAATTCTTAAAAAACGAATACCTTCCTTCATCCAGAAATACAAGCGGAATAGGAAGTTTCCCTTTTGGGAAAGAATTATATGCCAACTATGTAAAACAATGGACCACTACCGAAATGACTCCAGAGCAAATTCATGAATTGGGATTAAAAGAAGTAGCGCGAATAAATGCCGAAATGGAAAAAGTGAAAACTCAGGTTGGATTCAAAGGTACTTTATTGGAGTTTTTTGAGGAAGTTCGAAACAAAAAGGAATTAAAACCATTCAAAAAACCCGAGGAAGTTACTGCCAATTTCCAACGTATTTATGCCCGTATAAAACCAAATGTGGATAAATTATTCTCGTTGCAACCCAAAACAAAATTTGAAATCAGAAGAACGGAAGCTTTTAGAGAAAAAACAGCTAGCGCAGAATACATGCAAGGTACTGCTGATGGTTCGCGTCCAGGTATTTTTTATGTACCAATACCAGATGTAGCTAACTATAATGTTTACGGAGATGAAGATTTGTTTTTGCATGAAGCCATTCCTGGACATCACTTTCAGATATCCTTACAGCAAGAAAACAATAGTCTTCCAGATTTCAGGAAATTCAATTGGTTTGGAGCTTATGGCGAAGGCTGGGCTTTGTACACGGAAAGTTTAGGTAAAGAACTAGGCCTATACAAAGATCCTTATCAATATTTTGGTATGTTGGGTAACGAAATGCATAGAGCTGTACGATTAGTAGTTGACACGGGATTACACTCAAAAGGCTGGACTAGAGAACAAGCGATTAAATATTCTCTGGAAAATGAAGCTGAAAGTGAAGCCAGCATTATTCCGGAAATCGAGCGTTATATGGCAATTCCTGGACAAGCTTTATCATATAAAATTGGACAATTGAAAATCATGGAATTGCGTAAAAAAGCACAGGACAAAATGGGATCCAAATTCGATATTAAAAAATTCCACGAAAAAGTATTAGAATCCGGAGTAATGCCATTGGCCCTGCTAGAAAATAAAATTAATGACTGGATAACTAAATCTAAATAAAAATGAAAAAATTACTATTCAAAGGCTTATTACTACTTTCTATCGTTTCTAATGCTAATGCTCAGGCTATACTTGAAAAGATTGACCCTTATTCTAGTGGAGTCCTATTTAGAAATCCAAATTTCGACAATCGCGATTTAGTTAAAATTGAAGGTTCACAATACCTGAACCAAGACTATAAATTAGCTGAAGTTTCCGGGGTCACTAAAAAACTACTGGTGCGCTACAATGCTATGACAGATGCAATAGAGGTTCAAGATGAAGATATGAAAGGGTTTTTACTGACTAAACAAAATCCCTATAACACGATTACTATAATCTCGAATCCAAATAAAATTAAACTTATAAACTACAAGAATAAGGAGGGGGAAGTTTATGGCTACTTATCAGAATTACACAATAAAAACAATGTTATTTTATATAGAAGAGATAAAATTATACTCCAAAAAGCATTAGAAGCGAGAACGACATATCAGGAAGCTGTACCTCAAAAATTTGTCAAAATCGACGACGAATACTATTTGAGTTTAAAAAATGATATGGCTACAGCAGTGCCAAAAAACAAGAAAGAACTTCAAAATCTTTTTCCTATGAAAAAAGAAGAAATTGCAGTTTATCTCAAGGATAACAAATTCTCTTTAAAGGATGAAAAGAGTATAATTGAAATGGTAAAATTCATTTCTACGTTATAAAAAAAAAAAAGCTTCTCGAATGAGAAGCTTTTTTTGTGCGGATAATAGGACTCGAACCTACACGCCTAAACACACAATTTGGCAGTTTTCACAACCACCCAAAAACATTACACAAATAACAATAAAGTCCAACAAATTCAATACTTAATGGAGTTTTCAAAGACTGCCAAACAATCGAATGAAAACGAATGAAATTGAATGAAATGTTAAAACGGTTTGGCAACGGTTTGGCAAGTTTGTGAAATGTATTACAAAAATCATTATCTTTGAATTGTTCAAAAGTTCAAAAAATGGCAACAGTAAATTTTAGATTAAGAAGTAAGGCAAATAAAAACGTTTCAATCAAGGTTTATTTGTCATTAGAACGTGGAAACGTAATTGAGTTAAATACAGGGTTTACAATTAACCCGAAAGACTGGAGCAAAGACACCGACCGCCCCAAACAGAACAACACCGAAAACAAACTAATTTTTAACAATCTCAAAAAATTAGAATCATTCCTTTACAACAACCTCAACACCGATTTAGGCAACAGTATTTTAATTGATACCTTTTGGCTCGACTCTAAAATAGTAGATTGTTTTGATAGAGTTGTTACAACTGATACAGGTTTATTAATCAATCATACGCAATCCATTATTGACAATGCAAACACCCGCAAAATTAGAACGAACGGGGGTTTTAAAATTGGTTTGAGTAAGAGTACCATTAAAAACTATACTCTATTCAAAAACATTATAAAGGAATATCAAACCGTTACTAAAAAGCAAATTCGGTTTATAGAAATAAGTAAACCCTTTGCAGACAAATTCACTAACTGGTTAATCAACTCCAAAGAATACAGTAACAACTATGCGGGGAAACAATTAGAGATATTGAAAACGGTTTGTATTGATGCTGAAAAACACGAAATAAAAATAAATCCTTATTCAAAAGTAATCCAGCATTTTAGAGAGAGCGACAAAGACCGCTATATTCAAACTTTATCATTTGAGGAACTGGAGCAAATCAAAAACACCGATTATTCAGATCTTGAACAACTCAAAGAATTTAAAAAGACAAATCCTGAACTTACAAAGAACCTTTCTTTAACACCCGAAACATTAGACAACGCTCGCAACTGGATTTTAATCAGTTGTGAAATTGGACAACGAGGCGGAGATTTACTAAAGATCACAAACGAGAATATTCGATATAAGGGCGGAAATATGTACTTAGATATAATTCAACAGAAAACAAATAAAAGCGTAACCATCGGCATAATTGCACCCCACGTTATCGAAATAATAGAAAACAATTTACCTAAAGAAATACCACACCAAAAACTAAACGAATATTCAAAAGTAGTTTGTAAAATGGCGGGAATTATTGAGGTTGTCAAAGGAACGAAACTGAATACCGAAACCAACCGAAAAGAATTAGGAAACTATCCAAAATATGAATTGATTGCCTCACATTGTTTTAGGCGTTCTTTTGCATCAAATTATTATAAAAAGATCCCGACAGCCGTATTAATTGGAATAACTGGACACTCAAAAGAAAGTTTATTTTTGACGTATATCAATAAACGAGAGGATAAAGACGCAAACGCCGACTTATTTATGAAATTCTACGAAGACATAAACAAAGACAAAAAACCAGAAATGAAGTTAATAAAAAACGGAACGAATGATTAACAACTTTTAGTACCAAAAAAATATTTATAACCATACATAAACCACAAAAATGACTGAAAAATTAAAAAATCAATTACAAGAAATTCAAAAGGAAAAGGATCATGAGTACAGATTAAAGCAATTAAAAGCACTTAGAAACGAAATCATTTTACTCATATTGAATAAAGAAACAAAGCATGATGAAGAGGTACAAAATAGATTTAGTGAACTTTTAGATCCAAAATCAATTTGTAAAAATTAATTTAATTATTCATCATAATATTATTTAGTTGTAAATACTTTAGCCAGAGTATTAGACCCAAATATTGATATTGATTAATAAAAAACCTTAAATTAAAATCTATGACAAAGTACGAAAAAATCAAGATTGGCTTATTAGGATTATTTATGATTGGTTTTCTTTTCTGTTTATATGACTACTCACAAAACGGTAGATATATCTCAAGTGAAACTGAATTTACACGTAATATAATTGACACAAGAACCGGCGATGTCTATCGATTGATTAGCGAAGAAAAAATAAAAATAGAAAATTTTAAATCAAAAAGATAACATGAAAGATACCGTGAAAAATGGGTTAATTTTAGGAGGTGTTTTATTGCTTACACTAGGCTTATTTTATTATAGTTCTGGAGATACTGGGCCAAAAAAAGAATTATCTAAAAAAGAGCAACAAATAGATCAGTATTTTTTAGCCGATTTAGAATTAGAAAGTGAAGACGAGAAAATCACACTTTTGTCAATTCTAAAAAACACCTCTAAAGATTCAATAATTCTTGTAATGAGAGATTATTTATTAAATACTGAAAACGACTCAATACCGTATAAAGATATTATAAATACAATTTCACAAAAATACAATATGCGTAACCGTAAAGTTGCAAGTATAATTTTTAGTTACAAATATGAAATGCTAACAAAAGACAATATTACAGATGAATTTATTGAAAACTATCAATCTTCAGACGCAGGTAGAGATAGTGAAAGCAACCCATATTAAAAGCAAAATTACTAGTAAAATAAAATTTATTAAAAATGAAAGAATTGGTGTCAATAACAAGCGCGCTTTATCAAGTACACTTAAATTTTTATTTGAGCGACAATAAAAACAATACAGAGTTAGATTTTATTAACTGTAAAATTGAAGATACGGCATTATTAATAAGTGAAAATAGAATTAAAGAAGATAGTCCTAAAGAAGGCATTACAATCAAAAGACATATTAAATTAAGGCAATTTTTAAAGGAACTAAAAGAGCGAAAAGTTATATTGGATACTGAAAGAAAAGTTAATTTACTATTAGAAAATTCAAATACCGAAGACCAAAATACAAAATCCGATTCAGAAGAAGTGGAAAAACCACTACCGTACAAAATCGCATTACTTCAAGAACTTGGCTTTTTTGAATTAGATAAAATTAAAAAACTTACAAAAGAAAATACATTTAAAGTTATTCAAAAACTCACAGGTGGAACACACAGAACCATTAAGGGAAATGTAAACGTATTGAATTACGACAGTAATGAAGATAGGGCAAAATACACCTCAAATAATTACACAGACGATGTTAAAAACTACCTAGATAAACTTAAATAGATTGGTTGGGCGAATGATTGGGCGAATATCTAAAATTTGCCCCATCTAATATTGCTGAAGTATTAACAAAATAATATTTCGACAATGGCTACAGTACAATTTATTCAGACAACCCCGCAGGAACTACAGCTGCAAATTACAGAAGGGGTTAAAATACAATTAGAGAATTTTCTAAAGCACTTCACACCTAAACAACCAAACGAATATTTGACACGTCAGGAAGTGGCAAAAATGTTGTCGGTCGATATTTCAACAGTTCACAATTATTGCAAACGAAAAATACTCCAGCCAAAAGGTATTGGAGGGCGTGTTTACTTTTTACGTTCCGAAGTCGAAGCCAGTCTTAAACCCTTAAATATTTAGATTTATGGAAGCAACAGGCAAAAACAAAACACCAGATTTTTACAGACACGTTTACAGGATTTGTAATAAGGTTAAATCTTATACAACTTACGAGCTCGCTGAACTACCAAAAGGTTTAAATTTCCTATCAGACTTTTTAAGGATAGAACCCTATCAAGGTAAATCACAAACAAAAGGCGTTTCTATATGCTCGCGTTTGAGAACCACTTCCAATTGGACTACTTCAAAAGATGTTACAGGATTACGACCTACCGATATTAAAGGTGTCTATTATGGAGATAGATTAAGGAATGACATTAAAACCTTATTAATATTTCGTTTTATGGAGAAAAAAAACGGACTATTTGGAGAATCTGAAATAAGGTTAAATATAGACGTTTACCCACACTATTATCCGCGCCACAAAGAAATACTTCAAAACATTATCAACACCTACAAAACAAACTAAAAAGTACAAAAAAAGGGGATTGTTCAAGTCCCCTTAATATTTGTTCAAAAGTTCGTTTCAACAGGCAATGTTAAAACGTTGTAAATATATAAAAAATGATTGACTTTCTTAAACTATTGACTCATGACACCTCGTTAATTGATTATTTCAATAACCATAACTTATTGGAATGGGTAAGCAATGAAGACCGGCTTCACCATTTTGATAATGAGGTCATAAACACCAAAACAAAGAAACAGTACAAAGGGATTTATTTCTGTTTCTATTCTAATAAATTAGAGATTTTATTTAAACCACATTATTATTTTAACGGCAATTTACACAACGCAAATGATTTCACCGTAATAGATTCGATAAAAGTCATTAAAGAGTTTAAAAGCGTCTTTAATATCGACATAATGAATTTAAAAGTCGTAAACATAGAATACGGGTTAAACGTAATTTCCTCAATTGACATTAAAGATTTAATTACCTATTTGGCTTATCATGAAAAGAATGAGTTTAGAACAGATATAGGATTACCATTCAGTAAAAAGAGTTACCGGATAGATAAAAATGGTAGAGCAAACCAATACAAAATAATCAAGGCATACGCAAAAGGAATACAGTTCCCAAAGTTTGCAGATATTAATACATTCCGATTTGAAGTAAAAAGTAAAGAAAGTAAATACATCAAGGAATTAGGAGTTAAAACCCTTAACGATCTATTAAATAAAGATGTTTATATACTAATGGCCGACAACATAATCAAAGAATTTGAAAAGGTTTTAATTCTAGATAATCATACAGACATCCAGATCCTTTCAATGAAAGAGCAATCAAAACTTAATGGTTATCTAAATCCTCACGCCTGGTATAAATTTATAAATCAAAGTAGAAATAGTTTTGCCAAAAACAAAACAACTTACAATGATCTAATTGATAAGACCGGAAACCATTTAAAAAAACAAATAGAAAAAATCATTATAGATAAACTCGAAATATTAAAAAAGGGTGCAATTTCCACACTCAAAGAAAATAGTAAAACGGGTGCAATTTCGACAGTATATATAGATGGAAACTGCACCTTGAATGAAAATAAAAACTTAAAAGATTGTAGTAACACAAAAAACTCAATTTGTTTAATTACCGGTTTTAATATTGAAATGCAAAAAGACAATAGTATTTTACTCTCACATACCGGATTAAAATATTATCACACAGCAGACAAAAGAATATTTGAACAAATCAAAAGAACTTACTTATCAAAAAAATGGTTCAATTCAAATTTTGAAATTCAAATCAAAGAAATTGCTCATAATATCAGAAACAAAAGCAATAATAGAAACATCAAACAAAAACGTATTTACCACCCACAACAATTAAACATTTTAGAATTAATAAACATAAAACACTAAAGCAAAAACAATGAGTACAAGATCAGAACAAATATCAAGAGAAAGAAAAAATGAGACTTTAAAAAACGAACTTATCAGATCTACCGATCTAATACTTGACCATATTGGATATAAGACTTTTAGCATTGAGGGTAATTACTACTACCGTAAAGAAGAAGTAGACAATGAATTACGTATTGTAAAAAGCAGAATAAAAGAGGTTGCTTTAAAAGTGATTTCTAATAACAAATAAAAATTGAATATGATTTATAAATAAAACTTTGTCCAGTAATTAAATAACGGAAGTATGGTAGTAGAATCTATTGTACTTCCGTTACATAGTTATATACATGTAGAACAAAATTATTAACACACTAACGATTAACGCTTTAATTTTAGTACATCCGTGAATAGATTTAAGATCCTATCAAAAAAACCTAAAAATTTGATCGGATTCAAAAACACGCAACCCCATACCTCGAAATAAATTAAGTTTCCTATTGTGTACTTTCCATCCTAAACCCCCATACCCTCTCAGGAACGTTAACATAACTCAAATTAAAAATTATTTTGTTTCGCATAGACGGCATAAAAAAAATTTCAATAAAATATTTTGAATCATTATTGAATTGTATCTTTAATTTCACATTCTTTTTAAGTGCAAAATACCAGTTTGTATTTACGTACGAAAGATTTTGTATAATTTCTTTGTTCCATTAGTATAGCCTTACAATTAAAAAAATGCGAGTTAATATGAATTTATCAAGTTTCACAATCAGAAAATCAGTTTTATTAAAAAAGTTAAGAGAACTATCTAAATTATCACCTTGGAATAAAGGGTCAGTTTTAGAATTAACTATTACAGACGGTAAATTAACATTAGTAATTCCAGGTGCTAAATATCTTTTAGACTGCGAAACTAAAAGCACAGCAAAGGCAACTATTGGATTGTCTTATTTCTTAGATATTATTAAAACACAAAAAGAAATTAAAATCAAATGTATTATCACAGATAACACACTTGAAATAAAGGGATTGTTCATAAATATTCAAACAACATTTTTTGAAACGGACAGCATCTTAAGAAGTATTAAAATGCCACTAAACTACTCGGACTGGCATCTGCTTAAACTTGAAAAAGAGGGATATACAGAAGACGAAATATATTTCAATAAATTAAATTCTGAGGTTTATTACGCAAAAAAGGCATTAACCTCAAACATCCTTAAGACATTTCATTTGCTAAAAATTTATGGATTAACCAAAAAAGACATTAAAGAAATTATCTATAAAAAGATCGATTTATAAAATGGTTTGGCAACGGTTTGGCAAGTATTAAAAATAAAAAATGCAACTATCTAAAAATAAGAAAGTTGCATTTAAAAAGTGCGGATAATAGGACTCGAACCTACACGCCTTGCGGCACCAGATCCTAAGTCTGGCATGTCTACCAATTTCACCATATCCGCTCAATTGTGGGTGCAAAGATAAACATAACTTCCAATTTTCAAAGCAATTTATGGAAAAAATATTCATACTATTTTTTGTACTTTTGAATCTATAAAATTTAAATCCATGGAAAATATAAAATCTTACGTTCAACAACATAAAGATCGTTTCATAAACGAATTAATTGAATTATTAAAAATACCATCTGTAAGTGCAGATGCCGCTTATTCTCAAGATGTTATAAATACTTCCGAGGCTGTAAAAATAAGTTTAGAAAAAGCAGGATGTGATTTTGTTGAGATTTGTGATACACCGGGATACCCAATTGTTTATGGTGAAAAAATTATTGACCCAAGCTTACCTACGGTTTTAGTTTACGGTCATTATGACGTTCAACCGGCAGATCCGATGGAATTATGGACTTCTCCCCCATTTGAACCCGTTATCAAAAAGACAGATATCCATCCGGAAGGCGCCATTTTTGCCCGTGGAGCGTGTGATGATAAAGGCCAAATGTATATGCATGTAAAAGCATTGGAATACATGGTTCAATCCAATACTTTGCCTTGCAACGTAAAATTTATGATTGAGGGCGAAGAAGAAGTGGGTTCTAAAAGTTTGAGTTGGTTTGTGGAACGCAATCAGGAAAAGCTAAAGAATGATGTGATTCTGATTTCAGATACCGGAATGATTTCAAACCAACAACCATCCATCACTACAGGATTACGTGGATTAAGCTATGTAGAAGTCGAAGTTACGGGGCCAAACCGTGATTTACATTCTGGTTTATATGGAGGAGCGGTTGCGAATCCTATAAACGTTTTGGCAAAAATGATTGCTTCGCTTCATGACGAAGACAATCACATTACCATTCCCGGTTTTTATGACAATGTACAAGAATTGTCGCTTGAAGAAAGAGCTGAAATGGCCAAAGCACCTTTCAACTTAGAAAATTATAAAAAAGCACTCGACCTTAACGATGTTTATGGCGAAAAAGGATATGTTACTAACGAAAGAAACTCCATTCGTCCTACGCTTGACGTGAACGGAATCTGGGGTGGATATACTGGAGAAGGCGCTAAAACAGTTATCGCAAGCAAAGCTTTCGCTAAAATCTCGATGCGTTTGGTTCCAAATCAGGATTGGGAACAAATCACCGAATTATTTACCAAACATTTCATGAGCATTGCCCCTGCCGGCGTTACCGTAAAAGTAAAACCTCATCACGGCGGACAAGGTTATGTAACTCCAATTGACAGCATAGGCTACAAAGCCGCTAATATGGCCTATACAGAAACCTTTGGCGTGCCTGCCATTCCGGTGCGTTCAGGCGGAAGCATTCCTATCGTTGCCTTATTCGAAAAAGAGCTGAAAAGCAAAACAATTTTAATGGGATTTGGTCTTGACAGTGATGCCATTCACTCACCAAACGAACATTTTGGAATATTCAATTACCTGAAAGGAATTGAAACTATCCCATTGTTTTATAAATATTTTGTGGAGTTATCTAAATAATTTCTTCCAGATAAATAGTAAAATCCGTTCAGAAATGAGCGGATTTTTTTTTGGGCGTTACCTTGTTTCAGAACTATCTCGTTCAATAAAAACTTCTGTTTAGAAACAAGGTCGGGCTATTCGCTTTATCTTTTGTTCCATTTTTATTTGTTTCGCCAGCCGTTTCTCTTGTCACAAAAGAATGCCACTGCTATCCCTAACGCGGTTACAAAATCACAAATTACTGTAAATAAATATATTGTGAAAAAATTTGTTTCTTAAATATATTACTCTACATTTGTAGAGCTAACTCTATTTATGTAGAACAAATTATTGATATGCGTAACTTAATTATTCCGATCAGTATTCTCTTTTTATTATTTGCCTGCAAAGCCAAACCCATTAATCAAAAAGCAAATAAAGAAAGAGAAGGTCTTTGGATCGAAAAATATACCCAAGACAGTTCGAAGTACAAATCAATAGGAAAATATCATAAAGGAAGTCCGGTAAAAAGATGGCGATATTACCTAAACGGAAAAATCATCATGAAAGAAAAATACAAAAATGATTATTGTATTAGAACGAAGTACCATCAAAACGGTAAAGTCGAATCAAAAGGGAAAACAAAATTAGAAAACAATGACAAATACCCGCATTGGTTTTATACCGGCGATTGGGAATTCTTTGACGAAAGAGGAAAACCAATTTTAATTAAAAAATACGAAAATGGGAAACTGATTTCTGAAATAAAAACTCAGCAATAGTAACCTTTCAAACAAATACTCAATTAACGAATAAACAAATCAAATGCAACTATCCAACTCCGAAGAACAATTGATGGAACATCTTTGGCAACTCGAAAAAGCCTTTATGAAGGACTTGCTCGAAGCATTCCCGGATCCAAAACCCAAAACGACAACCGTTGCCACACTTTTAAAAAGAATGATTGACAAAAAATTCGTGGCATACAATGAATATGGAAACTCTAGAGAATATTATCCTTTGGTCAAGAAAACAGATTATTTCTCGAAACACGTTAACGGATTGATTAGTAATTTTTTCAACAATTCGGCATCACAATTTGCTTCTTTCTTTACCACCGAAACCAATTTATCCCAAACGGAACTGGAAGAACTCAGAAAAATAATAGACAGTGAACTTCAAAAAAAGAAAAAATGATAGACTTTCTGATCAAATCCTCAATCACTTTATTCGTATTACTGCCGGCGTATCATCTGTTTTTAGAAAAAGAAAAAATACATATATTCAATAGGTTTTACTTACTGTTCAGTCTTGTATTTTCGATGGTCATTCCATTTATAACTATCGAAATTATTCAGGAAGTAGCACAACCTATAGTCCCCGCAGGAAACATCCAAATATTGCAAGGAAGCGCAATAGCATTAGAAGAAACAAACTATTTCGAAATAGGACTATGGAGTTTATATGTTGCAGTAACAATCATATTAGCAATACGTTTTATCAGTAATATAATCCAGATTTCGTCTAAAATGAAGTCGAATACACCAATTGTATACAGAAATGCCAAACTGATTTTGGTGCCCGAAAAAACACTGCCACACACTTTCCTAAATACTATTTTCATCAACGAAACAGAATACAATAACCGTAAAATTGAAGCCGAATTGTACACGCACGAACTTACGCATGTATCCCAAAAACACACTTTAGATATTTTATTCATTGAAATATTGAAAACCGTTTTTTGGTTCAACCCTATTTTTATTTTTTACAAAAAAGCAATACAACTCAATCACGAATTTCTTGCTGATGAGAAAGTAGTGACATCCTATAATAACGTTCCGTTTTATCAATCTTTATTACTATCGAAAGCAAACGTGAACCAACCTTTTTACCTGGCCAGTAATTTGAATTATTTAATAACTAAAAAACGATTAATTATGATGACAAAAACCACATCAAAAACAAAATCACTTCTTAAAAAAATGGCCTTAATTCCACTACTTACTTCTCTGATTCTATTACTATGTATTGAAACGGTGGCACAAGGAAATAGTCAAAAAGGAGAATCTACACTTTCAAAAGATAAAAAGAAAGATATTTATTATGCAGGAGTGCGATTGATTGTAAAAGACAGCCACAAAAAAATATTAATTAATAAGAAATATGAAGACTTAACATTAAATGAAAAAAGGCTTTACATCGCAGAAGTTCCTGCATCAGCTAAGAAAAATCCACCTACAGCAAAAGAATTCAATAACTGGAAAAACGATGTGAATTTTAGGGGAATTCTTGATAAAAGGGGGATTGTAAATACTGATTTAAGCCAATACACTTACAAGGATATCGCAACATATGCAAAATACGATAACATCATTCATAACGGAAAGAAAATAGAACCAAGTATGAATCATTACATCTTGCAAACCAATTCCTATTTTGAGAAGCATTCAAAAAAAACAAATCAAAAATCATATTTCAAAGTAATAGAGAAAACGATAAAGGACGGATCAATAAAGAATCCTGTCATACTTAAAGACGTCTCTAAACAAAAAGATATTAGCAAAGTTATTCCAGCTAATAAACACAAAAATAATATTACCGCCATTCAACAACCGGAATTTCCTGGAGGAATGAATGAATTTTATAAATTTATGGGAGCTAATTATAAAATCCCCACAGAATTAAAAGGAAACGGAAGAGTATATATTAAATTCATGGTAGAAAAAGATGGAAGTCTTAGTGAATTCGAAATTCTTCGTGACATGGGATTTGGCACAGGAGAAGAAGCGATTCGGGTTTTAAAATTAAGCCCGAAATGGATACCTGGAAAAGATAAAGACAAACCCGTTAGAGTACAATACAGTTTACCGATTACTCTACAACAAACAAAGTAATAATATCCTAAAAAGACAAATCCGCTTTAAACAGGGCGGATTATTTTTGGGCGTTACCTTCGGTCGGGCTTTCCATTACAATCTTTTTATTTTTTAAAGAAAAAAATAAAAAGGATTTTCATTGCAATCCCTAACGCAAACTGCTGATCGCCATATTATTTTGTTTTAAAATTTATTTATTAAAGTTAACTTTAAAATTCTATTCAAATCTCGTAATCTTTGCTATCTATGCGTGCGGCTAGATGTGATTTTATACTGTAATTATTATCTGTTTTTTTTCTCAAGTGTACTTAAGTTAATAAACACGCATAAGTAAAAGACACAGAATAACCAATCATTAGGCCCATAAATGGTATAAAAAATTCCAGCCATTGTATCTTTTTTATATACTGAAGAAAGATCATTATTCAAAATCCATTTAGTCCAAGTGAGACCATAAATAAATTTTTCGATAACAAAAACCCCGATCACCCATCTAAGATTCTCCCATTTTTTAGCAACAGCTAGAAATACAAGACCCCATACTGCTATCATTAATAGTCCAAAATTGGACATAGTAACTGGGTCAGTTTCATTTATCGTTTTATTGGTAAAGAATCTTGAAAATACGAGTACACCGGCAATATTTGATATACCTGATAAATACATACCTTTTTTTATAACTTCTTTGCTTAGTTTCATCAATAATTATTTTTGTTAGATTATGCATTAGGTGCAACAATCGTAATTGGATTAGTACAGTTTCAAAAGTACAATTAAACCTAAAACCCCAATCTTGCCAAACGGCGGTTGGCAGTAGTCATTTCATTTTTATAATTCCTTTTTTCATCAGTACGTAAATTATTCCACCAAGAGTTAAGAAAAATAATCCCGCATATATGTCAAAATAAGTGTTCTCTTCTGCAATTGTATCTTTTTCAGATAGATAAATATTCATTTTATCATTAATAGACATTGCTATAATTTTTTCATTTTCAAAGAGTTTTTTCTTATCCTCTTCAGGAATAGATATTCTTATCGAATCTCCTATTTCTTTTCTGCTTTCAAATTCACTTTTTTCAAAATAAGGTAAATAATCAGCAATTATTTGAAATTTACAATCATATCCTTGAATCCCAATATAAAATTGTCTTGAAATTGCTCTTCCACCAGACTTGTATTCAAACGAATAATCTTTTATTCTTCCTTTAACATAAGTTAGGTCTTTTTGGCTTTCTATTTTAGGTCTTTAAGTTTGATGAAATAGAAGACATAAACCTACAATAGGAAATAACATTAATACAAACCATTTGTTTATTTCTTTTAAGGATGGTGTTTTCATTTCTATTTTTATAATTACTGCCAACTTTATAGATAATCGAAACAAACCTTCGCATATACACCCAAATTTGTTTGGCTATCCGCTACTTTGTTTCGTTTTATGTGTTTTCAAATATAATTAAATTTTCTTACAAATCGAAAAACAACTTTGAATCAATGGAATGCTTTGCGTAAGGGATGGCAGCGAAAATCCTTTATGTTTTTTCTTTAAAAACATAAAGATTGTAGCGTACAGCCCGACCCGAAGATGCGAGGAGGAACGACGAAGCAATCTGCAGGGTCACGCCCAAAAAATAGGTATTCAATAAATGAAGTGCATAAAAAATCCGCAACTCTAGACTTTTATCAGGAGAAGCGGATTCATCGAACTGCAAAATATAAAAACTATTAACTAAAAACTTTTACTGGATTATAGCCCAAATAAGGCATGGCTTGTTCTTTGAAAACAACCCCGTATTCTTCTAGTTCTTTCAAAATAGGTAAATACACTTCTTTACGAATTGGAAGCTGTACTCCCGGAGTGGTAATTTTACCATTTAGAATTAGTAATGTTGCCATTGCAACAGGCAAACCCACTGTTTTTGCCATGGCGGTATAGGTTTGATCCTCGCCAATACATACCATTTTGGAATCGATTTGTTTCTTTTCACCATCTAATTCGTATCCGAATTTATGGTACATCACAATCATATCTTTATCTTCGGGCTGTAGTGTCCAACTATCGCTCAATATTTTTTCTAATATTTGTGCTGGAGTTGCATTTTTAAGTCCAACAATTTTTTTATGGCTGAATAAATCCAACTCCACTAATTTATCCCACATTATATCGTCCTGATCAATTTTCAGAATCAGACGTACTTTTATTTCAACGGAATCCGTTGGATGATAAGGCAAAAAGGAGTTGACAAATTTACGGTAGCTCATGTTTTCAGAATCTTCCATAATGTAACTATCATCCGTCATCCCCAATTGAACGAACATATTCCAAGCTTTTGAAAACCCAACCCGACGAATTGTGCCTCTATATAAGGTAAGAACATCGTCTAACCCATACACACTTCTATATTTCAGGGAATCCCTATTAGAGTACGCCTCAAATCTTCCGAAACCTTCCACTTCCAGAAATTCTGTTCTGCGAAACAAATTACAATACGGAATGTACTTATACGCTCCTTCCTGAATAAACTTGGCAGCACCACCTTGTCCGGCAAGAACAACATTACGTGGAGCCCATGTAAATTTATAATTCCAAAGATTAGTATCCGATTCTGGAGCTACAAGTCCGCCACAAAAAGATTCAAACAATAGCATTTTCCCGCCCTGATCTCCAATTTCATCAATGACTTTCATAGCACTCATGTGATCTATTCCGGGATCCAAGCCAATCTCATTCATGAAAATAAGATTACTCTCCTTTGCTGCGGCATCTAATTCTTGCATCTCATCACTTACATACGAAGCAGTTACCATGCTCTTTTTATAAACAACACAATCTCTGGCAACCTCAATATGCAAATGTGCCGGCAACATCGAGATCACGATATCGGCTTTTTGTATCGCTTCTTTTCTTTGATTTTCATCAAAAATATTGAGCGCTATTGCTGTAGCGTTAGGATGATTGTTCGTTTTCTTCTCAGCTAATGACAGAGATAAATCGCCAATAACTAGATGTAAACTCTCTTTTTCTGACTTTTCCAGAAGATAATGTATCAACGACGAAGCTGATCTTCCTGCTCCAATGATTAGTATTGTTCTCATTTTTAATATAATTATAACACAAACATACAAAATTGTTGTATTTATAACAAATGATTGTTCTAAAAAAATTAAAATAATACTATTCTAAAAAATAACATATCTCTAAAAACGAATTCATGAAGAATATACATCTCTAAAAAGAATATCCTAATTTCTTTCAATTTGAATAGAATATGAGATAAATTTGCAGAGAAAAAAAACAGGAAAACGATGGACAAAAAAATAATTTCAACTGGCGCCTTTATTGGTATGTTAGCTATAATATTAGGTGCTTTTGGCGCACATGCCCTAAAAAAAGTACTGTCTATCGAACAACTTTCGACTTTTGAGACTGGAGTACGCTACCAAATGTACCAGGCACTGTTTTTACTATTCATTGGTCTAATGACAAACCTCAGTCAAAAAACAAAAAAAACTATCTATAATTTGGTTCTTTTTGGTGTTATTTTGTTCTCCGGTTCTATTTATTTATTAGCCACAAATACACTTACAACTTTTGATTTCAAAGCAATTGGTTTTCTCACTCCTATCGGTGGACTCCTATTAATACTGGCTTGGGGAATCCTATTTTGGAATGTCACAAAGAAAAAACAACAAAAATTAGATAATTAAATCCTATCTAAAATATAAGTTCTACTTTTGCAGTCGATAAATTAAACTACACAATACATAATTTTATGAATAATAACACACCGTTTACGCAATCGATTTCGCTAAAAGACATAGGAATTGAAAACGCAAAGATTCATTACCAATTATCAGCCAACGAATTACATGAAATGACTATCGAATTGGGTCAAGGAGTTGAAATTTCGAATGGCGCTTTAGCTATCAATACTGGCGAATATACAGGACGCTCTCCTCTGGATCGATTTATCGTGAAAGATAGTATTTCTGAGAACCAAGTTTGGTGGGGAAAAGTAAATATTCCTTTTGAACCTAAAGCGTTTGATGCTTTATATAAAAAAGTTACGGCTTATTTATCAAACAAAGAAGTTTACGTTAGGGACTCTTATGTATGCGCGGATCCAAACTACAGATTAAATGTTCGTGTGGTAACAGAAACTCCTTGGGCAAATTTATTTTGTTACAATATGTTTTTGAGACCTGAACTGGAAGAACTTGAAAACTTTACGCCAGAATGGACCTTATTATGCGTTCCTAGTTTCTTAGCAGACCCTGCTGTTGACGGAACCCGTCAAAGCAATTTTGCTATTTTAGATTTTACCAAAAAAATTGTTTTAATAGGTGGAACCGGTTATACGGGTGAAATGAAAAAAGGAATTTTTTCTGCTTTGAATTTCATTTTGCCAGTTTTCAAAAATACATTACCAATGCATTGCAGTGCCAATGTAGGGAAAGAGGGTGATACAGCTATTTTCTTTGGATTATCCGGAACTGGAAAAACAACTTTATCTGCTGACCCAAACAGAAAATTAATTGGTGACGACGAACACGGATGGACAAACGAAAATACCGTTTTTAATTTTGAAGGTGGATGCTATGCAAAGGTGATCAATCTTTCAGAAGAAAATGAGCCAGATATCTTTAGAGCTATCAAAAGAGGTGCTATTTTAGAAAATGTAGTGATCAACAAAGAAACGAATGAAGTTGATTTTGAAGACGTTTCAATCACGCAAAACACGCGCGTAAGCTACCCTATTTACCATATTGACAACATTCAACCGGGTTCCATTGGAAAAAACCCTAAAAACATATTTTTCTTAACAGCAGATTCTTTTGGAATTTTGCCTCCAATTTCAAAATTAACACCTGGCCAGGCTGCCTACCACTTTATTTCTGGATATACTGCAAAAGTTGCCGGAACCGAAGCTGGTATAACAGAGCCTCAACCTAATTTCTCCGCTTGTTTTGGTGCTCCATTTATGCCTTTGCACCCAACAAAATATGCTGAAATGTTGAGCAAAAAAATGAAAGATGCCAATGTGAAAGTTTGGTTAATTAATACGGGATGGACTGGAGGTCCTTACGGAATTGGAAACCGAATGAAACTGAAATATACGCGTGCTATGATTACAGCCGCTTTAAACGGAGAATTAGACGAGGTAGCGTATGAAAATCATAAAGTATTTGGAATTGCTATACCACAAAGTTGTCCAAATGTTCCTGTTGAAATATTAAATCCAAGAAATACATGGGAAGATACTGAACTGTATGATCAAAAAGCAGTTGAATTAGCTCAAAAATTCAAAGCTAATTTTGCTAAGTTTGAAGAATTTGCAAATCCCGAAATTATGACGGGAGCTCCGATCGCATAAGTTAATTATAATTCAAAAAAGAAAAAGAGCTGTTCATTACGAATGGCTCTTTTTTATTTATACAAAGTAAACTTTTAATCATTTGCTACTAAAAGAATTTCCTTTCCTACAATATCAAAGGCTAATTGAAAACATATCAACTATTTATACCATTATTAAATTATTGGCGTTAAATTTGTAAGCTTCACATGAGCCTGCAAGGCGAACTGGCGAAGCAATCAAAAATCAAAATCATCAATCATCAAAATCATCAATCATGTTAAAACAATTTTTCATTCTTTGTTCCGGAGCCGACAAAGAACTTCTTGAAGGCTGCTCCGAGGGCGAACAAACCAAATATGTTGGTATTGGCGCCACGGTTTTCTTTACTGCCGTTATGGCTTTTATTGCCAGCGCTTACGCCCTTTTTACCGTTTTCGACAACGTCTATCCCGCCTTACTTTTTGGATTAGTTTGGAGTTTACTTATCTTTAATCTGGACCGTTTTATTGTTTCCACCATTCGAAAAAGAGACAAATTTAGCAGCGAATTTCTACAGGCAACCCCTCGAATTATATTGGCAGTTATCATTGCCATTGTGATTTCAAAACCATTGGAAATTAAAATCTTCGAAAAAGAGATCAATACCGTTTTACTGAAAGAGAAAAACGCCATGGCTTTGAACAACAAAAAAGAAGTGGCTAACTATTTCAAATCGGATTTGGATAAAAATAAAGCTGAAATCGATAAGTTAAAATCGGAGGTTACCAATAAAGAAAAAGAAGTCAACACGCTTTACGAGACCTACATTACCGAAGCCGAAGGAACGGCTGGAACCAAAAAATTAGGAAAAGGCCCAGTTTTTAAAGAGAAAATTGCCAAACATGATTTGGTCAAAAAAGAACTGGATACCTTACAAAAAATTAACTTGGCTAAAATTGCAGCCATGGAGATAAAATCCAAAACACTTCAAGCCGACTTAGACAAGAAAGTAACCGAGACACAACCAATTATTGACAGTTTTGACGGTTTGATGGCGCGAATAAACGCATTAGATAAATTACCTTGGCTGCCTTCGTTTTTCATTATGCTCTTGTTTTTAGCCATTGAAACTTCTCCTATTATCGCAAAACTATTATCTCCAAAAGGAGAATATGATTTTAAACTAGAAGATCTGGAAACGGCATTAAAAGCAACATTGGAACAAGATAAATACCAACGCGCTTTATTGGTAAAAACCAGTGCTTCTATGCATGATAAAGTTTATGGTGATATTGCAGACGACAAAAAACTATATGATTTACAGCGAAAAAACGCCTCCGATTTACTAGAGTTACAATCCAATAATTTTGTCGAAAAGCAGAAAAGAACGCTATAGTCTTACTGTTATAAAGTCGAAAGTCATAAAGTCAAAAGATAACGTGTTACTTTTGAATTTATGACTTTCGGCCTTAATACTAGTTACATATAACTCAAAATTTCTTTTTTGAAAGCGTCATATTCGCCTTGCAAAATCAATCCGTTATCCAATAATTTCTTATAGTTCTGTAATTTATCAAATAGGTCGTCTTGTGATAAACCACTTAATCCGCTTTCTTTTGTAGTCTCAGCTACTGTATTTAATTGCTCCTTTTCCATATTAAAAACTGGTGGAACAACTGGCATTATTTCAGCAAAATTGGTCACTTCTTCGGTTTCCATTTCTTCAATAATCTCCACTTCTTCCTCTATAAAAATCAAAGGAACCTCATCAATAATTGTAGCATTTAGTGCAGCTCCACTTTTCAACACATCTAACTGTTCTTTAGCATAGGTGAAAATTTTTCTGGCTTGAATTTTCGGAATATAATCAATCGAAACCTCCATGTTGGTTCTGGTTGTAAACGAAAATTCTGAACCCAGAATATTTTCTTTCACAAAAGTGCCCTCTATCTCGTCCCACGTATAATCAATAAAATTCATAGAAAGCCCAAGATTTTTTGGCTGACAGATTATGATTCTCTTGTTTGTCAAAACAATACTATCTGGTAAAACGGTAATTGCCGGTTTTTTTTGAACAGCAATATAACCGATTTCTTCATTTTTCATCAATAAATCATTCAGTTTTGAAGCGATTTTTTCGATGGCTTTTGGATCTTGTTCTTCGTTTAAAAACTTTTTAAATTGTTCTATCATATAATATGCTGAATTATTTCAGTAGGTGTTGTTACTTTTCTTTTAATTTCTTCGCAAAAGTAATGCCTATTTTCTGATTCTTAGATTTCACCTTGCATTTTCTTTGTTAAACTTTTGAAAACCAAATGAAATCCATAAAAAAAGAGACTATACAATTTGCATAATCTCTTTGACTTATAATCTTAAAAGTAGTTTTATTTATAATGAACTGCGATTTGACCGATTTGGAAAATAATTTTAAAGGAATCCTTAAACGAAAGTTTTGATCCATCCATGTGCACCCATCTATTTAATGGTTTTTCGCAAACCATTTTTTTGGTTTCCTCGAGGCCATATATATTTCTCATTCTCATGAATATTTCAACATCAAACAACCATTTAGTTAAGAACTTTTTTTGGAATGTTTTTTCTATAACCTCTTTACTCATGATTTTTGCACCACATTGAGTGTCTTTAAAATCCATTCCTAATGTTTTTCTAATAATAAAATTAATTGCCTTACTAATAATCGCTCTTGCTGATTCTTTAGCAATATCGGCTCCCATTCTGTTGATGCGAGACCCACTCACAATTTTATAATTGGAATTGGATATCGTTTGTACAAGATCATCAAAATCTTCAAAATTAGTGGACAAATCCGCATCCAAGAAACCGATATAATCAAATTGGGTTTGCTTCGCTAAATGCAACATTCCCAGTCTTACTGCTTCGGCTTTTCCTCCGTTTTTTTCGCAGTCGTAGATACTGATATAATCTTCTTTTCCTTTACGCAACTCTTGCAAAACTTCAAGTGTCTTGTCTTTACTGCCATCATTTACAAAACACAAATGGTATCCTAAATTTTTATGTACGAATTTTTTAAATTCATCACCTGATAACCGCGATTCTTCATTGTAACAAGGAATCACAACTCCAATACAGTTATTTTGTATTAATCTATTATTATTATCAACAGAACTTTCCTTATTTACACCGATAAGTCTTTTGACCCTTGCCCCGATCTCATTAAGGCTTAAAGGTTTTTTCATGTAGTCTGAAACCCCTAATTCAAACCCTTTTAAAATTACATCTTCATCATTATTCCCTGATAAAATCATAACAGGGATCTCATGTTTTTTAATCACTTTTATATACTTGACAATCTCTAAGCCTGCTGCCTTTGCATTATTATCAATTGTTTGATCCGCATCACTTATACTATTAAATACGGGCATATTAATATCAGCGATGACAAGACTTGGCAAAAATTCATCATATTTAGCTATAGCATCAAAAACATTGTTAGAGCTTTTCACTTCATAACCCAAATCTGTCAAACATTTTTCTAACGAAAGCAAAACTAATTCTTGGTCATCTACGATAAGTATTTTCATTAATTTATGATTTTATAATATTAATATGAAGCAAAGTTATTTCAATAGCGAAAGTTATTTCTAGATATTAGACCAATGAGCCTAAATGTGTAGATGAATGGATTAAATCACTTAGCCGTTAAAATTATACTAATATATTGTTAATTCCCTATATTTACAACATTGATAATAATAAATTTTTAGTGAAAGAAAAATCTAATAAATATTTAATAGCAGCTATTCTTATAGGACTTGTCTTTCACTCTAGCGCGATCTTTTTTACTTTAGAAAACACTTATGATGCTTTGATTCATTTGTTTTTTGCTAATCATTATGCTCATAGCTGGTTTGAACCCTGGAACTATAGCTGGTACACTGGTTTTACGGTAATGGGTTATCCTCCACTGGTTCATCAGTCAATTGGTATTTTATCATTAATTGGCGGACTAAAATTTGGATTGTTCTCGGTAGCGATAATTGGCATTCTACTATTTATCACGGGAACCTATCGCTTTTCTTTACTGATAACTGGTAATAGAACTGTGGCTGGATACACTGCACTTCTAGCCGTTTTTTCATCTTCCTTTGTAGAAACGCTTCATATTTTTGGGCAGTTACCCAGTATTATAGGAATCTCTGTTTTAATGCATTCGATGCCCGAAATTTATCTTTGGATTAAAACCGGCAAGTACAAATACTTTTTTTCTTCAATATCATTATTAGCAGTTACAGTTTGCTCGCATCACGTAACACCACTCTTCGGGATGATTTTTTTCATTTTTCCGCTCATAGGAATGGTAATTATGGATACTTCCAGAGAAAAAGTAACGAATTACAAAGAGGTCACTTTTAAAATTTTCTTTCAATCGTTCCTTTCATTGTTAAAAAGGATCCTGCTTTTTGGTGCCACATCTGTATTTCTAATCATTTTTTGCATTTTACCGTATTGGATTAACTCAAAGAAAAACCCTATCACACAAGTTCCTATCCCTCATGGATCCCGGGATAATTTTATCGAAGTAACCTCCTCTGGACTGATGTTCTTTTTAATTCCATGGGGAATTTTACTGTTCTTTTTACCCTATATTTTATATCGATATTACAGCAAACGATACCTGTTTTTTGGATTATCTATAACTTTATTAATAATCTTAGGAACAGGAGGTACTACCCCTATTCCCTTAATGGTTTTGGGAAAAAATGCATTTAACATCCTTACTTTAGACCGTTTCACTTTGTGGGCATCTATTATGAGCTTACCCATGTTTGGAGAGTTTGTTTACCGTTTTGTTGAAGGTGATTTAAAAGAAGCAATGCAAAATAGATTTGGATCCGTGTATTATAAAATTATAGGGGGATTAATGGCCGGAGCCTTTTTATTGATGGCGGTTTTCACCATTACAATGGGCTATTTCAGACCGTTTCAACCTCAAAAAATAAATACATTACCCATCATAAATTTCCTTAATCAGGATCAGCATGACCAATGGCGTTATTTACCGCTGGGTTTTGGAGATCAAATGGCTACCTTATCGTATCAAACTAAGGCGCTCACAGTAGATGGTAATTACCATTCCGCACGAAGACTTCCTGAATTGACTTCTAGAGCTGTAGAACGCTTGGAAAACTCAAAATTTAGAGGCTTGGAAGGAATTGGTTCTTTGCAACAGTTTCTTACCGTTCCTGAAAAATACAACTTGAAATATGTTTTTTCGAATGATAAATTTTATGACCCTATTTTATATTTCTGTGGCTGGCACCGATTAACACTGCTTGAAAATGGAATCATGGTCTGGGAAAAGCTAAATATTCCACCATTGTCTAAAATCCTTCCCATGGAGGATGTCCCCGTTTATCAAAAATTAATGTGGGGAATTATTCCATTATTAACGGTCGTTATTGCATTTGTACTAAACATTCAAATGATTTTGTATCAAGCACTAAAGTTAAAGACAACAGTTCCTCCTATTTTCTTCAATTTTAAAGTTTCATACACTACCTTTTCAAGAAAACTCATCATAATTTTACACGTTTGGGCCGTAATTTTACTGTTGATTATTATGAGTTTCATCTATAAACTTTACCTAAACAACGCTACGCAAATCAGCCCAAAAAACGTTGTCAAATCGTACTATGACGCTATAGATTTCAAAGAATTCGAAAAGGCGTATTCTTTTATGAATCCTAAAAGCAAATTGTCAATTTCTCAATTTATGTTAGAAACATCAGTGGCTGACGGTATATTGAATTCCTATGCCAAACTAGATGCCATTGACATTACTATTTTGGACGAAACGAAAGATAACGCTAAAATAGTAGCAAAAACAAAATGGGTGACCCCACTAGAAATCATAGTTAAAGAATACATTCATAATCTGGCAAAAATAAATGGAAAATGGTTTATTACTCCCGTAAAGCTTGATTTAGACATTCCGCCGGATCAGTTTGTTTCTAATAATGGAACTGGATTTTTTAAGCATGGGAGAAGAGTAATTTCTACACAACAGACCTACCATGACGATGTATTAAAACAACCCGTTCTTGAAATTCTTTCCGCAAAACTCATCAAACTCAATAAAGAATATATTATAATAGGCGAGGTTCAAAACGTGGACAATGTTCCTGCAGATGTCACATTGAAAGCAACTTTATATGATAAAAACAATAAAAAACTGGCTTCTCATAATGCTAAATATGTTATAAAACACAAATTAATGCCAAAAGAAATCACGAGTTTCAAAGTGAATTTTGAAGATATTGCTTGGTTAAAAAATACAGATATAAAGCCCACAACCTTTAACCCGAATGAATTTACTCCACTAGAAATCGCTAAAACCCCCGTAACATTTGACATTCAATGTGCCGGAAATGTTGCCATAACGGATTTATATTCAAAAGTTGGTTTATCCGATTTAGAAATAACCAAACACCATTTAAAAGGAACCTTATTTAATTTTGGAATCCAGGAAGTAACTATTCCCGAATTATTAATTTCGTATTTTGACAGTGATAAAAATTTAATTTATGTAGATCATTTCTTTGTGCGAGCTGGAGTAAGAGTGCAGCGAAAACAATATTTTGATTACACATTTATGGATTTATCCAAAATAAATCTTTTACATTCCTCCTTGAAAAACTGTTTTGTAAACGGATTATCTAACGAATCAATTGCTAAAGACGTTGTTCCAAATAGAAATAATAACAGTGAAAAAGAACAGTTACAAAAAGTAAAAGGGAATGGTTATGATTTCATCAAAGTAGAAATTAACAATTATATTGGAAATCCAAGATAATGAGAAAAACAATTTACATCGTATTTTTACTATCTATCGCGCTTCTTTTGGCCTTTGGAACTTTATTGGGAAGAGCTAAAAAAGAAGTCTTTATTTTAGATACCAAAACTAAATTTTTTATCGCCGGAAATGAAGTGAAAATACAATTTACATCGAACAGCAAAACCGTTGTTCCACAACTTTATATCATTCATTCCTATGGAAAAACCTTATTAGTAGGAACTTATAAAAATGGCAAACTGACTTTTAAGCTTCCAGAGCTTTACGCCAAAAAAACGGGTACCGTATCCTGGTTTTTAATAGCTAGTGAAAAAACAATAGCACAAGGTATTTTTGAAATAATTCCCAATAAAAACAGGCAAACCCAAATTGAAAATTATCTAGGACCACGGAGTATATTGGCCGGTGGTAAAGAATTCACGATGATGGTTGCTGTTCCAACCGATGGACTTGACAATCCTGTTATGGAAAACACTCCGGTTTTAATCAAAAATCAATTTTTAAACAATATTACAATTGATACCGAGAAAACCAAAGATTTCATTGCTTGGAAAAATATATTCTCTAGTAGACCATCCGGTAAAATTTTAGTTTCAACCGAATGCAAGAACAGCGCTACAAAAGAAATCGAAACCGAAGTCTATCCCAATATTGCCTCGGATTTCAGCATCAATTATTCAAGAAATCACGACTTTGCAGATGGTAACCAAATAACAACTTTATCAACATCAGTGATTAAAGACCATTACAACAATATCGTAAGTGATGGGACATTAGTCGCTTTTATTATCACTAATAAGACTAATATAATCCTAAAGACTTTTGGAACGACTATAAATGGAATTGCTACAGGTCAATTATTGCATCCGGATCATCCTGATTTCTATACTATAAAAGCATATATTACAGGAATTGCAGAAAGCAACTCTTTTACCATTCAATACAAAGCCATAATAGCCAAATTCAATTATGCGTTCTCTAATCACAATAGAACACTAACTGTGGGTCCCTTAAAGAGCTTCATGAATCAATTAGTTCCGGATGGAATAAAAGTTACTGTAAAAGTAATTCATGAAAACAAGTTAATTGAAACTTTACAAGAAGACACGTCAAATGGAATTGTTAAATTCTACATTTCACCTGATTTTTACAAAGCAAAAAAATATCGTTTTGAAATCACTACATTAGGCATTACTCAAAAATCAGAAATAAAAAACTATGACCCTAATCAACAATAGAAATATTACCCGAGCAGTTCTCATTCTATCCTTTATTCTTATAAATATTTTGTTACTACTGGGCATCAGTAAAGTACTCGATTTTTTAAATTCTGGTGCGGATAGAATATCTATGTTGCATTTAGAAAAAGAAACCATAAACACTTATTTACCAAAAGTTGTTTGGGAAAGTATTGACAATCCGGGAAGAGTTATGGAGCCTAACACATTAAAAACAATCGAAAAAGATTATCTGTTTTCATGGTATGTTAAAAACAAATCGCTGCAAGACAATTCTAAGGCTGGCATTGCCGATTATTACACCCAAAATACGCGTCAAAACTTATATAACACAATCAAAAACAATACTAAAAATGAAATCACGATTGAGAGCACCACGCTAAAACACAATCCAAAATTAGATTTTTATAGTGCCGATGGTCAACTAGTTGTTTTCACTGACAAAAATGTAGTTGAATTTCAAAAAGTATATCAAAAGAAAAAACTGATTGCAGCAGTCCAGGACACCGCAACTTATAAAGTAATGATGTTACTTGAAGATGGTTTTTGGAGGGTGCGTCATTTACAGAAAATAGAAAAAACTACATTTCCTCTAGATACAGTAAAATCAAATTCAGTGTTTAAAATCAAAGGAGATAAAATCACTAAATACAATATTGATTTTACTATCAAAGGAATTAATTACTACCCAAAAAATTCAGCTTGGGATACTTTTGGAAATTCCTTTAATACCGATACCATCAGTAAAGATTTTGATATTATAAAAAATGCAAAACTAAATACAATACGGATTTTTATTCAATACGATGATTTTGGAAAAGCTGATATCAAACAAGAAAAATTAGATAAACTCAAAAAAATATTAGATTTAGCGGAATCTAAACGCCTTTTTGTAATCGTTACCCTTTTTGATTTTTATAGCGACTACACGCTAGAAAACTGGACACTAACGCATCGTCACGCTGAAAAAATTGTTTCAACATTTAGAGACCACAAAGCCATATTAGCTTGGGATTTAAAGAACGAACCCAATTTAGATTTTGAAAACAGAGACAAAAGCAACGTCCTTAACTGGCTGGAACACATGATTACTGTGGTTAAAGAAAGTGCCCCAAATCATTTAGTGACTATTGGCTGGTCAAATTCTGCAGAAGCGATACATTTAGCCGATAAAGTTGACTTTGTTTCTTATCATTTTTACAATGCGATTGAAGATCTGGTGAAAGAAACTAAAAATTTGGCTGTAATCACGACAAAACCAATTGTAATCGAAGAATTTGGAGTTCCATCGTACAAAGGGATATGGAACTTGAGAGGTTCTAATGAAAAAGAACAGGCGCAATATCATAAAAAAATGCAAGCATTATTCAAAAAGAATAACCTTGCATTTATGTCGTGGACCTTATATGATTTTCCTCACGTTCCGGATCAGGTTGCAGGGAAATGGCCTTGGCAAAAGAAAAGACAAAAACGTTTTGGATTCATTGATGTTAATGGTAAAAAGAAGCCTTCCTATTTATACATTAACCATTAACCCATCTTATAATTTTATCGTAATTAACTTGCTTAAAATCTCGAATGTACATCTGAACTATCTTATCCATAGAAAGTTCACAAGCTGCCTTGTAGTTCGTCTTCGCTAGTTTTCTTCGGTACTCGTCGTCATTTAAAATTGCTTTAATGGCTTTTGCAAGAGACTCCGTACTTTCAGGATTAAAAAACTCTCCTTTATAGCCTTCTTCTTTTACTAAAATACTTAAATCCCCTAAATCTGGCATTACAACTGCTTTACCGTAACTTCCAGCCTGATGCAAAACACCAGAGCTTCCTGTAGTAGAAGTATATGGAAATACTACCATCGTACTTTCGTTAAAAATAGTAGCGACTTCATTTTCCTCAACATAACCGGTGAATATAATTCCGGGAACATCAGCATATTTTTCTTTAACCTGTTGTAAATATCCTGGAGTATTAGGACTATCTGTTCCGGCAATTACAATTTCTATTGCTTCATCACTGGATTTTCTGATTAACTCAACTGCATCAATTAAAATTTCAACTTTTTTATAAGTACCAAATTTACCAAATGCCATCACCTTTTTAGGACCTTGAGGCAAATCAAAATTGGGGTTTTTTGGTATCTCAAAGGTCCCATGAGGAATTAATATAACATTATCTGTTTTGTATTTTTCATTTAAAATATCTACATATTTACTAATAGTTACGGCAACTTTATCCGCTTGAAGAATACATTTAGTTAAACATGTTCCAATAAAATTATAGGTTCTTTGGGCAAGTTTGTTGCTAGTAAACCCTGCACTTTCAAGATCTACCTGTTCTAATATGTTGTGCAATAAAACAATTGTATTAAAACCAAAAAGTTTCAAAATCATAGGGATTAGCAATCCCAAAGCGGCAGGAACTTTTTTATCTCCAAATTTTACAAATTGTAAATTGAATAAAACAGCATCTGGTTTCTCTTTTAAAATAGTTCTGCAAATGGTGAATAAATTAGCATAACTATTAAATTCCCAGCATTCCTTAACAGATACTTTATTACTATTTTTAAAATCCAGTTGTTTTGGTTCCTTTGTTTTATCAGTAATCAAAAGCAACTCTGAAACTTCTGTTCTTTGCACGAAATTTTTTACCAAGTGGTAACCATATTCATTTAAGGTTACTTTGCTGGGAGGGAACGATGTTACTACAGCTACTTTCATTGGTTCTTCATTTTTAGTACTGTAAATATCTTTATTCATAGGATTTTAATTTATTTTTTTCGACGAATGGTTTATTAGTTAAGACGAACACTGTTTTTATTATGATAAAAGAAAAAGCACAACTGGAAAAATAGCAGTGCCAGCATAGCAATAATCTGCATTTCTACTACTTGCTCCAGCGAATTATGAAATATAACAATTAATCCAATTTGGGTCAGTCCCAAAACTGCCGAGATAACAACTGGGATATATTTATTAATCGATAAAAAATAATACGCAAAGATGTTTGCAATAGCAAAAACTGACGTTGCCAATGCATATTTCCATAATAAAAAAGCAATAGAAATATACTTTGTTCCAAACATTACCTTCACGACAAACTCAGGAAATAAAAAGGTGAAAAGAATAATTCCAACTGATAGAACAGCAATGTAAGCCACATATTTCAATAGAATCGGCAAGGTGTCTTTCCCTTCTTTTTTTAACAATATAACCTTTGGCAAAAGCAACATGACAAACATCCATGCAACAAAATAAACCACTCTTCCTATTAAAGCTAAAGACGCATATAAGCCAGCCTCCTTATCACTAAAATAATGTTTGACCAAAATAATATCACTATTGTTTATAATGATTTGTGTGAATTCATAAAAGGCTGTTAATGAAAAAAAAGTAATTATACTCTTTGTATCTAAAACTTCATCTGTTAAGGAAATATTTGCTTTGACACTGATGTTTTTTTGAAACGGAAAAAGGCCAAAAACAAGAGACATAGATATCCCTGCAGCAACAGCGACTGATGTTGGTAAAGTGGGAACCAGAAGAACAAGTGCCAAAGTCAGAAACAAACGACTTAACATTTCTGTTATATATGTTGTTGACATTTTATTCAAATCATTTTTGCCTTGATACAATCCTCTGTTTACACTCATCAAAAAATACAGTGGAATCCCCAAAGCAAAAACAACAAACATTGTTGCCGTTTTAGTGTGAAACAGAATTTGAAGGTGATCATTAAAAATCATTATGATTGCACCAAAAATAAAACCAACCAAAACAGCAAACTTAGTTACCGTAACAACAAACACTTGTAATATTTTATTTTCAAACAAAACTGAATATTTTGCAGCAACAATTTGAAAGGTCATTCCAAGAAATGAAAGTATCAATAAAAAAGTGATCAAAATTGCAGCATCCGAAAATTCACTGGGACCCAAAATTCTACCCAATAATAAGTTATAAATATAATTTCCAGCATTAACAACTAGCATTGTTAACATAAAGATATGCTCAGAACTTAATTTTTTAGGAATTGAAGGTAAATTCAAAAGGGGTAACTTTTAAGAATTAATAGTAACAATAATACAAAAATAATCACGTGAAATAAAATTAACCTCAAACTATATTTTATTAATCTCCTCCCTTAAATACGATTAAAAAAAAGCATTTCTCTTTGAAACCAGATAATTGTTCGTTGAAAATCATTTTACTATAGTTCAAATACCATCCGTTTATCCTAACTTGCATTGAAATAATCAAAGTGTATTACCGAATGAAATTATTAAAAAATTTAGTTTTCGTTGTTCTTATTTGTTACAGTTTTAGCGGCAGGGCTCAAGATATGAGTAAAGGTTTTAGCCATCTTGAAAAAGGAGAATTTGACAAAGCCGAGATGTTTTTTGAAAATATTCTAAAATCCTATCCCCAAAACAAAACAGCACAACTGTGTTATGCCAGAGCAATTGGTCTAAACAGTCAACCTGAAAAAGCTTTGAATCTTTTTATAAAGCTAAAAAAAGAATACCCAGGTGATTTAGAAATCGAATTGAATTACGCCGAATCTTTACTTTGGAACAAAAAATTTGTTGAAGCAAAAGCATTCTACAGTGTTTTGGTTGAAAAAAATCCAACTAATTTTGTTGCCCATCTTGGCTATGCCAATACACTTTCTAATTTGAAAGAGTTCAAAGACGCTCTTTTTTATGTCAATAAAGCTTTAGAAATTTCACCTGCGAACCCTGGCGCTTTAATTTCAAGAAAATATATAAAATTAGGATATGCCAATCAAAAAGTAAATGAAAAATTATATAGTGAAGCGGAGACTTTTTACAATGAAATTTTAATTGATTTTCCTAATGACAAGGAAACACTCTTAAACAAAGCAAATTTATTTTTAATAACTAAGAATATTGCTAAAGGAAAAGAAACCTATTCCCTTATTGCGAAAAATGACCCAATAATTGCATTAAATGGGCTTTCCTTGATTGAACATATCGACGGAAAAGACAAAAAAGCTTTAGCTTTAGCTGAAGAGGCAATCCAAAAAGCGAAAACTACCAACGATGAAAACATAATTAAACAAACACAGGAACGCTATATTCAGGCTTTGATTTGGAATAAAAAATACAAACTGGCAGAACAAAAAATAACGGAATTAAACACTAAATATGCTAATGAAAATTGGTTATTGGCGCTATCAGCAACGCTAGCTATCTACCGCAGTGATTTTAAAGAAAGCATCCAATACTATTCTACTATTTTAGGAAATGATTCGAAATCCTTTGATGGAAATCTGGGAATTGCAAATGCTTATTACGCTTCTGGCGAGGTAACTAACTCCTTAAATGCTGTTGCTAAAACTTTAGAAATTTTCAAAAATCAAAATGATGCTGAAAACTTCTTTAAAAAAATCAAAGAAGATTATACGCCAACTTTAGAGGAAAAACTAAGCTATTCCTTTGACAATGGTAACAACACCGCCATTAGTTCTAGAACTAATGTAATTTTTCCTTTATCTACAAAATGGTCTGTAAATGCTACGTACCAATATAGAAAAACAGGTAACAAAGTCACTAACGTTAAAGCAAATACAAATGATGTCCTAATAGGAATTGGTTATAAATTTCATCCAAAAATCAATTTTAATTTGGAAGCAGGAGTTACATCTGCCAATTCAACAGCCAGTAAGTATACACAATCATTAATTAACCTTTACTTCAAGACAAAGCCCTTTAAATTACAAGATTTAGAACTAGGGTATAAACGTGATTTGCAGAATTTCAATACAGATTTAATTGACAAACAGATTGCAACTAACAATTATTATTTGAATTACAATATAGGTAGTAATTTTAATTTAGGTTGGTTTACCCAATATTTCTATACTACTCAAACAGATAATAATACCAGAAACTTACTATTTACCTCATTGTATTATAATTTTATGTCACAGCCCGTTTTGAAAGGCGGTTTTAATTATCAATTTATCTCTTTTAAAGATCAGGTGCCAACCGTTTATTTTAGTCCAAAGAAATTTAATGCTTTTGAAATCTTTGTTGATTTCTTGAAGGACGAAAAAATAGCACTAAACAAAAATTGGTTTTATAATGTAAATGCTGCGGTAGGATATCAATTTATTGAAGATAACGACAAGCAACTTACTTATAGAATTCAAGCTCGTTTTGGTTATAAATTCTCTGATCGACTATTAGCGAATATTTATGGTGGACGCAGTAATATTGCATCCGTATCTGTTGCCGGATTTACCTATACTGAAATGGGACTTCGCTTAAAATGGAATTTATTTGACAAACCTGTTTTTGACCTAAAATAACGAGACATTACCAAACCATTTTAAACCGGAAAGAGGTTGCCTATGTTAGGCAGCCTCTTTTTTTGCGCCTTACTTAAAATTGATAAAATCCATATTATTGAATCCCCTATCTACCGTGAGCACAATAGTAATTCCTACTTAATAACTTGCTATTAATCTGTTCACATTTAAAACAACAACCTGTAACTTCCCTGAGCTAGCTCCAAAATAATTGCGATGGAGTTTAAAAAAATATTTACAATTTGGGCTGGATTGACTGAATTAATACCAACACTAAGCACATCGTTTTTAATTGGATATTTTGACACCTTATGCAACCACATCAACTCACTTTTATTCAGAAAGCCGACTTAAAGAGGAGGTTATATATCGAAATTCTATTTATAAAAACAAGGAGGAGATCTAATTAATATGGTAATAGCAGGGAAATTATAGAACAAAAAAAAGCGACCCAATTGGATCGCTTTTTCTCGCGTTGTGGTATTCTTAGTTAATCATAAATTTGGTTTGTAGTATTTCATTTTCTTTTGTTCTGACAATAAAGAAGTAAATCCCTTTGCCTAAATTATCTAATGCAACTTGTATTTCGTTATTAGATGGTATCGTTTTATACTCTTTTGTAATCAGAATTTTACCAGAAAGATCTATCACTTTTACACTTGCACTTTCGGTTATTTTAGGTAAGACAAGTGTAGTGGAAAGCTGGCATGGATTAGGATAGTTGTATATAGTCTTTGTAAATTCATTTGCAAAATGAACAGTACTTAAAGAGCCTGCATTTTTAAACGCTAATTGAGAAACATTAATCTCAAAAGGTTGGAAAGCGTTGTAATTTCCCTGGACAGAGAAAACAAGTCCTTTAATTTTTTCGCTATTGTATTTCTGCCCTTTTGGATTAGTAAATTTGTCAAAAAGAACATTAATATCTGAAATAGTTGAATTTGCCGGAAGCTGAAAACGCAATCTATCATTCCAGTCCGTTGTGTTATCAGTTACCAGAACTACCTCAACGGCTAATGAATTTTGGATTTTAAAACCTATCGCAGTGTATCCATTTGCATCAAAAACTAATTCTCCCGGAAGAATATTTCTAAATAAATTCATCGTCCCGTAAACACTGCCGCTAACAGAGGCATTTCGTTCTATCGCATATTGATCGTTAGTACTACCCGTATTTACCTTGTTATCAATAGCAAATGATGTTACTGTAGTTTCTAATTTTGAATAATCCAATCCCCATGGTCCATCAGCTAGATACAACGCATCAATTTGTGCTGATTTATTTCCTAACACGGAGAAACCAATATCGAACATACCTCCTAAATCAGTTACTACATCTTGTTCATAAGTTCCCGACAAGCTTATGTTTTGAGATACAAACTCTGTAGTGGATAATTCCGTTGCTTTTTTATTTCCTTCAAAAATTATATTTGAAGCACCTGATTTATTGATTAAAGAAAGATGCAATTGACCATTTTTATAAAATCCTTTTTTTACAAAAACAGTTGGAACTCTGTTGCTCACTACTTCCGCAGTAATCTTTCCTTTTGCGGCAAATTTTTCTAAAATGCCATTTGTAATGCTACTAACCTGCCCCATCGAGGAACCCCAAATTTGAAAGTTAAGATAATCCCCCAACGGATACTGTGCTAAATTCCAGTAACTATGCAATTTATTTTCTGAAGGTAATTGTTGCATTGAAAAATTCAAAGCATACTCAATTAATCCATTAGCTCGTTTTAATTTTACCATTATGATTTCATAACCATTCATATCAATTGTTCTGATATCTTCAAGAGAAGAACTGTTTAAACGATCACAAATCGCTTTCGAATGACTATAAATACCTCCAACGGTTTCTGTCGCTAAAACTGCTGCAACACGACTTGTTCCTTCATAATAATCTACTGAATATACTTGTTTTGCATTTGTAATTCCCAATAAATCAGTTGGACTTGAAACATAAGTTGTTTCAGTTCCATACATTCCAGAAACTGGAATTAGGGTTGCAAAATCTGTTCCGGTTGTTTTAGCCGTTAAATTAGCAACCGCAAAAAACTTCTTTTGCAATTCTTTTTTATCAGCAAAACTGTTCGATTTTATTCTGCTAAAGTTTCTTTTAGCAATAAGTGTTGCTAAATCTCCATTACTCTCTAAACCTCCGTTGTTTGCCGAAGATACATTAGTGGCACTGCTTACGTCAGCAACATTATATATTTTAAAAGCTTCAAATGGATTTGCGGACACATAAAAAACAGCATCATTAAAATCATTATCACAAGAAGAATTATCTCTTCTTATATCCTCAAAGCCCAAAATTATTCTTTGATTTTCTGGGTCTTTTAAAAGTACATTATGCTGTCTTAAAGATGCATTCGACTCCGGATTAAAATTTGGGTTAGAAAACAACCTCCATAATCCGTTAGTCACCTGAGTCCCGTTCCATCCGTTAGCCAAAAGTACCCATCCTATTCCTGTTCCTGCAACAAAACTCCCAATTTTGACTTTGTTTCCCGTCAATAAACTCCCGCCGCTTCCTGCAGCAGAGACATTAGGAAACACAATTGTAATGTCATTTGCATTTGGCGCAACTGTTGGCGGATTATTAATATCATAACTATAAAATCCCAAAACATTTTTATATCCGGCACCTTCAGAAACAAAGGTTACCCATACATCTGCGTCTTTTTCTAATACTAAATCCGTATCATACCCAGAAGAAAGGTATTGAGGATTATACTTTGGTACAGGGTAATTTTCTGGCAAAGAATTTTTAATCAAATTTATTGTTTCTGTGCTGACAATATCACTTGTTACAAAATACTGTGGTGTACCATCTGTTGTATAGTTGCCCAAAAATCTATAAGCACTCACTGGAGAAATTGTTGCTTTTGTTTCATAAACCGAAACGGCTCCTACATTTGAATACAATCTTCCGTTTAAGACACAGCCTGCTCCCATAGAAACCGCACCATCGTATCCTATTAAGGTACCGTTCATTGTAGTTCCTGCAGCCATAGCTATTGCACCATTGGCAATCCAAATAACGTTGGCAGCCAATGCGCCATTAGTCAAAATAACAGTTGTGTTTGCCGCTGCTGTAAGCGCGCCCCCAATTTTAAAAATAAACAAAGCATTTGGATTTCCCTTGGCATCTAATATCAAGGATCCATTTATAGATGCCGCTGCGCCAGCAGAATAAACGCCTGGCAATAGCGTTTCCCCATTTCCATAAATCGTAATGTGATTTGTGATCGTTGCTGGTGTATTTTGAAGTTGAACGCAGGCAGCTTTTAAATCTAAAGCCGCTTGGGCGGTAACTGCATTAACATTTTCTATAGTTCCGTCTATCGTTGTAGGCGTTTCAAAACCAGATATAGCCCCAATATTTGCTCCAACATTACCTTTTAATATAGAAGTCCCCGTATTTGACACCGCTCCTATTCCTGAAAAAAGGACAAATTTAGAAGCAGTTCCAAAATTAGGAGCAGTTTGCGCATTTACTTTGCCTTCAAATCCAAGAACTAATACCAATGAAATAAAAGCTATTAAACTTAAAAATGAATTTTCATTTTTATACCGTGTAGAGTTCATCATATATTTCGACTTTAAATTATCTAAAATTGTTAATCAAAAATATGAATTAAATAAAAGTCAAATCGATATAATAGTCTATTCCGTACTTTCTATAGTTCAAATACAAATTGGTAACGATGAACTGATTATAACAAATTTAATCTTTTCATTAACTCCGGTCTATTAGCGCGACTTACCGGAATTACATCTTTGGCTATCAAAACACTATTGTCCTCAATATCAATAATTTTCTTGGTATTGATTATAAAGGAACGATGTACTTTTAAAAATAAATCTTTTGGTAATTTATCTTCAATTTTTTTAAGGGTAGAATGGACAACATAATTTTTACTCTCGGTTTTTATATGGATATAATCCCCTTTGGCTTCCACAATATTTACAGACGCCATTTCAATTTTTATCAATCTACGGTCGATGTTGATATAAAACTCATTTGCATTATCCTCAACAATTGGTTTAATTTCTGTTGGTTTGGAAGTGGTTTTATAGGCATTTGCTTTTTGGATTGCTTTATTCAAACGCTCTTCGGTAATTGGTTTTACAAGATAATCCACGATGCATTCGTACTCAAACGCATCGATTGCAAAATTTTTATCTGAAGTCACCAAAATTACTTTAGGTGGATTTTTTAAACTTTGAATAAAATCAAAGCCTGTAAAATCAGGCATATGGATGTCTAAGAAAATTAAATCAACTTCAGTATGGTTCAAGAATTTTATAGCCTGAATAGCATTAGGGAATTCTTGAATCAATTTAAGTTCAGGATATAGAGTGATCATCTGAGTCATAATCGCTCTTGCCATCTCTTCGTCATCAATAATAATGCAATTCATACTGTAAGCGGTGTTACAAACGGTTTACAAACTCTTGCATGATTTTTAAAATATTTTCAAAATCAGCATTCAGATTTGTTGAGTTATTTTTTAAATTAATTTCATATTCTTCAGCAATATAATAACTTTTTTCTAAACCGAGTATAGATATTTTATGTTTTAGCTTATGAACCGATTGCGCAGCCTCTGAAAAATTGGTGGTTGCCATTTCTTCTGAGTATCCTTTTATTTCATTTGGAAGTTCTTTTTTAAGAATACCAATTAATTTAGTTTTGAATTCAAGATTATCTCCTGACAGTTCGTCGATGTACGTTAGATTAGGCTGTTCCATTTTCTTTTGGTATTGTAAAATAAAAAGTTGTTCCAATATTTTCTTGGCTTTCCAGCCAAATGGTACCATTATAGAAGTCAATAATCTTTTTCACAATAGAAAGCCCTATTCCTGAAGACGGGTCATTATTTTCTAGTTTAGAAAAAATATCAAAAATTTTAGTCTGGTACTGTTGCGGAATACCAATTCCATTGTCTTTTATATAAAAACTGATTTCGTTAGTACTTTCTGAATTTCCAATTTCGACAATAATCTTTTCTTTATCATTGTACTTTATGGCGTTTTGTATCAAGTTTTGAAATAGCTGTTTATACCTAAAGTCATTTCCAAATACTTTGGGCAATTCATTCTTTACAGTAATTTCGACGTGTTCAGAAATATGTAAAGTCCTTAAAGTTTCATCTATCAATATGTTTAGATTAATTGTTCTATCTTGATTTTCATTATTTTCGACAGCAGTATAATTTAGGATTCCTTTGATTAATAAATCCATTTTCTCCACATTAGAAAGAATTAAATTTAATGATTTCATGTTAGTTTCGTTCATCATCTCCTGATTATCTTCGATAAACCAGTTTATAAATGTATCAATGCTTCGCAAGGGTGCTTTTAAATCATGGGAAACCATATGAGCATATTCGTTTAATACCTGATTTTGCTTTTCAAGATTTAAAAGCAAGTCCTCTCTTTGCTTATTGATTTTTACTATTTCTATGGATTGCTGTTTAATATAATCTGACGAATTAAAGGATTCCTCATTTGATGTAATTGCTACATCCAGACTCATAGAATTAAGAATAAACTGCAAGTTTTTATTGACTTCTTTTAGGCTCTCCGCTTCATCTCTTAATTTTTGATTGGCTTCAAATAGTTCATCCGAACTAATTTTCATTGCTCTTTGCAGTAAGTCTATCTGATTTTCAAAATTTTCATAGGAGTCATTAATCACCACTAGAAAAAGATCTAAATCATTAAGCCCTCCTTTTAGTTTTTTATCAATTTGTCTTCGTAGTAATGAATTCATTATTCGCTAATTAGAGTTAGAGTCATCGTTTGATTGTGAAGTTCACAAGAAGTGCTTTCATTAAAAGGCGCCATTTCTCCATAAGAATAAAATCCTGTCATTGGGATTTTTTCTCCAATCGTCTCACGAACTTGCTCAACTTCTTCTTCGACTCTTTGGTTCATTACTAGCTTTCTTCCTATACAGCTTACTAAGATTGCTAATTCCGGATTGTTTTTGCGGTTTTTCATTGCAAATTCTGCTGCAGTTTGTGCTCCCTCCGCAATTCCGTCTACAGATGCCATCATTAACTGCACTTTTGAATTCATTGGCACATCACCAGCTAAAATCATGGACTGATCGTCATTATTAATATTCAAAATGGTTCGAACTACAGGCTCTTTTTTGCCTTCAGGAGTTACATTTAAAGGGTATAATAAAGAAGCTTGAGGCAATTCGCTTGCCTTATCTCCCAAATATTTTTTATATAAATCAAGTGCGGGCTGTCCATCAATTTCGTAAAGAATATTCGCCTCTGATTTTGTAATAATTCTTTCTGGTCCAAATGGAATCCAACCACCAAAACTGGAGTAGGTAATTTCTAATGTTTCTCCATAAAAACCAATTAAAACAACTTCTCCAACCTTTGGATTTTCTTTGTAAGAAGCAACTG
This sequence comes from Flavobacterium xinjiangense, assembly GCF_900142885.1. GTDB lineage: Bacteria > Bacteroidota > Bacteroidia > Flavobacteriales > Flavobacteriaceae > Flavobacterium > Flavobacterium xinjiangense. The sequence goes on along the minus strand of NZ_FRCL01000002.1, from coordinate 195,119 downwards.
TTTTTTCAAATCGTGCATCGTCTCCACACATTCCACCAGTTATAGAAACTTTAGAATCAATTTCGACTTCTAAACCTTTTATTAAAGAACTTCCATTTACAAAACTCCCTTCAGACAAAACAAATAAATGTTTTAGATTCTCTTTTGGAATTTTATCATAAAGCGCTTCCCCTAATGTTTTAGCATTTTTATCGTAGTCTAGAATATTTTCCCTTTCGACTACAAAGGAGCTTCTTTCAAATTCTATGGCTGTTACTGATATGGAGTTCTCATGTACGTTACAACATAATATTTCGCCTGCTGTTGAGCCGAAAACAATATGTTCATAAGGAAATTCGTTACGAATATTATTTATTACTTCTTCGTCTTCCAATAGATATCTATTCCCAAAAACTAATACTAGCGGGTTTTTTAATGCTGATTTTTCCTGGAGATAATTCCAATCTTGATTTTTTAATTTCGAAGCCTGAATGATTTTCATAATCTACTTATTAAGTTTTACAAAAAAGGTAGAACCTTCCCCTAATTCACTTTCAATCCAAATTTCGCCGTTATAAGTGTCGACGACTTTCTTAACAATTGAAAGCCCTAGTCCAGTTGAATGCTCACTTTTTGTATACGATTGGAAAGTATTAAATATTTTTTTGTGATGTTCTTTTGCAATTCCAACACCATTATCTTTGATTGAAAAAACATAATGATCATCAAATTCTTCCGAAGCTATTTCCACTAAACCTGCTTCCCTTTCAATATAATTAACAGCGTTCCCAATGATATTTTGAAACAACTGTTGAATTCTATAACGATCTGCTCTTATAATCGGCAGCTTATTTTTTATAGTAATAGTGATATGTTTTGGAATATGAATAATATCAACGATCCCTTGTATAATTTGGTGTGTGTTTACATTTTCTTTGACCATATCCTCTTTATCAATTTTTGAATAAGTCAATATGCCTTCAATTAAATGATCCATTTTTTCCACTTTATGTTCAATCATAGAAAAATATTTTAAGGTTTGATCACTAAATTCCCTATCACTATCCTCTTTTATCCATGAAATTAAAGAATGAATACTTCGCAAAGGCGATTTTAAATCATGCGAAACTATTTGTGCATAATCTTCCAGTTCTTTATTCGTTTTTGCTAAACTCTCTACTAATTCTTCCCTTTGATTTTCTAATAATTTCTTGTTAGAAATGTTTTCTTCAATAGCAAAAAACCGGACTATTTCGCCCTTTTTATTATATAAAGCTTGTCCTTGGATTTTGACCCAATATTTTTCTCCCGTTTTAGAATAATTTACAATTTCACAGTTAAAGGGTTGCCCTTTACTAATTTGATTTTTTAAGTACTGGATAGTTTCAGGATTTGTATCCGCTCCCTGCAAGAGATAACCAGGTTTAATTCCAACCAATTCTTCTTTAGTATAGCCGGACATTTTTTCGAAACTGGTATTAACCCATTCTATCCTGCCCTCAACATCAGAAATAACAACTGCATTAATATTTTTTTCAGCAATTAAGGACAGCAAATAGAGACTTTCTTCCTGTTCTTTTTGTTCGGTAATGTCAAGATGAATACCTATTGAACCAATTATATTTCCATTTACGTTATAATTTGGCGCACCGCTAATTAACCAATGTCTTTTTTCTCCCCTTTTATTTTTTACTTGTATTTCATAAGAGTCAGTCACGCCTTGAGTCCGTAATTTATTTTTAGTTTCAATAAGCACCTTACTTTCTTCGGCTAGAAATAAGCTTGATGCCTTTTTTCCAATTAGTTCCTCAAAATTATACCCGCTAATTTCACAAAAACTATGGTTTGCTAAAGTGATTACATCATTTTCGTCGACCTCAATTAAACCTAAGTTCATATTAGCAATAATATTGCTGTATTTCTCTTTTTCGTTTCGTAATATTTCTTCGTGTTTCTTTTTTATCGTAATATCAACGTAGGATCTAAGATTGCCTTTATAAATGCCATCTCTAAAAACTGGAATATAACTTCTCTCCAGAAACCTTCCGTCAACAAGCTCTAATTCTTCATTATAAACTGGTTCATTAATTTTGAATACACTATTCAATCTTTCTACATATAAATCGGGATTTTTGAAAAAGCGTTTTGAATCCTGAACAGAATTAGAACAATCCATACCAATTAAAGTACCCGGATCTTCTAGAAAATCAAACATGCTGCAGAATTTTTTATTGGCAAGTAAAAGCTTTCTGTTTTCGTCTTCTAAAATAATTCCCGTTTGCAAATTGACAATAAGAAATGAAAGTCTGTTTTCGGACTCTAGTAATTTAAAATCCGCATGCTTTTTTTCGGTTATATCCTCTATCATCGCAAAATACTGACTAACGTTTCCTGCTGAATCTAAGACAGGCTGCCCTTTTGTTTTAGTCCAAAAATAGCTGCCATCTTTTCGACCATGAACCAATTCTACATCGAATTTTTCGCCTTTAAAAAATGGGCCAGTCATTCTCTTTAAGTCCTCTTTATTTGTGTACTCGCATTTTCCAATCTCAACAGGAGTTCTTCCTATAACTTCTTCTTTAGAAAAGCCTGTCAAATTTAAATAAGCATCATTACACCAAAAAATTTCACCATTGGATTTTGTAAAAACAACGCCATTCTCGTTAGCACTAGCCACAAGAGATAGCTTATTTAATTCTTCTTGATCTCTATTTAAATCTTTTTTTTGATTATTAATTTTAATCAATAATTCTTTTAATTCTTGGGTAGTAATTTCTTGCGTTTTTAAAACATGAAGCAGGTCTAGCAAGGGATCATGAAAAGCGAAATCATGGAATGTCAGTTTCCTTTCACTAACTTGATTCATAGAGACAAACCAGGGGGAACCTACAAATAAAATAGAATCATTATGGAGTTGAAATTGACCTCGTAAATCAATATCTTTAATAGCGGTTCCTAAAACGACAAGTTGATCAAAAATTCCTACTAAGTCTTCAAAAGTTGGGTTTTCAACAAAAGGTCTTTTAACTTCAAAAGTTGAATTAAAACTGTCATTTATGGTAATTGACGGTAAAGTCTTGGCTAAACTTTTACCAAGGCCTTTTATTTTTAATTTAGCATCAATTAGAATATAAAAAGGAAATAACTTATTGAAACTATCTTCATCAAAATTAAATCCTAACTTTTCCATGCTTTTTTTTACCAAATTACATTAAAAATTTCATGTGAGCAACCTTCGTCGCGAGTTTGGATTAAATTAATTTTGACAGGCGTATCGTACATTATTCCCAATCCTTGGATAAGACCTCTTACAAAGTCCTGAAGTCCCTCTCTTTTTGAAAAATAATGCAAATTAATGCTGTTTTCAGTAACATCACTAATTTTGAATTCTGGAGGAGTCAGTTTTGGATAAATCAGCATTACTCGATTATGAAAAAGAGGCAAGTTGATTAAAAATTCTTTCAAATTATCTCCTCCCGCTTCCATCAATCCTCCATATTTATCCTTTGTTGTCTTTACGACCCACCATTCTCCAAAGGCAACTAAAACGGCACTCAAGGTCATGCCCATTTCTTCAGAAACTGCTTGTGCTAACTTAAAAGTGATAGCGTCATCATAAGGCTCACTGCTTATAAAAAAATCTACATCTATCCCACTACGAAGTTTAATTGCCTCCCATTTATCCGCCCCAAAATTGGCCGTTACTAGTTCTTCAATTGCTTTATTTACAATCCCGTACATCTTACTGAGTTATTAACTCATTACAACTCCAGTATTCTATCAGACGTTTTATTCTATCAATATAATCATCATATTTAAGCGGTTTCAACAAATAACCTGCAATTCCTATTCTGTAACATTCTAAAACATCTTTTCTATTGTTTGATGTTGTCAAAATTATCGCCGGTATGTATTTTAAATATTCGTCAGCTTTTAATATCGTTAAGAATTCAATCCCATTAATTTTCGGCATATTCAAGTCTAAGATTATGATATCTGGGATAACTTCTTTAACCTTCAGAATAGTCAGTGCTTCTTCTCCATTGTTCGCTTCAACAATTTTATGTTTGACATTCAAGGTACTTAAAACTCGATTGAATTTCATAACCTCAATTGCATCATCTTCAATTAATAAAATGTTTAGTGATTTGCTCATTTGTCTCTATATGGATTGTAATGTATAAAAATAGATAGATTTCAAATAAAACAACGCTGTATTTCGACAAAAATAAATTTAATATAGCCGAATAACATAAAAGTCTAGATGAATGGATCCCATATCTAAAGCTCCAATTGCATCTTCTTAGTTAAACTCTTGTACACTAAGTCGTAGGAATGATCAATCAATTCTTTAATTAGTAGATCCGGAACAGATTTATTAATCGCAATTGTATTCCAATGAATTTTACTCATGTGAAACCCCGGTTTGATGTCGTCATATTGTGCCCGTAATTCCTGAGCACGGTCTGGATCACATTTTAGATTGACGGACGGCTCCGCTTTTTCCCACTGCATCAAAGACGACAACGCAAACATTTTTCCACCAACTTTAAACACCAATGTATCTTCATCAAAAGGAAAATGTTCCGTCACCCCTTTTTTAGAAAGACAGTACTCATAGTAGGTTTCTAGGTTCATTTTTTTATTACTTTAAGTTTTAAAGGCAGAATTTTAAAAAATCAAATCACTTTCTTCTCCATCATTTTTTCTGGATTTTCCAATGCTTTAAAACCGAATTTTTCATATAAAAAATGCGCATCAGAAGTAGCTAATCTCCAAATTTTAATATCCTTCAGTTTAGGTTCTGTCATCATACTGCGTATTAAAACAGAAGAATATCCCTTACCTCGATGCTTTTCGGTAATAAAAACATCCATCAAATATGCAAAAACAACATAATCAGTGATTACTCTCGCAAAACCTATTTGTGTGTCATTAAGATAAATCCCAAAACAAAATGAATGATCAATAGTTGTTTGAACCTCCTCTATCGTTCTTCCTGCAGCCCAATAAATATCTTTAAGGAATTGCTGAATAAAAGGAACGTTCAGCTTATTTTTATCGGTTGAAACGGACACGAGCCCATAAGGCGAACTGGCGGAGCATATCATATTTTATATAATATAGGTTTGCTTGGGCTCGCATCATTTTCGAAAGAAGCAATTTGCAAATTCAGTAAATAACTGCCGTCCTTTACTTCATTTGAAACAAAAATCATTTCCGTTATTGTGCAATCTAATCTCGCATCTGCATTCAAATCATTAACATTTGTTACATTCCAAAAGGCTTTGTGGGCTAATAATCTTCCGTCGTCATGTTCTTTGTCGACACTTGGTAAATCAATCAGTAAATGTTGTATTCCGCTTTCGCGAATGAAACGCGCAGCAGCTTCATCCAGATATGGCGGATTTGTATTCGAATATTTTAAATTCTTTTTGGCTTCTAGATTGGGTAACGTCCTAATAATTATTGCTTCGGGAGTTTTTCCATTCAAGGTTTTCTCAATCTGAATTCTAGTAATCACCAAATCTTCACCCCTAATTTCTGGCTCTATCGAAACCAATTCAGCCAAAAAGAAAAACTGTTTCAACGATTGATTAATACTGTAAAAATCCCTTGTAATATGCCCCACACATTCTGTATGCGTTCCATGTCCATGGGGATTAAAAAAAATATTATTGAAATTCGTAGACGATTTCCCTTCAGAAACTTTCCCTATCCAATCCCCAAAAATAACAGGTTCAATTACTGGTTTCTCAATATACCACGCAATTGGATTTTCATCCGTATTAGTTAACGGAATCGAAATATCAATGGGTTTTGATAAATCGACTTCAATTGTTTGATTGCTATGTTGAATTATTGCTAACACAAATTAATTTTTTGTACCACTCAGACACTACAACACAAAATTCCTCTCAACTTTGCGTAAAACTTTGCGCCCTTTGTGGTTAAGTTACTCTTCCAAATTTAAGTAAAATAAGTCTGATGCAATTCCATCTGTCAAAAACTTTCCTTTTTTGGTGGTTTTCAAAACATTGTCCTCGACTAAAACTAATTCATCGTTCAAGAACTTCTGAACTTGTTTATTCAAATACTCCAAATAAACAAAGCCAAATTCCGTTTTTATTCGGTCTAAAGAAACACCCCAAATCGTCCGCAAGCCCGTCATAATATATTCATTGTATCGGTCTGCTGCCGAAAGAATTTCAATTTCATTAGGCAATTTATCTTCTTGGATAGATTTTAAATACAGCGAATTATTGGAAACATTCCAACTCCTCGACACACCATCATAACTGTGGGCCGAAGGGCCAATTCCCATATATTTTTTTCCTAACCAATACGCCGAATTATTCTTGGAAAAATAATTGGCCTTCCCGAAGTTCGATAATTCATAATGGATAAAATCATTCGCTTCGAGTGCTTCTACCAGAATAGCAAAATGCTCTTCCGCAACCTCATCTTTAGGTTTTTCGATTTTTCCTGTTTGAATGAGCTTGTTCAAAGCCGTTTTGGGTTCCACAGTCAAAGCATAACTGGAAATATGGGGGATTCCAAAACTCAAAGCCGTTTCAATATTTTGTTTCCACTTCTCGTTGCTCATTCCTGGAACACCGTAAATCAAATCAAGAGAAATGTTGTCGAAATATTGAGTAGCAACTTCAAGACATTTTTTGGCTTCCGCCGAATTATGGGCGCGGTTCATCAATTGTAAATCATCTTCAAAGAAAGACTGAATTCCTATGCTCAACCGATTAATCTTACTTTTAGATAATTCTATGATTCGCTCTTCAGACAAATCATCGGGATTCGCTTCAAGCGTGATTTCAGGATTTTCTGAAACAGAATAGCTATTATAAACTGCAGCAATCAGAAAATTAATCTCTTCAGAAGTTAAAACCGAAGGCGTTCCTCCTCCAAAATAAATAGTCTCAACTTGATCCTTTTCAAACTCGCTTTTACGCATTTGAATTTCTTTGGCAATAGCCAAAACCATCTCTTCTTTCTTCTTCATCGAAGTCGAAAAATGGAAATCGCAATAATGACATGCCTGCTTGCAAAAAGGGATATGGATGTAGATTCCGCTCATATAATTTTCAGTCGCAGTATACAGTCTCGGTATACAGTTACACACTGAATACTAAAAACTGACCACTGATCACTTTTTTACTCGTTCTTCGTTTTGTTTTACAAATGCATCCCAACCGGTATAACTTTTTTCCCCAACTACTTTTCCTGAATTGAAAAAATGACAAACCGCTGCGGCTAATCCATCGGTGGAATCTAGATTTTTGGGTAGTTCTTTTAATCCTAACAATTGTTGGAGCATTTTAGCAACTTGTTCTTTGCTGGCGTTTCCGTTTCCGGTAATTGCCATTTTTATTTTCTTGGGTTCGTATTCCGTAATAGGAATATCTCTCGAAAGTCCCGCTGCCATGGCCACACCTTGCGCGCGTCCTAACTTTAGCATTGATTGCACGTTTTTACCAAAGAACGGCGCTTCAATTGCGATTTCATCTGGATTATGCGTATCTATTAACTCAATGGTACGCTCAAAAATGATTTTCAGTTTTTGATAATGATTGTCATATTTGGACAATTGCAATTCATTCAATTGTAAAAATTCCATCTTTTTATTGACAATTTTTATCAATCCAAAACCCATAATCGTCGTTCCAGGGTCAATTCCTAATATGATGCGTTCGTTTGCCAATGATTTAGTTTAAAGTTTAAAGTCTAAAAGTTTAAAGTTTTGTTACTTTGCACCAATGATTTCAATTCCACACAAAACTAAACAATTCCTCGTACTTCTGATCAAACTTTTGATTGTGGGAGGTGCGTTTTATTTTATTTACGATCAATTGGCCAATAACGACAAACTCGATTGGCAAAAATTCATCATTCTGTTCCAGAAAAACCAGTCGGTTAGCGGAATCGCCTTTATTTTATTTCTCAGTGTTTTGAATCGGTTTTTTGAAATCTTAAAATGGCAGAATTTGGTCGGGTTTATCCATAAAATCTCTTTGGGAGATGCAACCAAACAAGTTCTTGCTGCGCTGACTGCCGGACTGTTTACACCTAATGGCGTAGGCGAATATGCTGGAAAAGCATTGTTTTTTGAGAAAAGTGAAACTAAAAAAGTCATTTTTTTAAACCTCATTTGCAACGGAATTCAAATGATTTTGACGGTTATTTTTGGAATTTTCGGTTTATTGTATTTCAATGCACAATACAATGTGATTACCACAAAAACTGTTATGATTCTGTTTGGAATTTGTTTTCTGGTGTTTGGAATCTTGTTTTCTTTAAAAAAATTAACGATTAAGGGCTTCTCCATCGAAAAACTGATTCATAAGATTAACGAAATCCCAAAACCCATTCATCAAAAAAATATCTTTTTAGCGATTTGTCGGTTTCTGGTTTTTTCGCACCAATACTACTTTTTGTTTCTGGCTTTTGATGTTGACTTGTCTTATTTAACAGCCATTGCCACGATTACAAGCGTTTATTTCCTAGCTTCCTCACTGCCTACTTTTCAGTTTTTGGACTTTGCCATAAAAGGAAGTGTTGCCGTTTATTTTTTTGGGCTACTTGGCGTAAACGAATGGATTGTTATTTTTATAACTACACTTATGTGGTTTCTAAATGTCGTTTTACCGGTAGTGATTGGCAGTTATTATGTGTTGAATTTTAAAACTAGAAATCCAATATGATTTTTGTTTTGTCCTTCGTCATAATCCTGTATTGCCCGGCGATTGCCTTTCTTATTTATGGTTTCACTAAAGTAAATACTATTGATTACACACGCTTAACGCCAAAAACAAAGTTCTCGATTATCGTTCCTTTTCGGAATGAGGCAGAAAACCTGCCCGTTTTATTAGGCAGTTTATCCAAGTTGAATTACCCGCTAGAACTGTTTGAAGTGATTTTGGTAGATGATTTTTCTAAAGAAGCGTTTATAGTTCCAAGTTTAAAGTTTAAGGTTTCGGTTATTAAGAATATTCGGGTTTCAAATTCACCCAAGAAAGATGCGATTGTCACCGCAATGCAAATAGTAAATACTAATTGGATTATCACCACTGATGCTGATTGCGTGGTCAATAAAAACTGGTTATTGACACTGGATAATTACATTCAACTACACGATATTGCTATGATTGCCGGAGCAGTTACTTATGATTGTAACAATTTGTTTCTTCATCATTTTCAGCAATTGGATTTAGCTAGTTTACAGGGTGCTACGATTGGTAGTTTTGGAATAAAAAAAGGTTTTATGTGTAATGGTGCCAACTTTGCTTACACCAAATCTCTTTTTCAAGAACTGAATGGTTTTGATGGAAATGACGGAATTGCAAGTGGCGACGATGTTTTCCTGTTGCAAAAAGCCGCTGAACAATTTCCCGAAAAAGTACATTATTTGAAATCCCAAAATAATATTGTCATCACAAAACCATTGAACGATTGGAAATCGTTGTTCTATCAAAGAGTACGCTGGGCATCAAAAGCAAGTTCGTATAAAAGTACGTTCGGGAAAGGATTGGCATTAGTTGTATTTGCTGGAAATTTAAGTTTAGTACTTGCTTTTATACTTTTGCTGTTGGGTTTATTATCATTTCTGAATACGCTTTTGTTTGTTATATTAAAATTTTCAGTTGACGCTATTTTGATTTACAAATCAAATCAGTTTTTGAATAAAAGTAAAATGCGTTATTTTATTTTCAGCAGCTTGTTGTATCCTTTTTTCAGCACTACTGTGGCTTTATATTCCTTGTTTGGGAAATACGAATGGAAAGGAAGAAAATTTATTAAATAGTTTTTTTATTTCTAAAAATCAATCCTGTCAAAGAAATTGCAAGTACCATTGGAGAAATAATACTCACTACAGCATTCCCAATTAGATTTAATTGTGTTCCAAAATAAAATCTAACAGCAATAAAAACCAGTGCAAAAAGGAAGGACAGACGCCAATAGTTAAAATCCATTTTTTTGCTATTTCCATTTTTTTCCGGTAGTTTATAAATATAAAATAAAATCCACGACAAGCCAATTATTGAACTTGCATGCTGCGCAACTTTATAAAACGGAATTGAAAATACCTCTACATTAAAAAAAGAAAACCGTTGAACCATATAACCATCCCAATGTGTCATTGAATCCCATAAAACATGTGAAACAGCCCCTAAAAAAAAGGAAATCAGAACGGTAAAAACAGCACTATTAAAATACTTTACCCAATTGAATTCTTTTAATTCCTGCAACCTATTCTGAAAAAAAAGGGGTAAATTATCTATGAGAGGACTTTTTATAATTTCATGAAAAGTAAACATAACTATAAAACCCAAAGGAAAATCAATTAGAAATATCCCTGAAAGCGTATGACTGATTTCGCTTTGCATTTTCATTCGGAAAAAATATTCAAAGTCGGGAGACATAGAACCAACTATCAAAGCAGTCGCTGACAATTTTTTATTTTTTAAAAATGGTAAAATAATGGCCGGATGTGAAAATGTAAATGGCATTGCTTACTCTACTTTTAGAATAACTGGAAGAATAAATTGTGTTTTTACCGGGATTCCGCGCTTGATAGCAGGATTTACTTTTGGAAAATCAACTAAACGAGCTTGAAGTATACTATCTATTTTCACTTTGTCGTAAGCAACGGAATCTTTTGGGAATTGAGGCTCGAATTGCATCGTCGCATTTGGAAAAACAGTGACCTTTACTTCAATCGTATCGAGTTCAGGATAGAGAACCGAAAGTGTATCAACGCTCAATTTTTCCTGAATCAGCTGCGTTAAAACTTCGAAAAAACACTGTTGGCGTTGCTTTTTATTTTCTATTTTTTCACAATCAACCACTGACGGATACTCATCGACTTCTTTCCAATTAATATTTTTTAATTCCTTTTGCAGCAATTCCTTTTCTGAAGGCACTTGCTTGTCGAAGTATTGACAGGAGTTAAATAATACGAATACTAATAAAAAGTATAATTGCTTCAAGGTTTTGTTTTTGATTGAGACTAATAGTTTATAAAAATACAATTATTTTTTTGCGGATGCCTTAGACAATAAATAATCTTGATACGATTCAGCGAACCATTTCTTTTTATTTTCGGCGGCAATTTGCTTTTGCTCCGGATACAAGGCAGCTAATCGATCTGAGAAAACAGCAATTTGAACCGTATAATTATAGAATTCTGATTTGGTTAACACCAATTGCGAGTCTGATTTCTTATCAAAAAATTCAAAAAAAAGCTGATCAAACTGTTTCAGAGAATAATTCAATACTTTTACTTTATTGACAGCATAAAGTGAGTCTTTTAAAAGATCATCGTTACTACCCGTCTTTTTTTCTTGGGCAATTAAAGTCCCGAAAGAAATAGTGAAATAGAGTAAAAGGGAAAATATTAAAATTATTTTTCTCATATTCATTTACAAAGGAATTGTTGCTTCTTTATTTTTCAAAAATACTAAAAATTAGTTTATGGACATATTGTTTTTGGCTCTTGGTTTTATTTGTATGATTATAGGCATCTTGGGGAGTTTTCTCCCTGTTTTACCTGGTATAAGTATCAGTTGGATCGGCTTACTTTTCCTTTACTTCACAAACGCTGTTCCGGCTAATTATTGGATTCTTGGAATTACTTTACTGATCACTGTAATTATATCCCTTTTAGATTATGTGATTCCGGCTAAAGGAACCAAAAAATTTGGCGGTAGTTCTTATGGAATTTGGGGAACTAACATTGGATTGATAGTAGGAATCTTAGCCCCTATCCCTTTCGGATTTATCATCGTGCCTTTTCTTGGTGCCTTTCTGGGAGAACTGCTTTACGACTCTAAAAACCACAAGAGAGCTTTAAAAGCTGCCACAGGCTCTTTACTGGGCTTTCTGGCTTCAAGTTTTGTGACGTTTTTAGTCTGCGTGATGTACTTAGGATTGTTTCTGGTAATCGTCTGGCAATATAAATCAGAATTCTTCTGATTATGGATCAAAATATTGAAACAAAAAAAAGCCTTTCAATTACGAAAGGCTTTTCCCAATATTAGTCTCGTTTTTGGAACGAGAGGACTCGAACCCGTCTCGTCCCAAAAGACGAGATGACAGGCATATATCGTAACCAATTCTATGATATCAACAGCGTTATTGACTTTGAATAAATGATTCTATTGATTTTCTATTCAGTTTTTTTAATCGTAACTCTTCTACTAAAGCTTCTTTCTTTGTTCCAAATGCTTTTGAATATACTAATTTCCAAATCCCTTTATTGGAAGTGTATTTACTCCTATTTTCATTATGATCCAATAGTCGTTGCGCAACATTTTCACTAAAGCCTTTGTAATAAATATCGAAATTTTTAGAATAGATGATATAAACGTAATACCTATAACTAATCTTTAAATAAAAAAAGCCTTTCAATTACGAAAGGCTTTTCCCAATATTAGCGGTCTGGACGGGACTCGAACCCGCGACCCCATGCGTGACAGGCATGTATTCTAACCAACTGAACTACCAAACCTGCTGCTTTATTGCGGTGGCAAAGATACAATAGATTTCCATTTATACACTGGAAATTTAAAAAATATTCTTCACAAATTTTATACTAAAAAATAGTCTTCCTAACTTCCTTAAAATCAAAAAAGCTATCCACAAAAGTGGAAAGCTTTTCATTGGTCTAACTACTAAACCCGGTCAGCTTACAAGGCCGACCAAAACAACACAACTAGCTTTAGATACCTTATTGGGGCAAAAAAGCCTTTCTGTTACGAAAGGCTTCCCCAATATTAGCGGTCTGGACGGGACTCGAACCCGCGACCCCATGCGTGACAGGCATGTATTCTAACCAACTGAACTACCAAACCTGCTGCTTTATTGCGGTGGCAAAGATACAATAGATTTCCGTTTACGCAAGTGTTTTTACGAGAAATATTCAATAAAACTTTACGCTATTATCCAAAGTTTTGTTTTTCAACTAAGTATGTCGTCAAAATATTTTCAAAACTTTCACCAACACTCACCGGAACATACTTTATTCTGTTTTGCGCACAGGTCAACGCGAGCTTTTTGAAGTATCTTTCTGTTTGTTTTTCGTATTCTTGTTTCACATTATCTGCAAAAATAGCTACTTCTTCGCCTGTTTCTACATCAATAAACTTCCTTGGCGCATTATCAAAATCAAAATTTAGCTCCGTTTTATTATCTACGACATGAAATAAAACTACTTTATGCTTATTGTGTTTCAAATGCTGCAAGGCATTAAACAGCGCTTCTTCATTGCCGGATTGAAACATATCGGTAAACAAAATAATCATGGAACGGCGGTGAATCTTCTCCGCTATTTGATGCAAAAATGTAATTGTATTGGTGCTTTTTTTTATTGTTGGTTTTTCCAACAGGTTTTCAAGCGCATTTAATATCATTCGATGATGACGGTCACTTCCTTTTTCAGGCGCATAGTACTCATAGGTGTCCGAAAACACACTTAGTCCTATAGCATCGCGTTGCTTCTTTAACAGATTCATTAAAACCGCAGACGCCAAAACCGAAAATCCTAATTTATTCTCATAGAAAACTTGTTTGTCGCTTAATTTTGGATAATACATCGAGGAGGAATTGTCAATAATAATATGACACCGCAAATTTGTCTCTTCTTCGAAACGCTTCGTATACAAGCGATCTGTTTTTGCAAATAATTTCCAATCTATATGCTTGGTGCTTTCTCCTACGTTATAGACTTTATGTTCCGCAAATTCAGCAGAAAACCCATGAAACGGACTCTTATGCATCCCCGAAATAAAACCTTCCACCACCTGATTGGCGAGCAATTCCAGATGCTGAAAGCTGGAAATTTTCTCTATTTGCGATTCGATTTTCATATCTCAAATATAGTAAAAGAGGAAATGATTTAAAAATTAAACGATTACAAAAAGAAACAAAGTAGAGAAGTTAAAAAAAATGAACACGAATTTCACTAATTTCCACCAATTAATTCGTGAAATTGGGGTTTTAGCTTTTTTATACTCCAAAAAAAAGGTCTGACTTTCGTCAAACCTTTTTATATAAAATCATAATCTACCGATTACAACAACGCGTCTAAACTATCAGCATAGGTTTGTTTCGGAGCAACTCCCACTTGTTTTCCTACTACTTCTCCGTTATGAAAAACCAACACTGTTGGAATATTTCTCACTCCGTATTTTGCAGCAAATTCTTGGTTTGCATCTACATCAACTTTCCCAATTACTACTTTTCCTTCGTATTCTGAGCTAAGTTCGTCAATGATTGGTCCAACCATTCTACAAGGTCCACACCATGCTGCCCAAAAATCTACCATTACTGGTTTGTCTGATTTCAAAACTACTTCTTCAAAAGTAGCGTCTGTTATTGCTAAAGCCATATTATATTTTTGTTTAAAGTTTAGTATAAAGTTTCACGAACCTCGAATACAATGCAAATTTAGATATTAAAAACAAACCAAACACCATTCTCAAATTAGTTTTAATTATAAATGTATTGTCAATACTTATTTGAAGCTATTTCCTGCTGTACACTGTATCTTTTGTCCTGTCCCGAAGCATCGGACGGAACAAAAGGACGCCTCCCGAAACTCCGGGACAATCAGTATTAAAAATACAATTATAAAGAAACCACCTTTTTTTTAAAATACAAAAAAGAGGCTATTTTCTCAAACAGCCTCTTCATTTATTCAATATCGTCTTTTACTATAAGCTGTATTTCAACCCAAGAGTCAAACCAACACCACTAATACTGATGTAAGAACTTAATTCATCAGTGGGCTTAGTAGAATCAACTGTATTGAAATCTGAATTATTAGAAGTACTATCTAAATGATCCGTATAATTAGAATGTATTTGAGCAGTAGTACGTGTACTTAAAGCATCTGTTCCATTCACAGTATAAACTGTCGTTTCTTTTGTTTTACCATGAACCGTGAAATTACGGTATTCAACTTCTCCAAAAGCAGATAGATTTTTTCCTAATTTATAACTTGTCCCCAAAGCTGCTAAAAACCCCACTGTTGGATTAGGTTTAACTTTATCACTTTGAAATACTTTTCTCTCTCCACCTACAGCTGGACCATTAAAATCCTGAGTAGTTTCGATTGTTAATTTTCCATTAACCGGAACAATTACACCTACTTTAGAATACGGTTCAAATCCTTTTAACTCTCCTAAAAATAAAACAACTGCAGGAGCTAAATCCAAAGCTTTAACCTGCCCTTCTGCCGTTAAATCTAAATATGTTGGCCCTCCAGTCATAGAAATCACTCTATCTACAGTTTCAACCATTGTCTTTCTATTACTATTATAGTAGTTAATACCCATTTCAACGCCCAAACGTGGTGTAAAACGATACCCAACATTACCCCCATAACGAAAACCCTCTCCAAAAGATCCCGTAATACTTTCTCTAGAAGCTAATTTTCCATTAACATAAACATCTCTGTTTGGAGTTTGTCCACCTACAACTGGAAATTGTGTAGCAGTTGCTTGTACGAAGTAAGACCCTCCAAGCTTAAAATACCAACTTTCTTCCTTTTCCGTTTGAGCAACCATAGACATAGCACAAACCAGCAATCCTAAAACAAAAAGATTCTTTTTCATAATTTTATTCTTAATAAATTCATACCAAATTTAAAATAATTTAATACAATTTTTACCCATACTTTACCATCGCACAAGAACAATCATTACAATATTCGAACTTTTAGCTAAAAGTATGCGCGCATACTAAATATTTAACTAAAAATCATAATTTATACTCAACATTTAACTGTTAAAAAACTTAGTTCAACTTAAAATTAATCTGCATTTTTTCTAGCTCTACCAACAATTCATTCGAAATTTTGATTTTCAACTTTCTGCTCGGCATAGTCAGCTTGGTTACAACCTTAATTTCTTCGATTTCTTCTACTTTCGCTACAGCATTTATCTCTGGGATTTCGAGAGCTCCCATTTCAGAATCTTCATTTTCATCGACAAAAGCCACTTCTTCGTTTTCTACTTCTACAGGAGCAACTTCAACGAGACGTTTTGTTTTTTCCAATTCCATAACTTCAAATGAAACCGTATTGTCACCTTTATTTTCCTGAAAAAGATGACTTAATTTATGGATAAAATCAGTTTCTAAATCCTTAATATTTAATAGTACAATTAATTTCTTAGCAAAGGTTTCCAGTACATCTTGCAATTGTTTTACCTCTACAAACTGTAGTCTTGGCTCCCCTTTTTTCCCTGTATCTCGGTCGGTCCATCCTTCTTTTACCAGTACTTTCATAAAGGTGAAATTATTCTGGATAAAGAAGTGACGGAACCTTAAATACTCTTCCCCAAAAATCCGGAACTCATAACTTTCATCATATCCTTCTAATGTAAACATGCCCCAACCTTTTCCGTTTTTGGCCACACGATGCTGTACATTATTGATAATCCCACCAAATGCCAAGTTTTTACTCACATGCAACTCCATGTTTTTCAACGCTTCCAGTTTGGCATTACAAAAATATTTCATTTCGAATTTGTAATCATCTAAAGGATGCCCTGAAATATAAATTCCAACAACCTCCTTCTCTTTGGCGAGTTTTTCCATTGTACTCCAATCCTCGCAAGGCGGTACAATAGGCTCTGCGATTTGCACGTCACTACTTTCGCCAAACAAACTCACTTGCGATGAATTTTCATTTTCCTGATATTTTGAACCATACCGAATCGCTTTTTCATAAAACGTAATTCCATCACCATCATCATGAAAATATTGCGCTCTTGTGGTTCCTAAAAACGAATCGAAACCCCCGGCTAAAACCAAATTCTCTAATGCTTTTTTATTTGCCGCACGCAAATCTATACGTTTGGTCAAATCAAAAATAGATTTGTATCTTCCATCTTTCCTATTCTCCACAATTGTTGCCACAGCTCCAGACCCCACACCTTTTACGGCTCCCATTCCAAAACGTACTGCATAATCATCATTTACTGTAAATTTGTAAAACGATTCATTCACATCTGGTCCTAAAACCTGCAATCCCATACGTTTACACTCTTCCATAAAGAACGAAACCTGCTTGATATCACTCATATTATTCGAAAGAACCGCAGCCATATATTCGGCCGGATAATTCGCTTTTAAAAATGCCGTTTGATAGGCAATCCAAGCATAACAAGTCGAGTGCGATTTATTAAACGCATATTCCGCAAAGGCTTCCCAGTCTTTCCATATTTTCTCCAGTTTATCTTCGGCATGACCTTTGGCGGCAGCCTGACTGATAAATTTAGGTTTCATTTTATCCAAAACATCCTTTTGCTTTTTTCCCATTGCTTTACGCAAAACGTCGGCATCACCTTTGGAGAAATCTGCCAGTTTTTGGGACAAAAGCATTACCTGTTCTTGGTAAACGGTAATTCCGTACGTATCTTTTAGTAATTCTTCACAGGCATCAAGGTCATAAATAATTTCCTCTTCACCGTTTTTTCGCTTGACGAAACTCGGAATATAAGCAATTGGTCCCGGGCGATACAATGCATTCATGGCAATCAAATCGGGAAAAACCGTAGGCTTCAATTCCTTCATGTATTTCTGCATTCCCGGACTCTCATACTGAAAAATCCCTACCGTTTCACCTCGTTGAAAAAGCTCATAGGTCTTCAAATCATCAATCGGAAACGTGTCTGGATCAAGGTCAATTCCAGTCCTGTATTTTACTAATTTAACGGTATCTTTTATCAGAGTCAGGGTTTTCAAACCCAAGAAGTCCATTTTCAACAAACCGGCACTTTCCACCACCGAGTTGTCAAATTGGGTCACATACAAATCGGAATCTTTGGCGGTAGCCACAGGAACAAAATTAGTAATATCACTAGGTGTAATAATCACCCCACATGCGTGAATACCAGTATTTCTTAGGTTTCCTTCTAAAACTTTGGCTTGCTGAATGGTCTCTCCACCTAAATCATCTTCATTCGCAAGACCTATTAATTCTTTTATTTTATCGTATTCTTCCGGTCGGACCGCTTTCTTAATGACATCTTCTTTTTCATTTAAAAAACGAGCCAAATTCCATTTTGACGGCATCATGCCCGGAATCAATTTTGCAATTTTATCAGCTTCGAATAACGGTAAATCCAGCACACGAGCGGTATCACGAATCGCCGATTTTGTCGCCATTTTACCATACGTGATAATTTGCGCTACTTGTTTCGACCCGTATTTTCGAATTACATAATCCATCACACTGCTTCGTCCTTCATCATCAAAATCGATATCAATATCGGGTAGTGACACACGATCCGGATTCAGGAAACGCTCAAAAAGCAGGTTGTACATCAATGGGTCAATATTGGTGATTTTCAAACAATACGCCACCACCGATCCTGCCGCAGAACCCCTTCCCGGTCCTACAGAAACGCCCATACTTCTGGCTTCAGCAATTAAATCCTGTACAATCAGGAAATAACCCGGATAACCAGAATTGGAAATCGTTAACAATTCAAAATCCAATCGTTCCTGAATTTCTTCAGTAATTTCGGGATATCTTCGATTAGCTCCTTCAAAAGTCAAATGCCTCAAATACGCATTTTCACCTCGTACTCCGCCATCCACCGCATCTTCGGGATTATTAAATTCAACTGGAATTTCGAATTTTGGAAGTAGAACTTCTCTTGCCAAATCAAAAATTTCAATCTTATCGACAATCTCCGAAATATTCGAAATCGCTTCGGGTAAATTTGCAAAAAGCTGTTTCATTTCGTCTCCCGACTTGAAATAATACTCCTGATTAGGCAACCCGTAACGATAGCCGCGACCACGGCCTATAGGCGTAGTTTGTTTTTCACCGTCACGCACACAAAGCAAAATATCGTGTGCATTCGAATTTTCCTTGTCTATATAAAAGGTGTTGTTTGTCGCAATAATCTTGACATCATGTTTTCTTGCCAATGAGATTAAAGACGCATTCACCCGATTTTCATCTTCCTGATTGTGACGCATTACTTCAATGTAGAAATCTTCCTTGAACTCGTTTTTCCACCAAAGCAAGGCTTCTTCCGCTTGGTTTTCACCAATATTTAAAATCTTATTTGGGATTTCGCCATAAAGATTTCCAGACAAAACAATGATATCTTCTTTGAATTCCTGAATAACTTTTCGGTCGATTCTTGGCACATAATAAAATCCCTCGGTATATGCGATAGAAGACATTTTAGCCAAATTATGATAGCCTTTTTTGGTCTTCGCCAAAAGTACTATTTGGTATCCATTATCCTTAACCGATTTATTTTTATGGTCTTCACATACAAAAAATTCACAACCCACAATTGGCTTCATCGGAACTTCGGTAGGTTCTTCACCATTTTCTATTGCCGCTTTATTCTTGGCTTCAGCCGCCTTATTATGGTATAAAATATCGCGGACAAAATGAAAAGCACCCATCAAATTCGCATGATCCGTCATGGCAACTGCAGGCATTTTTTGTTGCGCAGCCGCTTTTACCAATGCCGCTATACTAATGGTAGATTGCAATACTGAGAACTGAGTGTGATTGTGCAAATGCACAAACGGCGTATCAATAAGCACCTTTTTATTCTCAAAAAGTTCTTCTCTTGAAACCCCAGGCGCTTGTTTTTCGCCAAACTGCTGGCGGATTTTATCCGAAGCTTCCTTGAGATTTATATGTTTTAAACCAATGAGTTTAATTTCACTTGGATTCTTACTTTGAAAATCTTGAAAGTAACTTGCTGGCACATCCAGTTCTTCCTTAGTAAAAATATCACGACGAATTAACTCCAAGAAACAACGCGTAGTTGCCTCCACATCGGCAGTGGCGTTGTGCGCTTCGCCGAAAGGTTTATTAAAAAGATAAGAGTGCAATTCCGTTAATGTAGGTAACTTGAATTTTCCTCCTCGACCTCCCGGTAATTTCAATAAGGAAGCGGTAACTTCAGTACAAGTATCCAGAATTGGCATCGAACTCATTTGACTTTCCACTCCCATTCTGTAAAACTCACAACCCATAATATTGATGTCAAAACCTAAATTTTGACCTACAATGAATTTGGCTTTGCTTAATGCGATATTAAATTTCTCTAAAACTTCGGCCAATGAAATTCCATCAGCTTCTGCTAATTCTGTAGAAATACCGTGAATTCGTTCCGCATCATACGGAATATTAAAACCTTCGGGCTTCACCAAATAATCCTGGTGCTCGACGAGTTTTCCCATATCATCGTGCAACTGCCAAGCGATCTGAATACAGCGTGGCCAGTTGTCTGTATCGGAAATGGGTGCGCTCCAACGCTTTGGTAATCCTGTAGTTTCAGTATCGAATATTAAGTACATAGCTGGAAGTGAAGTGTTTGTAATTCTTTAAAATTACAAAAATTGAATTTCAAATTTAGGTTTTTTTTAGATAAAAAAAGAACTGTAGTAATCAAAAAAGAGAAGAAAAATTTCTACTCTTTTTATAACGCATTCTCTTATATTTTTCATTTCTGTATTCGAACAATCATCTTCATATTGCGGAATTAAAAAGACAAATTTAGCGGTTATCCTTTTTTTGGATGTCGTAGTATTTTATCAAAGTAAATTAGAATAATAAGACTCAAAATAATTCTAAAACGTTGCGGTTAAAAGACTAAAAAAGCATTATTCCGGAAAGCAATTTATCTTCACAACACTGACAATTATTCAAAGAATAATCTGATTTATCTATTTATCATAAACAAAATTCCTTTTTTAAATAAAAACTTAATGAATTCATAATTTTAAAGAAAGCGCTTCAATTATAAAAAAAGAGAATCAAAAAGAAAATAAATCGAAATTAAAATTAGACAAATAAGCTGTAGATACTTAATCAGAAACCGTAAACTGTTTAAATCGCACTTTGGGCATCGTATATAATGAAATACTGAAATTGACGACCTTATTTCTTTTTATAAATTTGTTGCTATTGCTAAAACCTTAGACAATTATTCTTGTTACAAAAAGAAGAAATACAATTAAAAAAATAGTTAAAAATGAGTACTACATTATTCGACAAAGTATGGGATTCGCACGTAGTGCGTAAAATTGAAGATGGACCAGACGTATTTTTTATTGACCGTCATTTCATCCATGAAGTTACTAGTCCTGTAGCTTTTTTAGGTTTAAAAGAAAGAGGTGTTTCAGTTTTATACCCAGAACGCACTTTTGCAACTGCCGATCACAATACCCCAACTATAAATCAACATTTACCTGTTGAAGATGCATTATCTGCCAATCAGCTAAAAGCTTTGGAAGACAACGCAGCAGAATATGGCATTTCTCACTGGGGATTAGGTCATAAGAAAAATGGAATTGTACACGTAGTAGGTCCTGAAAACGGAATTACTTTACCTGGTGCAACTATTGTTTGCGGAGATTCACACACTTCTACGCACGGTGCTTTTGGTGCTATTGCCTTTGGTATCGGAACTTCTGAGGTAGAAATGGTTATGGCAACACAATGCATCATGCAGCCGAAACCAAAGAAAATGCGGATCAACGTGAATGGTGAATTAAGTAAAGGTGTTGGTCCAAAAGACGTTGCACTTTATATTATTTCTCAATTAACTACTTCTGGAGGTACGGGTTATTTTGCAGAATATGCTGGAAATGTTTTTGAAGATATGTCAATGGAAGGTCGTATGACCGTTTGTAACTTGAGTATCGAAATGGGTGCTCGTGGTGGTATGATTGCTCCGGACCAAAAAACATTCGATTTCTTAGAAGGAAGATTATATGCTCCAAAAGGCGAAGCTTGGGACAAAGCGGTAGCGTATTGGAAAACATTAAAAACGGATGCTGACGCTGTTTTTGATGCAGAATTAAACATCAATGCTGCAGATATTGAACCAATGATCACTTATGGTACGAATCCTGGAATGGGAATTGGTATCTCAAAAAATATTCCAAATGCCAACCAAGTTGAAGGTGGTGAGGAAACGTATAAAAAATCTTTGGCCTATATGGGCTTTGAAGAAAATGACGTAATGATTGGCAAACCAATTGATTTTGTTTTCTTGGGAAGTTGTACTAATGGTAGAATTGAAGATTTCAGAGCTTTTACAGAAATAGTAAAAGGAAGAAAAAAAGCAGATAATGTTACGGCATGGTTAGTTCCAGGTTCTCACGTAGTGGAAGCCCAGATTAAAGAAGAAGGACTTTTGGATATTCTTACCGAAGCTGGTTTTGTATTACGTCAACCTGGTTGTTCCGCTTGTTTAGCAATGAATGACGACAAAGTTCCTGCGGGAAAATATGCTGTAAGTACGTCAAACAGAAACTTTGAAGGTCGTCAAGGTCCAGGTTCAAGAACATTATTGGCAAGTCCAATTATGGCTGCCGCTGCTGCAGTAACAGGAGTATTGACAGACCCAAGAGATTTGATGTAATTCAATCGCCATAACAATTTCAAATAGAAAAATAAAAAGTTTAGTGTTTCAAGATTCATTTTCCTTTAACAGAAAATCCGAAATCAAAAATCACTAATCATAAATCATAAATCAAATGGCATACGATAAATTTAATATCCTTACCAGTAGTGCAGTGCCACTACCAATAGAAAATGTGGATACCGATCAAATCATTCCTGCGCGTTTCTTGAAAGCAACTGAACGTGTTGGTTTTGGTGATAACCTTTTCCGTGATTGGAGATACAACGGAGATAATACTCCAAAAGCAGATTTCGTGCTAAATGACACAACTTACAGTGGAAAAATATTAGTAGGCGGAAAAAACTTTGGTTCAGGTTCTTCTAGAGAACATGCGGCTTGGGCAGTTTACGACTACGGCTTTCGTGCGGTTGTTTCAAGTTTTTTTGCCGATATTTTTAAAGGAAATTGCTTAAATATTGGTGTTTTACCAGTACAAGTGAGTCCTGAATTTGCTGAAACTATTTTCAATGCTATCGAAGCTGATCCAAAAACAGAATTAGAAATTAATCTTCCGGAACAAACCATTACGCTGAAAGCGACGGGTCAAAAAGAATCCTTTACTATCTCCGGGTACAAAAAAGACAATATGATTAATGGTTTCGATGATATTGATTATTTGCAAAACATCAAAGAAGAAATTGTTGGGTTTGCCAATAAGCTTCCTTACTAAAACTATTCTTAAAAATACACAGTTATTGAAGCTTGTCTTTTTAAGGCATAATTCAATAACTGTTTTTACTGTTTTATAAAAACAGGATTCCGATTCATAAAATCGAAACTGTTCTAGCATCAAATTTAAAATGAAAAAAAGAAAGATTGAAATAATGGATACGACACTTCGTGATGGTGAACAAACCTCAGGAGTATCATTTTCTGCTGCAGAAAAACTAACCATTGCCCAATTATTGTTGGAAGAATTAAATATTGATAGAATTGAAATTGCCTCGGCAAGAGTGAGCGAAGGAGAATTTCAGGGAGTAAAAGGCATTATGTCTTGGGCATCAGAAAAAGGATATAGTAACCGAATTGAAGTTTTAACTTTTGTCGACGGGGGGCTATCCATTGAATGGATGAAAAATACGGGTGGAAAAGTGCAGAATTTATTGACTAAAGGATCTTTGAATCATTTGACGCATCAGTTAAAAAAAACACCCGAACAACATTTTTCTGAAATTGCACAAACAATAGCTTTAGCCAAAGAAAACAACATAGAAACGAATGTCTATTTAGAAGATTGGAGTAATGGAATGCGTAATTCACCTGAATATGTATTCCAATATCTCGATTTTTTAACCAAACAGCCTGTAAAAAGAATATTATTACCGGATACTTTAGGGGTTCTTATACCAACAGAAACATTTGCATTTATATCAGCAATAACTAGTAAATACCCAGATATTCATTTTGACTTTCACGCCCACAATGATTATGATTTAAGCATTGCTAATGTGATGGAAGCTGTAAAAGCTGGTATCCATGGGCTTCATGTTACAGTGAACGGAATGGGAGAACGTGCTGGAAATGCACCTTTAGAAAGTACTGTTGCCGTAATAAATGACTTTTTACCGGAAATAGAAATCAGCGTAAAAGAATCTTCCTTATATTCTGTTAGCAAGTTGGTAGAGACTTTCACCGGATATAGAATCCCGGCTAATAAACCTATTGTCGGAGACAACGTATTTACACAAACAGCTGGTATTCATGCAGATGGCGACAACAAAAATAATTTATATTTTAATGATTTGCTTCCCGAGCGTTTTGGGAGAAAAAGAAAATATGCCCTTGGAAAAACATCTGGAAAAGCTAATATTGAAAAAAACCTTCAAGAATTAGGTCTTCAATTAAACCCTGAGGATTTAAAGTTAGTCACCCAAAGGATTATCGAATTAGGTGACAAAAAAGAAACCGTTACCAAAGAAGATTTGCCCTACATTATTTCTGATGTTTTGGACAGCCAAACCTATCAGGAAAAAATTATTGTTGAGTCATATATATTATCTCATGCAAAAGGCATGCGTCCATCAACTACTTTATCTTTAAAAATAGATGGTGAAATCATTGAAGAGCACGCACAAGGTGACGGACAATTTGATGCTTTTATGAATGCATTGGCAAAAATATACAAAAGCAAAAATTTAGAATTACCTAAATTAATCGATTACGCTGTACGAATCCCTCCGGGAAGTAGTTCTGATGCTTTATGTGAAACCATAATTACATGGATTAACAAAGGAAAAGAATTCAAAACAAGAGGATTAGACTCGGATCAAACAGTAGCTGCCATTATCGCAACACAAAAAATGCTAAATGTAATCCCCTCCCCTCCCGAAGCTTCGGGACTCCCCGAAGGGGAGGGAGACAAAACTGAAAAAGGGAAATAAAAAATTTATTATAAAAGAAACAAATAGTCAGAAACCCAACCCTTCAATATCCAGGCTCCCCCTCCTTTGGAGGGGGCCGGGGGGAGGAAAACACAATTAATATGAAATTTAATATCGCCCTTTTAGCCGGAGACGGAATTGGACCAGAGGTAATTAATGAAGCTGTAAAAGTTTCTGATGCTATTGCAAAAAAATTTAACCACGAAATCACTTGGACACCAGCTTTAACCGGAGCTTGTGCAATTGATGCCGTTGGAGTTCCTTATCCAGATGAAACACATGAAATATGTATGGCAGCTGATGCCGTTTTGTTTGGAGCTATCGGACATCCAAAATACGATAACGACCCAAAAGCAACCGTAAGGCCAGAGCAAGGATTATTATTGATGCGTAAAAAATTAGGCTTATTTGCCAATGTGCGACCTACGTTTACTTTCCCTTCTTTGATTGACAATTCGCCTTTGAAAAGAGAACGGATTGAAGGAACTGACTTGATTTTCCTAAGAGAACTTACTGGAGGAATTTACTTTGGAGAAAAAGGAAGAAAAGACGATGGCGAAACAGCTTATGACACATGCACTTACACCCGATCTGAAGTAAAGCGTTTAGCTAAAAAAGGTTTCGAACTTGCAATGACTCGTTCAAAAAAACTATGTTGTGTTGACAAAGCTAATGTATTGGAAACTTCCCGTTTGTGGAGAGAAACCGTACAAGAAATGGAAAAAGAGTATCCCGAAGTAACAGTAAGTTATGAATTTGTAGATGCTGTAGCGATGCGTTTAGTTCAATGGCCAAACTCTTACGATGTCTTGATTACTGAAAATTTATTTGGAGATATATTAACGGACGAAGCATCTGTTATATCAGGTTCTATGGGATTGATGCCATCTGCATCTGTAGGTGAACACACTTCATTGTACGAACCAATTCACGGATCGTATCCACAAGCGACAGGTTTAGATATTGCCAATCCATTAGCGACAGTATTATCTGCAGCAATGATGTTTGAAGATGCATTTGGATTAAAAGAAGAAGCAGAAGCTATTAGAACGGTGGTTAACAAATCATTGGAACAAGGAATTGTAACCGAGGATTTAGCTTCTAAAGACTCAAAAGCATACAAAACTAGTGAAGTGGGTGACTGGTTAGTTGCTAATCTTTAAATTTTAAAAATTTTGTTTAAAAATTGAGTAATAGCTAAAATTACAACCTGAAAAAACAACACTCACATTTAGCTATTACTCAGCTTTAAACAAAATAATAAACAACAAAAAAGGTGTCAATAAATTGACACCTTTTTTTATAGCTAGAAAAAAATATTAATATCCTCCTCTGTTTCCACCACCACGGTTTTCTCCACCACGGCTGTTTCCACCACCATAACCACCGCGTGAATCTCCACCACGACTGTTATTGTTAAAACTTCTTCTTTCGCCTTCTGGTTTTGGCTCAGATTTGTTTACAACGATTGCACGTCCTTGAACAGTTGCACCGTTCAATTCATCAATTGCTTTTTGAGCTTCATCATCATTTGGCATCTCAACAAAACCAAATCCTTTACTTCTTCCAGTAAATTTATCAGTAATAATTTTAACTGAATCAACTGCTCCGTAAGCCTCGAAAGACTCTCTTAAATCTGCTTCCTCAATACTGAATGGAAGACTTCCAACAAAAATATTCATATGTACTTATTTAAATAATAGAACAAATGTACATCTATTTTTTTCTAATACACTATATATTAGCTTATTTATGATTTTTATTTTTTTAAATGAAGATAAAAAATACTTAAAAGTAACATCCAGTACATTTTCAAGATTAAACTTTACCGTAATTCACTGAACAGATTACCTTACAGGCACTTTATAAAAAACACCTTGCTGAAAATTTACAACGTCACCTGCTAAAGGATTTTTGTAAGTGTTTTCTACATTAAATTTAAATGTGCCGCTAACCGTATTATTCGCAGCATCATATTCAGTTATTACAATTTGACCATCTCCAATACCAAAACCTGTAGAAAATGTTATTAATCCGCTAGGGTCGGACAACACATAAGTCGCAGTTCTGGAAGTACTAGTTCCTAAAAAATAACTTTTTTCAATATAAGAATCCAATTTAATGGTCAAAGTCTCGTTTCCGGTATACGCTTCAATAACCAAAGAACCGTTTGCAGCTTTAGTTGCCTTAGTCTCTATAGCCCTCCAAAAGACATTGTCTTTCATCCCTTGTAAAGAAGGATTATTGAATCGAACATCTTCTTGACACGAGATAAATGCGAAGACAACACTAATAATTAAGAGAAGTTTTTTCATAATAGATGTCATTAATCTACACAAAAGTAAATCATTTTAGATAGAAAATTTAAAAACAAAAACAAAAAACACACTCCTTTTTCTTCTAACCTATTATACCTCATTAAAACACCAACCTGATTTGTATTTATCAATAAAAAATGTATCTTTGCACCCTTAATTAATAGAGGTCGAGTACCTCAAAATTTAATCACAAGATTATGTCAGTAAAAATTAGATTACAAAGACACGGTAAAAAAGGAAAACCTTTTTACTGGGTTGTAGCAGCAGATGCTCGCTCAAAAAGAGATGGTAAATACTTAGAGAAAATCGGTACTTACAATCCAAACACAAACCCAGCAACTATCGATTTAAACATTGATAGCGCAGTAAAATGGTTGCACAATGGTGCTCAACCAACTGATACTGCTAGAGCAATTCTTTCTTACAAAGGAGCTTTATTGAAACATCACCTTGATGGTGGTATTCGTAAAGGAGCTTTAACTCAAGAACAAGCTGATGCAAAATTAGCAACTTGGTTAGAAGAAAAAACAGGAACAGTTGATGCTAAAAAAGAAGGTTTGACAAAAGCACAAGCTGATGTTAAAGCTAAAGCTTTCAAAGCAGAACAAGATGTAAACGCAAAACGTTTAGCTGCAGCTGCACAAGCTGAAGCAGATGCTATTGCTGCTGCAACTCCTGCTGTAGAAGAAGAAGTTGCTGAAGTTGAAGCTGAAGAAACTCCTGCTGCAGAAGAAAATAACGAAACAACTGAAGCATAATTTTACAAGGCGAAAATGCGTAAAGAAGATTGTTTCTACTTAGGTAAAATCGCTAAAAAATTTAGTTTCAAAGGGGAAGTTCTTGCCTATTTAGATACGGACGAACCTGAGTTATACGAAAACTTGGAATCAGTGTTTGTTGAATGCAACAAACACTTGGTTCCTTTTTTTATTGAAAATAGCTCCCTTCACAAAAACGATTTCCTTAGAATTCGTTTTGAAGACATGAATACCGAAGAAGATGCCGATGCTATTATAGGTAACGCCATTTATCTTCCTCTAAAAATGTTACCAAAACTTACCGGTAACAAATTCTACTTTCACGAAGTTATTGGTTTTGAAGTAGAAGACAAACGTCTAGGTGTTGTCGGGAAAATTCAATCCATAAATGACACTACCGCTCAGCCTCTTTTTGAAGTGCTAAATGGTGACGTTGAAATCCTTATCCCAATGATAGATCATTTCCTTGTAAAAATTGACCGTGAAAACAAGAAAGTTATCATGGATTTACCAGAAGGGCTTATTGAGATGTACCTTTAAGGTTAATTTGATTAATCGTTTATTTGGTTATTTGTTAAAAATCTAAAATCTTCATGTCTAAATTCCAATTCAAACAATTCTCCATTGAACAAGATCGTTGTGCCATGAAAATTGGAACAGATGGCGTATTGCTTGGTGCTTGGGCGCCAATAGAAAATCATCCTTTTAGCATTTTGGATATCGGTGCAGGAACCGGTGTTATTGCTTTGATGCTAGCACAAAGAACCAATGCAGAACAAATTGACGCTCTGGAAATCGACGAAGAAGCCTACGAACAATCCGTAGATAATTTCGAAAACTCCCCTTGGAGCGACCGTTTATTTTGTTTTCATGCCGGCTTGGACGAATTCATCGAAGAACCAGAAGACGAATACGATCTAATTGTATCGAATCCTCCTTTTTATACTGATGATTTTAAATCTGCAACGGAACAAAGAGATCTAGCTCGTTTTGCTGATGCGATGCCTTTTGAAGATTTGATTGAAGCGGCTGACTTGTTACTTTCGGAAAATGGAATATTCGCAGCAATCATTCCTTTCAAAGAAGAAGAAAATTTCTTGGCTCTAGCCAAAGAATATGAATTATATCCTTTAAAAATTACTAGGGTAAAAGGAACTCCAACTACTGAAACCAAACGCAGTTTATTGGCTTTAAGCCGAAATATAAAAGTTGATTTCCTTATTGATGAATTGATTATCGAAACCGCCAGACATATTTATACGCCCGAATACACTTCATTGACCAAAGATTTTTATTTGAAAATGTAAATTACATCACACTGATTGTGAATTTGATTTTTTTAAAACTATTCTTGAACTTTACGACTAAAAGCATTTTCTCATTAAAACAGCACTTTTTATTAAAATTAAAAAATATAACATTTTTTAATGCTTTTGTTATATTTCTTTATGTAAATTTGTTCTTTAAAAAATCCTCATCATGAAACCAGATTTATTTCAAGCTCCAGATTATTACAACCTTGACGATTTATTAACAGAAGAACACAAACTAGTGCGTGATTCTGCTCGTGCATGGGTAAAACGTGAAGTGTCTCCTATTATAGAAGAATACGCTCAAAAAGCGGAATTCCCAAAACAAATTATAAAAGGTTTGGGTGAAATTGGCGGATTTGGCCCTTACATTCCTGAGGAATATGGAGGAGCTGGTCTTGATCAAATATCTTATGGTTTAATCATGCAAGAAATTGAGCGTGGAGATTCTGGTGTACGTTCTACATCTTCTGTGCAATCTTCTTTGGTGATGTATCCAATTTGGAAATACGGGAACGAAGAACAACGCATGAAATATTTACCAAAACTGGCTACTGGCGAGTTTATGGGATGTTTCGGATTAACGGAACCTAACTACGGTTCTGATCCGGGAAGTATGATTACCAACTTTAAAGATATGGGCGACCATTACTTATTGAATGGTGCAAAGATGTGGATTTCAAATGCTCCGTTTGCAGATATCGCTATTGTTTGGGCAAAAAATGAAGAAGGACGAATTCACGGTTTAATCGTAGAACGCGGAATGGAAGGTTTTACAACTCCGGAAACACATAATAAATGGTCGCTTCGCGCGTCTTCAACTGGAGAGTTGATATTTGACAATGTTAAAGTGCCAAAAGAAAATTTATTACCGAACAAATCTGGATTGGGAGCGCCGCTAGGCTGTCTTGATTCAGCACGTTATGGTATTGCCTGGGGTGCTATTGGTGCTGCAATGGATTGTTATGACACCGCATTACGTTATGCCAAAGAAAGAATTCAATTTGACAAACCTATTGCAGGAACTCAATTACAACAGAAAAAATTAGCCGAAATGATTACCGAAATTACCAAAGCGCAATTGTTGACTTGGCGATTAGGAGTTTTAAGAAATGAAGGAAAAGCTACAACAGCTCAAATCTCTATGGCTAAAAGAAACAATGTAGATATGGCTATTCATATTGCTCGTGAAGCCAGACAAATGCTTGGAGGAATGGGAATTACTGGAGAATATTCGATTATGCGTCACATGATGAATTTAGAATCTGTGATTACTTACGAAGGAACTCACGATATTCACTTGCTAATTACAGGTATGGATATCACTGGAATTCCCGCATTTAAATAGTAATAAACAACTATTAAAGTATTTATAAAATTGATAGTAAAAGCTTCTTGGAAACAAGAAGCTTTTTTATATTTACATCAAAAAATACCACTATGAATATTGAAGCAATTAACAAGACGATTCAGCCCCAAAAAGAATCATTGTTACAACATTCCTTATATAAAAAAGTACAAACAATTGAGGATTTACATACTTTTTTAGAAAACCACGTTTTTGCAGTTTGGGATTTCATGTCTCTGTTAAAAGCATTACAAGCTAAATTAACCTGCACAACTACTCCCTGGTTTGCTACTGAAAACCCAGAAACAAGATATTTAATTAACGAAATTGTTTTGGCTGAAGAGACTGATCTAACTATGGACGGCCGCCATCAGAGTCATTACGAAATGTATATTGAAGCCATGAAAGCTTGTGGTGCCAATACTAATGGGATTGAACATTTTTTAGCTGGAGTCCACTCTCTTAACAATGTGTTTGTTGCCATTAAAAAAAGCAATTTACACCCAAACATTAAGGCCTTTTTAGACTTTACTTTCCGAGTAATTGACGAAGGAAAAACACACGAAATTGCAGCTGCATTTACTTTTGGCAGAGAAGATTTGATTCCAAGTATGTTTACTGCAATCTTGAAGAATTTTCAAGAAAACTTTCCGGAAACTGATTTAAGCAAATTAATTTATTACTTCGAAAGACATATCGAATTAGATGCTGACGAGCACGGTCCCATGGCGATGAAAATGATAACGGAACTTTGCGGAACTGACGCACAAAAATGGTCTGACGTAGAAGAAGTATCTATTTTAGCTTTAGAAAAAAGAATAGGCCTTTGGGATGCAATCGAAGAAACAATTATGATGAATGTTGAATTGGCATAAAACCGATACTACCAAATAAACGTAACTATTATTTAGAGATGACTCTTTCCAAATTTCAAAATAATGAAAAAAAAATTTCAAATAATAGTTGCGTTCCTTTTATTACTTTGTATTGCAAGTTGTAGCAGCGAAAATCCAATTCCTAAAACGACCTCTGCACCATCAGTTACAAATCCTACACCCCTAACCGTTCCACAAACACAAAATCAAACCTTTAGCTATTTAGCACTTGGTGACAGTTACACCATTGGTCAAAGTGTATGTGAAACCTGTAGATTTCCCGAACAACTAAAGAAAAACCTCAGTAATTTAAATCCAAATAATGCCTATCCACTAAAGCTTATAGCGCAAACGGGCTGGACCACCACCAACTTAATTTCGGCTATTGATTTGCAAAATCCAGCATCAGATTATGATTTGGTTACCTTATTAATTGGTGTAAACAATCAATATCAAAACAAGCCCTTTTCGGTATACGAGAAAGAGTTTCCTGAATTACTAACTAAAGCTATTGCTTTCGCAAAAGGTGATAAGGCGAATGTCATTGTGGTTTCTATTCCAGATTATGCCTATACGCCTTTTGGCCAAGGATCAGGAAATCAATCGCGGATTTCTATGGAAATTGATAAGTACAATGCTTTTGCCAAAAAATATTGCACAGATAACAATATTGAGTTTATAAACATTACCGATATCACCATACAAGGTTTAACGAATACTAATCTTGTAGCCCAAGATGGATTGCATCCTTCGGAACTAGCGTATTATCTATTTGTAGAACGGATTTTACCAAAAGCCGCTACAGCAATCCAAAAATAAAAGAACATTCCAATTATTAAAGAAGTATTCTTGCAATTACCCTTTTATACTGGTTTTTATATATCTTTATTTTTTTAAAATAAACAAATGTCTTCCCAAGAACGATTAACAAAAGCCTATAAAGAAGCTAAAAGAATTCCTTTTGATGATCAATCAAAGTTTATTCTATTTAGCGACTGCCACCGGAGCGACAATAGTTTTGCTGATGATTTTGCAAACAATAGAAACGTCTATTTTCATGCACTGAACCAGTATTACAATGATGGTTTTGAATATTGTGAGTTGGGTGACGGCGATGAATTATGGGAAAACATTTTCTTTAAAACCATTTTTGAAGCGCACAAAAACGTTTATCTTTTATTAAAGAAATTTCATGACTCCAACAGATACCATAAAATTTGGGGAAATCATGATATGGTTTTTCGGAATAAAGATCACGCAGAAAAAACCCTTTCAACATATATAAATAGCCAAAACGACCGAATCGAACCTTTATTTACCGGTATAAAATGTCACGAAGCCATAGTTTTAGTCCATCAGGAAACTAAACAAGAACTCTTTTTGACTCATGGACATCAAGCTGATTTCATGAATTATGTAGGCTGGAAAATCAATCGATTTATGGTTGCTGTATTATGGAAACCACTACAAATATGGGGAATCTCTGACCCAACAAGCCCTGCCAAAAATTATGTAGAACGCATAAAAGTTGAACTGCGTATAAAAAAATGGATTGAAAACAACGATAGAAAAATTACTATTGTAGGACATACGCACAGACCTAGTTTTTCGTATCCAAGTCAAAACTCAACACCTTATTTTAATGACGGAAGCTGCGTACACCCACGAAGCATTACCGGTATAGAGATTGCAAACGGAACCCTAACATTAATAAAATGGTACATTGACACCAGGGATAACGGTATTTTACAAATTGTAAGAGAAGTGCTTGATGGCCCCACTAATCTAAAAGATTACAAATAAAAAAAGCGTTCACCAAGATGAACGCTTTACTTTAATTTTCCGGAGCCAATTCCAGTTCTAATCCTTCGAGGCTTTCGGTGATCGGGATTTGACAACCCAATCGGCTGTTAGATTTTACGTAGAACGCTTCTGAGAGCATTGCTTCTTCATCATCGCCCATTTCTGGCAAGGGCACATCATTTAGCACATAACATTGGCAAGAAGCACACATGGCCATCCCGCCACAAGTTCCTTCTACAGGTAGTTCATAGGCTTTACATAATTCCATGATGTTCATGGCCATATCTGTGGGAGCCTGTAATTCATGCACTACTCCTTCTCTGTCTTTAATTTTTATTAATACATCCATAAATCAGTTGTAAATTATAAGTTATGAGTTGTGGGTTGTGGTTTTTTACGCGTGAGGGATAATAGCCAGCTACCGAAGTAGCGCGGATAGCCTGACCGTTTTAAGAAAAAAGGCATATACCCATTGTATTGAATAGCCTTTTTTCTTAAAAGGGACACGCCCTAAACATTTATAGGATATTTACAACAGTTTCTATTTGGGGAGCAAACTTTTTGATAGTGGTTTCTACACCTGCTCTCAATGTCATTTGGTTTACACTGCAACTGGTACATGCTCCTTCGAGACGCACTTTTACGTGTTTGTCGTCTTCGATGGAAATCAATGTGATGTCACCGCCATCAGAGTTCAAAAAAGGTCTGATTTCTTCCAGTGCTTTTTGAACTTCAATTGTTAATTCTTCTGTTGTCATTTTCTTTATTTAAAGATTGAAAGATTAGAAAATTGAAAGATTAAAAATCATTCAACGATTCTAATTTCTATTTTTTTACTGCTGAACAACCGGCCATAGTTGTAATTTTTACGGCTTCAGTAGCAGGTAAATTTTCATTTCTGCTTACTACTTCCTGTACGACATTTCTCGTAATTTCTTCAAAAACAGTTTCGATAATTGAACCTGTTTGCATCGCTGCAGGACGACCGTAATCTCCGGCTTCACGGATTGATTGTACAATTGGCACTTCTCCAAGGAATGGAACGTCTAAATCTTCTGCAAGATTTCTAGCTCCTTCTTTTCCAAAGATGTAATATTTATTTTCAGGTAATTCTTCGGGTGTGAAGTACGCCATGTTTTCAATAATTCCCAATACAGGGACATTTATTGCCTCAGACATGAACATGGAAACTCCTTTTTTAGCATCGGCCAAAGCTACTGCTTGCGGCGTGCTTACAATCACAACACCGGTAATAGGTAATGATTGCACGATTGAAAGGTGAATATCACCCGTTCCTGGTGGCAAATCGACTAACATGAAATCTAATTCTCCCCAATCTGCATCAAAAATCATTTGGTTTAATGCTTTAGAAGCCATTGGTCCTCTCCAGATTACCGCTTGACTTGGCGCCGTAAAAAACCCTATCGAAAGAATTTTTACTTCGTAACTTTCAACCGGTTTCATTTTTGATTTCCCATCAACCAGTATAGAAATTGGTTTTTCGCTTTCTACATCGAACATGATTGGCATTGATGGTCCGTAAATATCGGCATCAAGGATTCCTACTGAGAAACCCATTTTGGCCAATGATACTGCTAAATTTGCAGTTACAGTAGATTTTCCTACTCCTCCTTTACCAGAGGCAACTCCGATAATATTTTTTATTCCCGGTATTGATTTTCCTTTGATTTCTGGTTTGTCCGGAACCTCAACTTTACTATTGATTTTGATTTTAGCATCTGGAGACACTAATTCAAGAATTGTTTTTTTGATATCGTCTTCAGCACGTTTTTTAATGTGCATTGCCGGTGTGTGTAATACTAAATCTACTACTACCTCATCGCCAAAAGTAACTACATTAGCTATAGCACCACTCTCCACCATGTTTTTTCCTTCTCCAGCTATAGTAATCGTTTCTAAAGCTTTAAGAATTTCTTTTCTATCTAATTTCATTTTTAGTTAACTGTTTTCTATTGGCGTTTTACCGCCAGAATATTATCTTTATTTAAACTGATTTCAGATTGCAAAGATACTGTGAAAAGTTCTTATTATAAAGGTTTTGTATTGCATTTATTGATATGGGGATTGCTGGTGGTTATTAGCTGCTTTAACTATTACAATTTTCCAACAACACCTTATAGGCACTACCGGCATTGTCTTTTTGGTTAAATAAAAAAAACACCTTATTTAAATCTAAAAAACCCAAATTTATAATCTAAATTTATAAGAAAAAATTATGGGATTAAGTTTTCATTACAAGGGAGCACTTAAAAACCCGATTCTTTTAAAAAAAATGATCGAAGAGGTCGCTGACATTTCACAGGTACACCAATGGAAATTTCATGTCTTTGAAGAAGCTTTTCCAAACCAGACTTTTACACTTGATTCGTGCAATGACTCCGTTTATGGAATTTGTTTTAGCCCTCCCAATTGCGAGGTTGTTTGTTTGACTTTTACGTGTAGCGGAAAAATGTGTACTTTCTATAATTTTGAATCTTCAAAAGCTTCCTCGAATGAGTTAACCGAGAATTATTTGTCTGTAAAAACACAATTTGCCGGCCCTGAAATTCACAAACAACTAATCAACATCTTTGATTATTTAAACAAAAGATATTTTGAAAATTTTGATCTTACCGATGAAGGAAATTATTGGGAAACAAAAAACGACCAACTACTCGAGGATACATTTGAGAAATACACCAATTTAATAAATGGATTTGATAGTTTACTGGACAACATTCCGATTGGAGCACATGAAACCGTCGAAGAATATTTAATCCGAATCGCTGAAATAACTCATAAAAACAACAAAGGAAATAGGAATGACAATAAAGATTTGCAATGACTACTGAAAGCCGCGACTGATTACTGCTGCCTAACCTCCGGTTGCCAAAAGTGTTTCTCGAAATCCATTATCTGATTATCAACCACAACAATTCCCTCATTTTCCAGTAATTGCTGCATAAGGTTTGTTCCGTCAAAATGAAGTTTTCCGGTAAGCAACCCTTTTCTGTTCACAACCCGATGTGCCGGAACATCTTCCATATTATGGGAAGCGTTCATTGCCCACCCAACCATTCGTGCGGAACGGGCTGTTCCTAAAGCTTTGGCAATTGCACCATAAGAAGTGACTTTTCCGTAAGGAATTTGTCTGGCGATGGCATATACTCTTTCGAAAAAATTATCTTCGGACATGAATTTGAATCTAATAAAAAATGGTGACTATGATACTATCCTGAGCTTTAGAACTTCTAAATGCTTAGGTAATGTTTTATGATGTTGATCAAGGTTACAACTGCTATCAATCCAGTTATACTGCCAATAATGGTATTCATATTTCGCATCATATAATCCGCTTTGTTTTGTATTTTTCCGAAAAAAGTGATGTAGCAGTAGAAAACCAAAAAAGCTCCAAGCACAACCCCATTCACAAAAATAAAAACGAAAGAGGTATCGAAAGAAAACAAATTATACGAGGATAAGGTAATGCTTACCAAAACATAATAGGGAATAGGGAAGAAATTAAGTGCAGAAAGTAACATTCCAAGAAAAAAACGAGAACTTTTACTCTGCTTCTTTATTTTTCCTTTTATCTTCTTTGGTTTTTTGGCTATCAAAAGGAAATAAACGGTTAAGCCTGAGAAAACAACGCAACCAATTTCGCGCAATAAAAGAACCAAATCAGGGCGGTCATCAATAAATCTGGCAAAAAGTATTGCTAGATAGGCTTGAAAAAATATTATAATAATCGCCCCAAAAACAAACCATAATGCACTTTTTTTTCCTTCTTTCAAGTTCACTTTTGCCGCCGTCATATTGAGTAACCCCGGCGGA
Source organism: Flavobacterium xinjiangense (assembly GCF_900142885.1). GTDB lineage: Bacteria > Bacteroidota > Bacteroidia > Flavobacteriales > Flavobacteriaceae > Flavobacterium > Flavobacterium xinjiangense. The sequence goes on along the minus strand of NZ_FRCL01000002.1, from coordinate 158,044 downwards.
GTAATCCCTATAAAAGCGGTTATAAAACCGGAAACTAAAGATATAAGTAGATTCATAGGCTAGGTATCAGCATTCAAAAAAGAAAAACAATTCCAGTAAAACCGTACAACTATTCTTTAATTTTGAATCGAATATACGTAATTGCTTTGTTAACTTCCAAATATTGTTTTTCGTAAAAGGTCTGAAAAGCAGTTACTTCCTCTGGACTTCCTTCATTTACATAAACATTATGGTTAGCATACAAAACCTCGTGCCCTTCGCCATGAAGCAATCCAAGTGTATAACCATGCATGAATTCGCTGTCGGTTTTAAGGTTTACGACACCCTCTTTTTTAAGTACTTTTTTATACAATTGCAAAAACTCAGAATTGGTCATTCTGTGTTTTGTTCTTTTGTATTTTATTTGCGGATCTGGAAAAGTAATCCAAATTTCATCTACTTCATTTTCAGCAAAAATATGATTGATTAATTCGATTTGAGTTCGAATAAAGGCTACATTATGCAAACCTGTTTCAACAGCTGTTTTAGCACCGCGCCAAAAACGCGCTCCTTTGATATCAATCCCAACAAAATTTTTATTAGGATATCTTTCAGCAAGACCCACGGAATATTCTCCTTTTCCACACCCTAATTCCAACACCAATGGATTATCATTTTTGAAAAATTCAGCATTCCATTTCCCTTTAAGTGGAAATAAATCACCTACTACTTCTTCTCTTGTTGGTTGAAAAACGTTTTCGAATGTTTCGTTTTCCTTGAATCTCTTTAATTTATTTTTACTTCCCACTCTTTTACAAATATTTCGGCAAATTTAGGGAATTATATAAGACCGAAAGCGGATGCGAAGAAAAATTAAGCAAGACCTTTTTACTTGTGCATTTTTTTCAAAAGAGCTTCTTCTATTGGTGTTTTTATTTTCACCACTTCGTTTGTATTATCATTGGGAATAGTCATTGACAAAACATAGTGTTTTATTTTCCATTCATTTCCAATTTTCACCAAAACCCCAGAACCTCTGCATAATTTCATTTGAGTATTTAACAACTCATCAAACCAAGCCATTTCTCCCGTTTTATCAAAATAAATATGACGGTCTACTGCTGTAAAATTCCACGCTTTTCCTTTATCAAAAAAGGGTTTTGCCCAAACTTGAAAGTCCGTTTTATTCCAATTTTCTGTTGCATCAGTACCAATAAAAATTGCATCATCAGTCATTAAATTAAAATAATCATTAAAATTAGCTTCTGCTGCAGCTTTGTGCCAGGAATCTAGCGTGGTATTGATACTTTCTTTTGAAATTGTTTGATTCTCCATCATGCTTTTGCAACCTGATAAAGTGAGAACGACAAGAACAGCCAGTAATTTTTTCATGTGATTTAGGTATTTATTCATGGTTTTTATTCCATCTGATTTTTATTTTTCCATCAACGTCAACTGCTAATAAATGCAGTACAATTCCCTTATTTCGATTTTCAGCTCTTTCAAATTTATTCGTAATGAACTCATCCTTTTTTGGATTTCTCAGCGGAATGGTCATCGCTAAATTTGTTCCTCTGTTAAACGAATATACGCCGTTTACATCTAAATTTAAAACGTTGGAACTCACTTTCAAATCATTTACATCCACTAAATCGCCATTGATTTTAAAGTTTCCTGACAAATCCCTAAACACAATATTATTGACGTCTCTAAAAGGAAAAGCGAATTTTGCAATATTTGTGATCGGTTCAAAATTTACCAACGCGCCCTGACTCACATCAAATTTAGCAGCACCGAAAAGTGAATTTGTTTTTAATTGCCCTCCGGAAAGCAGCGTTCCTTTAAGCGATGCCGAAGCCGTTAAAAATCCATTTATGTTTTTGGGTTTAAAGGATTGAATCCCAAAATTATTCAGCGAAGTCAAGAAACGGGCAATATCTACCCGATTAATTTTTGCATTGGATTCCAGAAGGAAGTTATCTCCATTTGGAACCAATTCCCCATCAAAAGAAATAGTCCCACCGGAACTTTTCACCAAACCATTTTTTACCATTAATTTGTTGTTCAGCAATAAAATAGTGGCTTTGGCATTAGTCGCCTCTACTTTACTGTAAACCATTTTATCCGCTTTCAGATTTAACACCATCTGGCTTTTTTCAATAACGGAATACAATTCCTCCGAAAAATCATCTTTTTTATTCTTGGTTTTTGGAGCTTTTTTACCGGAACTGGTAAAAACACCCACAAACTGTTTCACATCCAGAAAGGGCGCATAAATATCCCAATTAACGATCATTTTTTCAGGATTTTCATAATACAAAGTCAGGAAATTATCGATTTTGCCTTCCATAAAAACCGTATTGCGACGGTCTTTAAAGTTAATTTTTTTAATCAGTAATGCTTGCTCGGTAAAATCAAGCTGAATGTCAGTTTTTACGAAAGTCAAATTCCGTGGACCATAATTTATCGTTGCATTTTTAACGGTTACATTTCCCGTAAACAAAGGTTTTTGTATTTTTAAATCCAAAATATCAAATTTGAAATCCAAATTCACTTTGGCCTGACCATCAGAAAAATGCATTAAATCTTTGTTGATTATTTCATTCAATTGGGAAACGGGAAAATCCGATCTAAAACTTCCTGCCGCCTTAGTTTTTTCAAAATTGGAAATAATTCCGATTGGGATTGTAAAAGGTATCGTTTTATATTTCCCGGAAAGATTCGTCAACGTAATCGTGGAATTTACATCATTACAGCCAGCGCCTTTTTTATATTGGTTGGTAAAACTGGCATCAAAACTACAGTCAGAAATTATTCCGTCCGGAATCTTGAGTTCATTATTTTTTATTTTTGTGGTCACCACAATTTCCGGATCGCCAGTTTCACTCATATCCCCAACAATGGTACAACCCACATTTATTGGCTTTTTCAAGTCAAATTGATTAATTCGGCGACTAATATTAGCGCTTAACAATGCCGAAGCGTCTTTCCATAAAATATTGGTCTTAATGGCAATGTCAAAAGGAGACTTGTTTTTGTCCAAACTAAAATGCGCGTTAATGTCGAAGAGCTCCTCTCCTATTTCGAGATTCTTTGTTGCGACACTGATCTGGTTTTTGGGTTTCGAAAAGTCAACTATCAAAACACCTTCAACGATTTTATTCTTTATGAAACTTCCTCTTTTGGTGTTGAAAGCCATGTTTTTGGCAAGCGTTTTCAAATATAATTTTGTGCGCCAATTATCATCGTCGAAATCTATTTTACTTCGTAAAGCCAGAACATCAAAATCAAATAACTTATTCCCCATTTGATTTTCGGAAATGAAATGCACTTGGTCTAAAATGATTTCATTGATGGAAGAAGTGGTAGAACTTTTCGATTTTTTGTTTTTTGGCTTAGGCCTAAAGATATTCGTATTTACAATTCCGTTTTTTCCTTTAAACAAATGCAAAGCGGCATTTTGAATTTCAATTTTGTCTATATTAATCTCATTAGAAAGCAACCCCAAAACATTGACGCGAACTTCTATTTGTTCAGCCTTGAGCAAGGTACGTTTATGGAATGACCACAAACTATCCTTTAATTCCACTTGGCTTAACGCCAAAGTCATATTGGGAAAACCCTTTAAAAACTTATAATTAATATCGCTAATATTGACTGTCCCGGAAATACTTTCGTTGATCTTAGCATTAATTTGGGTTACAATTTCTGTTTTGTGGTTTTTAAAATAAACAGATAAAACAGCCGAAGCTATTAACAAAAGCGCCACTATTCCCAGAAATAAAAAACCAATTCTTTTGATTATTTTTCTAAAATTTACGGTTTTAAAATAGGTTTTTGTGCTCTGCCAAAATTGATTCATGCGTATTCTTTTACGATTTAAAATAAAGGTAGCTAAAAACATCAGGTTATGGTACTAATAATACAAAAACTGGTTTGACTACTGGTTTTTTAGAGCACAAACTATCTTTTGCATTCCTGGTAATTCCTCCCGATTGAGTCGAGTTTTTAGACAGCAATTTTGTTGATTGCTATAAATTAATTCGAGTAAAATAGTAGGAATTGGGTTTTATTTTTTGATCTAGAACACTAATAAAACAGCGCGAACCCTTACAATCAGTATCATCTGCGATTTCCATTTTACTGTTGCCAACACGGTAGCACCGACGTATTTTCTATTTAAAATTATTCTTGTTTTTATGCTATACTAACAAAAGCGAGCAGCAGGAAGAATTTTACATATTTACTGCTATTTATTTCATAATTTTTGGATTTACATTATTTGATTAGATAAAAAATTTCAAATTCCTCAATAAATACAAAATATAAAATATTGACATACAAATACTTACATATAAAATATTTTTGAAGTACCTATAAAAAGTAAAGACAAAACGGAAAGCTCAAAAAATCGCACTTTTCAAAACTGATATTTCAATACTTGATTTGACGTATTTTTGTAGCACTCTAAATAAATTATTACGCTTTAAAGCCTAACCTATGAGAAAGTTACAATTCCCAATTATAATTATTGTTATGACATTTTTGTTCATAACTGTTTCCTGTAAAAAGCAGGACAAAAAAGAAGCAGAAGCAACTAAAGTTTCCCTTGAAACTCCTTTTGACAGTACCTTGGTAAAAACATTTTTTGTTAATCATCCAAAACTGCAAAAATACCAAGGCGATGTGGAGAAACTGTATCGCAAACATCAATTTCATTATGTTTGGTATGATGATAACGGAATTAATGATTTCGGTAATCTACTATATGACAAACTTAATAATCTGGAAGAAGAAGGCGTTCAAGTTGATGTTCCTTATAAAAACAAACTAGCCGATATTTACGAAGATGCGGATAACGACCAGAAACCAGATATTGATGCAGAATTGCTAAGTTCTTCTCTGTACTTTTTTTATGCTGACAAAGTATATCATGGAATACCTGCTAGTAAAACGACGGATCTTGGATGGTATCTTCCGAGAAAAAAACAATCGTATGTAAGTTATTTGGATTCGCTTTTAATTGAACCTAATTTGATCAATAAAGACGAAAAAGGGGTATTAAGCCAATATTATCTTCTTAAAGACGCTTTGCAAAACTACCGTGACATAGAGAAAAAAGGAGGATGGAAAACCATTGCCATAGATCCAAATGTAAAGTCGTATAAACCTGGAGACAATTCTAAAACAATAGCACAAATCAGACAGCGTTTATTTGTTACCGGAGATATTTCAAGAGATTCTAAAAGCACGGTTTATGACGATGCATTAGCTGACGGAATTTTGAAATACAAATTGAGAAGTGGCAACACTACCGATAAAATTATTTTGCCGGCACACATTAAAGACATGAATGTTTCTGTTGCGCAGCGCATAAAAACAATTACGGTCAACATGGAACGTTGTCGATGGATTTCCAATGACATCACAAAATCACCAGAATTCATAGTTGTAAATATTCCTGCTTATGAGCTAACTTATTTCAACAATGGAAAACCGGAGTTGCGTTCTAAAGTCGTAGTTGGAAAAGCCTTAAACAAAACGGTAGTTTTCAGTGCTGTAATGAAATTTATTGCCTTTAGTCCGTATTGGAATGTACCAACGAGTATTTTGAAAAAAGAGATACTTCCCGCGATTGAAGAAAACGAAAACTATTTAGCCGAACACAATATGGAATGGAATGGCAAAGATGTGAGACAAAAACCAGGAGGAGATAATTCTTTGGGTAAAGTGAAATTTTTGTTTCCAAATTCCAATAATATTTATTTGCACGATACGCCTTCAAAAAGCTTATTCAATAGTGAAGACAGGGCATTTAGCCATGGTTGCATCCGAGTTGCGAAACCAAAAGAACTAGCCAATATCATTTTGAAAAATGATCCAAACTGGACTCCGGAAAAGATTGATGCCGCAATGAACAGCGATACAGAAACCATGTATACATTAAAAAACAAAATCCCGGTTTATATTGGTTATTTTACCTCTTGGGTAGATGATAAAGGAATGATTCATTTCTATGAAGATATCTACAATAGAGACGAACGATTAGCTTCCTTGATATTTGCGAAATAATCATTCGATTCAATCAGTATAAAATAAGTATTCCACAAAAAAATGACATTATCTTTTTTAAGAGATAATGTCATTTTTTTTATGTCTTCCAAAAACGGATTCTTTAGTGTGCTTTCATTTTATCAAAAGTGGTTCCCAAAACTTTTTTCATCTTTTCTAACGAACCTTGAAAAGCTTTCTCCGTTGTATCAGCATGATTAGTGACTACTATAGGCTGCATATTTACGGCACGAACTTCTATAAGACATCGTTTGTCATTAATACCCGTTTTATCGCTATTTTCATCTCCCAGATGCACTTCAAGACGCGTGATTTTATCTTCAAAACGAGCCAGTACTTTTTCTAATTCGCTAGAAAAATAGGCTTCTAATCGTTCGTGTCCTTCAATATTTTTGTCTGTGTTGATTTGAATTTTCATATTTATTTTATGTTTAGTATTGATTCTCAAATTTAACCATCGTGCGGTAAAAACAATAATAATTAGTAAAACCTTGTGAAAACAAAAAGCCTATTTATAGCATAAATCTTAATAATCAGGCAATGGCAGCTCCTATTCATTTATTAATATATTCATAAAAGAGACAAACAATTAGGGTTATACGTTATCCTGAGAAAATATTTTTTTTACCTTTAGGTATATAATTGTACTATGAGAAAATATTTTTTATCCATCGTAGTAATTGTATGTGGAGTGTCAGTTACTACAATTTACCGTAACCGAAATGAGAATTTAACGGCTAAAGTATTTTCTATTGCCAAAAATATTCAGGAGTACACTTTTGGAAAACCCGAAATCACCGTCAACAAGGCCATAATCACTGACTTTTTTAAGAAATATCCCGAGATAAAAAAATACCAATATGATGTTACTGCTGTATACAAAAAACGGAATTACAAATCCATTTGGTACGAGGACAACCGAATAATTGATTTGGCCAGTATGTTATATGCCAAAGTAAATCAACTTGAAGAAGATGGTATTGACTCTAAATTTCCCTGTCAAGATAAAATTGAGGGAATATTCGACACAAAATCTTTAACAGCGAATCCCTCCGAAACCGATACTGAACTACTGCTGTCGTCTATGTACGTGTTTTACGCTAAAAAGGTATATTTCGGTATTGACAGCGAAAAAATCAGGGAAATTGGATGGTTTTTACCAAGGAAAAATCTCTCTTACGATGATCTCCTGGATTCAATGTTGGCTGATCCCAGTTTATTGAATCAGAACAATAAAAACATGTTTGGACAATATTACAAACTGCGTGACTTTTTAAAAACATACCGAGAAATTGAAAAAAAAGGCACTTGGAATCACATAGCCACCGATACTGCTGTAAAAATGTATAAACCCAATGATAGCTCAAAAACTATTGGACAAATCAGACAACGGCTTACGGTTACTGGAGATTTACAACAGGATTCTAAAAGTAATGTGTACGATAATGAATTAATGGCCGGCGTATTGAAATACAAAAAACGAAATGGCTATCAACCCAATTATCTCATTACCAATTGGCAAGTGCAACGAATGAATTTACCAATCCAGAAATACATTCAAGCGATTGCCGTAAACATGGAACGTTGCCGATGGATCGATCCTGAGTTGGCAAATTCCAATGAGGCCATCTTTATAAATATTCCTGCTTTTCAGCTACTTTATACCAAAAATGGTAAGAGAGAACTAGAATCCAGTTTATTGGTAGGCAAAAACATTTCTGAAACGGCAGTTTTTAGCAGTTATCTCACTTATATCGTTTTTAGTCCGTATTGGAATATTCCCCAAAGTATTGTTGAAAACGAATTATCATTGGCACTTTTTGGAGACAAAGACTATTTAGCTAAACATAATATGGAAGCCAGCAATGGGAAAGTGAGACAAAGACCCGGAGGAAAAAACCCGATGGGACTGGTAAAATTCATGTTTCCGAATCCAAATGATATTTATTTGCACGATACGCCATCCAAAAGTTTATTCGAATTCAATTATCGCGCTTTAAGCCACGGCTGCATCAATATGGACAAAGGTAAAGAATTAGCCCAATTGTTATTAAAAGATGATCCAGAATGGCCCGTAGAGCGTATAACTGATGCCATGAAAGGAGAGAAAGAAACGACTTATATGCTAAAAAATAAGATTCCCATTTACATAGGCTATTTTACCACTTGGGTAGACGACAAAGGAGATATTCATTTTTATGAGGATATTTACGATAAAGATGAAAAATTAGCTTCATTAATAGCTGAGGAATAAGTTTTAATGGGATGTCTATCCAAAATCATGCAAATCAACCTCTATTTAACGTCAATAATCTAGTTTACAGTATATTAAATTTTTTACATTTGTTTTTAATTATCTTTAATATCCTAAAAATTTAAAGATAAATACTATGAAACTCAAACTCTCCTTTTTTAGAATTCTTTTCTTATTATTATGTTGTATTCTGATTTTTGGTGCATTCACTAGAATTAAGTCAGACAAAAAATTAATATCTGGATTATCGCTCAAAAACATGGACACCTCGGTAAGGCCTGGTGACAATTTTGATGCCTATGTGAATGGTACTTGGGTCAAAAACACTAAGATACCGGCAGACAAACCCTCCTATGGTATTGGCTACATTGTACATGACAAATCACAGGAAGATGTAAAAGCCATCATCGAGAATGCAGCCAAAGGCGGTTTTGCCGATGGTTCCAATGAACAAAAAATTGGAGACTTTTATAGTACTTTTATGGATACTATAACCAGAGACCGATTAGGAATTGCGCCGCTGCTTCCGGAATTCAATAAAATTGACGCCATTTCCAATTATTCTGATCTGGCGAAATATTTTGGTTACGCTAATAAATCAGGGACAAACACCCCATTTGCAATCGGAGTTGTTGCAGATTTTAAAGATCCAACCAAATACATGCTTTATACCTGGCAAAGTGGTCTTGGACTGCCGGACAGAGAATACTATTTTCTTGAAGATACCAAATCTAAAGAAATACGCAAAAAATATGTAACCCACATCCAAAACATGTTGCAACTTGGAGGGGTAGCAAATCCCGCTGAACTCGCCCCAAAAATTATGGCTTTAGAAACTACTTTAGCTTCGCAACATATGAAAAAAGAGCAAACGCGCGATATGGTAAAGCTTTACAACAAGTATGAGATCAAAAATTTAAAGCAACTCATGCCTGATTTTGACTGGAGTTCCATGCTGAATAATGCGGGGATTATCAAGCAGCAAAACATTGTACTAACACAAATAGAATACATAAAATCGCTCAATACCATTATAAAAACCACACCATTGGACACTTGGAAAGGGTACCTAAAATGGAGTGCTGTTCATTCATCATCAATGTCTTTGAGTACAACTTTAGAGAATGAAAACTTCAATTTTTACGGGAAAACATTAGCGGGAATAGAGATACAAAAACCTTTATGGCGCAGAGGAGTAGAAAAGGTAAATGATAACCTTGGCGAGATTATTGGTAAAGTGTATGTTGAAAAACACTTCTCACCGGAAGCTAAAGGACAAGTAACAATCTTAGTTAAAAATCTTCTTAAGGCCTATGGCGAAAGCATTAAGCAATTAGATTGGATGAGTCCCGAAACCAAAAAACAAGCATTGGATAAATTATCTAAATTCACCATAAAAATTGGTTATCCGGATAAATGGAGAGATTATTCTACATTAAAAGTCGTAAAAGGAGACCTGTATGGAAACCTTCAAAAATCTACTGCCTTTGAATACAACAGACAAATAAATAAACTCGGAAAAGCTGTTGATCGCTCAGAATGGGGAATGACACCTCAAACCGTAAATGCATATTACAATCCCTTTTTAAACGAAATTGTATTTCCGGCTGCTATTTTGCAACCTCCTTTCTTTGATCCAAACGCAGAAGACGCCGTAAATTATGGTGGAATTGGCGCGGTAATAGGGCATGAAATTGGACATGGATTTGATGATATTGGAAGCACATTTGATGGTAATGGAGTCCTGCGCAACTGGTGGACAGCAAAAGATTTAGCAGCTTTCAAACAAAAAACGGGAGCATTAGTTACCCAATATAATGGTTTTAAAGTATTTCCTGACCTCAATGTAAATGGAGAATTTACGCAAGGGGAAAACATTGGTGACTTAGGAGGACTATCCATCGCTATAAAAGCGTACAAAATGAGTCTGAATGGTAAAAAATCGACCATTTTGGATGGTTTTACTGGAGAACAACGCATTTTCCTTGGCTGGGGTCAAAGCTGGCTAAATAAAAGTCGCGAGGAGGCTTTACGAAGCCAAGTGGCAAGCAACGAGCATTCGCCTTCAAAATTCAGGGTAAACGGCGTTGTACGTAATATTCCAGAATTCTACACGGCTTTCAATATAAAACCGACGGATTCGTTATACCTCGCTCCAGAGAAAAGAGTTAAAATCTGGTAAGCAAAATATCTAAAAAGAAGTTTTTTTAATTTCTTAAAAAGTTAAACACCAATTTCACTAATTTTCACGAATCAATTTGTGCAAATTCGTGAAATTCGTGTTTAGCAATCTACCCAATATTTGTATCCACACAGTTGCACTTTAAAGTCGAATTTTCAATTAAAAAATTGCAATTCAGCATTTTAGATTCTACTTTATCGTTTCATACCTTCTAAGCAATCGGCATTTTTTGTATATTTATGGTTGAAAGAAATAAAATCTGTTGACATGAAACGCATACTTGTCCTATTCTTTTTGTGCATTCCTTCCTATTTAGTATTGGCGCATTCCTATATCCTTAAAGCAAGTAAAACTGAATCTAAGTCTGCTGCTATTTCCTCTATTTACAAAAAGACAACTCCTTTCTTGAATGAACCTTTTGACAGCACATTAGTTACTCCTTTTTTTGCAAAATACCCAAAACTAAAATACTTGAAACCCGAAGTAGTCAAACTATACCGGAAACATAATTACCAATTTCTTTGGTATGACAGAGATGGTATGAATGAGTTTGCTGATTTATTGTACAGCAAAATCAATAATTTAGATCAGGAAGGACTGAAAATCCGTGTTCCATACAAGGATAAAATACAAACCATTTTTCAGGATGACGACAACAGGAAAGAATTTAACCTAGAGGTAGAACTGCTGATGTCCTCGTTGTATTTTTTCTATTTCAATAGAGTTTATAAGGGAGTAGAAATAGAGAAAACACAAGAATTGGGCTGGTATCTTCCCCGAAAAAAACAATCCTACGTCAATCGGTTAGACTCCTTGCTACAAGATCCCAGTTTAATCAACAAACGGGACAAAGATCTTTTGGGACAATATTATTTGTTGAAAGAAGCCTTACAAAAATATAGAAATATAGAAAATCAAGGAGTCTGGAGTCCCATTGTTTGGCCCAAAAAAATGAAATCGCTGAAACCCGGAGATACGGCTGATGTAATTTTGCAAATCAGAAACCGCCTTTATCTTACCGGTGATCTGAATGCTGACTCTAAAAAAAATTGGTACGACAACGAGCTTTTGGTCGGGGTGCTTCATTACAAGGAACGAAATGCTTTTACGGCTGATCCCGTACTACTACCCAAACACATCAAGGACATGAATATTTCGGTCAATGAGCGCATAAAGGCAATCATGACTAATATGGAACGCTGCCGTTGGATTTCTCCAAGTTTGACAAAAACACAGCAGTATATCATGGTCAATATTCCTTCCTTCAATCTTACCTATTTTAAAAACGGAAAACCCGCTCTGGAATCTAAAGTCGTTGTGGGCAAGTCACTTAATAGAACCGTGGTTTTTAGCGGCCAAATGAGTGAAATAATATTCAGTCCGTACTGGAATGTCCCTTCGAGTATTTTAAGAAAAGAGATTTTGCCGGCTATAGCCAAAAATGGAAACTATTTGGTGCAACACGATATGGAATGGGTTGGCAATAAAGTGCGACAGCGACCCGGCCCAGAAAACTCCCTTGGATTAGTTAAGTTCGTTTTCCCAAATTCCTTTTCCATTTATATGCATGATACGCCTGCAAAAACCTTGTTTGAAGAAGAACAAAGGGCTTTTAGTCATGGATGCGTTCGGGTGGGGCGCGCCAGAGATTTGGCCGTTGCCATTTTGAAAGACGACAAAAACTGGACTCCCGAAAAAATAGATGCCGCCATGAACCGAGGTGTAGAAAAGACCTATACCCTTAAAACTAAAATCCCGGTTTATATTGGCTATTTTACCGCTTGGGTCGATCGTGACGGAACAATTCATTTTTACAATGACATCTACGGCCATGATGGACGACTCTCTGAATTGTTGTTGACTGATTGATTTTAAGGAATGGTATTATCCAACGGACATTTTCGCAGATTCTTTCCAAAGATAATTTGGCATTGGCTCACTAAGTTCCCATTTAATACTCATAGGTTTTGAACCTTCTGTATCTTTAAAAATTCCTTCTCCAATAAAAACATAACCAAGTGTGTTTCCATTTTCGTCTTTTCCTTTTTCTCTCACAAAAAGTAATATTGTTTTATTTTGCTCTATATGATTTATATATGATAATCCTTTACTGGTTTTAGGTCCATAGGCATTATGAGATTGCCAATGAAATAAAGTTTCACTTATGGCATAATCATCATACATTGTTGTTGGAGAAAAATTCTCTTCTGATTTAATTAAATTAATAAAAAGGATTTCTGTGTTTAGCTTAACATTAAAGGCTGCTCCTTCTCTATTAGATGATTTTTTTTCAAAAGTACTGTCTCTAAAAGCTACCAATATTTGATCTCTTGTATAACGAGCATGTAACTTTAATGGTTGTTCGTAAGGCAATTCAATGTCGATTTCTTTAAAACCAATTTTATCAATTAATATCTCTAGAACTTCTATTATTTCATTAACGAGAATTTGATTTTTCCCTATTTGATTTATACTTTTTTCTAAAGAATCAAAACCTCCCGCACTTTGCCATACATCGTAATGCAACATCAACAACATGGCTTTTTGATTTTCATTGAAATCATTAATTCTAATATTAAAACCTTGTTTTGCAATCTTTAAAATGAAATTGAAATAACTCGTAGAATTGGTTGATAACCATTTATTACTAATAGCTGAATATATTTGCTTTTCATTTATGTTTTCAAAATCTTCAATTACTCCAGCTCTTTGACATAATCTTGACCAACTATCTTTTTTGTAAATAGTTTCAATTGAAATATGGTTTAACGCTATGAAATTATTTAATGTTAAAGGTAAATTAGTTTGATGTTGGAAATTTATAATTTTGGTTATTAGTTGATTTACATTTAAAGATGTCGCTTTTTTTATGTTCTCAAGAATAGTTTCTTTCGTCTTTTTCTCTAAAACTATGGAGCATCCCAATGGCAAATGCGGAAAATCATCTTCAATTTCTTTTTGTACCGAAGTTGTTGTTTTTCCAATTAACGCTCTAAACTTACTTTCAAAATCATATTCAGGTCTTGAATTTCCAACAAAATCTAAAACTGTTAAACAGTCTTTTCCTTCTGATAAGCGCAATCCACGTCCTAATTGTTGAAGAAAAACTGTCAAACTTTCTGTCGGTCTCAAAAACAAAACTGTATCAATTTCAGGAATATCAACACCTTCATTAAAAATATCAACAACAAATAAATAATTGAATTCTTTTTTCTTGAATTGTTCTCTAATTCGATCTCGCTCACTAGAATTTTTTGCCGTTAAACATTCTGCTTTTAATCCTGCTAAATTAAATTTTTCAGCCATAAAAGAGGCGTGTTCAATTGTCACACAAAATCCAATTGCTCGAACATCGTTTATATCATTTGTATATTTATTCAGGTTAGAAATTATTTCACCGACACGAACATTATTTTTAGTATATAAACTTGTCAATTCACTTGCTACATACTTTCCTTTCTCCCATTTTACATTGGTTAAATCTATACTATCAGTAATACCGAAATATTGAAAAGGACTTAATAATTTTTTATTTAATGCTTCTGGAAGTCTAATTTCAGCAGCTATACGATTACAGAAATCTTCTAATATGTTTTCATTATCCATTCTTTCAGGAGTTGCTGTCAATCCTAAAAGCACTTTTGGTCTAAAATAATTTATTATTGGTCTATAAGAAGAGGCCGAAATATGATGCACTTCATCAACAATTATAAAATCATAATATTCGGGAGTTAGAGTAATATCTTTTAATCTGTTATTTAAAGTTTGAACCGAAGCAAAAACATATTCATTAGAACTTGGTTCCATTCCATCAACCCATAAATCTCCAAAATTATTATCTTTTAAAACTCCTTGAAACGTGGCTTTTGCTTGTTGCAAAATTTCTTTTCTATGAGCCAAAAAAAGCAACTTTGATGATTTATTATTACTTCTAAAATTTTTATAATCAAATGCAGAAATAACTGTTTTTCCAGTTCCTGTAGCGGCAACTAAAAGATTCCTATATCTATTATGAACCGATCTTTCAACTTCTACCTTTTCAAGTATTTCATTTTGATAATGAAAAGGTTTTATATCAAAATACGATGTTGTAAAAGTATATTCCTTTGAAAACTTCCCTTGTTTTAAAGCTTCGACTAATTTTACAGAATGAATATTTTGATCATATAATTCAAATTCTGAATTTTGCCAGTATGCCTCGAATGTTTTCTTGAATTTATCAATAATATGCCCTACTTCTTTGGTTGTTACTTTTAAATTCCATTCTAAACCATCAGTTAAAGCAGAACGCGAAAAATTAGAGGAACCAATATACGCTGTATGAAAACCCGTATTTCTTTGAAACAAATAAGCTTTTGCATGTAATCTTTCATTACCTGTATTGTAGGAAACTTTCACCTCTGTATTTTCTAAAGAAGCTAAAAACTCTACCGCTTTAGCATCTGTTGCTCCAATGTAAGTAGTTGTAATTACTCTTAATTTCCCGCCTCTTTCTGTAAATTCTCTTAATTCACGCTCAAGAATTCGAATTCCTTTCCATTTGATAAAAGAAACTAATAAATCAATTCTATCTGAAGATAAAATCTCTTTTCTCAATTCGCTTTCAAGAGTTGCCCCTGAATTTCCACCTGTAAAAAGTTCACTGTGAATCAATCTTGTGTAAGGAGTAATTTCTTTTAAATGTAAATCCAAATCAGTGAAATGAGCATCCACTTTTGTAAAAACAGCTTTTAGAATTTCACCTTCCGTTTCTATTAGATCATCCTCAAACTCTTCTTTTCTTAACTCTTCTTTCAGAAATAAAATAATCTTATTAGCAATCTCTATTTGTGTTTCTACAACATCATCTCCCTTAATTAAAGTAAATGCATGTTTAATTGTTTTACCGATATGTTGCGATAATAATTGAGCGGCTTCAGCTTTGTCTATCGAAGTTTTCTTAACCTGAAAAGTATCTTTATCTAATTCGTTTATTTTATAGTTGATTAGCTTAGTAACTAATTCTTCATACAATCCTTGGTTCATAATTCAAGTTTTAAAAATTCTTCAACGATTGTCAAATCTGCTTCTGCCCAATCAAGACTTAACAATTCTTTTCTTTGTAATAATTTGTAATCTCTATGTTCAGTCAATTTAATTTCACCAAGAATATGTTTCGCTATAAAAGGAATTAAATTAATTTTAAAATTTCCATAATCATAAATGCTGTTTGACAATTTTCTTAGAACTTCAATTTCAATATTTATCTCTTCTTTTATTTCTCTTTTAATACAATCTATTTCACTTTCATTTTCTTCTAGCTTCCCTCCTGGAAATTCCCATTTTAATGGTAATTTCATTTTTTCACTACGTTGAGTAACTAAAATTTTATTTTCAATCACAATAATAGCACAAGTAACGTTTATAATGTTTGACATTTTTATGAATAATTATAAAGAGTAATATTTATTTTGTACGAAAGATAGTAAGATTTTATGGTTTCTGTACTCAATTTCATATTGCCTTTTAATTAATAAAAACTAACATTTATAAAAAAACGCTACTCTTTCGCAAACTAAAAATATTTTTAACCTTCAGTTAATTCCCTATTAATTGATTTCGAAATCTATTTCAAAATTTGAATCATGGAACTCCCCTTCAAGTGCTTCTAAAGAATATTTATGATTTTCATCAAAAATTATTTTTTCATTAATATCGAAGTAATAATAATACTTCCCTTTTTTGTAAATTAACCACGTACTAGTCAAAACTCATCTTCTTTTAGTGATTTCAAATCCACAAGTTTCCTTTTCATTAAGTTGTAGACCAATTTCTTCTATAGTCATAATTTTAAAAATTTAAATTAAATAAATCTATTTGCATTTTTATTTTCACAGAACGGCTTATTAGTCAGTTAAACTAAATATCCGATATCCAAAATTATAATTAATTAAACAATTGACCCGCCTACAATTGACCTCATTAATTTTTAGTTTTCAACTTGATTATATTTCTCCAAAAAACGCCGTTAGGTGTTTGATATTGGTAGAAATCACGAATCGATCACCAAGAATAAGTCCCGTAGGGACGGGACCTATAATCCCTACGGGATATTATTGTACGTATGTAATAATTTTCTACCAACATTGAATCCCATACGGGATAAAAAAATAAGTTGATTTTAGCTATTTATAATCGAATTCTGTTTTCGTTTTATTCCACAAAAAAACGCTACTCTTTCGAATAGCGTTTTTTTGAATTCTTGTTGGTTTATATTCGTGTTGTGATTGCTTCGTTCCTCGCAATGACAATCGTCCGAGGAATCTGATGCCCTAGCCCTGATAGCAGTGGAAATCCTTTTTCTAAACGCTGTCAGGGTTCAAAACCCTGACAGCGTTGAAAAAGATTGCAACGGATAGCAGGAAATAGCTCCTGAAAATAAATCTTATTCAGCTAACTTTTGCAATTCGGTTACGCCCATATTGTACAAGGTAAATGCCTGTATATCTACGTTTTCCTGAATGGTTGCCGCCACGGATTTTCCTGCGCCGTGTCCTGCATTGATGTCAATACGGATTAAAGTAGGATTAGGTCCGGTTTGTTTTTCCTATAATTCGGCAGCAAATTTGAAACTGTGTGCCGGCACTACTCTATCATCGTGATCGCCCGTTGTGACCATCGTGGCCGGATATTGGGTTCCTTGTTTTACATTATTCACCGGAGAATACCCCTTGATGTAGGCAAACATTTCCTTGCTGTCCTGTGACGTTCCGTAATCATACGACCAACCCGCTCCCGAAGTAAAGGTGTGGTAGCGCAACATATCCATCACTCCCACGGCCGGCAAGGCGACTTTCATCAAATCCGGGCGTTGCGTCATGGTTGCTCCCACTAGCAATCCGCCGTTTGAACCACCGCGAACGGCCAGAAAACTGGAAGAAGTATACTTTTGGGCAATAAGATATTCAGCCGCTGCGATGAAATCATCAAACACATTTTGCTTTTGCATTTTGGTTCCTGCATCGTGCCATTTTTTCCCGTACTCGCCACCACCACGCAAATTAGGAACGGCATAAACGCCTCCGTTTTCCATCCAAACGGCATTGGCAATACTGAAACTTGGCGTCAAGCTTACGTTGAAACCGCCATAACCATATAGCATTGTTGGATTTTTACCGTCCAGTTTCAGTCCTTTTTTATAGGTGATCATCATTGGGATTTTGGTTCCGTCTTTGGAAGTGTAAAAAACCTGTTTAGAAACGTAGTCTTCGCTTTTGAAATCTACTTTTGGTTTTTCATATACCGCCGATTTCCCGGATTTTGGTTCGAATGAATAAATAGTTCCCGGGCTGACATAATTAGTAAAAGAATAATAAAGGGTTTTTTCTTTTTTCTTTCCGCCAAAACCTCCTGCAGTTCCCAGCGCTGGCAACTGTATCTCGCGAATCATTTTTCCTGAATAATCATATTGTTTCACCACCGAAACGGCATCTTTCATATAATTAGCAAAAATGTAACCGCCACCAGTTGTTGGTGATAAAACATTCTCCGTTTCCGGGATGAAATCTTTCCAGTTTTCAGGTTTTGGGTTCTTGACATCCACCGTTACGATACGTTTGTTGGGCGCATTTAAGTCGGTTTCTATGAATAATTTTGTGCCTTCGTTATCGATGATGCTGTTGTCGCTCTTGAAGTTGTCTACTATACTCACAATAGGACTGTTGGCCGTGGTCAGGTCTTGGATATACAATTCGTTTCCGTAAGTCGAAGTCGAAGCGGTGATCACCAAATAATGATTGTCCTCTGTCACGCCTCCTCCCACATAGCGTCGTTTTTGGTCTGCGCCAAAGATGATTTGGTCTTGCTTTTGCGGTGTTCCTAACTTGTGGAAATAGAGTTTGTGTTGGTCCGTTTTAGCCGACAATTCACTTCCTTTTGGTTTGTCATAACTGGAATAGTAGAATCCTTCGTTTCCTTTCCAGGATACACCGCTGAATTTTACATCGACAATCGTGTCTTCGATTATTTTTTGGGTGATGGCATCCATGATAATCACTTTTCTCCAGTCGCTTCCGCCTTCTGAAATGGCATACGCAACTTTAGAACCATCTTTGGAAAAATCCAATCCGCCAAGCGAAGTGGTACCGTCTTTAGAAAAAGTATTGGGATCCAAGAAAATTGTTTCGGTTCCTTTGGCGTCTTTTCTATACAACACCGACTGGTTTTGCAAACCGTTGTTTTTGTAGTAATAGGTAAAATTTCCCTCGATGAAAGGAGCGCCTATTTTCTCGTAATTCCACAGTTTTTCCATTCTTGCTTTTAACACATCACGAAACGGAATCTGGGCTAAATAATCATAGGTTACTTTGTTTTGGGCTTTTACCCACGCGCCAGTTTCGGCAGATTTATCGTCTTCGAGCCAGCGGTACGGATCGGGAACTTTGGTGTCAAAATATAGATCAACGGTTTCGCCTTTATGGGTAACTGGGTATTTCATTGTAGTTGTTTTTTGGTTTTGGCCAAAACTTGTCATTGCGGCAGATAAAGCCATTAATAAAAAAGTGTTTTTCATTATTGTGGTTTTAGGTTGTAACAAAAATAGCAAAATAGTTAGTGTTCCTTATGTGAGGAATTCTTAAAAAAGAGTTAGTCGCGCGAAAGGTATTTTTATTACAGTTGTGACAACTTATTGCGAATTATACATTTTGGACATGCTGAGAAATAATAAACATATAAGTCATGTAAGTTTTTTTAAGTTCAAAAATAATTGAGGTGTGCAACAAAAAAATAATAAACCATATAAGGCATTTAAGGTCATATAAGTTTAAAAATAAATTGCACCAATTGGAATATAATTCTCAATTGACCTTATGTACTTAAATTTCAAAAAATAATAAACCAAATAAGATTTATAATAAACAGCACTAAAGCGCGAACATAATTCTTATATGACCTTAAATGCCTTATATGTTAAAAAAATAAGTGACCTATAAGTCGTAAAAGTTTAAAACGAAAACGCTACTCTTTCGAATAGCGTTTTATCATTTTTATGCTTTCGCAAAAGTGCTACAAATTAAAGTTCACCCCAAAAACTATGTTTCTTCCTATGTTAGGAATTCCATCATTCTTCAAACGGGAAAGATGCGCAATATAGCTTTTGTCCAATAAATTATTCCCGTTCAAATTAATATCGAAAGCCGTTTTACCGAATTTTACTTTTCCTCCAAAACCTAAGTTTACCAATATGTATTCATTCGATTTTGTTTCAAAACCACTCACATTATTTTGATTGAAAGTAGAGGAGAAATTCAAAGTGGCGAATCCATCTTCTAACCAATTTTTGATTTTAAATTCGGTTCTAATTGTGTTGTTCCAATTGTTAGCCGGAATCAAAGGCAGAAAATCTCCGTTCTGTTTCTTGCCGGTTACCGTTTCAAAACTGGTTTCAAAATGCAACCAATCCAATGGATGCGGGTGAAAATGCAGTCCTATTTCTCCACCGTACAATTTGGCATTATTCTGAATATAATCAAAAACAGCATTTTCATCAATCATTTCTCCTGTTGGTGAAGTGTAGATATAATTGTTGATGTGATTATAAAATCCATTGGCAAAAAATTCAAAATGGCTGTTTTTATATTCCAAATTCACATCGGTTTGTACGTTTTGCTCGGTTTTCAGGTCACTGTTTCCTCTTTCATAACGATTGGTTCCTTCGTGAACTCCATTGGAAGTTAATTCGGCTAAATTTGGCGCTCTAAACCCGGAAGCCACATTCAAACGCAATGTTAAATCCTCGGCCAGATTGGTTTTGTAACCTAAGGAAGCATTGAAACTGTCGAATGATTTATCAACAGCTTTAAAATATCCTTCCTCACCTGCAGTTCCGTGTTCTTGTGTGGTGATTTGTCTGTTATCGAAACGCAATCCACCTTGTAAAACATTCGATCCCCACTCATAATTTGCGGTTCCAAAAACACCAAAATCATTGGTTGTAGCATCCGGAATCAAATATTCTTCTCCAGAATTGGTGTTGGTTTGGTGCATTCCCTGAATTCCAAATATAGATTCGACTTTGCCTATTTTTGGCAAATGGTATTTCGCATCATAATTGAATGTTTTGAGTTTCATGTGTAAGCCAGCTACATTGCTGTCTACAAATTCACTTCGGTCATTGGCGATATAACCCAAATCAACATCCAGTTTCGATTTTTCGAAAAAGAAAACATTATTTAAACTCAACAAATGATTGAAAACGCCTTGTCTTGGATATCCTGTTTCTTTACTTGTCGTTTGGTCTGCAATGCCCTCTTCCGGGATTCCTAAATCGAGTTTGTTGTAATTGTAACGCAATACACTTGAGAACTTCGCATTGCTGTAGCCAATTCCTGTTTTGAAATCGGTTTCATTGTAACGGGTATTCGTTACTCGGTCGCCATTAGCAATTTTGTAATCGGAATGTGTATTGTAACTTCCTCGAGCAAGGAATTTCCAGTTATCAGTAGATGTTTTCAACCCCAAAGACGAATTACTACCCAAAGTATTTGAGAATAATTTTTGATTGAAATTAGCTTTGAAGGTATTGGCATCAGCAAATTTTTCGGGATTAAAATACAAAACGCCACCCAAAGCATCTGACCCATATAATAACGAAGCCGGTCCTTTGATAACCTCAACACTTTCAATTCCGGAATCGTTTAACCCCAACCCATGTTCATCACCAAACTGCTGGTTTTCCATTCGGACACCTTGTGAATATACTAAAACCCGATTCCCACTTAATCCACGAATTACTGGTTTCCCTATGGAAGTTCCGGTAGAAACCTGTGAAACTCCGGGAATAGTTGCCAGTCCTTCGATTAAGGTGGCGGTTCCTTTTCGTTGTAATTCTTTAATACTTTCATGCTCCACCTTCATCACATTTTGTGATTGTATTTTATTGAATGCAGTAGAAACGATTACCTCGTCCATTTGGAATATCGTTTCTTCGAGAATTACATCGAGTGTGTTTTCTTTTTGTAAACTGTTTATGGTTTTATTTTGTGTTCCAAATCCAACGAATGTAAAAGTCAATTTTAAGTTTCCATTAGGCAGATTAGTAAATGTGTATTTTCCGTTTTCATCCGTTGCAGTTCCTTTGTGCAATTCTGATGCATAGACCGAAACACCTTTTATGGGTTGATTATTTTTATCTGTTACTATTCCAGAAAGTGTGTTTTGCGCTTGAAGCATCGCCGAAAACCCCAAAAATAGGGTTATAATAAAATATTTCATTGAAAATGATTGTATTGTTCCTAGCCACATTCTTCTCTAAAATAAAGGAAGATGAGTCTGGAATTATTTAGTAAATAAAATAGAAATGATAGCTGTTGAAATAAATCAACAGAAGCTGAAACAATTCAGCTTAAGCTATTTACAGGGGGTCCGCGAAGGGAATACAAACTTCCGGAATACGAAAGAACCGTTTCCTCAGCACTAATAAAATAAGGTATTTCTCTATAAGTAGAATATAATTGATAGGAAAATTCTTTTGGGGAAATATAGCTGCCAAAAGTAAAATCACAAACATAACAATGATCAAAATTGTGATGCTGATGCGTTATCTCTTTCTGGGCGACATTGTATTTATGATGGCATTGCTTTTGGGAAAGTTGCTGCTCTAAATGGGTATAGGTATGAAAAGACTGAAACAGTATTGAGAACAATACCGCTACCGCCAAAGAAAGACTTATTATGAGCTTATTCTTTTTCATCCTCGTCAAAGGTATAAAACAATTTAAAAAAGTAACAACCTTTTTTTTACCATATAAGACATTTAAGGTAATATAAGTTTTTACAAACTAAAATCAAGAGCTTTTCTTAATTGAACTTACATCCCTTATATGTTTTAAAATTCAAGTTACAAAAGACACAAAAAGAAAACCATTTGTTCCGACAAATTACAGTGTCAAAAACAAA
Organism: Flavobacterium xinjiangense; assembly: GCF_900142885.1. Taxonomy (GTDB): domain Bacteria; phylum Bacteroidota; class Bacteroidia; order Flavobacteriales; family Flavobacteriaceae; genus Flavobacterium; species Flavobacterium xinjiangense. The sequence goes on along the minus strand of NZ_FRCL01000002.1, from coordinate 135,620 downwards.
TGGTTCTTAAAATTGAACTAAAATTAATTGTTATACCAATTTTGCTGCAATCAAATATTCAGCAATTTGTATCGTGTTTGTCGCTGCTCCTTTTCTCAAGTTATCCGCAACAATCCACATGTTCAATGTATTTGGCTGGCTTTCGTCACGACGAATTCTACCTACAAAAACATCGTCTTTTCCTTGCGCATACATTGGCATTGGATACATGTAAGTATCATTGTTGTCCTGAACTACAACCCCATCCGTATGATGTAAAATATTTTGAATATCCGAAACTTCGAAATCTTTGGTAAACTCAACATTTACCGCTTCACTGTGACCACCAACAATAGGCACACGAACAGCAGTTGCCGTCACAGCAATTGTTTTATCGCCCAAAATCTTTTGAGTTTCACGAACTAATTTCATCTCTTCTTTAGTGTAACCATTGTCTTCAAAAGAATCACATTGTGGAATTGCATTTCTATGAATTGGGTATTTATACGCCATTTCACCTTGGATTCCTGCATATTCATTTTCCAATTGTTGCACCGCTTTTACTCCTGTTCCAGTAATGGATTGATAGGTAGAAACAATGACACGTTTGATATTGTATTTTTTATGTAAAGGAGCTAAAACCAAAACCATTTGAATTGTAGAACAGTTTGGATTAGCAATAATTTTATCTTCTTTTGTCAATTCGCCAGCATTGATTTCCGGTACGATTAATTTTTTGGTTGGATCCATTCTCCAAGCCGATGAATTATCGATAACTGTTGTTCCTGCTGCTGCAAATTTTGGAGCCCATTCCAGCGAAGTTTCGCCACCTGCAGAAAACAAAGCAATATCAGCTTTCATATCTACTGCCGTTTGCAATCCTACCACCGCATATTTTTTTCCTTTGAATTCGATTTCTTTCCCAACTGATCTTTCAGAAGCTACAGGGATTAATTCTGTAACAGGAAAATTTCTTTCTGCTAATACTTTCAACATTACTTCGCCAACCATTCCAGTAGCGCCTACAACTGCTATTCTCATAGTATATTTTTATTATTTGGACAATCAATTTGAATTGCAAAAGTAAGTAATATTGAAATCAAAACAAGCGTGTTCACAAAAAATAACAAATTGTTATAATTATAACAACCTATGTATTTAGACTTGTAAGATCTGTGATTTGTCATTTTTAAACACAAAGAAAAACCGCCTCAATTAAGAAGCGGTTTAGTTAGAATATATAGTATAGCGGTATTATTTTTTTAATAAATCTCTAATTTGAGTAAGCAATTCCTCCTGAGTTGGACCCGCAGGTGCAGCAACGACAACCTCCTCCTTTTTCTTAGCTTTTTCAGCAGCTCTTAAAATAACAAAAATAAAGAAGGCTATAATAACGAAGTTAATGATTGCCTGAACTAAATTACCATAAGTAATTACAGCGGCTCCGGCTTTTTTTGCTGCAGCTAAATCAACATAACTATTGCCATCTAAAGTAACAAATTTTTGTGTAAAATCTATTCCACCTGTTATTAGTCCTACAATTGGCATGATAACATCATCGACCGCAGAACCTACGATTTTACCAAACGCAGCACCAATAACTACTGCAGTTGCCAAACTCAATACATCACCTTTCATTAAAGATGCTTTAAAATCGCCGAAAAATCCCATAATACATTAATTTAAGTTAAACTTGTTTTTACATCACGAACATAGTTAAAATTTTAACAAATCCATAAAAAATTTAATAAATTTTTAACTATTCTCTATAAAACACACGTTTTACCCGTTGAGATACACTTGTAAGAATTTCGTACGGTATTGTATTCAGTTTTTCAGCCAGATAATTTACGGTTGGATTTTCACCAAAAATAACTACGGTATCCCCTTCATTGCAAGCAACACCAGTAATATCTATCATCAACATGTCCATACAAACACTACCTATTATGGATGCTTTTTTATCTTTTATCGCAATATACCCGTTTCCATTCCCCCATGCTCTTGAAATACCATCAGCATAACCTATAGGAATCGTGGCGACTTTGGTTGGTTTTTCAGCAACAAATCGCCTACCATATCCCACACTATCCCCTGCAGGGATTGTACGTATTTGTGATATAATTGATTTTAAAGTTCCAACATTTTCCAGGTATTTTTGTTCTTCCGCATCATTTGAAATACCATAAAGACCAATTCCTAAACGAACCATATCAAATTGAGAAGCGGGAAAATTACTAATCCCTGAAGTATTTAAAATATGCCGAATGGGTTTTATTTGTAGTTCCACCATCAATTTTGAAGACAGTTTCTCAAATAAATTAATTTGTGATTCCGCAAAATCTTTATGGTTTTCATCATCACTTGTCGCCATGTGCGAAAGGATACTTTTTATCTCAACTGTTTTATTACCCCTTAATGTCTCAATCAAATCATCAATCGTATTGGCTTCAAAACCCAAACGATGCATCCCAGTATCAAGTTTGATGTGAATGGGAAAATTCTTCAATTTTTTTTGTTCTGCAATTTTAAGAAAGGCACGAAGCCCCTTTAAACTGTAAATTTCAGGTTCTAATTGATGTTGAATGATTGCAGAAAAGCTTGTGCTCTCCGGATTCAGCACCATAATAGGCAATTGAATTCCCAGATTTTTTAAAGAGATTCCTTCATCGGCGAAAGCGACACCCAAATAATCCACTTTGTGATGCTCCAGCAATTTAGCAATTTCAAATCCACCATTCCCATAACCAAAAGCCTTGACCATTACCATCATTTTGGTTGCTGGTTTCAACTTTGATTTAAAGAAATTTAAATTATGGCTTATCGCATTCAGGTTAATTTCAAGTACCGTCTCATGTGTCTTCTCTTCTAGTAAGGAAACAATTTCTTCAAATTGAAAAGTTCTGGCCCCTTTTATCAAAATAGTTTCATTGCTGAAGATTAAATCGTCAAAATCAGCAATGAAATCGGCTGTGTTTTTATAAGTAATGCAGTTTGTGAATTTATCTTTAAATGCCGAAATAGTTTCTCCAATACCTATTACGCGACTTATTCTGTTCGAAATAATAAGCTCTGCCACCTTCGAATACAATTCCTCATTCGACAAACCACTTTGAAAAATATCCGATAATATCACCGTTTTCTTTTGATATTGCTTTTGACTTTCGAGAAAATCCAATGCTATTTTTAGAGATTGAAAATCCGAACTATAACTGTCGTCTACTACACTGCAATTATTAATTCCGTTTTTGACTTTCAAACGCATTTCAACAGGATACAATAATTTCATTCTGTTTTGAATCGTAGTTACATCGTATTTGAAATACAACAAAACCATCAAACATGAGATTGCATTTTCGACAGAAGCCGCATCCTGAAAAGGAATTTGTATTTCAAAACTTTCCTCAACATGACGAATATGTAAAATTGTTTGATCTAATACAGGACTTTTAGTAATAAAAACATCAGCTGTTGAATCTTTGAAACTCCAGGAAAAAAGGCGTCTATTTTCGTACCTAAACAAATTAGCATCAACAATCTCACTCTTTTGATAAATAAGCACTTCCGAATCCTTGAACAACAGGAGTTTCTCACTTATCTTTTCGCCTAAGCTTCCAAAGCCTTCATCGTGCGCAGACCCTATATTTGTTAAGATTCCAATTGTTGGTTTAATGATTTTTTCCAGTTTTCCCATTTCTGAACCAGTCGAAATTCCCGCTTCAAAAATTCCAAGATTGTGTTGCTCATTTATAGCAAGCACTGATAATGGAACACCCACTTGTGAGTTGTAACTTTTAGGACTTCGTATGGCATTATAATCCGGACTAAGCAGAAAATTAAGCCATTCCTTCACAATTGTTTTACCGTTACTTCCGGTTAATCCAATCACTGGAAAATCAAAAAGACTGCGATAAAAGCTTGCAAATTGTTGTAAAGCCTCTAAAGTATTTTCGACAATCAGAAAATTAGCTTTTCCTGCACAATCGACAGGAATATGGGTAACCACAAAATTTTGTACTCCTTTTTCAATTAAATTTTCAATATATAAATGCGCATCATTATTAGCTCCGACCAATGCGAAGAATAAAGTCTGCGAACCATTTTGCAAAGAGCGACTATCAATAGAAACAGCGTCTATTGTTTTAATTTTATTACTATCTACAAATACAGCCTGCATTTGTGAAATTATATTTTGAATTTTTAGAATCATTAATTTAAAAAGCGAATGAAGCTCATTTAAGGATTTATACAAATTACCCCAAAAAAGAAACCAATAGTTTATTCCCCAATTATTTAATCAGTAACAATTATTGTTCTTTATGGTTCATCAAAAATAACACTTCTTTTGCCAATGAATACTTTGAAAACTGATAAATTATAATCAATTTACAATTATTAAGCACCAATTGGAATTATTTAAAAGTCTTTACAAAAAGTTAACTAACTCAAAAATAGAGCTTGCCTTTACAAAATTATTTATATTTGTTGACACCAATCAACATCACAACTCTTGAAAAAAATCCTCCCTATATTTTCTTATATTTTTCATCCGATATTCATCCCGGCAATGGCCACCCTGTTTTATCTTTTTTTCAACACCACTATATTTGGAACCGAAGAAAAATTATTTGTGTTTTTTCAAGTGACGATTATCACAGTAATTATTCCGCTACTATTTTTTCTAATATTAAGAGCTGTTGGTAAAATTGATTCTATTATGGTTGCTGAAGTAACGCAACGCAAAATACCATTGATTCTTCAATGTTTTTTAATCATTATATTGGTTCGAAAAAGCATTACTATACAACGATATCCTGAATTGCATTTCTTCTTCTTAGGAGCGTTGCTTAGTACTATTTTGGCTCTTTTATCATTATTTGGCAATATAAAAGCAAGTTTGCATATGATGGCAATAAGCGCACTGACCGTATTTGTAATTGCAATAAGCCTACATTTTCAATTTCAGAATACTTTTATCATTGCATTTTTAATACTCGCAAATGGCCTTGTTGCATCCTCTCGTATAGAAATGAACGCACATACTAACAAAGAATTAGTTATAGGGTTTATTTTAGGAAGTATTCCGCAGTTACTTTTATTATTTTTATGGCTATAATATATAAAAGATTATTCCAATATTTAAGGACTTCATAGCAATGGGCTGCCCTTCAATTTTAGCCGATTTAAATAAAGAATTCAAACCATAATAGGCATATACATTTATTGTATTATAACCCGTTGAAATATACGCTCCATAAAGAAGCTTATTAAAATCATTATTATTGGTTACAATGATTTTTCCCTGAGCATCTTCAAAAATGGATCTGTCAAGAATTAAATAACTCAACTTGAAGCCACCGTAAATCCTCCAAAACTTATGGCTTTCATAAGTCGATGTTCTCCATCTAAATTCTAGAGGTACCTCAACTAAAAGTTGTGAAAATTTATTTTTATTAAAACTGGTATCTGGATCAATAATCGAATAAGATGGCGCTTGATCTGATTTATAAACCGCCAGATTCTGATTATAATTATTATACGACAGCCCAATTCCAGCAGCTATTGCATGCGTTCTATTTTTGTTCGTAGGCATATCCCTTAAAAATCCAAGTGAAAATCCAGTAGACAATTTGCTTTGAGACAAACCGTCGGGTTTATTTGTTAAGGTATTATATGTAAATCCAAAATAGAATTGGTCCTCCCTGTACAATGAATCGATTTTTACTTTTGAAGCACCTTCTAAAGTTGTTATTTCCTGAGAAAAAACATTGAAAATATTTAGAAGAATAAAACAACTTACAAATAATATTGCGTTGCTATTTTTGTTTAACGATTGCTTCATGTGAGTCTTAAAATATATTTTTCGATTAAACTATTGTTTATCGTTGCACAAATATAAGATTTTGACACGTACCCGAAGCGTATTCCTGCGAAAAAACGCAGTTCCGAATTTCATTAAACTCTTTAAAATTCTGACTTATAATCAAATCAAAAAGTTATAAAAAACAACATCAACATTAAAGCAATCATTGACAAACTTGCGGTAGTAAAAAGAAATGCACCCATATACAAAAACATCCCTTCTTTTTTATTTTCTGTTTCCATCTTTTAAGTTTTTTAAATTTCTAAATTTCAGCCTTTTTTTAATAATTTATCAAACACTCGGTTTTTATGGGTTCTTCACTTAATTGTTTGAAGAATTTTCCAAATAATAATTTCGCTACAGTATGATTTTTAATCCTTACTTAAAATTACAAAACTGACGTTTATACTACAAATATAATCGATAAAATACACAAATATTTATTTTTAGTATTTATTATCTTACATAATTCACATATTTTGTTTAATTTTTAATACCACCAAAATCGTTTCAATGTAATAAGCACAGTCAAAACCAACACCACAGCAAAAAAGACGATAGTATGAATAAATTATTATTGCTCGAAAACAAAAATCAAGAAGACTAAAGAAAGCCATAGGTCCAAAAACTTACTTATCAGTGATGGGTTTCTGAAAAGAGAATGGAATCAACTGAACACATACAAATAGCTGTTATACATTCAAATAGGGCTAATTTCCGTCAACCCTCGAAGGACGCCTCACAAAGAAAATACTGCATGGAATTTCACGCCTGACCTTTTTTGCCTTATACGCTCAGACAAATAAAAAAGTTTGTAAAGCTATAAAACAAAAAATGCTTCCCTTTCAGGAAGCATTAATTTCTCAGCAGAGAGGATGGGATTCGAACCCACGATGCAGTTACCCACATACTAGCTTTCCAGGCTAGCTCCTTCAACCACTCGGACACCTCTCTATTTATTTGGTCTGCAAAGAACACGAAAAAAAATGAGTTAGAAAAGTAAAATCTAATTATTATACCATTTCTCCTCGTAAAGATGTTTCGAAAATCTTTTTGAAATCATTCGACGCAATTTTTTGACCCAGCAAATACATTAATTTCGTGATTGCTGCTTCAGTGGTAATGTCTTTTCCAGAAATAACACCAATTTCTTTCATAGAAGTACTTGTTTCATATTGACCCATACTCACACTTCCGGCGGAACATTGCGTAACATTAATGACATGCAGGCCTTTATTAATGGCTTCTTTCAAAAGGTTGATAAACCAATCTTCTGTAGGAGCGTTTCCGGCTCCATAAGTCTCTAAAATGACTCCTTTAAGATTCGGAATATCAAAAATGGCAGCCAAAACAACTTCGCTAATTCCCGGAAACATTTTAATAATAGCCACATTGTTATCTAACGCCTTATGCACTTTCAAATGTAAATCAGTTTTTAAAGGCAAAAACAATTCTGAATTCAGTGTTAGATGCACGCCAGACTCTACTAAATGAGGATAATTTGGTGATGTGAATGCGTTGAAATGTTCCGCATTTATCTTTGTGGTTCTATTCCCTCTGTATAATTTATATTCAAAGTACAGACCTACTTCACTAATAACTGGTTTTCCATTTTCACGCAAAGAAGCAATTTGAATAGCAGTTATCAGATTCTCTTTTGCATCAGTACGTAAATCGCCAATAGGCAATTGGGATCCGGTAAAAATAACTGGTTTAGACAAATTTTCCAGCATAAAGCTTAAAGCAGATGCTGAATAAGACATCGTATCAGATCCATGTAATACTACAAACCCATCAAATGAAGTATAATTATCAGCAATGATTATTGCAATATTTGCCCATTTTTCAGGATTCATATTGGACGAATCAATAGGATTCTCAAAAGAAATAGTTTCTATCTCACAGTCCAATTGTTTCAATTCCGGAATTCTTTGCAACAACTTACTGAAATTAAAAGCCCTAAGCGCACCGGTCTCAAAATCTTTTTTCATACCAATAGTCCCACCGGTATAAATCAAAAGTATTTTGGATTTAGACAACATCATGATATTTTAATGTATTCACAACGGGATTAGCATACATGGCAAGAAAACCTTCCAACGCAACTGGATTATCATGATCAATTCTCATTTCTAATCGGCGCTCAAAAAGTAATTTCTCGCTCTCCGTATATAAGTGCGAATAGGTATTGGATTTATTCACTATATCGTAAGCGATGAAATTTGTAGGCCATAATTTATAATTACTCAATATTGCATCGTCAATAACTTGAGCTAAAGCTTGTATCTGCTTGTTAGTGTTGTCATTTTCAGCTGTGATTTTATCAATTTCAGTATCTAAAACTTTACCTACATGAATATGAATTCTCTTTTTTTGTCCCATAGCACCACTAAGAATGGTCATGAAATCCTCATTTTTTTCCTTAATATAAATTTCGTTGTTGGCTTCTGCCATCAATTGAGGCATTTTCAACGCATCAGTAGGGTCATATTCATATGAAATAGATACTGGAACTATTTTTATTTTTTTGAAATAATCCATCAAATTCTTCTCGTCAGAACCCATCCCTAACATTTTTAAAACGCCTGGATTAGTCACATCATTTCCATCTTTTGTTCTTCCTTCTCGCTGTGCAATCCAAACGGAACGATTTTCATGAAGTAATAAATTCCCAATATATTCTGCTAGTAATTTGGAGCTTTGGAGCATTTCTCTAGGAGTCAGACCTCGTAATACCAGAAAATTACGATTCAGTTTCGCTAACGTACTTAAAAAAGCCTTTTTAACTAAATTATCTCCAATTGCCGAAGCCGTCATTCCTAAACCATGCTCAAATAATGCTGTATTCAATAAGGTTGTATCCAAAAGAATATCTCGATGATTCGAAATAAACAAATAGGAAGTATTTTTTTCCAAATTTTCAAAACCAGAAGTCGTCAAACCCTCAGAGCTTTTCTCTAATACTTTTTGAACGGAATGATAGATGAAATTACATTGAAAATCACGTATAGAATGCGTTTTCTTGAGTTGTTCTTTCCAAACTTCGTCTTCCACATCAGGGAAAGTAAAGTTCATTAATGCCTTCATCATCGGATGATGTATCACATTGTGAAGAGCCTCGTTTACTTCGGAATCGTAAAATGGCCGAATAGCGTCAAATTTTTGCATTTTGGTTCTCAATTTTTGTGTGGGCAAATGAACAAAAAAAATATTAAAATAATGTAACTTCTTCTTTAAATACCAAAAATAGCTTTAGAATTCTCAGTTGTTACCCTCGCAATTTCATTTGCCGAAAGACTATAAATCATAGCCAATTTATCTACGACATTAATTAAATAACTACTCTCATTGCGCTTTCCGCGAAAGGGAATTGGGGCCAAATAAGGAGAATCCGTTTCCAGAACGATGTGTTTTAAATCTATTTGATGTAAGAATTGATCAATTTTTCCATTTTTGAATGTTACAACGCCACCTATACCAAGCTTCATATTATAGGAAATCGCTTTTAAGGCTTGTTCGTAAGTCCCTGTAAAGCAATGAAAAATCCCAAAGAGATCATCCGATTTCTCATCTTCCAAAATATTAAATATTTCATCGAAAGCTTCTCGACAATGAATGACAATAGGTAATTTATAGTGTTTTGCCAATCGTATTTGAGTTCTGAAAGCAATTTGCTGTTCTTGCAAATGGGTTTTATCCCAATACAAATCAATCCCAATTTCACCTATCGCATAGAATTTTCTTTTCTTCAATTCATTTTCCACATGCTGTAATTCTTCCAGATAATTCTCTTTTACGTAGGTTGGGTGTAAACCCATCATCAAGAAAACATTGTCAGGATAATTTTCCTCTAATTCGTACATCGCTTTCGTACATGTTGAATCTATAGCGGGAATAAAGAACCGTGAAACTCCAACATTTATAGCACGTTGTATCATTTCGCTACGGTCTTGATCGAATTCCTCGCTGTAAAGGTGCGTATGCGTGTCGGTAATTATTATGGTTGTTTCCAAGTGTAAAGTTTAAGGATACAAATTTACAAGATTAAAACTAGTCGAAAAAGTTGTTTCATAAAGATTCTCAAAGAAAAATAGGATTCTCAAACTTCCTTCAAAAATTCATAAAAACTCCATGTATCTTTGTGCAACACAAATTAAAATTCTGAAATAAATTCAGCATAAATGAAAAACCTCCACGATATTCTTAAAAAAGAAAATTATAAAAAAGTAAAATTCAAAATTACCAAAACACAACATCTTCTAATAAAAGCTAAAATCAATGGAGTCATGGGGAACTTTATCCTCGACACGGGAGCTTCAAACAGTTGTGTAGGATTTGAAAGTGTTGACCTGTTTTTATTGGAAGCAAAAAAATCAAAGACGAAAGCTTCCGGTGCCGGAGCAAACGGAATGTTTACGCAACTTGCTACAAGAAATCAACTGCAACTTGGCTCGTGGAAAAATTTGGATTTTAATCTCATTATTTTTGATTTATCTCACGTAAACGAAGCATTAATACAGCACAAATCAAAACCTGTACACGGAATCATTGGTGCCGATGTGTTAATGAAAGGAAGAGCGATTGTAGATTACTTTAATCATTATTTGTATTTAATGAAATGAAAAATAAGTACAAAAAAAAGAGAGCATTAGATATCTAATACTCTCCAATTCTACTACAAACCCAACTAACTTATTCTTTGATAATTTTACTACTATTTACTTTTCCATCAATATTTGTTTTTACGATATACACTCCTTTTTGAAGTTCATTCGTTTGCAAAATAGTTGAATTGCTTTTTGGGCTTTTTACCAAAACCTCTTGACCCAAAAGATTATAAACAGATACTTTTTCAATTGTACTATTTGCCTCAATTGTTAAATAATTAGTAACCGGATTAGGATACATTCTAACTTTTGCTGTTTCAAAATTGGCAACACTTAAATTTGTAGCCACTTTGCTGAAAAAGACATTGTCAATATAAACGGTTCCTGCCGGCGCTCCCGAAAATACTAATTGAGCAATATGTCCTCTAGTGGTCAAACCTGTAAACTCAGACAATGGAATGTCGTAACTATTCCAACCTGATAATGTTGGCGTACGTGTAACTTCAAATTCTACGTCATCACCTCCTTGATAAACTCCATTTGCACCAAAATCAACTAGTTTAATTCTAAAAGTTGTTAAATCTGGTGTCCATACATCAATATGAAAATACAACATTGGCGTCGCGTCTATTGTACCAGTAACATCCACTCCAAAATAATTCAAATTATCATATTTTTTAGTATCATTCCCTGCAACTTGCAACTCAGTTAAATTACTACCTGCTGACCAATCCGTTCTCCAAGTTGTAATAGGAACATTGGTATACGCATTACTAAATAACGAAATAACATTTGATTGAGCCGTTGGTGGTGTAGGAGCAGCCACTGTAGGAGCAGTCGCAACAACAACTGCAGCAGTTTTATTAAAATAGACATTGTCAATATAGACAGTTCCTGCTGGTGCTCCTGAAAACACTAATTGAGCAATATGTCCTCTAGTCGTCAATCCTGTAAACTCAGACAATGGAATGTCGTAACTATTCCAACCTGATAATGTCGGCGTACGTGTAACTTCAAATTCCGTATCATCACCCCCTTGATAAACTCCATTTGCACCAAAATCAACTAGTTTAATTCTGAAAGCAGTTAAATCTGGTGTCCATACATCAATATGAAAATACAACATTGGCGTCGCGTCTATTGTACCGGTAACATCCACTCCAAAATAATTCAAATTGTCATATTTTTTAGTATCATTCCCTGCAACTTGCAACTCCGTTAAATTACTGCCAGCTGACCAATCCGTTCTCCAAGTTGTAATAGGAACATTAGTATACGCATTACTAAACAAAGATATAACATCTGCTACTGGTTTCGTAGGCGTTGGAGCAGCAACCGTTGGGACAGTCGCAACAACAACTGCAGCAGTTTTATTAAAATAAACATTGTCAATATAGACAGTTCCTGCTGGTGCTCCTGAAAACACTAATTGGGCAATATGTCCTCTAGTAGTCAAACCTGTAAACTCAGACAATGGAATGTCGTAACTATTCCAACCTGATAATGTCGGCGTACGCGTAACCTCAAATTCCTTATCATCACCCCCTTTATAAACTCCATTTGCACCAAAATCAACTAGTTTAATTCTGAAAGCTGTTAAATCTGGCGTCCAAACATCAATATGAAAATACAACATTGGCGTCGCGTCTATTGTACCATTAACATCCACTCCAAAATAATTCAAATTATCATATTTTTTAGTGTCATTCCCTGCAACTTGCAACTCCGTTAAATTACTGCCCGCTGACCAATCTGTTCTCCAAGTTGTAATAGGAACATTAGTATAAGCATTACTAAACAAAGATATAACATCTGCTACTGGTTTCGTAGGAGTTGGCGCAGCAACCGTTGGGACACTTGCTACTACAGGAGCATCGACTTTTGCAGAAAATCTAATATTATCAACATAACATACATGATCAGCCGTTCTTGTTGTTCCTTCTGGGATAAAATCTGGAAATACAATTATTTGATCAATCCCTGTTGAGACTCCTTCCCCTATTTTTCCGGCAAAATTGAACGTCAACTCTTCCCATTCGTTTATTTTAGTATTAGTAACTGTTATCTCTCCTGTTGAACCTCCGTCAGGACGCGCGAACTTGATTCCCACTTTACTAATAACATCCTTATACACCATCATTTTAACAGTGCTATTCGTAGCATCTAAGGTAAAAGTCCCAATACCGTTCACACCTGAAGCGTGCGCTGTTTCAAAACCTGTATACCAAGCACCCGCAACCAAAGCCGTAAATTTAGCAGCTACATTTGAGGCGTTAATCCCTGTTTTATTAGGATTTGGAGCTAATAATGAAGCCGTTGAACCTCCCGATGGATTATCAAAAGAAGTCAAGGTCCATGAAGAACCATACTCACCTGATTCAAACGTAACTGGTGCATAAGGAGCCGCTGGAGGAGGAATAACTACCGCCGTTTTGTTAAAATAAACATTGTCTATATATATCGTTCCAGAAGTTCCAGAAAAAACAAACTGTGCAATATGCGCTTTTGTAGTTAATCCTGTAAATTCTGAAAGGGGAATTTCTAAGCTATTCCAACCACTTAATGCTAATGTACGAGTCACTTCAAATTCTTTATCGTCTCCCCCCAAGTAAGCACCATCGGCACCAAAATCTACTATTTTGATTTTGAACGTAGTGACGTTTGGTGTCCAAACATCAACATGAAAATTAAGCATTGTAGATGCGTCTATTTTACTGGCTTCAGTAATTACTCCAAAGTAACTTAGATCTGTATATTTTTTAGTGTCATTGCCGGCAACTTGAATATCAGATAAAACATTGCCTGATTGTCCCCAATCTGCTCTCCAACTATCTACAGTGACATTAGTATATGCATTGCTAAATAACGAAATAACATCTGCTGCCGGTTTGGTAGGAGTTGATGCGGCGACCGTTGGGACAGTAGCTGCTGGTTTAGCTGAAAAAGTAACATTATCAAAATAACTGGTAGTTTCAGTTGTTCTTGCATTGAAATCTAAAAAGAATATCATTTGATCAATGTTGATGGTCTCATTTAATCCAATCTTTCCTGAAAAATCAAAAGTTAATTCCTCCCATTCGTTAATTTTAGTGTTTGGCACTTTGATTTCAGGCTGAGCACCACCATTCGCTATTGCAAATTTGATAGCTACATCACTTATAACAGTCTTGTAAACCATTATTTTTATAATACTGTTGGAAGCACTTAATGTAAAAGTTCCAATACCATTTGCGCCCGAAGTGTGGGCGGTCTCAAATCCGGCATATGGAGCAGCACCCGATGCGGTTGTTCCTGCGATAAATTTACCTACTGTGGCTGAGGTGTTAATTCCGCCCGGAAATGGATTTGAAACTTTTGAATATCCAGCACCACTTCCATTTTCAAAAGTGGCAAGTGTCCACGTAGAACCAAACTGTCCTGTTTCGAACGTTATAGGTGCATTTTGCGAATATCCTACAATCGAGATTAGTAGCAAAATGAATAAAGTAATTTTTTTCATGATTTTGAGTTATTGGTTGTTCTCAAATTTATGAATGTATTGCATTACACCTTTAAATCAGCAGTGTGTAAAAACTATACAGGTTTAAAAAGAAATTATTTATTCACAAGCAGTTGTAAACACTAGTATCACTGACACTTAACTTTATTTCCCTAAAGTTTAAAAAATGCATTTGAATCTTTTTGTTTTCTGAATGTTGTGGTGATGTATTGGTATATTCTTATTTTAAATTATTATTTTTTACACTAATCATAATTTTTTTTATAATAAAAAGACGTACCCGTAAAAAAAATACAAATATATTACACATTTGTAACCTGGTTTTTTTAAGATATAATAAAAAATCCCGACTTGTAAAACAAGGCGGGATTGGCATTCTTTATTTGTCATGTGACAAAGTTATAGTATTACAATTCTAATGCTTTTTTAGGATTGTTATCCATCAATAATTCCAATGGATTTTCTAAAGCTTCTTTCACCGCTACCAAGAAACCAACAGACTCACGCCCATCAATAATTCTGTGGTCATATGATAAAGCCACATACATCATTGGGTGAATTTCCACTTTACCATTTACAGCAATTGGGCGCTCAATAATGTTGTGCATTCCTAGAATTCCAGATTGTGGAGGATTGATAATTGGAGTAGATAACATACTTCCAAAAACACCACCGTTAGTAATCGTGAACGTTCCACCAGTCATATCATCAACTGTGATTTGTCCATCACGTGCTTTGATAGCTAATCTCTTGATATCAGATTCAACACCGCGGAAAGTCAAGTTCTCTGCATTACGAACAACAGGAACCATTAGTCCTTTTGGTCCTGAAACTGCAATAGAGATATCACAAAAATCGAAAGCAATCTTATGATCACCATCCATCATTGAGTTAACATCTGGGAATAATTTTAATGCTCTAGTTACTGCTTTAGTAAAGAAAGACATATAACCCAAACCAATGCCACCATGTTTCGCTTTGAATGCATCTTTATATTCATTACGCAAAGTATTGATAGGCGTCATGTTTACTTCATTGAAAGTAGTCAACATCGCTGTTTCATTTTTAGCAGCAACCAATCTTTCTGCTACTTTACGACGTAACATCGATAATTTAGTTCTTTCTGTTCCACGAGATCCTCCAGTAGGAGTTCCCATAGATGGGACAGCATTTACGGCATCATCTTTAGTGATTCTTCCGTCTTTTCCTGTTCCTGTAACTGAAGCAGGAGCTATATTTTTTTCGTCTAATATTTTTCTTGCTGCTGGAGATGGAGTTCCTGAAGCATAAGTCGCTGTTGGAGCTGCTGCTACTGGAGCCGCTTTTGGTGCTTCCGCTTTAACTTCTGCTTTTGGTCCCGAAGTTTCGGGATCAACTGTTTTTGCAACTTCAGCCGCTGCCGCATCTCCTGATGGTTTAGCTGCATCTGTATCAATAAGACATACAACTGCACCAACTGCAACTGCGTCACCTTCTTCTGCTTTTAATGTAATAATTCCGCTTGCTTCTGCAGGCAATTCTAGTGTTGCTTTATCAGAATCAACCTCAGCAATTGCTTGGTCTTTCTCTACATAATCTCCGTCTTTCACTAACCATGTTGCAATTTCAACTTCTTTGATTGATTCCCCCGGTGATGGGACTTTCATTTCTAAAATCATGTTCTACTATTTTAAATTATGAATTTTAAATTTTAAATTGTTTTGACAACAACCTATGTTTATTATATACTTATTCATTTTAGCCCCGATTGCAGTGAAAATCCTTTTTGTCTCTTTTTTGAGACAAAAAGATTGTAACGGAAAGCGGGAAACAGCTCCTGAAAATTAATTAAATAAATTTTTATCAAAAACCATTCGTATCGCATCGGCCTGACGGCGTTTTGCACGAGTGTAACTTCCTGCCGCTGGTGCTGCATAGGCTTTTAGCGAAGCCAATCTCCATTTTACTAAATTGAAATTCATCAACATAAAACTGTAAGCTCCCATGTTTTTTGGCTCTTCCTGTGCCCAAACATAATCATCGGCGTTTGGATATTTAGCAATAATGTCTTTTAATTGTTCAACTGGCAACGGGAATAGTTGTTCGATTCTAACTACAGCAACATCTGTACGACCATTGATTTCTCTTTCGGCAGTAATGTCGTAATAGAATTTACCGGTACAGAAAACCAATGTTTTAACCTCCGCTTTATTGACCGTTTCATCATCGAATGTTTCCTGAAAACTACCGTTTGCAAATTCTTCAATAGTAGAAACTACTCTTGGATCACGCAACAAACTCTTTGGGGTAAACACAATAAGTGGTTTACGGAAAGTTGTCTTCATCTGTCTTCTCAACAAGTGGAAGAAGTTGGCTGGCGTGGTACAATCAGCAACAAACATATTTTGTCTGGCGCAAAGTTGTAAATAACGCTCCATTCTTGCAGATGAATGCTCCGCTCCCTGTCCTTCATATCCATGAGGTAATAATAAGACGATTCCATTTTGATTGTTCCATTTATCCTCTCCACAAGAAATGTATTGGTCAATCATAATTTGGGCTCCATTGCTGAAATCTCCAAATTGTGCTTCCCAAATAGTCAATGTATTTGGGTTTGTTAAGGCATAGCCATAATCAAAACCTAAAACACCGTATTCCGATAAAAGGGAATTGAAAATATTGAAATTTCCTTTTTTACCTTCCAAATTATTGATCAAAATTACTTCTTCTTCAGAATCTTCGACCTTTACCACGGCATGACGATGAGAAAAAGTACCTCTTTCTACGTCTTGCCCAGAAATACGTATATCATATCCTTCCTGCAACAACGATCCATAAGCTAAATGTTCGGCCATAGCCCAATCCAACTTATTGATTTCGAAAAACATTGTTTTTCTATCGTTTATTAATTTTTGGATTTTACTGATGAATTTCTTGTCTGAAGGCAAATTACTGACTGCATTTGCTACTTCTGTAAGTCTTTCTTCAGGATAAGAAGTATCCACTTTTAAAAGCATTTGAACATCTGTAACTTGTTCGAAACCTTTCCATTCATTTTTCATAAATGGCGTGATAATCGTCAAGTTCTTTTTACGGGATGCTTCAAGATTTACTTCAAGATTTGACTTGTATTCTTTTTCTAATCCATTGACATACGTTGCATCGATCACTCCTTCTGACAAGAGTTTCTCTGCATAAATATCCCTAGGATTTTGATGTTTTGCAATAATTTTATACAATACCGGTTGCGTGAAACGAGGTTCATCACCTTCATTGTGTCCGTATTTTCTATATCCTAATAAATCGATGAATACATCACGACCAAATTGCATTCTGAAATCTAAAGCAAACGACATAGCATGTACTACCGCTTCAGCATCATCCGCATTAACGTGTAATACCGGCGAAAGCGTTACTTTGGCAACATCAGTACAATAGGTTGATGAACGAGCATCCAAATAATTAGTGGTAAAACCAACCTGATTGTTGATTACAATGTGAATTGTACCCCCCGTTTTGTACCCATCCAATTGCGCCATTTGCACAATTTCATAAAGAATTCCCTGACCAGCGATTGCTGCATCTCCGTGAACGGCGATTGGCAATACTTTAGAGAAATCGTTAGGGAAATATTTATCTTGTTTCGCTCTGGTAATTCCTTCAATTACGGCACCTACTGTTTCAAGATGCGAAGGATTTGGAGCCAAATTAATATTTATATTTTTACCTGATCGGGTTACTTTTTCAGCCGTTAGCCCTAAGTGGTACTTTACGTCACCATCAAAATATTCCTTATCATAGTCTTTTCCGTCAAATTCTCCAAAAATGTCTTGAGTAGATTTACCAAAAATATTGGCTAACACATTCAAACGACCACGGTGTGCCATTCCCATCACAAATTGCTCTACTCCTTGGTCTGCTGCTTTTTCAATTAAAGCATCCAGTGCGGGAATAATAGTTTCTCCACCTTCCAGTGAAAATCGTTTTTGTCCTACATATTTAGTATGCAAGAAGTTCTCAAAAGAGACTGCTTCATTTAATTTTTCAAGAATATTTTTCTTTTCATCAACAGAAAAACTGGGTTGGTTATCATTTTTCCCTAATTTTTTCTGGATCCATTCCACCACTTCCGGTTTACGAATGTACATATACTCCACCCCAATATGCTGACAATAAATAGTGTCAAGGTGCACTATAATTTCCTGAAGCGTACAAGGTTGAATACCGATAACTTTAGCCGCATCAAAAACCGTGTTTAAATCGGCTGTAGAAAGATTAAAGTTAACTATATCTAATGTAGGTGATGATGTTCTTCTGTCTCTTACGGGGTTTGTTTTAGTAAACAAATGTCCGCGAGATCGATAACCATCAATCAATTTAAGTACGTTAAATTCTTTTTGAAGTTTTTCGGACACATGAACACTTTCCATATTCCCTGAAGCAACATTTGCTATGTAGGTTACAGGATTCTCATCATTATAAGTTGTCATCCCAAAGTCGAAACCTTGAAAAAAACTTCTCCAACTTGGCTCTACGCTATCTGGATTCTCTAAATATTGATCGTATAATTGTGCAAAAAACTCGGTGTGTGCTGCGTTTAAAAATGAAAACCTATCCATATTGTTAGTGTCTGTACTTTTTTGTTAAATAGTTTGACAAAAGTACAATAATCCAGTATATCTAAATCTATTTTTTACCTACTTTTACGTAAAGATTTGTTAAAATAACCAACGAAATATGAAAAAAACATGCCTTTTACCCATTTTAAAACCAATTCTGATTTTTTCGCTACTCTTGTCTTCCGGATTTTTATTGGCGCAACAACAAACGACATCGCTTAAAACTCAAAGTGATTTCTGGAGAAAAGTACAATTTGGCGGAGGCATTGGGTTAAGTTTTGGTTCTGGATATACGGATATTTCAATAGCACCAAGTGCTATTTACAATTTCAACCAGTATTTAGCCCTAGGAATTGGCGCTCAGTACACCTATGTCAAGCAAAAAGATTATTACGCATCAAACTTATATGGCGCAAGTATCATTGCTTTGTTTAATCCAATCGACGAAATCCAACTTTCGGCAGAAATAGAAGAATTGAGAGTTAACGTTAATTTGATTGGTTCTAATAGTAGTTCTCAAGACTATTGGAACACCGGTTTATTTCTTGGTGCCGGTTACAGAACCGGCAATGTGACTATTGGCGCTCGTTATAATGTTCTAAACGATAATAACAATGTTTACGGTAATGCCTTTATGCCATTTGTAAGGGTGTACTTTTAATTTAGCATCATGAAAAAGACCCTACAATTATTCTGTATTTTATTTATAAGTTCCTGTTTTGCACAAAATAACATTTTACAATCCGGTCCTATGGTTGGTTATTGCGAAATGAAAGAAGCAGTTATTTGGTTACAAACCAATAAAGAAGCAACAGTCCAAGTAGCATATTTCACAGTTGATAACCCCTCTAAGATATTCTACTCCGATAATTACACGTCTTCACGAGATGTCGGATATACGTACCATATTATTTTAGACCAATTACAACCTGGCAAAAAATACTTGTACAACATTTTTATAAATAATAAAAAAATCAACTTGCCCTATGAAACTTCATTTTCCTCAAAAAAATTATGGCAATGGCGAGAGGACGCACCTGATTTCACGATAGCATTTGGCAGTTGCATGTACATCAATGAAACTGAATTTGACAGACCCGGAAAGCCTTATGGAAGCGGCTATTCAATTTTTGAAACCATTGCTAAAAAAAATCCGGACATCATGATTTGGGGCGGAGATAATTCCTATTTAAGAGAAGCCGATTGGGACAGTAAAACTGGTATTTATCATAGAAATACCCATTCGAGATCAATCAAGGAAATTCAGCCTTTGTTAGCAAAAACTCAAAATTTTGCAATTTGGGATGATCATGATTTTGGTCCTGATGACAGTGACCGCAGTTTTTACAACAAACATATTACTCAAAAAGCATTTAAGGATTTTTGGGGAAATAAAAGTTACGGAATAAGTCCTGATCAAAATGAAGGTGTTTTTTCAACTTTCAATTGGGGGGATGCACAGTTTTTTCTAATTGACGATCGCTTTTTCAGATCTCCGGACAATAGAATTACCGGCGAAAGAACAATGATTGGAACGACACAATTCGAATGGCTTATTGATGCTTTAAGTTCATCAGTCGCGAGTTTTAAAATAATAGTAATTGGTAGCCAAGTTATAAATGCCGTTCCGGACACCGAAAATTATGGCCGCTTTCCTTTAGAAAAAGAAAAACTGCTGAAGGAAATCACGGACAATAAAATAAAAGGAGTCTTTTTTCTAACTGGCGACAGACATTTTGCCGAAATGTCAATGCTTCTCCGTGAAAATACTTATCCTATTTACGATTGGACGGTTTCGCCATTGACTGCAGGAATTGTTTCCAAAAAAGTATTAACGGAAGACAATAAATACAAAGTTGCGGGAAGTGCGTTTGTACAGAATAATTTTGGAACAATTTCTTTTTCCGGCTCCAAAGAAAACAGACAGATCAAGCTTACTTTATTTGATATAAACGGAAACGAATTATGGAATAAAATAATATTGAAAAAAGAGCTGCAGTAATTAGTATTTATTTCTAAACCAAACTTTTTGCCATTCCCTTTTTAGAATTAAAAAAGAAACTTGTTCAGAAAGGACTACTAAATCTGATCCGTCCAGTTGTTTTATTTGCTCTTCAGAAACATCAATAATGTATAGCAGATTAAGATATTCGGCAAATTTATACTGTATGAGTCTGTAGATCTTTTCGTGTAATTGCAGTTTCAATTCAGCAGGAGAAATGCTCATGGGAAAATCAATTGCTTCATTAGCGAGATTAAAATCCTTATTCATTTGTTCAATTAACTTTAGGTACAAGGCTTCTTTTTCAGCTTCCGAAATAAGCAAATCAATGTTTTGTGGCGCTACGAACATTTTATTTTAAATTTTAGATTAACGAATTCAGATTTTAGATTTGGCAACAATTTAAATTATATTTTAGGATCATATTTTTTATAGAACTCGAAGTAAAACTTCAGAAATTAAAAATTGTCACTCTAAAATCTAAACTTTTCGTCCCATTAAATTTTCCCCAAAAGTTCTCAATATTGATTTTTTATCATCGTCAATATTCATTTTCTCTATTATTTCAAATGCCTTAAACGTAAATTCCTGAATAGCATCCTGAGTAGCTTTTGAAGCACCTGAACTATTAAATATTTCTTTTACGGAACTAATTTTATCTGAATTGTCATACAGTTGCTCAGCAAATAAACTTGTTAATTGCTGCGCTTCTTTTTTTTCCGAAAACGCTAAAGCTTTTAAATACAAATAGGTTTTCTTGTTTTCAATAATATCACCACCGACTTGTTTTCCAAAGGTTTCAGGATCACCAAAAGCGTCCAGATAATCATCTTGCAACTGAAAAGCCAAACCTAAATTTAATCCAAAATCATAAATTAAATTCGCATTTTCTTTGGAGGTTTCAGCAATAATAGCCCCCATTTTCATCGCTGCGGCCACTAGAACTGCTGTTTTGTATTCAATCATTTTCAGATAATCTGGAATTGTAACATCATTCCTAACTTCAAAATCCACATCCCATTGTTGTCCTTCGCAAACCTGAAGCGCTGTTTTACTGAACAATTTGGCTAGTTTCCGGAATATTTTAGGTTGGTATTTTTCGAAATACTGATAGGCCAGAATAAGCATGGCATCACCTGATAAAATCCCGGTATTTATATTCCATTTTTCATGAACCGTTGCCTGTCCTCTTCGCAAGGGAGCATCATCCATAATATCGTCATGAACCAATGAGAAATTATGGAAAACTTCAACAGCTAATGCTGCAGGTAATGCTTTTTTGTAGTCAGCATCAAAAATTTCAGCCGTCATCAACGTAAGTACAGGACGTATTCTTTTCCCCCCTAAATCTAATATATAATGAATGGGTTCATATAGATTTTTTGGTTCTTTGATTTCATATTGTGATTGCAAATAATCTGAAATGAATTCCTGATACTGATGAATGCTATGCATAAAAATTAATTTTTGGCTAATTTACAGTATTCACAAGAGATTACAAACTGCGTTCCTTAAGGAAATGTTAAATAAACAGAAATACAATGGAAACTTCTTTGGTATTCAAAGTTTCCGTATTACATTTGCACACGAAATTTTAACATTTCAATTACACAAAATAACCTCTCCAATTATTATGAAAACAAAATGGACAATTGATTCAAGCCAATCAGATGTTATGATCAAAAACAGACACTCCATAATTGCCTATTTGGATGGTACAATCAATAAATTCGAAGGTCACGTCGATATTCAAGATAACGAACTTGAAGATGCTTCGATCGAATTTGCTTTAGATATAAACAATACAGATACAAAACTA
The DNA here is from genome assembly GCF_900142885.1 of Flavobacterium xinjiangense. Lineage (GTDB taxonomy): Bacteria > Bacteroidota > Bacteroidia > Flavobacteriales > Flavobacteriaceae > Flavobacterium > Flavobacterium xinjiangense. The sequence continues at coordinate 113,253 of NZ_FRCL01000002.1, read as the reverse complement.
GAACAAATAGATACGCACTTACGACTGAATGATTTTTTTGACACCAATGAATATCCTGTGATCAGCTTTAAATCGACGTCATTTCAAAAAGTAAACAAGAATATTAACTTTTTGAAAGGAAACCTAACGATTAAAAATATTACTAAAGTAATTGAACTAGACGCAGAATTCATTGGAATTAATACTACCAATGGCATCGAAAAGGCAGCTTTTGAAATTATAGGAAAAATAAATCGTAAAGATTTTGGCTTAAAGTATAATTCTTTTACCCAAACTGGAGGTTTAGCAATTGGACAAGACATTAAATTAATTGCCAATTTAGAATTCACGGCTTAAAAAACAAGTTTACTTAAATGTTAATTTTATGTAAACATTAAGGAAACTATTTTAGTTTCTAAAGTTTCCTTATTACATTTGCACTCTAATTTAACCATTCAAATAGTGTATTTGAATAAATTAAAAAACTGAAACATCCTACCCTAAGGGATAGCATAAAGAAATGAAAGATAAAATTATATCAAAAGCAAGCGACATGTTTTTAAAACTAGGTTTTAAGAGCATTACCATGGATGATATTGCAGGAGAAATGTGCATTTCTAAAAAAACGATTTACAAGTATTTTTGCAATAAAGAAATACTTATTGAAGAAAGTACAGAAGCAATCCATAAAGAAATTCATGAAATTATTGACACCATCATTAAGAAAGACCACAATGCAATTGAGGAGAATTTTGAGATTAGGAAGATGTTCAAAGAAATGTTTAAATCATCTGACACCTCCCCTATCTATCAGTTGAAAAAACATTACCCAGAAATATATGAAAAGGTAATGTTGAGAGAAATCAATGAATGCAATTCTGCTTTTGAACAAAATATTAGAAAAGGAATCCAACAAGGCCTATATCGAGAAAACATCAATATAGATAGTTATATCCAATTTTATTACCAGCTAGTATTTAACATTAAAGCAAATATTGTTTCTGAAAAAGAAGGACAAAAAATAGAACTTGAAATATTAGAATACCACACTCGAGCAATGGCAACACCAAAAGGATTACTTGAACTTGAAAAAAATTTACTAAACTATACTATATAATGAAAAAACTAATCTTAATCACATTCTTGATTTTTGCTATTACTGCGAAATCACAAGAAGCAAAATCGCTAACACTAAAAGAGGCGATTACTTATGCTTTAGAAAATAAAGCAGATGCAAAAAAAGCGAAACTAAAAGTAGAAAACAGCGAATACCAAATCCAAGAAGTTCGCTCTAGAGCATTGCCCCAAATTTCAGCTAATGGAGGATTAACGTACAATCCTATCCTTCAAACGACATTTCTTGATGCCGGTTCTTTCGGTGGCGAGAAAGGAAAAACAATTGAAGCTAATTTTGGACAAAAATGGAGTTCAACAGCTGGTTTATCATTGACTCAAACCCTTTTTGACCAATCAGTCTTTACCGGTTTAAAAGCAGCAAAATCTACTAGAGAATTCTACCAAATAAACGATCAATTAACAGAAGAGCAAGTAATTGAAAGAGTAGCAAACAACTACTATCAAGTCTATGTTCAAAGACAAAAGTTAAATGTTCTGGACAATAATTATGTTAACACGAACAAAGTAAAAGACATCATTAAAGGACAATTTGACAATGGTTTGGCTAAAAAAATAGATTTAGACAGGATTTTAGTAAAAATATCTAACATCAATACGCAACGTCAGCAAGTTTTGAACGCAGTTCAGCTCCAGGAAAACGCATTGAAATTTTATATTGGAATGCCAATTCAAACAAAAATAATCATTCCTCAAACGGAGTTTCAGGTAACGCCACAGGCTATTTCTGAAATCCCAAATACGGAAAATAGAACGGAGTATTTACTTTTGAAAAAACAAGAACAACTGTTAACGTATCAGAAGAAGGCAGATCAAGCGGCGTATTATCCTACTCTTAACCTATCTGCCGGTTACAACTATATAGGTCAAGGCCCTAAACTACCTTGGGGAGCAAAACCATCCGATGGGGTTTACTGGTCGGATTTCTCTTCGATTGGTTTAAATCTAAAAGTGCCTATTTTTTCCGGATTTTCAACACGAGCCAAAGTGAGACAGGCGGACGTTAATTTAAGATCAATTAAAGAAGATTTAAACGACACTAAATTAGGACTTGATTTAGCTTACGAAAATGCAAAAATTCAAATTGACAATAGCATCATTACCATTGGAAACCAAAAAACAAATGCACAATTAGCTCAGGATGTTTTGAGTAACACAAGAAATAACTACATCCAAGGATTAGCTTCTTTAACTGATTTATTGGATGCTGAAAATTCATTAACCGAGGCACAAAATAACTATACATCTGCAATATTAGATTACAAACTGGCAGAAATACAATTAATCAAATCAAAAGGAGAATTAAGAACACTAATAAACAACTAACAAAATGAAAAAAAATATAATAACCATAGGATTAATCGTAGCCGCTTTAGCAATTATCTCTTATACTTTAATGAATAATAAAAAGGAAAACGAAGCAAAAACTGCTATTGTAGCGGAGAAAAATGCCAGTGTTTCTGTTAAAGTCGGAACTGTTAAAACCGAAGAAGTTTCACTTGATTTCTCGGCGAATGGTAATTTTGAACCTTTACAGGAATTAAAATTTTCAGCCGAAAAACCAGGCAGAGTGGTACGTGTTCTTGTGAAAGAAGGAGACAATGTAAGAATTGGACAAACTTTGGCAATTATTAGAAGTGAGCAAATTTCATCTGACTTACAGACTGCCCAAGCTTCGTACCAAAATGCACAAGCGGATTACAGTCGTTTTGAGAACGCTTACAAAACCGGTGGAGTTACAAAACAACAATTAGATCAAGCTAAACTAGGTCTAGTTACTTCAAAATCCAGATTACAACAAGCTAAGGTTAATATTGGCGACACTAACATCAAAGCAACAATTAACGGAATTGTAAATAAAAGATACATCGAGCCAGGTTCAGTTCTTGGAGCTGCAACACAAATGTTTGATATCGTAAATGTTTCAAAACTAAAACTGAAAGTTACCGTAAACGAAAGTCAGGTAGCGAGTTTGAAATTAGGCAATACGGTACAAGTTAGTGCCAGCGTTTATCCTGACACAAAATTTTCAGGGAGAATTACTTTCATCGCTCCAAAAGCAGATACAAGTTTAAACTTCCCGGTAGAAATAGAAATTGCTAATAACTCATCCAATGATTTAAAAGCTGGAATGTACGGAACCGCTGAATTTGCATCAAACCAACAAAAACAATCATTAATGGTAGTTCCTAGAAATGCATTTGTAGGAAGCGTTAGCAGTAACCAAATTTTTGTTGCAGAAAACGGTGTCGCTAAACTAAAAACTGTTGCGGCAGGAAGAATCCTTGGTGATAAAGTAGAAATTATAAGCGGGCTTTCTGATGGAGAAACGGTAATTATTACAGGTCAAATCAATCTTCAAGACGGATCTAAAGTGGATATTATAAAATAATTGGTTAACGGTTAATGGTTAATTGTAAAGGATTGACCTCAAAAACTACATGAACCATTAACAATTAATAATCAACAATCAAAATATATGAAATTAGCAGAAATATCCATAAAACGTCCTTCATTAGTAATTGTGTTGTTCACGATTCTAATCCTTGGTGGACTATTCAGTTATAGCCAATTGGGCTATGAATTGATTCCTAAATTTGAACAAAACGTAATTACAATTGCTACCATTTATCCAGGAGCTTCGCCAAGTGAGGTTGAAAATACGGTGACTAAAAAAGTGGAAGATGCAGTAGCATCATTGGAAAACATAAAAAAAATCGACTCTCGTTCCTACGAAAGTTTATCAACCGTATCAATTACTTTAAATACAAAAGCTAAAGTGGATATTTCGTTGAACGATGCCCAACGAAAAATAAATGCCATAATTAGTGATTTACCAGATAACGCCAAAACACCGTCGTTAAGCAAATTCTCATTGAGTGATTTACCCATAATGACTATTGGTGCCAATGGTAAAATGGATGAAGTAGAATTTTATGACTTAATTGACAAAAAAATTGCTCCTGTTTTATCCCGTGTGACCGGTGTGGCTCAGGTAAACATCATTGGCGGACAAGAAAGAGAAATTCAAGTCAGTCTTGATGCCGTTAAAATGCAGGGTTACGGACTTTCTGTTCCGCAAGTGCAACAGGTAATCTTGTCTTCGAATCTGGATTTCCCAACAGGAAATATTCAGACTCGGGAACAAAAAATCCTGATTCGTTTAGCCGGAAAATATAAAAATGTTGAAGAATTAAAAAACTTAATAGTTTCCTCTAAAAATGGCGTACAAGTTCGTTTAGCTGATATTGCTGATGTTCAGGATGCTCAAAAAACAGCGGAGAAAATAGCCCGTATTGATAGAAAAAGCGCCATCATTTTACAAATTGTTAAACAATCAGATGCCAATGCAGTTGCCGTTAGTGAGCAAGTTCTAAAAACAATTACCAAACTAGAAAATGATTATAAAGCCAATAGTGTAAAATTGAATGTAGCTAATGACAGCACAGTTTTCACATTGGAAGCGGCTGATTCTGTAATTCATGATTTATTGATTGCGGTATTTCTTGTGGCATTTGTAATGTTATTTTTCTTGCACAGTGTCAGAAACTCATTGATTGTAATGGTTTCTATCCCAGCCTCTTTAATCTCAACTTTCATTGGGTTTTACTACCTTGGATATACACTGAATCTAATGAGTTTGCTAGGACTATCCCTGGTTGTAGGTATTCTTGTGGATGATGCGATTGTAGTTTTGGAAAATATTTACAGGCATATGGAAATGGGTAAAAACCGTGTTCGTGCCGCATACGAAGGAACTGCAGAAATTGGTGGGACGGTAACCTCGATTACCTTAGTAATTGTTGTGGTGTTTTTACCAATAGCCATGAGCACCGGACTAGTTTCCAATATCATTACTCAGTTTTGTGTTACCGTTATTATTTCAACATTATTCTCTTTATTAGCTTCGTTCACCATAATCCCTTGGTTGTCTTCCCGTTTTGGAAAATTAGAACATATTGAAGGTAAAAATATATTCGGAAGAATAATCCTTGGATTCGAAAAACAATTAACACGTTTTACCAACTGGATTTCAGGTTTACTGGAATGGTGTCTGAATCATTATAAAACAACTCTATTAGTTGTACTTGTACTGTTTTTTGGATCTGTTGCGCTTGTTCCTGCTGGATTCATTGGTGGAGAGTTTTTTGCCCATTCCGATAGTGGGGAGTTTTTAGTTCAAATAGAATTGCCTAAAGATGCTTCATTGGAACAAAGTAACTTCATGACTCAAAAAGCAGAAGCTTATTTGAATACGCAAGAATATATCAAAAGTTTGATTACTAAAGTTGGTCAAACCAGTGAAGGTATGGGTTCGTCTCAGGCTACAGCATACAAAGCCGAGATTGATGTGAAAATGATTGATCAAAAAGACCGATCGGATGATGCATCTGTTTATGCCGCAAAAATGAAACGTCAGTTGGAAAAAATATTGGTTGGAGCCAAAGTAAAAACGACTCCGGTAGGTATTTTAGGAACCGCAGAGGATGCACCGATAGCATTGATTGTTACAGGTTCCAGTTTAGACAACGCTATGATTTTTGCGAAAGCAGCCGAAGCAGAATTGAATAAAATTCCTGGAGCAACCGGTGTGAAATTATCAGTAGAATCTGGAAATCCTGAAATTAATGTTCAGGTTGACAGAGATAAAATGGCTGCGCTTGGTTTATCTCTACAAACAGTAGGTTTAACGATGCAAACGGCTTACAGCGGAAATACGGACGGAAAATTCAGAGCCGGAGAATATGAGTATGACATTAACATTAAATACAGCAGTTTCGACAGAAAAAGCATAGATGATGTGAGTAATCTTCTTTTTATAAATGAAAGAGGAGAACAAATTAAATTGTCGCAATTTGCAACCGTAAAAGAAGGTTCTGGTCCAAGCCAATTAGAAAGAAGAGACAAGACAGCCTCTGTAACCGTAAAAGGACAAACTGTAGGAGTACCAGTTGGAACTGTAGTTGCCCAACTTGAAGCAAAATTAACTACGATGAAAAAACCGGTAGGTGTAAATTACATCTGGGGCGGTGATCAGGAAAATCAAAGCGAAGGTTTTGGAACTTTAGGTTTTGCTTTACTAGCAGCTATTATCTTGGTTTACTTAGTAATGGTGGGATTGTATGATAGTTTTGTTCACCCGTTTGTAGTATTATTTGCTATTCCGCTTTCGTTTATCGGAGCCTTATTAGCCTTGGCTTTGACTAATAATACGTTGAATATATTTACGATTCTTGGGGTTATTATGTTAATTGGTCTGGTTTGTAAAAATGCAATTATGTTAGTCGATTACACCAATCAGCGAAGAGCTGCAGGTGAAACCATAAGAAAGGCATTAATTCAAGCGAATCACGCACGTCTTCGTCCAATTTTGATGACAACTATTGCGATGGCATTTGGTATGTTCCCAATTGCATTAGCATCTGGAGCTGGTGCCGAATGGAAAAATGGATTGGCATGGGTAATTATTGGTGGATTAATCAGCTCATTATTCCTAACCTTGATTATTGTTCCTGTGATTTATGAAATCATGGAGAAATTAATTTACAAATTTACAAAAGGAGAAAAAACAGATTACGAAGCTGAAATGGTAGCTGATTACGACCAGAAGGAATTGAGTGAAGATGGATTTAATCCAAAACATACTTCATAAAACAATTTATATTAAAATCACAAGAACCTGTTCATTAATTTGAACAGGTTTTTTTTGTTTCTATTCTAAACCGGAACAACTATTTTAGACCTTCTGCATACTGTATTTAGCTTTACTTAAAGACAACTAAAAATTAACTAATTAAAAATAGGTATTGGTTTAGTATTTCTACTTTTTTCTTAGTCCATAATTTAGCAGAAATTAAAAAAACACATTCTACAAAGAAGGAATTAAACTTAAAAAAAACTTAAATATTGGCTACTTAAAAATTTTATCATCTTTTTTTAAACCCACAAACAAATGATTTACTGCGTGTTAATAAATAAAAGGCAACTCTTCGCACAACAACACTGAAACTTGATTCAAAACTTTGGCATGCTACTTGAATATACCTAATCAAATAAGTAAAAAAAGCGAAAGCCGAAAAGCTCAAGAGTAGGCAAAACACTAATAACATATATTATGAAAAAAATTACCTTTTTAGTAGCTAGTATCTTCCTTATTGGAGGTGGTGTAGCGAATGCAACAGAGAAAAATAGTTTTTCTCATGAGAGAAGATCGCCTGTTGATTTTAGAAACGCTGAACCAATTGTGTTCACAGAAAGAGGAGTTGAGTTCTTCGTGTTTCCTGACGGACAATTTGATTTTAATACACGCCCATCAACTGGAGGCCGAGACATGTATTATAAAGCTGCAAGGACTAGTGCCGTAAATAGAACGTATGGTGCTCCGTCGAATTTTAGAAATGAAAATTATGGCGTAAAAGTAGAACACGATAATTTTGGACGTGTGAGACGTATTGGAAACGTATTTATCAACTACGATGCGAATGATAGAATTAAAAGAGTTGGTTCCGTATACATGAGTTACAATCGCTATGCATTAGAACAAGTAGGTGGATTGCAAATTATCTACAACCGTCGTGGTCAAATTATTGATATGGTTGGAAGTGTGAAAGGACGTCGCTCTTATGAAAATAATGTTGGCAATTACGAACCTACTTATGGTGGTAACCAAAATAACAATGATAATGACGACTGCGATGATGATCATGGAAATAATCAAAATTCAGACGATCAAAATCAATACTATTTTAAAAACGGTGGGACAAAAGCACAAAAAGAAGAAACTAAAGTAGTAGGAAGTGTAGAAATCAGAATTGATAAAAGACGTTAGTTAGGTTTAAATGGTTTGTTAGAAAAACCCGTTGATATTCGTATCAGCGGGTTTTTCGTATAAAGATAAACACCTATTTTTAGTTACAACCATCAATTCCACAACTTTCTCCATCAGTAGTATTCAACAAAGTTGGCTTTATTTCAAATTTGCCTTCTTGCCATACTTTTTCCAAAGTTTCCAAAAATGCAGAAGCAGGCTGAGCACCGGAAATCGCATATTTATTATCTAAAACAAAAAATGGAACTCCCTGAACACCGATAGCATTTGCCTCTTCTTGGTCTTTTTGCACTTCAGTGCCATAAGCATCAGAATTTAATACCTGAGCGACACTTTCTACATCCAGTCCTACTTCAATTCCAAGTTTGCTCAAAGTATCGAGATTATTAATATCCTTTCCTTCGGTTAAATAGGCTTTGAACAATAATTCTTCTAAATCATTTGCCAGATTATACTTTTTAGCCAAATGCAACAAGCGATGCGCGTTAAAAGAATTAGCCAGAACAGCTTTTTCAAAATGAAAGTCCAGCCCTGCCGCCTTTGCATTTTGGGTCATATTATCGAGCATATTTTGAGCCCAATCATTATCCTTTCTATATTTTTCTGCCAAATGTTCTACCATATTGTCCTCAGGAGAGGCGATAAAACTGGCATCCAGTTGGTAACTTTTCCATTCAATTTCGACAGCTTCTTTATGTTCGAAATTTTGTAAAGCTTCTTCAATTCTTCTTTTTCCTATATAACAAAACGGACACATGATGTCCGACCAAATTTGCACTTTTAATTTATTATCCATCTTAATTCTTTTAATTGAAATTCAATTCTATTATGCAAAATTAATCAATTCCGTTTTGAGCTCTTTGGGCTTTAGTATTTTATTATATATACCCGAATAGTAAATATTTATTTGAATCCAGCAAATTCTTTTAGAACCAAAAAAACCATCAAAATTGCTCTTGATGGTTTCCTATAAATTTTTAAAACTTTGGCTTATGCCAATAAATCCAAAACTAAGGAAGGGAACAAACCTAAAACTAAATTCAAAACAATAGCGACAACTGCTACCGCATAAATAACAACGGGCGTCCCTTTTCGCTCTTCGTTTGGTTCTTTGGTATACATCGCCAAAATCAATTTGAAGTAGTAACCAACACTTATAATAGAATTCACAACTGCTACAATCACTAAAGCCAAATAACCCGCTTGAATCGTTTGGTTAAACAAAACCAACTTAGCAAAGAAACCAGCAAAAATTGGAATACCAGCCATAGAAAGCAATGCTGCCGTAAGAATAGCTGCTAACAATGGATTCGTTTTTCCCAGTCCGTGGAAATTAGTAATATCTTCGTTATTTCTGTTTTTACAAACGTATAAAATCACACTAAAAGCAGCGATACCAGATAAAGAATAGGCTGAAGCATAATACAACAAACTACCCGCTGATGTAGAGAAACTCAATAGAGTCATCAACATAAATCCCGCATGAGAAACACCTGAAAAAGCAAGCATACGTTTCACATTAGTTTGTCTCAAAGCCATAATGTTACCTACAGTCATCGAAGCCATCGAGATGACAACTACAACCATTTTGTATGACTCAGAAATATCAGCATTCATAACAGATAATAATTTGTATAAAGTAGCCATAGCAACAACTTTTGCTAAAGTACTCATCAATGCTGTAGTCAATGCTGGAGAACCTTCATAAACGTCCGGCGCCCAAAAATGGAAAGGGACAGCTGCAACTTTGAACAACATTCCTATTGTCAACAATACAATTCCGATAGGAAACCAAATAGGCAATTCTGCAGATTGTGATAAAGCACTGATTTCGGAAACATCAAAACTTCCCATCGCTCCGTAAATTAAACAGATACCAAACAAAATAATTCCCGAGGCGAAAGATCCCATAAGGAAATACTTCATTCCCGCCTCGTTACTTTTTAAATTCATACGGTCACTCGCCGCAAGAATGTACAGTGATATTGATAATACTTCGATTCCTAAAAAGAACATCGCTAAGTTTCCAAAAGATACCATTGCAACAGCTCCTGCCAATAAGAATACTTTTATGGCAATAAAATCTGATATTTTTGATTGGTGATTTTCGTAAAAATTATGTCCTAAAGCCACTAAGAAAATGGTAAGTACGATAAACAAACTAGAAAATGTAGTTGAAAATTTACTTACAACAATCATATTGTTATAGTAACTTTCTGCTGAATTAAATTCAGATATAGTTAAACCAAGAACACCTAACAATCCAATGATTGTTATAGGCACGATGGCTTTTCTTAAATTAAAAATTTCAAATAAAAGGCATAAAACACCTAATCCTATTATAGCTATTAATGTATTCATTGTTTTATTTGACTAGTTAATTCTATTAATTTGAGTTAAAATTTCTTGAAGACTTGGTGTGATCAAATCTATAATTGGTTTTGGATACATTCCAAAAAAGAATAAAACGGCAATTATTATCACCAAGGTTGCTCCTTCATTGAAAGTTACATCTGCAAATATTTTTGTATTGGTTTCACCTAACATGGCATGTTGAAACATTTTCAACATATAATACGCTCCCAAAATAATAGTTGTTCCTCCTAAAATAGCAAACCAAATATTTATTTGAGAAAGGCTGTATAAAACGGTGAATTCTCCAACAAAGTTAAAAGTAGAAGGCAAAGCTACCGAAGCCAGAACTAAGATTAAAAACATCGAAGTGAATTTTGGCGTTTGTGAACGAATACCACCCATTTCAGCAATTGCTCTAGTTTCATATCTTCTGAAAATAATCTCAGCAACATAAAACAAACCAACAACTACAAAACCGTGAGCGATCATTTGCAAAACGGCTCCACGCAATCCGTCTAATGTTAATGTGTATGTTCCGGCTGCAATTAAACCAACGTGAGCTAAAGAAGAATAGGCTAATAATTTCTTTAAATCTTTTTGTTTCAAGGCAACGATAGATCCGTAAATCACACCTGCTATTCCTAAACCTATGAATATATACATGTATTCTTTAGCTGCCAATGGCGCCAATGGCAATTGCCAACGAATAACGCTATACAATCCCATTTTTAACATGATACCAGATAAAAGCATAGTTCCAACAGTTGGTGCTTTTTGGTAAACATTCGCCTGCCAAGTATGAAAAGGAATTAATGGAATTTTAATGGCATATGCCAAGAAAAAAGCTAAGAATATCCACAACTGTTCCGTTGCAGTTAAATTCAATTTGTATAAGTCTTCCAATAAAAAACTTCCCGCTTTTTGATACATATAAACAAAAGCCACCAACATAAATAATGACCCCGCAAGTGTGTAGATAAAGAATTTAACTACTGCTTTTTTACGTTCTTCTGCATCTCCGTTACCCCAAATCAATGCGATGAAGTAAATAGGGATTAAAGATAATTCCCAAAAAATGTAATACAATAAACCGTCTGATGCCAAGAATGTTCCTGCCATTGCAAATGACATAAACAAGATTAATGCATAAAAGGATTTTGAATTTTTATAGTCATTCCCAAAAGAAGAGAAAATAATAATTGGTGTCAATACAGTTGTCAACAAAAGCATCGCCATCGATAATCCGTCTGCTTTTAGAGCAAAAGAAATATTAGGTTGCGTAATCCACTGGTTAATGAAACTGATGTTTTCACCTAAATTATAGTGATTTAATAATACAATAGAACAGCCTGCAGCAGCCAGACCAAAGAAGAAAGCCACTTTTGAAGCTAATTTATCGCCTGCAAGAAAAGTTGCAAACGCACCAACTAAAAGTATAATTAATATTAGAGATACATTCATAGTATAAGATTATTGAGCTAAAAATAAATAAGAAACAATGGCACAAAGCCCCAATACGAAAACGAGTAGATAAAGACCGATACTTCCGTTTTGAATTTTCTTCCCTTGAAAACTTATTTCATTGGTTACTTTTCCGAGACCAAAAACCAAAGATGATAAAGCCGTTTCAATAGTATCTCTAAAGAAAAGTGACAAAACATTAATTGGTTTTACAAAAATAGCATCATAGATTTCATCTACATAATATTTGTTGTAAAGTACTTTTGAAAAGCCCGTAATTTCAGAATCTTCAGTCGGAACTGTATTTTGTTTGATGTATTTGGCGTAAGCAAGACCAATTCCCACTAATCCACCCACAACCGCAATAGCCATAAGCATATATTCCGTAGTTCCTAAATGGTGTTCTGCGCTAGCTAATTTTGGTAAAATTGGAGTCAAATATTCATTCAACCAACTGTGTCCTGGTAAACTAATCAAACCACCTATTGTTGCCAATATCGCTAAAACGATTAAAGGAAATGTGATTAATGACGGACTTTCATGTAAATGATGTTTTTGTTCTTCTGTTCCTCTGAACTCTTGGAAGAAAGTTAAAAACATTAATCTAAACATATAGAAAGCAGTCATGATAGAAGCAACCGAAGCCACAACCCATAACGGAATATTATGATGGAAAGCCACTAACAATATTTCATCTTTCGAGAAAAATCCTGAGAATAATGGAACTCCAGAAATTGCTAATGAAGCGATAAGCATTGTTATAAAAGTAATTGGCATCGCTTTTTTCAAACCGCCCATTTTGCGCATATCTTGTTCTCCATGCAAAGCATGAATTACAGAACCCGAACCCAAGAATAAACAAGCTTTGAAGAAAGCATGAGTGATTACATGGAAAACAGCAACTTCATAAGCGCCTAAACCTAGAGCTAAGAACATCAATCCCAATTGAGAAACGGTAGAATAAGCCAATACTTTTTTGATGTCGTTTTGAACCAATCCAATTGTTGCGGCTACCAAGGCAGTAACTGCTCCAACAACTGCGATTATAGATTGAACATCTGGAGTCAAATCAAACAAGAAATTTAATCTTGTAATCATGAAAATACCTGCCGTTACCATCGTAGCTGCGTGAATTAACGCAGAAACTGGTGTTGGTCCAGCCATTGCATCAGGCAACCACGTATATAATGGAATTTGTGCTGATTTTCCACATGCCCCAATGAATAAAGCGAAAGCTGCAGCAGAAAGCCAATACATATTAAGATCAGTTGCACCGGCGATAGCCGTTTTTAAAGTAGCATAATCTAAAGTCGAGAATAAATGTCCAAGAATAAAGATTCCGATTAACAATCCTAAATCTCCAATACGGTTCATGATGAATGCTTTCTTTGCCGCATCATTGTACTCTTGGTTTTTATACCAAAATCCAATTAACAGATACGAACAAAGACCAACGCCTTCCCAACCGATGAACATTACTAATAAGTTACTTCCTATTACCAATGTGATCATGAAAAATACGAACAGATTCAAATAAGCAAAAAAGGTATGCATTTTCTCATCGTCATGCATATAGCTGATTGAATACAAATGAATCAAAGATCCAATCCCGGTTACGAAAAGCAACCACAAAATTGATAATTGGTCTAAAAGAAAACCGAAGCTTACTTTGAAATTACTAATTTGAATCCAATCAAATAAATCAATATTGATCGCTTGTTTGGTTTGGTTTATTTGTAAGAAAAAGTAAATTGTAACAGCAAAAGAAACCGCAACAGAAAGGGTTCCGATAATTTCAGACAGCGATTTCCCTAAAGTTTTTCCGAAGAAAACATTTATTAGAAATCCTAAAAAGGGTGCAAATAATAAGACTAAAGCTAAATTGGTATCCATTGAAATTTATCCTTTTAAGTTTTTTAGATTATCGATAGTAATTGAGCCTAAATTTCTAAATATAGAAACTAATATTGCCAATCCCACCGCAACTTCTGCAGCGGCAACAGCCATCGAGAAAAACACAAAAACCTGTCCTTGGGCATCCTGATGATAAGTAGAAAACGCCACGAACAAAAGATTTACTGCATTCAGCATTATTTCGATTGACATAAATACGATAATGGCATTTCGTCTATATAACACTCCAAAAACGCCAATACAAAAAAGTATTACGCTAAGGAATATATAGTTTTCAATACCAATTTGGTTTAAAATATTGTTCATATTACTTTTCTAATTTTTCTTTTTTAGACAATAAAACAGTACCGATCATAGCAACCAAAAGCAATATAGAAGCAAATTCAAAAGGAACCATATATTCATTTAGGAGTATTTTACCCAATACTTTTATCGATTGGTAATCTTCGCCAGTCGAAGTGTATTCTCCAACAATAGGTTTTGAGTTGATGAAAATGGTTATTAAAACCAAACAGATCAAACAGAAAGAAACAATTGCGCCCAGTCTTGTAATCCTAGGTCTGTATACCTCTCTTTGTTCATTTAAATTCATCAGCATGATAGTGAACAAAAACAAAATCATAATCGCTCCAGAATAAACAATAATGTGAACTATTGCCAAAAATTGCGCATTCAATAACAGATAATGACCTGCAATCGAGAAAAAACAAATCACTAAATAAATAGCACTGTGTATTGGATTTTTACTAAAAATCGTCAAAAATGCAGTTGACAAAGTTATAGCTGATAATACACAAAATAGAATAAGTACTGTAGACATTAGTTAGCGTTTTTAAGTTGAGCATTTTGCATTGTGATATCTAAAGGCATCACCAATTTATCTTTTCCAAAAATAAAATCTTCTCTTTCATAACTGGAAGGAACCAATACTTTAGAAGTAGTCAAATAAATGGCGTCTTTCGGGCAAGCTTCTTCACACAAACCACAGAAAATACAACGCAACATATTGATTTCATAAATCGATGCATATTTTTCTTCTCTGTACAAATGTTTTTCATCCGCTCTGCGCTCTTCCGCTTTCATAGTGATTGCTTCTGCAGGACAAGATAACGCACATAAACCACAGGCTGTACAGTTCTCACGACCTTGTTCATCGCGTTTCAACTGGTGTTGACCACGATAAACCGGACTCATTTCACGCACTTGCTCCGGATATTGAATCGTTACTTTTCTGGTGAACAAATGCTGAATCGTAATTATCAAACCTTTGACAATCGCGATAAGATACATTCTTTCCCAAAAAGTCATCTCCTTGTTAGAGACTTGCTTTTTTCTTCCCGATAAGGATATACTTTCTATTGACATTTTTTATTTTTATTTGAAGCTTAATCCTGCTATTCGTTTCAATCTTTATTGTTTTAAAAAAAACAATAAAGGATTTTTACTGCTATCAGGGCTAGGGCTTTTCGGTACTAATTAAAATCCTAAATAAGCAGCAATATCTGCTCGCAAAATCACGATTCCGGTGATTATGATATTAATGATTGATAATGGAATTAATATTCTCCAACCCAAATGCATCAATTGATCGTATCTGAATCTTGGAATAGTCCAACGAACCCACATATAGAAAAATATGAATCCACACAATTTGATAAACAAAGCACCAAATCCTAAAACATTGGCAATATTTACGCCCCAATTTTCAACAACCCAACTCATTCCAGGATAATTATATCCTCCAAAGAATAAAACAGCTAAAATCGTAGAGGAAATAAACATATTCGCATATTCAGCAAATAAATAGAATCCCATTTTCATTGATGAATATTCCGTGTGATATCCTCCGATCAATTCACTTTCGCATTCCGCTAAGTCAAAAGGAGTTCTGTTCGTTTCTGCAAATGCACATATTAAAAATATAATAAACGATAAAGGTTGGTAAAACACATTCCAATTCATTCCTGCTTGTTGCGCCGAAATCTCTCTTAAACTCAACGTGCCTGTCATCATCAACAAAGCAATCATAGAAAGTCCCATCGCAACTTCATAAGATACCATTTGCGAAGCAGCACGAACGGCGCCCATCAAAGAGAACTTATTATTAGATGCCCAACCACCAATCATGATTCCGTAAACACCCACTGAAACAACTCCAAAAAAGTATAACAATCCAATGTTTAAATCCGTAGCCTGTAATAAAATATCTCTTCCAAACAAATGCAATTTGTCTCCCCAAGGAATTACGGCACTAGTCATTAATGCAGTGCTCATTGCTATTGCCGGACCTACAAAAAACAAAAATCTGTTTGGTGTATTGGGTTCAAATTCTTCTTTCGAGAATAATTTCAAACCATCGGCAAGCGGTTGAAATAATCCAAAAGGACCCGCTCTGTTTGGTCCAACACGGTCTTGAAGCCAAGCGGCAACTTTACGTTCTGCCCAAGTGGAATACATTGCCATCAACATTGTCAAAGCAAAAACTGCAACAATAATTACACTTTTTTCAATTATAATAGTACTATCCATTATTGCCCAAACTTTTTTGATTTATAATATCTTCTTCGGTCAATGGAATTTCGGCCATGCTTATTTTCTTACGGTCTTCCTCTCTACCTAAAAGAATATGCTCTTCGGTAGCGATTTCAACTTTTTCTAATTTTCTGTTGTATTTATTTTGATTGATAACAGAATCTTTTTCGAATGCTCTCGGTCCTTCAATTGTCCAATCTGAAATTTCTTTGTGATCAAAACGACATCCATTACAAATAAATTCATCTACTTCATGGTACTCATCTTTTCTTCCGGTAACACGTTGGATTTCGTCACCAAACATCCAAACTGTAGTTTTTCCAGAACAAGTAGGGCAATTTCTGTGTGCATTATAAGGCTTGCTGAACCAAACTCTAGATTTAAATCTAAACGTTTTGTCTGTTAAAGCTCCAACCGGACATACATCAATCATATTTCCAGAGAACTCATTATCGATAGCTTTAGAAATACAAGTAGAAATATTAGAATGATCTCCTCTGTCCATTACTCCGTGAACACGATCGTCAGTCAATTGATCCGCGACCATAACGCAACGGTAGCAAAGTATGCAACGATTCATGTGTAATTGAATATTATCCCCAATATTTTCAGGCTCAAATGTCCTTTTTTCTTCTATGAAACGAGTTTGTGATTTCCCGTGTTCAAAGCTTAAATTTTGTAAATCACATTCACCAGCTTGGTCACAAACAGGACAATCTAGTGGGTGATTAATCAATAAAAACTCCGTTACTGATTTTCTGGCTTCGGTTACTCTCTCAGAAGATTTACTGTTCACTTCCATTCCGTCCATACAACCAGTTACACAAGACGCCATTAATTTTGGCATTGGTCTTGGGTCAGCTTCACTTCCTTTTGCAACTTCCACTAAACAACAACGGCATTTTCCACCACTTCCTTTTAGTTTAGAATAATAGCACATCGCAGGGGGAACTACTTCTCCACCTATCATACGTGCTGCTTGTAGGATTGTTGTTCCTGGTTCTACTTCTATTGACTGTCCGTCTATTGTTACTTTCATTTTCTGAAATTCTTGACTTTATACGATTACTTTAGAAACTAAATGCTTTACCTTTTCAAAAGGCTCAGCAACAAAATGATCTCTATTTTTTATTTTTTCCGGGAAACGAATATGGTATTCAAATTCATCTCTAAAGTGACGAATTGCTGCTGCCACTGGCCAAGCTGCCGCATCACCTAATGGACAAATTGTGTTTCCTTCAATTTTACTTTGAATGCTCAACAACAAATCAATATCTTCTTCACGACCGTGACCATTTTCTATTCGGTGTAATACTTTTTCCATCCATCCCGTACCTTCACGACAAGGTGAACACTGTCCACAGCTTTCATGGTGGTAAAAACGAGAGAAATTCCAAGTATTACGAACGATACAAGACGTATCATTATAAACGATAAATCCACCTGATCCTAACATAGAACCAGTTGCAAATCCACCGTCACTTAACGATTCGTATGACATCAAACGATCTTCACCGTTTGCCGTTTTATAAATTAAATGTGCAGGTAAAACAGGAACAGAACTTCCTCCCGGTACAAAAGCTTTCAAAGGTCTGTCAGAACTCATTCCGCCTAAGTATTCATCAGAATTCATGAATTCGTAAACACTTAAACCCAATTCAATTTCGTAAACGCCCGGGTTTTTAATATGCCCAGAAGCCGAAATTAATTTGGTTCCTGTAGAACGACCAATACCAATTTTAGCATATTCCGCCCCTGTATTATTAATAATCCAAGGCACAGCGGCAATTGTTTCTACGTTATTTACAACCGTTGGATTTGCCCAAAGTCCTGAAATAGCAGGAAAGGGTGGTTTGATACGAGGATTTCCTCTTTTTCCTTCCAATGATTCAATCAATGCAGTTTCTTCACCACAAATGTAAGCTCCGGCACCACAATGAACATAAAGTTCTAAATCATACCCTGAACCTAATATATTTTTACCCAAAAATCCAGCAGCTTTTGCTTCGTTAATGGCTCTCTCTAATATTTTATACACCCACATATATTCTCCACGAATGTAGATGTAGGATAGGTTTGCACCCAAAGCATAACTGGAAGTAATCATTCCTTCGATCAATAAATGAGGAATAAATTCCATCAAATAACGGTCTTTGAAAGTTCCCGGCTCAGATTCATCCGCATTACAAACTAAATGTCTTGGTTTTCCTGATTTTTTATCAATAAAACTCCATTTCATTCCTGCTGGGAAACCTGCTCCACCACGACCACGCAATCCCGAAGTTTTTACTTCTTCGACCACTTCGTCCGGTGTTAATGTTTTTAAGGCTTTTTCTACTGAAGCATAACCACCGTTTTGACGGTATACTTCGTACGTTTTAATTCCTGGAATATTTATTTTGTCTAATAATATTTTTTGTGACATATTATTTATCGTGTAATATTATTGTATCGTTTTTGCAATCATCAATTAACTGGTCGATTTTTGCTGCCGTCAAATGTTCTTTGTAAAAATCGCCTAATTGCATCATTGGAGCGTAACCACAAGCACCTAAACATTCAACTCCTCTAACTTCAAACAGACCGTCTGGAGTAGGCTCACCTACTTTTACACCTAGTTTTTCACAAGTATAATCCATTAAATCCTCTACTCCATTCAAACAACAAGGAGAAGTTTGACAAAATTCAAACATGTATTTTCCAACTGGTCTTTGGTTGTACATCGTATAAAACGAAACTACTTCATAAACTTCAATTGGCTTAATCAAAAGGATTTCGGCTACTTTATTCATTAATTCAATACTCAACCAATTCTCGTGAGCATCTTGAACTTCATGTAAAACAGGCAATAAAGCCGATTTTCTTTTGTCTTCAGGATAATGACTGATTAGTTCATTGATGCGAGTCATCAATGCTTCAGTCATATTTATTTCTTGTTTGTGATACGTACGTTCCATTTTTTATTATTTCAAATTTTGAATCCTAAATTTTAAATGTTTTTTGACTTCCATTCCTAATTTACAATTCATCATTTATAATTTTATTAAGCGTCTAATTCTCCGGCAATAACATTTAAACTTGACAAAATAACAATTGCATCCGATAGTAATGAACCTTTAATCATTTCTGGATACGCTTGATAGTAAATAAAACAAGGTCTGCGGAAATGTAATCTATATGGAGTTCGACTTCCGTCAGTAACCAAGTAAAAGCCTAGTTCTCCATTTCCACCTTCAACAGGATGATATATTTCGGCAACTGGAACAGGAACTTCTCCCATCACAATTTTGAAATGGTAAATCAACGATTCCATACTCGTGTAAACATCTTCTTTTGGTGGAAGATAATAATCAGGTACATCAGCATGAAAGTCATTCCCTTCCGGCATTTTTTCTAATGCTTGACGAATAATACTCAAACTCTCCCAAACTTCTGCGTTACGAACACAAAAACGATCGTAAGTATCTCCAGATTTTCCAACAGGAATAATAAAATCAAAATCCTCGTAAGAAGAATACGGTTGCGCTACACGAACATCATAATCAACTCCTGCAGCACGTAAATTTGGACCTGTAAACCCATAAGCCATAGCTTGTTCAGCTGTTATCGCTCCTACATTTACCGTTCTGTCAATAAAAATTCTATTTCTTTCGAATAAGTTTTCAAATTCTTTCCAGGCAGCTGGAAAATCTGCTAAAAACACATCTAATTTTCTAAAAGCTTCCGGTGACCAATCTCTTTCGAAACCACCAATTCTTCCCATATTAGTAGTCAAACGAGCACCACAAATTTCTTCGTAGATTTCGTAAACTTTTTCTCTAAATTGGAACACATATAAAAATCCAGTATAGGCTCCAGTATCCACACCAAGGATTGAATTACAGATAATGTGATCCGTGATTCTCGCCAATTCCATAACGATAACTCTTAAATACTGTGCTCTTTTAGGAACTTCAATATCCAACAATTTTTCTAATGTCATCCACCAACCCATATTATTTATAGGAGATGAACAATAGTTCATTCTATCAGTAAGAGGAGTGATTTGATAAAAAGGACGATTTTCAGCGATTTTTTCGAAAGCTCTGTGAATGTAACCAATAGTTGGTTCCGCTTCCAGAATTCTTTCTCCATCCATCAACAAAATATTTTGAAAAATACCGTGTGTAGCTGGATGCGTAGGCCCTAAATTAAGAATTGAAAGCTCGCTTCCATCTTCGTTTAGTTGCTCTTTTATTCTTTTAGCATATCTATGCTCTGGTGGTAATAATAGTTCTGACATTTATTTAATGTGAAAAATTATAATAGTTTTTTTTTAATAATTGTCTGTCGTTCTTCCAAAGAAACGGTCATCTTTGTCCGTTCTTCCGCTATCTTCCATTGGAAATTCCTTTCGCATTGGAAATGAAATCATTTCATCCATATTCAAAATACGTTTCAATTGTGGATGTCCAATAAAATCTATACCGTAGAAATCAAATGTTTCTCTTTCCATCCAGTTTGAACTTAAGAAAATATTAGAGATTGTTCTAATTTTAGGGTTTTCACCATCAATAAACGCCTTGATTCTTATACGCTTGTTCTCATACCAATTATGCAAATGGTAAACAACCGCAAATTGCCTGTTTACTTCATTATCAGGATAGTGAACTCCACATAAATCGGTTAAAAAATGAAAACGTAATTCTGGATCATTTTTCAAAAAAAGGATTACCGCAGTGATTTGATCTGCTGCTACCTCAAATGAAAATATGTCTTTTTCTTGATTGTAATGAGAAACATTCTCTCCAAATGTTTCCGTTAGTTTATCTTGAATTTGTATCGTTTCTAAAGCCATTATTTATTTGATATTATAAGAAGCTAATAATTCTTGGTATTCAGGAGAACTTCTTCTTCTTACAGATTCATTTCTTACTAGTTCTTGCAGTTTCATTACACCATCAACTATTTGTTCTGGTCTTGGAGGACAACCCGGAACATAAACATCTACCGGAATTACTTTATCAATCCCTTGCAAAACGGAATACGTGTCAAAAATCCCACCTGAACAAGCACAAGCTCCAACAGCAATAACCCAACGAGGTTCAGACATTTGCTCATAAACTTGACGTAAAATTGGCGCCATTTTTTTTGAAATCGTTCCCATTACCATTAACATATCAGCTTGACGCGGAGAAAAACTCACACGCTCAGAACCAAAACGTGCCAAATCGTAATGCGAAGCCATTGTTGCCATAAACTCTATTCCACAACAAGATGTTGCAAAAGGCAATGGCCATAGTGAATTAGCGCGAGCCATTCCCACAACATCATTCAGTTTTGTAGCGAAGAAACCTTCCCCAACAACCCCTTCTGGCGGCTCAACCATTTTTATATTTGAATCACTCATCTTTGTAAAATTATGAATTATGAATTATGAACTCTAAGTTCATAATTTAAAATTTAAAAACATTCTTTTAAATACTTTAGAAACTGAAATTTTTACAATTCGTAATTTCTAATTCGTAATTAATTTTTATTCCCACTCTAAAGCTTTCTTTTTGATAATGTAGAAAAAACCTACCAAAAGCAAAAGCATAAAAATTACCATTTTAACCATTCCTTCCATTCCCAATTCCTTGAAATTGATTGCCCATGGGTAAAGAAAAATCACCTCAACATCAAACAAAACAAACAATATGGCAACTAGAAAATATTTTACTGAAAAGGGAATTCTTGCGTTACCTACAGATTCGATACCGCATTCGAAGTTTTTATCTTTGATTTCAGACGATCTTTTAGGACCTAATTTTCCAGAAATCAATATGGTACCAACAACAAATCCTACAGCTAAAATGAACTGCATTAAAATTGGGATATAATTTAATTGATCGGATTGCATATAACGTGTATTTATGAATGAGAATAAGCCACAAAGATAGGTTTCAAGTATTTAAAACACAAGTTTAAAACAATTTTTAGTTTAAACGAAAATACTATAACCAACTAATTTTTATTGATTCCAAATAAGAGCAAGTCTTTTCAATTTTTTCAACAAGTCTTTTCCATACAAACAAAAAAAACGTTTCGAAATAAATCGAAACGTTTTTAAACATTCTTAACAAAAAAATAAATTTTTTTGCTTAGATAACTGCTACTTTCGCAGCAACTTTTCCTTTTCTTCCTTCTTCTTCTTCATAGCTAACTCTGTCACCTTCGCGCAATTCTTCCGCGTTGATTCCTGATGCATGAACAAAAATGTCTTTTCCTGTTTCTTCGTCTGTAATGAATCCGTAACCTTTAGACTCATTGAAAAATTTAACTGTACCTGTACGCATTGTAATTGTAATAATAATTTATAATGAAGCAAATGTAATATTTAATATAATACGAAATGCTATCTTATGTTTTTATTTTGTAAAAATATTGATATTCAACGTTTTCTAACAATTTTAACCGACAAACTACACAATATCTAATTTGATATGCAGCTCTTTTAACTGCGATTCGTCAATTACAGATGGCGCATCAATCATAACATCCCTTCCAGAATTGTTTTTTGGGAAAGCAATAAAATCCCGAATTGTTTCCTGACCACCAAGAATAGCTACCAATCGATCCAATCCAAACGCTAATCCTCCGTGAGGGGGAGCGCCAAACTGGAATGCATCCATTAAGAATCCGAACTGTGCTTTAGCTTCCTCTTCTGTGAAACCTAAATATTTAAACATTAATTGTTGTGTCGCTTTATCATGAATACGAATTGAACCACCTCCAATTTCATTTCCGTTCAAAACCATATCATATGCATTGGCGCGAACTTTCCCAGGATTAGTTTCTAATAAATGCATGTCCTCTGGCTTTGGAGAAGTAAAAGGATGATGCATTGCATGATAACGCCCACTCTCTTCATCAAATTCCAATAAAGGAAAATCAACAACCCAAAGCGGAGCAAATTCCGTTGGTTTTCTTAAACCTAATCGTGTTGCCAATTCCATACGTAACGCACTTAACTGAGAACGGGTTTTATCAGCCGGTCCCGAAAGAACAAAAATCATATCTCCAGATTGTGCTCCGGTAGTTTTTGCCCAATTGCTTAAATCAGACTGATCATAAAATTTATCAACTGATGATTTATACGTTCCGTCATCGTTACATTTTACATAGACCATTCCTGACGCACCTACTTGAGGACGCTTCACCCAGTCAATTAATCCGTCAATCTCTTTACGAGTATAATTTCCAGCTCCAGGAACAGCAATTCCCACCACTAATTCCGCTGCATTGAAAACAGGGAAATCCTTGCTTTTTGCCACTTCATTCAACTCACCGAATTCCATTCCGAAACGGATATCCGGTTTGTCATTTCCATATGTTTTCATAGCATGTTCGTAGGTCATTCGAGGGAATTTCTCTACTTCAATACCTTTTATTTCTTTTAGCAAATGTCTTGTCAACCCTTCAAAAATATTTAATATATCTTCTTGTTCCACGAAAGCCATTTCGCAATCTATTTGTGTAAACTCTGGTTGTCTGTCTGCACGCAAATCCTCATCACGGAAACATTTCACAATTTGGAAATATTTATCCATTCCCCCCACCATCAATAATTGTTTGAAAGTTTGCGGTGATTGTGGCAAGGCATAGAACTGTCCTTCATTCATTCGAGAAGGAACAACAAAATCTCTGGCTCCTTCGGGTGTAGATTTGATTAAATATGGCGTTTCCACTTCACAGAAATCCAAATCAGAAAGATATTTTCTAACTTCCATAGCTACTTTATGACGAAACAACAAGTTGTTCTTCACTGGATTTCTACGAATATCCAGGTAACGGTATTTCATTCGGATATCTTCACCACCATCCGTTTCATCTTCAATCGTGAAAGGAGGTGTTAAAGCTGCATTGAGGATTGTTAGTTCAGTAACTAAAATTTCAATATCACCCGTAGTCATATTTTTATTCTTGGCTTCACGCTCAATAACAGTTCCTTTTACCTGAATTACAAATTCACGCCCTAAGGTTTTAGCCAATTCGAAAACTGATTTTTCAGAACGGCCTTCGTCAAATATCAATTGTGTAATTCCATATCGGTCACGCAAATCAACCCAATTCATAAATCCTTTATCGCGAGATTTTTGAACCCAACCGGCAAGCGTAACTTCTGTATTAATATGTGAGGCGTTTAGTTCACCACAATTATGACTTCTGTACATGATTTAAATTTTAGACTGCAAAAGTAAACACAAAAATCAAATTAATTCAGAAAACTATACAAGTAGATGGAATTTAAAATGAAAAAAAATGTTAATGTTCAAAATTTTTATAAGTAATTTCTTTATATTTGAAAGGCTTTAATTAGAAACCAATTAATTATGAAGAAATTACTCTTTACTGCACTTGTGTTAATCAGTACTTTAACTGGCACGGCTCAAAAAAACAAGTATATGACGTTTCAAGGCGAAATAGCCAATAAGAACGGAGACGCCGTTTATATTACTGACAGCAAAAACAAATTGATTAAAAAAATTCAGGTCAGCAGTGAAGGTGTATTCAAAGACACATTGAACGTTGTTCCTGGAAGATATGGCTTATCTGACGGCAATGAATTTACGATAGTGTATTTGAAAAACGGATTTGATTTAGCCTTAAAAATGGACACTAAGATGTTTGACGAATCTATAACATACACTGGAAAAGGTGCTCTAGAAAATAATTTTTTAGCTAAGAATTCCTTATTTGAAGAGCAAACCGATATGGGCAAATTACTTGCTGCCCCTGAAGTTGATTTTTTGAAAGGATTGGACAAGAAAAAAACAGACGATTTAAAACGTTTAGAAAACACAAAGTTAGACCCTGTTTTTATTGATTTTCAGAAGAAAAGCATTGATGAAAATTACAAAGGAGTTGTTAGCTATTACAAGATGAACTATGAATCTAATTTAGCCAAAAGCAAATTGCTAAACACTATGTCTCCATCTTTTAATTATGATAATTACGCTGGAGGAAAAACAAAATTAGAGGATTTTAAAGGGAAGTATGTTTATATTGATGTTTGGGCAACTTGGTGTGGTCCTTGTCGTGCCGAAATTCCTTTTTTGAAAAAAATAGAAGAAAAATACCATGGCAAAAATATTTCGTTTGTAAGCATCTCCGTTGATGTACAAAAAGATGTAGAGAAATGGAAAACTTTAATAAAAGACAAAGAATTGGGCGGTGTACAGCTTTTTGCAGATAACAACTGGAATTCTCAGTTCATTAAAGACTATGGAATAAACAGTATTCCCAGATTTATTTTGATTGATCCTACAGGAAAAATCGTAAATGCTGATGCATCAAGGCCTTCTTCTGCGGAATTACAGGTTCAATTAGATGCCCTTTTGAATTAATCAAGAAATTTTAAACCAGCAAAGTCAGTGCGTAAACACTGGCTTTTTTTATGTTTTTTAATTTTCCAATGTTAAGCTTTTGTCTAATGTTACTAAATTGTTATGTAAATGTGTTTTAAATGTAAAATATTATTTAATTTTGAATAACAAATTTATAACACATTAAAAACTAACGATATGAAAAATTACATAATTTTAGCAGCAGTATTGTTCTCCGGGATCATTTTTGCACAAGAAGTAAAACCTGTATTGGAACCTTTTGGAAAAAAACTTAAAGCAACTTACTTTTTTGAAAACGGTCAAGTACAACAAGAAGGTTTTTTTCAAAACGGAAAATTAGAAGGAACTTGGGTTTCTTATGACGAGAAAGGAAACAAAACTTCTTCTGGCGAATATAAAAAAGGAGTTAAAACCGGAAAATGGTTTTTTTGGTCTCAAAACAATGACAATGCGTTTACAAATTTAAATGAAGTTGATTATTCTAATAACAGAATAGCTTCCGTTAAAAATTGGAAACGAGAAGCAATAGTTAATAGAGACTAAAAGAAGTCAACTACACGCATGCAGAAAATACAGCCTTACATAAATAGTACCTATAAATACTATTCGAAAAAAATTGGAACCATTAAGATATTAAGACGTAAAAAACTTAATTTCTTAGTGGTTTTATTACGAAGTGACTTCTTGAATTGTAGAAGTCAAAAAAAAAAAAAATCGAGAACAATTGTGATTTGATTATCAGGAATTCTTTGTGATTTAAAGCAGTAAACATAGCTTTACGAAAAACCTCTAAATGAATAATTAAAAACAGCCTCTATTGCGCTTTAATAATTTACAATACAGCAAATTAAAAAAATCATTACAGATACTTAAATTGTAAGAATTTTAAATTAAATTTAGCTAATCTTAATCTAAGTAAAATGCAAAATTTTGAAGAAACTAAAACATTATTTAATAATTCCTCTTTATTTTATATTATAAGCACTGATATGGATGGTAAATATTCATTTATAAATGAACATTATGCTAAACAATTTTCACATGTAGATACCACCTTAGTTGGAAAGCCTTATTATATCACAATGCACCCTGATGATAGGAATACTTGTATCGAAGTTTCTACTAAATGTTTTGAGAATCCGACTAAATTATTTCCGGCGACAATCAGAAAACACGATGGAGAGGGTGGCTATGTTTATACTCAATGGGAGTATAAAGCAATGCTTGATGATAAAAAAAATCCTGCTGGAATATTCTGTTTAGGATATAATATAACAAAGTATGTTGGGGAAGAATTACAATTGCAAAAGGCAAATGAAAAGATTGAACAAAATAGTAATACCCTGAAAAACATAATTTTTCAACAATCACATCTTGTTCGCGCCCCATTAAGCAATATAATTGGCCTCACCAGTATTTTAGACAAAACATTATTAGATAGTAATACAAGTAACATTTGTGACATGATATTAGAAAGCTCTCGGCAACTTGATGAAATTATTAAAAGTATTGTAACTAATGCTAGAACCTAAATTAATATCTAGATAATTTTCCATCGTAGAGAAATTGTAACTTAATCATATATAGGTGAAAAGAAACAATTTTTATACTTGTTTAAAAAAGTCGGGCAATCACTAACGAAAAAAGCCCGTAACACTTGATAAATCAAGAAATTACGGACTTTAATGTACCCGGAGCCGGAGTCGAACCGGCACGGTTTCCCACAGGTGTTTGAGACCAGCGCGTCTACCAATTCCGCCATCCGGGCTTAGCTAGACATGAAATAACGAAAGTTATCTCAACGCAATAAAAGATGTGATTGTGTTTAAATCAACCATCAATTCCTTTAACACGGTGCAAATGTAAAAAATAATATTAAATGTTCAACTAAAAATACTTAATTTTTTCCTTTCAGAGTTGAATAAATTTTATAAATTTGCACCTCGTTAAAAACACAACACACAACTAACTACACCCGAGGCAAATACAAACATAAGGCTTTAAATAAAAGACAAAGCCAAACTGTATGGAGCGCATCGGAATAAAAACAACAAATTAAATGTCACACCTAGAACCAGAAGCTAAAATTTTTGCTTGTTCACAAAGTGTATATCTTGCTGAGAAAATAGCAGAGCAATACGGAATCCCATTAGGGAAAATCACCATGTCAAAATACAGCGACGGTGAATTTCAACCTTCTTATGAAGAATCTATCAGAGGATTACGTGTTTTTATCGTTTGTTCGACTTTTCCAACGGCAGATAATCTAATGGAATTATTACTGATGATTGATGCCGCAAAGCGCGCTTCGGCAAGACACATCACCGCAGTAATTCCTTATTTTGGATGGGCAAGACAAGACAGAAAAGATAAGCCAAGAGTTCCGATAGGAGCTAAATTAGTGGCTAAATTATTAGAAAGTGCTGGTGCAACAAGAGTAATGACTATGGATTTGCACGCAGATCAAATTCAAGGATTCTTTGAAAAACCAGTTGATCACCTTTTTGCATCGACAATATTTTTGCCATATGTGAAGAGTTTAGGATTAGACAATTTAACAATTGCTTCTCCTGACATGGGTGGTTCTAAAAGAGCTTACGCCTATTCTAAATTTTTAGAATCTGACGTAGTTATATGTTACAAACAAAGAAAAGAAGCCAACATTATCGACACCATGGAATTGATTGGTGAAGTAAAAGGTAAAAATGTAATCTTAGTAGATGACATGATTGATACCGGAGGCACTTTGGCGAAAGCAGCTGATTTAATGATGGAAAAAGGAGCATTGAGCGTAAGAGCGATTTGTACTCATGCCATTTTATCTGGTAGTGCTTACGAAAAAATAGAGAATTCTAAATTATTAGAATTAATCGTTACCGATTCTATTCCATTAAAGAAAGAATCAAACAAAATAAGAGTGTTGAGTTGTGCGCCACTTTTTGCTGAAGTTATGCACATGGTACATCATAACAATTCCATTAGTGGAAAGTTCATAATGTAACCCCAAACAAGTAATATTATTTAATAACTATATTTTTTTTACAATGAAATCGATTACAATTAAAGGATCAGAAAGAGAAAGCGTGGGTAAAGTTGCGACTAAAGCCCTACGTAATGCTGGATTGGTTCCTTGCGTATTATACGGAGGAAATCAGGCAGTTCATTTCTCAGCAGAAGTTATGGCTTTCAAAAACTTGGTTTACACTCCAAACGCTCACACAGTTGAGATCGATCTTGGAAAAGGAAAATCATTTAACGCTATTTTACAAGATATTCAGGTTCACCCGGTATCTGACAAGATTTTACACATTGACTTCTTTCAATTATTTGATGACAAAGAAATCACTATGGAAGTTCCTGTAAAAGTAGTTGGAACATCTAAAGGAGTTCTTGCTGGTGGTGTTTTACGTTTGAACACTCGTAAACTTAAAGTAAAAGCTTTACCAAAAAATCTTCCAGATTTTATTGAAGCTGATATTACTCCACTTGAAATGGGGAACAAATTGTACGTTACTAAGTTAGTTAACGAAAACTACAAATTGATCCACCCAGACAACACTGTTGTTGCTCAAGTAAGAATCTCTCGTGCAGCTATGAAAGCAGCTCAAGAAGCAGCAAAAGCAGCGAAAGCTCCTGCAAAAGGAAAGAAAAAATAATATTTTTTCAATCATTCAAGAAAGCATCAGTTGTAAAACTGGTGCTTTTTTTTTGCTTTATATTTTGTTATATCGAGAAACAAGCAATCTCATTATTCTATTTTAAATTATTAGGAGCACAACTACCCATTTTCACAACAACTCTACTCCTGCTGTCCGTTGTATCCACGCCAAAAAGCGTGGGATGCCACTTCCATCAGGGCTATTCAGAACTATTTTGCTCTCAATAACGATTTTTAAAAAATCTAATAGTCCAATATTCTAATTAAGTTTACTTTTGCAGCATGATAAAATGGATTTCAACTATATTCTCGTCAACAAAAAAAGAGAACAATACAGATTGTACGAAACCAGAGGTTCACGAACACCAAAAAAACAATATAGAAAGCGTGAGTAATAAATTTTTAATAGTAGGACTAGGCAACATTGGCGCCGAATATGTAAACACTCGTCACAACATCGGATTTAAAATCGTGGATTTCCTAGCCAGAAAAGAAGGAATCTCTTTCGAAACCGTAAAACTTGGCGCATTGGCCGGATATAAATTCAAAGGAAGAACCTTTCTACTTTTGAAACCCAATACCTATATGAATTTGAGCGGGAAAGCAGTGCAATATTGGATGGATAAGGAGAAAATTCCTTTGGAAAATATTCTGGTAATTACCGATGATTTAAACCTTTCATTCGGAACCATTCGCATCCGACAAAAAGGAAGCGATGGCGGACATAACGGATTAAAAAATATCAATCTTGTACTTAATACGCAGAACTACGCAAGATTCCGTTTTGGCATCAGCGACGAATTCAAAAAAGGAAAACAAGTTGATTATGTCCTGGGAGACTGGGATGATGCTGAAAAAACGGCACTTCCGGAGCGACTGGAAGTAGCTTCCGAAATCATAAAATCATTTGGAACTGCCGGACTGGAAAATACCATGACCGCATTCAACGGAAAATAAAAAAGGGAAACGTTTTGCTAACGTTTCCCTTTTTTAGTAAATTATATTTTGATTATTCGATCACAATCTTTCTGACATCTTTTCTATTTCCGTCAATAACCGTCAATAAATAAACCCCCGGTTGGGCATTTTTCAGTTGAATATTTTCATTGAAATTCGACTTGTTTTTAAATTGATTTTCAAATAGTTTTCTTCCCAACAAATCATGGACTAATACCTTTACACCATTAGATGAATTACTTGTAAACTGGATGTTAAAATTCCCTTTGTTTGGATTTGGATACAAAACAAAATCATTAATTTCAAATTCAGGTGCAGCAAGTGTAAACGATTGTGTACAAATCGTAATAGTGGCCGAATCTACTTTCCCTGTATCATTAACATCAGCATCACTAGCTCTAAATGTCCATAAACCTTGTTTACTTTGACCATTAAAAACAGATAAAGGATCAAAAGGAGCTACTGTTTGAGCCGTCGTTGTCCCACAAGCAAGCGCACCTCCTGCATCGTCGTAATTCAACACCAAACTACTATTAGACGCACCACAACTTCTGTCGAACAATTTTACAACAGTACCTTGTGGACTCACCACTTCTAATTGCACATCTGATAAATATTTATGGGAAAAACTAACATCAAAATTCACATCGACTATTGTTTCTGTTGAAGCTGGAACATTTAATGTTTTAGAGATACTCGAAGCGTCTGGTATATTAAAAGGAGTTGCAAAAGCATAAGTAGTACAAGAAGAAGTGACAGAATATCCTATTGCAAAAGCTTTACTATTTACAGCATAGTATATATTTGCTGTTGGTTCTATTAAAATTCTACAATTTGTAGCTGCAACATTGGGAACAGTAATGGTTTCTGAACCATCATTTGGCGTATTACTTACTAAAATTGTAGAAAAGGTCAAACCACCATCAGTAGATAGTTTGATATTCACATTTGTTGATCCGGCTAAACCATTAGAATCATTCACACTCCATGTTATTGTTTGTGAAGATCCTTTAGCCCAACTTAAATCGTCTGTGTTTTGTGATGTTACAGCAAATGGACCAACTGTTCCACTTACATTTACTATCATCTCATCAGTATTCGTTTGTGCTGTACCCTGTGCAGCATTATCCCTGCCTGTTAAAGTAAAATGTAGTGTTCTGGCAACAGAAGCTACAGATTCCCATGCTGAGGTCAATCGATTAGATAAAACTGAATTATATGCAGGCATGTATCTAACCTTTGAGCTACTAGGATAAATTGATCTAAAAAGAGGCCCTTCTGTTTTTGTGGAAACAGCAAAACTATCCGCCCCGCCTTGCGCTATAGCAGTATCATTTTGCTCCCAACAATAGGAAAGAGTATCACCATTGATATCAGAACCAGTCCCGGTCAATATAAAAGCGGTACCATTAGGTATTGTAAAATCTAAACCAGCGCTAATTATTGGCGGACTGTTACTTAGTAAAGTACTAACAGGACACGTTTTTAAAGCAAGATTACCTTGTATTTGTTTAATGCTTGCGTAGGCAAAATAATCATCTGAATTAGCTTGAACATCGTAACTAACGGTAATTCCTGCATAACCCATAACAGTAGAACCGCTTCCAGGCTCGACATTTACCCCAGTTCTTTCAGCACTGTCAAATGAAAAGGTGTGGTTAGCGCCTAATTGATGCCCCATTTCATGTGCCACAAAATCAATATCAAACGTATCTCCTTCTGGTATTGCATCACTAGGTGATGTAAACGCGCTTCCTTTTCCAATACTATAAACTGGAGTGGAATCAGTATTTCTTAATGGATCACAAACGCAACCTATACACCCTGCATTCCCTCCTCCTCCTGACGCTCCAAATAAATGACCAATATCATAATTCGATCCTCCAATAACACTAGTTAAGGTAGTTTGTAGTTCATTATTCCAAGTCCCGGGACAATCATCATTAGCACTGGTGCAACCCGCAATCGTTTTTAATCCAGTAGCCGCATCTGAATATGGATCAGTGGCAGAATCCGTATATATTACATCCGTATCATTTGCAATAATAACCAACTGCACCGCTAAATCTTTATTAAATATCCCATTTACCCTAACCATAGTCGCATTCATAGCTGCCAAAGCATCCGCTTTTGTACCAAACGAATTTCCTTTAATTGTCCTGTGATAAAAAGCATACTCGCCCGTACAAGACAAGGCCAATCGCAAAGTTTTAAAAACTCTATTATTAGCTGCAATTTTACCGGTTGCATTCAATAATTTTTTATTTAAAGCCAAATCCTCCGTTTTACAACTAAAAGGCAGATTCCCTTTTTCTCTATTTTTAGAATCAAAAAGGATGTAAATATTCTTGTCTTGAGCATAAGGCTCAATGAACTCAGAACCTTCATCGGCCCTTAAAATCATAGTTTGAATTCCTTTTGGTGACATACTAAAATTTATAGATGCCTTTTTATCCGTAATTCCAATCCCCGCATAAGATCTAATATCTGGATATTGAGCCTGCAATTGAGGTTCGAAATTTGAAGATTCCCAAACTGAAAACTGTTCTAATTTCCCATTTTTATTTGGAATTAAGATTTCAACTCTATTTAATTTGGATGTTTTATTTCCTAGGGAAAGCAACGATTGCCTCAAAACCACGTCATCAAATTTAAAAAACAAAGCTTCCGCTGGATCCATCGCTATATTCTTTCTATCCGAAACAGTATTATTGTCCAGATTAACTCTCGTCCAAGGAGAATTATTTTGCGCATTCATAGTTGAATTACAAACAACAAGTATAAAGAATAGTATAATTTTTTTCATGGGTGGAATTAATTAATGTTCAAAATTAAATCATTTATGTTAATGTTGAAGTTCATTGTCCATTATTTTGAACAAAATAATAAATTTCGTGCCTTGATTTATTAATTTTCTTTGAAAAATGGAATCTATCTGCAAAAATCTGTCGAAAATCAATTACTCAAACAGTTACATTTAATCTAGATAGTATAAATTTGCACCATTATAAAACATTTGCTTTGAAGATTTTTCATTCTATAAACGATTTCAGTTCCGCAAAAAAGACTATCCTTACTTTAGGCACCTTTGACGGAGTTCATATTGGTCACAAAAAAATTCTGGAAAGGGTTATACAAAAAACAAAAAACGAAGACTACGAAAGTTTAGTCCTTACTTTTTTCCCTCATCCCAGAATGGTTTTACAGAAACATTCTGATATAAAATTACTGAATACTATAGATGAAAAAATACTTTTACTAGAGAAAAATGGCATTGATAATCTGGTTATTCATCCTTTTGACGAGACTTTTTCCAGATTAACCGCTGAAGAGTTTGTGAAAACCGTCCTTGTAGACCGATTTCATATTCAAAAAATAATTATAGGTCACGACCATCGATTTGGCAGAAATCGCACGGCTAACATTGATGATCTTATTGCTTTTGGAAAAGAATATGATTTTGAGGTAGAACAAATATCCGTTCAGGAAATAAATGATATTTCGGTAAGTTCAACCAAAATTAGAAAGGCATTATTCGAAGGTAACATGGATTTGGCAAATAAATATTTAGGGTACGAATATTTCCTAACTGGTACTGTAGTCAAAGGAAAACAATTGGGAAGAACAATAAACTTCCCTACTGCTAACTTACAAATCGAAGAAAACTACAAACTAATTCCACAAAACGGAGTTTACATTGTAAAAAGTATTATCAATCAAAAGACTGTTTTTGGCATGATGAATATTGGATTGAATCCCACTGTTGTCGGTGAGAATCAGACCATAGAAATCCATTACTTTGATTTCGACGCCGATTTATACGACCAAAAAATAAGTACCTCCATTTTACACAGAATTCGCTCTGAGCAAAAATTCGAATCAGTATCCTTTTTAAAAGCGCAACTGGAAAAAGATGCATCAACTGCAAAAGCTTACCTAAACAAACTTTAGTTTTCGTAGCAATTCTTTTTAAACTATTTTATAAAATATTGGCATATTTTCTGTAAATTTGATAAGCAATGTATTGTTTCTCAATGAGATCTTTTTTTAATTCTTTAAAAACTAATCGTATGAATCTGCCAAAAGAAATTTCAAATGGATTAATTATCTTCATCGGAATCGGTGCTTATTTTCTATTAATGGAAGTTTTGGGCCTTGCCGATCTGATTTACTTACGTTTATTTAATGTTTTATTCGTTTTTTACGGAACCAATAGAACTTTAAAAACCAATTTCATGGAAGGGAAAGTCATCTTGGTTCCTAATGCTGTCGCAGCCCTTCTCACTTCCTTTACAGGTGTATTTCTAAGTATCTTAGGACTTATTGCTTATAGTTATGCGCAAGGTGGTGATGCATTTGTAAAATCATTGTCAAAAACTTTTTTATTTGGGGGAAACCCATCAGTAATGACGTATTCCATTTCTTTACTCTTTGAAGGAATAGTGTCTGCTGTGATAGTTACGTTTATCCTGCTGCTCATCTGGGAAACCCGTTACGCTTCAGACAAGCATTAAATTTAATTTAGAAGTCGCTTTTTTGTATTTACAAAAAAAAATACCATTTCTATTTTCGAAACCATTTAAAAAAAAACAGCACTATGAAATTATCAAAAGAACTATTAAACGGAAGTATTATTTTTATCGGAATTGGAATTTTTTTTCTATTAATGAATGTTTTAGGCCTTGCTGATTTGTTCTATTTACGATTATTGAACGTCCTCTTTATTTTTTATGGAGTCAACAGAACTATAGAAATGAACATCTCCGAAGGCAAGAAAGAATTTGTCCCTAATGCCGTCTCGGCCATGATAACATCCCTTATTGCCATTTTCTTAAGCATAATAGGCTTAGTGATATACAGTTACTCAAAAGGTGGCGACGCTTACGTACAATCGTTATCAAAAACCTTTTTGTTTGGCGGGAACCCGTCCGTAACCACCTACTCCATTTGCCTTCTATTTGAAGGAATGGCATCATCCGTAATTGTTACTATGTTATTAATGTTATATTGGAACAACCGTCTTTCAACTGATTAACCATTGCGTTTCAGATTCCCTTCACATGGCTATTTAAAAACTATTAAATTGCTTCTTTAGAACAATTTGATTACTTTTGGCGCATCAAAAAATTGTATCGATGAGCATTACAAAACATAACTGGACGAAAGACGAGATTATCGCAATATATAATAAACCTATGATGGATTTGCTTTTTGAAGCAGCTTCTATACATAGAGAACATCACGATCCTAATGTCGTTCAAGTATCTACTTTATTATCTATAAAAACAGGCGGATGCCCGGAAGACTGTGGCTATTGTCCACAAGCGGCACGATATCACACTGATGTCGAAGGCAATGACTTAATGTCCGTTAGTCAAGTTAAAGCACAAGCTTTGCGAGCAAAATCAAGCGGCTCATCACGTGTATGTATGGGAGCAGCCTGGAGAAACGTAAAAGATGGCCCAGAATTTGACCAAGTCCTTGAGATGGTTCGCACGATTAATAAACTAGACATGGAAGTCTGTTGTACACTTGGAATGATCACTGAAAACCAAGCACATCGTTTAGCAGAAGCTGGATTATATGCTTACAACCATAATTTAGACACTTCAGAAGAATATTACAAAGAAGTAATTTCAACCCGTGGATTTGAAGACCGCTTGCAAACCATCGAGAATGTTCGTAAAACCAACGTTACGGTTTGTAGTGGTGGTATCATTGGAATGGGAGAAAGCATTGAAGACAGAGCCGGAATGCTAGTGGCTCTATCTACCTTGAACCCTCAGCCAGAATCAGTGCCAATAAATGCACTAGTCGCTGTTGAAGGAACTCCAATGGAAGAAGAAAAACCAGTGGAAATATGGGAAATGATACGAATGGTAGCAACCACTAGAATCATCATGCCGGAAACACAAGTACGTTTGTCAGCAGGAAGAATGAATATGAGTCGTGAAGGTCAAGCTATGTGTTTCTTTGCAGGTGCTAACTCGATCTTTGCAGGTGATAAATTACTGACGACCCCAAATCCCGATGTAAATGAAGATATGAAAATGTTTGAAATGTTGGGTTTGAATCCGCAAAAAGCATTTACTAAAGTTTCTCAACCTCAAACTGTTGAGGCTGTAGACTCTCAATTTACACCGTTAGGTGAAAAGCCAAAATGGTCAAGACCAGGACACACAATCGAGAGAAATCTTGAAGCATCCAAAAAGGAAAGTTAATGTAAAATATTATCACAGATATTTCATTTACCTTTGCATAAAGCTTTATTAATTTTGCTCCTAGTTTACACTAGGAGTTTTTTTTTAATTTAAATATTTTAGTATGCCATTACAACTGACTGAAATTGAACGTGTAAAAACCATTTCAAAAGAAGATTTTTATACCAATTTTGTAAAAAAACAAAAACCTGTTGTAGTAGAGCGGCTAACATCTGATTGGCCTGCTTATGAAAAATGGAGTTTAGAATATATCAAAGAGATCGCTGGCGATAAAATTGTTCCGTTATATGACGACCGCCCCGTTTCGTACAAAGATGGATTTAATGAGGCACACGCAAACATGAAGATGTCTGATTATATTGATCTTCTTAATTCAAAACCTACTAACTTCCGGATTTTTCTATATAATTTAATGCAAGAAGTGCCTTTGTTAAAAAAGGACTTCCATTGGCCTAACCTAGGATTACGGCTTGTCAAACAACTTCCTATGTTATTCTTTGGAGGTGAAAATTCGAGAGTTTTTATGCATTATGACATCGACTATTCGAATATTTTACATTTTCATTTCCATGGAAAAAAGCGATGTGTTTTATTTGCGCCAGATCAAACACCCTATTTATACAAAGTTCCTTTCTCTCTAATCTCAAGAGAAGATATTGATTTTGACAATCCTGATTTTGACAAATTTCCTGCTTTGAAGCAAGCCAAAGGTTATGCTACTGAATTAAAACACGGTGAAATGCTCTATATGCCAGAAGGATACTGGCATTATATGAAATATCAAACGCCAGGCTTTTCTATGAGCTTAAGAGCTTTTCCCATAAGCATTATTAAATTATCAAAAGCGGCTTATAATGTATTTATCATGCGACATATTGATAATTTCATAAAAAAAAGAAAAGGCCAAAAATGGATTGATTACAAAAATGAAAAAGCTTTAAGCACGACAAATAAGAATTTTAGCTGAGTACTATTTTAATCTAAGAAAATCTAAAAAATCCCATTCCTATTAACAGAATGGGATCTAATAATATTTTAAATTACTTTTTTTAATTTAATAAATCACTTTTTTAGTAACGACATTGCCGTCTGCCAGCGTTACTTTAACTAGTACCGTTTGCTTATTTAAAGCAATGTTTGAAGTTTGGAATTCATTATTATCTATTGCCACTTTATCGAACACTTTTCTACCAAGTAAATCAAAAACAGTCACTCGTTTTATATTTTCAAATGCTGATTTTATTTTTAATTCAGTTCTGTCTTTCGTTATTAAAACATTTTTGTTATT
The DNA here is from genome assembly GCF_900142885.1 of Flavobacterium xinjiangense. Lineage (GTDB taxonomy): Bacteria > Bacteroidota > Bacteroidia > Flavobacteriales > Flavobacteriaceae > Flavobacterium > Flavobacterium xinjiangense. The sequence continues at coordinate 75,557 of NZ_FRCL01000002.1, read as the reverse complement.
TAAATCAAAGGTTTCATTTCCAAGAGTTTTGTCAGTAAAACGCAATACAAAACGGTCATTAAAAGTACCTGCTGCCGACGTATAATCATAAGCTTTTGATTTTATGTCATGAACTATGTTCAGTAATTTGTCTTCCAGATAGATATTTTGATCATCAAGGAACAATCCATCCATATGATCGATGGCGATTGTAGCATTTCCTGCAAGGTCTATAGCATATCCTAAAGGAACAATATCTGTGTCAACAAATTCCGTTCTCGCCTGGATGGCTAGTTTAGCAGTTCCTAGAAGACTATACAATGCAAAGGGAGAGGCGTCATTAAAAACCAAACCATCATATCCAGGATCATAATTATTTGTAGCGTTTGCTATATACCCCACTAATGATTGGCTCCCTTTCGAAGAATTGGTTAAATTAAGCCAGATTCTATTCTTTAACTCTAAATCCTGTTGTTTTTTTAACACTGAAGTACTTTTATAGAAATTTGTGTTTGTGTTTGCAACATCTCTCATGGAGTTATCGAAAACGATGTTCCCCGGAGCATCTACCTCTACAAAAAAACCTTGTCCTGAAGCAATATTTTTCGTGGGTGCATTATTATTTCCTGTTCCACTGCTCGCTTGAAGTGTGCCAACACCACCGGCTTTTGTATAAGTAGCATAATCAACGTCATCATAATCGTTACCATTTACCCTATGATTATGTGTCCAAAAATACAATGTTCCTGAAATGGTTTTGGTACCGGTTCCAGTAGTAATATTAGCATCGATGAAATCGTCTGCATCTATCGCAGAAGGATATGGGTTCCCTACGAGACGTTCTCCAGTACCTATATCTGGCCCTGATATTCGTATAGTTACGGGAATAGTAATTGTGCCATTATTAGGAATTCCTGTGAACTTAAACGAAGTGTCAACCGCAGGAGTAACGGTACCAGAACCTTCGGGAGAACGAATAGCATAACCAATTCCTGGAGCAAATACGGTAGTAGCAGCATTAACATTTGCCCAATCATTGTTGTAATCAAAATACTTATCGCTTTGAGTGTTTGGCGAAAACTCTTTCAATGTTTGCGTTCCACTTGTTGATGAAGACCAATAAATAAAATCATCCAGAAGAATTGGAGCGGAATTCCTTTTCACATTTATATTACCAATATTTGCATTTGTTATACCAGTCTGTACTAAACTCGCATTATTTTCAAGAGTTAAAGTGCCAGGCGCTGTCACAGTCAGTGCATTGCTGACTAATAAAGAAAAGGAATCAGACACCTTTACCGACCCATTGGTTACCGTGAGTGAATTATTGACAGCAGTGTTATTCCCAAAGCTATAATCACCACTTAAACCTGAAAATAAAAGATTATAATAGGTTCCAACCGCAACATTTTGTACTCCTCCGTTGTACTCGACAGTTCCTGAAGGAAAGGGCTTACCATTAGACAATCCAGAAAAACGGACTGTCCCTTCCATTGCTGCTAATTCGGTATAAGACAAATTACCTGCACCCATATCTAATATGGTTCCTGTGTCACTTAAATCTAAACTGGCTGTATTTAAATCAAACCCATTCATCTTAAAGGTTTGCGTACCTCCGTTATCAATACCTAATTGATTTCCAATACTAATATTTCCTGAAGCAGTTTGTGTACCAGAAGTATTTCCTAAAACAAGAGAAGGCGAAGCGTTGTAGATTCCGCCAACTATGGTTTGTCCACCCGTCAAATTACTGTAGATTACTGAGCTAGTCCAAGTTTCACCGGAAGGTAAGGGAGCGGCAGAAGTACTAGTTGTTTTAAGTTGACCAAGACCTGAATTAGTAAAAGAACCGCTGCCACCTAGAGCAAAAGTTGCCATGTCCAGTACTGCCATGTCGGCAATATTTAGATTATTATTGACTGTAAATCCAGCCGTCGCGGTCAAACTTGCGACCGTATTTGAATTTGTCAAATTAAAAAATATAATAGAGGAGGAACCTCCAATTTCTTGTGACCCAATTCCATTAAAATTTATTGTACTGGTATTAGCATTAAAGGTTCCCGAATTTGTAAAATTCCCCCCTAGTAATACATTGGATGTATTGGCATTAAAAGTACCGCTATTATTCCAATTACCGCTAATAGACATTATACTACTACCTGCATTAAAAGTTCCGCTATTATTCCAGTTTCCTCCAACTGTTATGGGACTATTTAATCCAGCTACGGATAAAAAAGCACCATTACCAATTATAACATTACGACACGCTGTTGCTGTATTTATTACCGGTTGATTGGTTAGATTAGTTATGATAATATCAGTTGCAGCGGTTGGTTTTACTCCCCCACACCAGTTACCAGCATTATTCCAATCAGTATCAATAGTACCGAGCCACGTCCCAGCTAAACAGGATGAAAGAATATTTAAGATTCCCGTAGTTGTCGTCCCAAATCTTGTAGCATTTTTATTGGCTGCTGGTGAACCCGTCCCTCCCCAGGATCCTGCAGAAGATTGGGTAATACCGTCAAATGTTAAACTTTGTGATGAAGAAGTAGAAATATTTGGAAATAATGCAACTGCGGTACCGTTTATTGACAAATTCCCTACTACGGTAGTTGCAGCTAAAAAAGTTTTATTCACCGATGAAACTGTCCCGCTAAGAACCAGATTACCGTAATTTCTCGCTGTTACCGTTTGAATAGCACCACTATACTCAACGGTGCTGGTTGGCTCTACCGTAAATGTAGTAAAACCAGTAGGAAATGTGCTTGTTCCGCTTAGTTTTAATGTACCACCCGACACAATCGATAAAGTTGACCCTCCTGTTATAGTAAATCCACCATTATCTAAGATTGCACCGTTATTGATTGTCAATGGTGCAGATGTAAATGTTTTATTACCAGTAGAGGTTATTGTTCCTGTATTAGCAATAATAACTCCGCCAGTTGCAGTAAATGGAGTCTTCCATTCCAATCCTGCATTACGAGCACCTGCTGTGTTATATCTTAAAGTGGCAGCTGTTCCATAGGTTGGTGCAATAGAAATTGTAGCACTTCCTTCCATAGAAAGAATACCGTTAATAGTGGGTGCAGTACCAAAGGTTTTCCCTACTGCCCCAGAAAGAGTAAGATTATTATAATTAACAACCGCACCAGCCTGCGTAACCGTATTATTATAATACTCGACAGTCCCTGTACCAGCACTAAAAATCCCACCAGTTCCAGAAATATTAGATCCAATTCTCAAAATGCTTGACCCACAATCCAGTGTACCATTTGTTCTAGTCCATACTCCAGAAAACGTATGCGATAATCCTGACCCAAGATTAAGATTCCCACCACTCCCATTTATGGTTAACCCACCAGCAACAACACTACTAGTAAGTGTAGCTATTCCACCGGTCTTTAACATACTAACTACACCTGTCGTGGTAAAACCTTGAATCATTTGACTTGCCGTTCCAATAAATTGAACCTTTGCCGTACCTAAAGCAACAGCGCCAGAATTGCTGTAGTTACCGGCCAGTATCAATCCTCCTGTAGTTCCTGCAGCTGTAAAAGTAATATTTCCTGTATTGTTAAAGTTCCCCCCTACGCTTAACAATCCAGTTGTTGAATAAGTAAGAGTTCCCGAATTTGTAAAATTCCCAGTAACGGTCAAAAAACCTGTAGTTCCTTTTATAGTAGCGCTGTTTGTATACGCGTCATTTAGCGTAAGAGTTCTAGTTGCAATATTTAGAGTTGATACAGGACTAATAACCAGCGGAATAGAGGTATTAAAAATTTTATTAGAATTTAATGCTATTGTTCCTGTATTAATTATATTGACCCCTCCGGTTGCGATAAACGGAGTAATCCATTCTAAAGTAGCTGTTGTTGTTGCAGCTGTTCTATTGTATCTTAATGTTGCAGCTGGACCATAAGTAGGAGCTGTAGTTCCTACTATTGCTGTTCCCTCCATAGAAAGAATCCCGTTTATAGTTGGTGAGACAGTAAATGCCTTAGTTCCGGATCCAGCCAATATCAAGTTGTTAAAAGTAGACGCCGTTACAAGGGTTTGCCCGGCTCCCCCAAATTTTACTGTTCCTGTACCTGCACTAAAATTAGCTCCTGAACCATTCCATGCCGTTGTGCTAGTTACATTTACATTTAGCGTACTTGAACCTCCGTTCAACAATCCATTTGTTAAGGACACAATACCTGTAAAAACATGTGTTAATCCAGCTCCAAGATTTAATATTCCTCCAGATCCGTTTAGTGTTAATGCTGCACCATTAACATTTCCAACGAAAGTTGCTGTGCCTAAAGATTTCGACATAGTAACCGAACCCGTTGTTGTAAATGCTTGAATGGTTTGATTAGCTGATCCAGTAAACTGAACCTTTGCAGAGAGTAGAGTAACGGTCCCAGTATTGCTGTAGTTCCCTCCTAAATTTAATCCTCCCGCTGCAGAAAACGAAAAATTCCCTGAATTGTTAAAATTTCCCACCGTAACTGTCAAGCTTCCCGTCGATAAAGTAAAAGCACCCGTATTGGTGAAATTTCCAGTGAGAGCAACAATGCCCGTACCTCCTGTAAATGTTCCTCCGCTATTAACAAAATCTCCAGTAATTGTTAGTGTGAATCCGGTAATTTTCAAGATAGCGCCAGAATTGATTGTAAGGTTTGCAACACTTGCACTAGCCGCCACCGAAACACTACCGACTCCTGTCGTAGCAATTATCACATTATCGCCAGCACTTGGAGCAATTCCCCCTACCCATGTAGCTCCGGTTGCCCATGTTCCACCAGCAGCTGTACTTGTAATTGTACCAGCATTTGCAAATGAAACAAAGAAAAACAACGTTAAAACAAAAAAGACATTTCTTGTATTTACACGAAAGACATTCTCAAAAAAGCAAAAAGCAGTTAGAAATTGGGTATTCTCTTGATTATATTTCGGTATAATAGGACTTGAATGTGTTTTCGATCGAAAAAAAATCAGAAAATTACTCAAAAATAAAGAAAATTGGGGCAAATGTTTCTTAATCATATTTTTGGTTGAATTTGTATATATCTTCACATATTGTGGTATTTTACTGAAAGATATCTTAACAAAATCATAAAAAAATAGAATATAAAAAAAATTTAATCGTTTAAGTGCATAAAAATCCGTTTAAATACATAATCACGGTTTAAATACCTAATTTACAAAAGAAGAATTTTGAAATACTTGCTGTTTTTTTAGTAAATTACTTTCCTTGTCACTATTTGACCATTGATTAACTTAATTTTAATCAATAAAACTTGCTGATTCGATATTATAGTAGAAATTGTTACTTCATTTGCATCTACCTTACCGTTTTTATAAATTGATTTTCCTAATAAATCGTAAACCTGAACATTCTCTATTTTTTCTGAATAAGAATTAATTTTAAAAATTTTGTTCCTTACAGAAACCAAAACGGTATTATTTAACGTCTCAAAACTTTCGTTTGCTAAAGTTTTATTACTATATTTTAATACAAAACGATCATTAAAAGTCCCTGCCCCAGTGTTAAAATTATAAACCGCACCTTTAAGGTTCTTCACTGACTTGGTAATTTTATCTTCAAGAAATACATCTTTTCCCACTAATAACCCATCTGTTTGAGCGATAGCAATAGTAAAATCCCCGGCAATAGTAGTTTTATAACCTATAGGAACCTCATCATCCACATCAAAAGGTAAAGCTCTGCCTTGAATTACCAGATTTTTATCTTGGTTAACACTATAAAAATCTACAAATTCATTTCCATCAAAAGTTTCGCCATCATACCCATTATCATATTCATTTGTAGCTCCTGTAATATAACCTACTAAAGTTTGTTTGAAAGCACCTTGACTGTTATATAAATTGAGCCAAACTCTATCTTTTTCAAGGAAACTGTTTACTTCCGCTTTTGAATTGTTAAGTTTAAAAAACTGAGAATTATCCAGTATTACACCAGCAGTACTTAATCTCATACTATTGTTATAAGCAACAATTCCTCCAGCAGGCTTAATCCCTGCGAAAAAAGCTTGTCCTGAAGCGATTTTACCGTTTGGCACGCTATTATTTATACCCGCCGCTGGCGTCCCAATTCCTGTAGCAGCTCCGCCTGTCAAGTTATACGTAGCATAATCATCTGAAGTGTAAGCATATGCTCCTGACCCAAGATTTGCTAAACCCGCTCCAATATTTGTATTGTGTGTCCAAAAATATAAAGTCCCTTCTAAAGCAGTAGTCATATTCGAAATTAAAAACAAATCTGCATTAAGAGCCGAGGGGTAAGGATTTCCTAAAAGAGCCGAGGCTTCCAGTGCTGCAGCTGTTGGAGGAATAGTTACTGTAACAGCACCATTATTTGGAATTCCTTTAAAAGGCGCTTGATAAAAATTTGGAGGAGCCGGAGCAACATAGGTTTGAGGCCCTCGAATAATATAACCAATCCCATTAATCATATTGTTATTTGGGTTTTCTTGGTACCAATCATTCGCAGCAAGATTAAAAGAGTAAAACTTATCTAAAGATGTATTAGGAGAAACATCAATTAATTTCTGTGCAGAGACAGGACTGCTCCAATAGGTATAATCAAAATTATCTATTTGCGTTGTTGTTGTTCTTTTATACGTTATAATTCCTGTATTTACAGCAGCATCATTGATTTGAACAAGACTAGAGCCATCTTCAAAAGTTAATGATCCATTAACACTTAGTTTATCCTGAATTTTTACTACAACACCTGTAAGCACTTTTATATTCACACCCGTGCTAACCGTACATGAACACAAATCTACATTAGCAGAAAGGTTTCCAGAAGTAGTATAAATCCCAATTTTTGTTAAATCGGGTACGGAGCTCCACGATGTACCATTGTAAGTTGTTGTAACCACAGGGTTTATCATAGTACTAGTAGATGTTCCCGAAGGACATGCCCCGCTGGAAACCGTAAAGGTATAAGATGTATTTGCAGTCAACCCTCCTACAATTGTATTATCTATTCCTGAGCCCGTAAGACCTGTTAACCCAGCGGTAGCTGGATTTGGAATAATAGTCCAAGAACCAGTTGCCGGCAACCCTGTTAATTGAACACTTCCTGTCGATGTGATGCAATCAGGCTGTTTTTTGAGAATTACTATTGGTACTGTTGGTATACCTGTTACAGTTAAATTCGAAGTTACTGAATTGGAGCAGGCATTTGCCGAAGTTACTTTCGCAGAGTAAATAATAGTAGCCGTTGGCTTCGCATAAACCGTAGCTAAATTATTTCCTAGATAGGGCGTAGTTGCTAAAGCATCCGTAAATAAATTGGTTATTGGAGACCAAGCGACAGTTGGAGCAGCTGTCGTAAATCTCATATTAGGTCTTTGAGCTTCAGTATAGCTAATCGTAGATGATCCACATCCATCCGTATTATCCACTCTATAGGTCAAAGAGCTATTAAATGTGGTAGTTGAATACTTACTTTGCGCATTTACGGTGTATTTATTCCCGGAGTTTTTATCATCATTCGTGTGACAAATTTGAATAACAATATTAGAAATACCATCCCAAACAAATGATGTTGTGAAATTGTGTGTATTAGCTCCGTTTACCGGTTGGTAATTGGTAGGTCCAAAAACGGTCGTCAAACCATTTTCCCATGTAGTAATAGAGGATTGGGGTGTATTTCCCATACTAATTGTATATGCTGTATGAATTCCAGAAGTTCCAAGAGTAGTGACATCAAATGTTAGGCTATTAATCACAGAGCCATTCCCAAGGCCAGAGCTCGTTAATTCGCTGGCTAAAATCAAATATTGTTGTTTTACGTTTTCATACCACGCACCATAAGGAGCAGGATAATCGGTAGCTGTATCAGCATTAGCAGTATTGGTTAACGTTCCAGTCCCTATAATTGCAGTAACTGAAGCGGCAGTTGTGGCAGAAAGCACTTGTACAGTATTAGCACAGAGACTTGCTACTGTTGGTGAAACTGTAATAGTTGGTACTGCATTTACTACCAGAGAACTTCCACTAGTTCCTTTACCATACACATTTGAAACTTTCACTATTCCACTTGTATTTCCTGACAAAAGAATTGCTGTAATACTTGTTGATGAATTCACTGTGTATGAAGCAACAGCCAAATTATTAATCGAAACTCCAGTTGCTCCAGCAAAATTAGTACCTGCTATATTTATTGATTCGCCTGGGCAAACTGTAGTTGGATTAAAACTTGTAATTGTTGGGATTGGATATCCTTTCAACGTTGCATTATCAATAATAAAAGTTCTATCTACTTTATTTGCTTTATCAAGCTTTGTTATTTCTATTAATACTTCAGCTGCATTATCAGAAGTTATTGGAAAGGTAACGGTCGTAAGCGTATTGTTTACTGTGGTTGGCGTAAAAGCCCCTAATACTGTATCCCAATTCACTCCACCATCAGAGCTTACTTTTACCAAAAATGTGCCAATATCAATATTACTAGTTCTATTACAAAATGAAAAAGTCATAGCACCAAATCCTGTGGTATTTGCAGTAAATCGATAATAATCCCCTGTATTCCAATTGGAACCAGTAACCATATACGTTCCTTGACAAGGAGATGCATTTGTATAAGACGGTGAAGCCACTCCAGATAAACCGAAGGCTGGACTTCCAATAACATTATCAATATTCGGGATTGCTGTTCCTGTATTACTCTCAAAATCAAACTGAAAAAGGGTAGTTTGACTAAAAGAAACAGATGATATTAAAACAAAAAAAATAAGAAAAAGTTTCCCTTTAAATAAAGAAAGTAAAGTTTTATTCATGTGGTATTATTTATTTGAAGATATTTTACTACAATCTTCTTTAAATAGGAGCGTCTTCATTTTTTATCTTATCCCAATTAATCAGAAAAAAAAATTAAAGATATTTTTTGGCCCTTTAAAAAAATTAGTGCTCATATATTTACAAAAACAACATAAAACAGCATTCAAACAAAATTTAGTCGTTTAAATACCAATTTATCCGTTTAAACGCAGTTTTTAATGAATTTTAATTTTTGAAGTAGAAGTTAAATGCAAAAATCCCGTCTGTTTTAAGCAAGACGGGATTTTTGTATTTATATTTTTTAATGAATTTCAATAAACAATCTTTTTTGTGACCGTTTGTCCATTTTGTAAAATAATTTTAGCAAGTAAAACTTGATGATTCGATACCAAATTAGAAATATGATATTCATTCGCATTTACATTAGTTTTTTGAAAAATCAATCTTCCTAATAAATCATAAACCTGAACTTTATTTATTACTTCCTCCGACGAATTAATTTTTATATGCTTATCCTTATTAGAAACTACAACTGCACTGTTCAATCTCTCAACACTATAGGTTCCTAAAGATTTGCTACCACTTTTAAATCGTAATACAAAACGATCATTAAAAGTACCTGCTTCAGAACTAAAAACATAAGGTGCTGTTTTAATATCGTGAATAACACCTAGAACTAAATCCTCCAGATAAACACCTTGCCCTTTTTCAAACATTCCATCAACATGATCAATACTGATTACAGTGTTACCTGCAACATTTACAACATAACCAAGGGGAATAGTATCGGTATCATCAAATGGTAGTGCTTTTGCCTGAATTGCCAACATACGTTCTCCGATCAAACTATAAATCGAATGCTGATCACCGTCAAAAGACACCCCATCAACTCCTGAGTCATACTCATTTGTGGCCATAGATGAATAGCCCATTAAGGCCTGACTAAAATTCCTTGAATTATTGGTTAAATTAAGCCAAACTCTATGAGACTCTGATGAAGCGGTTTTTTTAGTTGTTGTTTTATAAAAGTTAGCGTTATTGGCAGCACCTCTCATAGCATTATTAAATGTTACGTTTCCTGTAGCATCCACTTCTACAAAAAATCCTTGACCTGAAGCAATATATTTTACTGGAGTACCACTGTTGCCAGTTCCTGACATTGCAGAACCTGTTCCTGTCCCTCCAAATTTAGTATACGTTGCATAATCCGTAGCTAAATAATCATTGCCGATTAAGGTATGATTGTGTGTCCAGAAATATAGTGTACCAGTTATTGTTTTATTAATTGTTCCGGAAACAGTAATGTTTGCATCAATAAAAGCATCCGCATCAAGTGCAGATGGAAATGGATTTCCCACTAAACGAAGCCCTTCTTCATATCCTGAAGCATCTTTTCGCGAAGTCACTGGAACTGCTATAGTACCATTATTAGGAATTCCCGTAAAATGGAAAGACACAACTGCCGCAACACTAGAACTTATTCCTTCGGGAGCACGAATAGAATAGCCAATTCCAGGTGAAAATGTACTTGAGGTATTTACACTTGACCAATCATTATCAAAAATAAAGAATTTGTCTCCTTGAGTATACGGAGAGAAATCTAATAAAGTCTGCGTTCCGCTTGTTGGGGAAGACCAATACGTGTAATCATCATTAATAATTGGAGTTGAATTTCTTTTATAAATTACAGTACCCGTATTAATTCCAGATCCAGTATTAGTTTGAATTAAACTTGCGCTATTTTCGAAGGTTAATGATCCTCCAACGACTTTAAGTTCATTAGTTAATGACAAGGTATGTCCTGAATTGATAACAACTGCTCCTGAATTTATCTGACAAGAACAACCCGAGACATCACCAGAAGAAAGATAATTTCCATTAAAAACGATGTTTTCTGATATGGTTGGTAATGTGCCGTTTGACCAAACAGAACCATCCCAAATATTAGTGGCGCTTTTTACTGTTGCGCTTGTAGCTGGAGAATTACATCCACCACTGTTTTTTATGATTACCTTGTAGATTCCAGCTGCCAATCCTGATTTACTATTACCGGCTTGAAAAGTTGAACCATTATCAAAACTGTATGTATCCGTTGCGCTCTGAACAGTCACACTTACTGTACCTGTAGGAGTTGAACAGCTTGGCTGTGTAATTACCGTTGCGGGAGTTAACAATAAAGGCAGAAAAGTCAATGCTCTAGTTCGTGAATCACTACTTGCATTACAATCCGCTCCTGATGATCGAAATGTGATATAAACACGATATTCCGCAGTTTCAGCAGGCGTACCGTTAATTATATTTAACGTTGCTGTAGTTGCCCCTGAATAATGAGTGCCATCTACAACGTCATTCCATACGCCAGAACTAACTGATTTCTTCCATTTGTATGAAACTACATTTGATGGATACGATGTTGTTACGGTATAAAAATGATTTGAGCCATAGCACATGGTTACTGTTGTACCAGAAGTAATGTCTAATATTTCATTAACGGATAGTGTAGCAAGACTCGAACTAACATCACATGTCCCATTAGAAACAACAACCTGAAATTGCGTGCCGTTAGGGAATTGGGTACTTCCGATATTCGAAATACTAATTGTACTTGTCGCTGAATTGCTTACATTAGATGTTGCCGCAGTAATAGTAGTAAAGCTAGGATCTGCCGGTTTTTTATATTTCCAGGAATAAGTCAATCCGGTACCCGTTGCAACCACACTAAAATTAACGCTACGCTTCTCACAATCCAATTGATTTATTGGCTGCGTTATAATTGTTGGCGAAGTACTAACTGTCAGGAAACCATAATTCCCTTTTTCAGTACAACCTGCTGCTGTAATTCTAGCTCTAAACTTATAATTATTCATTCCTGCGGTAATGTTGTTAACGGCAAGATTTGCAGTATTCACACCTGAATAAAAAGTGTTATTTGACAAATCACTCCAACCCGAACCCATATTAACCTCCCACTGATAAGAAGGTGAACTTCCGGATGTTGTCACTGTAAATATTGCGGTGGCACCGATACAGGCAGAAATATTAGTTGTTCCTGTTATAGTAAAAGAACAATTAGTTCCGTAAATAACTTCATTCATAAAACTCAACAAAGTAGAGTCTGTAGGTATTGTTCCCGCTGGTTTCTCAGTTGCATCTCCTGTAACTGTGACTGTAGCATTCGGATTAACAGGATAAACAATTCCAGTACCACTACCACCGATAACCCCGGACACATTTCCGCCAACTATTATATTTCCATTATTTTGCAAAATTGTACTAGCAGTAACCAAATTACCTGCTATTACAACAGTACTTTTCCAAAAATTAGCAGTACCCTGATTTATAAAATCCCCATAAACTTTGATTATTGCACTGTCACTATTCCCTGTACCAGCATTAAATCTTGCTCCACTATCAACAGTAACATTTCCATAAATTGTTAATGTCTTCCCATCATTTATAGTCAATATTCCTGTTCCTAAAACACTCAAATTATTCACAAATGCATTTACAACATCATTCATCGTAACTGTTACTGTCTGTCCAGATGAAATTATTACGTCATCCGATCCACCTGGTATTGTTCCTCCTGACCAATTTGCAGCAACATTCCAATTGCCAGAACCTGAGTACGTTTTAGTCGCACCATAACCAAAAGTATGAATCAAGACTATAAAAAGAGTAAAAAGTAGTTTTCTAATCATATTATTTGTTTTTTATACTTAAATTACTTTTAATATGTTTTTTCAAAGAGAAAAAACTTACATTAAAATTTAAAATAAAAAAAACAATATCAAAAAACACAATAAAATCGACAACAAGCATATTTATCTGTTAAACACCTATTTTATAAAACATTAAGTTAATTAAAATTTAAATATCTACGCTTTTCTGTCAATCGGAGCCTAATAAAAAATTGTCATGATAATCTCAGTTAGTTCATAATTTTACGTGTAAGAATTGCTCCATTTTGCAATGTAATTTTAATCAATAAAGCTTGATGATTTGTTACCAAGCTCGATGCAACGAAATCAGTAGCATGAATATTCCCCTTTTGATATATCGATTTTCCCAATAAATCATAAATCTGAACTTTATCGATTCTCTCATCTGAGGAATTAATTGATATTTGTTTATTTTTATTTGAAACCATGACTACATTTTCAGATTTCTCAAAACTCGGAGTTCCTAAAGTTTTATTTGTATAACGTAATACAAAACGGTCATTGAAAGTCCCGGATTCAGTGTTGAAATTATAAGACGATTGATTTAAATTATGGATAATATTCAACAACTTGTCTTCAATAAATATATTTTGGTTGGCAAAAAGACCATCTTTTTGATTAATAGCGATTGCAAAAGTCCCTTTAATAGTAGTTTTATAGCCTAGAGGAACGTTATCTGTTTCTTCAAATGGTAAAGATCTTCCTTGAATAACTAATTTTTTGTCCTGATTAAGACTATAAAAATCTACAAACTGATTTCCGTCAAAAGTCTCTCCGTCATATCTACCATCATAATCGTTTGTAGCTCCTGTAACATAGCCTACTAAAGTTTGCTTAAAGGCCCCTTGGCTATTAGAAAAGCCTAGCCATATTCTATTTTTTTCGATCGAACTACTTGATTTTGATGCAATCTTAAAAAACTGAGAATTATTTCCCAATGAGCCATTCACTCGCATGTCATTATTGAAGACAATTTCATTAGGACCTGTAATCGTTTCTTTGCTTGAAGCAAAAAACCCCTGTCCTGCAGCAATGACACCATTGGGTATTGCACCAAAACTCGCCGCAACCCCTCCTTTTGGATATGGTACGCCATCCGTTCCTACTCCCCCTGTCAAGTTATAAGAAGCATAATCGTCTGAAGTATAAGCGTAAGCACCTGAGCCTAGATTAACTGAACTCACACCAATGTTAGTATTATGCGTCCAGAAATAAAGAGTACCATCCAAAACACCAGCATTATCTATTAGAAATTTATCTGCGTTTAAAGCTGAGGGATATGGATTCCCAATCAGATATGACTTATATTGATATATACCTGTTATTGCATAATGTCCATTATTGGGCACTCCTTTAAATGTAGCCAGAAATAGTGACGGCGGCGACGGTGGCGAAGTATATTCAGGACCTCGTATGATATAACCTTTACCAATGGACATGATGGTAGCCGGTGATTCTTGTTTCCAATCTTCTGAACTAGCTGTTACTTCGTAAGAAAAATACTTATCGGCTAGAGTATTAGGTGACAAATTAGACAATATTTGAGGATAGACAGGCGATGACCAATACGTATAATCGGTATTACGAATTACAGTATTTGTCATTCTTTCATATTTTATGGCACCCGCATTATTATTGGAACTCACATTATTTATTTGTACTAAACTGGCAGAGCTGTTTAAAGGGCTATCTAAGTCGCATTTGAATATCAAATTTCCTCCGCTAACCGTAACCTCATTTGTTACTGTCAAGGTATGTGTTGAATTAATGATTACATTCCCGGTTGTTACCAAGCACGAACAACCCGTTAAATCAGAAGTGGAAGAGAAATTCCCGGAAAATATTATTTTTTTATTTACATCCGGCAAGCCATTTGTCCAACTAACTCCATTCCAAGTTGTTGCCGAATTATAATCTATAATGGATATAGATGCAGTTGATGCAGACGAGCAGCCGTTCGAATTAGTTACGGTATAAAAATATGGATTCCCAGCTACTGTCAATCCGTTTATTGTAAAACTTGTTCCTGAACCAGAAATATTTCCAGGATTTATTACCCAGTTACCAGTTGGCAAATTGTTTAAAGTAACACTTCCTGTGGGGTTATTACAATCAATATTAGTTATCGCAAACGTGGATGTTACCGGCAATGAACTAACTGTAACAACAGTAGCCAATGATGACAAACTCGAACATCCGCTTGCATTAGTAATTTTTACAGAATAACTCCCTGCTATTGTTGGACTGATACTTGCTGTTGTAGCTCCTGTAGACCATAAGTAACTTGTCCCTGCGCTCGAGGTTAAGGTCACCGATCCTCCAACACAAAAATTCACTGAACCGCTAGCTGTTATAGTTGGAATAGTTGGCAAAGCATTTACCGTCACAGCTGTTGATATTCCTCCAGTTGTAGCCGCTACACATGTTGCAGCGTCTTTTCTTCGAACCCAATATGATACACTACTACTTGGAGTAACAGTAATCGATACTGCTGAAGCGCCTGCAATCACATTACTTCCAATGGTTAAACCCGTACCCCATTCGTAGGCACCATAGGTTCCTAATAATCCACCAACAGCAGTTAATGTTGTGCTGGAGCCACTACAAACAGAGAGTATCCCCGTAATTGATGTTGGAGCCGTTGATGCTTTTGCAACGTTTAAAGTCGCTACGGATGATTTAGTTGAGCAACCAGCTCCGTTCTGAATTACCGCTCTATAGGAAGTATTGGATGTTAAATTTACTGCTGTTAAAGTAGTTGTTGCATTTGCTATTGTTGTGCCTATGGTAGTAAAATTGTCTAATGAGGATTCCCAGTTTACAACAGTTCCAGTATGCCCAGTCAAAGTAAGCACTGTACTATTAATCCCCGAACATACTGTAGAAGATACGGGACTTACTGAACCTCCAACACTATTTAAATATAAAAACCCATAGTTACTTTTTATTGTACAAGTACCTTTTGTTATTTTAACTCTGTATCTATTACTACTTGAACCAAACATTGCTGCAGTAAGATTAGAAATAGTCAGTGTGCCAGTTGTTGCTCCCGAATAATTCACACTATTTTTCACACCATCTACTACAGTACTCCATGTTGAAGTTGCATTAGAAAATTCTTCCCAAAGATAGCTGTCCGGAGTCACACTAGGTATTGCAGTATAGACTGCAGTTCCCCCTATGGAAGCGCAACTATTTATTGGCTGAGTAATTGAAAAAGTGGAACAACCGGAATCATATATTACCGTATTGACTAAGGTAATCAAAGTTGAACCCTCAGCGGGCGGTACTGCAGTACCAGGAGGAACATTAGTATCAATTGATGTGGGTGTGATTGTTACCGTTGCATTGGGGTTAACTGCATATATTTGTCCAGCTCCTGAGCCACCTGTAGTATCAAATGAACCAATAATATTTCCGCCAACAACGATATTCCCTTGTTTTTGAAGAGATGAAGTTAAGGGACTGATTAAATCACCCCCGATAACAACGTCACTTTTCCAGAAATCTGTTGCTCCATTGTTATAATAACTCCAATAAACAACAAGAATAGCATATCCAGCGGCTACAGGCATCTTAAACGATCCTGTTGAATTAACAGTGAAGTCATTATAAACCGTTAGCCGCATACCATCATTGATTGTTAAAATCCCCGAAATACTAACTGTTTTAGCAAATGAATTTACAGATATATTCACTGTTGTACCTGACGGAATTACAACATCATGAGCAGCGGATGGCACTAAATTTAAGGACCAATTAGAAGCAGTATTCCAATCACCATTTGATCCTGTGTAGGTATTTGTAGTTTGAGCAGAGATTCCAAATTGAACAAAAACTAAAAAAAATGAGAAAAGTAGGTTCTTAATCATAGGTTTTGGGATTTGGAAATTATTAAATAGCATTTGCCATCTATTGTGAATAAATCGGACAACAACATAAAAAGAAATCTCAAGTTTATTAAACCATATTTAAATTAAACTCAAATTGAAACACTTTTGATTTCATACTAAAGTTGATCATAAAAAACAACTAAAAAACACACAAGTCGCTGAAATGCAAATTAGTATAGTTAGATTGCAAGTTGATGTCGTTTTAATTTACTATTTATTTTTAAAAGATAAAAAGAACAAAAGCGCTCTAGGATTCAACTCATGAGATTCTAAAGGCAACTCTAATACATTATTTTATTACTAACAGTTTGCCCATTGCTCAATAGAATTTTAATAAGTAAAGCTTGATGACTCGATACTAAATTCTGAATAACGAATTCTTTAGCGCTTACATTAGTTTTTTGATATATCGATCTTCCTAATAAATCATAAACTTCCACTTTATCAATCATTTCAACTGATGATGTTATATTGATCAGCTTATTTGTATTTGAAACCACAACTGCATTTTCTGTTTTTTTGAATTTTTCAGTTCCCAGCGTTTTATTTGTATAGCGCAATACAAAACGATCGTCAAAAGTTCCCGATTCTGTTGTAAAATTATATGGAGATTCTTTTAAATTATGAATTAACCCTAACAGTTTATCTTCAATAAAGACCTCATTATCATTAGTACTAAATACGCCCTCTTTCGAATCTATATCAATATTGAAATTTCCCGCTACAGCGCTAAAAAAACCTAAACGCACCTGATCATTTTCCTTAAATGATTCTCTGCCTTGAATTTTGTACGCAGTGTCATTTATTAAAGAATAAAAATTTATATAATTACCTCCATCGTTTAACAGACCGTCATAGCCATTATCGAAGTCATTTGTAGAATTCTCAAAATAACCAATGAGCTGTTGACTGAACATCCCATCCTTATTTTCTAAATTTAACCAAAGACGGTCTTTAATTTCCGCTTTATCTTTAACAGGCATAGTTTTGAAAAACTGCGTGTTTGGCGCTGCTATTGCTGAACCAACCCGCATAGCATTGTTAAAAATTAAATTAACATTATTATTTTGGGCTTCAACAAAAAAACCTTGGCATGAAGCTATATTTCCAAGTGGTATTGAATTTACAGCTGCATTAGTACTTCCTGTTGTAGAAACCGTTGCTGATGTTGCCGTGCCTCCCGTTAGGTTAAACATTGCGTAATCTGATTGTGAAAAATTTTGAGCATCTGGACCAAGGTTTAACTCTCCGCCTAAATTCGCTTTATGTGTCCAAAAATATAAGGTAGCATCAATGTTTGTAATATTTGCATTTATGAATTTAATCGCATCAATAGCACAAGGATACGGATTGCCGACTAGATTCCAATCATCATCGGTAATGACACCCGGAGTTAATGCAATTGGCGTATTTATAATACCGCTGTTTAATTTATTAGCAGTTACATTGGCAGTAAAAACCACAGATTCGACTGCGGGATATGAACTTAACCACGTAGGTCCCATGATAATATAACCTTTCCCAGGAACATCCATATTGGTGGCTCCCATCCAATCATCATGATTGTCATCAAAACCATCATCATTGACATCCAAAAAATTTGCCGGATTAAAATAATAGGCATGATCGGATCGCCAGTTTGCAAATGTTGTACCTGCAGTATAAGAGATTGGCGTCGTTGTCATAGGACTTGACCAATACGTATAATCCCACTTTTCAAAAGGAGTTGTGGTCTTGTTTACTTTCATGGTTCCGTTATTGGTAACTGTACCGGCATCGTTTATCATTACAAGAGACCCTTGATTTGTTATATTTAAAGTCGCTCCTGTACCAACGGTCAAGTTATTTTGAATAGTTACAAATTTACCATCTGCAACAGTAAGGGAGAACCCATTATTAATAGTTAAGCTACAAGCTGTTACGTTAGGACTTGCAGCAGTATCATAATTTCCCGCAAGAATAACATTAGTGGTAATCGTGGGGATTCCATTGGACCAAATACTGCCATTCCAAGTCGAAGAGGATTTATCAGTAATCACGATACTTCCTAACAATGTAGCAGGCGACACACATCCAAATTGATTGGTAACAGTAAAGGAATAAGAGCCAACCGCTAAACCTGTAATTGTAGTACTTGCCCCCGAACCCGCTATGTTACCGGGATTAATTACCCAGTTCCCTGTAGGCAATCCGCTGAGCACAACACTTCCTGCTGAGTTACAATCAATTGGTTTGATGGCTCCAATTATAGGACTTAGAGGTGTAGGGTTTACTGTGATATTAATAGTTTCGGAATTAGTATAGGAATTACTGCTGTACGTGGATATACATTTAAGTGTCGCCTTATAAACCCCAACTATAGGTGAATTGATAATTGGATTTTGTGCTGTACCTCCAGCAGTTACAGTTGCATTATTGGGATCAACAATTGTCCATAAATACGTGACGGCATTATTACGCCCAAGTCCAGCATAATCTCCAAATAAATTGATAGGATTCCCTTGACAAACTGGTGTGTTTGAGGTTGGTTTTGCGTTAGGGGTGCCCCCATCAGCTTCTACGTAGGTAAATTTTAAATTTCCTGAACAATCAATGGTTATAGGAGTAGTGTACCCCAAGATTATAGTCTGGTTATTACTGCAATTACCACCATTCATTCCTGCGGTAGATGTTTCAATAACAGAATTATCGACCGGCACGTACAAAGTAACTTTATATAACATTGATATTAAACCGGCACCCGGAGTAACGACAATAAGAGATGTTTTAATTGTACTGTCTACCCCACTAGTATCGCCTAAAAAATATAATGTACCAGTAATTGTTATAGTACCCAGTAATTGAGTTGAAATACCCGTCAAGCCAACTGAAATAGTATGACCTGATTGAATTAAAACAGCTCCGGCAGTGACAGCATATTGGCCAGGATATCCTTGCGGTGATGTAGTTAAAGGAGTAACCCAAGAAGTTCCATTGTAGTACTCCCAGCTTGCCACACTATTCCATGGGCCAGAAATTTTAGATCGGTAGTCTCCAGTAGTTTGCGCTAAAACAAATGTTTGCGCTAACACTAACGCTAGTGTAGATAGTAGTTTTATTTTCATAATAGTATAGATTTGGGGAAATCATTTATATATGTTACTCTAAGTAAATAAAAAAGAAATTCAACACCCAATAAAATCGATAACCTGCATCGATATCTGCTATACTACTGGTTTTAAGTTATTTGACAAACTTATTTTCAAATAAAAACAAGTCATTATAGATCTAACACTAAAAGACCATTTTAGATGATTCTAATCGTTTTCAAAAGCAATATCCTTGTTAATAAATTATAAATTCTTAAATTTCAAACTTTAAAAAACAATAATGAAAGAAGTTTATTCTATTAAGGATGCTATCAATAAGATTGAGCATTTTTGTGCGTACCAAGAACGCTGTCATGAAGAAGTAGCGACAAAATTGCGAAGCATGAAGATGGAATCGGAAGAAATTGATTCCATAATGGTACATCTTATAAGTGGTAATTTTCTCAATGAAGAACGTTTTGCATGTAGTTTTGCCAGAGGTAAACACAGAATCAAAAATTGGGGAAAAATCAGAATTGTAAACGAATTAAAGGCAAAAAAAATAACACAAACCCTAATCAATATTGCACTAAAGGAAATCTCCCCTGAAGAATATGCAACAACTTTTCACACTTTGGCAGAACGCCACTGGCCATCCATACGAGAAACCAATCTGATGAAGAAAAGAAAGAAATTTTGTGATTATATGCTACGCAAAGGATTTGAAAGCAATTTAGTTTTTGAAAAAGTCAAAGAGTTGGAGAATTCAAAGGAAGACTAAAAAAGGCCTAGCCTTAACTACAAACTCAAAAGTACGCTTACCGCGTTTCCACCAAAACCTACCGCATTAATCAATACTTTTCTAATAGGTTTTGTCTGTAATTGTGCTTCCGCAAAAGGAACTCCGATGAACCTATTGTGTTGCATCATCATAATAGCCAGTTCCATACTGAGTATTCCTGAAGCACCAAAAGTGTGACCGATTTTCCATTTATTCGTAGTCAATAAAGGAAGTGTTTCACCAAAGATTTTCTCAATAGCTCTATATTCAGTCAAATCGCCTTTTATCGTTCCTGGTGCGTGCATGACGATCACATCAACTTGCGATAAATCCGTATTCTGTAAAGCCATTTTCATTGATTTTTGAAAACAGGTCGCTTCCGCAGAGATGGAAATATTATGTTCCAAAATCTCCGTAGCATAACCAATTCCTTCAATGTAAGCTAGTGCATTTTCTTTTTTCCCAATTACGAGACAACAAACTCCGGCACCTTCACCAAGAATCATGGTGCTTTGTTTTTTTTCTAAATCAAGCGCACGGTTTGGATAATCTTCTTTACTATTGGAATAAATTTTCAACGCCCGCATTTGCGCAATTGTAAAATCTGTTAATGGTGCTTCACTCCCACCAACCAGAAATTTATCAGCCATTCCGGATCGCAGCCAAGCCACACCGTTTAGCAAAGCATGCAAAGCCGTCGAACAAGTAATGGAGTGCGAGATTTCAGGACCTGAACTTTGCAAATCATGGCTGACCCAAGAGGAAATATTACCCAAAGTTGTTGTAGGAGAAGCAAGAGTATGCGCTTTCCCTGTTTCTAAATAGTCGCGATAATGCTTTTCGAATAAATCAGTGGCACCGCGAGAAGAACCAATGTTGATTCCGAACACATCATTCTGAGTCCAACCTGCATTTTCTATCGCTTTTCTTGAAGCTGCCATAGCATACAAAACAGATTTATCTAACGATTTGTATTTATTATCTGATTCTCGCAATTCAGCAATAACTTGTTCAGAATTAGTATCTAAAGTTGCTACAAAAGTCTTTTTACTATCTAAATCAAGTTCCGTAAAACAATGATTTTGATTAAGATAATTTTGCCAAATCACTTCTGGAGTATTCCCTAACGGTGAAATAGAAGCAATGGCGGTTATGGAGATTGTTTGAGACAAAATGCTGTTGTTATTTAAAGGCAAAGGTCGCAAAGTTTTTTTTGAAATTTACGGAATTTGAAAATTTATACTTTCAAAACATACCTTTATTGTTATATATTTATACTATTTCTAAAGCGTTTTCGACCACTTGATACACTTTTTGTAATTGCTCATCCGTAATAATATATGGAGGCAAAATGTAAACTATGTTACCAACAGGACGTAGGATTATTCCGTTTTCAATAAAAAAATCATAAAGTTTATTGCGCAATGTTCCGTAATAACTGGTGGCGCTTTCGGTTTTTATTTCTAAAGCAAAAATGACTCCCAGCACTCTTGTGGTGGTTACTTTTGGATGGCTTTTTATACGTGCCTGAAAGTCCAAATGATTTTGATTTACTCGAGCAATATTGACTTGCATCTCATCAGTTTGCAACAACGCTATACTAGCCAAGGCCGCTGCACAACCTGTAGGATTTGCTGTGAATGTGTGTCCGTGAAACAATGCTTTATTAATATCATCATCATAAAAAGCCTCAAAGATTTCTTGGGTAAAAGTGGTTATCGCCATAGGAATTGTTCCTCCGGTCAACGCTTTTGACAAACACATCATGTCTGGTTTTTCTAATTGATAATCCGTCGCAAAAGTTTTTCCCGTTTTTCCAAAACCGGTCATCACTTCATCAGCAATGGTGAGTACTTTGTTTTGCTGACAAATTCGCATCAATTCATCCAATGGCTCTGGCTCATACATTACCATTCCTGCGGCTCCTTGAACTAGCGGCTCATATATAAAACCTGCACAATTATTCTCTTTTATTACCTTTTTTAAAGCATCATAACTCTCCTGTTCTTGCCCAATTACAGGAACTGGGATCCGAACCACGTCAATGAACATTCCTTGAAAAGCCTGAGTATAAAAAGAAATTCCGCTTGCCGCCATTGCTGCAAATGTATCGCCATGAAAAGCATTTTCGAAAGCAATTATGGTAGTTCTCTTTTCCCCTTTATTGAAAAAATATTGCAATGCAACTTTGATAGCCACTTCCACCGCGGTAGAACCATTATCTGAAAAGAAAACTTTTTGCTGATTTTTCGGCAAAATTTCCATCAACTTCTCCGCAACCAAAATAGCGGGTTCGTGTGTAAATCCGCCAAAAAGAACGTGTTCTAGTGTTGTCAGTTGTTTGTAAATCGCATCGGCAATAAATTTATTAGAATGTCCGTAAGGATTCACCCACCAGGAAGCGATTGCATCTATATATTCTTTGTTATTCTCGTCCCAGAGTAAAGCGCCTTTTCC
The DNA here is from genome assembly GCF_900142885.1 of Flavobacterium xinjiangense. GTDB lineage: Bacteria > Bacteroidota > Bacteroidia > Flavobacteriales > Flavobacteriaceae > Flavobacterium > Flavobacterium xinjiangense. The sequence continues at coordinate 52,858 of NZ_FRCL01000002.1, read as the reverse complement.
TTTTTTAATGGTAATAGGCAACGCTGCAGTTTTATGCTGGGTATACGGATGCCAAAGATATTGGCCGTCTCTTTCTGTTAAATTCATTTGAATTTTTGATTTTTGATTAACGATTGCTGATTTCAGATTTCAAAATTAGAAGTTACAACTCCAATAAATTTTCCCGTAACAAATCAGCATATTCTTTTATTACATTTTGGTCAAAATACGGTTCCTGCTCAATACTTCCAACGCATTTTACTCCAGTTTTACTTAATATTATTGTCTCTGTAGCTTTATTTTCTTCGCCTGAGAAGATTATTCCGGCAATAGTAATTTTTCGGTTTTGCAACGCTTCAATTGTGAGCAAAGTATGATTGATACTTCCCAGATAATGACGAGAAACAACAATTACTTTATAATCCGATTGGATTAAATCAATAACACAATCATTTGAATTTAATGGAACAAAAATACCTCCCGCACCTTCAATAACCAAATGATTTGCTGTTTTCGGTTCGATAATTTTCATTAAATCAATAACAACTCCGTCTAGTTCTGCAGCAAGATGCGGACTTGCTGGCGTGTTTAAAGCATAGCTATTGGGATGAATTACCGTCTTTTTATTTGACAAAAAAGATTTGACTTTATGACTGTCAGAGTTTTCTAAATCACCTGCTTGTATGGGTTTCCAATAATCAGCTTCTAAAGCTTCTGTTACAATTGCCGAAGCAATGGTCTTACCGACATCGGTAGATATTCCTGTGATGAATAGTTTCATATAAATAGCACACGGATGACACAGATTTAACTGATTGTCACGGATTTTTAAAAATTTATTTTATTTTTTTCTGTCGTTGGTGTAAATAGACCTTTTGAATTCTGGAGTTGTTCCAAAGTTCAATAATAATCCAATTTCTCCCTCAGTTGCCTTTAGATAATTTAATAGTTGAGCTTTATGCTCGTCCATCAAACATGCACAGGCTTTAAGTTCAAGAATAATAGAATCTTCAATCAATAAGTCCGCAAAATAGTCGCCAACCAATTGACTTTTATAATATACTTTAATTTGTTTCTGCGCTTCTACTTTATAACCTTGGGATTTCAACTCAAAATAAATGGCATTTTGATATACTTTTTCAAGAAACCCATATCCAAGTTCATTATAAACTTCAAAATAGATTTTCAAAATAGTGTCACTCAAATTTATATGCAGCAAATTACCCATCGTATATATTTTAATTAAAATCAGTGCGAATCCGTTAAATCCGTATTATCCGTGTCCCATAAATACAAAAGTACTCAACAACCGCAATACTTCGGAGATTTCTTCTTTTGAATTAAAGCTGTGCAAACAAAATCGAAGTCGCTCCTGTCCTTCTGGAACGGTGGGCGAAAGTATGGCTTTAATATCAAAACCCCTTTCTTGGAGTTTTTGTGCTATAGATTTAACATTTTCATTTCCCGGAATAATCGCTGATTGTATGGCTGATTTACTTCGAACAAATAATTGTTTTAATCCTAATACGTTCTTCTCTTGATTAAAATGAATGATATTCCCTCGAAGCAGTTCTATATTCTGTTTTTCTTTTTCTAAATAGTGGTAACACATTAAAATCGTGGCAACCGAATGTGGCGAAAGTCCCGTCGTATAAATAAAACTTCGGGAAAAATTAACTAAATAATCCCTCAATTCCGTAGATCCTAAAATCGCAGCTCCATGACACCCCAATCCTTTTCCAAAAGTCATAATTCTGGCAAAAATCTGGTCTTGCAAACCTAACATTTGCACTAACCCTTCCCCTGTTGAACCAAAAACGCCCAAAGCATGCGCTTCATCAATAACTAAATAACAGTTGTATTTATCGGATACTTGTACTAATTCTTCAAGATTGGGCGTATCGCCGTCCATTGAAAAAACGGATTCGGTAACGATATAAATAACTGCATTTTGATTTCGAAGAATTAATCGTTCTAAATCGTCAAAATCATTATGATTGAATTTATAAGCTTTAGCATTCGACAATTGAATTCCGTCCCGGATAGAAGCATGACACAATTCGTCGTATAAAATCAAGTCTCCTTTTTGTGGAAGCGAACTAAAAAAACCAACATTGGCATCATAACCCGAATTGAAAATTAATGCCGATTCTGATTTATGAAAGTGTGCTATGAAGTTTTCGGTTTCTGGATACAGTTTATGATTTCCGGATAATAACCTGGAACCTGTCGCTCCGTTTTGAATGCTATCATTATCCACTAAATACTGATGCGTTTCATGAAAAACAATTTCAGATTTTGACAATCCGAGGTAATCATTAGAAGCAAAATCAATTGTTGTACCACTGGAAGGTAATTGTCTTAATGATTTATTCTGCTTTCTGATTGCAAGTTTGACGGATAGATTTTCTGGAAACTTTCTCATATTAGTGCAAAAATAAGCATCTTTTTTGGTTTAAAAATTTGAATCATCCCTGTTTGTCACTTTATGAAAATACACTCTTATATCGTACCCCTATAATGATGAAAAATCACACAATATTGTAATTAAAAAGTGATTATTTAATAATTAACATTTGAATATATAGGAATCAAAATAAAATTATTAAATTTTTACGAAAACGGTTTCGATTTTATATTATGTTAAATTTATGTTAAAAAACATTAATTTTTTTAATTTTGGCTGTTTCGTTATTAAATAGTTTTCTACTTTCGGCAAATATGAAACGAATTGCATCACTTTTCTTACTAGCAACATTGTTTTACAATGTCCTAGGATACTATACGATGTTTGCTTATCAAAAAGAGCAAACATGGGTGTCTAGTATGGAGAAAATTCCGAGTTCTGAGTTTCAAGTAATACGATTAAATGCTTCTGTATATTCATTTATTGAAGACACTGATTTTGAATATGTAAATGAGAATGTTATAATTAAAAATAAAAGTTACCATATTTTCAAAAAAAGAATTCAAAACAACATAATCAGTCTCTATTACTTACGTAATTCTTATGGAGATGTAATCGGTAAAGATTTAAGCGAAATTGTTGATAATCAATTATTCAACAGTACAACATCAAAAGAATCACCGGCAAAAAAACTTCTAAAAACTTCTCTTCCGGATTATATTCCAAACACTACGGTATGTATTGATTTTTCGGCAAAAATCGATTTAAATTCTGCTGAGCCAATTATTACCCCAAATAAAGAGTTAGATTCCGGATACCTTTCCTTATCGTATTCACCGCCTGACGTAGCTTAACATCTCTTATTGTTTAAGCGAAATCATTCGCATCCATGAGGTATATGCAAATTCATGATCATTTGTGATTATTTATCAGTCAAGATGAACTGTTATTCTAAAAAACTTATTTGAAATTAACTTTTTAAAACACATTTTTTGTGCCTCTGATCCACATTTTAGTGGAGGTGAAGGAAGTCAATTTTTATATTTTTAAAAGGACAGTGCAGTTTCCTTTTCTAAAATTACGACTTCAATCAATTTGCATAAAAATTTAGATTTCAAAAAATATCTTTGAATCAGCTATTTACCTTGTACACCCAAGATTAAATTTTGGCGAAAGCCATTAAATCATCTTCTTTTCTTAACAATAAGAACAAAAAAAACCTTTTTATTTTTTTTGAATACCCATCTTTCCAATAATGGACAATGTTGCTATTCCTATCTATTAAAATGCTATTTAATTACTAAACAAACCAAATTTTGAAAACTTTATCCTTTTTATCTTCGTCCTTTACTTTTATTGCAATTCTTTTCATCTCCATTCATTCAGAAAATATCTCTGCTCAAGGCTGTGTAGCGGTTCGCCAAATGGGAGGTCAAAACATGAACTCTTCAAACTCTTACAATTTAGACCAAGGGGAATTTCAAGTAGGCGCAAATTATCGTTATTTTCATTCATGGAGACACTTTGTAGGAAAAGAAGAGCAACCACAACGTCAAACTACGGGTGGTGGTTTTGATGAAAACGGAAAAGAACGTGGTAATGCCGTTAATATATATTCTCATGCAGTAGACTTAAATATTTCTTACGGATTAACTGACCGTATTCAGTTGAATGCAACATTACCTTATGTAAACAACGAGCGTTCCCAAGTATTAAAGCAAACAACTCCAGTAAAAAACACTTTCCGATATAGCGTTTACGCGCAAGGAATTGCTGACGCTCGCTTGAGTCTTAACTACTGGGTCTTTGATCCTAAAACAGCGAAAAAAGGCAACCTTATGGTAGGTTTAGGAGTAAAACTAAACACAGGAAGCCATGACGAAAGAGACGATGCTCCTCAAGTGGATGGAACAACTAAAAACGTTGTAATGGATCAAGCTATTCAACCTGGAGACGGCGGTGTTGGATATTCAATAGAAATTCAAGCATTCAGGCAATTGACAGGCCGACTTTATGGTTTTGCTAATGGATATTATTTGTTTAACCCAAGAGAGTCAAACGGCACCTTTAAATCAGCACCAAAAGCAGGACTGGAAGGATATGAAATTTACGCTAGTCCTGATCAATATTTTGGTCGCGCAGGATTTATGGCTGCCGTGGACAAAAAAGAAAATTTCACCGTATCCTTAGCTGGGAGATTTGAAGGAATTCCTGCTTACGATGCCTTTGGTGGTCAAATAGCTTATCGTCGCCCTGGCTATGTAATTGCAGTTGAATATGGTTTTTCGTATAGAATAGGAAATCATGGCTTGAGTTTATACGTTCCTTACAACGTTGTTAAAAACCGCATTCAAAGTGCAGCAGATATCGCTAGCCAAGATTTACAAAATTCTGTAATTACAGATCCGACAAAATACGTACATGTCCAAGGTGATGCAGCATTTGCAGATTATTCCATTAATGTTGGTTATACTTATCGTTTCAATTTAAATAAAAAAATGAACGTGACTATGAAGCACTAATTTAAAAGAAATCGTTAAAGATCACTTATTACATTCTATAATTAAACCATTTTATTAAATGAAAAAATTTTATCTGATTTACCTGCTTTTGGCACCTTTATTTATGACTTCTCAAACAGAGATTGACGGTATTATGATGAGCAAAAACAATTTTTGTTTTGGAGCAGTTTACCAATATAGCAGTTGGGACCAGTACTGGGAAGGAACCTTTAAAAGAGAAAATCTCAATCTTGGTACTCTTTCCACAAAATCAATCGCTATAATGGGAAACTATGGTGTTTCTGACAAATTGAATATTATCTTCAGCCTTCCCTACGCAGAAACAAAAGCTTCTGCTGGTACTATGGGAGGACAAAAAGGATTGCAGGATTTATCATTAACGATAAAATATATGCCCATAGAAAAAACAATTGGAAAGGCTACATATTCTTTATATGCTTTGGGGAGTTTTTCGACCCCTATATCCAATTACTCCGCTGATTATTTACCGTTAAGCATTGGTTTACAAAGCAAAACAGCAGCTTTACGATTGATGGGGGATTTTCAGCTAGGAAACTTCTTCTCGACCTTATCTAGTGCTTATGTAAAAAGAGCCAACATAACTATCGATAGAAACGCCTATCTCACTGACGAAATTCATTATACAAATAAAGTGGATATGCCTGATGCTATTTCAGTAAATTTTAGAGCGGGATATCGATCTAGTAGATTGATCGCAGAATTCGTTATAGACAATTGGGTAACGCAATCAGGAGGATTTGACATTACAAAAAACAACATGCCTTTTCCGAGCAATACGATGAACGCCTTAAAATATGGCGTTAATTCAAAATATACATTAAAAAAAATACCTCAATTATCTCTTGTAGGCGGCTTTAACTATGTAGTTCAAGGAAGAAACGTTGGGAAATCTGACACCTTTTATGGTGGTTTATTTTATGTGATTAATATTAAAAAAAACAAGCGAACAAGATGAAAACTAAAATACAAAAAATAGCCTCTTCCACTCTTCTGACTTTATTTCTTGCATGTACGTATTCTTGTAGTGATGATATTGTAGAACGAAACGAGCAATTTCATGCCTTGAACCCAACAAATACAGACGATTTGGCTGGTACTTGGAAAACATTTTTATTGACGACTCCAAACGAATTCGCACTAGATATTCCCATTGCAACAAATACGCCGGCATTCACGAGAGAAGTTAATGAAATAAAAAGTTACCAGGTAAACATATCGGAAGATCAAAAAAGAATAATAAAATATTGGAGCGCTGGTGGCGTTTTACGCTGGAATGAAATCATGCGAACTTTAGTGGCTAGACACAACCGCCCTCCTTATCAAAATGAAGACGGAACCTACCCAGCACCTTCGGCAGCGAATCCGTTTGCAAATCCACAATTTCCATTTTCAAATCCGCCTTATGCAGCTAGAGCGTACGCCTATGTCAGTGCAGCGCAATATGATGCTATGGTTGCCACTTGGTATTATAAAAAACTATACAACAGAGCAGCACCTTTTACCGTGGATGCAACTTTACAAGTTTTAATTCCAAAAAGTCCAATGCCTTCTTATCCATCTGAAGATGGTGTATTATCTGGCGTTACAGTTGAATTATTAAAATTATTATTCCCAACCGAAATCGCATACATTGACGGAAAAGCGGAAGAACAAAAACTCTATCGCATTATTAGCGGTGCCAATGTTCGAAGTGATGTAGAAGCTGGGATCATTTTAGGAAGAAAAATTGCAACCAAATTTATTGCACGAGCTAGTACTGATGGTGCTGGAGCTGCTATAGGAAACCAAGCGCTTTGGACTCAATTGGAAACACAAACGGCGGCTGCCGGCGAAACACCTTGGAAATCTTTGGATTTACCGGCAAGACCACCAATGTTGCCGTTATTTGGTAAAGTTAAGTCGTTCTTGATGACTCCTGAAATGGTTGTTGCCAGCAGACCAGTTCCACCACCTTCTACAAAATCCGAACAATTTGCAAAGGAATTGGCAGAAATAAAGAGTTACAGCAAAAATGCTACTAGAAAAAACATGCAAATAGTTACTTTTTGGGCTGATGGCGTAGGAACTTATACTCCTCCTGGCCACTGGAACGCAATTGCATCAGAGTCATTTGTAGCACTAAATTATAGCGAAGTCCGATGGGCAAGAAACTTGGCTTTATTGAACATTACTATGATGGATGCTGCCATTAGCTGTTGGGATGCAAAATACACTTACTTTAATCCAAGACCATCTCAAGTAGATCCATCAATAAAAACTATGACAGGGACTCCAAATTTCCCTTCCTATGTATCAGGACATTCTACATTTAGTGGCGCTGCCTGCGTAGTTCTTTCACATATAATTCCTGCAAAAACTCAAGCTTTTGAAGCAATGGCATTAGAGGCATCAAATTCTCGAATGTACGGCTGTATTCATTATAGAAGTGATTGTGAAAAAGGATTGGAATTAGGCAAAAAAGTAGGTGGGTTTGCTGTTGCAAGAGCAACAACCGACGGTGCTGAATAATCCAAATAATTAAGGTTGATAATTTGTTTTAAAGGTTTGTTTTAATATCTCATTTTATCAACTACAGCCTAACAGACGTTGGAAATCTGTTAGGCTTTTTTTTAAAAAGCATTAAATTTTAAAATAGAATAATAAGCTTCCCCATTAAAATGGTAAGCGAGCACATTTTAAATCTATAATTAATTCATTATGAAACCAACATTCGACCTATTTTACTTTAAGTTTAGTAAAAAAATGGAAAAACACAGCATCAATATGATGCGAATTTCCCTTGCAATAGTTTATATCTGGTTTGGTGCTTTGAAAATTTTCGGGATGAGTCCAGCAGGTGAATTGGTAGAGCAGACAGTTTATTGGTTTCGACCAGAAATATTTATCCCAATTCTTGGAATCTGCGAAGCAATTATTGGGCTTGGGCTACTGATAAAAAAATTCATCCCTTATACGATTCTATTACTCTTACTGCACATGACAGTTACACTTTTTCCGATTTTTATTTTAAAAACAATTTGTTTCGACTCCTTTCCGTTTTGTCCAACTTTGGTCGGACAGTACATTATAAAAAATCTAGTTTTAATTTCGGGAGCACTTGTAGTTGCCGGAAAATACAATGAAAAATTTTATGCAGAAATGAATTTGAAATTAAGCGAAAAATAAATTCTAAATCCATTTTGTATAATCAAAGATTTTCTAATTTTATAATACAGATAAACAAACGCTAATTAATCCGTGATTCATAAAATCAAATGAAAACTGTACTTTACAAAAGAGCATCAACTCTAGATGAACTGGAACAAATCAGAACACTACAATTACAAAATAGTTCTCAAAACATCACTTCTGAAGAAAAACTTCAGGAAGGATTTGTAACAGTACAGCACACCGTTGCGTTATTAGAACAGATGAATACCGCTTGTGCCCATATTATTGCCAAGGATGGCGAAAAAGTTGTGAGTTTTGCATTAGTTATGCTTTCCAGCTTTAGAAACGAAATTGAAGTGCTGATTCCGATGTTTGAAAGGATAGATTCTCTTATACCAACTGGCAAATCCTATGTTATAATGGGTCAGGTTTGTGTAGATAAAAACTACAGAAAACAAGGAATATTCCGGGGATTATATGATTTTTATAGAACGCAATTGCAACAGGAATTTGATTTTTTAATTACAGAAGTGGCTAATGTAAACCTTCGTTCCATGTCAGCACATGAAGCAATTGGTTTTAAAGCAATAGACAGTTATGAAGAAGACGGTATTATTTGGAATATTATGCTTTGGGATTGGGCATAAAAAAAGCCCAACAATTAAGTTAGGCTTTTATTTTTTTGATCGAAATTATTTTAGTCTGCTAAAACAATAACTTTGTTGTCTTTCATTTCAATTGTTCCTGAAACAATAGCAAGTGTGTAATTTTGATCATCTATTTTAGTAAACTTACTCACTACATCTTTTCCAAAGTGGAAGCTTGAAGCTGCAATTTTAACTACTCCTTTTCCTAATATAGAAACAATTGGAGCATGATGATTCAATATTTGAAAACTTCCGTCAATTCCTGGTAAGGTAACCGAAGTTACTTCTCCTGAAAATAATTTTGCTTCTGGTGATACTATCTCTAATAACATATTTTTTAGTTTACAGTCTCAGTTAACAGTCACAGTACTGAATACTGAGACTGAACACTGAACACTAATTTATGCTTCCGCTAACATTTTTTCTCCTGCTTCGATAGCTTCTTCAATAGTACCTTTAAGGTTAAAAGCTGATTCTGGCAAGTGATCTAATTCACCGTCAATAATCATATTAAATCCTTTGATAGTATCTTTGATATCAACTAACACCCCTTTTAATCCTGTAAATTGCTCAGCAACGTGGAAAGGTTGAGATAAGAAACGTTGAACACGACGCGCTCTTGAAACGGCTAATTTATCCTCTTCAGATAATTCTTCCATACCAAGAATCGCAATGATATCTTGTAATTGTTTGTATTTTTGCAAAATTTCTTTCACTCTTTGTGCACAGTCATAATGCTCATCACCTAAAATTTGAGGAGTCAAAATTCTTGAAGTTGAATCCAATGGATCAACCGCAGGATAAATACCTAACTCAGCAATTTTACGAGACAATACAGTAGTAGCATCAAGGTGAGCAAAAGTTGTAGCCGGAGCCGGGTCAGTTAAATCATCCGCAGGAACGTAAACCGCTTGTACAGATGTAATAGAACCTTTGTTTGTAGACGTAATACGCTCTTGCATAGCTCCCATCTCAGTAGCCAATGTTGGTTGGTAACCTACCGCAGATGGCATACGACCTAAAAGTGCCGAAACCTCAGAACCTGCTTGTGTAAAACGGAAGATATTGTCAACGAAAAACAAAACGTCTTTCCCTTGATCAGTACCTGCTCCATCACGGAAATATTCAGCGATAGATAATCCAGAAAGTGCTACACGAGCACGAGCTCCCGGTGGCTCATTCATTTGACCGAAAACGAAAGTAGCTTTAGACTCTCTCATTCCTGGCATATCAACTTTAGATAGATCCCATCCTCCATTTTCCATAGAGTGCATGAATTCATCACCGTATTTTATAATTCCTGACTCTAACATCTCACGAAGTAAGTCATTTCCTTCACGTGTTCTTTCTCCTACTCCTGCGAATACTGAAAGTCCACCGTGACCTTTTGCGATATTGTTGATCAACTCTTGGATCAATACTGTCTTACCAACACCAGCACCACCGAACAATCCAATTTTACCCCCTTTTGAGTAAGGCTCAATTAAATCAATTACTTTAATACCTGTGAATAAAACTTCAGAAGAAGTAGATAAATCTTCAAATTTAGGTGCTTGTCTGTGAATAGACATACCGTTTTCACCTGTTTTTGGCAAGTTTCCTAAACCATCAATGGCATCTCCAATTACGTTAAACAAACGGCCGTAAACATCGGCACCGATTGGCATTTGGATAGGATTTCCTGTTCCAACTACTTCATAACCTCTACTCAAACCATCTGTTGAGTCCATCGAAATGGTACGAACTGTGTTTTCACCAATGTGAGATTGCACTTCAAGTACTAATAAAGTACCATCTTTTTTTGTGATTTCTAATGAATCATAAATTTTTGGAAGTTCAACATCCTTACCGTTGAAAACAACGTCAACTACTGGGCCAATGATCTGGGCAACTTTTCCTATTACTTTAGACATTACTTATGTATTTATTAAATAGCTATTTAGGTTTATGAAACAGAACCAACCGAAACTTATCGATTAGACACTTTTTTCAGTGCGCAAAGATAATTTTTTAAAATAAAAAATCAATACCTTTTTCTATAAAAAACATGAAAAAATTAAAGTATTATTTAAAAATGGATCTAAAACAAACAAAAACCTTTTATCCCACTTAAAACAAGAAACCACCTCATTACAAAATGGGTGGTTTCTTTATCAAAAATTAAAAACAATTTTATTGAATAACTGCAGGATACAATATTGGATAAAGACTCAAATCAACCGGTTTTAAAGTTGAAGAGTATTTAGCATTAATTGCAGTCATAAATGCATTTGTTATTAATGCGTAACCTCTCGGCCCTGGATGAACACCATCAAGCGAAAACGCTCCACCGGTCACATAAGCCGAAGTGAGTGTGAAACTATTACTAACAACACCTCCAGTTGACAATTGAGTCATAATAGCTTTAGTATCAACAAAAGCCAGACCTTTAGCATCTGCAATTGCTTTTATAGTAACATTATAAGCATCTGTAGCAACTTTAACTTCCGCAATCTCGTCTTTAGTTAATATCCATTGATCCGCTAAAGGTACAGAAACCCCGTTAACAGCAGCAGCATTACCACCCACCAGAGTTCCTATAAAAGTTCTTGAAGTTAAAACAGGCAAGTCCTCAGAAGTGGCTTGTCTATAAGAAGGGATACCATACGCTGATAAGTTTGTTAAATAACTATCAACAATAACAACCGCATTACTTCCCGCAGCAAATTTAACTGTTCTCTTCGTCGCTTCATCAGCAGTAATCAACCCCTTTGAAACAGCAAACTGCAATCCGCCATTATAAGCAGCATAACCACTATTTAATTGAGTAGCTACTCCTGCTGTTAATGGAACCGGATTATAAGGTACCGTTGTAAAATAAGGAAGTGTACTTACATAAGGAAGGTTTGCAACCACTCCTTTTGCGCCATTCGCTGTTAATTTTGCAACTAATCCTGAATAAACACTTGCAAAAACATTAGGATCAGTTATATCATTACCACCGTAAGTAGCAGGATTTAAATTACCTGTTTGGTTTACACCAATACCTCCAGAAGTAGCATAACCCAAAACATCATTCCCTCCTATCCACAAAGAAAAGAAAGTAGGAGCCTGAACTAAAGCATCTGCCAAAACTGTTGTTCCCGATGCAGTTGCAAATCTTGCAAAATAAGGATTTGCAGCACCTGTAGCTACTCCAGCAACATTTCCATAACCAGGAGCAATAAGATGATAACTTTTTGCTCCGGGAATTCCTAAATTATTAAAAGGTCCTGTAATTTTTGAAGTCACCTCAGTAGTTGGAACACCTGCAACCGGAGTCGGAGAAGATGTACTTAATTTAAAGTACAAACGAGTACCAGCAATCACATTTCCTCCTAATAACAATCCTCCTAAATTATCCGATGTGAAAGGCGTTTTAAAATCGCCTCCACCAGCAGTGACAAATTGTTGAGCTAAAATATTCACATAAGAACCTTCTTGTCCTTTTTTGAAAAGAGCCCCATCACTATATCCTGCAGCGAATGAATCTCCCAAGGCAACATATTTTGTAAAACTTGCAGTACCTGATGTTACCGGAACTTCAACAGGTGTCGAATTTTCATCGTCGTTATTACATGCTATAAAGGTTAACGAAACCAATAGTAGCCATTTGAAATTTTTTATCATGGTTGTATTTTTTAAAAATTATTGATTTAATTAAGGATTAATCGTCCAAGAAGCAAAATATTGATGCCCAATTAATCCAGCGCCTAATACTTGACTGTATTCTTTCCCTCCAATATTAGAAGCTCCTAATTTAAGTGTTGATTTTAATTTTGGTATGTTATAATTGATTTGAGCATCAACCACCGTAGCCGCGCTAATCATACCATCTACCATTGTAGATTGCCATAAATATTCGCTATTCCATCTTCCACTTACGTTAAATCCAAAATTTTCAAATAACTTTTCGTTTCCAAATGAAGCTTTCAACTTATGTTTTGGCGTGTTAAAACCTGCTTCAAAACTTGGATCTTTAGCTTGGTCAAATTTAAATTCAGCAAAATTATAATTAACTCCAAATTCAAAGTCTTTATAAACTTTTTTAGAAAGTCCAAGACCAAATCCAAGAGATTTAATTTCTACATTAGTATTAGTATACAATTGATACACTCTAAAATTACCATTTTGAAGTGCATGCAACGTTTGAGCACCCGGATTCGTTGGACCCGCAAGAGGATTTGGAGAGTCTTGCGTAGTTCCGTATAAAGGCGCTACAACATTTAAATTTCCGATAAAGTCATTATAAATATTATAGTACCCATTGATATCAACTGACACATCTTTTATAAATGATCTATATCCCAACTCAAATGCCTTAACTTGTTCAGGTTTTACATAATTTACGTTTGTTTTTCTTAATAATGCTGAAGCCGCAATAGGATTACTAGCCGCTAGAGCACTAAAAGCACCTACTGAGGAAGCGGTATACGAATTATTGTAAGCATTTAAACCAGTTAAAACAACCGTTGTTCCTCCAGCTAAAGCTTGACCAACTGCAGTTGAAACAGGCCAAACTTCGCTATATCTGGTTAGGTTGTCAGGAGCTGAACCAAGAAGCAAAGCACTTCCTACATTAAACCCAATGTATTGATCTTGGGTTGATGGGTTTCTAAAACCTGTTTGAAAAGAAGCTCTAAAGTTGTGATTCTTTCTTTCTCCTCCTGAATACACTAAAGATACTCTTGGAGAAAAATTTCCATCGAAATTTTTTGATTTGTCATAACGAACAGATCCTGTAAATTTCAATCTATCCTCCATTAATTTTTTTGTTAACTGACTATAAAAACCATATTCAGTGTAATTAATTGGTCCGTTTGCATCTGTATAAATTCGGCCATGAGAATTTAACTCATACAATCTAAAAGATCCTCCAACCTGAATTTCTGCAAATTTTACAATGTCTTTAAAATTATAATTAGCATCTGAATGATAGATTCTTGAATTATCAACCAATTTTGAACCCGAAAGCACACTTGGATCAGCAATTACACTATTAAAAGCAGCTTTAAATTCTGGTGTACCGGGAAGTAATCTTCCAGTATCAGCCGTGTTTCTTGCAATGATATGTGCATTTTCAGGTGTCTGACCAGATAGCGTAGCTCCAATGTAGGCCCCAGCATATTGACCAAACCATGTCTTGTCATCTTTCCATTTTCTATTTACATTAATACCTGTAAAAAGCATATCATATGATTTTCCACCATCCTCATTAGTTGTATACCCTCTTACGAAAAAGTTTTTCCCTTTGAACTCTAATTTATGCTGTTGCATAAAAAAGTCATTCAAGTAATATCTATTGGCTCCTTGATATACAGCATTTCCAAAACCAAATTTACTTTGCCAAATAACTTCTAACTTTTCATTTCCAAAAGGTCTGTAATGAAGTGAAAAGTCTATTTTAGTGTTACTAGCCTTGTTATTTGTTAAATCGATTTCATTGTAACCAGTTCTGCTTACATTATAATTTGGAAGTAAGTTTACGGCCGCTTGAGAAATCAAACCTAAAGAAGCTAATGACTGCCCAACTCCTTTTATATTTGTGGAAACCTCGTCACCATAAACATTTATTCCATCATAATTTACATTACTTCTATCAATACCTGCACGAGTCTTGTCATCATAGTTTGTAGCATACCAATCAGTTCCGCGCATGTAAGTAAAGTTAACTTTCCCAGCTAATTTTGAGCTAAAAGCATGTGCCATTCTTACGCCATAATCAATATAGTCATTTGATCCTGCGGCTTCTTGACTCGTCTGTCCAAATTTTGCATAAGCAGTAATTCCCTGACTTGTAAATGGACTTTTACTATTCATAAATAAAATACCGTTAAAAGCATTTGCACCATATAAAGCAGAAGAAGCTCCTGGCAATAACTCTACACTTTGAACATCAATTTCAGAAACACCAATCATATTTCCTAATACAAAATTCAACAATGGTGATGAATTGTCCATTCCGTCTACCAATTGCATGAAACGAGTATTTGCTACTGTGGCGAAACCACGCGTATTTATTGATTTGAAAGACAAACTACTTGTGTTCATTTGAACTTCTTTCATGTTTTCCAACCCATCATAGAAAGTCGCAGATGCCGTTTTTTTTATGTCAGCAATACCCATTCTTTCAATTGTAACGGGAGATTCCAACACTCTTTCTGGAGTTCTTGAAGCAGAAACGACTATCTCATTCAATTTTGTTTCTTCATCAGCAAGTTTAACTGCTACTTTTTGATTATTCGATGAAATCGATACTTTTTGCGCTCCAAACCCCACACTACTAACATTGATCACGTAAGGTGGTTTTTTTGATGATTGCAAAGTAAATGAACCATCCATCCCTGTAACAGTAGCAGAGGTTTCACCAACAATTTTAATATTGGCTCCAGGAATAGGCTGATTGTTACTATCAGTAACAACACCCGAAATTGTATTTTGAGCAAACGTTAAGCCGCAAAAAAACAATGACAAAAAAAGTAAATACACTCTCATTTGGTTAAAATTTTTTGATTTATGCTGCCAAAGTACAATTATTTTTAATATTAATAAAAAAACGTTAAAAATAATTCATTATTGTTAACGTTACACCGACATTTTAACACATTTACGACAATATGATTTTTATACTTATCTCTGTTTATGTGTTAAAATGTTGCAATATACTATGCATACATACTAATTTTAAGAAATATTTGAGTTTATCATAAAAATGAATAGTTTCATTTATTTTTATCCAAAAAAAAAAGCGAGATCAAAAATCTCGCTTTTTTTATAAAATAGTTTCAAATAGTGTTTTATTCCACCGTAACAGACTTAGCAAGGTTACGCGGTTGATCTACATTACATTCTCTCATAACAGCAATATGATAAGACAAAAGCTGCAATGGTATTGTAGTTATTAACGGAGACAACGCATCCGAGGTTTCCGGTATTTCAATAACATAATCCGCTAATTCACGAACTTGAGTATCTCCTTTAGTAACAATTGCTATTATTCTTCCGCTACGCGATTTGATTTCCTGAATATTACTTACAATTTTATCATAATGGCCTTGTTTCGGAGCAATAACCACAACTGGCATATGTTCATCTATCAAAGCAATTGGTCCGTGCTTCATTTCTGCTGCTGGATAACCCTCTGCATGAATATAAGATATTTCCTTAAGCTTTAAAGCTCCTTCTAAAGCCACGGGAAAATTATACCCTCTTCCTAAATACAAGCAATTTGGCGCATCTTTAAATGTAGCCGCAATTTCTTTAGCTCTATCATTTGTTTCTAATGCTTCTTTAACTTTCTCGGGAATGATTTCCAATTCTTGTAAATACCTGTGAAAGTCAGTATTTGACAAAGTACCTTTAGCTTTAGCCAAACGCAGCGCTATCATTGTTAACACCGTAATTTGAGTCGTAAATGCCTTTGTTGATGCAACACCAATTTCTGGTCCAGCATGAGTATAAGCTCCTGCATGACTTTCTCTTGAAATAGAAGAACCAACTACATTACATACTCCAAAAACAAATGCACCGTGCTCTTTTGCTAATTTTATAGCCGCCATAGTATCAGCGGTTTCACCAGATTGAGATATCGCTATAACAACATCTTTACTGTTGATAATCGGATTTCTATATCTGAATTCAGAAGCATATTCTACTTCTACCGGAATTCGAGCAAATTCTTCAAATATATATTCTGCAACTAAACCAGCATGCCATGAAGTACCACAAGCAATGATTATAATTCGGTCAGCATTTAAGAATTTTTCTAAATTGTCTTCTACACCTGACATTTTAATAATTCCTTCATTCGCATGAAGTCTTCCGCGATAGGTATCTTTAATTACACTTGGCTGTTCAAAAATCTCCTTAAGCATAAAATGATCGTAACCCCCTTTTTCAATTTGCTCCAAATTCATTTGAAGTTCTTGAATATAAGGATCAACCAAAGAATCATCTTTAATTTTTCTCACCTTCATTGCTTTGTGCAATCTAATAATCGCCATTTCACCATCTTCTAAGTAGATAGCGTTAGACGTATATTCTATAAATGGTGAAGCGTCAGATGCAATAAAATATTCTCCTTCTCCAACACCAATTGCCAATGGACTTCCTAAACGGGCAGCCACAATTTCGTCTGGATTATTTTTATCAAAGACTGCAATAGCATATGCCCCAACAACCTGGTTTAACGCAATCTGTACAGCTTTCCCTAATTTTAGTTTCTCTTTTTTTTGTACTTCTTCAATAAGATTTACCAATACTTCGGTATCTGTATCAGAATGAAAAATGTAACCTCTTTTTATCAATTCCACCTTCAATGGTGCATAATTTTCGATAATTCCATTATGAATTATTGCCAAATTCCCTGAATTCGAAAGATGAGGATGAGAGTTAACATCGTTTGGTACACCATGTGTAGCCCAACGCGTATGTCCCATTCCTATAGTCCCATTAATAGAAATTTCTTTCGATGCTCTCTCCTCTAAGTCTACAACTTTACCTTTAGTTTTAGAAATTTTTAAGTTCTCACCATCATAAAGCATGACACCAGCACTATCATAACCTCTATATTCTAGTCTTTTCAGACCTTTTATAACAATAGGGTAAGCTTCTCTATAACCTATATATCCAACAATTCCACACATAATTTCTACTTAATTAGGTTTCGTATAAAAAATTTCAAGTTTCAATCTTTTGTCCACAGGAACTGTAGATTTTCCTCCGTAAAGAATGGTCCCTAACGGATTCATAACACTAGCTCTTGGCACTCGTGAAGAAAAAGTATTGGGTGTTTTCAAATAACTTGAAGTCACCGTGCTTATATCTTCAGTCACTACAAGCCCTAATTTTACGTTTGTTGAATCAGAATTTTTTATTAAATTTCTTATCTGATTTGTAATTCTAATTTTATAAGTCAACCCTTTATTTGTGGCAGTTTCTTTATTAATCATACCTCCATAAATCAATTTCCCGTTTTTAGGGTTTGTACCTGTGGTAGCATCATTAAAATAATCAACAACCGGACGGTTATTGGTCAGGTCATATAAATAGATTCTATTAGGTTCAAAAACTTTTACTCCACTAACATCTTTCATCTTGTCTGCATCAATATGAAAAACAAGATTTGCTTCATTAATTAACCAACCATTAGATCTCAAAGTTGTAAGCTCTCCTGGAGTAGTAAAAAGATCGAGAATAGCCATTGAACCTTCGCCGCCTTTTAAGAATAGATTTTCATCTCCGTCAACGGTATTGGGACTAGTTGTAGCATTGGCATATAAAGCATTTGTATTAGTTTGTTCTAAAAGACTTACCGAATTTCCAGCCATGTTAAGTACAATAGACTTATCAACTCTGGTAACAGTAACCACTGTACCAACTGTTGTAGACAAATCTTCTTTATATTTTATAGTAATTTTTCCTAACTTAAAATTCAATAACGCTAAGTTTCCTGGGCTAGTTCCTGATTTTTCCACCTTGAAATACAAACCTCTAAAATAGTCTTTAAACACATCTGCTGTAGCTAATTTACCGGCCGGTGCATGTATTATTTTAGAGTCAAAAAAACTTTTATTCAAGTTCAATCGCATTCCTGGAGCAGTACGCGTTGTCGTTTCGACTTTTGTAGTTGCATCAGTGGTTTTTTCAACATATTCAGCAACACTAAAAAAGAAACCGTCGTTTTGAGCAACATTTACATCATCATTCAAGCGATTTCCAACCTTAGCATTATCAAAATTAACATTCTGATTTGTGTAGTATCTCTGCGCCTCCTGAAACCCCCCTGCAGGATCTAAATCTCGCATAAAATATCCTGACTCATAAACGCTTAATTTAATTTCAGCAGGACTTCCGCCGTAAATAGAATCTAATTCATAAACATGACTTCCATCAGTATTTGTAACTGTTTTAGTTGCATCAGTAAAATACGGAACAGTCAAAACAACACTTTCAATTTCGGCATTATTTCCAATTTCAGGACTTACAGAACCTAAACTCAATTGTGTTGCAAAATTAGCGGTTGTTGTCCCAAAAGCAGGATTTGTATAAATTCCCAACCCATTTACAGCAAAATCATTGGATTGTACAGGCCCTATTTTTTGATTGTAGGCTATCACATTTGACGTATATGTGCTAAAATCAAAATGATTATCACCAATTAAATCACCACCAATCGCATTATAATCTTTATCACACGAATACAAAAGGATAATGCTTGCTAAAACTAGCATTTTCTTAAAAAAAGAAGTATTGTACATATTTATTAATAAAAGTTGAATTTAAAGAACCTCGTTTTTATAGAAATTAGTATACGCTTCCGCGAATTTATCTTTCGGGGCGAAAGGTAAAAAAGGTTTCCCTGAAGATTCTATAAATTTTGTTAAACTTGAAGACAGGTTTTCAGATGCAATAATTACGGCGTCAGAGTGCATAATAGTTGCTTTCATAATATGCTCGTAGTCAGGTGTTTCTAATTCAACAATTGCTTCATTAGGAATTCCGTCAAATTTCACTTTATTAATCATTTCAGCATCCAAAATCCCTTCAAAAGACTGACTGTAAACAGAAGTAACAATTTTGGTTTCAGAAAAAAGAGCCTCATTTTTATAAAAATGTTTCAAATAAATAGGCAACATAGCAGCCATCCATCCATGAACATGAATAATATCAGGAACCCAATTCAATTTCTTAACGGTTTCTACAACCCCTTTTGCAAAGAAAATAGCTCTTTCATCATTATCCGGATACATCACCCCATCCTCATCGGTGAAGGTTGCTTTTCGCTTGAAATATTCGTCGTTATCGATAAAATAAACCTGAATTCTCTCTTTTGGAATGGAAGCGACTTTAATAATCAAAGGCATATCCAAGTCATTAACTACCAAATTCATCCCTGAAAGTCTAATTACTTCGTGTAATTGGTGTCTTCTTTCATTAATATTCCCATATCTAGGCATGAAAATTCTTATCTGTCCACCTTGATCATTGACCATTTTAGGAACGTCATAAGACATTAAAGAAACCTCATTTTCAGCAAGGTAAGGCACCACTTCAGATGATACATATAATATCCTCTTATCTTTCATATTGTAATTTACTTAGTTTATTGGTAATAAAAACCACGCAAAATTACAAAAATTTATGCAGTTATTAACTAAAATAGTAAGTTTGCATTTAATTTTAACAATACCATCATGCATATATTCTACGGAAAAGCGGCTTTGATAGACTTCTTGAAATCTATTCAAACTACTCATTCCACTATTGGGTTTGTTCCTACTATGGGCGCTCTGCATCAAGGTCATCTGGCATTAATGCAAAAATCACTGTCGGAAAATGAAAATACCGTTGTCAGTATTTTTGTGAATCCAACCCAATTTAACAATCCGGAAGATTTAGCAAAATATCCAAGGACATTAGAAGAAGATGTAAAAAAACTTACAGCTTTGAGTCCAAAAATTATCCTATACGCTCCAACTGTTGAAGATATTTATGACGGACAACCTGTTTCACAACCTTTTGATTTTGATGGTTTGGAAAACCAAATGGAAGGAAAATTCAGACCCGGTCATTTTAATGGCGTTGGCACCATCGTAAAACGTCTTTTTGAGATTGTAAAACCTAAAAACGCTTATTTTGGCGAAAAAGATTTTCAACAGTTGCAAATTGTAAAAAAAATGGTGGCTAAAAACAACTTAAATGTCAATGTCGTTGGTTGTCCCATTTATAGAGAATCCAATAATTTGGCCATGAGTTCCAGAAACGAACGCTTATCACACCAAGAAAGAGACGAAGCTGCTATCATCTTTCAAACATTAAATGTTGCAAAAGAAAAATTCATGATCAAAAGCGCCACTTCAGTAAGTGATTGGGTACAAAAATCATTCGCAAAGAATCCAATTTTCACTTTAGAATATTTTGTAATTGCTGATGAGGCTACACTACTACCCTGTCTAAGAAAAAATAAAAATAAAAAATACCGTGCTTTTATAGCCATTGTTGTCAATAATATTCGTTTGATTGACACTATTTCATTAAATTAATTACTTTTGTAGCATGCAAATTCAAGTCGTAAAATCAAAAATTCATCGAGTAAAAGTAACTGGAGCCGATTTAAATTATATCGGAAGCATTACCATTGATGAAGCCTTATTAGATGCTTCTAATATAATTGAAGGTGAAAAAGTTTCTATCGTAAACATTAACAATGGAGAACGTTTTGACACCTATGCCATTAAAGGCGAAAAAAATTCTGGAATAATAACCCTTAATGGTCCTGCAGCGAGAAAAGTACAAAAGGATGATATTATAATCATTATTTCGTATGCCACATTAGAATTTGAAGAAGCAAAAACTTTCAAACCGTGGATTATTTTCCCTAATGAAAATGATAATTCTTTGACGTAATTTTTTAGAAAAAAATTCCAGATTAAGAATCCCATTATAAATTTTCAGAAGAATTTCAACAAATTCCTTTATAAGATTGAGCATTTCTTGCTTAGATATTATAATAGGTGTTTTTGTTGCTCTGTTTTTAATAAAAGTAAATAAAGTATTATATTGGTACTCCATTTAGAATTAATTTAATTTCTAAAACCACTAAAATTATGAAACAGATTTTACTCTTATTATTCTTTTCTATTTCAGTATTTTCCCAAAAAACCACACAACCATTTGAATCACAGAAACTGAGTGCAAGCCGAGAAATTACAATTGGGTTGCCGGCATCCTACGAGAAGAACCCAAACAAAAAATATCCAATTCTTATTTTACTCGACGGAGATTACCTTTTTGATCCTTTTTATGGAGCTTTAAACTATGGAGCTTATTGGGATGATTTACCAGAAACTATCATAGTAGGCATAAATCAAAACAAAAACGACGAGAGAATAGAGGATAGTAATTATGATGAAGTTGACGGCACTCCTTCTGGAAAAGGCGCTCAATTTTTTGAATTTATTGGAGCAGAGTTACTGCCTTATTTAGAGAAAAAGTACCGCGTGGCACCTTTCCGAATTATTGCCGGACACGATACAACAGCAGGTTATTTGAACTTTTTCCTTTACAAAGACGCGCCACTATTTAACGCCTACATTTCATTAAGTACTGAACTTGCTCCGGAAATGGAAAATCGGATTCCCGAAAAACTTACCAATCTCAAACAACCCGTTTTTTATTACCAATCGACATCGGATGGGGACGTAAAAAAATTGCAAGAGCCAATAAAACAACTGGATTCAAACATAAAACTGGTAACGAATCCACTACTCAATTATAAATTTGATTATTTCAAAGGCGCTTCCCATTACTCTTTAGTATTGTACTCAATCCCTAATGCCTTATACCAAATTTTTGAATCGTACAAACCAATTTCATCAACGGAATATACTGATAAAATTGCCTTACTTCCATCAGGATATGTTGATTACCTGACCGCAAAATATGATCTTTTATCAAAACAATTGAAATTAAATATCCCTGTTCGAATAAATGATTTCAAAGCAATCGAAGCAGCTATATTGAAAAACAAAGCGTATCCCGAACTTGAAAAACTAGCTGTTATTGCACGAAAAAATTATCCGAAATCGATGTTGAGTGACTATGAATTGGGATTGATGTATGAGAAAACAGGCGATCAAAAAAAAGCAGCAAAACAATACCAAAAAGCCTCCCAATTAGAGGAAATTGGAGATTTAACCAAAGACATGATGTTTCAAAAATTTGACGACATGCAAAGTCTAACACCAAAAAAATAATGTCAAAAGTAAAAACTACTTTTTTTTGTCAGAATTGTGGAGCCCAATATTCTAAATGGCAAGGACAATGCAATTCCTGCAAAGAATGGAATACTATAGCCGAGGAAATTATACAAAAACAGGAAAAAGTAGCTTGGAAAAGCGAATCCATTTCTAGCAACAAGGCGCCAAAACCATTACGAATAAACGAAATTGATTCTGCTCAGGAAATCCGAATGGACACAACTGATGGCGAATTAAATCGTGTTTTAGGTGGCGGAATAGTTCCCGGTTCTCTAATCCTTTTGGGCGGTGAACCCGGCATTGGAAAAAGTACACTTTTACTTCAAATTTCTTTAAAATTACCTTATAAAACCCTTTACGTTTCGGGCGAAGAAAGTCAGAAACAAATAAAAATGCGTGCCGAAAGAATTACGCCAAGCGGAGACAATTGCTATATTCTTACCGAAACCAAAACTCAGAATATCTTCAAGCAAATTGAATCTATACAGCCTGAAATCGTAATCATCGATTCCATTCAAACCTTGCATACGGATTATATTGAATCCACTCCCGGAAGTATTTCTCAAATTAGAGAAACTACTGCCGAATTGATCAAATTTGCCAAAGAAACCAATATTCCGGTCATACTAATTGGCCATATCACCAAAGACGGAAACATTGCCGGGCCAAAAATTCTGGAACACATGGTCGATACCGTTTTGCAATTTGAAGGTGACCGAAATCATGTGTATCGCATTTTACGTTCGCTAAAAAACCGTTTTGGTTCCACTGCTGAAATTGGTATTTATGAAATGTTAGGAAGCGGATTACGAGAAGTTTCGAATCCTTCGGAAATATTGATTTCACATAAAGACGAGGAATTATCCGGAACCGCAATTGCATCAACATTAGAAGGCATGCGCCCTTTGATGATTGAAATCCAAGCCTTGGTCAGCACCGCAGTTTATGGAACACCGCAACGCAGCACCACGGGTTATAATGCAAAAAGACTCAATATGATTTTGGCCGTATTAGAAAAAAGAGCTGGTTTTAGGCTTGGGGCCAAAGATGTTTTCCTAAATGTAACCGGAGGTATTTCAGTAGATGATCCAGCTATAGATTTAGCTGTTGTAGCAGCCATCTTATCCTCCAATGAAGATATTCCCGTAAATAAAGATTTTTGTTTTGCCGGTGAAGTTGGGCTTGCAGGTGAAATTCGTCCAGTAAACCGCGTGGACCAACGCATTCAGGAAGCAGAAAAATTAGGTTTTTCGACCATTTTTGTTTCTAAATACAACAAAATTGCGTTGAAAAATACAGGAATAAAGATTCGCCTGGTCGCAAAAATTGAAGATGTGGCGAGCGAATTATTTGGATGATTTTAATAACACATTAAAAGATGAAATCGTTTCAGGATCACTTAAAAATAGTCAACAATTTCCATGAACTTGGTGAAACTATCAAGGTAGCCCAATTTTTAATACAAGAATATGGTTTAGAAAACCCCAATTTCAAAGGCTTCGAATTAAGAGAAAAAGCAAAGCCGGAATTTATCCTGATGACAACTGAAGGCGCTCTTGGAGAACCTCAAATCATCCGAATCCCCGAAAACACTTTCGAATATCCGCTGGAATTAATGCTCAATCTTCTTGCACATGAAATGATTCATGTGAGTCAAAAAACGAAAGAAAACCGGATTGAAGATAAAAACGAAAGAGAATGGCAAGCCTATTATGAAATGCTTTTTCATAAAATATTTCCTCAAATTCCAGAGGTTGCTGACTTTCACAAACGTTTCTTTGCAAAAAAAGCGTTAGAATACTTCAATAGAATGGGCGAAGGTTCTCAACTTCAATTAAAATACGCAGCACAAAAACTTGAAGTAGATTATTTACTCTTAATACTTGAATAAGATAGAACGGCTAACCGTAAAAATTCCACTACCTCAATGCATTCTACTAAAGTTCAAAATAATTTGCAAATAAAGCATTTTCTTTTACTCTTTTCAATTTAATCTAATGACCGCTCCTCAGTGGATTACCTTAATTAAAATGCATTTTGCTTATCATTAAAAAAACAAATATTTCAACAATAAGATTCACTATTTTGTTGTAAATTTATGTACTGTTTTTTTATCTAAAGATTTAAAAATGAAACCATCACACCAAACGATAACGCATCTTTATGAACACTTGGGAAAAGTGTTTTACACAATTGCGGCCATAGATAAAAGTATCCGTAAAGAAGAGATTGCTAAACTTAAGGAAATTGTTAAAAAAGAATGGCTTCCACTTGAAAATACGTTTAATGAATTTGGAGACGACACTGCCTATGAAATTGAAATTGTTTTTGATTGGCTAGTGGCTAATAAATGGGATTTTGAACAAGCGATTCCAAACTTCAAATTTTTCAGACAAGAGCACCCTCGTTTATTTACAACGGATGTTATTGCATTAATTCTAAAAACTGCAAATGCAATTGCAACTTCCTTTTCAGGGAAAAGCAAATCAGAACATGTTTTAATCAGCCAATTGAATTCTATTCTAATGTCGTCATAGCGAATCAACAATAAACAACTGCATTATTAATAGGGAATATCGCTTTTCTAAAACTAAGCCACATTAACATAATACTAAAAAATAAAGACATGAAAAGACAAACTGGAATCTGGATAGACACCTCAAAGGCAATAATTGTCACTCTCGAAGGTGGTAAAGACGAAAAAATTTCCGAAATAGACTCTGATGTTGAAAACAGCGTTTACCACGATAAGGAAGGGAACAAAGGCACCTTTTCTGGAGGTCATCATGGCAATAGCGAGTCAAAATTTGAAAACCGAAAAAAAGAACAACTAGATTTCTTTATAAAAGAAGTGTTATCTTATGTAAAGGGAGCAGATGAACTTTTTGTTTTTGGCCCGGCTGAAACAAAGATCAGACTGGAACAAAAAATTCAGGATGAAAAATTATTTACCAATAAACTAAAAGCAGTTGAAACAGCAGACAAAATGACTTTAAATGAAATCGTTGCAAAGGTTAAAAAATTCTATGTTTCATAGTATCCTATCCTAAAATTATTTGGTTTAACTACCATTTCTGTTTTAAAACAATTGTACTAAAAAAAAGAGGCTGCCTAAAACAGACAGCCTCTTAATTACTACAACTTCCTTAAATATTATTTGACATCAACTGTTTCGACAAAAGTTTTACCATTAAAGGTGATAACAAATGTACATTTGTCTCCTTCCACATTACTTATGTCAAATATCTTACCTACATTTAATTCTCCAGATATGGTTTCGTTATAAAGCTCTGTGTCATTCGAGCTATAAATTTTAACGGCAACAGGTGCTTTACTTGTGTTTAACATATTAAATGCTACAGTTCCGTTTTTGTTTACCAAAACCGGCTTATACACTTCTGAAATAGCATCAACAGATAGTTTAGCTACTTTACCAACTACCTCAATTTTGTATCTTGAAATTTTAAGATCGCTTTCCGCTTCTAAGAAATAAACCCCTTCTGGAAAAGCAGTTAAATCGTATGTTCTGTTAATATCGTCGTTAGAAGTAACCTTTTCTTGATAAATTAAATTATCACTCGTGTCATAAATCGACAAATCGATTTTCTTGATCTCTCTTAAAGTAAAACTTACAGTCTTTCCCTCTTCTTTTTTTAAATCTAACGAGAAATCAGCGTTTCCTGCATGTGCTTCTACGGCAGTTAATGCTACTGCGGCTAGCACTAAACTAAATTTTAAAATCTTTTTCATAATAGTAAATTTTTAGATTTATAATTGATTATTTATCTGATGCTAAATTACCTTAAGAGATTCATTATGAAGTACTACAGGATTTTCTGATTTATGTGCTATTTTACCTTTTACGAAATCGATTAAGGTTAAAAAAGGTAATTTTATACTTATTTTAGGTAATTTTGTGCTAGTCTAAATACGTAGTCTATGAAAATAGTACCACCTGCATTCGAAATTATAACTCCATCCTTTGGAAGTTCCTTTTACTATTCCCAATATATTGAAAACGGTAACAGCAAAGCGCACCTATGGCATTACCATCCTGAAATAGAACTAGTTTTTGTAAACGGCGGTTCTGGCAAACGACAAATAGGAAGCCATATATCCTATTATACGGATGGTGACCTGATACTTATAGGAAGTAATCTGCCTCATTGCGGGTTTACCAATGAAGAAACAGGAAATAAAAATGAAACGGTTATCCAAATGAAGCCGGATTTTCTAGGGAATGAATTTTTTAATATTCCAGAAATGAAAAATATTCAAAATCTTTTCAGTCAAGCCAAAGCCGGAATTGCTTTTGAAGGAGAAACTAAAAAGAACATCGGCAAGAAAATAGAATCCATGGAAAAACAGTCGCATTTTGAGAAGATGTTGACGATGTTAACTATTCTAAGTGAATTAGAATTATCCAATGAATTTACCATTTTGAATGCTGATGGATTTTCAATGGAGATGCAGATGCAGGACAATGACCGCATCAATGCAGTATTTAATTATGTAAAAGACAATTTTCAAGAGCACATTACACTTGAAGAAGTAGCGGTAATCGTTAGTATGACGGTACCGTCTTTTTGTAGGTATTTTAAAAAAATCACGAATAAAACATTCACCCATTTTGTAAATGACTATCGTCTTGTACACGCCTCCAAGTTGCTGGCAGAAAAACCAATCAGCATAACTGAAATATGTTATGAAAGCGGTTTCAATAATTTTAGTTACTTCAATAAATCTTTCAAGGCGTTTGCAGGCAAAAGTGCTTCACAATACCGCCTGGAATTTCGATCTATCCTTAAATAACACAAAAGCTAGTTATCACTAACAGCTTTGCATTCGTAAATCGCAATACACAAAAAAGTCCTAAATAATACGATAAAATCATACCCACACTAGTTTTTTCCTTTACTTTACAGTTAAAATCACTTTGTGGTTTCTATTCAATAACAAACTGTTTATGAGAACCGGAAAACAAAAAATAATTCTAGCGTCTACAATATTAATCGTATTGTTTACAGTTCTAATTAGTGTTTTTTATATATTTCGAAATGCAGTTTTACAGCAAACCATTGCCAAAGTTTCTAATACAATGGAAATCGATTACAACAGTACTTTTTCAGTAAAAAAAGCTTCTTTTGATGGATTTTCAACTTTAAACCTTTCTGATGTTGTTTTAGCTCCAAAAAATGCAGACACACTCTTTAAAATACAAAAATTAAAAACAAGTATCAACATCTGGAAGCTACTGATAGGCGATATACAACTTGGAACTTTAAACATCAACAATGGTTTTGTACAGCTTACTAAAAAAGGAAAAATAAGAAATTTTGATGCTTTTATAAAAAAAGACAAGCAAACAGAAATTGGGAAAGAAAAAAGAGATTATGCTGAATTTGCCTATCGTATTATCTCTAAAGCACTGAATTTAGTTCCAACCGACATGGTTTTAGACAATCTTTCCTTTCGGTTAGATGACAACGGAAAAAAAGCGACGATTAATTTCCAAAAAATGCGATTGGTTGATAAGCAACTGGAAACTTCAATAAGAGTTCAAACTAATACTTTTACACAACGTTGGAAAATAAAAGGGTTTGCCGATCCAAGAAATAAAAAAGCTGACATTCGTTTCTTTAATATTGATACCGGCGCAATCAAGGTTCCTTACTTTGACGAACGTTACAACCTAAAATCGAGTTTTGACTCCATTCGATTAAATATTCAGAATATAGATCGTGATGGAGATGAATTGCATATCGACGGTTTTACCTCTATCAAAAATTTAAAAGTAAATCATCCTAAAATTGCCAGTAAAGATGTCGTCATTAAAAATGCGCGTTTTGACTTTCGATTCTTGTTGGGTTCTGATTTCGTTTCAGTAGACAGTACCTCAATTGTCCAATTCAATAAGGTAAAATTTCACCCTTATGTAGCTTACGAAACTAAAAAAGATACCGTTTACAAACTCAAAGTAGCTATTCCAAAGATGAAAGCGCAGGACTTTATTTCCTCGCTTCCTGATGGTTTGTTCACCCATTTTCAAGGAATGGAAGCACAAGGAAATTTCGATTATAATTTAAATTTCTCTTTCAATAAAAACAAGCCGGACCAACTGGTTTTTGAAAGCAATATAAAGAAGGAAAATCTAAAAATTACCAAATACGGGGAAGCAAACCTCAACAAACTCAATGGAGAATTCATTTACCGGGCACTTATAAAAAACGTGTTGCAACGCCCAATTTTGGTTGGTTCTGGCAATCCAAATTACACGCCTTTAAACCAAATTTCTCCTTATTTAAGAAAATGCGTTCTGACTACGGAAGACCCTTCTTTCTTTTCGCACCACGGTTTTATCAATGAGGCATTCAAGCAATCCATCATAAAAAACATTAAAACCAAAAAATTCTCCCGTGGCGCCAGCACCATCAGTATGCAATTAGTGAAAAATGTTTTTCTTACCCGCGAAAAAACAGTGTCACGCAAACTCGAAGAAATCTTGCTGGTTTACATCCTTGAAAACAACAGAATTGTCAGCAAGGAACGCATGCTGGAAGTCTATTTTAATATTATTGAATGGGGACCAAATGTATATGGAATTGGCGAAGCAAGTCGGTTTTACTTCCAGAAGAGTCCATCAGAATTAAATTTAAATGAATGTCTTTATCTCGCCAGAATTATTCCAAGTCCAAAGAAATTCATGTATCAGTTTAATGATCAAGGAATGCTAAAAGATTTTGCCATAAAACAAGAATCTTTCTTAACAAATATTATGTTCAGGAGAGGATTGTTGAGTCCTGACGACACTATTTATCAATCCCAACGCATCATTATTTCTGGGTCGGCACGATCTTTTCTACGAATTAAAACGCAAGATACTACACAAGTAAAAATTGATTCATTATCCGTTGATGAGGAATTTGATCTTTAATTTAAAAAACAACCCTGTCAGAGTTCAGAACTCTGACAGGGTTTCTTGGAGATTTAAATTTACATTGTTTATTTTAACAAATTACGGCGCCGGATCAGGAATTATAGCCTGAACTTCATCAATAGCTTTAAGAACCTCTTCCGAAAGCGAAACTTTAATGGTATCGATATTTTCTTTTAATTGTTCTAATGTGGTTGCTCCAATAATCGTACTGGTTACAAACGGCTGTTGCTCCACGAATGCCAAAGACAGTTCCGTCAAGGTCAATCCATTTTTCTTGGCAATTTCCTGATACAATCTTGTGGCTTCGGTGCATTGCTCGCTGTTGTATCTGGAATACTGTGGAAACAATTTGATTCTGGCATTTGGATGATCTTCACCTGTTAGGAATTTACCAGACAAAACACCAAAAGCCATCGGTGAATACGCCACTAAACCTACATTTTCTCTCAGGCAAACTTCAGCAGAACCGTTTTCAAATAGTCTATTCAATAACGAATATGGATTTTGAATCGTTTTTACTCTTGGCAGATTATTGTATTTACTTTCTTCCAGAAAACGCATGATTCCCCAAGGATTTTCATTTGAAAGTCCGATATGTTTGATTTTCCCTTGTTTGACAAAACCGTCCAATGTTTCCAACACATTGTGAATGTTATCTTCCCAAGCATCATCCTGTACTTTGAAACCGCGTTGTCCAAAATAATTGGTTTTACGTTCCGGCCAATGCAATTGGTACACATCAATATAATCCGTTTGTAAGCGTTGTAAACTATTATCCAATGCAAACTTGATACTGGTAGGTGAGAAATCTAACTTTTCTCTCATGTATTCAAAATTAGGATTAGGTCCGGCAATTTTGGATGCCAAAACTATCTCTTCTCTTTTACCCGATTTTTTAAACCAAGTTCCAAGAATTTTCTCTGTACTTCCATACGTTTCCTGACGTGCGGGAACTGAATACATTTCGGCGGTATCAAAGAAATTAACTCCGTTTTCTAATGCATAATCCATTTGGGCATGACCATCAGCTTCAGTATTTTGTTGCCCAAAAGTCATGGTACCAAGGCAAATTTTGCTGACTTTTATATCAGTATTGGGTAACGTTGTGTATTTCATAATTAAGGAAATTGTATTTTATTTTCGAAAACAAAGATAAAATTAGTTTGTTGTTTACATTTGCAGTTAACACAAAATTGAGAAACGTTTACAGCATGTTAAAAACAATAACCGAGAATTTGCGAATTTAAAACCCCTCAATCGAAAGATGAAATTAGCGAATTTGCGGTTAAGAAAAGTTTTTTTTTAAACCGTTAAGATATTACGTTTCATTAAGAATCAACGCTTAATTTCTTAATGGTGAAACTTATTAATATTAGATGTTTTGTGAAAAAATTATTTTTTAAACCATTAAGAGATTAAGGTTCATTAAGAATTAACCCTTAATTTTCTTAATTTCTTACTGGTGAAATTTATTAATACTGGACGTTTTACAAAATATACCGCAACTAGAAAGCAGAAAGGTTCAAAGCATAAACTTTGAACCTTTCTAATTATGATCCTTTTGAAACTTAATTTATCTCATTCAACATCTTAGAAATTTCGTCTAATCTTGGTGTAAGAATAATTTCGATTCTACGGTTTTTAGCTTTTCCGTCAGCGGTTGAATTGCTTGCTAAAGGAGAAAACTCTCCTCTTCCGGCAGCCGTAAGATTTTGCTTGTTGATTTTCTTGTTTTCGCCTAAAATCGCTACTATTGCTGTCGCTCTTTTGGTAGATAAATCCCAGTTATCGGCAATTGGACCTGAAGCCGTGAAAGCATCATCATCCGTATGACCTTCAATAAGTACGGATATGTCCGGGTTGTCGCCCAAAACTTTACCTACTTCGATAACTGCTCTTTTCCCTTCGGAACCTACTGCCCAACTTCCCGAATTGAAAAGTAGTTTGTTCTCCATAGAAACGTACACTTTTCCGTTTTTTTGTTCTACTGTCAACCCTTTTCCTTCAAAACTGTTCAAGGCTTTAGACAAGGTTTCTTTTAGTTTTTTCATACTGGCTTCTTTGGCAGCAATCAAATCTTCTAATTCTTGCAAACGTTGCGCACTTTTACTCAATCGGTCTTGTTCTAATGCCAATGCTTTTCCTTTTTCGTCTAATTGCTCCAGCAAATCACGATTTTTCTTCATGTTGCTCTGCAAAGCGTCACTGCTGTTTTTTTCTAAAGCTGCGTAGGAATCCTGCAATACTTTAAATTTATTTTGAGCTGCTGCATAATCCATTTTTAATTTATCCAACTCCGATTTTGATTTGCTTAAATCCATTTTTAAGGCATCGCGGTCCAGCTCTAATTGGTTTTTAGCTTTAAGCAAATCAATATTTTCATCTGCTAAACTTCTATTTTCTTTTTTTAAATCGGTGAACTTACTTTCTAAGTCATTGTATATTTTTTTGGATACACAAGAACTTGAAAGCGCCAATATTAGTAATCCGATGGAAACTCTTTTAATCATTTTTATTTTTGTTTATTATTATTAAATAGCGTATATCCTAAAATTGCAGAGTATTTAGCAAAACCAATAGAACTTCTTCTAAACTCTATATTAAATTTTTTTTGATAGCTATAACCAACACCATATGAAGAGAATAAACTAGCACCAATAAAAACACTGGAATTATTATTCAAGTACATATAATGCCTTAGACCAATATTAGGAAGAAACTGATTAACAGAGCTGTCGTATTTATATGTATTTTCAAACAACACCCCCGAAGAACTATGTTCTGTTACAGTAGACTTATATTTATAGGTATGATGAGTTAATTCTAAATAAATTGCCCACTTGTTTCTATTAAAAGGAGATACATATTCAATCTCTGCACCATATTTTGGAAAAAATTTATTTCCAAAATATTCAACTTTTTGCTTCTGATTATCATAATTTTCGTTCGGTGAGGCATTAATTCCTCCTTTTAATTTAAAATTAATGCTTCCGGTCGTCGTTTTACCTACATAATTAGTGTAGCCTAAATTCTTACAATTATTATATTTTACAAAATAATCTGATAAATCTTTCTTATTATATTGTAATTTCATGATCTTTTCCATACTCTCATTCTCACAACGCATATTTACCCATAACTGTTTTTGAAAATCATTATTTATTGCTAATTTGGTGTAACTGAAGTTCAGAACAAAATATTTTTTATAGATAAGTTGTTCAACGGGTTTATCACTCAATTTATAAAAATATCTTTTATTATTCTCTTCCTTAAATTCATACAAAGTAGCTTCGCCTTCTATTAATACTCTTAAAAAAAGTGTTCTTTCTTTCCATTCTGGCTCACTTTTCTCACTTAGTTTATTAAGATTAGTGCTTGACATATCCATTTTTACAACGTGCCTCTCGAATTTTATAGCGTTAATAATGCCAACCTCTTTGATGTCTTTAACGTCTCCAACCATTACAATAGATTTCTCTTGGTTAAGCTTATATTCGAATGAATTTGGGCTATTATAAAAATCTTTGTTTTTTATCAGACATTCGGTTCTGATATTGTTATTGTCTATAAAATAGCCCTTTTCAAAATTAACTTGGGCATAGGATTGTATGCAACATTGTACAGTAAATAAAATAAGTAATAGTTTTTTCATATGTGCTTAAAAGATATTAGTGATTATTGGTTAAGTTAAATCAATTTGTAATGACTTAGCCGTGATTGAAAAGGAAATCCTTGTTGTTTTGTCTTTAAAAAACAACAAGATTGCAGAGTAAAGCGGGAAATAGCTCCTGAAAAGGCTATTCCAGCTCCACTAAAACAGGGCAATGATCTGAATGGACTGCATCAGGAAGAATAACGGCCCTTTTCAGTTTATGTTTTAGGGTGTCGCTCACTAAATTGTAATCGATGCGCCAGCCCTTGTTATTTCCTCTTGCTCCAGCGCGATAACTCCACCATGAATATTGGTGAGGCTCACTGTTGAAATGGCGGAAGCTATCCACAAATCCGGACTTCATGAACCCATCAAGCCAGGCCCTCTCTTGCGGTAAAAATCCCGATACGTTCTTATTCCTGATAGGATCATGAATGTCAATTGCCTCATGGCAAATGTTGTAATCTCCGCAGATAATCAGATTTGGCGTTCCTTTTTTGAGTTCGTCAATGTAATTCTGAAAATCATCCATGAACATGAATTTATGGTCCAATCGCTCGATATTTGTCCCCGAAGGTAAGTACAAACTCATCACCGAAAAGTCATCAAAATCAGCGCGAAGATTTCTTCCTTCGAAATCCATATGGTGAATTCCGGTTCCGTGGACTACATTATTAGGCTTTATTTTAGAAAGAATGGCCACGCCACTATACCCTTTTTTGGTTGCGGAATAATAATACTGATACGGATATCCCGCTTTTGCAATATCTTCGACCGGAATTTGGTCTTCGGTTGCCTTAATTTCCTGAAGACAAATAATATCTGGATTTGCTTGCTGCAACCAATCAATAAAGCCCTTTGAAATGGCTGCTCTGATTCCGTTTACGTTGTATGAAATAATTCTCATTAAAGTATTTTTTGAATTCCAAATGTAACAAAAAAGGATAAGTTTGACTCAGAAAAAGAGAGAAAATGGAGTTTTTTGCTATCTTTGTTTCTTGCTCTAAAAAAACAAAAAATACATGGGTTTAGTAACCGCGAAAGAAGTTGCAAAAGCAATAAATGCAGACAAGTACGGAGTTCTGGGGACTTTTTCAGGCTGGATGCTTATGAAGGTGCTAAAAATTTCTACCTTAAACAAAGTATACGACAGAAATAAACATTTGACTGATGTTGATTTTCTGAATGGAATATTAGATGATCTACAAATAAAATTTGAAATCCCAGAAGAGGATTTAAAACGGTTACCAAAAGATGGCGCTTATATAACGATTTCAAATCACCCTTTGGGAGGTATTGACGGTGTTTTACTATTGAAATTAATGCTTGAAAGAGAACCTAATTTCAAAATTATCGCCAATTTTCTTTTGCATCGAATTGAACCGCTTAAGAAATACATAATGCCAGTTAATCCTTTTGAAAATCATAAGGATGCTAAATCAAGTGTAGTAGGGATCAAAGAAACATTACGTCATTTAAGCGATGGAAAGCCGCTGGGAATGTTCCCCGCGGGAGAAGTTTCTACCTACAAAGATGGTAAATTAATGGTCGATAAACCTTGGGAAGAAGGAGCTATTAAAGTAATTAGAAAAGCACAAGTTCCGGTTGTTCCTATTTATTTTCATGCGAAAAATAGTCGATTATTTTATCTTTTGTCTAAAATAAGCAGCACTTTTAGGACGGCAAAACTGCCTTCGGAAGTATTTAGCCAAAAACACCGCGTGATTAAAGTTCGAGTTGGTAAGCCTATTTCCGTAAGCGAACAAAATGAACACGCATCGTTAGAGGAATATTCAGAGTTTTTGCGAAAGAAAACGTACATGCTTGCAAATCCTTTTGAAAAAGAAAGTACTTTTTTGCCGACACCAACTTTAAAAATTCCAAAAAGTCCTAAAAAAATTGTTACTGCGGCAAGCCAGGAAAAAATGACTAAAGAAGTAAACGCACTGCGAAGTACGGATTGCCGACTATTATTAAGCAAAAACTACGAAGTGTTTCTAGCAGAAGCAAAAAAAATACCCAACATTCTTCACGAAATAGGACGTCTACGAGAAATAACTTTCAGAGAAGTGGGCGAAGGAACAAACGAATCCATTGATTTAGACAAACATGATCAATATTACCATCATCTTTTTCTATGGGATAGTGACGCCAATAAAATTGCGGGAGCTTATAGAATGGGATTGGGTTCTGAAATTTATCCTAAATACGGAATAAATGGTTTCTATTTGAATGACCTTTTCCGATTTGAACCTGAATTACATGACATGATGCATAAGTCTATCGAAATGGGCCGTGCTTTTATCATCAAAGAATACCAACAAAAACCCATGCCTCTTTTCTTGCTTTGGAAAGGAATAATGCACACTACATTACGTTATCCAGAACATAAATATTTGCTCGGCGGAGTGAGTATCAGTAATCAGTTTTCTGATTTTTCAAAATCACTGATGATTGAATTCATGAAATCGAATTATTACGATCCGTACATTGCACAATACATTCACCCAAAGAAAGCGTATAAGGTAAAGCTAAAAGATGCCGATAAGGACTTCATATTTGACGAAGCTGAATCCGATTTAAATAAATTTGATAAAATTATTGACGAACTGGAACCAGGAAATTTGCGTTTACCGGTTTTGATTAAAAAATACATCAAACAAAATGCAAAAGTAGTTGCTTTTAATGTTGATCCGCTGTTTAATAATGCCGTTGACGGATTGATGTACATCAGGATCGCTGATATTCCGGAAAGCACTATGAAGCCCGTAATGGAAGAATTTCAAACTGAACTAGAAAGAAAACTAAGCGAGAAAGAAGACTGAATGCAGAATGCCTATTTATAAAAAAATCCCGTCTCGTCTTTTTTGGACGAGACGGGATTTTTCAAGTTTTATAATTACCTCCAGATTGACTCCTTCAAAATAGAATCTAACGAATGGTTTTTTATAAAGAAAGCCAATCTTATGACGTGGTAAACTATAAGAAAAACCCCCAAACTACAGGCTAGTTTTTGATTATACATTACCGCATTAAAATATTCCTTTTTAGTAATCAATTCTGTAGTTAATATAACAATTGCTATTAAGCAAAATACAATTACAAGAGGCCCTAATATATGGTAGCTAATAGACTTATAAAAATGTCCTTCATAAAAATAAACCAATGATTTTGTAATCCCGCAGCCCGGACAAGGAAATCCTGTAATCATTTTGAAAGGACACAAAGATTGATCCGTTTCAAGATGATTGTTCACATTAAAAAACATTAAAAAAAACGGAACCATAAGCGTTATTGTAGCGCCAATGATTCCGTAAATCTTACGTTTATCCTTAGTATTAATTGTATAATTTATTAATATCATTTTGAACTATCATTGCAGCAATCATTGGAAAGAAAAGACCTAAAATAAGCAACAAAACCGTATCATCCTTTTCAGGAGAACCCGCTCTTCTATAAACATCAGGAAGTCCGTCTCTGCCAGCCAAATAAAAGAAATAAATATTAACTGGGTAACAACAACCTGCAAAAATGGCAATTGGTTGCGAGATAACTTCTCGCTCAGAAACTGCATTAAAAACTTCAGCAACTTTAATGTTCCAATAGATTAAATACAATCCACAAGTTAAAAATCCGAAAATTAATACTAATACCGGATCTAGTTTAAATACCGGAATAGGTTTTCTTGGAGTGTTCCAAGTTTCTTGTACAGTTACTTCCATTTGCGTTCGTTTGGTTAAATTTAAGTTAGTAAATATTTAAAATTTTATTGGAATGCTTTATCAATTGGCTCCCAGAGTTCTATTTTGTTTCCTTCGCTATCCAGAACCCAGCCAAACTTCCCATACTCATAAGTCTCCATATCACCTACAATTGTTACACCCTCATCTGATAATTTTTTTAACAACCCCTCTAAATCATTTACTCTGAAGTTTTGCATAAACTGTTTTTCGCTTGGCGCAAAATAAACAGTATCATCTGCAAACGGCGACCATTGTGTGGAACAGTCATTTCCATCATTGTCTTTCCACCAAAAAGTAGATCCATAATCATCCGTTTTTAAGCCCAAATGTTTTCCGTACCAAGCCACCAATTCTTTTGGGTTTTTGGATTTAAAGAACAAACCTCCAATTCCTGTAGCTCTTTTCTCCGGCTCTGCAACTTTGGCTTGACCAGAATATTTTGCTTTAATCTTATCTACAATTACTTGCGCCAAACGTTCGTGACTTTCGAATGTCCATCCGGCAATGTGAGGACTAAGAATCACATTCTTCGCCTTCAATAAATACTGAAAAGCTTCTGGCGTATTTTTATCGTGAAAAAGGGTTTCAAAAGACAATTTCTCATATTCCAAAACATCTAAACCTGCTCCGAATATTTTCCCGGATTCCATGGCAGCAACCAAATCAGCAGTGACAATATTCTTGCCTCGAGAAGTATTTACAATCCAAAAAGATTTAGCAAATCCATTGATAAAATCAGCATCAACCATTTTATCCGTTTCTGAAGTCCACGGAATATGAAGACTTACTACATCTACTTTTTCCTGAAATTCTTGCAATGAAACTTGCTTGGCATTACTGTCTCCTACATTTGCCTGAATGTCATAACACAATACTTCCGCATCAAAACCTCGCAGTTTCTTGGCAAATGATTTTCCCATATTTCCGTAACCAATAATCCCAACGGTCTTTCCATCAAGTTCATGACCACGGTTACTTTCCCTGTTCCAATGTCCGGATCGTATTTCTCTGTCGGCTTCATTTAGCTTATTAAAAAGAGATAATATCATTCCCAAAGTATGTTCGGCGACTGCGTTTCGGTTTCCTTCCGGTGCTGCAATAAGCGTTATGTTTTTAGATTCTGCATATTCGCAATCGATACTTTCTAAACCTGCTCCAACTCGTGCGATAAATTGCAAATTAGTGGCTTTGTCCAAAAATGCCTTATCAATTTTAAATCGGCTTCGAATGACAATTCCTTGATAATCCTGAATTTTGGATTCTATTTCTTCTTTTGAGGAAGTGAAATCGCTATGATTTATAAAACCGGCATTTTGCAATTGATTCCAAAGTAAAGGATGATTGCTATCAATATGAAGGATTTTGATGTCCATAATAAAAATTTCTAAGTTTTAATACCCCAAATTAACAAAAAAATAGCTCCCAAATGTGTAAATTAGCATTCTTTCTATTCTGGAGATACGTCTGCTGAATTCAATAGTAATAAAATTCAAAAATGAGATTAACAAAAACATTCAAGGCCTTTTTTGAAAGCGAAAAAGCCGGAGGACTATTGTTACTTTTTGTAACCATACTCTCGCTTTGTATCGCTAACTCCCCGATTCAAACACAATATATTGCATTTTGGGAAACTCAATTAGGACCTCATTCAATTACACATTGGATTAATGACGGACTGATGACTATCTTTTTCCTGTTAATAGGTTTAGAACTGGAACGCGAAATTTACAAAGGTGAATTGTCCAGCATCAAGAATGCTGCATTACCTATTTTTGGAGCCTTGGGCGGAATGGTTGTTCCGGCAGGAATCTTTCTAGCCTTAAATTTTGGAACCTTGACGCAAAACGGAGCAGGAATTCCTATGGCTACGGACATTGCTTTTGCTATTGGTATCTTATCATTATTAGGAAATCGCGTTCCTACATCACTTAAGGTATTCTTGACTGCCCTAGCGGTAATTGACGATTTAGGCGCCATAATTGTAATTGCGATATTCTATACCTCAACAATTGCTTTTGTAAATTTATTTATAGCCATAGGGATTCTTGGAGGTTTGTTTATTCTGAATCGAATGAAGGTTCACAGTTTATTCCCCTATTTAATTGGCGGTGTTTTCATGTGGTATTTCATGCTTAATTCTGGAGTACATGCTACTATCACTGGAGTTTTATTGGCTTTTGTGATTCCGTTTGGTGATGGAGGAAAGAAAACTTCCTCTTATAAAATTCAACATTTTTTACATAAACCGGTTGCGTTTTTCATTCTCCCTTTGTTTGCGATAGCCAATACGTGTATTGCGATAAATTCTAACTGGCATGAAGGATTGAATCACCCTAACACGATAGGAATTATAGCAGGACTTGTTATTGGAAAACCACTTGGGATTTGGCTTTTCTCGTTTTTAGGCGTTACGCTGGGGATTTGTGTTTTGCCCAAAGATTTAAAATGGAAAACTCTTATTGGCGCAGGAATGCTAGGCGGAATTGGTTTTACAATGTCCATATTTATAACATTGCTTGCTTTTAAAAATGATGGTGAAGAGGTAATTACATATTCTAAAATTGCGATTCTGATTGCTTCTTTTATTGCAGGAACGGCTGGTTTCTTTTGGTTGAAACAAACCTTAAAGAAACCCATTAAAAAAACAAAAAAGATTGAAATAATTTAAAAAAAGCGTTTGATTTTAAAAAATCAAACGCTTTTTAAATAGCAGTATATCGAAGAAATTATCCCTTGATTTGTTTCAAAGAAGTTTTGATTCCTCTTATCAATGACGAACTGAATCCGTGCATTTCCATTTCGTTCAATCCCGCTATGGTGCAGCCTTGTGGTGTGGTTACACGGTCAATTAACTGTTCTGGGTGAATTTGTTCTTCCATAATCATTTCGGCAGCTCCTTTTACGGTTTGTGCTGAAATAGCTAATGCAGTTTGCCAGTCAAATCCTATTTCGATTCCCGCTTGCATCGAAGCACGAATGTAGCGCAAGGCAAAAGCTGTTCCGCTGGCCGCAAGAACCGTTGCTGCATCCATTAATTTCTCGTCTATAATAGGAGCTGTTCCTAAATCTTGGAAAAGAGCTACCACGTTTTGCGCTTTCTCTTTGTCTTTTTCATGGAAAGCAATACAAGTTGCCGATGCACCAAATTGCGAAGCGATATTCGGCATGATTCGGATAGCGCTATTGGAAGCACCTATCTTATTCTGTAAATTTTCAATAGACAATCCACTCACCGCCGAAGCGATTACTTTATTAGAAATGACAGGAAGTATTTCTGCCAAAACAGTATCTACTTGGTACGGCTTTATGGTCAGGATAATAATATCTGCATCTTGAATTTGATACTTGTTATCTGCAGAAACGATTACTCCTAGTTGTTCTAAATATAGAATACTGCTTGTATTTCTTCTGGTTATCGTGATTTGATTTCCTTGCGAAAATTTCGACAACCCTTTTGCAATAGCGACGCCTAAGTTTCCTCCGCCAATTATGTGAATTTTCATTTTATTTTTAGTTGTTGTGGTTATTTAATAGCTCGAATGGTGGTTAATCATTCGGTTTTTTATTCTAAAATTAAAATCCTAAAATCAGATTTGCAATTCCGAAGTAAATCATAATCCCAAAAACATCGTTTGTTGTTGTGATAAATGGCCCTGTAGCAATTGCTGGATCAATGTTGTTTTTATGCAGAAAAAGGGGCACCAAAGTTCCCAAAATTGCTGCAAATAAAATGACTACCACAATCGATATTGATATAGCCATTCCTACTTGAAATTGTCCGTACATGAACGTATGATAGCCCAAAACCATCATTGCAATTATAGTTCCCGAAATCATGGCAACGGCTATTTCCTTACTAAAATAACTACGACTAAACTGTTTCAAAGTCCCGTTTGCCAAACCTTGAACAATAATTGCCGATGCCTGAACCCCAATATTTCCAGCTGTTGCTGAGAGCAAAGGCATAAAAATAATAAGTGTGTAAAATTTTTGAGAAGTCCCTTCATTCCCTTTTATAACATAAGATGCTATTAATTCAATAAGCATTCCCATAAGTAACCAAGGCAAACGTGCTTTGGTATGCTCATAAATACTGTCATTCGTTTCAACGTCTTGGGTAATACCTGCGGCCAATTGGTAATCTTTATCGGCTTCGTCCTTGATTACATCGATAATGTCATCAATCGTGATTCTACCCACTAACCGACCCAATTCATCAATAACAGGTATGGCTTCTAAATCGTATTTCTGCATGATTCGGGCAACCTCTATATCTTCGGTATCTACTGTTACCGAGTTTAGCTTTCTAATATAAATATCATTAATAGGTGTTTTTGTTGAAGTGGTCAATAAATCTTTGAGCGACAAACGCCCTTTCAATCTATTTTCGTCATCAACCACATAAATAGAATGTACTCTGGAGATATTTTCGGCCTGAATACGCATTTCTTTTACACAAGTAAGGACATTCCAATTTTCATTGACCTTAACCATTTCCTTGTGCATGATTCCACCGGCAGTATCTTCTTTATAACGAAGTAAATCAACAATATCCTTGGCATGCTCAACATCTTGAAGCTCAGATATTACCTCAGCTTTTAAATCTTTGGAAAGTTCCGCAATAATGTCAGCGGCATCATTTGTCTCTAATTCATCCAGCTCTTCAGCGATTTCTTTTGCCGAAAGTCTACCTAAAATATTCTCCCGCAAATCGTCTTCTAATTCAAGAAGAATTTCTGCTGTTTTATCACTGTCTAATACTTTAAAAATATAAGTGGCCTCGTCAAAATCAAGCTCGTCAAGAATTTCGGCAATATCAGCATGGTGCATATCATTCAATAAAACTTCCAGTTGCTGGTCGTTTTTGTTTTGAATAAGTTGCTCTAATTCCTGAATAAGTTCTTTGCTGATTTTAAACTCCATCGGCTTCTATTTTTTGGGTAAGTTCTATGAACTGTTCTACACTTAGTTGTTCTGGTCGAAGATCAAAAACAGGATCCTCTCTCAGTTTATCTGACAAATTTAAGGTTTTTAAACTGTTACGCAAAGTCTTTCTGCGTTGTTGAAAACCTGTTTTTACCACTGTGAAAAATAATTTTTCGCCGCAAGGCAAGCTATAATCTTCTTTTCTGCGCAAACGCAAAACTCCTGATTTTACTTTTGGTGGCGGAATAAAAACATTTTCATCGACTGTAAATAAATATTCGGCATCATAAAATGCCTGTACCAGAACCGAAAGAATTCCATATGCTTTAGTTCCCTTTTTTTCACAAATGCGCTGCGCCACTTCTTTCTGGAACATCCCAGCAAATTCTGGAATTTGATGGCGATATTCTAATGTTCTAAAAACAATTTGCGTCGAAATATTATACGGGAAATTCCCTATGATAGCGAATTGTTTTCCTTCAAAAGTTTCATTAATATCATACCTCAGAAAATCTTTAGAAATAATTTTATCCTTTAATTTCGGGTAATTTTCATCTAAATACGTAACCGACTCTGTATCGATTTCTATAACGTAAGTATTGATTGGTTTGTCCAATAAATATTTAGTCAAAACACCCATTCCTGGTCCTATTTCTAATACATCATCATATCCTTCTAGGTTCAACGTATCGGCAATATCTTTTGCTATACTTTCGTCTTTCAAGAAATGTTGTCCGAGGTGTTTTTTTGCTTTTACTTTTTCCATATTGTCATTGCGAGGCACGAAGCAATCGCTTCTTTTAGGTTTATTTTGCACAAAGGCGCAAGTTTATTTTATTAAATATTCAGAAAACTATCGCAAAATCAATACTGCGACTACTTCTTATATCCTATTTTTTCTCGTTCTGGAATGATTTCTTTCTTTTCCATAAGTTCATCTACATATTGAAAAACGAGTTCTATATTTTTTCCCTGATTTTCAATTTTCTTTTTCATTATTTCAAAATCAATTCGTAAATCCGAATTATCGGAAAGCAGTTGCCTTGTTTTTGTAAATATCCGCATTATCTGAATATTGGTTTGAATTGCTTGTTCACTATTCAAAACACTCGATAACATCAACACTCCATGTTCCGTAAAAGCCATCGGCGCATATCGCAAACCCATCTTTTCAGAATTGGAGATCACAATTTGTGACCTCCAATTCTCAAATTCTGCTTTAGATAATTCAAACATAAAATCTTCTGGAAATCTATTCAAATTTCTTCGTACAGCTTGCTTTAAAACCCTTGTTTCAACCCCATAAAGTGTTGCCAAATCACGATCTAGCATTACTTTTTGATTTCTAATGAAATAAATCTTATTGATAACGGTGTCATCCGGAATTATTAAAATTTTATCGTTCATAAAATGAAATTTTTATATTTTTTATAATTGGAGGTCGCAAATTGCGACCTTCAATTATTTCAATTTTTACAATCCGACTTGATACCGCAAATTGCGACTTCAAGGTTTTGATTCAAAACCATACCCTGAATGTGATTGCTTCGTTCCTCGCAATGACTCTAATAATCCGCAAGCAATTCTAGTTCCGTTCTAAAAGCAAGCATTTTGTCTCCAAATAACTTCACTCCTTCTTCACGAAAACCAGGTGCATCTTCCTGATAATATTTTTCTAGGGTTTCTTTGCTATCCGTTGTATATTGAACAGAATAAGTCACTCCACCCATTTCTTCTTCGATTAAAACCCGTACCATTCTTGCCGATGAGAATTTCCCTGTAGCAAGAATTTCAGGAA
Source organism: Flavobacterium xinjiangense (assembly GCF_900142885.1). Classification (GTDB taxonomy): domain Bacteria; phylum Bacteroidota; class Bacteroidia; order Flavobacteriales; family Flavobacteriaceae; genus Flavobacterium; species Flavobacterium xinjiangense. Next base: position 9,298 of record NZ_FRCL01000002.1, on the reverse strand, counting down.
TGTGTTTGTGTTGCATCCAAATCATCCACTGATCGTGAACGCTTTCATGTATGTTTGTGGTAACGTTGTATATTATCATTTTTTTTTTGATTGTTAGATTATTAGATTGTTAGATTGTTAGACTTTTTCAAAAAATTCAACAATCTAGCAATCTGTTTTATAAATTAGTATCACCTCGCAGTTGCCTAAATGCCTTTCTGGCATCAACAAAATAAATACTGTCCTGATGATTGAAAATTATCTTTTCGTACAATGGCTTTGCCTTTTCTGGCAACTTTAATTGTTTGTTATAAATTTCTGCCGAAAAAAACAAAGCTTCATCAACATAAATCCCGTCACTATGATGGTCAATAATATTTTGATATTGGCTTAAAGCAAAAGTAAAATCACCTAGTTTCTCGTAAATTCTTCCTAAACGCAATAACGTCACCGCCTCTATTTCCTGCCCTTTGTAATTTTTTAATATCATCTGAAATTGAGCTTCCGCTTCCTGATTTCTGTTTTGATATAAAAGATAATCTCCTTTTGCAAATTGTTTCAATGCTGTTTGTGTCGAATCAGCAACGGTATTATCATTAATCAAAAGAAAATATTCCAAGGCATCGTTGGCAATCAGTTGTGTATTGGCTGATTTCAGTTCCTTGAATTGTTTCAATGCCCAGACAAAATCAGTCTTGAAATAACTCGTTTTTGCTGATTTTAAACTGGCTTCATGCGCAATCACATCATTTTTTAAATCCAATTCAATTTGGGAATAATAAATTAATGCCTGATTGAACTTTTCCTCATAAAGCAAAATATCCGCCAATTCCATTTTGACCTGAGCCACATCATAATCATTCAATTGCAACTCCAGTGCTTTTTTAATTATTGCTTTCCCATCTTCTGGTTTTTTTAAATTAAAAGCAACGAAATGCGCTTGAATCAGCTGCAAAGATAAGGTAAAAGGACTTATTTCATATTGTTTCAATAAAGCCTGTAATTCTGTGTTGATGGCAGCAAAATCTTTTTCTTTAGCCTTCGCTATTTTCATTTTCATCAAATAGGAATTAGCTTGAATCAAAAGCTCTAGGTCTTTGGTGTTTTCCAAAACAAAACCAAGAATTTCCTTTGCCGCGTCCTGATTGTCTTCCTCAATTGCCAATTGTCCTAAATTCACAATATTAGAAAGTGATTCCGGGTCACGTTTATAAATCGCTTTTTCTTGGATAAATGCTTTTTCAAATTCTTTTTGTTGCACATAATACCAACTCAAATAACGATTCCAGAAAATATCCTGATTTTTTTGAGTCCTAACAATTAATGCCTTGCGCAAGGTTTCATTAAAACTGGCATCTCCCTCATCAACCATAAAACGAGCCAATTGATTTTGAATCATTATCGAATTTTGAGGATTCGCGTAGGCTTCATTCAGGAAGGTCGAAATCATCATTTCGGCATTACCCAATTGCCCGTAGAGCAACGCTATTTGATAGTTGAAATTGAAATTAGGTTCTAATTCTGTAGCGGTTTGATAGGATTTCAGCGCATAATCCAGCAATACTTTTTTCTCAAAAGAATTAGAAATACCATAAACTTCATTAGGATTTTTCTTGATGCGTTCTAATGCCTGATCATAGAAATTCTTGGCTTTGGCATCGTTTTTTTGCAACTGAAAGTTATAGCCTAATTCAACAAGAAGATTTCCCTGTTTGTATTTATCTAATCGAGTTTGTATTGCTTTCTCTGCAACATCAAACTGCTTTAATTGCTGATAACAGTCGATTGTTCTCAGAAAATATTGCGTGTTTTGTGGAATGTTTTCCAATAACTCTTCATAACTGATTTTGGCTTTTTCAAAATCGCCTTTGTCATAATAATACTGAGCCAATTGTTCGTTTTGAGAAAACGCAAATAGCGAGAATGACAAAGTAATATAAAGAAAGAGCTTTTTCATTTTCAATATTCGGTTTTAGTCGCAGTCACAGTTTTCAGTCACAGGGCTGTAAACTGTGACTGATAACCGCAAGCTAATTAATCTATAATATCAAACCCGCAATACGGACGCAACACTTCTGGGATTACGATTCCTTCCGGAGTTTGGTAATTTTCTAAAATTCCAGCCAAAACTCTTGGCAAAGCCAATGAACTTCCGTTTAACGTATGTGCCAATTGATTTTTTCCGTCTTTATCTTTGAAACGCAATTTCAAACGATTCGTTTGAAAAGTCTCAAAATTAGAAACTGAACTAATTTCTAACCAACGATCTTGTGCCGTAGAAAAAACTTCGAAATCATACGTCAAAGCCGATGCAAAACTCATGTCACCTCCACAAAGACGCAATATTCTATAAGGTAATTTTAATTCACGCATAATACTTTTCACGTGTTCTACCATTCCGTCCAAAGCTTCGTATGACTTATCCGGATGTTCTACACGAACAATTTCTACCTTGTCAAATTGATGCAAACGGTTCAATCCACGTACGTGCGCGCCATAAGAACCTGCTTCACGACGGAAACATGGCGTGTAAGCCGTAGTTAAGACCGGCAATTCACTTTCGTTAAGGATTACATCACGAAACAAATTCGTTACCGGAACCTCAGCCGTTGGAATTAAGTATAAATCATCGGTTTTATCATGGTACATTTGACCTTCTTTGTCCGGCAATTGTCCCGTTCCGTACGCTGATGCTTCGTTGACCATATGCGGAACCTGAACTTCATTGTAACCGGCAGCGGTATTTTTATCCAAGAAATAATTAATCAAAGCACGTTGTAATCGTGCTCCTTTTCCTTTATAAACTGGAAATCCTGCGCCAGTGATTTTTACACCCAATTCAAAATCGATGATGTCGTATTTTTTTACTAATTCCCAATGCGGTTGTGCGCCTTCGTGCAAAACTGGAATTTCCCCTTCTTCAAAAACGTTTAGGTTTTCCTCCGGCGTTTTTCCAACAGGAACAATATCCGCAGGAAGATTGGGTAACGTATATAATTTCTCTAAAAGTTCAGCGGCAAGTGCATCAGCAGTTTCGGCTAAAGCTTTACTTTTTTCTTTGTTTAAAACGGTTTTTTCTTTTAGAATGGCGGCTTTCGCTTTCTCTCCGCTTTTCATCAATTCGCCAATGTCTTTGGATAATTTATTAGATTCGGATAAAATGTTGTCTAGCTCCACTTGCGTAGCGCGACGTTTTTCATCCAGTTGTACCACTTCTTCAACAACACTTGTAGCATCGATGTTTCTCTTTGCTAAAGCCTTGATTACTTTTTCTTGATTCTCTCTAATAAATGCAATTTGTAACATAGTTGATTTTTTTAAACGCTAACTTATATAATAATGGTAGCAAATTTAAGGAAATGTTTGATAGAAATGGGACAAAAAATTAGTCCAAAGTCCAAAGTCATAAAGTCACAAAGTCAAGCTCTAGGAAATAACCTTATTTAGTAACCCTTTATTTAAATATAATATTATGTTGAAAAGACAATGGAGTACTACAGAAAAACACCTTTAAGACTTTTGACTTTTGACTTTCTTCTACTCTCTTTTAATCTCATGACCTACAAATTCTTCTATGGTTGCAAACATGTCGTCTACAGAAAGGACTTCAAAATCGGGGTGAGTTTTTAAAAAAGTAGCATTCAAAGTAACGAGGTTCTCTTCTATTTCGAAAAAAGTGTCGTTGTTGAGCAAATCTCGGATAGGATTTACACCTTCCAGTTTCCCTTTCAAGAATTTATTCAACTTTACGCTGCTCATTAATTTTACTTTTTTGGATTGTTGTTGGAACAATTCCAAATGCTTTTCGGCGCCAATTAATGCCAACCCTTCTTCTATTAATTCGTTTAATTCTTTATCCCACCCCGAATTGTATACAAACTGAGCAAAATTTCCTTCGGCATATTGTGACGTGTAATAATCTAAATAATAACTCATTATGGCATCTTCGTGAATCAAATCATCGTTTACGCCTTCCTCGCGCATTAAATTGATTACCGAAATATTAGAGTGGATCACATCTTGAAGGTTCTCACTATTAAAGGCTGTTTCTGAAATAATTATTCTACCGAATTCCATAGGTTTTGTGTTTGAATACTAAAGTGCAAATTTCAGTTAAATAAAAACAGAAACGAAATACAATTTGATTTATATGCTATCAGATTCGTTACTGTTCTTTTTATGATTCATTTTTGCAACCAAAGCTTTCAAACGTAAGGCTTTTTCTTTTTTTTCTTCTTGAAGTTTAGCCTTTTTCCGATTTAGCAATTTGGTGTGTAAAGCCTTATTTTTGGTGTTCTTTTCGGGTCCTTTTGCCATGGTTTACAGTGTTCTTTAATTACGGTTACAAATATAAATAATCATTTTACATTATCTCAAAAAACGTCTTACACTAACAAATCCCCTAGCCCCGATAAAAGTGGAAATCCTTATTGTTTTTTCTTTAAAAACAATAAGATTGCAATCTCGTCTTTAAAACGAGACGGGAAATAGCTTCAAATAAAAATTCTATTGCTTATTTTTGCACTCAATAAAATTGAATCATGATACAGAATCCAAAAAGATATACGATTACAGCGGCATTACCTTATACAAACGGACCGATTCACATTGGCCATTTGGCGGGTGTCTACGTGCCTTCGGACATATATTCCAGATATTTAAGATTGCAAGGAAGAGACGTTTTGTTTGTTTGCGGAAGCGACGAACACGGCGTGGCGATTTCGATGAAAGCCAAAAAAGAAGGCATTACGCCACAGGAAGTAATCGATAAATATGATGGAATAATCCGTAAATCGTTCTCTGATTTTGGAATTTCTTTTGATAATTATTCCAGAACTTCGGCTAAAATTCATCATGATACGGCTTCGGAATTTTTTAGAAAACTGTATGAACAAGGCGATTTTATTGAAGAAGTGACCGAGCAATTGTATGATGCAAAAGCAGATCAATTCTTGGCAGACCGTTTTGTGGTGGGAACTTGCCCAAAATGTGGCAACGAAGAAGCTTACGGTGACCAATGCGAAAAATGTGGTTCGACACTGAATGCTACAGATTTAATTAATCCAAAATCGACAATAACTGGAGAAACTCCGATTTTGAAATCGACGAAACACTGGTTTTTGCCTTTGGACCGTTACGAAGATTTCTTGAGAGAATGGATTCTGGTTGGACATAAAAATGACTGGAAACCGAATGTTTACGGACAAGTAAAATCTTGGATTGACGGTGGATTAGAACCTCGTGCGGTAACTCGTGATTTGGATTGGGGAATTGACGTTCCTGTTGAAGGTGCTGAAGGAAAAAAATTATACGTGTGGTTTGATGCGCCAATTGGCTATATTTCTTCCACCAAAGAATGGGCTTTGCGCGAAGGAAAAGATTGGGAACCATACTGGAAAGATAAAGATACAAAACTGGTTCACTTTATTGGGAAAGACAATATTGTTTTCCATTGCATCATTTTTCCTGCTATGCTGAAAGCCGAAGGAAGCTATATTTTGCCGGACAACGTTCCTGCAAATGAATTCTTGAACTTGGAAGGAAACAAATTGTCTACGTCTAAAAACTGGGCAGTTTGGTTGCACGAATATTTAGAAGAATTCCCGAATCAGCAAGATGTTTTGCGTTATGCGTTGACATCAAATGCACCGGAAACTAAGGATAATGATTTTACTTGGAAAGATTTTCAGGCGAGAAATAACAATGAATTAGTAGCAATTTATGGTAATTTCATTAATCGTGTCGTGGTTTTAACCAATAAATATTACGAAGGAATCGTTCCAAGTCCGAACACATTTTCGGGAGTGGACGAAGCTACTTTGACCGAATTGAAAGCATATCCGGCCGTGATTTCGAGTTCGATTGAACGTTATAGATTTAGAGAAGCTTTGAGCGAATTGATGAATGTTGCCCGATTGGGAAATAAATATCTTGCCGACGAAGAGCCTTGGAAAATGGTAAAAACCGATCTAGGTCGTGTACAAACCCAAATGTATGTGGCGTTGCAAATTGCTGCTGCACTGAGTTCACTATGCGAACCGTTCTTGCCATTTACAGCCAAAAAATTATCAAGAATTCTAAAAATAGAAAGTCCATTGAACTGGAATACAATCTCAGAAACTTCTGATTTGATTCCAGCGGGTCACCAGATTGGCGAAGCTGAATTATTGTTTGCCAAAATTGAAGACGAGGAAATCCAAAAACAAATAGACAAACTGGAAGCGACTAAAACCGCTAACAAAGCGGAGAATAAAGTTGCAGAGCCGCAGAAAGAAGCGATTCAATTTGAGGATTTTGCCAAAATGGATATCCGTACAGGAACAATTCTGGAAGCCGAAAAAATGCCGAAAGCAAACAAGCTTTTGATCTTAAAAGTAGACACTGGAATTGATGTTCGCACTATCGTTTCCGGAATTGCCGAAAGTTTTAAACCAGAAGATATTGCAGGGAAAAGAGTAACTGTTTTAGTGAATTTGGCTCCAAGAAATCTTCGTGGCGTAGAAAGTCAGGGAATGATTTTGATGACCACAAATACCGAAGGAAAACTGGTTTTTGTAAATCCGGATACTGATGGAGTTGCTAATGGAGAGACAATAAATTAAGAAAAATCAACCACGAATTCGCAAATTATTTTTTTACTTTTAAATTAAAATTTGCGAATTCGCGGTAAAACATAAAACCATGAGTTTAAAAGTAATTGCTTTCGACGCCGATGATACCTTATGGATCAACGAAACGTATTTTGATGAAACCGAGAAGAAATTTTGTGGTTTAATGGAAGATTATTTGTCGCATCAAGGAATTTCAAAAGAACTCTTTAAAGTAGAAATCGACAATCTGAAATTATACGGTTACGGAATAAAAGGCTATATTCTTTCTATGATTGAAGCAGCCATGTCTATATCAAATAATACAATTCCGATTGAAATCATCGAAAAAATTATCCGATACGGAAAAGAATTACTTGAAAAACCAATCGTCTTATTGGATGGCGTAGAAGAAACTTTGGAAACTTTACACGGAAAATATAAATTGGTCGTCGCCACCAAAGGCGATTTATTAGACCAACGCCGAAAACTGCACAATTCTGGTTTGGGACATTATTTTCACCATATCGAAGTGATGTCAGACAAGCAAGAAATTGATTATTCTGATTTGATCAAACGATTGGAAATACAACCATCCGAATTTTTTATGATTGGAAATTCCTTAAAATCGGATATTCTTCCGGTTTTAGCTATTGGCGGACATGCAGTCCACATTCCTTTTCACACGACTTGGGCACACGAAAAAATCGACCATAAAGTAGAGCATGAAAATTTTAGTGCTTTCGAAAAAATAACTGATGTATTGAAGAGATTACAATAATACTTCCTCTAGGTGACGCTATTACTCATTAAGAATTTGCCGATTACAGACAGTTTTCAACCTGAATACTCGCATAATTGTACTAATTAATAAGGTAAATAGTATAAAAAAGATAATATTTGTATGATTTTTAAAAAAAATATATTTTACTTAGCAAATCTTAAATACTGATTAACAAATACTTAAGTCTAGCCTATTCTTTAGTACTTATAGAATTTTTGATAAACTTTATATAATTAACGGTTTAGTTTTTTTATATAATATTGTGATGTATTTTTGCATAAATTAAAAATTGAAAACAATTATGAAAAAAATCATACTTTCGTTAGTATTTGCTTCTGTTATGACCACTATGAGTGCTCAAACAGAAACTGTAAAAAGCACAGAAGCATCAGTTGAAACTCCTTTCAACAAATGGTCTGTAGAATTAGCTGGTGGTTTTAACAAATACCAAAGACCATCAACAGCAGGTTATAACACAACACTTGTTAGTCCTTACGTTGTTGACTTCGGTGTTCGTTACATGTTTAACAACAAATTCGGTTTGAAAACTGATTTTGGTTACAACAGCTTCACAAATAAAGATAATTCAAAAAGTTTTGACACTAAGTACTACAGAGTAGACTTACAAGGTGTTGCTAACTTAGGAAGAATCATGAGTTTTGAAACTTGGACTAAATCTATTGGTTTATTAGGTCATGCTGGTGTAGGTTTGTCATTCTTAGAAAGAAAAGATCCTTCTTACTTAAAAGACAGAATGGGTAACTTCATGGCAGGTTTAACTGGTCAAATCAAATTATCAGACAGAATTGCATTAACTGGAGATTTTACTACTATCATTAACGCAAAACAAAATCTTGCTTTTGACGCAGCTAGTTCATCTAACACTAAAGGTTTTGGTGGAATTCTTTTCAACGGTACTGCAGGTATTACAGTTTACTTAGGTAAAAACGTAAAACATGCTGACTGGGTTATCGATAACGAAGGTAAATTTGATGCAATTGATGCAAGATTTGCGGCTATCGAAAACAAAATGTTAGATTCTGACAATGATGGTGTAGCTGATTATTTAGATCAAGAACAAAATACTCCTGCTGGTCAAATGGTTGATACTAAAGGAAGATCTATTGACAAAAACAATAACAATGTTCCTGATGAAACTGAAGCTTACATCATGAAAAACTATGCAGCTAATACTGGAGACGGTTCTGTTGTATACAATAATGAATTGATTAAAAGTTTAATCAATGGTGGTTATGTAGCTGTTTATTTTGATTTCAACAAATCAACACCAACAAATGTTTCTACTGAAGGTACTGATTTTATCTTAACTTACTTAAGAAACAATCCTTCTGCTTCAGTTGATATTATTGGTCATGCTGACGAATTAGGAAGATCTGCTTACAATGATAAATTATCTAATGCAAGAGCTACTAATGTAAAAAACACTTTAGTAAAAGCTAATGTAGATGCTTCAAGATTGAATGTAGTTGCTGCTGGTGAAGACACTTCAGTTGATAAAGATTCAGATGCTGCAAGAAAATTAGTAAGAAGAGTTACTTTTAGAGTAAAATAATTTACTTCTCTATATCAAAAAGCCCTAAAGGAAATTTTAGACTGAACCCAAAAGTTTGGACAAATTTATAATTAATTTTGATAATAATGAGCTCGATATTGTATCGGGCTCATTTTGTTTAAATTTGATTTAATTCTTATGCTATTGTAATAGTTTATATATTTTTTAATTTCCCGCTTTAGTTCTTCTAAACTTGCAAATTTTTGTATGTAAAACAGTTCTGATTTTAGTATTCCAAAGAAGTTTTCAATAATGGCATTATCTAAACAGTTCCCTTTTCTAGACATACTTTGTTTAATTCCTTTTTCTTTTAACAAGTATTGGTATTGTTTCATTTGATATTGCCAGCCTTGATCTGAGTGTAAGGTCAGATTA
>NZ_FRCL01000025.1:5336-9912 GCF_900142885.1 Flavobacterium xinjiangense | reverse complement strand
AAATAATACTAATAGTGCTGGATTAGATCAGGCTAAATGTCAAACTGCTCCATCTGGACCTACTTCATTTACTCTGGCAGGTACTGCAAGTGGTGGTACTTCAGCATGGTCACAAGTTGGTCAAACAGGTACTGCACAAGCTACTATTGCTACTCCATCTTCATTAACTTCTACAGTTAGTGTTGCTGGTATTGGTACCGTTACATTACGACTAAGTACTACTAGTAATTGTGGAAATCCTACAGACGACGTAGTGCTAACAGTTAACGCAAATCCAACTGCTGCTGCAGGACCTGATGAAGCTAAATGTCAGACTGCTCCATCCGGACCTACTTCATTTACTTTGGCAGGTTCAGCATCTAATGGTACATCAGCTTGGTCACAAGTTGGTCAAACAGGTACCGCACAGGCTACTATTGCTACTCCATCTTCATTAACTTCTACAGTTAGTGTTGCTGGTTTTGGTACCGTTACATTACGATTAACCACTACAAGTAATGCAACACCGTCATGCGGAAATTCAACCGATGATGTTGTGTTAACAGTAAATCCGAATCCGATTTTGGTAATTACAAGTCCTCCTTCAGTTTGTTCTCCGTTGACAGTTGATTTAACTGCTGCATCAGTAACAGCAGGAAGTACATTGTATGGAGCAACCTTGACTTATTGGACTAATGCAAGTGCAACAATACAGTTGGCAAATCCAAATGCGGTTTCAATATCTGGAACATATTATATAAAAGCCACAACGACTGAAAGTTGTTACGATATCGAGTCCGTTTCTGTATTAATTGAATCTTGTGCCAAAGCTTTATGTACTTATACTCAAGGGTATTATGGAAACCTTGGCGGTATGTCTTGTGCTCCTGATGATGGTGGTGTTTTTTCTAATAAATACACAACCTTAGCGCTTATAGAAAGAGCTTTAAGTTCTTATAGCGGAGGTGTAATGACAATTGGTTCTTCAGGAAATACAGTCGTAATTACTAATACACCAGCAGATAGAATGGCTATTATAGACGTTTTACCAGGTGGAGGAGGTAGTTATGTATTATCAGGAGTTAATTATATTAATTCGTTGCCTAGTAGTTATTTGACTAAAAAAGGAACTCTTAATAACACTTTATTGGCTCAAACCATCACTTTAGGTCTTAACTTAGGCATCAATGGTGCACTTGGTGATTTTGCATTGCAAGGTGGTAAAATTGCAACTGCTGCTCCAGAAGGTGGTTGTGGATCTGATATCCCTAAAGCCCGTTCTTGTAATTCTGACGGAACAGTGAATAATGAATATCAACGTTATGATATTCCTGCAAAGGTCGTTAATGCATTAACTGATAAAACAGTTCAAGGATTGTTTGATTTAGCCAACACAGCGTTAGGAGGAGGTTCTACAAATGGTCTTTCTCTTTCAGATATTGCAGGTGCTGTTGATGCAATCAACAATGCTTTCGATGGTTGTAGAATATTCATGGGTTATGATGTTCCACTACTAGAATGTCCAATTACTTTGGCACCAACTCAAACAACCAGTAAAATGGAACTAGCCGGTTTTGATGCCTATCCTGTTCCCTTCAAAGATGTACTTACTATTAAATACAACTTTGATTATGTGTCCGATGTTAAAATTGAAGTAGTCAATGCAACTGGAAGAACAGTACTTACCAAAGAAGATACGAATAGTTATTTAAACAAAGAAGTTGCTTTAAACCTTAAAATGAATAGAGGACAAGAGCAAGTTTACGTTGTGAAAGTAACTACGAATAGAGGAAGCAGTGTGAAAAAAGTGATGTCTTCAAAGTAGATTGTTATAACTGTCTAATCCTAAAAATATAGAGAAGGATTAGCGATAAAAAAAAACTTCGAAAGTGAAAATTTTCGAGGTTTTTTTTATTCTTTTTTGATGATGCTTTTTTTGATGCTGAATTATGTGGTTTAAAATAAAAATGTGTTTTTTAGATTGTATTAAAATACTGTAAATCAATAATTTAACATAAAAAAATATTTGTTTTTAATGCTTTTCTGGTATAGTAATTTTCTTAATTAGCGGGTATTTTATCGGATATATTTGTTTTTTATCGGATTTAAATTTATTGAAAATTGTTGTTTTTAAACCATTGATTAACTTTAGTATAGCAAATAAAGGAATAGAATTTAGAGCTGTTTTTTTTCTAAAAATGACTTGACGGTGAACAAAGGAATTTAAGTATTGCTCCCCACAATATAATTTCCTTTTAATGATGATGTACTTCATAAGATTGTTTATGAAGATGTATTGCTTAGTAAGTTTTGACACTCAAAACGTAAGCTTTCTGTTTTTGTTATTCTAACTTTTTAATTTAAAAATTAGGTTTTTTAAGTTTCCTTAAAGCCCCAATTTGGTTATAAAAGTTTGTTTATTCCCCCAAAATAAAATATGCTTTTGATGATGTCGGACTTCAGTTTTTATGAAGATTATTTTTTATTCTAGTTTTTCCCAAGTCTTTAAATTTCTTACTTAATATAACGTATGATCTAAAAATACTATTATTATGAAAAAGAGTACAATTTCGAAGTTTTTCGAAGTTTTTACGAGCAAAATAACACATTGCTTTTTACCGAAAGACAGCGTTTCTAAATTAGATTTTTATAGATCTAATGAGAGAAATCCAATTAATTATCTAACAAGAATAGAAACCTATTGTTGGCTAAATAAATTTGTTGCACCTCTAGTATTGGGCGTAATTTTAATGACAGCAAATAATACTAGTGCTCAAAACATTCTGGGAAGAGCACCAGTTTTAGCCCCTAAGGGAGGTTTTGGTGTTGATGGAAATGCATTTGTTAAGTTTCCGGGTCCGCCAGCAGATAATCCAGCTTGGGGAGATTTTTTATTTGAGAATCAGGCAGCCCCTGTCACAGCAAATCCCGGAGGGATATTTGTGCCTATACCTCCCCTAATTAACGGTCTGCCTTACACTTATCCGGACGGGCCATTACCACCTGAATTTTATGTGTACCCTAATACAGTTTTTTTTAGAGATAATATCACAGCCAGTGATCCAACTACTTTTACCAGTAGTAATAAGATCGATGATGTAGTAAGCTCTTATACTTGGGGCGTAGGCTCTTCACCAGACAAAAATGAAATTCAAAATGCAATTGCTCATTTTACTTATGGGGATCCTGTTTTGGGAGGATTAGATACTGATTTATGGCTGGTTTTCGCTGCGGACCGTCAGGTGACTAACGGAAGCAGTTATATCGATTTTGAGATTCTTCAAAAACCGTTAACTATGACTACGACGGGAACTGACTCAAAAGGGTTTGCTTTTGGAACCTTTACCTCTGCGGCGGGTACTCCTAGCGGACGTACTGTTAATGATCTTTTAATAACTATTGAGTTTACCCAAGGAGGAGTAGCAGCAAATGTGGTTGTTAGAAAATGGCTTGGAACTAAATATAGTGATCCTTTTACCCCAGCTGTCGGGACCGTTTATGGTACGAATAATTTCGTAACAACTGTGGTGCCCTATCCTGTTTATAATCAAGCTCCTGTTGCTACCAATCCTAATTTATGGGCTTATGCTCCAAATCAATGGGCAGAAGGGGCTGTTAATATAACTCAAGCTTTAGGGGTTCAAAATGATCCTTGTTTTGCAGTTAGTACTTTATTTGTAAGAACGAGAACTTCCGGTTCTTCCGGTCAATCAGAATTAAAGGATTTTCCTGGAGCACCTTTTCAATTGCATTTATGTACTGATAAAATACCGCCGACTATTGTCTGTCCAACAGTAACCTCTCCAATTAATTGTCCAGCCACACCTTCCTTCGGTGTAGCAACAGTTATCGATAACTGTCCTGGAAACATCCCAATAACTTTTGCCGATGTGACCACTCCAGGCAACTGTCCGGGTAGCTACAGCGTGACCAGAACATGGACGGCTACCGATGGTTGCGGCAATATCGCCACCTGTAGCAGAACTATTGTGGTTCATGATACCACTCCTCCAGTAATTACTTGTCCTACGGTAGTATCACCAATTATTTGTCCTGCCACACCATCTTTCGGAGTAGCAACCGCTACCGATACTTGTGACCCAAGTGTGGCAATAACTTTTGCCGATGTAACCACTCCGGGGAATTGCCCTGGTAATTATAGTGTAACCAGAACATGGACCGCTACCGATGATTGTGGTAATACAGCAACTTGTAGCAGAACTATTGCAGTTCAGGATACTACACCTCCAGTAATTACTTGTCCTACAGTAGTATCGTTAATAAACTGTCCTGCCGCTCCTAATTTTGGAACAGCAACAGCTACCGATACCTGTGACCCAAGTGTGGCAATCACTTTTGTTGATGCAACCACTCCAGGGAACTGTCCAGGCAACTACAGCGTGACCAGAACATGGACTGCTACAGATGATTGCGGAAATACCGCTACCTGTAACAGAACCATCAATGTCCAGGATATTACACCTCCGGTAATTAATTGTCCTACAGTAGTATCACCGATTAATTGTCCTGCCACTCCGACTTTTGGTGTAGCAACAGCCACCGATACCTGTGATCCGAGTGTGGCAATCACTTTTGC
>NZ_FRCL01000025.1:0-4981 GCF_900142885.1 Flavobacterium xinjiangense | reverse complement strand
ACAGTAGTATCTCTGATTAACTGTCCCGCCACTCCAACTTTTGGTGTAGCAACAGCCACGGATACCTGTGACCCAAGTGTGGCAATCACTTTTGCAGATGTAACCACTCCAGGCACTTGTCCGGGTAATTATAGCGTAACCAGAACATGGACGGCTACAGATGATTGTGGTAATACCGCTTCTTGCAGTAGAACTATTAACGTTCAGGATACCACACCTCCGGTAATTACTTGTCCTACTGTAGTATCACCGATTGACTGCCCTGCCACTCCAACTTTCGGAATAGCAACAGCCACCGATACGTGTGATCCAAGTGTAACAATTACTTTTGCCGATGTAACTACGGCGGGAACTTGTGCCGGAGCATACAGTACAACCAGAACATGGACCGCTACAGATGATTGTGGTAATACCGCAACCTGCAGCAGAACTATTGTGGTTCGCGATACTACATCTCCAGTAATTACTTGTCCTACTGTAGTATCACCGATTAGCTGCCCAGGTACACCAACTTTTGGTGTAGCAACAGCTACCGATACGTGTGATCCAAGTGTAACAATTACTTTTGCTGATGTAACGACTCCAGGCAGTTGTCCAAGTAACTATAGTGTGACCAGAACATGGACCGCTACCGATGATTGTGGTAATACAGCTACCTGTAGTAGAACTATTGAGGTGCAGGATACAACTGCTCCAGTGATTACATGTTCAGGCCCTAAAACGATCGAATGTAATGCTGCATTTAATTTTGATGAACCAACTGCCACTGATAATTGTAGTACGTACACTATTATTACTGTTGGTACCGTAGTCAATGCAGATGGAAGTCAAACACGAACTTGGAAAGCTGTTGATGCTTGTGGTAATGAGTCAGCTACATGTAGTCAAAAAATAAGTGTGACTCCTTGTTCACACATCTTCCCAACTCAGACTACCTGTTGTAATTATACTACAGGAACAGTAACTGGATTGTATAATGTTTGTACAACTGTTAAAGGTAAACAAGTAACCAATGCTATTCCAGGGGTGTTCTTCTACTATTCAAATGTAGTCGCTCCTGCAGCTAGTTTTACAATTGATGTGAAACAAACCAACGATGGCGATTTAAGTAAACTGTTTAGTGTTGCGGGTTATGATAGTGGTAATACTTCACAAATTAATTTGTTCACTAACACTTGTGGAACGGTAGCATTTACAGGAAGCTTTATCGATAGTGGTAAAGGGGCACATTATGTTGTGACAGGTGCGACTCCTGGAGCAACGTATATTGTTTCTGTGAAATACGACGTCAAATCAATCATTGGTGCAGTTTACTCAGGTGCCGATAAGAAAAGTACGTATACTTTCGCAAGCTTCATTAATGGTTCAGCTTCAGCTGCATCTGGAAGTACTGGAATTATAGATGCTCTTGCAGGATGTAGTGATAATACACCATTACCTGGAAGTTGTACTTTAAATACACTTGCTCCTACATTAGCGCCAACCGCTAAAACTACTTCTGATAGCGCAGGTTTCGATGCCTACCCAGTTCCTTTCAAAGATCAGTTAACGATCAGATACAAATTTGATTACAATTCTGATGTCAAAATCGAGGTATTCAATGCACAAGGAATGTCAGTGCTTTCTAAAACCGATACCAATAGTTATTTAGACAAAGAAGTAACACTGGATCTTAAAGCAAGCAAAAGACAAGAACAAGTGTATATTGTAAAAGTAACCACTGATCAAGGAACATTTACCAAAAAAGTAATGTCTAAAAAATAGTATTTTAGCTAACTGTCTAGTCCTTAAAAAAAGAATAACTCGGATTAGCCTATAAAAAGAGACCTCGAAAGTGAAAACTTTCGAGGTTTTTTTATGCCTTCTTTGTTGTGCTGTTTTGTAGTAGTCACTTCATCCCGACGCTTCGTTTCGTAAGTTGGCTTCGTCAGTTCGAGTTAAGCAATGATTTGCGACAGAAAATTATTGCAAAGTATCGAGAACAGTTGTATTCAAAAAGCTTCTCGATACAATTATACGCTATTAAAACTAGCGTTTTAATAGCGTATAATCACTCGAAGTGACGGGGACGAAGTAAGTGAGAAGTGACGCAATTTGTTATGCTGTTTTGTAATCGTCATTTGGTTTCGTCAGTTCGAGTTTTTTGGCTTGAAATAAGATGTTTGGAAGCGGGGGTTCAAAAAGCCAAAAAGTATCGAGAAGCTTTTTTACCACAAAAGCTTCTCGATACAATTATATGCTATTAAAACTAGCGTTTTAATAGCATATAATCACTCGAAGTGACGGGGAAGAAGTGAAGTGAGAAGTGACGCAATTTGTTATGCTGTTTTGTAATCGTCATTTGGTTTCGTCATTTGGTTTCGTCAGTTCGAGTTTTTTGGCTTGAAATAAGATGTTTGGAAGCGGGGGTTCAAAAAGCCAAAAAGTATCGAGAAGTTTTTTTACCACAAAAGCTTCTCGATACAATTATACGTTATTAAAACTAGCGTTTGAATAACGTATAATCACTCGAAGTGACGCAAGTAGGAATTATCATTTAAACTTTTTCTTTGCTAAATTTGGCAGTGCATCATAATCATCATTTATCAACGCTTCTTTTTTGGCATGAGACCATTTTTTAATTTGTTTTTCTTTTTCTATTGCTAAAGTTATATCGGTAAACTCACCATAAAAGACCAATTCAATAGGTCTTCTTTTAAAAGTATAACAATCAGGATAAAAACCTACTTGATGTTGAAATACTCTTTGTTCCAGATTACTTGTTACACCGGTATAATAGGTTTTATCGGAGCATTTTAGAATATAAACGTAGGATAGTTTCATGTTACGAATATAATAATATTTCGTCAGTTAGTTTCGTCACTTCGAGTTTTTTGGCTTTAATTAAGATGTTTTGAAGCTAGAGTTTAATAAGCCAAAAAGTATCGAGAAGTTTTATCACAAAAGCTTCTCGATACAATTATACGTTATTAAAACTAGCATTTGAATAACGTATAATCGAAGTGACGGGACGAAGTGACGCAAGTTGTTGTGCTGTTTTACAGCCGTAATTTCAACGAAGGAGAAATCACATAATTAGAGTAACTAATGAGTTTACATCGTCCGTTCGATTTGATCGGGTGCGGAAAGTCATCTCTAATAAATGTAGGATTAGCTTTAAAGTATTGAAAATCAATGAATTAAATTAAAAATAGTTGATCGCAAGTCCTTTTTGTAACATAGTAATTTTCTTAGTTAATTTGTTTTTTATCGGATATATTTGTTTTTTATCTGATTTGTTGTTGGATTTTAAATACTATTTTAACACATTGATTAACTTTATTTAACAATAAAAAAGAATCAATTTCCAAGCTGTTTTTTATAAAATCGCTTACTGGTTAATAAAAAGATTTTAGCTATTGCTCCCCACAATACAATATGCTTTTGATGATGGTGTGCTTCATAAGATTCTTTATGAAGGTGTATTGCTATAGCAAGTTTTGACTTTCAAAACGTAAGCTTTCTGTTTTTTCTAATTTTACCTTTCTAATTTAAAAATTAGGTTTTTAAGTTGTTGCAAAGCCCCCTTTTTGGTTACTAAAAGTTTGTTTATTTACCCAAAATAAAATAAGCTTTTGATGATGGAGTTCTTCATATTTTTTTATGAAGGTGTATTGTTTTTTCTAAAAGTTTTCAGTCCCCAGTCTGCTGATTTACTACTGTTTAACAAGTGTGGTATTAAAACTTTATTATCATGGAAAGAATTACACTTCTGACTTTTTTCGAAGGTGTATCAAGCAGAATTAAATGTTGGATATCACCGAAAAACATAATTTCTGGATTAGGTTTGCAAATTCCTGATTTATTTTATTTTAATTCTCAATCACAAAATGTGGCTCGTAGGAAATGGTATTTAACTAACAAGAGTTTGCTTTTATTTTTCTTAGTAAGTTTGTTAGGTCTTACAAGTTCGATTGCACAAACTTTCCCTCCGGCAAGTTCATGCACTTCAAAAGATTTATTATTAGTAAAAGCATCAGTACCGACTACGCCGTGTGAAACTTGCGATCCTAAGTCTGACGTAACTAAAGCTTTGACGGTGGCCATCAACAACAAGACAGGTTCAGTAAGAACAGCTTTTGCTTTCTGGGCAACGTTAAAGATACTTAATGCCGACGGTAGTACTTATTCAACAACATCAATAAAAGGTTGTTTTGGTCCAGTTCCAAAAAATGCTACAACTAGTTTCCTATATGGAAATATCACCTATCCTTGTGGAAAGACACTGCAACTTATTAATATATGGGAAGCGTGGACGACTTCCAATGCAAATGAAAATTGTGATTTTCTTAATGTTAATACTTCCACCATTAACCCAAAATGTGGAATTGAACCGTTGCTTAGTATCATTGCTGGTGTGGATGCCAGCTTTGATGTTACCGGCGCTACATGTACCTCACTAGGTTCTATTAAAGTTACACCCTACGGAGGTACTGGCCCTTATACTGTTCAAAAGGGAAATGAAATACCAGTTAGTGTTCCAATAGGCGGCTACAAAACGTTTGATGTTGGTCCGGGAGAATATACTTTTACACTTAAGGACGCGAATAATTGTCTTGTTGGTGTAAGCAGAAGTAGAATTGTGGCACAAATTAATAACTTAACAGCGCCAGCTACTAGTACTGCACAGCCACTTTGTTCAACATCAACCGGAACTGTCACTGTAACTTCGCCTATTGGTGCAGGTTATACATATAGTAATGGAGGCAGTTACCAGACAAGTCCAATCTTCACTATATCAGCAGGTACTTCAGCTACTTATAATATTACTTATAAGAATAGTACAGGATGTACATCTCCGGCGTCTGCAGCTACAATCACCTCCCCGGCAGCTTTAGCAGCTTCATCAAGTGCAGGAACGATTTCTTGTAATGGTGGAACCACAACGGTAAGTGTATCTGCAACAGGTGGTACTGCGCCATATTCAGGAACAGGGTCAAAA
>NZ_FRCL01000004.1 GCF_900142885.1 Flavobacterium xinjiangense | reverse complement strand
CTTTTCTCTCCCGTCCAAAAGACGGGAGAGAAGAAACTTTCTAATAAAAAAAACTTTTCTTTATCTCAGTATGTTAAGATATTACTATAATTATGAATTGTAAATTATTCAATTGTTAATTGTAGATAATTGCCCAAAGCAATTATAACCTCTTAAGGTGGTTATTGCGGCGGGGCTCACCTCTTCCCATCCCGAACAGAGTAGTTAAGCCCGCCTGCGCAGATGGTACTGCAGTTATGTGGGAGAGTATGTCGTCGCCTTTCTTTGAAGAATCCTCATCATTCATTTGATGGGGATTTTTTGCGTTGTTATTTTTTTGGTGTACCAAGAAGTTTTTTTCGCTGTATTTGGATGGTAAAATTGTAGGAACGAAGTGGTTTAAATAATATGTTGTAACGTTTTGTACATTTAACATATTCATATGTTTTTTTCTTTCAAATATATTTTTAGTAAATTACTTCTCATTGATGCCTATACCTAAGTTTTTTTTAGATATATTTCCGAAATTACTTTCTTTAGTTCTATAAACTCTGCCCATTGTCCTTATAATAATTCTTCAGACAAATAATTTTTATTAAATGATTTTTGGATAGTATTTTTATTGTCATATTTCCATAACTATCTTCTTTTTTAAGGTATTTAGAATTTAATCTTGCGTAATGCAATTAGAAATGTCTTTTATATTTAAATACTTATCTTTTTTTTGAGGTCTGATTTTAATTGAGTTAAGTGAAGATTAATTTATGATGTTTAAGTTTTTGTTCGGTCTTTTTTTTAAACATTAAATTGTATTTTTGGGGAACTATATAAAAATATAAATATGAGAAAATTAGTCTTGTTTTTAACGTTTGTTATAATCGCAAACATGCAAGCGCAAGAGCGTCCAAAATTGGTTGTTGGAATTGTTGTAGATCAGATGAAGATGGAGTATTTGTATCGTTTTTCGGATGATTTTTCACCTAATGGTTTTAAAAGATTAATGGGTAATGGATATACTTTTCAAAATATGCATTTTAATTATATGCCAACTTATACTGGTCCAGGTCATGCATCTATATATACAGGTACAACACCATCAACTCATGGAATTGTGGGCAATGAATGGTTTAGTAGAAGTTCGGGTAAGTTTATGTACTGTACAGATGATGCATCTGTTAAAACAGTTGGTGATGGTACTATTATAGAGGGTGAAATGTCTCCAAAGAATTTGTTAAGTACTACTATTACAGATGAACTTAGGTTAGCAACCAATTTTAAAGGGAAGGTTATTGGCATGAGTCTAAAAGATCGTGGAGCTATTTTACCTGCTGGACATTTTGCTAATTGGGCTTTTTGGTATAGTAAAACAGGAGCTTTTATTTCTAGTTCCTTTTACGGCGAAAAATTACCAGGATGGGTTGCCGAATTTAACCAAGAGAAAAGATTTATGCCTTATATTACTAAAGGTTGGGATTTATTCAAACCTGCAACAACTTATAACGAGAGTCTTGCGGATAATAATTCATACGAGGGAAAATTATACAATAGTTCGGCACCAGTATTTCCGTATAATTTAAAAGATATGTATGAGAAAAATGATGCAGGAGTTATACGTTCTACACCGTTTGGGAATAACCTTCTGGCAGAATTTGCTATGAAAGCTATTGAAAAAGAAGAATTGGGAAAGGATAATATTACGGACTTTCTGACAGTGAGCTTTTCTTCTACTGATTATGTTGGACATTTACTTGGTCCCAGGTCTATGGAATTACAAGATACTTATTTACGTTTGGACCAAACTATTGCAGAATTTCTTAAGTATTTGGATAAAACTGTGGGGAAAGATAAGTATTTACTTTTTCTTACTGCGGATCATGCCGGTGCAGAAAATGCAAATTACCTAAAAGATAATAAATACAATGTAAAAAGTGTAAATCCACAAAATATTATCAAAGGATTAAAAGATTTTTCGGTTGCTACTTTTGGAGTAGATTTAGTTTTAAATTATTCTAATTTCAATCTTTTCTTTAATAAAGAAATTATTAAGGCAAAAGGGCTTGATTTGAATAAGGTTAAGCAATCTTTCAAAGATTATTTAATGTCACAGGAGCAAGTTAAAAGAGTTTATACTGAAGAAGAAATTCTAGGTTCGACGGGAAATGATTATTACCTTAATTTTATAACGAAAGGATACGATCCAACACAAGATGGAGATCTTGTTATCCTTGACAAAGCTGCTTATATCGAATACCAAGGTACTGGAACTTCTCATGGAACCCCTTATAGTTACGATACCCATGTACCAGTAATCTTCTACGGTTGGCATATTAAAAAAGGAGAATCATTTACAAAGAAATATATCACACAGATCGCTCCTACAATAGCTCAGAAGATAAAAATTCCTTTTCCTAATGGAACCGAAGCTAATGTTTTAGAAGAAGTTTTGGAAAAATAGATTATTTTAGATAGTTGTAGTGTAAAAAAAAATCCCATCTTTATAAAAAGATGGGATTTGTGTTTTAGCTTATATTGTAGCAAATTCTACTGGTAATGGAATTTGATTTTTTAATAAATCTTCAAAGGTTTCATGAGCTCTAATTAAATGGCCTTCTCCTTTTAACCACAATACTTCAGCTGGCTTGTATCTTGAATTATAATTAGATGCCATAGAAAAGCAATAGGCACCCGCATTTCTGAAACATAAAATATCACCTTCTTTGATTTCGGAAATTTTTCTATTATTGGCAAATGTGTCTGTTTCGCAAATGTATCCAACTACAGAGTAAAAACGTTCTTTCCCTTTCGGGTGTGAAATGTTTTCAATATGATGTTGTGATCCGTAAAACATTGGTCGTATTAAGTGATTAAAACCACTGTCGATTCCTGCAAAAACAGTTGATGTAGTTTGTTTTACCACATTAACTTTTGCTAAAAAGAATCCGGCTTCACTAACCAAAAATTTACCTGGTTCAAATATCAAGGTTAGTTCTTTACCGTATTCAACACAAAAAGCATTGAATCTTTTTGAAAGTTTCTTACCTAATTCTTCGATATCGGTTTCTATATCATCTTTTTTATAGGGTACTTTAAATCCACTTCCAAAGTCTAAGAATTCTAGATTCTTGAAGTTTTTTGCAGCGTCGAATAATATTTCAGCAGCATATAAAAATACTTCGATATCAAGAATGTCAGAACCCGTATGCATATGTATCCCAACAATATTCATTTTTGTGTTTTCAACAATACGCACTAAGTGAGGTAATTGATGAACAGAAATACCAAATTTACTATCGATGTGACCAACAGATATGTTTGCATTTCCACCTGCCATTACATGTGGATTTATTCTAATGCACACAGGAACGTTTGGATATTTTGTTCCGAATTGCTCTAATATTGATAAATTGTCAATATTGATTTGAACTCCCATTGCATTAACTTCTTCAATTTCTTCTAAAGAGACTCCGTTAGGTGTATAGAATATTTTTTCGGGGTCGTAACCGGCATGAAGCCCTAACATCACTTCTTGAATAGATACGGTGTCTAAGCCAGATCCCATTTCTTTTAATAATTGAAGGATTGCAACATTAGACAATGCCTTCATCGCATAATTAATGCGCAACTTATTTACCTTAGAAAAAGCTTTTGATAATCTGTTGTATTGAGATTGTATTTTTTCGGCATCATAAACATATAATGGGTTTCCAAATTGTTCCGCTAATTGTAGTAAGTCTTTTGATTGCATTTTATTCTATTTTTAAGCAAATTTATTATTCTTTATCAACACAAACAAATAATAATACAGTTTATAACAAATTGTAACAAAATGTTGTAATTGTAACAATTATTGTTGTTTAGTTATTTTTTATAACTTTTGTTAAAGTAAAAATCCCCCGACAAGTATTTTATCAGGGGATTTTAAAAATAAACTATTTTTTATTATAAACTAGGTAAGTCGCCGTTACCTTTTGTTGGTAAATTAGTGTATTCCATCAAGTAATTATCTACTTCCCTTGCGGCTTCACGACCTTCAGAAATTGCCCAAACAATTAGAGATTGCCCTCTTCTCATATCACCGGCAGTAAATATGTGAGGAACATTTGTTTGGTAATTTGTGGCTTTATAATTGGTTCTAAAATCTACATCTAACCCCAATTGATCGCTTAATGTCTTTTCAGGACCTGTAAATCCTAAAGCCAGTAAAGCTAAATCGCAAGGCCATATTTTTTCAGATCCTTCTTTTTCTATTAGTTCAGGTCTTTGTCCAGGTGTCATTTTCCAAGCTACTTCAACGGTTTTCAAGCCTGTTAATTCCCCTTTTTCATTGGAAATAAATTCTTTGGTATTGATTAACCAGTTTCTGTCGCATCCTTCTTCATGAGAAGAGGATGTTTTTAATTGTAAAGGCCAAAATGGCCAAGGAGTAGTTTCACTTCTTCCAACGGGTGGTTTTGGTAAAATCTCAAAGTTAGTTACTGATTTTGCACCATGTCTGTTTGATGTTCCAACACAATCAGAGCCTGTATCTCCTCCACCAATAACAATAACATTTTTACCAGTTGCTTTGATTTGATCTGGAATAGATTCTCCGTATAGTACTTTGGTTTGTTGAGTTAAAAAGTCCATTGCCTGAACAACTCCTTTACTTTCAATTCCTTTAGTGGGTAAACTTCTTCTTTCAGTTGCACCACCACACAATACGATTGAATCAAAAGAATTTAGTTCTTCAATGCTGAAATTTACACCAACGTTTACATTAGTTTTGAATTCAATTCCTTCCGCTTCTAAAACTACAATACGTCTGTCAATGATTCCTTTTTCTAATTTGAAATTAGGAATTCCATAACGTAGTAAACCTCCTATTGCATTGTCCCTTTCAAAAACGGTTACAGTGTGTCCAGCACGATTTAATTGTTGTGCTGCTGCTAAACCAGCAGGACCAGAGCCGATAACAGCAACTGTTTTTCCAGTTCTTATTGTTGGAGGTTGTGGTTTGATCCATCCTTCTGCGAAACCTCTTTCGATAATATTTTTTTCAATATTTTCAATAGCAACGGGCTCACTGATTATACCCAATACACATGATTTTTCGCAAGGCGCTGGGCATAATCTTCCTGTAAATTCCGGGAAGTTATTTGTTGATTGTAAAATGTCCAATGCACTTTGCCATTCTTCTTGATGAACCATGTCATTAAAATCAGGAATTAAATTTCCTAATGGACAGGCACTGTGACAAAAAGGGATGCCGCAATCCATACATCTCGATCCTTGTTCTTTAATTTTATCTTTGGCTAACGGAATTGTAAACTCGTTATAGTTTGATACACGCTCTACAACAGCTATATTATTTTCGTCACTTCTATTATATTCTTTAAATCCACCTATCTTTCCCATAACTATAGTGCTATTAGTTCTTCAATTTTTTTTTCTTCTGCTAATCTTTGTAATGCTTTTTTATAATCTGTTGGCATTACTTTTACAAAATGGTTGCGTTGATTTTCCCAATCTTCTAAAATTCTTTTAGCTAAAGGACTGTTGGTATACATAGAATGGTTTTTTATCAAACGTCTCAGTTTAGTAATGTCATCATTTTCTAATGTTTCAAAAGCCACCATTTCCATATTGCATACGGTAGCATCGAATTTTTTATTTGGATCATAAACATAAGCAATACCTCCACTCATACCTGCAGCGAAATTTCTTCCGGTTTTTCCTAGAACTACGACAGTTCCTCCAGTCATATATTCACAGCCGTGATCGCCGATTCCTTCTACAACTGCAGTTGCTCCTGAATTTCTCACACAAAAACGTTCTCCGGCCATACCATTGATATAGGCTTCGCCGGTAATTGCTCCGTAAAGCGCCACGTTACCAATAATGATATTTTCTTCTGGTTTGAATGTAGCAGTAGGAGGTACCTTGATAATTAATTTACCACCTGAAAGTCCTTTTCCCAAATAATCATTACAGTTTCCATGAATTTTGAATGATAAACCGTTGGTTGCAAAAGCACCAAAACTTTGTCCTGCAGAACCTGTAAAATCTACTAAAATGGTGTCCTCAGGTAAACCTTGTGCTCCATATATTTTCGAAATCTCATTACTTAAAATAGCACCAACGGAACGATCTGTATTTTTAATATCAAAAGTTACTCTTGTTTTTTCTTTTCTATAAATAGAAGGGATCGCAGCTTTTATAATTTCAAAATCAAGTACATTATCTAACGCATGATCTTGGGTAGTCGTATTGTGATTTGGAACTACTTTAGCTTTTTCTGGTTTGTATAAAATCGAAGATAAATCTAATCCACTTGCTTTATAATGCTTGATAGCTTTGTTGACATTCAATTTTTGAGATTGTCCCACCATTTCTTTTAGCGTTCTAAATCCTAATTGAGCCATGATTTCTCTTAACTCTTCAGCAATAAAATACATGAAGTTAATAATATGTTCCGGAGTTCCTTTGAAATTTTTTCTCAATTCAGGATCCTGTGTCGCGATTCCAACCGGGCAAGTGTTTAAGTGACATGCTCTCATCATGATACAACCTGAAGCCACTAGTGGCGCCGTTGCGAACCCAAATTCTTCAGCTCCAAGTAAAGCAGCAACAGCAACATCACGTCCTGTTTTTAATTGTCCGTCACATTCTAATACTACACGACTTCTTAAATCATTTAAGATTAATGTTTGCTGCGCTTCAGCTAAACCAAGTTCCCACGGAATACCTGTATGTTGTAGTGAAGTTAATGGAGCAGCTCCAGTTCCTCCATCGTATCCTGAAATCAAAATCACGTCAGCTTTTGCTTTAGCAACACCGGCAGCAATTGTTCCAACTCCAACTTCAGAAACCAACTTAACATTGATTCTCGCTTCGCGATTCGCATTCTTTAAGTCAAAAATCAATTGAGATAAATCTTCAATTGAATAAATGTCGTGATGTGGCGGAGGCGATATCAATCCAACATAAGGAGTAGAATTTCTTACAGCAGCAATCCATGGAACTACTTTTTCTCCAGGTAATTGTCCGCCTTCTCCAGGTTTTGCACCCTGAGCCATTTTTATCTGAATTTCTTTGGCATTAGTCAAATAGTTTATAGACACTCCAAATCTACCAGAAGCGACTTGCTTAATGGCGCTATTTCTAGAATCACCGTTTAAGTCTTTTTGGAATCGTTTAGAATCTTCTCCACCTTCTCCAGAATTACTTTTCCCCCCAATTCTATTCATGGCAATGGCCAAGTTTTCGTGAGCTTCTTGACTAATAGACCCATAAGACATGGCGCCAGTTTTGAATTTTTTTACAATTTCCGTCCAAGGTTCTACTTCGTCGATAGAAATAGGATCCAGATTATTGAACTCAAACAAACCTCTAATCGTCATAAGATTTTCACTTTGGTCATTAACCATATTTGAATATTCCTTATAACTTTCCGGACTGTTTAATCGAACTGCCTGCTGTAATTTAGAAATGGTTGTTGGGTTGAACATGTGTTTCTCCCCGGTTCTTCTCCATCTGTAAATACCTCCAATTTCAAGTGGTAGTAAATTAGCCACTTTTGAATTAGGAAAAGCTTTTTGATATCTTTTTTTGATTTCTTTTTCTACTTCGATCAGACCAATTCCTTCAATTCTAGAAGGTGTATATGGGAAATATTTAGAAGTTAACGTTTTATTTAATCCTAAAATTTCAAAAATTTGGGCAGCTCTGTATGAATGTAAAGTAGAGATACCAATTTTGTTCATGATTTTAAGGATTCCTTTTGCAATCGCTTTATTGTAATTTTTAATTGCATAATCAGCTTTTATGCCAGTAATAAAACCTTCATTTACTTGGTCATGAATGATTTCATTTACCATGTAAGGATTTATTGCGCTTGCACCGTAACCAAACAATAATGCAAAATGATGTGGCTCACGAGGTTCAGCAGATTCAATTATAATTCCAAATTTTGAACGAACTTTTAGAATGTTTAAGGAATGATGAATGTAAGAGCAAGCCAATAACATTGGTATTGGAGCCATTTTTTCGCTTACACCTCTATCAGAAATGATTACGATATTGCAACCTTCAGAAACAGCTTTAAAAGTAGCTTGAACTGCTCTTTCTAAAGCACGCTCCAATCCATTTACTCCTTTTTCGATATCGTATAAAGTAGAAATAGTCACTGATTTGAAATCAGCATGATCGATATTTCTTATTTTATCTAAATCTTCATTTGAAATAACCGGATTTTGGATTTTTAATTTTTTACAATGTTCTGGTTCAATATCGAAAATATTGAAATCTCCTCCGATTGCCAAACTGATATCAGTAATGATTTCTTCTCGTATACCATCCAATGGTGGATTTGTAACCTGAGCAAATAATTGTTTGAAATAGTTGTATAAAAGTTGTGGTTGGTCCGATAAGACCGCCAAAGGAGTATCATTACCCATTGAGCTTAAAGGTTCAGCACCTTGAGCTCCCATTGGGTTTATTATGGTTTTTAAGTCCTCAATTGTATAACCAAATAGGCGTTGTCGCGTTGCGAAGTCAATGCTTTCGGTTGGTATTGCGTTGTCAGTATATGGAATTTGTGCTAATTGCAACAAATTTTCATCCAACCATTTTTTGTACGGACGTTTAGTAACTATTGCATTTTTTATCTCATCATCTTCAATAATTCGGCCTTCGTTCATGTCGACCAAAAACATTTTTCCGGGCTCTAAACGACCATGTTTAATTACATCTTCGGGTTTAATGTCAAGAACACCAATTTCTGAAGACATAATAACGAAGCCACTTTTTGTCAACGTATAACGAGAAGGTCTCAATCCATTTCTATCCAGTAAGGCACCAATAACATTTCCATCCGTAAAAGGAATCGAAGCCGGACCATCCCAAGGTTCCATGATACAAGCATTATATTCGTAAAACGCTTTCTTATCTTCTGACATCGTTTGGTGTTTTTCCCAAGCTTCAGGAACGACCATCATCATGGCTTCAGGTAGAGATCGTCCTGTCATCAATAACAATTCGATAACCATATCCATAGAAGCAGAATCTGATTTGCCTTCTAATATAATAGGAAACAATTTTTTGATATCATCACCAAAAACATCGCTTTTCATCAATTCTTCACGAGCACGCATTCTGCTGATGTTACCTCTAAGGGTATTTATCTCGCCATTGTGACACATATATCGGAACGGCTGGGCCAATTCCCAAGAAGGAAAAGTATTTGTCGAAAATCGTTGGTGAACCAAAGCTAGTCTGGTCACTAAGTCATCATCGGTTAAATCAGTATAATATCTGCTAATATCTTCGGGCATCAGTAAGCCTTTATATATTATTGTAGTTGTAGAAAAGCTGGAAAAATAGAACATATGGCTTTCAGAAATTCTTGAATTTCTAATAGTGTGTTCTGCAATTTTTCTGGCAGCAAACATTTTGGCATTGAATTGTTGTTCCGTAAGGTCCAATCCATTTTTACCAACAAATACTTGTTTTACTGTTGGTTCTTTCTCCCCTGCAATTTGACCTAGATTGGATGCATCAACGGGCACATCTCTCCATCCTATGATTGCTAAATTTTGATCTTGTATGGCCGTTTCAAAAGTTGTTTTGCAAAAAGCTACCTGGTTGGTGCTTTTTGGCATAAAAACCATTCCTACTGCATATTGTCTAGTTTCAGGTAATTCGAAGTCACAAACTTTCTTAAAAAAATCATGAGGAATATCAAATAAAATTCCTGCTCCATCACCAGTTCTACCATCAGCACTTACAGCGCCACGATGCTCTAATTTTATTAAGATATCTAATGCTTTGTGTATGATGTCATTGGACTTAATTCCATTTAGGTTGCAAATAAATCCTGCGCCGCAATTGTCGTGTTCAAATTCGGGCAAATAAAGGCCTTGTTCTTTAACTTTCATGCTTAATATTTTTTCTACAAAATTAAAGATTTAGTAGGATATAATAGGTGTAAAAGCTAAAACGGGTATATTTTTACAGTAATAACAGAAAATGCTTAAATAAATCGCAAAAACAATATTTAAACACTTGCGAAATGATTTATTGATAAAAAGGATATGCGTAAAATGCATCGAAGCTTATGATTTTGAAAGAAATGTTCTACTTAAGATTTCTTTTAAAGTTTTATAACAAATTTGCATACATTTTTTAAATTTTATTTTTTTTATACACGGTTATCCTAGTCTAGAAAAAACATAATTATTGTTACATATTAAATTGAAAAAAAAATAACAGTTCTGTTTAATTTTGCTATTTTTGTGGCACTTTTATTCTGGAATAAATTCAGAATCCAGACAAATTCTATATTATGAACATACACGAATATCAAGGAAAAGAGATTTTAGCTAGTTACGGAGTTCGCATTCAACGCGGAATCGTTGCTAATAGCCCAGTAGAAGCGGTTGCTGCTGCAAAACAATTAACTACCGAAACGGGTACAAGTTGGTATGTTGTAAAAGCCCAAGTTCATGCAGGTGGACGTGGAAAAGGTGGTGGAGTTAAATTGGCAAAAAACTTACAACAAGTAGAAGAAATTGCAGAACAAATCATCGGAATGCAATTAGTGACACCACAAACTTCTGCTGAAGGTAAAAAAGTACACAAAGTTTTAATCGCTGAGGATGTTTATTATCCTGGTGAAAGTGAAACTTCTGAGTTTTATGTTTCTGTTTTGTTGAATAGAGCTACAGGTCGCAATATGATTATGTATTCTACTGAAGGTGGAATGGATATCGAAGAAGTTGCTGAACACACTCCTCATTTAATTTTTACAGAAGAAATTGATCCTTCTGTTGGATTGCAAGGTTTTCAAGCAAGAAGAATTGCCTTTAATTTAGGTCTTTCTGGAAATGCTTTCAAAGAAATGGTAAAATTTATCGATTCTTTATACAATGCTTATATTGGATCTGATGCTTCGATGTTTGAAATCAACCCGGTTTTAAAAACATCTGACAATAAAATTATGGCTGTAGATGCTAAAGTAAATATCGATGATAATGCTTTATACAGACAAAAAAAATATGCTGATATGCGTGACATTCGTGAGGAGAACCCAATCGAAGTGGAAGCAAAAGAAGTAGGTTTAAACTACGTTGATCTTGACGGTACAGTAGGATGTATGGTGAACGGAGCAGGTTTAGCGATGGCAACTATGGATTTAATCAAGTATGCTGGTTTTGAGCCTGCTAACTTCCTTGACGTAGGTGGAACTGCTGATGCAAAACGTGTTGAAACTGCTTTCCGTATTATCTTAAAAGATCCAAACGTAAAAGCAATTTTGATTAATATTTTTGGTGGAATCGTTCGTTGTGACCGTGTGGCGCAAGGAGTTGTTGACGCTTACAAAAATATGGGTGATGCTATAAAAGTGCCAATCATTGTTCGTCTACAAGGTACAAATGCAGCTATCGCAAAAGAATTAATTGATAATTCAGGAATGCCAATTTTATCTGCTGTTGAATTTCAAGAAGCAGCTGATCAAGTAAAAGCAGCACTTTCTTAATTAGAAAATATTTATATATTTAAAATCCTGAGTGAAAGCTCAGGATTTTTTTGTGGATTTAATTTTATAAACATCAAATAAATGATTTTTATATTTCAGATCAGAATATCAATTAAAAAAGAAACCATGGATAAGGTTCATTGATGAAATTCAAGGCTCTTGGTAAGCCATCACCGGGAATCATTTTCAATTCAGGTTGCATCGAAGGATTGGAAGGATATTTTTTACCGTTAAATTTCACCAAACGATTTTTGCCACCACTATAAATAATTAAGTCTTTCCAGCCATTGGATTTATGAGTGTCAATTACAACAGGATTATTTGCAACGGTGAATTTTGAAATCACATTGCCTTGGTTGTCTAAAATATATTGTGTGCAACCACCAGAACCATAGAAATAAGATCCGGTAAGGCCAACCAGAATTTCTTTTTTGCCATCATCATTCAAATCATATTCAAAGAAGATAAATTTTCTGCTGGTTTCATTAATCCAATTTTTTTCTAAATCCTCTTTAAAAATATTTTTCAATGTTAAACGAACCAGACTTGCAGTTTTTAAACTAGAAGAATTAATACCGTATTGACTAGCCGGTATGGTGTCATTTGGATCTGGATCAAGCTCTGTCGATTTTTTATTTACTTTTGAGGAATCAGTAATAAAAGTCAAACTGTCGGTTTTAATTTTATTTTCTGCTGCTTCTTTTTTACAAGAAAACAGTCCAGCTAGTGCTACTAGCGAAAGAAATAAAAAGGCTTTTTTCATAAATAAGGGATTTAAAAACCGAATAGTTTTTTATTGGGAACGGTTTTATTATTACAAATATCAGGTTAAAAACCAATATTTCAATGCTTATTTGTTTAATTTTATTTTGAAAGAAACATATAAAATCATTACTTCTCGTTTTGAATTTTATGGCGTAATACTTCTTGACTATTGGAAATAGAATTTTTGGTTTCCTGTTTTTATAAACAAAACAGTTTTGGTCATCAATTAAAATTATCATAAGAATTCAATTATGTGTAATGTATCGAATATCTTTGTATTATATTAGATTCTATCTGATTTTATATAAATCTGCTACTAAATGAAACTCCATATACAAAATAATTTTACTGCCGAATTACCTGCTGATCCAAGTGAAATCAATACTCCAAGACAGGTCCAGCAAGCTTGTTATTCGTATGTATTGCCAAAAAAACCTTCAAATCCTTCCCTAATTCATGCTTCAATTGAAGTGGCTAATTCTATTGGTCTTTCCCAGGAAGATATACTTTCAGCTGATTTTTTAAATACATTTTCAGGGAATACCGTTTATCCAGGCACGAAACCGTATGCGTTGAGTTATGCGGGACATCAATTTGGGAATTGGGCCGGACAATTAGGAGATGGTCGTGCCATCAATCTTACCGAAGTGGTTCATGATAATAAAACATACACTTTACAGCTAAAAGGAGCAGGGCCTACACCATATTCGCGCACAGCAGATGGCTTTGCAGTATTGCGTTCTTCCATTCGGGAGTATTTATGTGCTGAAGCGATGCATTATTTAGGAGTTCCTACTACACGTTCGCTTTCGCTAATGCTTTCTGGCGATCAAGTATTGCGTGATGTTTTGTATAATGGAAATCCAGCATATGAAAAAGGCGCGATAGTTTGCAGAGTAGCTCCATCTTTTATCCGTTTTGGAAGTTTTGAATTATTTGCTTCCCGAGAAGATCATGTTAATCTCAAATTATTAACTGATTTTACCATCAAACATCATTTCCCTCATATTAAAAAAGAAGGTGTCGAAAAATATCTGGCCTTTTTTCAAGAAGTTACCCAAACTACTCTCAAGATGATTGTGGAGTGGCAACGCATAGGTTTTGTTCATGGAGTTATGAATACAGATAATATGTCTATTCACGGCATTACCATTGATTATGGACCTTATGGTTGGCTGGAAGATTATAACTCCGGCTGGACACCCAATACAACCGATAGTCAGCATAAAAGATACCGTTTTGGCAATCAACCTGAAATTGCGCTCTGGAATTTGTATCAATTAGCGAATGCTTTGTATCCTTTGATTGAGGATGCGAAACCTCTTGAAGCTATTTTGGATGCTTTTAGTACGGATTACGAAAAGGAGTATTTGAATATGATGCAAAATAAACTCGGTTTCCAAATTAAAAAAGAAGATGATACTGTTTTAATTGAGAGTCTGACTCAACTACTTGAACGAGTAGAAACCGATATGACCATTTTCTTTAGAAATCTGAGTAATGTTACTAAAAAAGATACCGCAATAACCACTTTCAATGCCATAAAAGATGCTTTTTATAACGAAAAAGATTTGGATGAAGCTATCTTGAAAGATTGGTACAATTGGTTTGAGAATTATAGTATTCGAATCAATCAAGAAACCCTTTCGGATAGCCAAAGAAAAGAGAAAATGAATGCAGTAAATCCAAAATACGTATTGCGAAATTATATGGCACAATTGTGTATTGACGACGCGGATAAGGGAGATTATTCTTTGCTAAAGGAACTATTTGAAATGCTGAAAAAGCCGTATGATGAACAACCAAATTTTCAAAAATGGTTTGCCAAAAGACCAGATTGGGCCAGAGATAAAGTGGGATGTTCTATGTTAAGCTGTAGTTCTTAAAATTGGATTTAAACACTATTAAATTATTGTTTGTTCTATTTTGTACCCAACTCTGCTTTATGAATAAAATTCAGGTATTTTGTCATTTCGACGAAGGAGAAATCACATAATGATATTAACTAATGATATTACTCCTTCGTCGAAATGACAAAAAAAAACACACATTGGTATTTACAAAGCACAGTCATATAATAAATTTTTTTGAAAAATCTATTTAACACCAATCACCTCTTGGCCTCTTATTAAAATCTTATTTTTATTTTCTAAATTTTCTTTTGTTTTTCCCAAGATGTTAATGATGTCAAATTTGGCATCGCTTTTTCTTGAATTGTAAAATGCTTCTGAATTAGTGACTTCAACATCTAAAATATCGTTTCGGTCTAATTTTATATTTTCAAGATTCTCTTTTATAAATTTTCCATTTATCATATAGACAACATCATTACTATTTATCTTGGTGAAATCAGCTTTTATTTCTTCAAGACTTATAAAATCATATTGCTCTGGATTTTTTGAAGTGATATAAAGTTGACCATGATATGAAACTTTATTTATTGGAGTGTCTTTTTTGATAACATTTATCGTTTCTATTTTATCTGGGTCTAAAAACTCTAAAGTTTTAATCGAAATTAATTTGGTATCAAAAAATATTGCAGGATCATTCATTTTCTTTTTTTGACCAAAAAATAGGCTTGTAGAGAATAGCAATGCAAAAGTTAGGATGTATTTCGTCATCAAATAAATTTAGTTATGGAACATTATGAAATATACAAAAAATCCTGAACTCTCATTCAGGATTTTGATTTTGTGTTAGTTTCCAATTTCTTGAATCGCATCCGATTCATATATTTTGAAACCTTTATTGTTTGTTTGGGCAATTTTCAAAAGTGCTTTGGCTACTGTTTCGCTTTCAATTGGTTTGTACTTTTTCAAGTTTCCAAGGAATAAAAAAGAAAGTGTTTTCATAAAAAAGGCACCAACTTTTTCTCCTAATCTAAATTCAGTTCGGTTTCCTAAAAGGAGTGAAGGTTGCAATACAGAAACGCTTTCGAAATTACAATCCTTAAGAAAATCTTGAATTTCTCCCTTTGTTTTCAAATAGAAATTCCCGGATTTTGCATCAGCACCAAGAGACGAAATTGTCAAAAATTGTTTGACTTTGTTTTGCAATGCAAAAGCGGCAAACTGGCGCGGATATTCAAAATCCACTTTTCTAAAAGCTTCTTTACTTCCCGCTTTTTTTATTGTTGTGCCAATGGTGCAAAAGAAATCATCACCAACAACTAAATCTTTGTAGGTTTCTGGCTTGTCAAAATTAATGATGTGTTGCGTTAATTTTGGATGCTTTATTCCTGTATCTCTTTTTACAAAGGTGATCACTTTTAGATAATCATTGCTATCTAAAAGTAAATTTAATAATTCTGAACCTATTAAACCGGTGCTGCCAATAATCAAAGCCGTTTTCACAGTTACGATTTTTTATTCTTACCGAAATTAAATTTCACTTTCTCCACTACTTGGACTTTTGAATTTCCTTTTGGGTATTGTTTTTTAGAAGTGTTTTTTGTAGCAGGTCTTGATTTTGACGGAGCTTCGTCACCTCTTGATTTTTCTTCGTCTCTTGGTTTTGCCTTAAATTCGGGTCTGTCTTTAGATCCTTCTTTTGCAGGGATTTGAGCTTTATGTTTGGCTAAAACATCGTTCGGATTTTTTGGGTTTTCTTTCGTTCCACGCAAGTGAATTACCAATGCATTCAGAAAGTTACGCAACACTTGGTCGCCACATTCCATATAATTTTCATGTTTTTCATCACGGAAAAAAGCACCTAATTCTGATTTAGTGATTCTAAAATCTACTAATTCTAATATTTCAACTATTTGATCGTCACGTAGCATTAAGGCTACACGAAGTTTTTTAAAGATATCGTTATTTGTCATCATATTCTAATTTTTTACAAAGGTACGGTTTAAAAGCAATTGGACCACAATTTTAGATTTAGAATTGGTTTTGGTTCAGAATGTGAATCATTGTATCCAAATCTTTTTTTGTGTGGTTGGCAGTAATTACAATTCTGTTTAAATTATTAGCGTCAGTTGGGTATTTAAAATTGGTTACTATGATTTTATTCGCAACAAAAATATCGTCAAGCCCTTCTATTTCTGGATAAATTAAGGGATAATTGGAGTCAAAATGAATTGCTTCGTTTTTAATCAAATGAGCATCCATATAATTCAAATTGTCTTTTAGTTTCTGATGCTGTTGCTGATAAATAGTTGTTGCATCTGCCATGGTTTGAACAAATGCCGCATTCATTCCGGCGCTGGAAACAAAAGTATCGTGATTTCTCATCTGATTAATAAATTCAGAATCGCTTGCAATTACGCCACCTGTCAATCCGAATGCTTTGCCTAAAGATGAAACCATGATTTTTCTTTTGATATTGGGAAGATTGATTGTCGAAAAAATCCCGCAACCATTCATCCCTAAAATCCCAAGCGAATGTGATTCATCTACCACCAAAGTTATTTCTTTATTGGACGGAATCGAATTCAGAATCGTAAGATCGGTTGGTTTTACATGAAAAGAAGGAACCGAATCAGCTAAAACGGTAATTTTTTCAGTAGCGGTATCCAACAAACGAGGATTTAATTTTTCTCCAATAAAAAAAGGAAGACTGTTTGGTGCTTTGATGGCAGTGTGGGTATTCGGAAAATGAAAAAAGCAATTGGTGTCAGGTGTCAATGCTTCAATTACTAATTTTCCCGCCAGCATGCCCGAAGAAACGGTAAGTGCAGCTTCTGCTTTGATGAATTGGGCTAAAAATCGTTCTCCGTTTTCGTAGGCGCTCAGTTGGATGTTTGCACTTCTCGAACTTCCGTAAGCCGTGCCCCATTGTAAAATATTTTTAATAAGCAGTTTTTGGAATTCAGGATGCGTTGGTAATCCTAAATAAGCTGTTCCACCAAAATAGAGATATTCTTCCTTTTCAATTTCAATTATTCGATCTGGAAACTGGTTAACTTTCATTTAAAATTAAATTAAAGTTACACCGGTTCCGTTTAAGTCAGAATAGGTTATTTTACCATAATCAATTGTCACTCCAGTTGCAATATCTTCAGCCAAAAGTAATGCGCCGTCCATATCTACATAATCCAGTTGCGGTAATAAATGAGCAATCGCAGAAATCCCTACAGTTGATTCGGTCATGCAACCCACCATCGTTTTTAATCCTAATTTTTTGGCTTCCTCAATCATTCGCCTTCCTGGAGTTAGTCCGCCACATTTTACTAATTTGACATTTACGCCATGAAAATGATGGTGACATTTTGCCACATCTTCTTCAATAATACAACTTTCATCAGCTATTATTGGTAAAACCGAATGTTTGAAAACTTCCTTGTGTCCTTCCCAATTGTCAGCTTTCATAGGTTGTTCCAAAAATTCCACTCCGAATTTTTTTAACTCAATTGCATTATTAATGGTTTCTTCAACTCCCCAACCGCAATTGGCATCAATTCTAAAAATGGCGTTAGTATGTTTTCGAAGTTCTTTAACAATGGCAATATCTTCTTTGGTTCCCAGTTTGATTTTGTAAATCGGCCAAGGCAATTCCTTCATTTTAGCGACCATTTTTTCGATGGAAGCAATTCCAATCGTGTAATCAGTCAATGGATTTTTATCTAATGTATAATTCCACAATTCGTACAGTTTCTTTCCTTTTTTGCGCGCAAATAAATCATTGTATGCCATATCCAAAGCGCACAATGCAAACATATCGTCTTTTAAATATGGATGAATTTTTGACCAAAATTCTTCGGGTGTTTCATTTATTGAAGCTTCAATTACACTGCGAATTTTTTCTAAATCCTGCATCATTACCGGAACGGTTTTCTTGTAATACGGATTAGATGTTGCTTCGCCAAAACCGGAGAATCCATCACTTTTTAATTCCACAATCAAAGAAGGCTGAAAGTCTATCGATTCTCTTGAAATCGTGAATGTATGTTTTAGTTTTAGGTTGTATTCTCTTAAGATTAGTTCCATTTGAATCTGATTTTAGTACTTAAAATTAGTGTATTTATCTTTAAATGTGTGCGGAATTTAATAGCCAAGCCAAAGAATTGCTTTTACAAAACCATCGCGCCATAACTTTTCATTGTGTTGACCTCCTTTTACAATCTTCTTTTCATTCAAATTTAAACAATAGCACCTTTTGGTATTAATCAAATGCTCCATGTTATTGAGGTCGCTGACCATAGAATCGTCATCTCCTTCTTTATCTCCACAAAGAAAATAATATTTCGTTTTTTGTTTTTTTATTTTTTGTTCTAGTTCGAAAATTTCTTTGCGGTTAATCCAAAAAGCGGGGGAGAACACACCTGCTTTACCAAACACCTCTGGGTATTTTAAAGTAGCGTAATAGGAAGTCAATCCTCCCAAAGAACTCCCCATAATTAAAGTATTTTTCTTTTGGGGTTTAGTTCTGTAGGTTTTGTCAATTTGTGGTTTTAGTGTTTTCACTATGAATTCTAAATAATCATCTGCTTTTCCTCCGCCATATTTCTCGTTTTTATAAGGCGTTAATTCTTCTAAACGTTTTTCGTTTCCGTGTTCTATCCCTACCACAATAACTTGTGCATGGAGACTGTCCAGTTTTTCATCAATATTCCATTCTCCGCTGTAGGATGTTTTAGTGTCGAATAGATTCTGAGCATCGTGCATATAAATAACCGAAAATTTCTTTTTTGTGGTTAAATAATTTTCAGGTAAATACACCCATATTTTTTTGTTTGAATGCAATTGAGGAGCTTCAACAGTAAAACTTGAAACTTGTTTTGACGCGGTACTTTTTTGAGCTATTGTATTTGTAAATGTAAAAAGTAGTACAAGAAGAAGGTGAAGTCGTCTAATCATTAAGTTATAATTTGTAATTTAATTTAGAAGGAATTTTTTAGCTAAAAATAGTAATTATTTTTATAATTTGATTTTGAATAAAATTATAATTGAGGATCTTTTATTAAAATATAGGTCTTGTTCTAGAAATCAAATTCTTTCAGTGATTAATCTCTACTTTTATTTCGAATATAGTGTTATTTATTGCTTCGAATGACAGCATAAGTACTTCCCAAAGTACTATCGTTCCAGTACTTGAATTTTGTTTATTTGTTAAAGTTTCATTTTACTGTGTTTTTTTTATTTGGTTTAAATGTTTGATAATCTGAGTGATAATCTTTTTTTATTTCGATTTTTCTTATATTTCGTTAATTCGTGCCCATATTGAAATTATTTACTGGCACAGTTGTTGGATTTCGCAATAGTAGTTACTAATTAATATTTTGAAAAGATGAAAAAAATAAAGTTACTCGCATTATTAGGTATAGCCTTTTTTGCCACAAGCGCAATGAATGCACAGGTATCGTTTGGTTTAAATGTTGGACTTCCTACAGTAGTAGTATCAGGTCATTATGAGAGAGGGTATGCCCCTCAAAGAGTTTACAAAGAATATCACGATAATGATAGAGTCTACTGTAATCCTGGACGATATGAGAACCGGAGAGATTATGATAGAAGAAGATACGAAGCGCAAAGAAGGTATGAAGCGCAAAGAAGATATGAAGCTCAACAAAGATTCGAAGAACAAAGAAGATATGAAGAAAGAGATAATCATGAACATTGCGATAACGATGAGTACGATGATTAAATCCTATTACATTTAAATAGAAAAGAGAGAGAATCAAAATTGATTCTCTCTCTTTTTTTGTATTTTCTACAGTTGTTCAAAAACAATATGAAAATCTATAAAAGATGTCTAATTAGTGACCAATTTTTTGTATTTTAATTTAAAAGAGATATTTTAGCAAAAAATAATTTCATGGATACTTACGAGGAAAAAAGAAGTTTACTTTTAGAGATGATTGCGTTTTCTACCGTAGATGGTCAACTGCATAAACGAGAATATGAATTTTTGTTTATTGTTGCCAATGAATTAAATATTGAAAAAGGAGGATTCAATGATTTGTTTCATCAAGAATTACCAAAATTACCAATCAGAACGGAGTTTCAACGGATCCAACAATTTTACAGATTGGCTTTATTAATGCATAGTGATGGGGTTTTACACAAAAAAGAAGCTGTTGCTATACAACAAATAGCAATTGACATGGGACTTAATCCGGAGGCAACTAAACGTATTCTTAAGTTAATGAAGGAGGCACCAAATGCAATTATTAATGCCGAAGTCTTATTGAATGTTTTTCAGGAACAACAAAATTAAGTTAACTGTCCTTGTAGCGCTTTTATTTCATCACGTAATTTTGCAGCCTGCATAAAGTCCAATTCTTTTGCAGCTTTTTCCATGTTTTTTCTTTTTTCACGAATGCGTTTCTCAATATCAGGTTTTGATAAATATTCTGTAACGGGTTCGGCTGCAGTTGAAAGAGTATAGCCTAATTCATAATCTGCCAAAGGATTTTTAGTAAATGCGCTCTCTATTTTTTTATTTAAGGCTTGAGGGACTAAGTTGTTTTCAGTATTATAATTACTCTGTTTGGTTCTTCGGTAATTGGTTTCATCGATTGTTTTTTGCATGCTGTTCGTAATTTTGTCCGCATACATTATCGCTTTCCCATTTAGATTTCTCGCAGCACGACCGATTGTTTGCGTAAGCGAACGATGGCTTCTTAAAAAACCTTCTTTGTCTGCGTCTAAAATTGCTACCAAAGAAACTTCCGGTAAATCCAAGCCTTCACGAAGTAAATTCACACCAATTAATACATCAAATATACCTTTTCGTAAATCCTGCATGATTTCTATTCGTTCCAAAGTATCTACCTCAGAGTGAATATAGCGACAACGAATATTTACTTTAGTTAAATATTTGGCTAATTCTTCCGCCATTCTTTTGGTTAAAGTCGTCACTAAGACACGTTCGTCAATTTCGGCTCGAACCTGGATTTCTTCAATTAAATCATCAATTTGGTTTAAACTTGGACGGATTTCGATAATTGGATCCAGTAAACCTGTCGGACGAATTACTTGTTCGACAACAACACCATCGGTTTTCTGCAGTTCATAATCAGCTGGTGTTGCCGAAACATAAATCACTTGGTTTTGCATCGCTTCAAATTCTTCAAACTTCAAAGGACGATTGTCCATCGCTGCGGGAAGTCTAAAACCATACTCCACTAAATTTTCTTTTCGACTTCTGTCTCCGCCATACATAGCGCTAACTTGGGAAAGTGTCACGTGACTTTCGTCGACCACCATCAAGTAATCTTTTGGGAAATAATCGAGCAAACAAAAAGGTCTTGTTCCTGGTAAACGACCGTCAAGATAACGGGAATAATTTTCAATTCCGGAGCAATAACCGAGTTCGCGAATCATTTCCAAATCAAAATTGGTGCGTTCTTCTAATCGTTTTGCTTCTAAATGTTTTCCAATTTCCTTGAAATAATCGACTTGTTTAACCAAATCCTGCTGGATTTCCCAAATAGCACCTTGTAAAACATCTGGTGAAGTCACAAACATGTTAGCAGGATAAATAGTCAGTTTTTCAAATTTTTCAAGAACCTGAGAATTCTTTGGATCGAAACTTTCAATTTCCTCGATTTCATCACCAAAGAAATGAACACGATAGGCATCATCCGCATAACTTGGGTAAACATCTACAGTGTCGCCTTTTATTCTGAAACTTCCGGGATTGAAATCGGCTTCCGTTCTGGAATATAAACTTTGCACCAATTGATGCAATAATTTGGTTCGAGAAATGATTTGTCCTTTTTCAATTGGAATTAAGTTTTTCTGAAATTCGATAGGATTTCCAATACCGTACAAACACGAAACTGATGCCACTACTAAAATATCTCTACGTCCGGAAAGTAATGAAGCCGTTGTTGACATACGCATTTTCTCCAGTTCTTCATTGATAGATAAATCCTTCTCAATGAAAACGCCGGTTACGGGCATAAAAGCTTCGGGCTGGTAATAATCGTAATAAGAAACGAAATATTCCACCGCATTATTTGGGAAAAATTGCTTGAATTCCGAGTATAGTTGTGCTGCCAACGTTTTGTTGTGTGCCAAAACTAAGGTTGGTCTTTGTACTTCCTGAATCACATTGGCCACTGTGAATGTTTTTCCGGATCCGGTAACTCCTAATAAAGTTTGGAATTTTTCACCATCAACAATGCCTTGAGTCAATTTTTCAATCGCTTGAGGTTGGTCGCCTTTCGGCTGGTAATCAGATACTACTTGGAAATTCATTTAAAACAAGGGACAAAAGGTTAAGAGCAGCAAAGGTACAAAGTTTGGATTCTTTTTTTACCTAAGTTTAAGCCAAAAAAAAAGCCACCAACAAAAGTTGATGGCTATCTTAATATAGAAATGTTTTTCTAGAAGCTGAAACTTAATCGAGCAAAAACAAAACGACCGTTTTGACCAAATTGAGATGTGTTTCTTGAATATACAAATTGATTTGCATTAGACAAATCTATTGTATTATTTGAAGATGTGGTTGTTGAATAAATAACAGCTCCATTAGCATCAACTCCAGAAGCTCTTTTTGCAATTGTTTGAGGTCCTAAATTGTTAGTTGGAAAAACATCAAAAATGTTATTAGCTCCTACCACAATTTTTGTTGCACTAGTAATTTTAAATCCTACTGAAAAATCAGTAATTATTTTTGCCGCCCATACTGGGTGTTCGTTTTCAACAGCTTGATTATTTACAACGATAGCATTAATAGTTCCATCAAAATTTGCATCAGCAATGTTTGGATCCGTTACTTTTCCAAAATAAACGTTTCTCAAGAAGAAATCGAATTTTTTGTATGAAAGTGAATTCGTTAAATTAGCTTTGACTCTTGGTACTGCTTCCTGAAGATAAATTCTTGAAGATTCAGAATAGTATCTGTTGATCTGTCCCGCTGCTTCTAATATAGGTGATGCGTGTATAGCACCCACTTTTTTTGTGTCGGAAATTGTTCCGGACAAATCAGTTTTCAAAGATAACCCTTCACCTAAATTTACTTTATGGCTAATAACAACATC
Organism: Flavobacterium xinjiangense; assembly: GCF_900142885.1. Classification (GTDB taxonomy): domain Bacteria; phylum Bacteroidota; class Bacteroidia; order Flavobacteriales; family Flavobacteriaceae; genus Flavobacterium; species Flavobacterium xinjiangense. The sequence continues at coordinate 337,170 of NZ_FRCL01000004.1, read as the reverse complement.
AATTCCTTTTGATTGAGTATCAATTGCATTTGCAAAGAAAGTTGCTGCAGTTGCTCCTGCGGCATCAAAGTAAGGTTTTGTTACAGCATTCGAAGTAAATTGATCCGTAAGAACCACTCTGTCATTTATTTTTACAATATAAGCATCAGCAGTTAAAGTAATATTGGCAGCTGGTATTTTTGCAGTAAATCCAATACTTGCACTTTTAGATTCTTCTTGTTTTAATGTTGGAATTCCTAAAGCTTTTGCAACTGGGGAGTCATTGCTGAAAGTTCCCACTTCAAATGGAACACCACCTACGAATTGAGTCGCTGTTGAATTGAAATAGATTTGGTGTAATGATGGCGCTCTAAATCCAGTTGAAACGGCACCACGTAAATTAATATTATCCGTAAGTTTATAACGAGATGCAATTTTGAAATTAGTTGTATTTCCAAAATCAGAATAGTTCTCAAAACGCACAGCCCCATTAACTAACCATTTGTCAGTAAGATCTAATTCTAAATCAGTATAAACAGCTACACTATTACGTCCCTTGTCAATTGCATTTGCAGGTCTGAAGCCTGGGAATACTTGCGCTCCACCTGGTCTATTAGCACCGTAAAAGTCAGTAACTTTAATGTTAGCTGGAGTTGTCCCTGTAACTACGGCTCCATTAATATCATATAAATTATATGAATCCGGCTCACCTGCAGTGATGTTAAAGTTTTCATGTCTGTATTCCGCACCAAAAGCAACGTTAAGTCCTTTCATAACATCAAACTTTCTATTCATATCAAAATTGGTTGTATTTTGAGAGAAACCTAACCCTCCAGCATCAAACTGAGAAGCAGATTTTTCTCTTAATGAAGCATTTACCGTGTTTTCGATATTATAGTCAAAAGTGTTTTTTCCAAAAGTATTACTTAAGTCAAAATTCCAATTTTCGAATAACAAACCTCTAAGACCAGCAGCTACAGATACATCGCCAATTGTAGAATGAATTTCTGGCAAGAAACCATTTGGATACAATCCAGTATATGATCTGGCTTGATTTGGTTTTCTGTAAAAACCGGCAGCTTCTCCGGTTCTATAACTAGTTCCACCAAAAGCATAAACTTCTAATTTATCATTGATTGGATAAGCGGCATTCAAGAAGAATTGTGCACTTTTCAAAGAAGATTGTCCCACTCTCATATTGAAATCTTTTCTTTCAAGACTTCTATACGCTAATTCTCCTGCTGTAGCATCAAAGTTTAACGCTGCTTGCATTTGTGAGATAGTGGCAGCCCCAGTTATCGCAGTTTGTTGTGCGGTTGTAAAATAACCTACTTGCGGAGCATACTGTTTTATTTTTGTAAGTATTTGCGCTGTATTTGGTGTGTTAGTGATGTTGCCAAAAAGAGCATTAATATTAGTCCCGGCTTCTGCAGCTCTTTGTTCAACTGCATTATAGGCATTGAATAAATTACCAGTCACATCTTTTGCTCTGCTTGTAGCGTCTCTAAGTTGAAAACTGGCAGTTCCGTTAATAAAACTTTTCTCTTTACCAAGACCTGTTCCGTAGTTTAAGTCTAATTGGTAATTACCACCGTCAATTCCACCATCATGGTCATTAGCACCTTTTGAAAGATTTCCTCCTCCAAAAAGGGCAACATCTAATTTATTGGTATTTTTCTTTACATTAATATTAATAACACCCGCAATGGCATCAGAACCATATTGTGCAGAAGCTCCATCTCTTAATACTTCGATTTTTTCGATAGCAAAAGCAGGAATTGCATTTAAATCTGTTCCTACAGATCCTCTTCCCGGGGAACCATTAATATTTACTAAAGAAGAAGTATGTCTTCTTTTTCCGTTAACCAATACTAATACTTGATCTGGTCCTAAACCTCTTAATTGCGCAGGGTCGATGTGATCCGTTCCATCCGCTACAGTTGTAGTATTTGATGTAAACGATGGTGCAACCATGTTCAGTATTTGATTTAAGTTAACTTGAGGACCTTGTGAAGCGATGTCTTTCATAGAAATTACATCAATTGGCACGGCAGATTCTGTTACCGTTCTGGTAGGATTACGTGAACCTATTACAACAACATCTTGTAATGTTTCTCCCGTTCCTGTTAAAATAACATTTAATATATTTCCTGTTACAGTTATAGATTTAGTTTCTAAACCTACATAAGAAAATTGTAAAACATCACCTAATTGCGCGCTGATGCTGTAAGTTCCATCCGCATCAGTGGTAGTCCCTTTTGTAGTCCCTTTTACAATGATTGTAACACCTGGTAAAGGTTGACCACTGTCATCTACTACGCGACCTTTAATAATTTCAGCTACTATATTTTCATTTAGTGTTGACATAAGGTCAACATTTAAGCCGGCTTTTTGAACTTCTTCCTTTTGTAAAACAATTTGATTGCTTACTTCAGTATAATTCATTTTAAGTGGTTTCAAAACGCGTGTAAGTACACTTGATAAGGCCTCATTGTTAGCGTAAACACTCACTTTTTGATTAAATTGTGTCATTCTCGAATTATACGAAAATTTCACATTTGCCAGTTTCTCAAGTTTAGTTAACGCAGTATCTAAGTTCAAATCGGTTAGGGTAATAGTTACCTTGGTATCCAATTTTCGTTGTCCTCGGATATTATTCGCTAATGTAACACTTGAAAAAACAAGGGCTAAAATAAATTGGAATATGGTTATTTTCATGATTCGAATGAGTAATCGTTGTTTAAGCACGGTTTTTTTCATAATTTTGGTTTTGTGTTTGTTAATATTCTTTGTTTGGTTATTGAGAACGCGACAATTACTCTTTACAGAGAGGTAATTGAATTAATCCAAGGCGTCGGGAATGTTACAGCATTTTCGGCGCTTTTTTTTAAGTAGTTTAATTCATAGGCAAAATAGGATTAGTTACATCCATCTGATATTATTATAATTTGGTTTCCATTCATTTCGTAACTACTATTGTTTCCAAGACTTTTACAAATAATTTTAAGCTTTTCTTGCAAAGGTTGATCCCCTAATGAAGTCGTCAGATAACAGTCTTTTAACTTCGCTTGAGGAAAATCGATTTTTACCAAATAAGCTTGTTCAATGGTTTTGAAAATTTGAGCTACAGGAATATCTGTAAATTCAAATCCCAATTGTTCTATGTTACTTGTGGAATGGCTTAAAGTTTCATCTTGGGTTATATCTGTAATTTTATTAAAAATTAAATTTTTACGCACGAACCGCAAGGCTTGATTTGGTAATAAAACAATTAATTCGTCTTTTGAGTTTGCAATTAACTCGTTTGATCTTACTTTGACTTTACCGGTACGAACTACCACCTCTATATTGGGCTGATTTGCGTATGCTTTTATTTTAAAACTGGTTCCAATTACTTTGGTAACAATTTCATTAGCAAAGACAAAAAATGGTTTTTGTGGATTTTTACTTATTTCAAAAAAACCTTCACCTGATAAATAAACTTTTCTCTCATTACCCACAAATATTTTTGGATAACTCAATTTACTGTTGGGTTGTAATAAAACAGAGCTACCATCTGACAAAGTTATTATTTGGGGTTTGTCTGAATTATTAGTTTGTTCTACCAATCCCTCATCATTTTCATTAATCAGTTCATTGTATGTAAGTGCCGAATTCTTAGTAGCAAAATGATCGTTATAAAACCAGCCTGATAAAAGACCTATAACTAAAATAGCAGCTATTTTTCTAAACCATTGGTTTTTCCAAAGTTTAAGAACTGGTTGGGCTATTGCATTTTTATTTTCTTCTTTTGTTTCAATTTTCATCCAAGTGGCTTCTAATGCATTTTGAACCGCCTCCGCAGATAAATCACTATCGGGAGTTTTCATTGCAAACAGCCATAAACGGGCTTCTTCAACCAATTTAGCACGACTGGAGTTTTCTAAAGTCCATTCTTCCCAGTCTTGTTGGTCGTCTTTGAAACACACCCATAGATGGAATGATTCATCGGCTAAAAAGTCTTCTATCTCTGTATAATTATTACGGTGTTGCATCAAAAAAAGGGGTTACAATTATATAGAGGTCCGTTTCTTTACTGGATACTCATTAAATTCGTATTTTTTTTGATTTTATTTTTTTTGACCTAAAATGCAGTTAAAAACAGGAGCAAAATAAGGGAAATGCTTGCTTTCCAATCTTTGCGCAGACACAATAATGCACGGTGCAAAAGATTATTTGCTGATTGGTAATTAATATCAAGTGTGTTTGCTATTTGATCCACAGTAAGTTCTTGGTTGTAGCGAAGATATATGGCCTCTTTTTGGCGAGAAGGCAAATCATTAATTAGTTGGTTAAGGCGTAAGACCTTGTCTGCCGTAATCTCATCAGCAATGAGATGATGCTCTATCGAAAAATCGAATAAAAATTTAATGGAATCTACTGAAGTGCTTAAGCGAAAAATACGATCACGTTCTTGTGATCGTGTGATGCGTTTACGAACACAGGCCAGTAAATAAGCTTTTACCACTACCGAATCATTTAGTTTATTTCTGTAAACCCAAATATCTGTAAAAACATCTTGAACGCAATCCTGCACTTTTTCAGGAAAGGGAATAAATGAATTACCATAACGAACTAAATGGGAATAGTATTTTTTAAAAAGTATTGAAAAAGCTTTTTCATCCCCTTTTTTTAGATTACTCCAAAGTATGGAGTCATCTAGCGTTTCGGTATGTAGGATTTGCTTTTTCACAATTTAGTTTGAATTAGTCCATTTTTTAAATGTTGTTCCAACGAATACATTTGAATTGCACGAAAAATGGAATATAAAGAGGTTCTTTTTTCTTTCTGACTGCTCCATCTTTTAAAAAAGAACGATTTTTTGCTCACAATTTCAAGAATCGTTAAATAATATCTTTGCTGATTATTTAAGGTTTCCTTAGCAAACTTACGTAAAACTATGTTAAAATTTATTTTTAAGTTGAAAAAATATAGAGAAATTCGATATTTCCTGACTATTTATAGATTTTTTCTCGAAACATTTTTTTTAGAAGTTTAATTATTGATTTAATAATAGATGCGCTCCTTGTTGTTTCATTTTAGTATATTGATAGGATGAATAACAAAAAAACAGTATGCTAATTGGTGTTTAGTATACTGTTTTTGATGATTAAAATATATTTAAAAGCACTTTTTTCTATTCAAATTTCCATGCTTTTTGTTGTGCTTCGCTCAAAAAAGTCCAAGCTACAATTCGGCTTGTTTTTTGGCCTTGAGCCATATCAATTGTCTTTATCTCAGCTGCACTTACTTTGTTTAACGTTTTGTAAATACTGGACAGGTTATCTCTTTTGGAAACCAGAGTAGTAAACCAAAGACATTGCATTGGATATTTTGCACTTTCGTAAATCATTTGGGTAACAAAACCTAATTCGCCACCTTCACACCATAACTCGGCATTATGGCCACCAAAATTCAAAACGGGTTTAGCTTCGCTCCGTTCGGCTCCATCTCGGGTTGTAGTTTTTGTCGCGTGGCTTCGGGATTCTAAATTGTTTATTTTTCGCACTGAGCTTTTAGTAGCTTCATCTTGGGAAGCATGAAAAGGAGGATTGCAAATACTAAATGTAAATTTATCTTCGGGAGTGATTATGTTTTTAAAAATGAAACGGGATTCCGTTTGTAATTGCAAACTAATTGGATCAATTAACTTTGGGTTTGCTTCAATAATTTTTTTACAATTTTGAATCGCATTTTCGTCAATATCTGTACCAACAAAACTCCAGCCATAAGAAGCATTTCCTATTATAGGGTAAATACAGTTTGCACCAATACCGATATCTAAACCTTGTACTGTTTCTCCTTCCGGAATGATTCCGTTATTGCTTGAAGCTAATAAATCAGCTAAATAATGAATGTAATCAGCTCTTCCCGGGATGGGAGGACAAAGATAATTTTTAGGAATATCCCAATCGTGTATGTCGTAATGACTGATTAATAATCCTTTGTTTAGAGCCTTTACAGCATCTGGATTACTAAAATCGATCGTTTCGATATTGTGTTCATTGACAGCGACAAAATTTTTTAATTCAGGATTTTCTTTGATTAATTGTTCAAAATCGTACCCAAATCTATCAAGATTTCTAGGATGTAAATTAGTCTTTTCGGTAATTGTTTTCGGTTTCATTTTCTATAATTCGGATGCAAAGGTAGTCAATCTCTTTTTGGCAAGATATAAGAAGTATTTAATAGATTATGTTTGAGCATAAAATTGTTTTTCAAGATTAATCCATGCATTCCATCATTAATAAATCGCCTTCATTGTGTTCTATTGTAACGATGCCATCTTTCGTGACATGATTGCTGCTTCCGGTTCTGTAACCAATAGTTAAACTGTCATCTTTTAGCGGATAAAATAAATTGTCAGAATGAATTCCGGTAACGTGGCCAATGGGAATTAACGAAATGGGCGTATTTGCCGTGTACCATTTTTCGAATTTGTTGGGTAACAAAAATATTTTTGAATGGTCGTCCAGAATAACAATTTTCAATAAATCACGGTATCTAACAATGTTCGTGAGATTGGTAATTGTATGATCGGCTCTTCTTCCGGTTGCCCAAACTACATTTACCGCTGGGATTTTTCTTTGAATTAAATAATCAAATGCTTTTTCTAAATCTGTTTTATCTTGATCCGGAGCGTGAACAATCTCTATGGGATATTGGGAGGTTTTGTATTGTTCGGGATCAAATCCTCTATCGAAATCACCCAAAAGTACATCGACTTTGATGTCTAATTGCATGACTCTTTCCATGGCAGAATCTAATACAATTACCAGGGGAGACCATTCTAATAGTTGTCCTAATAATTCCGGATGGCAGGCGGCGCCGTTAGCAATTATTAAAGCGGGTTCTTGGTCGTCGCGAACGATGTGATGTGAGGACATGGTTAATTATAAGTTATGAATTACAAATTGAAAATTATAAATACAAATATAGTTATTCGATCGTGTAATTCTTAATGTCAACTTCGCTAAGGGAAAAATAACCCAAAGGATAATCCGCAGAATCAGTGGTGTTAATGATATTTCCGCGAACTGTTGCTGGAGGAGATTGGAAAGGACCTCCGCCATTATTTCCGGCAATGCTGACCAGAACACTCATATAATTATAGTAGGCTTTAGAAATACCATAATGGGTAACTTCGATCTTGTCGCCAACTTTTAAATCATTATTTTGGGAAATACTGAAGAATTTATTGCCGTTAAAAAACTCGTCCTGATCTACATAAAAGTTTGATTTAACCTGATTGGAGTAGATGTATTTGTACAAATAATAATTAGGTTCATTAGCGGGATCATTGTAATAAGTCTTGATTTCTATAGTGTTTCCTGTAAATCCACCATTATTGTTTTGAATGATTTCTGTTATCGGAGCGACTGGTTTTAAAGATTCTTTGGCAGTGTAAGTTGATCCATTATTAATGATGGTTAACGTATAAACTTCATTTAAAACCGGAATAAAATTAGCGCAGACATAATCTCCTTTTATCGCCGATTCGGTAAAATTGAAAATAGTGTTAGAGCTATTTTTTATGTAAACAGTAGCTCCAGAAACCTTTTGAATTTCATTGCTGTAAAAATCAGTCGTTGTGGATAATGTGATTTTTTGTTGATTTCCTGATGTTCCTTTTTTCCAGTTTATTGATGCTTCTATAACCAATTTTGGCGCAGCTGTATTCAAATCTACTGGAATAACATCTTCACAACTATTAAGAAATAGTGCCAGAATAATGACTAATAGTGGTTTTATTTTGTTCATGATAATTAAAATTTGAAGTTATAACTAACGGCTGGAACTATTCCGAAAATGGAAGTTTTTACCGCCTCATTACTTCCTGTATCTGTATTTTGTCTGAAATTGATGGAAGCGGCATTTTTTCGGTTATATAAATTGTAAATGCTAAAAACCCATTCTCCTTCCCAGTTTCTGTCTATGTTTTTTCTTGGTGTCAAAGTCGCTGCAATATCGAGGTGATGGTATGCAGGAAGACGATTTTCATTTCTCAAGCCATAACTCGGTACGTTTATTCCCAAGTATTCGTATTGCCCGTTAGGGTAGGTTACGGGTTGCCCGGTTTGTAAAGCAAAATTAGCTCCAAAAGACCATTTTTCATTCAAATTATAAGAACTGGTAATGGCAATATTATGCAATTTGTCATACACTGAATTGTACCATGCTCCGTTGTTAATTCCTGTTTCAATAGCTGTTCTTCCGGGAGTTTGTTGCTCAGATTTGGATAAGGTATAGGAAATCCAACCGTTAAATTTTCCTTCGTTTTTGCGGAACATCACTTCTAATCCGTATGATCTTAATTGTCCGTTGAGTATCACTTGCTCAATGGCTTTGTTAGCTATCAAATTCGCTCCGTCTATATAATCCAATCGGTTTTTTACTTTCTTGTAATATGTTTCCACTTCAAGTGAATACATTCCGTCTTTAAAATTTTTGAAATAACCCAAAGCGACCTGATCAGCAATTTGAGGTTTTATGAAATTGTCACTTGGCGTCCAAACATCAAGTGGAGTAGGAGATGAGGTGTTGGAGATTAATTGTAAATATTGAACCATTCTGTTGTAGCTGGCTTTTACAGATTGGTCGTCATTGATTTGATAGGCAAATGAAAAACGAGGCTCCAAATTATTGAAACTTTCAATAGCTTTATTCTTTCCATAGAATTTAGGTCCAATAGGAGTCGCTTTTTCATAAATCTGTAAATCCGGATTGAATGTTACCGGATTATCATTTTCATAAATATTTATTGTTGATTGTCCTAAACGGTAAAACATGCTATAGCGAATTCCGTAGGAAAGTGATATTTTATCCGAAATTTCATGATCAGCATTAATGTATAAGGCGGGTTCGAATGCGTATTTTTTATCTAATTGATCAAAATTAATCCCGGAATTAGAATCAGATGGTTTGATGGTTCCTGGATTAAAATTATAATAAATAGCATTTACACCATAATTCAATTTGAAAGAATCCGATATGTAATTTTTGAAATCGTATTTAATATTATAATTCTGGATGCCGGAATCCCATTTGAAACCAACGAAATCAAGATCCAAGCCATAATAATAGTCGCTATAAATCAGTGATAAATTCGAAAATAATTTATCCGAAAATAAATGATTCCAACGCAAGTTTAAAGTCGAGTTTCCATATATATTGGTAAAGCTTTTGTTTAAGCTAAAGACATCTCTACCAAAATATCCCGATAAATATAAGTTGTTATTTGGATTCAGCTTATAACTCAATTTGGTATTCAAATCATAGAAATAGGCAGAGTTGTTTTTTTGTTCTTCCGATAGTTTCAGGAATAAATGCGCATACGAACTTCTACCGCCAATAAGGAAAGAACCTTTGTCTTTTACTAATGGTCCTTCGACCAAAATCCTACTGGAGATTAATCCGATTCCTCCATTGACATGAAATTCTTTGCTGCTTCCATCCTTTTGATAAATATCTAAAACAGATGAAGCTCTTCCGCCAAAACGAGCTGGGATTCCACCTTTGTATAACTTTAAATCCTTAATTGCATCCGGATTGAAAACAGAGAAAAAGCCAAAAACATGGGAGGAATTAAATATGGTTGCTTCGTCCAATAATATTAGGTTCTGATCTGCACCGCCGCCTCGAACATTGAATCCGGAAGCGCCTTCGCCAGCATTGGTTACGCCGGGAAGCAATAATATTGATTTAAGAACATCAACTTCGCCAAGCACAACCGGCATTTTTTTAATGGTTGATATAGAGAGTTTGTTGACGCTCATCTCCGGTTTCCGAATATCAGTTTTGGTCTTATTATCGGTAATAATGACTTCTTTTAGTGCCGTTTCATTACTAAATAACTTGAAATTATTTTTTATGTTTTGGTTTAAATTTATGGATTCTTCAATGTTTTGATATCCCAAATAGCTTATTTGAACCGCATAAATTCCTTGTGGTAGAGTAATAGAGTAAAAACCGTATTCATTAGTCGTAACTCCAGTTTTTAGCTCTGGCATAATGATGTTTACGCCAATTAAAGTTTCGTTACTGCCAGCATCTGTTATGATTCCGCTTAGCGTGAATTTCTTAGTGATTCCGTTTAAGTTTGTTTCTTGCGAAAAAGAAGCGAGAGAAGATAATAAAAGAATAAAAAAGACAATATTTTTCTTAGTAATCATTTCTTAGATTTTGATTTTGCAAATTTCAACTAATGGAAGTGAATTCTTGTTTAACAATTGTTAATGTATTGCTAAGATAAAAAAAAAGACAACCGTTTCGGGTTGTCTTTTGTAAAGTATAGAAAAAGATAGATTATGCTAATTTAGCATCTAAATTTTCTTTTATCGCTGCCAAGAAATTCTCAGTAGTCAAGTAATCAGCTTCAGTTAATCCCTCTGGTTTAACTAACATAGCTAAATCTTTAGTCATTTTTCCGCTTTCAACAGTGTCGATACAAACTTGCTCTAAGGCATGACAGAAATCAATTAATGGTTGATTTTCGTCTAATTTACCTCTGTGTTCCAATCCTCTTGTCCAAGCAAAAATAGATGCAATTGGATTAGTAGAAGTTGCTTTTCCTTGTTGGTGTTGTCTAAAGTGTCTTGTAACAGTTCCGTGAGCTGCTTCAGCTTCTACTGTTTTTCCGTCAGGAGTTACCAATACAGAAGCCATCAATCCTAATGAACCAAATCCTTGTGCAACAGTATCAGATTGTACATCACCATCATAGTTTTTACAAGCCCAAACAAAACCGCCACTCCATTTCATTACAGAAGCAACCATGTCATCGATTAATCGGTGCTCATAAGTAATTCCAGCTTCAACGAATTGAGTTTTATAATCTTTTTGGTAAACTTCTTCAAAAATATCTTTGAAACGCCCATCATAAGCTTTCAAGATTGTGTTTTTTGTAGAAAGGTATAATGGCCATTTTTTTGTCAAAGCCATTTGGAAAGAAGAATGAGCAAAACCATAAATGCTTTCGTCAGTATTGTACATTGCCATAGCAACTCCATCACCTTCATAATCGTAAACTTCCCAAGTTTTTGTTTCTCCTTCTTCAGGAACAAAAGTCATGGTTAATTTTCCTTTTCCTTTGATAACTGTATCAGTTGCTTTGTATTGATCTCCAAAAGCGTGACGACCAATAACGATTGGCTGTGTCCATCCTTGTACATAACGAGGAACATTTTTCATGATAATTGGTTCACGGAAAACAGTACCACCTACAATGTTACGGATAGTTCCGTTTGGTGATTTCCACATTTTCTTTAAACCAAATTCTTTTACACGATCTTCATCAGGAGTAATGGTCGCGCATTTAATCCCTACATTGTATTTTTTTATTGCTTCTGCTGAATCAATAGTGATTTGATCATTAGTTGCATCTCTGTTTTCAATTCCTAAATCGTAATATTTAATGTCTAAATCTAAATAAGGAAGAATTAGTTTTTCTTTAATAAAAGACCAAATAATTCGTGTCATTTCATCTCCATCCAATTCAACAACCGGATTGGCTACTTTAATTTTTGTCATAATGTATTATTGATATGTAATTTATTTTTTAAAACGTGACTACAAATGTAATAAAACGTTATCGTAAAAGGAAATACGTTTACATTAAGTTTTTTTGTTTAAATCAAATTATCAAATTATTGTTTTTAGCCTTCTTAAAAGAGAATATGAAAAATATAATATTCTTTTTTTGTCAAATAAAAAATGCAATAAAACGGGTACATAATAATAAAGGAGTATTTTTAATTTGTTCCAAAAAAAAATCCCCAACATTGTTGAGGATTTTTTATAGTAAAGAGATAGAGGACTATCTTCTTTTGTCTTTAATTTTAGCTTTTTTACCAGTAAGTTCTCTGAAGTAGAAAATTCTAGCTCTACGAACTGCACCTTTTTTGTTGATTTCAATTTTTTGCAAAGCTGGCAAGTTAACTGGGAAGATACGCTCAACTCCAACAGCACCTGACATTTTACGAATAGTAAAAGTTTCTGTATTAGCAGAACCTCTTCTTTGAATAACAACTCCTTTAAAAAACTGTGTTCTAGTTTTTTCACCCTCTCTAATTTCGTAGTAAACGGTGATAGTGTCTCCAGCTGCAAAAACTGGGAATTCTTTTCTTGTTACGAATTCGTCTTGAACGAATTTCATTAAATCTGCCATGATATATTTAATTATGGTTTTATATCAAATCAACATTCGCGGATCTCGCCAGAGGTTAACCTGAATTTGGGTGCAAAAATACAACTTTTGTTTTAATTTACAACTTTTATTTTAAGTGTTCAGTCTCAGTCGCAGCTTTCAGTCACAATAGACTTCAATTAGAGAAGATTTTACATCCAAATTTATCAGGGTTATTAATCATATAATTTATTAATCTACCAATTTCAATAGTTTTGGTATTTAAATTATTATAGGTTTCAATATTTTTATATTCACATTTTAAAGAGAATTCCAACCAGACATTTGTTTCTGAATTTTCAGCATCACTATCGGTTAATTTACTGATGAAATGATTAGTATAGCGTCTTTTTCTGTATCCTTCTGCAATGTTAGCAGAAACACTTCTCGAAGAACGTCTAATTTGGTCTGTGAGAGAATATTTTTCTTCTTTTGGAAATGATTTCGATAACTGAAAGATATCCATTGCCAACTGAAACGACTTCTGAAATGCTAATAATTCTTTGAAATCCATTATTGATTTTATTTAAGTTTTTAGTTGTCAGTCTTGGCCTAATTCTTTATTACCAGTCTCATTATCAAGTGTAAAGTGTCATTTTCCAGCAGCTGCAAACTACAATTTTTTATTCAATTTCACACTGCAAACTGTGACTGCAAACTTTTTTATTCAATTCTACGCTGTAAACTGAACACTGCGACTGAACACTATTCCTCAAGCAAATCTGGTCTTCTATTCTTTGTATGTTCATACGCCGTATCTTCTCGCCATTTATCAATTTTGGCAAAATTCCCGCTGGTTAAAACATCAGGAACTTTCCAGCCTTTATAATCCGCAGGGCGAGTGTAAATAGGACCTGACAATAATCCATCCTGAAAACTATCTGTCAATGCTGAGGTTTCATCACTTAAAACACCAGGAATCAATCGGATTAAAGCGTCCGATAAAACCAAAGCGCCTAATTCTCCACCTGACAAAACATAATCGCCAATAGAAATTTCTTTAGTGATAAAATGATCACGAACGCGTTGATCAACGCCTTTATAATGCCCACACAAAATGATGATATTCTCATACATCGACATGGTATTGGCCATTTTTTGGTTCAAAGTTTCCCCGTCCGGGGACATATAAATGATTTCGTCGTACGTTCTTTCGCTTTTCAAATGCGTGATACAAGCATCAATAGGTTGCACCGTCATCACCATACCAGCGCCACCGCCGTAGGGATAATCGTCTACACTTTTTTGTCTATTCGTGGTGTAATCCCGTAAATTATGAAAATGAACTTCCACCAATCCTTTGTCAATGGCGCGTTTCATAATCGAAGCCTCAAATGGACTTCTCAATAATTCAGGTAAAACGGTAACAATATCAATGCGCATAATTTTAAATCTTAGTTTGAAAGTTGCAAAGGTACAAAGTTTTAAAGAGTCAAAATTCAAAGATTTAAAGATTGAAATTAAATTATTTAATTGTGGCATTTAACTATACGCTTATTTTCGCGTACTTTTATAGCTACAAATAATTTAATCTTAAACTATGATTTCAAAAATAACCAAAGCTGGTATAATGCTTGTTTTTATTGCTTCACTGCAAAATCAAGCGCTTCATGCTCAAAACAATTCTATTAAAATGACTAATCCACTTTTACAAAAAAGCGCGTTGCAGTATCAAGCTCCGCCTTTTAATTTAATTAAAGACGAAAATTTTAAGCCTGCTTTCGAATATGCCTTAAAAAGTCATGATCAGGAAATAAAAAAAATAGCGACCAATCCTGCCAAACCAACATTCAAAAATACCGTATTGGCTCTCGAAATTTGCGGAGTTGATTTGGTTAGGGCTACAGGAGTTTTCTATAACCTAACGGGTTCAAACACTAATCCGACTTTACAAGCGATTGAAGCAGAATATGCGCCCATTTTTTCGGCTCACAATGATAAAATATATTTGAACAGTCAGTTATACAAACGTTTCAAAGCGTTAAACTTGAATGCTCTAAAAGGAGAAGACAAGCGATTGACCGAATATTACTTGCAATTGTTCGAATTGGCGGGCGCCAATTTATCGCCTGGTGATAAAGAAAAGATGAAAAAGATAAACGAAGAGTTGGCCAGTTTGGGAACGCTCTTTGGAAACAAATTATTAATTGCCCGTAAAAATGGCGCTGTTTTATTTGACAACGTAAGCGATTTGGAAGGTTTGAGTTCAGACGAAATAGCCGCTGCAAAAGCAAAAGCTACCGAGGCGGGTCAAGGTGGTAAATATTTGATTGGATTATTGAATACAACACAACAACCCTTATTGGCAAGTCTTAAAAACAGAGCCACAAGAGAAAAAATATTCAAGTCGGCCTGGACTCGCGCTGAGAAAAATGACGATGGTGATACTCGAGAAGTATTAGAAAAAATGGCCAAATTACGTTTGAAAAAAGCGAATTTAATGGGTAAGAAAAGTTTTGCTGAATGGCGATTGCAAGACCAAATGGCAAAATTACCAAGCACTGCGATGGACCTTTTAGCGAAAATTGCTACCCCAGCAGTTGCAAAAGCAAAAGTAGAAGCCAAAGAAATTCAAGACCTAATCGATTCTCAAAGCGGAGGATTCAAACTGGAGCCTTGGGATTGGAATTTTTATTCAGAGCAAGTGCGTAAAGCAAAATATGATTTAGATGAAAGTCAGGTAAAACCTTATTTTGAGTTAACGACTGTTTTAGAAAAAGGAGTGTTTTTTGCTGCAAAGCAAATGTATGGCATCACTTTCAAGGAAAGAAAAGATTTGCCGGTCTATAATCCAGATGTTGTGGCTTATGAAGTATTTGACAATGACGGAAAATCAATGGCGATTTATTATTTGGATTTTTACACCAGAGACAATAAAAACGGAGGAGCTTGGATGAATAATTTTGTTACTCAGTCTCATTATTTAAAACAAAAACCGGTAATTGTTAACGTTTATAATTTTTCTAAACCAGTTAATGGAAATCCATCATTAATCAGTTTTGATGATGTGACGACATTATTTCACGAGTTCGGACACACTTTGCATGGTTTGTTTGCTAATCAAAATTATCCTAGTATTTCAGGAACATCTGTACCGCGTGATTATGTGGAATTTCCATCTCAAATCAACGAGCATGCTGCACTGGATCCTACTGTCTTAAAAAATTATGCGATACATTACAAAACTAAAGAAGTGATTCCTCAAGCTTTAATTGATAAAATTAAAAAAGCAGAGACATTCAACAAAGGATATGACGTGACCGAATTATTGGCTGCATCAACGCTTGATATGGCTTGGCATAGTGTAGAAAAAGAAGCTGATTTTAAACCAACTTTGGTTTTTGAGAAAGAAGCACTTCAAAAATATGGTTTGTTGGTTAATGAAGTTCCAACCAGATACCACACGCCTTACTTTGCACACATTTGGAGTGGAGGTTATTCAGCGGGTTATTACGCTTACACCTGGTCAAAAACCTTGGATTATAATGCGTTCGACTGGATGCAGGCCAATGGTGGTATGACCAGAGAGAATTGCGAACGTTTCCGAAAATATATTTTATCAGTAGGGAACAGCGTAGATTTAAACAAAGCTTTCAAGGATTTTATCGGACATGACATGCAAATCGAACCGTATTTGAAAAATGCGGGACTTTCAGATAAATAATCATATTTTATTTAATAGTAAAAATGGCATTCGTAAAGGATGCCATTTTTTTTTGGATTTATTCTGTCCCGAAACGTCGGGATTGTTCAGGAGCTATTCCAGCTATTCGTTACAATCTTTATATCACCGAAAAGGCAGATAAAACGGATTTCCACTTCTATCTGGCCTAGGATTTTGTGGAATTAGAGATTTTAAAGAACTGAATCGGTAGGAAAAGTATTCATCAATAAAAAAATCAGCACATTGGCTTGTAATAAATTTATTATATATTTGAAATGCAAGTAATAAAATATTTGTCTGACAAAGACAGAAGGATGTGGATAGGTTGGAATGATTTTATTAAACCAATATAAGTTAGCTTTAAGTTTATGACAGAAAGAGCAAAGTATATAAAAATAATACTTCTATTAGACGAGCTTGATTTTTTTCATCAGAATCTATCTATTAAAGAAACAATTTCTTTCTTCAGAATGCTCAAACAAAATATAATGTCATTGTACTTATTTGACAACTTAATTAAGGAATTAAATCAAGAATTAAGAGAAAATCCATCTTGCATTGAACTGAAAAAAAATATAGTTAAAGAATTAGATTTTGTAAATCATATTAGAAACAAAATTTCAGGCCATTTAGATAAAGATCTTTTTTTAAGAGTCGCGCAATGGCAACCTAAAATTTTTTCTAAAGAAATAAATTCAGATAATTTTAAAATATTATTGAGTTATATCTCTTTATTTGAATCAGCAATAAACAGTTATTCAGATAAAAATAATAAACATAAACTTTATGAGTTTGAAGTCGATTTAGTAATTGACAAATATCGTGCAGTTTTTATTGAAACAATCTTTAAGTTAAACTCAACATCAATTCACATTCTAAAAATATTGAAATCAAAATTTGAAGAAAAAGACATTTTTTTTGAAGGGGAAGACAACTTTATTGAAGCTAAAATTGCTGGAAATACTGACTTTAATTTGAAAAAAAAATTCGAAATTAACTTCACAGAAATCAACCAAGATGAAAAAACTATAATTAGTGATGAGTTTTTAAAAAACTTGGACTTTAATAAAATCGAAGACCTATGTGCATTAAAAACAGAATTGGAAAAATTAATAAAAATTAACAGCTAGCAACAATTCGCATCGTAGCGCGCACAATCATTCCGCTCGTGTCCATAAAACCAAATTCCCAACTTTTATTGCTCCAATTCCCTTTTTAAAATTAATTTCGTAAATTTGCCCTTCAATAAAAATTAAACACAATGGAAAACGGAATATATGCTAAATTCAGCACCTCTAAAGGTGCTATTTTAGTAAAACTAGCGCACGATTTAACACCAGGAACTGTTGGTAACTTCGTAGGATTGGCTGAAGGAAATTTAGAAAATAAAGTAAAACCTCAAGGAACAAAATTCTATGATGGATTGAAATTCCACAGAGTAATTCCTGATTTCATGATACAAGGTGGTTGTCCACTAGGAACTGGAACTGGAGATCCGGGTTATAAATTTGATGATGAATTTCACCCAAGTTTAAAACATGATAAACCAGGGGTTTTAGCTATGGCAAATTCAGGACCAGGAACGAACGGTTCTCAATTTTATATCACGCACATTCCAACTCCTTGGTTAGATGGTAAACATACTGTTTTTGGTCAAGTTGTAGAAGGTCAGGATATTGTTGATGCTGTTGCTCAAGGTGATGTTTTGGAATCATTGGAAATTGTTAGAGTAGGAGAAGAAGCTCAAAAATGGAATGCTATTGAAGCTTTTATTACTTTCAAAGGTGCCCGTAACAAACGTGATGCTTCTTTGAAAGCTGATGCAGAAGCTGAAATGGAAAAATTAGCGGCTGGTTTCGAAAAAACAGAAAGCGGTTTACGTTACCAATTTATCCAAAGAGGTGAAGGTAAACAAGCAGCAAACGGTAAAATAGTTTCGGTACATTATACAGGACAACTTCCAGACGGAAAAGTTTTTGACAGTTCTTACCCAAGAAAAAAACCAATTGAATTTCCATTAGGACAAGGTAATGTAATCGAAGGATGGGACGAAGGAATTGCTTTGTTGCGCGTAGGTGATAAAGCACGTTTTGTAGTTCCATCACATTTAGGTTACGGATCTCGTGGTGCTGGAGGAGCAATTCCACCAAACGCTACTTTGATTTTTGACGTAGAATTAATGGATGTGAAGTGATAGTATTCAGTGTTCAGTGTTCAGTCGCAGTTTGCAGTATTGAACAATCCAATTCATATAAAATCCCAAAGCGAGAGTTTTGGGATTTTTTTATGTTCATTTATAAATAGAATATATTATTTCCACTTGATATTACAACCCAGACTTGGTTTCTGATCTGGATTAATAGTTCTATTGTAGGTTACGCTATCAATTGCACCGCGCAAATCGTTTCCGCTTAACGGAATTCCATTTCCCGGGCGGCTGTCGTCTAATTGTCCGTGATAGACTAATTTATCTTGATTGTCATATAAGTAAAAATCGGGAGTGCAAGCTGCATTATAGGCTTTTGCGACTTCCTGTGTTTCATCATAAAGATACGGAAACTCAAATTTATTTTGGAATGCAAACTCGGTCATCAATTCCGGTGCATCCTGTGGAAATTTAACCACATCATTACTGGAAATGGTAATGATTCCAATTCCTTGTACCCGATAATCATTGGCGATCATAACAATTTCATCAATTACATGATGTACAAAAGGGCAATGATTGCAGATGAATATTACTAAAGTTCCCTTTTCTCCTTTTAAATCCTGAAAAGAAAACCATTCACTTGAATTAGTGTTTTTTAAATTGAAATTTGGAGCCAAAGTTCCCAGTGCTACTGTATTTGAAGTTGTTCGTGTCATTGAAGTTAATATTGCTTTTACCAAATTACAATAAAAATGCAGTATTAAAAAGGATTTTTTTTTCTGAAATATTTTAAATTCTAAAAAAAAAGTACCCTCCGAAGTGCATTACTACCAGTAAGCGCTTCGAAGGGTACTTTTTAAACGATTCAATTTATATTCCAGACTTTAAAAATTTAATCAAATCTCTATTTAATTTTTCTTTTTCTACATAAAATAATCCGTGTGGTGCGCCATCGTAAACAATAAAGATATTATCAGGGATTAATTTAGTGGCAATTTCAGAAGTGATTTCTATCGGAACAGTTTTGTCTTCATCTCCATGAATGATTAATGTAGGTACATTTACAGAGGACATTTCATGCGTAAAATCAGTTGTTGAAAAAGACTTTGCACATTCTAAGGTGGCACGGGGAGAAGCAAGTGAACACAGCATTCTGTAATAATCCAATAGTGGTGTGCTGATAGGCTTGCTAATAAAGCTCACACCGAAAAACGTTTTCCCAAAGGCATCCATAAACCCAATTCGGTCGTCTTTAATTTGGTCCGCCATTGCATCATATTTTTCTTGAGGAA
The DNA here is from genome assembly GCF_900142885.1 of Flavobacterium xinjiangense. Classification (GTDB taxonomy): domain Bacteria; phylum Bacteroidota; class Bacteroidia; order Flavobacteriales; family Flavobacteriaceae; genus Flavobacterium; species Flavobacterium xinjiangense. The sequence goes on along the minus strand of NZ_FRCL01000004.1, from coordinate 317,863 downwards.
CTCCTTCTGGATTAGCGTCGGTTTTTAATAAATGAGGAGTTACAGCGGAGATTAGCACTGCTTTTGCAATGTTTTTTCCACCATGACGACTAAAATAGCGCACCACTTCACCACCACCCATAGAAAATCCAACCAGAGTAACATCTTCCAATTCTAAAAGATCGATAATTGCTTTTAAATCATCGGCCAAAGTATCGTAATCGTAACCGTCCCACGGTTGTGAAGATTTTCCAAAACCTCGGCGGTCATAAGCAATAACTCTAAAGTTATTTTCAACCAGAGCCTCGATTTGATATTCCCACATTTCGTTAGATAGGGGCCATCCATGAATCAGAATTACCGGTTTTCCTTGACCATAATCCTTTACATATAATTTTACGTTTGTTTCCGTCTGAAGATATTTATCAGTTGCCATTTTTGATTTAGAAAAGCTACCATTTCCTAATGATTCGATTCCATTTGTTTGATTGTCATCCATATTACTACTAGTATTTATAGTTTTTAAATAGTATTGCTAATTTGTAAATTTAAAGATATAGGGAAAAAAATCTCTTATGAAATTAGTGTAAATAGTTGTAAAATTGATAGGTTTGTTAGAAATTAACATTTAATTAAAAACTATAAATACAATACAACCATGGAATTAACTTGGCAAGATTTTGAAAAAGTAGAAATGCGAGTTGGAACTATTTTGGAAGTCAATGATTTTCCTGAAGCAAGAAAACCGGCTTACCAACTAACGGTAGATTTTGGTCCCACAATTGGGATTCGAAAAACATCTGCACAAATTACCAAACGATATCAAAAAGAAGATTTGGTTGGCAGACAAATTGTTGCTGTAGTTAATTTCCCTAAAAAACAAATTGGTAAATTCATGAGTGAATGTTTGGTCTTAGGAGCTGTAGGGGAAGAAGGAGATGTTATTTTATTAACACCCGATTTTGAGATTGAAAATGGATTGCGAATTGGGTAACTTCAAAAACAGGATTTACTTAGCTTCTTAAATATTAATAGGTTATTTTAATGTTAATAATCTATTTATCAGTTATTTAAAACAATAAATATTGTAAATTTACTTTTCTATAATGGAGTTATTTACATGCAATATCTTATCGAATGAGTGCTACAAATCCTTTATTAAATTTTTAGGATTATAATTAGTGTAAAGTTTCCCCAAAGCTTTTTGCTGTAGAATACGGTGTCGTTTTGGATGTATTGTTGATGATGCATCAGCAGGTACAGCCGTGATATTGACCAGATGGAAATCAAATGCCGTATCATTTCCTTTTGGTGTTTTAAAATAGATTCTTAATTTAAATATACCTAAAAAATGGAAAAGCAAAAAATGATTGACGTATTACATTTTTGTGCTGCACAATGCACACATTGTTATGATGCATGCCATTTAGAAAAAGAAATGGATATGGCTCGCTGTATGATGAACGATCAGGATTGTGCGGATATATGCCGCTTAGCATCCCAGTTAATGGAACGGAATTCTGAAAACACAGCTATTTTCTTAAAATTATGTGCGGAAATGTGTGAAATATGTGCCGCTGAATGTGAAAAATATTCACAAATGGAACATTGTAAAAAATGTGCAGAAGCATGTGGTAAATGTGCAGAAATGTGTCATGAACAACAAATGGCACATTAATAATGAACCTTATTATACTATTTATCATGTCAGTAACAGCCAGTAGCAAATTAGTTATAAAAAGCCCTGCATTTGAGGATAATGAATTTATTTATTCGAAATATACTTGTGACGGGGTAAATGTAAACCCGGAGATTAGTATAGGCGAAATTCCTAAAAATACAAAGAGCCTGGCTATTATAGTGGATGATCCAGATGCTCCCAGTGGATCTTTTTGTCATTGGTTAATGTGGAACATTGCACCAAAAAACAGTATAAAAGAAAATTCTGCACCCGGAATTCAAGGAAGGAATAGTTTTGGGGAAAATAAATATGATGGGCCTTGCCCTCCAAGTGGCAAACATCATTATTATTTTAAAGTGTACGCTTTAAATACTAAACTAAATTTACTTGTAAGCACTGATAAAAATGAACTTGAAAAGGAAATGAAAGATTATATTATTGCCTGGGGAGAATTAGTCGGCTTGTATAAAAGGTGAACTGTCGGTTGGATGATTTGTCGTCAAAATTTAGAAACTGTTTTTTAAATAAAGCAGTTTTTTTATTTATGAATCGGAATTAATTTTATTTATTAATTGTTCCAAAATCAATTGGCCTTCTTCCCAAAACTCGAGATTTGAATCGGAGTTGATATGTCCTTTTTTACCAATATTTATAAAATCACTACCCCAGATTTTAGCTAAATATTCAGCTCTTACTGTAGAAATATAGGGATCATTAGCACTGGTGATCACAATAGATGGGAAACGTAATTTTCCAGTTGGTATTGGCGAGAAATTCCAAATTATTTCAGGAGTGTGCTCTGAAGAATCAACATCGGCAGGAGCGACTAATAACGCGCCAATTATGTTCGAATTAGTATTTGCTTCAGCCCAATGCAAAACCATAGAAACTGCAAGACTGTGTGCCACTAAAATAGTTGGAGAATCTATTTTTGAAATAGCTTCCGTTAAATTGCTAAGCCAATCCTCCAGTATAGGTTGTTCCCAATTCGTCTGAACTAATTTAGAACTGTTTTTAAATTTTCGTAACCAATAGCTTTGCCAGTGTTTTTCTCCGGAATCACCAAGTCCTGCCAGTATTAATAGTTTCGTTTCCATTAAACAAAAATACTTTTTAGAAATTAATTTCAAATATTTTAATGACTAAATTATTTTGTGAAGTTTAAAAAATGGTATTCGAACCAAAGCGTAATTACTACGAATGCAGGTGTTTTTTGAAAAACCAAACTTTCAACACATCCGCGGTTAGGATATAAATTGCGACGATTATTAAACTATTACCATATTATGAATAGTAAGGGGATGATACTACTTTGTCAGCGATGGGGGATTTAAAAACAAAAAAAAGTCCAAAAATCAATTGACTTTTGGACTTGTTAGTTTTGTAAGTAGGTAACTAAGGATTAAATATCATCAAATTCAATATCAGTAAAAGATGATGTTTTTGGTATGAATTCGTCTTCTACTTTATCAGAAGCATATTCTTTTTTGAAATCTTTTTGGTGTCTTTCAGAGATTACTTCCTCTCCTTTATGGTTCAAAACATAAGAGGTCATTTCTCCTAGAATTTCTGCGAAAGCAGCAAAATCTTCTTTGTACAAATAAATTTTGTGTTTCTTGAAGTGGAACGAGCCATCTTCCTCAGTGAATTTTTTACTTTCGGTAATCGTAATATAGTAATCATCTGCTTTTGTAGCCCTCACATCAAAGAAATAAGTTCTTCTTCCAGCTCTTAGAACTTTTGAAAATATCTCTTCTTTTTCTAACATGTCATTTTCTCTCATAATCCTTTCTATCAATTTATGGTTGTTAAGTAGTACTCAAAAATCTAAAAAATATATGTATTACACAACAATTAAAGCAATTCTTTTTCTGAAAGTTGTTTTAAATATAGGGAAGCATAGTACCCTTCTTGATTTATCAATTGATTATGAGAACCTTGTTGGATTATTTTTCCGTCTTCGAGAATGATAATATTGTCGGCATTTTTGGCTGATGAAACTCTATGGCTTACTATAATGGTAGTTTTATCCTTGCAAATTTCAGATAAATTATTCAAAATCGCTTCTTCGGTCTCTGTATCTACTGCCGACAAACAATCGTCAAAAAGTAATATAGGAGGGTTTTTAATAATTGCTCTGGCAATAGAAACGCGTTGCTTTTGTCCTCCTGATAGGGTAATACCTCGTTCCCCTAATATGGTGTCATATTGTTTATTAAAGCCAATAATGTTATCATGTACAACGGCATTTTTTGCTGCTGATTCTACTTCTTCGTCGGTTGCGTTTTCTTTACCAAACTTTATATTATTTTTTATGCTGTCCGAAAATAAGAAGGCATCTTGCGGTACAATCCCAATGCTGTTGCGCAAATCATAAAGGTTTACAGTGCTTATTTCGTTTCCGTCAATGTTTATTTTTCCGCCTGTTACATCGTACAATCTAGATATTAATGAAGAGATTGTTGATTTTCCAGATCCTGTTTTTCCTAGAATCGCTAGTGTTTCTCCTTTTTTGACTGTAAAAGTGACATTTTTTAATGCTTCTATATTGGTGTCTTCGTAAGTGTAACTTACATTTTCGAAAGAAATAGTACCCTCAATAACAGATTTATTTGGATTATTATTTTTTATTTCAGGTTCGATTTTAAGGAATTCGTTAAGACGTTTTTGGGAGGCTTCGGCTTCTTGAACCATAGAAGAAACCCATCCTAAAGAAGCCACTGGCCAAGTAAGCATGTTGACATACAAGATAAATTCTGCTATCGTTCCAATGCTTTTTATGGTACCATCAATATACATTAATCCCCCAAAATAAATCACGACCAAGTTACTTATTCCTATAAGTGCCAGCATTAATGGTCCGAAGAGAGATTGAACTTTGGCTAAGTTTAAACTTTTGCTTTTGCTCTCATTGGCCAGGTTTACCATGTTGTTTTGATGCTGATCTTCTAATGAGTACGCTTTTATCACACGGATTCCAGAAAATATTTCTTGCGAGAAGCTGGAAACTTTGGATAAATATTGTTGAAATATGGTGCTTCGCTTATTGATTTCGGAGCTTAATTTGAAAATGCAATATGATAATAGTGGTAAAGGAAGAATGGTATATAAAGTCAAGCGAGGCGAAACATTATACATGTATACGATGACAATTGTAAATCGAATAAAAGTATTTATCGTGTACATAACCGCAGGGCCTACATACATTCTTACTTTTGAAACATCCTCGCTGATACGGTTCATTAAATCACCGGTACGATTTTGTTTATAAAAGTTCTGCGATAAGTTTTCGTATTGTCGGAAAACTTCATTTTTCAAATCGAATTCAATGTGTCTCGACATAACAATAAGCGTTTGTCGCATCAAAAAGGTAAGAAAACCAGCTATGATAGTTGTGGCAATGATCAATAAAATATTCGAAATTAGTTCTTCGCGAATTACTGAAATAGCTACATTTTTGTCTTTAGAAAAGGATTCAATTACTTTGAATGATTTGCTAATTAATTTTGGTGTAAATAAAGAAAATATCTGGGCGATAATGGTAAATATAATACCGAGGGAAAAGCTGTATTTATATTTGACAAAGTATTTATTTAAATAACGTAATTCTTTCATGTTTTTAAGATATTCTTTATTGAAATAGTTTTGTTTTTTGTTTTTTAATCAATTTTTGATAAAGCTTAAAATTATAATTTGTTCGTAATAATTACCATATTGATAAATTCAGGCTAAAATATTAGTGTATGTGTATTTTTTATGTAAATTTGATTTGTCTTTTTGACAAATTCATAATTTTATCACTATAAAAATTAATACTATGAATGCAGCTTTCACAACTGGAAAGGAACTTCAAAAAATGGATCCCGTTTTTGGTCAACTATCATTTAATGATCACGAACAAATTGTATTTTGCAACGACAAAGATACAGGTTTAAAAGCAATTATTGGTATTCATAATTCGGTTATGGGTCCTGCTTTGGGAGGTACTCGCATGTATAATTACGCCAATGAATGGGAAGCTTTAAATGATGTATTGCGACTTTCTCGCGGTATGACTTATAAAGCAGCCATTACAGGATTAAATATCGGTGGAGGTAAGGCGGTTATCATTGGTGATGCCAAAACCCAAAAAACACCTGAGTTGATGCGTAAATTTGGTGAGTTTGTACATTCATTAAGCGGAAGATATATCACTGCCGAAGATGTAGGAATGGAAACTGCAGATATGGACACTGTTAGAGACGTTACGCCTTATGTGACCGGAATTTCTGAATCAAAAGGCGGTTCTGGAAATCCATCGCCAGTAACAGCTTACGGCGTATATCTTGGTATGAAAGCTGCTGCAAAACAGCAGTTTGGTTCAGATGTACTTAGCGGAAAAAAAGTGTTGGTACAAGGGATTGGTCATGTTGGAGAAACTTTAGTTGATTATTTGACAAAAGAAGGTGCAATAGTTACTATCGCAGACATCAATGAAGAAAAATTGTACGAAGTTGGATCTAAATACGGTGCTACAATTTTCACCGGTGATGATTTATATTCTGCCGATGTTGATATTTATGCTCCTTGTGCTATGGGTGCGACTATAAATGATGCCACTGTGCATAAAATTAAAGCTAAAGTAATTGCTGGTGCAGCCAATAACCAATTAGCAAATGAGAATATTCATGGTGCAATTTTGCAAGAAAGAGGGATTCTTTATGCCCCTGATTTTTTGATTAATGCCGGTGGTATTATCAATGTTTATGCGGAATTAGCGCATTATGACAAAGCAGAGATTATGCGTAAAACAGAGAATATTTACAATACAACTCTTGAGATCTTTGCATTTGCCATTGCTAATGGAATTACAACCCATCATGCGGCTTTGACTATTGCTCAAAATCGTATTGATCAAAGAAAGATAGAGAATAAAAAGTAAGTTAATGAATAGTGTTCAGTGTTCAGTCGCAGTGTTCAGATAGAACTGGAAACCGAGACTGAATACTGATTACTTTTAAAAAAAGGTGTTTTAATTTTATTTACACGGATGAAATTCTTATTTTTGCACTCTAATTAATAAAAGTTCTTACAAGGTGGTAAATAGAAGACACATACGCGTTAAAGTTATGCAATCCATTTATGCGATGCATCAAAACGGTTCTGATAATCTGGAAAAAGAGGAAAAATTTCTTTTCTATAGTATCGATAATATTCAAGATTTATACCTAATAATGCTTTCTTCCCTGATTGAAATCTGTAAAAAAGAAACCATCTTTTTGCATAAATCATCTCTGAAACATCTTGCTACTGCTGAGGAGCGTAAGCCAAACGAAAAATTTATTAAAAATAGTATTTTTCAAATTCTTTCAGAAAACAATTCACTTAATATTGCTCTTGAAAATCGTAAAATTGACAATTGGACAAAAAACGATGATTATATCTTGTTGCTTCTTAATGATATAAAAGCAAGCAAGTTGTATGAAAAATACATGAGTAATTCAATCAATACATTCGAAGAGGATAAACAATTTATTGTTGATTTATTTATGGATGTAATTGTTCCTAATGAAAAACTTTATGAATATTTAGAAGATGATAAATTAACTTGGGTAGACGATATTCCACTGGTTAATACTCAGATAATCAAGCAATTGAAAGCGATTAAATCGGGTGAAGATGATAATTTCAGAGTGCCTAAATTGTATAAAGACAACGAGGACAAGGATTTTGTAAAAGATTTGTTTAGAAAAACAGTCTTGAACGAAGCAGAATTTGCTAAAGAATATGTTGATAAAACGCCTAATTGGGACAGCGATAGAATAGCCGAAATTGACACCATTATTCTTAAAATGGCTATTTGTGAATTTCTAAAATTTCCATCGATTCCAGTAAAAGTTACCCTTAACGAATATTTAGAAGTTGCCAAAGAGTATTCTACACCAAAAAGTAGTATTTTTATCAACGGAATTTTAGATAATTTAGTAAAAGAGCTACAGGCTAGCAAAAAGATGATTAAAGCTGGTCGTGGTTTAATGTAATATTAATAAACAAAAAAGAGATTTTAAAATTATGGGACAATTAACTCAATTTGCGCCGTTTCTATTAATGTTTGTGGTAATCTATTTCTTTATGATAAGACCGCAACAAAAGAAAGCTAAAAGCGAAAAAGAATTTGAAAGCAGCTTGAAAGTAGGCGACAAAATTATTACAAAAAGTGGACTTCACGGAAAAGTTTCTGAATTAGCTGATACTACAGTTATCGTTGAAACTATGTCAGGAAAATTAAAAATGGAGCGTTCCGCTATCTCTATGGAAATGAGCGCAGCATTAAATACTGCAGCTGTAAAAAAATAATAGTAGTTTTCGAACTAGTATAAAATGCCCTGAATTTCAGGGCATTTTTTTATATAGCAATTTGGTTATTTTTTATTCTTCTTATTTTTTTTATTCTTTTTTGCTTTTTTAGATTTCGCTTTAGCCTTTTTTTCTTTTGCTTTCGCTTTTACCTTGGCTTTTTTTGCTTTCTCCTTTTTTGCTTTTTTAGCCTTTTTTGCTTTTGCTTTCGCCTTTTGTTTTGCTTTCTCTTTTGCGTCGGCCTTTTTAGCTTTTTCTTTTGCTTTCATTTTCGCTTTCTTTTTAGTCTTGTTTTTATCACCTTTCTTTTTTGAAGATTTACTGTCATCTGGATTAGTAGGTGAGACTTCTACATTTTCGGTGCTAGTTTCTTCAATTTTTGGTTCTTCAATTGCAACAGCTTCCATAACATGTTCGACAATTTTTGTTGTCCGAGTTCTAACTGGCTTATCGATTTTAGGTTTTGCTGGCGATACTGAATCAATTTGCGTTTCTTTTTTTTGTATCATAATTTATATTTTTAGTATTAGTTTTTTATGAAATTATACGAATAGTTAGCTGTGGTGTTAATAGATTGTTAAGCAGTTGTTAGTAAATATAGTGATTTAACAAACTAGTCAATGTTAAGGTTTTCAGTATAATACTAATATTTTGATGCGCTTTACAATAAACACAATGCACAGAAAGAAGTGAAAAAGGATATAATTCCTTTTCAATAGTTTTCAAAAGATGTCGGGGTTATGAATTTGAATGCAATTTTCATCGAATGATTATTAAATTGCATTTATGTTACATAATGTGATTTTAAAAAAAAAAGCCCAACTCTGATTTTTCAGAATTGGGTCTTAATTTTAGCGATATTTGTCATTTAAGCCAATGTTTTCGAGTATCATTGGCTTTATCTTTTCTAGTCTGGAACGTTTAGTCTCTTCTCGTTTAGCTTCGACAATATATTCTAAAAACTCCTTTTGTTTGTATGGTGAGAATTTTAGAAAAGCGTCGGCTAAATTTGGATTAAAATCTAATTCCTTCTGAAAAATTTCTGGTATCTCAATCCTAAGTTCCGCTTTTGGGGGTTTGATTATTTTTCCTTGCTTTTCGTTTTGAATAGCTTCGTGAATATAATCTAAAACTAAAGTTTCTTCTACTTCCTCTTTTGATGTAAAGCGCCATTGTCGTAATGATTTAGTAACGCCTTCTTGTGCGTTAACTAAAACTTTTTTTTCATCCTTAAGGAAAACGCCATTAAAAAACCAAATGGTAAAATAATTTTTAAATCCTCCTATCCCGAGCACATTTTTATTATCTAAGACATAAACGCAACCTCCCCATTTTGTAGTTTCGATGAGTTCAGTTTTGGCAATAATTGATTTCAGAAATTCTAATTCTTCTGACCAACTATTTACTTTATCCCAAGTATGTGTATCGGTTTTTGGTGAGTCCAATTATTTTTTATTTTTAATGGTTTCTTCCGTTTTTACATAATCGCCTAGTGCTGTTAATTCAGCAATTTTCACGATAACTTCTACTGCTTTTTGCATGCTTTCAACGGGAACATATTCGTATTTTCCGTGGAAATTATGACCGCCTGCAAAAATATTTGGGCAAGGCAATCCTTTGTATGACAATTGAGAACCGTCAGTTCCGCCACGAATAGGTTTAATAAGTGGTTTAATACCTATTTCTCTCATCGCTTTTTCAGCAATGTCCACAATATGTTTTACAGGCGTTACCTTTTCTTTCATATTGTAATATTGATCTTTTATTTCGGCTGTAGCAATATCAGCACCAAATTGTTTCGCAAATTTCTTATTTATTTTTCGAGTGATTTTCTCGATCAATTCTTTACGTTTTTCAAATTTTTTCTTGTTGTGGTCTCTGATAATTAGTTCCAAAACGGTTTCTTCAATACCGCCATTAAGGTGATGTACATGAAAAAAGCCTTCGTATCCTTTTGTAGTTTCAGGTGTTTCATCAGCAGGTAATTCATTGATGAAATCATTGGCAATCAGCAGAGAATTGATCATTTTTCCTTTGGCGTAACCAGGATGAACACTTTTTCCTTTGAAAATAATTTTGGCGCCAGCCGCGTTAAAATTCTCATATTCCAGTTCGCCTATTTGGCTGCCGTCCATTGTATATGCCCATTCGGCTCCAAATTTCTCTACGTCAAAATGATGCGCACCACGACCAATTTCCTCATCTGGTGTAAAACCCACTCTGATTTTTCCGTGTTTGATTTCAGGATTTTTGATAAGGAATTCCATTGCAGTTACAATCTCGGTGATTCCGGCTTTATCATCGGCACCTAATAATGTAGTTCCGTCAGTTGTAATCAAGGTTTGCCCCTTGTACAGTAACAAATCTTTAAAATAATTAGGCGATAATATAATATTTTGTTCTGCATTTAACACAATGTCTTTACCATCATAATTAGGAACAATTTGAGGCTTTACATTGGCTCCGGTAAAATCGGGCGTGGTGTCAAAGTGTGAAATGAATCCAATAGTTGGTACTTCATGAATAACATTGCTTGGCAAAGTAGCCATGATGTATGCTTTGTCGTCTATTGTTACGTCATGCATGCCAATAGCTTTTAATTCCTCAACTAGTTTATTGGCTAGGTCCCATTGTTTAGCGGTACTTGGCGTGGTTTCAGAGCCTGCGTCAGATTCTGTATCAATAGTTACGTAACTGATGAATCGATCTATAATATGTTGCATTTTTTATTTGTTTTATGCAAAGATAATCATTTTTTTAGAAGCTATTTTCGGTATCCTTCTAGAGCTCTTTATTCATTTTGTTTACTTATTTTAAGCTTTTTTCGTAGTACAATTAGGTGGGAAGAATCGAATTATGCCGGTGATTTTTGTGAACGTTTTTCGAAAATAAATTTTTTAAATACTTCTATTTATAATTGGTATATTGTTGTAATTCAGTTATTTGTTGTTTAATTTTTTACAATTTGTTAGTGTTATGTCAATTTTTATTGTTAAATTTAAGACTGATTTTTCCCAAATCTTTTTTTGATTTTTAGATTATTAACTTCAAATTTTTAGATTATGAAAAAATTACTATTATTTGCTTTGTGCTTTTCTTTTCTTGTAGGATGCAAGAAAGATAAAACAATGGAAGAAACTCCAGCAGTAATTTCGCCTGATCCAAAAGTGCAACCTGTTGAATTTGCAGATGCTAAATATACCGAAATGGGTAAAAAATCACTGCAGGATTTAACCAAGGGTGATATGGATGCATGGATGGCTAATTATGCCGATAATGCCAAATATTATTGGAATAGTGGAGATAGTTTAGTGGGCAAACCGGCTATCGATAAATATTGGAGAAATAGAAGAGCAAATATTATTGAAACGATCACTTTCGAAAATGAAATTTGGTTGCCAGTAAAAGTTAATAGTCTGGAAAATGTTAAAAAGACCGGGAATTGGTTGTTGGGTTGGTATAAAACTACGGCAAAATACAAAGGGGGAAAATCGATGACGCAATGGATTCATACTGATTTTCATTTTGATGAAAATGATAAAATTGATGAGGTAAACCAATATCTGGATAGAGAAGCTATAAATGAAGCTATAAAAAAATAAAATTAATCTTAATTAAAATGAAACGGTGCTTTAGGGTACCGTTTTATTTTTCTGAATTTCAAAAGTTTTCTAAACCATTTTGCAATTATTCAGTATTAATCATAATAATAATAATATGCTTAATGAGGTTAATTCATATCACCAAATAAGTTTTTTAGGTGTTTTTCTTTAGTTTCTTTTTTTAGACCAATTAGCACTGGACATGCTAACTTAGCAATCACAGACAATTAAGAAATAATTTTAATTGTAGCCAATGAAACAAGTCCGCAAAATTTATGACAAAGCTTTCAAAAAAAATAATTTTGAGGACTTATTTAGTTTCTTTCATTTCGTTCAACAAGGAAATTATTACATCTAGTTTCTCAACTTCTAATTTATTTAGTTGAATAGTTAAGGCTTCTATTTCTAGTTTTGCGTCAATATTCGTTTGGTAATCTGCTTGTGCCTGTAATCTGTCTCTTTCACTTTGACGGTTTTGGGACATCATAATGATAGGCGCCGCATAAGCAGCCTGAGTAGAAAAAAGAAGATTTAGGAGAATAAATGGATATACATCCCAGTGGTAGGTAAAAGCAGCAATGTTTAATGTCATCCAAAGCACTACCAATATGGTTTGAACTATAATGAACTTCCACGACCCCATTCCTTTAGCTACAGAGTCTGCTAAACGACTTCCCACATTTAATGTTGCCTTATGTTTTTCGTGCCAATTTGTATCATTAATCATTTTCAAAGTGTTTTTTTTAAAATTTTGGAAAATAGCTTTTAAGAATTATCAAATGGTGACTGCTTTGAGTTTTAATTTTAAAATAAAAAGGGAATAAATCAAAAGCCTTAATGCAAAAATTATTTTGGGGTAAATATATTAGGATTTATGATACTTAACTATTTTTTTGTTCAAATTTTGTCTTGCTACTTGTTGATTGCTGTACAGTTGGATTAATGGTACTGTGAATTTTTGAAATCGCCTTTTTCCAATCATCAGCTGAGGTTTTAAAATCATGATTTGTTTCCACAAAAAATAGCTCAATTGTTTGCGCAAGCTCATATTTTGTATCAATTTCACTCCCGCCATAAGCATCATTTGTACCCTGAATTATCAAGAAGGGAGTGTTTAAGTTCTTTAAATGCATAAATCGGTGAGGTTCCTCTTCTTTTTCAGGATGTCGAAAAGGATAACCCAAACAAATAATATGTTTTATGTTTAGTTCATCTGCAATTTTTGTTGCTATTAATCCACCAGCTGATCTTGAGATTATGATTATTTCTTTTGTAGTATCCAATTTTAAGATAAACTGTTTTAATATTTTTGAGCGAAATTCTACAGTATTTATATTCTTGCGGAAGGATTTTAAAAAAAGATTAAAATTAAGAATAGTATACCTCAAAAGATAAATTCTCCAAAATATTTTTTTTAAAATTGCAGGGAACCATTTATATTTCCTTTCTATATTAATCTTATGATATATTTCCTGACCAATTGGTTCGTAAAGAATCATATAATTTTGCTGGTATAAATAGTCTAATAATGCGGTGTTTAGTGAACCGTCTTTTTGTAGATTTTCCCTACCAACTATTAAGACGATTTTATTGTGCATGCTTTTTTAAATATAAGGCCTTTAGTTTGCTAATTTATAAATAGATCTTTAGGAATCTGTAAATAGGATTTCTTTTTTTTTGTAAGGGGCTCTTCTGCGTGTTGTAATTATTAGTTTAGATTTTTTTTGTGAATTAAAAATTAAAAAGATTTTCTTATAACTATTTTTTTTTGTAATTTTAATAATGTAAAAAACTAAAAATCAATATATTATGAAAAATTTATTTATTTTATTAGCAGTGGTTATTTGTACTTTAGGCGCTATGGCTAAGGATGCTAAAATGTATGATTCCAAAATGTACGATCCAAAAATGGTCCAAATGAAAGATCATTTAATGATGAAAAATGGTAAAATGATGATGATGAAAGGAGAAAGGATGATTATTATGGAAAAAAAAATGACTATGCCTAATGGTTCTGTTGTTTCTCCAAACGGGATGGTAAAAATGAAAGACGGCAAAACCATGATGTTTAAAAACGGCGACATGATGGATATGAATGGCATGATGATGATGAATAAAATGGAAGGGTATGTAAAGATGAAAGACGGAAAAATGATGATGATGAAAAACGGTAAGATGATGATGATGGAAAATGAAATGATGATGTCTAATGGTTCAATGGTTTTTCCTAATGGGATGGTAAAGATGAAAAACGGGAAAACCATGATGATGAAAAATGGGGACAAAATGGAAATGAATGGAATGATGATGAAAAGAACAAAAATGAAAATGGAAAACTAAAAAGTAAAGACATTCAAAATTTTAGTGTGAAACTAATTTTTCAGTTGCAGAAAAGAAGAAACCGAAACCATATTTATAGTTTCGGTTTTTTTTAAATTCATTTTGTAAATAGAAAAATAATTTCATTTTACTTATTCATTGGCATATCAGAATTATAGCAATCACGGAACATTTTCCACTTTCCATCTTCCATTTTCCATACGACTAATGATTTTCCATGGTCTAATGCTTCGCCCGATTTGTCGGTAAATGTCCATTCATCCTCTGAAACTAATAGATCATTATTTCCCCAAACTTCTATAGTATTCAAACTAAATTTGGGCATGCCAGATTTCATAAAATCCGATATAACATGAATTATGTTATTTCTGCCAACAGTTGCTTTTGTGTTGGGCTGCATAAATTTTGCATCTGTAGTGTAACAATTGGCTGCAGATACAGAGTCACTTTTGTTCATCGCCTCGGTAAAAATAAAGTTTTGCTCTTCAATACCTTTTTTGGCTTCAGCCATATCAAAGCTTTCTTTATTCTCTTTTTTGGGAGAATCACAGCTTGCTAACATAAATATGCATCCAATGATAGTGATGCAAAAAGACAAGAATCTACGGAAATTTAAATCTTTTTTCATTGCTTTTTTTTTAAAATTAAATTATAAAACCTACAATAGTAGTTTATTTGGAATGACGTATTACACTTAAAATTAGTCATTTATAATTAGTTATTCAGATTATTTCTATAAAAATATAAATCGAGCCTTTTAATTTAGCTATAAATTGATGTTGAATATTTTAAGTTTATTTTTAAAGCGCAAAATGATTTATTAAAATTATTTTCCAAATATTTATTTATCGAGTAGATAGTTCTATTTTTGCACCACCAACACAACAAACATGTATAAATTAATAATTCGCCCTATACTTTTTTGGTTCGATCCAGAAAAAGTTCATTATTTCACTTTTTCCCTGATTCGATTTTTATCAAAAATACCTGGATTTTCATTGCTTTTTAAATCACTTTATAATATCAATGATCCCAGATTAGAGACGGAAGTATTCGGATTAAAATTCAAAAATCCAGTGGGATTGGCAGCAGGTTTTGATAAAGATGCCAGGTTATATAAAGAATTGTCCAACTTTGGTTTTGGTTTTATCGAAATAGGAACGCTTACGCCAGTAGGTCAGGAAGGAAATCCTAAAAAACGTTTATTCCGTCTTAAGGAGGATAGTGCCATCATTAACCGAATGGGTTTTAATAACGGAGGTGTTCAAGAAGCGGTCGAAAGATTGAAAAAAAACACAGGTGTATTAATAGGTGGAAACATAGGTAAAAACAAACTGACTCCTAACGAAGAAGCAACTTCTGATTACGAAATTTGCTTTGATGCGTTATATGATTATGTAGATTATTTTGTAGTTAATGTGAGTTCGCCAAACACACCAAATCTTCGTGCCTTGCAAGACAAAGAGCCATTGACTCAATTGCTGCAAACGCTTCAGAATAAGAATTTGGCTAAGCCAAAACAAAAACCTATTCTGTTAAAAATTGCTCCTGATTTGACTGATGAGCAATTACTGGATATCATAGATATTATTAAGGAAACCAGGATTGCCGGAGTTATTGCAACTAATACAACTATTTCTCGCGAAGGTTTGCAATCCGAAAATAAATCAGAGATGGGAGGATTATCCGGAAAACCGTTAGCAAAACGATCTACAGAAGTTATTCGTTTTTTATCTCAAAAAAGCAAAAAAGCATTTCCAATTATTGGAGTAGGAGGAATACATTCTGCCCAAGATGCTATCGAAAAACTGGAAGCAGGAGCATGTCTCGTACAATTGTATACTGGTTTTATTTACGAAGGTCCGGCTTTGGTGAAAGCCATAAATAAAGAAATTTTAAAGCGATTGCAACCCCCACGCTACTAAAAGCCCGGTTAGCATAGCAATCCCAAAACTCAGTAAGGTTCCGATAAGGACATATTCAGTAAGTTTTCGGTCTTTTGCTTCTTTCAAATCTCCAAAACGAAAAATTGATTTTGCGGCCAATAAAAAGCCAATCGCTTCAAAGTGATTGGTAATTATGAAACAAAATACAAATAAGCGCTCTAATATTCCAATGTAATTACCAGCATTGGACAAGGAGTCATCACTTTTTTTACTTTCGGGTGTCCAAATGGAGATAATGTTCTTTATAAGAATTGAAGTTGGTTTTGTAAGTAACAGCAGGCCTGTGCCAAATATCCAAAATTGATTGTCGAATACTGTGAAATCAATAGTCTCGTTTTTATAAATCATTGTAATAACTATGATTACGAGAATATGCATGGCTTGATCCACAAGGAACCAAGTACGTTTTGTTTTTTTTTTCTGAAATCTTAGTTTTAAGTAATCAATTCCTCCGTGCGTTAGTGCCAATAGAACTGCAAACCATATAAAATCTATTTCAGCAATTAAGATCCAAGCTAACACACCATGTAATAGTGTATGAAGATAAAGGACAATGCTTTTGTGTTTTTTATCTTCCTTGTTTAGAACCCAGGAAGTAGGCTGCAGTAAAAAATCACCAAGTAAATGCGCCAGAAACAGTTTTATGAAAATAATCATATGGTAATGGTTTTAATTTTTTTTCTGAAATAATTATCTAATTCCATCATCAGGTCAAATTGTGCTCGTTTTCGTCTTCGGCTTACGGCAGCTTGATTTATGCCCAGTTTTACACCTATTTCTTCTTGCAATAATCCTTTGTTTTGTATGGCTGTCAAAACAAATTCTGCTGATTGAACCAACCAATTGTCCATAAAAGTCAATCCTAAGCGAAGCATTAGATTGATGTCAGAATCAATGTCAGGATTATCGGAATTGATTGCTAAGGTAGTTTTTTGTTTTTTTAAAGTGTCAAAAAGTTCTCCAGAACGAACAAATGCAGTTCCATTACTTTCAGAAATTTTATTTGCTTGATAGGTTTTGTCTCCAATTCCAATACTCATCCTTGCATCAAGTTTGATACCTTTCAGATAAGCTTTAATTTCTAAAGCTGCTAGCAGCGCTTCCTCTACATTTTTAATTTCCAGTTGAAATTCATCGCCGCGATAAATTTCCCATTCTATTGGATTTTCTCCTTTAGTATTGAATAGTTTTTTTAAGCCGTCAATCCAAATGTTAGAAGGTAGCTTTCTTGAATTAACGATGTCTCCTGTGATTATGCTTGTCATATTCAAATGTAATTAAAAAGTTAAGTTCCTTAAATTATAAACATTACCAAATAACGTAATAATAATTATTATTACCAAATAATGTAATATAATATTTTATTACCAATATACGTAATATAGTCAATTTTCATAAATTTGAAATTCATAATTTATAATTCATAATTGTTTTTCTATCTTTGGCTTTCTATGGAGCCAATAAAAATTATAGAATGTCCACGCGATGCCATGCAAGGCATAAAGCCATTTATACCTACTGAAAGAAAAGTAGCATACATCCAAGCTTTATTGCGTGTAGGATTTGATTCCATAGATTTTGGTAGTTTTGTTTCACCAAAAGCGATTCCGCAAATGCAGGATACCGCCGAAGTGCTTGCACAACTTGATTTATCTCAAACCCGAAGTAAATTATTGGCAATTATTGCGAATACTCAAGGCGCGACATTAGCTGCTGTTCATCCTGAAATACAATACCTGGGTTTTCCTTTTTCGATTTCAGAAAATTTCCAAATGCGGAATACCCATAAAACCATAGCGGAATCATTAATCACTTTACAAGAGATTTTAGAAATTGCGGATAAAAGCAAAAAAGAAGTGGTAGCTTATCTTTCTATGGGATTTGGGAATCCATATGGAGATCCATGGAACACGGAGATTGTAGGGGAGTGGACCCAAAAATTATCTGATATGGGCGTTAAGATTTTATCGCTTTCGGATACGGTGGGAAGTTCGACTCCTGAAGTGATTGGGTATTTGTTTTCGAATTTAATTCCAAAATATCCTGAAATAGAGTTTGGAGCCCATCTTCATACCACACCAGATAAATGGTTTGAGAAAATTGATGCGGCTTACAAAGCGGGTTGCCGTCGTTATGATGGTGCAATTCAGGGTTTTGGCGGGTGTCCTATGGCAACAGATGATCTAACAGGTAATATGCCAACAGAGAAATTATTGTCGTATTTTACTTCAAAAAAAGAAAACACTAATCTAAGTCCAATGAGTTTTGAAAGTGCTTATAATGAAGCTTCTAAGTTGTTTGGGGAATTTCATTAGTGAGTAAGCTTAATTGCGTTAAATAGTAACATTTGGTGAGTAAAATAATAAGTAATCAATTGATGCGTTCGTATTGTTATAATTGAGATTGATTTTAATAAATTTAAATGATGAAACGACTGTCTTTCAATAGAATTTTATTGTTATTTATTATATCCTTATTCTCTTTTTCATGTTCAAGTGATTTAGATTTCAACCAAGCTAATGATTTGAAATTAGAACCTATTTTCGTTGCAAATTTAGCCTACTTTGAAATTCCTGCACATGAATTTGTGACAAATGGAATAGAACATAATTTAACGGTTGGTTCTCCAACAGTGGATGTATTTAATGACGCTTTTTTTAAAAAGCATTTAACAAGAGCTGATTTATCTTTTGAAATTGACAATACAATTAATAGAGGGCATACGTTAGATATCATATTGCAGGACAGAAACAATCAGCCGCTTTATACGATAAGCTTCAATATTCCGGCTTATACGGGTGTAGCAAATTCAATTACAAAAACAGAAATATTTGAAAATGGTAACCTTGACCTATTGAAAAGCACTACTAAAATGACTTTTGTTCTAAAAATGCTTGCTGGTCCGCCATTAAGCGAAAATAGTATCGGTAGTTTTAAATTACGTTCAGGTGTCACTGCTTATTTAATAGTTCAATGAGAAAAATAATCCTGCTTTTTATTCTATTTGTGTCGGTTAAAAGTATTTCACAAAACAAACAACTTCTATATAATTTCACGTCAGTACCACAGTCGTTGATGACTAATCCCGGTGCTGATGTTACTTATAAATTCTATTTTGGGATTCCATTATTATCAGGGATTTCGGCAAATGTAGGTTCCAGCGGTTTCTCTGCGTATGATTTATTTGCTGACAATGGAGTGGATTTTAATGTGAAATTGGGTGATGTCGTGTTTTCTACTACAAGAAAAGATAGAGCAGCAATAAATGAACAAATAGAGTTATTCACCGGAGGATTCAGGATTAGAGGAGGACAAGATCAATATGATTCCTATGTTTCTTTTGGAATGTATCAGGAATTTGATTTCCTGAGTTATATGCCAAAAGATCTCGCTATTTTGGCTTTGGACGGAAATATGGATTATCTGGGGAAAGTATTTGATTTGGGGGATTTGAATGTAAAAGCTGAGATGCTGACGGTGCTACATATAGGCTATCACAAAAATATAAATGAGAGGTTGATATTTGGCGCTAGAGGAAAAATTTATTCCAGTATTTTTAATGCTTCTTCAACAAAAAATTCGGGATATATTTATACAATACCTTCGAATGTAAATATATACGAACAAGTTATTTACTCTAATTTGCAACTCAATACGTCCGGTATTGCCAAGTATGACGATGAGGATTACAATGGGGATGTGGCAAAAGATATTAAAAATAAAGCTTTATTTGGAGGTAATTTGGGTGTCGGTTTTGATGCGGGACTTACGTACTATCCTAAAAAAAATATCCAGTTCACAGCAAGCATTGTTGATGTTGGTTTTATAAAACATACTAAAGAGGTAGAGAATTTAACTTACAAAGGATATTATAAGTATGATGGAATAAATCCTAAATTCAATGGAGGAAATACTGGGGGGGATGTATATCAGCAATTTAAAGATGCTATTCCATTAGATACTTTGCACACTAAATATACTACTTGGCGACCTGCAAAGTTCAACTCCTCTATTCAATATTCCTTTGAAGAAGAACGCTCTACTGATTGTAATTGCACGGACTATAATCCAGAAACTAGCTATAAAAGTGCCGTAGGTGCGCAGTTGTTTGTCTTGACAACACCGAGGACTCCTTTGATCGCTTTTACAACATATTATAGAAGAAAAATTTTCAATGCATTACAGATGAAGGCTACGTATACAATAGATTCGTATTCTTATAAAAACATAGGATTGGGGTTGTCAAGTAATTTTGGACCTGTAAATTTTTACATTCTTGCGGATAACCTTTTAGAATATAGGGATGTTTCTAAAGCTAACAGTTTATCTTTTCAATTGGGATTAAATATTATTTTTAAGGATAAATAAGCATCTAAATTAGCTTGGTTTATTGGTGTTTTCTACGTTTGAGCCATTTGTATATTTCTATCCAAAGAACCGAAACAAATCCAACTAAAATACTCAAACTTATTTGGCTTCCGGAGACTGTTTCAAATTGGAAAAAATGTGAAAATACAGGCACAAATAATAGTAACGCGGTGATTATAATCGTTAAGGAAATAATCATCAAAACCAAATTATTTTTATAGCCTAAAGTGGTAAATATGGAATAATAAAAAGAACGATTAACAAGTGTCAGAAAGATATTTGACGCTATTAATGTTAGAAACACTGTTGTTCGCGTTACACTTTCGATACAATTAGTCACCACACAATATTGATAAACAAATAGGAGTCCAAAAGTGATCATAAGTCCCTGAATGATACTAATGGTAATTTCTTTCAGATTAAAAAAAGTGTTAGTAAAAGGCCTTGGCTTTAGCAACATCAGATTTCGTTCCATAGGTTCATTTTCATAAATGATGGAGCAGGTGGGACCCATTATTATCTCCAGGAAAATAACGTGAACCGGCGAGAAAATATTTGGATAAACCCAACCCAATGCCAAAGGAATAAAGACAATTAGAATTATGGGAATATGTATAGAAATGATATATTGAATCGCTTTTTTTAGATTGATATAGATTTTTCTTCCCATAGCAATTGCATCTGTCATTTTAGAAAAATCATCATCAATCAGTATTAAATTTGCTGCTTCTTTGGCGATTTCCGTTCCTTTTTTGCCCATAGCAATTCCTATATGCGCTGATTTTAATGCAGGACCATCGTTTACGCCATCGCCGGTCATAGCCACAATTTGATTATTATCTTTTAAAGCTTTTATGATTTTAAGTTTGGCCTCAGGAAACATTCTCGTAAAGATGGTGGTTTCCATTACTTTTTCTTTTAAAGTTGCATCATCCATTGCCATTAATTCATCACCATTTAAGGTTTTTTCAGGGTTTCTGAAACCCACTTGCTTTGCTATGGTAGATGTTGTGACAGCATTATCCCCGGTTACTATTTTTACTAGAATTCCTGCGTTATAAAAAGTTTCGAAAACCGCTTTAATATTCTCTTTTGGTGGATCATAAAAAGCAATTAAGCCTTTAAATCGAAAGACAAAGTCCTGCTGTTTTTTTGGAAAATTATTCCCTGAAAATTCAGTTACGCCAACACCTAAAACTCGGAAACCTTTATTTGCCATGCTTTCCACGGCTTTTAAAATATGGTCTGCTTCCTTCTCTGATAGATTAGAACTTGCAATCAAAGCTTCTGGTGCACCTTTGGCAGCAATGATTCTCGTTCCCCTTTGGTTTTCAAAAACATGGGTCATCATAGGAGGCTTTCCGTCCAAAGGATATTCGTGGATTAACTTGAAATTAGGTCTTTCGTCAGTAATTTTTAATTTAGTATATGCTTCGTGCAAAGCAATTTCCATTCCGTCAAACGGAATAGGTTCACTAGCCCACATCGAAATACTTATTAATTCCAGTTCTTCTTTACTTAAATTGGAACTGTTATTTTCGGTACCAATGTCTTTTATTTCATTTGATGCAAAAATGTACCTTTGCGCCAGACTCATTTTGTTTTGAGTGATAGTTCCAGTTTTATCGGTACATATTACGGTGGCACTTCCTAGAGTTTCCACTGTTTTTGTTTGTTTTACAATAATCCCCATTTTCATTAAACGCCAGGCACCCAATGCCATAAAAGTGGTAAAAGCTACTGGGATTTCCTCTGGAATAATACTCATTGCCAAGGTTAATGCTTTTAGCAGACTGTCTAAAATATTTTTTGAATTGTAATAATTAATACCCCAAACAATACCAAAAATGACTAAGCCTACAAGAGACATTTTCCTTACAAAATTCCCGATTTGTAATTGTAATGGTGTTTTTTCTTCAATAATTGTTTCAATACTTTTACCAATTTTGCCAATTTTTGTTTCTCCACCAATTGCATTAACTTCACAAATGGCCAATCCGCTGGCTACAATAGTTCCTCGAAATACCTGGTTGTTTTCTGACTGTTCATTTTTAAAAACAGCAAGTGATTCGCCTGTAAGTATCGATTCATTGGCAGAAAAATCATTAGATTGGATAATTATGGCATCAGCCGGAATAAATGTGCCTTCTTCTATTTGAATGAAATCACCCAACACAATTTCTTCACTGGGAATTTCTGTAATCTTACTATTGCGTATGACTTTACTTTTGGGTTGGGATAGTTTTTTTAGGGATTCTATGGCATTCCTACTTTTAGATTCCTGATAAAGTGAAATCGTAGAAACCAATAGTATTGCCACAGCCATAAAAATTCCATTTCCATAATCACCGGTAATGAAATAAATTCCTGTTGCCGTAATCAGTAATAAAAACATAGGTTCCTTAACCATTTCAATTAAAGAAGTAAAAAAGGTATTTTTATCTTGATGGTATAAAGTATTAGAGCCGTTTTCCGCCTTTGATTTTAATGCCTGATCGTCTGAAAGCCCTTTGATATGTTGTTTAGATTCTGTCATCGAAAAGAAATTAATCAAATTTTGTTACATAGCAAACAATCAAAGCGGATAGAAAAGAGAGTCTATTTACAATGCAATTTAATCATTTTTTATAAAAAGTAGTCGTTTTTTGCTTAAGATTGTCTATATTTGCACGCAATTTAACTACAACTACAAATTGCAATGATCGCACACAATTCTAAGATTATCGGCGAAGGATTAACATACGATGATGTATTATTAGTTCCTAATTACTCAAATGTTCTTCCACGCGAAGTGAGTATCAAATCAAAATTTTCAAGAAATATAACGCTTAATGTTCCAATAGTGTCTGCTGCTATGGATACTGTTACCGAAAGCGCTATGGCAATTGCTATGGCTCAAGAAGGTGGTATTGGTGTTTTGCACAAAAATATGACTATCGAGCAACAAGCCGCTAAGGTGAGGAAAGTAAAACGTGCCGAATCAGGAATGATTATCGATCCGGTTACTTTGCCGCTTACTTCTACTGTTGCCGATGCTAAAAATGCAATGAAAGAGTATGGTATTGGCGGAATTCCAATTGTGGATGAAAACAAAATACTAAAAGGAATTGTCACTAATCGTGATTTACGTTTCGAAAAAAATAATGTAAGACCTATCGTTGAGGTAATGACAAGTGAGAACTTGGTAACAGTTGCCGAAGGAACTTCACTAGAACAAGCCGAAGTCGTTTTGCAAGGGTATAAAATTGAAAAACTCCCAGTAGTAGATGCCGCTTATAAACTTGTGGGTTTAATTACGTTTAGAGATATTACTAAATTGACCCAAAAACCAAATGCAAATAAAGACAAATACGGTCGTTTACGTGTTGCTGCCGCATTAGGAGTTACTGCAGATGCTGTAGAAAGAGCAACCGCTTTAGTGAATGCTGGAGTTGATGCTGTTATTATCGATACGGCTCACGGACATACAAAAGGAGTTGTAGATGTACTAAAATTAGTGAAAGCTAAATTTCCTGAATTAGACGTTATTGTTGGTAATATTGCCACCGCTGAAGCAGCGAAATATTTGGTTGAAAATGGCGCTGACGGTGTGAAAGTAGGAATTGGACCTGGTTCTATTTGTACGACTCGTATTGTTGCCGGTGTTGGTTTTCCTCAGTTTTCAGCTGTTCTTGAAGTTGCTGCCGCTATAAAAGGTACTGGAGTTCCAGTAATTGCTGATGGAGGAATTCGCTATACAGGTGATATCCCTAAAGCTATTGCTGCTGGTGCTGATTGTGTGATGTTAGGTTCGTTGCTTGCCGGTACTATGGAATCTCCTGGAGAAACTATTATTTTCGAAGGAAGAAAATTCAAATCATACCGTGGAATGGGTTCTGTTGAAGCAATGCAGGAAGGGTCAAAAGATCGTTATTTCCAAGATGTGGAAGATGATGTTAAGAAACTGGTTCCGGAAGGAATTGTAGGTCGTGTTCCTTACAAAGGAGAATTGAACGAAAGCATGCAACAATTCGTTGGTGGTCTTCGTGCCGGAATGGGATATTGTGGATCAAAAGATATTCCAACTTTACAGGAAACGGGCCGTTTTGTTCGCATCACTGCAAGTGGTATCAACGAAAGCCATCCTCATAATGTAACGATTACGAAAGAAGCTCCAAATTACTCGAGATAATTAAGTTAATAGTCATAAAGTCAAAAGTCATAAGGTGTACATAAAAGTGCACCTTTTTTTATAAAGAAACAATTGCATTACATAAATATAAATAAAGTTTTAAAGGACTTTAAAACTTTCTAACATTCGACTTTAGACTCAATTATATTAATTATGAACCAAATCGGCTAATAATTTTTTATTTCCAACAATCCAAAGAATATCGTCTTTCTCTAACAATATATCTGATTCGGGATTTAAGATTCTTTTTCCCTTTTTTTCAATACCAACAACCAAACCACTTGTTTTCTCCCGTAATTTTGAATCTTTTATACTTTTCCCAATATAGGACTCATTTTTCAATTCTATTTGTCGCAATACAATTTCTGGTTCTACGATTACATCTGGAACTTCTGTCTCGTGATGGTCTAGATAGTGTTTAAATTCTTTTACCTGAGTATCCGTGCCAATAACACATATTTCATCGCCAGGAAATAAACGTTCATTTTTTTGAGGAATATTGATTACTATTTCCCCCCTTTTAATAGATGATATATTAATCCCCATTTGTTCCCGAAGTTGTAATTTTTTCAGAGTATTTCCAACGATGTTAGAGTTTGCAGTAATGTCAAAAAATGCCATATGCCCATCCCAAGGCGATAAATCACTACGACTTCGTTTCGGTTTTGCTAATTCTCTCGCATTTAAATTGGATAAAAAATGATTTTCAATTTTATGATATTGAGCATTTAATTTTTTTCTAAAAATAAAATACACAATCATTGCTACAATCAACGCAATCAATGCAATTTTTGGAGAGAAAAATATATTCAATAAAAAACCAATAAAAAAAGTGGTGAGTAACAATCTAAATAGAAACATCATAGCCATAGGGCCGCGATATTTTCGCTCCTCCATAAGTGTCTCGACTTCTTTTATAGCAACACGACGTAGTGAAAGTGCCCATAAAAAAGGAGAAAGGAAACCTAATGTAATCAAGGAACCTAACACATTTCCAAATTGGTATTGTTCTACTAATGGTAAAATAAATTTGGAAGAGAGCAAAATAACAGCCACAATAATAACGGAAACCAAGATAACTTGAGCGAGATAAGCATTCATTACAATTTGCCAATTACTAACTGATTTTATAGCTTGTGTATTAGCGCTGTAACGTTCAATACTTTTAGTCCATTTTCGGGGTAATTTCTTTGCTAAATATTCTGAAAATGGTGTAGATAATTTTATCATAAACGGAGTCGTGAACGTCGTTACAGCCGAAACAGCAACCACAATAGGATATAGGAACGAACTTGTTACATGAAGTGTAATGCCCAATGATGCAATAATAAAAGAGAATTCCCCAATTTGAGACAAACTCATTCCCGTTTGAATAGATTCTTTCAAAGGTTTTCCTGAAATTAGCGCACCGGCAGTAGAGCTTATCGATTGTCCAAAGATGGTAACTAGGGATAAAATAAACACAGGGATCGCATGTTCATACAAGGTTTGTGGATCAATTAGCATTCCCACAGACACAAAGAAAACGGCTCCAAATAAATCTTTGACCGGTTTTACTAAATGCTCGATATGTTCTGCTTGTGTAGTCTCAGCAATTATAGAACCCATGATAAAGGCGCCAAGGGCAGGTGAAAAACCAACATCGGCAGCCAGAATAACCATCATCAAACAAAGTGCAAGCGAAATAATAAGCAACATTTCATCAGATAATAAATGCTTTGCCTTTTTGAGCAGCGTGGGGATAAAGAAGATACCTCCAACAAACCAAATCGTTAGGAAAAATACTAGTTTTAAGACGGATTGCAATAATTCCCCACCCGAAAATTGATTGCTAACAGCTATAGTTGATAATAAAACCATCATTAAGATGGCCACAATGTCCTGAACAATGAGAGAACCTATCACAATTCCGGCAAAATTTTGAGCCTTAACGCCTAATTCCTCAAATGTTTTAAGAATGATAGTTGTAGATGAAATTGAAAGAATCACTCCTAAAAAAATACTATCCATCTTGCTCCAATTCATCCATTGCCCTGCAAAATAACCAACCAAAACCATCGAAAAAATTTGAGTAATCGCAGTAATTGAAGCAGTTCCACCCACCTTCATCAATTTTTTAAAACTGAATTCCAGTCCAAGACTGAACAATAAAAAGATTACTCCAATTTCTGCCCAGACCTCCACACTTTTAATATCGGTCACCGATGGGAAAAAATCAAAATGGTTTCCAGCTAAAAATCCGGCAATCAAATATCCTAGAACCAGAGGCTGCTTGATTTTTTTAAACAACAATACTGCAACTCCTGCAGTCATTAGGATTAATCCCAAATCGCTTATCAATGGCTGTAAGTGATGTGTCGCTTCCGTTACTACTGCAGTATCCATAGTTTCTAATTTTATTTGGGAGCTATTCCAGCCATCCGTTTCAAGCTATTGGTCATAAATCTTTTTTTCAATTGCACTTGCAGGAGCTTCCTTTGGTCGCTCTGCCATTGCAAGAAAAAATAGCTTTATTTCCTCGAGGCTTTTCTCTGCTGTCTGGGCTATACTTGCCAGAAACATTTGTGTTTTATAAAATTAATACATTTCACTGTTGCAATGAAATGTTATTTTAAATTGTTTAATTCAGATAAAGTGTAAAAAGTCATATTATGTTGTTTGACATAATTACAAATCAGTTGTAATGTTTCCATTTTGGTCTGATAATTAGCAGTTATGTTTTGCACTGGTTTGTGACCAAATAAAATCAGAATTTTATGCTTTCGCTTGGCATAATCCAACAATTTTATAAGATATGGGATGCTAAAATTGGGATGATCCGTATCTATACCTATTCCATAAACTACTCTGGAGTTATTGTAATAGCAATTTTGGAAAAATGGATCTTGCGCTCCGTAGGTTGTTCCTCTGATAATTTTAAACTTTTTCAAAAGTGCTTTGTCAATGTTAGTATTTCTAAAACCGAAAGGATAAGCAAATGCCGTTACTTTAAAATTATAAAAATGCATTAAAGCAAGCATTGGATTTATTTCCTGTTTAATGTAGGCGTCAACTCCGTTTTTCGCAACAAATTTAGGTGCGTCAAAATGGTGGAAACCATGTCCTGCAATTTCGTGTCCTTCTTTTTGCAATTGCTGGAGTTCCTTTATTTCAGAATGGCTCAACGTATTTATTTTTGAAACACAAAAAGTAGCTTTCCAAGAATATTGGAGCAGTGTTTTATCAGCCTGATACCATTCATTAATACTTGTATCATCAAATGAAATTACAACTCCAGACGCAGGCTCTTTAAAATTGTTTTTTTGAGAAGTGTTTTTATTCTCACAGGAAAATAAAAAAAAAGTACAAAGTAGTATGAATTTAAAAATGCTTTTCTTCATATTGCTTTGTACTTTGTAAATATTTTTGTTTTTAAATTCCCAAGAAATTACTTGGAGTGATTTGCATTAATTCTGCTTTAATCTCATCCGAAACGTCTAAGGTAGCGATAAAACCATGAATTGCTTTTTTATCAATTGCTTCATTGGTTCTGGTCAATCCTTTCAAAGCTTCATAAGGATTAGGATATCCTTCGCGACGCAATATTGTTTGAATCGCCTCAGCAACAACAGCCCAGTTTTTCTCTAAATCTTCGTGGAATTTTGGCTCGTTCAATAACAATTTGTTTAATCCTTTCAAAGTGGCTTCAAAAGCTATTAAAGTATGTCCCATTGGTACACCAATATTTCTTAAAACTGTACTGTCTGTCAAATCACGTTGTAATCTTGACAATGGTAATTTAGCCGATAAATGTTCGAAAATAGCATTGGCTATTCCTAAATTCCCTTCTGAGTTTTCAAAATCAATTGGGTTTACTTTATGTGGCATCGCTGAAGATCCTATTTCTCCCGCTTTGATTTTTTGCTTGAAATATTCCATTGAAACGTACGTCCAAATATCTCGGTCTAAATCAATGATAATAGTATTTATTCTTTTCAATGCATCAAAAAATGCAGCGAAATGATCGTAATGTTCAATTTGTGTAGTAGGGAAGGAGTGGTGTAAACCTAAGTTTTCCTCCACAAATTTCCCTCCAAATTTTCTCCAGTCAATTTGTGGATATGCCACATGATGCGCGTTATAATTTCCGGTTGCTCCGCCAAATTTTGCGGCAAAAGGAATATTAAACAATAAACGCATTTGCTCTTCTAAACGCTCTACAAAAACACCAATTTCTTTACCCAAACGCGTTGGAGAAGCCGGTTGTCCATGCGTACGCGCCAGCATAGGAATGTCCTTCCATTCGATACTTAAATCTTTCAATTTTGAAGTCAAAGTAATCAGAGAAGGCATGTATACTTTCTCGAAAGCTTCTTTTGTAGAAAGAGGAATCGCTGTGTTGTTAATGTCTTGAGAAGTCAATCCGAAGTGGATAAACTCTTTATATTCAGATAAACCTAATTTTTCAAAAGCATCTTTGATAAAGTATTCCACCGCTTTTACATCGTGGTTGGTTACTTTCTCTGTTTCTTTAATCCAAAGCGCATCTTCAGTAGAAAAGTTTTTATAGATGTTACGTAAGCTTTCGAATAAATTCGGGTTTACGTTTTTTAGTTGTGGCAAAGGAACTTCGCACAAAGCAATGAAATATTCAATTTCAACCAATACGCGGTATTTGATTAAAGCTTCTTCAGAGAAAAATGGAGCCAGTGAAATAGTCTTGTTTCTATATCTTCCGTCGATTGGTGATATAGCATTCAATTCGTTTAAAGTAGTCATTGTTGTGTTGTTTGTTCGAAAGGCACAAATATAAACCTTTCGTGACAAAATAGAAAACGAATGGTTTTTAAATAAGTCCGATTAGCTTCTTTTTTAGCGTTTTCATTCCTTCAGAAGCGACTTCCGGAATCACATCCAATGGATTTCGAAGATTTGGGATTTTTATGGGTTTTGGATCAATATAAAAAATAGGCGTTTCTCGAGGAGTAAAATCGATTAATCCTGCCGCAGGATACACTTGCAAAGATGTGCCAATCACCGTAAAATAATCTGCACTTTGAGTAATTGTTATTGCTTCATCAAGCGCAGGAACTTCCTCACCAAACCAAACAATATGCGGACGTAATTGGTTTTTATTTTCATCTAAATCGCCAAAATTTAAATCCTCTCGCCAATCCAAGATATAATTTGGGTTTGTTGAACTTCTTACTTTTAATAATTCGCCATGCAAATGCAACACATTAGTGCTTCCCGCGCGTTCGTGTAAATCATCTACGTTTTGAGTAATGATATACACCTCAAATTCATTCTCTAATTCAGCCAGAATTTGATGTCCTAAATTCGGTTGTACTTCTTTGAGTTGTTTTCGTCTTTGATTATAAAAATCAAGCACCAAAGCCGGATTTTTATGCCAGCCTTCTGGTGTAGCGACATCATTGACGTTATGGCCTTCCCATAATCCGTCACTGTCACGAAAGGTTTTGATGCCACTTTCGGCACTAATTCCTGCTCCTGTCAAAACCACCAATTTCTTTTTCATTTGTAAAATGCATTAGGAGATAAAGCTAGTCTTTTTTAGTATTTTTGCCAAAAAATAATCCGCAATGATTGATATTGATTACCTCAATTTTCTTGAAAATATCTTAACTGATAATCGCAAAGAAAAATTTCTGAAAGTATTGGAAAACAGAACCAAGCATTTTACGATTGCTGTCGAAGATATTTTTCAAATGCATAATACGAGTGCAGTTATGCGCAGTTGCGAGGTTTTTGGAATTCAGGAGTTGAACGTGATTGAGCAGCGATACGGAAAAAGTATCGATAAGGAAATAGCGATGGGTGCGCAAAAATGGGTTGATATCAATACTTTTGACAGTATTACGAATTGCGTAGACACATTAAAAAGTAAAGGATATCAAATCATTGCGACTACGCCTCATGAAAATGATTGTTTGATGGATGATTTTGATATTACTAAACCCAGTGCTTTATTTTTTGGAACCGAAAGAGACGGATTATCCGAGGAAATTTTACAAGGTGCCGATGGTTTTCTAAAAATTCCGATGGTTGGTTTTACGGAGAGTTTGAACATCTCGGTTTCGGCTTCCATTATCATTCAAAACTTGACGAACAGATTAAGGAATTCAAACATCGATTGGCATTTATCCGAAGAAGAGATTTTGGTAAAAAGATTGGCTTGGGCCAAAAATTCCATAAAAGATATTAAAAGAATAGAGGAAAGATACTTTGGCGAGAATCCGAAGTAGATCTTTTTTCACTGCTATTGCTTGAAAATTAAGGAGTTTTATATAGTTTTTTTAAAAGTTTGATATCGATTGGTTTATCATTGGAAATTTCTAAGAAATAATCCAGTTGCCATTTCTGGGTTTTTTGAGCCTGTTTACTCAAAGTTTCATCCCAAGGCGGGTAAACTCGTATCGCTCTTTTTCCTTCTTTGTTATTGGTTGATACAATACCTTGTTCACAAAGCACCGATTTTGGAAAAACAAATTGTCCAAAACGATTGTCTTTTCTGGTACTGATAATAAATAGATCAATTGAATCTGTAAAATCAAAAGGTTGGATTGGTCCTTTGCCTATTCTTTTCCATAAAGTAACGAATTGTCCAATCTTAGTTGGAGTAATTTTTGCAACACGAAATTTAACGGACAGCGTATTAACTTCAAAAGTGTAAGCGCCATATTCAGAACTTTCCGCTTCTTTTATTGGAATAGAACATTCATAATTGAACGGATCGTATATAATTTCTTTGACGGCAAGCAGGTCGTGATGAATCGTTGTAGAAGTTGTGCGGGACATTTTACATATTTATACTATTTTCAAATATAAAAAAAATCCCCAACTACTTTCGTAATTGGGGAATTTAAATTTATATAGAAATGGAATGATTATTCATTCACAATAACCCATTGACCTGATGCGATTAAGCTTTCGGCTTTTTTGAATTTCATTTCTTGTGTTTGTCCGTTAGCCACGTTTTGAATTGTAACGTTGTCATTGCGATTGATCTTTGGCATATCTCTCACGATAGTTTCTGTAACTTGTCGTTGTTGCGTTTCTCCAGCTTCACGATTTGCATTTTCGCTATTTGGAATTTCGTCTTTACTCAATTTATAGTCTTCTTTCTGACGAACTTCTTTCGCTTCTTGTATTTGTTGATTTTGTTGAGCCGGTAAATCACCTTTGAACAAGAATGAAATAACTTCTTTATTAACATTGTCAATCATTGCTCTAAACAAATTGAATGCTTCCAGTTTGTAAATAAGCAATGGGTCTTTTTGTTCATGAACGGCTAGTTGAACCGATTGTTTCAACTCATCCATTTTACGTAAATGTTTTTTCCAGGCTTCATCAACAATAGACAAAGTGATATTTTTTTCGAAATCAGCAACTAATTGATTTCCGTTAGTATCGTATGCTTTCTTCAAATCAGTAACCACATTCAAGGTTTTGATACCATCCGTAAATGGAACTACAATACGCTCAAATTGATTGTTTTTATCTTCGTAAACATCCTTTATAATAGGAAATGCTTCTCTGGCGCTTCTTTCTGTTTTCTCTGTGTAAAACTCCAGCGTCGCTTTGTAGATTTTACCAGTCAATTCTATTTCTGTCAATTTACTGAATTCTGCTTGCGTAACCGGAGAGGTAATGGAGAAATAACGAATCAATTCGAATTCAAAATTTTTGAAATCGTTAGTCGCTTTATTTTCATCTACAATCAATTCGCAGGTATCATAAAGCATGTTGGCAATATCTAATTTCAAACGTTCTCCAAACAAAGCATGACGACGACGTTTGTAAACTACTTCACGTTGTGCATTCATAACATCATCATATTCCAATAAACGTTTACGAACACCAAAGTTATTTTCTTCTACTTTTTTCTGAGCACGTTCGATAGATTTTGTCATCATCGAATGTTGAATCACTTCTCCTTCTTGTAATCCCATTCTGTCCATAACTTTAGCCACTCTTTCAGAACCAAACAAACGCATTAGGTTGTCTTCAAGTGAAACATAAAACTGAGAACTTCCCGGATCACCTTGACGACCGGCACGACCGCGTAACTGACGGTCAACACGACGTGAATCGTGACGTTCCGTACCTACAATCGCTAATCCTCCAGCCGCTTTCACTTCGGCAGATAATTTAATATCGGTACCACGACCAGCCATGTTCGTTGCAATTGTTACAACACCTGGTTTTCCAGCCTCTTCAACAATCTGAGCTTCTTGTTTGTGCATTTTTGCATTCAATACATTATGCGTAACACCTCTCATTTTAAGCATTCGGCTTAATAATTCCGAAATCTCCACAGAAGTTGTTCCAATAAGTACCGGTCTTCCTGCATTTGATAATTGAGTTACATCCTCGATTACTGCATTGAATTTTTCACGAGTAGTTTTATATATAAAATCTTCTTTGTCTAATCTAGCCATTCCTCTGTTAGTAGGAATTTCTACCACATCCAGTTTGTAGATTTGCCACAACTCGCCAGCCTCAGTTGAAGCTGTTCCAGTCATACCACCCAGTTTGTTGTACATTCTGAAGTAATTCTGTAAAGTTACAGTAGCAAATGTTTGTGTAGCAGCTTCGATTTTTACATTTTCTTTGGCTTCAATTGCTTGATGTAATCCATCAGAATAACGACGACCGTCCATGATACGACCCGTTTGTTCATCTACAATCATGATTTTATTATCCATGATTACATATTCTACATCTTTCTCAAATAAAGCATAGGCTTTCAAAAGCTGTGTCAAAGTATGAATACGTTCACTTTTCACACCAAAATCCTGGAATAATCTTTCTTTTTCTTCTGCCTCGGTATCTTTGTCTAATTTTTTCTTTTCGATAGCTGCAATTTCGGTTCCAATATCTGGAAGAACAAAAAAGTTATTATCATCAGAATCGGAAGACAAGTATTTAATTCCGTTGTCAGTCAGCTCAACTTGGTTATTTTTTTCTTCAATTACAAAATACATCGCTTCATCAATCTTGTGCATTTCACGATTGTTGTCTTGCATGTATTGATTTTCTGTTTTTTGAAGTAATTGTTTAATTCCTTCTTCACTTAAAAATTTAATAAGTGCTTTGTTTTTTGGCAATGCTCTGTATGCTCTTAATAAGTTGAATCCACCTTCTTTAGTGTTTCCTTCCTTGATTAATTTTTTAGCTTCAGATAAGAAACCGTTAGCCAATTGTCTTTGTAAACTAACTAAGTTTTCAATTTTTGGTTTCATTTCCATGAATTCATGACGATCTCCTTGTGGAACTGGACCTGAAATAATCAATGGTGTTCTTGCATCATCAATCAAAACAGAATCGACCTCATCAACAATTGCATAATTATGTTTTCTTTGAACTAATTCATCTGGCGTGTGCGCCATGTTATCTCTTAAGTAGTCAAAACCAAACTCGTTATTCGTTCCGTAGGTAATGTCAGCATTGTATGCTTTTTTTCTTCCTTCCGAACTTGGCTGGTAATTATCGATACATTCTACTGTCATACCATGAAATTCGAATAAAGGCGCTTTCCATGTACTATCACGTTTAGCCAAATAATCATTCACAGTAACTAAATGCACACCGTTTCCAGTCAAAGCATTTAAATAAAGAGGTAAAGTTGCCACCAATGTTTTTCCTTCACCTGTTTGCATTTCAGCAACTTTTCCTTCATGCAAAACCATTCCACCAATTAATTGGACATCATAGTGAATCATGTCCCAAGTAATTTCTTTTCCGGCAGCACTCCATGAATTCGCCCAGATTGCTTTATCTCCATCAAGGGTTATATAGCTTTTTGTTGCAGAAAGTTCACGATCTTTAGCAGATGCAGTTACTTCTATTTGTGTATTGTCTTTAAATCGTCTTGCTGTTTCTTTTACAACGGCAAAAGCTTCAGGAAGAATTTCCATCAACGTTTTTTCCGAAATGTCGTATGCTTCTTTTTCAAGCGCATCGATAGCAACATAGATATCTTCTCTTTTGTCAATATCTTCAATGCTTTCCACCTCTTGTTTTAACGTGGCAATTTTCGCGTCTTTGTCAGCGCGAGCTTCCTTTATTCTATCTTTAAAAAAAGTGGTACGAGCTCTTAACTCATCATTAGACAATGACATTAAGCTCGTTTCAAAAGTTTTAATTTTGTTAAGATACGGTTGTAAAGCTTTGACATCTTTTTGAGATTTATCTCCAACAAAGACTTTAATGATGCTATTTATGAAACTCATGATATGATTTTATTTCTATTTGTATAATTGTGTAAATTTAACCAAAAAAAAAGCCTCTTTTGAGACTTTTTCTTAGTTTACTTTTTAATATTCATCCTCATTCCAAAGATAATCTTCGTCTGTTGGATAATCTGGCCAAATTTCTTCCATTGATTCATATATCTCGCCTTCATCCTCTATAGATTGAAGGTTTTCTACTACTTCTAATGGAGCTCCTGCTCTAATAGCGTAGTCAATAAGTTCGTCTTTGTTAGCAGGCCACGGTGCATCACTTAAATATGAGGCTAATTCTAATGTCCAATACATCTGTTGTCGATTTAGTTTTGTGCAAAAATAAATTTTTTACTGAAAAAGACAAGTAAAAAATGATTTATTTTTAGTAAAAGTTAAGAACGTTTTTTTTAGTTTAATGTTTCCTGTTTAAAGTTTCAAATTTCTGAACGGAAAACTGCGACTGAAAACGGTATATTATTTCCTCGGAATCCATTGAACTTCGACGGCGTTCAAATCATGAGACAACTTTCGTGCCAACACAAAAAGGTAGTCAGAAAGTCGGTTTAGGTACTTAATTGCAATCTCGGCAACGGGTTCATTGTGGCTTAAATGTACTGCTAAACGTTCTGCACGACGGCAAACGCAACGTGCTATATGACAATATGACACGGTAGTGTGTCCGCCGGGTAAAACAAAATGAGTCATTTGCGGTAACTCATTCTCCATAGCATCGATTTCATTTTCCAGTAATTCAATATCAGTTTCTACAATCCCCAATTTTTTTAAACGAAGTTCTCCGTTTTTCATTACTTCTTTTTCTGGTGGTGTGGCAAGAATTGCTCCAACAGTAAACAATCGATCTTGAATTTCGATTAGAATTTCTTTATAATGAACATTCATTTCCTGATCTCGAATTAATCCAATATGGGAATTCAATTCGTCAACAGTTCCATAACTTTCTATTCGAGCATGGTCTTTTGGAACTCGAGTTCCTCCAAAAAGTGACGTAGTCCCTTTGTCTCCCGTTTTTGTATATACTTTCATTATATGCTATATCAGTTTATTCTTGTATCAATTTATAAAATGTAAACAACAAATTTACTTTATTAATTCGACTATTGATGTGACAAATCGTTCAAGAGCACCTTCGCTTATATCAAAATATAAATCGGGTTCAATACATTCAATTTCCATTAAGTATAATTCGTTATCAATAATAATTCCATCGACTCTGGCATATAATAATTTTTCAGGGAAGGTATTCACGATTTTTTGCGCCTTTTCAATTAATTCCTGGCTAGGTTGAACCAAAGTGTATTTTCCTCCAAATTGTGATTGCACCCTGAAATCCCCTTCAACAGGTTTCTTGTTTACCGCATGAGAGAATTTTTTATTGAAAAATATAAAAGAGGTTTCTCCTGCTATTTGAATTTCTGGCATGAATTCCTGTAAAAGCAATTCCTTTTCTTGCGCTATATTTTTGTAATCCTCGTTTATTTTTTGAATATTAAGTACTTCAAAAACTTCAGTGAGATAGGAACCGGCGGAGAAGGCTGGTTTTATAACTGCTTTTTTCCAATGTGAGGGAATAAGTTCAGCAAGGTTAAGGGAAGATGTTTTGTCGATAAAAACGGTGGGAAGAATTAAAATTCCCTGCTTTTCCATTTCACGCAAATAAAACTTATGCTTGTTTTGCTTGATGATTTCAATTGGGTTAAGCGTTTTAATTCCTAATTTTCCTATTTGGTCAAGCCAAAGGTTGAACTCGGTTTCTTTTTCGAAATAATCCCAAGTATTGCGAAAAATCAAGTAATCATAATCGCTCCAGTTGATGGTTTTGTCACTCCAAATTACAGGTTTTGCCACAATATTACGTTTGGCTAATTCTGGAATTAAAAGTTGGTCGGCAGCAGTTAATTCAGGGAGTTTTTTACAGGTTAGTAAAGCGATTTTCATTTTAGCTATGTATTATTTGGAATTCTAAATGGTATTGTGATCTGGATCGCCTAGCCCGGATAGCAGTGGAAATCCTTTTCTAAAGCTTCCAGCCTTTTGAAGGCTGGAAGCTTTAGAAAAGATTGTAATGTATAGCCGGAAGTAGCTCCTGAAAAAAACTATTTAACCGTATCGCTTTCGATCAGTCCGTCTCTTAAACGGATGATTCGGTGCGCATAAGCTGCAATTTCTTCTTCGTGAGTAACCAGAATGACAGTGTTTCCGTTAGCATGTATGTCTCCAAAAAGTTTCATAATTTCAAGCGAAGTTTTGCTGTCCAAGTTTCCGGTTGGCTCATCGGCAAGGATGATTGACGGTTTGTTGACTAGAGCACGAGCAATTGCCACACGTTGGCGTTGTCCACCTGAAAGTTGATTGGGTTGGTGATCCATTCTATCAGCAAGATTTACTTGCTCTAATACTTCGGAAGCACGTTTATTTCTCTCTGATTTAGAAAACCCCGCATAAATCATGGGTAAAGCCACATTATCAAGTGCAGTTGTTCTGGGCAAAAGGTTAAAAGTCTGGAAAACGAAGCCTATTTCTTTGTTACGTATTTCGGCTAATTCATCATCTTTCATCTTACTCACATCTTTACCGTTCAAAATATAAGTTCCTGAGGTAGGCGTGTCCAAACAACCCAAAAGGTTCATCAAAGTTGATTTTCCGGACCCGGAAGGTCCCATTAACGCAACATATTCCCCTTTGTTTATTTCTAAATCAATGCCTTTTAGGACATAAACGATTTCGTTTCCGAGAACAAAATCCCGCTTTATATTGGATATTTTAATTAATGGATTGGCCATTGAGGTTTTAGATTTTAGAGATGGTATTCAGGTTTTAAAAGTACAAAAGACTTTTGGATTACAAATAAGTAGTTGTTTTTTAAATTTGTTACAGTATTGCTTAAAAATTGGAATTCAAAATGGCTCAAATATGCGGTTAAATTGATTTTTTGAGTTTTTGTTTGATTTTAATAGGTGAAATGGTAGTTTGATGTTTTATATAATTTTAGTAATAAGTTATATAATTATTGTTATATTTTTGTTTATTTCATAATTTATTTTATTATTTTCATAATTTTTGGTTAATTATTGAGTTTTTTGTAAATTGCTATACATTTGTACTAGAAATATTTTTAATTAAATCACAAAATTATGAAAAGTAGAAATTTATTATTAGGAGCAGCAGTAATCGCATTAGGATTTACATCATGTAAGGACGAAAAAGCAACAGAAGCAGAGAAAAAAGTTGATACCTATGTTGTATATGTAGATTCAATTGGAAATGTTGCTGAAGCAGATGCTAAAACAAATTGGGAAGCAATTGATGCTTCATACCAAATGAGAATTAATGATGCAGAAGCTGCTTTAGAAAATTTAAAAGATAAAGAAAAAGCGCAGGAAAGAATAGATGCAAGTAAAGCTAAGTATGCTGCATTAAGAGATAAAATGCAAGATGATATGGAAGTAAAAGAAGAAGTATCTTCAACACCTGCACCAGTTAACTCAAAACAGCAATTAAGAAATGCTTTGTTTGGTCAAGGAAAAATTGGTGATGATATGAATTTTAGTTGGGTAAATAAAGACAATATTCATAGTGTTTACCAACAGTTTATTCATACTGCAGAAGACAATAAGGACAGTTATTCTCGTGAGGATTGGGACGAAATAAAATTAATGTATGAAGCATTAGACAGCAGAAAAAATACCGTTGAAAAAGAAGGACTTTCTTCTGAAGACAATAGAAAAATTGCTGGTTTGAAATTTAAATTTGCTCCAATGTTAAAAGTAAATAGAATGGGAGCGAAATCTGAAGAAATGCGTGATGCAAAACAATAAATAATTGTTGGTTTAAGTGAGAAATGACCGTCCGTAATGGCGGTCATTTTTTTTATACCCGAATTGTAAAATGTTCTTTTGGTTGTTCTCTTCTGAAAAATACCAAACCCCATTGAAAGGTGTCTATTGTAACGGTAACTGCAGGATGGTTTTTTATTATTTCCCACGCTT
Source organism: Flavobacterium xinjiangense (assembly GCF_900142885.1). Lineage (GTDB taxonomy): Bacteria > Bacteroidota > Bacteroidia > Flavobacteriales > Flavobacteriaceae > Flavobacterium > Flavobacterium xinjiangense. The sequence continues at coordinate 279,204 of NZ_FRCL01000004.1, read as the reverse complement.
CTTCCATTTCTGACGACCAATGAATGTCATCGAAAATCCAAACGGTTTCGTTCGTAATTGTGGGTAATAAAAGTTCAAAATAGTCTAAAGTCGCTTGTTTTTGATGATTACCGTCGAAGTAAATGAGTTGAAAGTTGAAAGTCGAAAGTCGAAAGTCACTCAAATAACTGGAGAATTCAGAAACTTCACTTTTTATATTCTTGAAATTAAATTTTTGAAATTGTTCTTGAGCAATTTTTGCCGTTTCCGGACAACCTTCGAGTGTGGTTATTTTGGATTTTAAATTCCCTACAGAAAATGCTGAAGTCGCTAATCCTAAAGAAGTTCCAATTTCTAAAATGCTTTCCGGCTGGAAATAATGGACGATTCTAAACAACAATTCGGAACGTTTGGGACTTATTCCTGCGGTTTTTGCAATCTTGGATATTTCTCTTGTAATGGATTTAAAAACTTTTGAGCCCGCACCATAATCAGTGACTGCAATTGTATTTTTATTTTCTAAAAGTGAATTTCGATACTTTTTTAGAACAGCATATTCCGGTTTTGATTTGGTGTCATAAAAACATTTCGTAATCAAGTTGAATACAAAAGGGGAGTGTACCGCATGTTCATTTTTAGAATGCCAAAGAAATTGTAAGTAGGATTTAATCTGAAATAGCATAGCGATTTTTAGACAGTGTTACACAAAGTTAGCACGAAGATACAAAGCCATTTAATAAAAGTGGAATTATAGTCCCTGATTTAAAACTATATTTTTGCTTCTTTTTTATTTAAACTAAAAAGAATAGGAGCTTTGGGATCATTTTATTAATTTATTTTCCCAATAATTAATAATTTAAGGGCTGTTATCGTGCAGTTTTCTTTTTTTTGTTATCTTTAATTTTGAATTCAGCAGCTATAAAAGTTGTTCATAAATTTTAATTTAATCACATTTTAATTTTAAATACTATGGTAATAGAGTATCAAGGGGAACAAAACGGAATTCCAACAAAATTTACTATCAGAATCATCGGGAATAATCTTTCGAAAACAAGTTCTAATTACCAAATTGATTTTTTGGTAGGAGACAAGCAATTGCCAACTTTTAAGACCTTAATTCATAAAAGATTGTCAAACTGCTTGAAAGAAGTATACTTGTTTCGTAAACACAACGGTATCAAGTTTGACGCTTCTACTGAAAAAGTAGCGCCAAAATTAACCATTTACGATTCTATATTATACAACTATCACAAACATACCTTGTTTATGGCATAAGACATTTGCGAAAGACAAGTTTATAAAAAAAGCCACAACAGAATTAGATTTTGTTGTGGTTTTTTTGTTTGTTTTGATGCTCATTGTTATGGGCACAAAGTCAGAGACATTTGCGCAGCCCAAGCAAGACCTATTGTATACGTCGAAGAGCAGGTAATAGTAATTATTTGTCTTTTTTAGGAGACTGAAGTGCAAATGCGAATCCTAGACCAAACAACAATGTTATCAGTCCTGCGAAATATGGGATTAATTCAGACATCTTTAGTGTTTTGTATCAGTTTTAAATAAATGCCGAACGCTAATATGGAAGGAACCCAAATTCCAATAAAGATGGCTTGATCTTTATTTCCCTGAAAATATAAAATTTCCGAGAAAATTAATGAAAGGAAAGCTGCAACGAATAGTAGCTTGTCAGATAACGTAAATTTTTTTAACATTTTTAGTAATTTAAAGATTACTTTTTAATAAAATAATCAAGTAAATCTATTAAACATATGTTGAGAATTGATTGTTTCTATTGTTGTTTTATCAAATTATTAGGTATTGTTTATCAGTTAGATTTTTAAGAATAATCGATTGACTATTTATTTTGAATTCAAATTAATGACAACAATTCGTTCATCCCCCTATTTGCTTGTTTCTTTTGGAGGAAAAAAAAGAATAAAACTAAAAAATAGAAGTTTGCAAAATTATTTAAAAGATTGCTATACTATTTCTTGATAAACAGTTTTAGTTCATAAAAAAAACAAACCCCACTATTTTTAGCGGTAAAGCTGAAATTGGTGGGGTAGTAAATAATATATAATGATTTTGTATTGCTTTTGTCATTTCGACGAAGGAGAAATCTCATTCCTCCTTCGTCGAAATGACAAACTATTTCTTTTTAGAATGATAATTTATCCTTCTATCTTTGCAGAAAGCTCAAACCATCTTTCCTCTTTATCTTCAATTTTATTATTGATGTTTTCTAATTCTTTTGCTTTGGTCAAAACATTACTTTCTTCGACTTTTCCATCCGAGAATAATTTCTCGATGGCTACTTTTTGAATCTCTAAATCTTTGATTTCTCGTTCGATTTTCTGGAATTCTTTTTGCTCATTGAAAGTCAGGTTTCCCGTTGGATTATTTTGTTTCCAGTCTTTCTTGTCGGCTTTGTTGTCCTCTTTTTGAGCTACATCAACACTGTCTTCGTAGGCTCTAAAATCAGAATAGTTACCAGGGAAATCTTCAACTACACCATCACCTCTAAAAATGAATAAGTGATCTACAATTTTATCCATGAAATACCTATCGTGAGAAACTACTACCAAACAACCAGGATAGTCCAAAAGGAAGCTTTCTAAAACATTCAGTGTCACAATATCTAAATCATTGGTAGGCTCATCCAGAATCAAGAAGTTCGGATTCTGAATCAAAACCGTACACAAGTACAAACGTTTTAATTCTCCACCACTCAATCGATCTACAAAATCATATTGTTTTTTAGCATCAAACAAGAAACGTTCTAACAATTGCGAAGCCGAAATCAATTTCCCTTTCATCAACGGAATAAATTCTCCGTATTCCTTAATAACATCGATCACACGCTGACCCGGTTTTGGGTTGATTCCGCTTTGGGTATAGTAACCTACTTTTATAGTTTCACCAATAACCACTTTTCCACTATCAAGCGGTAAAGTTCCAGTCAATAGATTCAAGAATGTCGATTTTCCTGTTCCGTTTTTTCCAATAATTCCAATACGTTCGCCACGTTGAAAATCAAAACTGAAATTGTCCATGATCACATGATCCTTGAATTTTTTAGAAATTTTGTGAAGCTCGATAATCTTGCTTCCCATACGTTCCATGTTAATTTCCAGTTCTACTTTGTTTTCACGACGGCGACTTTGCGCTTTCTCCTTAATGTCATAAAAATCATCCTGACGCGATTTAGATTTTGTCGTTCTCGCTTTTGGTTGACGGCGCATCCACTCCAGTTCTTTCACAAAAAGATTCTGCGCTTTATCAACACTCGAATTTTCAGATGCGATGCGTTCTTCTTTTTTCTCTAAATAGTAAGAGTAATTTCCTTTGTATTGGTATAATTTTCCGTTGTCCAATTCGATGATTTCATTACAAACACGCTCCAAAAAGAAACGGTCGTGCGTCACCATAAACAAGGTAATATTTTCTTTTGTAAAATAGCTTTCCAACCATTCGATCATCTCTAAATCCAAGTGATTCGTAGGTTCATCCAAGATTAATAAATCAGGACGATTAATCAAAATGATAGCCAGTGACAAACGTTTTTTCTGTCCACCCGAAAGATTTTTTACTTTCAGTTTGAAATCTTCCAACTTCAATTTGAACAAAATTTGTTTGTACTGCGTTTCAAAATCCCAAGCATTGTGCTGATCCATTCCGTCAAAAGCTTTTTGATACGCTTCTTCATCTTCCGGATTTTCTAATGCTTTTTCATAAGCTTCAATCACTTTCAACGTTTCATTATCTGAAGCGAAAATGCTCTCTTCAATTGTCAATTCTTCCTGCAAATTATTATTTTGCGACAAGAATGCCATTTTGATGCCTTTTCTCAAAACAACTTGACCAGTATCTGACTCTTCTAAACCATTAATGATACTCATAATAGTGGTTTTTCCAGAGCCATTTTTGGCAATAAAAGCTATTTTTTGGTCTTTATTAATTCCGAACGAGATGTCTTTAAACAACGTACGTTCACCAAAAGATTTCGAGATGTTTTCAACAGATAAGTAATTCACTTTGTAGGGTATGAGTTATAAATTATAAGTTATGAATTCGTAACGAAGCATAACTTTTTTGCAAAAGTAATTCATTTAAACCAAGTTTCAAGTTTTTGTGGTTCAAGTAATGTTAAAACTAAAAAATTTAGGCTAATTTTTAGGAGCGAATGATCTGATTTTATTTGGAAGCATCGCTCCCGCTTTCTGTTGCAATCTTTGTTGTTTCCTCTCAAAGGATTTTCACTTCAATCGGGGCTACGGAGAAACATGTTTTTTAATTTTTTACACTTTGAATCTTTGAATCTTTGGGTCTTTGCATCTTAAAATATATCTTTGAAAAATGCAGCTATCCGTCATCATCCTCAATTACAACGTTCGGTATTTTTTGGAACAATGTGTTCTAAGCGTTCAAAACGCATTAGAATCCATTGACGGCGAAATAATTGTAATCGATAATAATTCGCTAGATGACAGTTGTGACATGATGAGACAGCGTTTCCCTAACGTAAGACTCATTCGAAATAAAGAAAATTTGGGTTTCCCAAAAGGGAATAATATCGGCGTAGCCCATGCGCAAGGAGAATATGTTTGCATTCTGAATCCCGATACGGTTGTCGCTGAAGATACATTCACTAAAGTGTTGCAATTCGCCAAAAAGCAAAGCGATTTAGGAATTGTAGGAGTGAAACTCATTGATGGCACCGGGAACTTCCTGCCGGAAAGTAAACGAGGTGTTCCAACACCTTTTGTGGCATTTACAAAGGTTACGGGCTTGTATAAAATATTTCCTAAATCAAGAATATTCGGGCAGTATTACGCGCAACATTTAGACGAAAACGAAAACGGAGAAGTTGAAATTCTTGTGGGGGCATTTATGTTTATGAAACGAGATTTGTATCAGCAAGTTAGTGGTTTTGATGAAGATTGTTTCATGTACTCAGACGATATTGATTTGTCTTATCGGGTACTGAAAGAAGGAAAGTCTAATTATTATTTTCATGAAACAACGGTCATACATTATAAAGGAGAAAGTACAATTAAGGACGGAATTTATATGAAAAGATTTCAGGAAGCGATGCAATTCTTTTATAAAAAACACTTTAAGGCTTCGGTAGTCTTTTCTTTATTTATGAAAGCAGGAATTGTGTTTTTCTCTTTTGTGAAAATGTTTCAAGGTCAGCCTAAATTAAGAATAAGACCAAAATCTTTTATTTTTTATTCTTCGAACAAGGAAATAGCAAATAAACTGTCTCTGATTTTTCAAAATAAAGTCTCTTTTCACGATTTAAAAACAGAAAAAATGGTAATTTCGTCTTCTGTGAAAAGGGAAACAGAAACGGAAATCATGTTGGATAACGAATTTATTTCTTTCAAAGAATGCATTCGTTTTATGGAATCATCAAAAAATAAAGGTTTTACCTTTAGAATTTTACCCAAAAATGCCAATTTTTTAATTGGAAGTGATAATTCGAGGGAAAGAGGAGAGGTAGTGAAAATTGAGTGAAAAATTACATTAAATGTAATTTATATTTAAAATATTTAGTAATTTCGCAAACTGAAAACAAAAAACACCTTTTAGGTTAACAATATGGCAAGATTTGAATTAAAACTTCCTAAAATGGGAGAAAGTGTCGCAGAAGCAACCATTACAAATTGGTTGAAAGAAGTTGGAGACAAAATTGAAGCAGACGAAGCGGTACTCGAAATAGCAACTGATAAAGTTGATAGTGAGGTGCCTAGCGAAGTGTCGGGTATTTTGGTGGAACAACTATTTGGTAAAGATGATTTAGTTCAGGTAGGGCAAACAATTGCTATTATTGAAACTGAAGGTGGAGAACTTGTACCTGTTGTTAAAGAAGCGGCTACCCCAGAGGCAGTTGCTGAAGTAACAAAAACGGTTGATGCAGCCAAAGAAAGCGTTGCAACTCCAACAAATTTCTCTGATTCTGAAAAATTCTTATCGCCATTGGTGAAAAATATCTCTAAAGAAGAAGGTGTTTCTGTTGCAGAATTAGACACGATTTCAGGAACTGGAAAAGAAGGAAGGGTTACTAAAAATGATATTTTAGAGCACGTAAAAAATAGAACAAGCCAACCGGTAGCTGTAACGGCTCCTGTGGCAGAAGTTCAAAAAACAGTTTCAGCTCCTGTCGCTCAAAAAGCGGCTCCCGTTTCTGTAAGCGGTGGTGATGAAATTGTTGAAATGGACAGAATGCGTAAGTTAATTGCGGGTTACATGGTAGCTTCAGTTCAAACTTCGGCTCACGTGCAATCATTTATTGAAGTGGATGTTACGAATATTGTAAAATGGAGAGAGAAAAATAAAGTTGCTTTCGAAAAAAGAGAAGGAGAAAAGTTGACGTACACGCCAATTTTCATGGAAGCAGTTGCAAAAGCTATAAAAGATTATCCAGGAATGAATATTTCTGTAGAGGGTGATTTTATCATCAAAAAGAAAAATATTAACCTTGGAATGGCAGCATCATTGCCAAACGGAAACTTGATTGTTCCAGTTATTAAAAATGCGGATCAATTGAACTTAGTTGGAATGGCAAAAGCAGTAAACGACTTAGGAGGTCGTGCAAAAGCTGGAAAACTAAAGCCGGATGATACTCAGGGAGGAACATATACAGTTACTAATGTGGGGACTTTTGGAAGTGTTTTTGGCACGCCAATTTTAAATCAGCCACAAGTTGGGATTCTGGCTCTTGGAGCAATCCGTAAAATGCCTGCAGTAATCGAAACTCCGGAAGGTGATTTCATAGGTATTCGCCAGAAAATGTTCTTGTCGCACAGTTACGACCATAGAGTTGTAGATGGTGCGTTAGGAGGAAGTTTTGTAAAAAGAGTCGCTGAATACTTAGAAGCTTTTGATGTAAACAGAGATCTGTAAAAATTTATGATTATAATAAAAACCCGATTGATTTTTAAAAATCAATCGGGTTTTCTTTTTTTGAGTATTTATGAAACTTTAAACTTTAAACTTTAAACGAAATTAAACCCAAATTTCTATATTTGTACTAATACAAAATATAGACATGGAATTAAAGTTAAGTAAGCCAATTTGCTTTTTCGATCTGGAAACCACAGGAATTGATATCGGAAAAGACAGAATTGTAGAAATATCAATATTCAAAGTTTTTCCTAATGGAAATAAAGAAAGTAAAACATGGTTAGTGAATCCCACTATTCCAATCCCTGCACAAACTACAGCCGTTCATGGAATTACCGACGAAAAAGTAGCCAATGAACCTACCTTTAATGAGCTGGCTTCGCAGGTTTACGCAATGATTAAAGACAGTGATTTAGCTGGATTTAATTCGGATCGTTTTGATATTCCGTTATTAGCAGAAGAATTATTGCGTGCCGGAGTAGATTTTGATATGAAAGGAAAAGTTTCGGTAGATGTTCAAACTATTTTTCATAAAATGGAGGAACGCACCTTGTCTGCTGCTTTGAAATTCTATTGTGGTAAAGGACTGGAAAATGCACATTCTGCCGAAGCGGATACGATGGCCACTTATGAAATCCTTAAAGCACAATTAGATCGTTATCCAGAATTGGAAAATGACATGAAATTACTTTCGGAATTTTCAACAAGAAAAAAGATTGCCGATTTTGCAGGGATGATTGCTTTTGATAAGGATAATGAAGAGATTTTTTCATTTGGAAAACACAAAGGAGTAAAAGTGGATAAGGTTTTAGAAACGGAACCAGGTTATTTCAGTTGGATTCAAAATGCTGATTTCCCTTTATATACCAAAAAAGTTTTAACGGCAATCAAACTTCGAAAATTGAATACGAAATAAGGTTCAGTTTATAGCCTGACTATTGAAAATCAAAACAATGAAAATAATCTGCATAGGTAGAAATTATACCAACCATATAGAAGAATTACAGAACGAAAGGCCAACAGAACCAGTTGTTTTCATGAAACCGGATTCGGCTGTTTTATTGAAACAGCATCCGTTTGTAATTCCTGAATTTTCGGAAGATGTTCACCATGAAATCGAAATTATTGTAAAAATCAATAAAGTTGGGAAGTATATTGAACCTAAGTTTGCTCATAAATATTATGACGAAATCAGTGTTGGAATCGATTTTACAGCTCGTGATTTACAAGATAAATTAAAGGCAAAAGGTCTGCCTTGGGAAAAAGCAAAAGCATTTGACGGTTCGGCAGTTATAGGAGAATTTATACCAAAAAATCAATTTAATTCGTTAGAAAATATTACATTTGAATTGACGAACAATAATGAAACGGTGCAAAAAAGTAATTCCAGTCATATGTTGTGGAAAATTGACGAACTAATTTCTTATGTTTCTCAGTTTTTTACGCTAAAAATTGGCGATATCATTTTCACAGGTACTCCGGAAGGAGTGGCTGCCGTAAAACCAGACGATGTTTTAGAAGGATTTTTAGAAGGACAACAACTCTTTAGAATACAAGTAAAATAATGGCTTTAAAATATAACCTTTCCAAAGTGTACGCACTTTCAGATAACGATCCAGAATTTGTAAATGAAATTCTGAATTTGTTTGTTACCGAAGTTCCTGAAGATTTAATGCAAATCAAAGAAGGAATAAAAAAGAAAGATCATAAACATGCTTATGCTTATGCTCACAAAATTAAACCTACCCTTGATTTATTGGGTCTGAATGTCGCTTTTGAAGAAATTCTGCAAATTGAAGCTTGGACAAAAGCAGAGGGTAAAAAGAAAGAAATAAAAGAAACTTTCAAAAGCGTAAAGAATCAGGTTAATGATGCTATCAAAGAAATCAAAAAAGACTTTGATTTGTAAAATTTGGGCTTGACCACGCTTTCACTATCGTTACAGCGTGGTCGGGCTATCCGTTGCAATCTCTTTCTTCTCGTTATAAGAACGAGATTAGAGATGATTTTCACTTTTATCCCTCACGCAAAACGGAATCTACTAATTTAGATATTCTGTTTTTAGATTAAAATCTCAGAAAAAAAACTCCATCAACTTCAAAAAAATGAAAGCAACCATAATTACTATAGGTGACGAAATTTTAATTGGACAAATTGTCGATACGAATTCTGCTTTTATTGCCAAATCATTAGACAGAATTGGTGTAGAAATTAACGAAATGATTTCGATAAGTGATGATAAAAAACACATTTTGGATACTTTTGCAAAGCTTCAAAACAAGGTAGATTTAGTTATTATAACTGGTGGTTTAGGACCTACAAAAGATGACATTACCAAAACAACATTCTGTGACTATTTTGAAGATGAATTGGTAGTTAATAAAGCAGTCGAAAATCACGTTGTCGAGTTAATTGAACGTGTGATGAATAGAAAAGCTTCTCAAATTAATAAAGACCAGGCTCTTGTTCCTTCTAAATGTACAGTGCTTCATAATCAGGTAGGAACAGCACCAGGGATGTGGATGAAAAAAGAAAATACGGTTTTTATTTCGCTTCCTGGAGTTCCTTATGAAATGAAATATTTAGTCGAAAATGAAATCATTCCAAAAGTAGTTCGGGAGTACAAACGTCCTTATATTATCCATAAAACAATTCTTACTTATGGTCAGGGCGAAAGTCATGTTGCCGAACGGATAGAAGAATGGGAAAATAACCTTCCAGAATTTATAAAATTGGCTTATTTGCCAGCTCCGGGAAGGGTTCGTTTGAGACTTTCTGGCAGAGGTACTGATAAAGAAAAATTAGAGGCAGCAATTGCTGAAAATGTTAAGTCATTGGATGCGATAATCCACGATATTATTGTTGGTTTTGATGATGACGAAACCTTAGAGGTAGTTGTTGGGAAAATGCTGACAAAACAAAATAAAACTATTTCAACGGCTGAAAGTTGCACTGGAGGCAAAATTGCTCAACTTTTAACCTCTTTTCCAGGAGCTTCAAATTATTTTAAGGGTAGTGTGGTTTGCTATGCGACAGAGATTAAAATTAATGTTCTTGGCATACCGGACAGCCTCATAAAAGAGCATTCTGTTGTAAGTAGGGAAGTAGTTTCGGCTATGGCTTTGAGTATCAAAAAAATGATGAAAACGGATTACGCAATTGCCACAACCGGAAACGCCGGACCTTCAAAAGGGGACTCAGAAGCTCTAATTGGCACTGTTTTTATCGCATTGGCTACTCCAAATGATATAATTGTTGAAGAATTTAATTTTGGTCAACCACGTGAAAAAGTGATAGATAGAACAGTAATGAAGAGTTTGGAAATATTACAGAAAGAAATTTTGAAAAATGTGCTTTAATTATTTTGCATAATAGGTTTATTTTTCTTTTCTTTGCACCCTCGATTTGAATAACGATAAAAGATAAGATAATGTCAAGAGTTTGTGACCTTACAGGTAAAAGAGCGATGGTAGGAAATAACGTTTCTCACGCTATGAATAAAACTAAGAGAAAATTTTCTGTAAACTTAGTTAAAAAGCGTTTTTATCTTCCAGAAGAAGATAGATGGATTACTCTTAGAGTAGCAGCATCTACGATAAAAACAATTAACAAAAATGGAATTGCTGCGGTTTTGAAAAAAGCACAGTCAGAAGGATTTATTAAATAATCCATTCCAAAATAAAAAAATAGCAAGATGGCAAAGAAAGGTAATAGAATCCAGGTAATTTTAGAATGTACTGAGCACAAGACTTCAGGTGTTGCAGGGACTTCAAGATACATCACAACAAAGAACAAAAAAAATACTCCAGACAGATTAGAGATTAAGAAATTTAATCCAATCTTGAAACGTGTAACAGTTCACAAAGAAATTAAGTAATAATTAGCGATTTTGATGAAAATTTCAAATGGTGACATTTGGAGGTTTTGTTAAAATACATATACATTTAAATCATGGCAAAGAAAACAGTAGCAACGTTACAGACATCTTCTAAGAGATTATCAAAAGCCATCAAAATGGTGAAATCTCCAGTAACAGGAGCATATACATTCGTAGAATCTATTATGGCTCCAGAAGCAGTTGATGAATTCTTGAAAAAGAAATAGTTAACAATCACATTATATAGAAAAGCTACTTTCATTCGGAAGTAGCTTTTTTATTTTCTATATTTACCGTTAGAAAATCGTATTGACTCTTTAAGTCTAAATACTTCATTTTTAATACTATTACACAATGAGTTTTTTCAAAAGAATATTTTCCCAAGAGAAAAAAGAAACATTAGACAAAGGTCTGGAAAAATCAAAAACAACTTTCTTTTCAAAATTGACCAAAGCGGTTGCCGGAAAGACTAAAGTTGATGATGACGTTTTAGATAATCTGGAAGAAATTCTCGTGGCTTCGGATGTTGGGGTAAATACCACATTGAAAATTATCACTCGGATAGAAAAGCGTGTAGCTTCGGATAAATATCTTGGAATAGAAGAACTAAATCAAATCCTTAGGGAGGAAATAGCTAGTTTACTGTCTGAAACAAATTCAGGTGAAGCTACTGAATTTGTGATTCCAACTCAAACCAAGCCTTATGTTTTAATGGTTGTTGGTGTCAACGGAGTGGGAAAAACGACTACTATAGGAAAATTAGCATATCAATTTAAAAAACAAGGCTACAAAGTGGTTTTGGGTGCTGCAGATACTTTTCGTGCCGCAGCTATAGATCAATTGCAAATTTGGGCGGATAGAGTAGGTGTTCCTATTGTTCGTCAGGATATGGGAAGTGATCCTGCATCGGTGGCTTTTGATACTTTGCAGTCCGCGGTTGCTCAAAATGCAGATATCGTAATTATTGACACTGCAGGACGTTTGCATAACAAAATCAATTTGATGAACGAGTTGACAAAAGTGAAACGAGTAATGCAAAAAGTTGTAGGGGATGCACCTCACGATGTTTTGTTGGTTCTTGATGGTTCTACGGGTCAAAATGCGTTTGAGCAAGCCAAACAATTTACTGCCGCTACAGAGGTAACTTGTTTAGCGGTTACTAAATTAGACGGTACTGCTAAAGGAGGTGTCGTAATTGGGATTTCAGATCAATTTCAAATTCCTGTCAAATACATTGGTGTAGGGGAAAAAATTGAAGATTTACAGGTGTTTAATAAGTACGAATTTGTGGATAGTTTCTTTAAATAATATAATGCAATGAATTTTTCTTCTTTTAAAAATACAAACCCGATTTATTTTTATTTTATCAGTATTTCTTCTTTTGTTTTGGCCAATCTTATCAGAAGTAAAAGTATTAGTTTTTACTATTTTTTATTGCTGGTTGGTTTAGTTTTCTTTGTTCTGGGAATGGTAAAAAGGATGAAAAACAAATAATTTTTACTGATACAAAGCACTGATTTTCTGCCATAAAGTTTCATCAAAATCCGACAGCGCCAGATTGACGTTATCAGCTGCGTCGGCCATTCTAATTACTACCATTTTCTTGCTAGGAATGACATATGTTTTCTGGTCATTTTTGCCTAAAGCCATAAACATATCATTTGGCGCAGTAGGAATGATACTTCCGGGAATCGTAAGTTGTGATTGTGGTAAATGGTAACTGCTTTTTCCATTGAGCCACCATAAATATCCGTAACCAAGATTTATTGTTTGTGAAGTATTTGTCGCTTCGTTAAAATAGGTTTCGTTCAAAATAATAGTGTTATCCCATTTTCCTTTATTGTACATCAACAATCCAAAACGAGCCATACTTCTAGTTGTACTTCCATAAACGGAATTATTGCCAGATTGAAACCAAGCACCATCCATTCCTATTTTGTCTCTTAATTTTGCATTGAAATAAGCGTTCCAAGTTTGACCGCTTGCTTGCGCAATCACGTCTTGCAATTTTACATATACGTTATGATAGGCCCAACGGGTTCCGGCATCAGCTTTGTACTGAAGACTTGAAGGGGAAACATCATCACCATTAGCAATATCTTCGATACCGGAAGTCATTGTGAGTAGGTTTTTGCAGGTAATTAAATTTTCTTGAGCTAAAGTTTCGCTTGTCCAACCCGTTCCAATATATTGAGAAACTTTATTGTTTATGTTTATTATATTTTCTTGTTGGGCAATTCCAGTTAAAGTGGAAGTCAATGTTTTTCCGGCACTGGCCCAATACCAATTAGCAGACGCTGAATGACCGTTGAAATAATTTTCCATGACGATACGGCCGTTGACCAGAATAATGAAACCCTTTGTGTGTTTCAGTTCTAAATAATCCAAAAGTGGCTGGACGGCGGTTTGTTTCCAACCTAAACCTGCAATTGATTTTGTTTCCCAAATAGTACCGGTTAATGGTGGGAAATAAATCGTTTCTGTTGGTGTAGGCGCAGGCTCAACAGTTTCTGAATTACAACCGAAGCATAGTAATAGGATAAGGAAACTATAGATTGTTTTTGGCATCTTACTAATGATTTATTTCTAATTAGTTTAAGACCAAAAATATATAAAATAGTTTAATGTGTTTTTCCTTTTTTTGTTTTCTTTGCGTTTATTAAGTTTAACTTTGTCTTTGAAACGAAAATAGTATTTGGTTTCAAATGACCTAGCCCTGATGGAAACGGCATCCTTTTTCTTGAAATTCTGACGAAGGAAGAATAACAAGAAAAAGATATAGTGGACAGCGGGAAATAGCTCCTAAAAATAATAATTATATGAAAAATGCATTTAGAATTGTATTTATTTCACTGTTTTTTGTTGCTTGTCAGCAAAAGATAACTCCTGCTGATGTTGCTAAAATTAATGGATATTGGGAAATTGAAAAAGTAGTTTTTGACCAAGGAAAAGATAAGGATTATGGGATGAATGAAAGTTATGATTATTTTCAAATAGGCAAAAATAACAGTGGAACCAGAAAGAAAGTTATGCCGCAGCTAGACGGTACTTTTTTGGTAAACAATACCTATGAAAATGTAACTGTGCGATTTGCAGACGATAAAGCATTTATAGATTATTCGACTCCGTTTACAAAATGGAGTGAGGAGTTAATCTCTCTTTCGGAAGATAAAATGGTGCTTAAAAACCAGGAAAAAAAGGAATATCATTATAAGAAAACGGGACCAATAAATCTTCTGGGCGATGGCAAAAAGACTAAATAATCAAAGTACGATTGGGGATGTTTTGAAACAAATTATCCAAGTAAATAAACTTCAACCCGGAATGGACCAGATTGATGTGAAAGATGCGTGGAAAAATTTGATGGGGAACGGAGTGAACAGTTATACGAATAACGTGGTTTTGAAAGGTTCGACTTTGTATGTTGAATTGACTTCATCGGTTTTAAGAGAAGAATTAAGTCATGGAAAGTCTAAAATTGTCGCGATGATTAATGAAGAATTACGTCGTGACGTTGTGAGAGATGTTGTTTTGAGATAATGAAGAAGTGTTCAGTATTCAGTGCTCAGTATTTAGTTGTGATTGTAAAATAAAAAAATCCCGTTTCAATTTTGAAACGGGATTTTTTTATTTATCTGTAACAGAATACTAGAACTGCTCTCTTCCAGCAAAATGGAACGCACCTTCGATAGCTGCATTTTCATCGCTATCAGAACCGTGAACTGCATTTTCTCCAATAGAAGTTGCGTATGCCTTACGGATAGTTCCTTCAGCAGCTTCAGCTGGGTTTGTAGCACCAATTAAAGTTCTAAAATCTTCAACAGCATTGTCTTTTTCTAAAATAGCAGCAACAATAGGACCACGAGTCATGAATTCAACTAATTCACCGTAGAAAGGTCTTGCAGCGTGTACAGCGTAAAATGCTTGTGCATCAGCAATTGTTAATTGAGTTAATTTCAAAGAAACAATTTTGAAACCAGCAGTTGTAATCATTGCTAATATATTTCCGATGTGTCCGTTCTCAACGCCATCAGGCTTAATCATTGTAAAAGTTCTATTAGTAGCCATTTTATTTTCTGTTTTTTAAATTTTGTGCAAAAATAGACTTTTTTTTGAATTGAAATTGTTAAATCAGCAGTTTAGCCGCTTTTATTTATTTAAAAGTGCTGTTTTTATTATTTTATACTTTAAAAATTAACTTGTTTTTGTAAAATAACCACAAAATGAAAGACCAAATTCCTACGTAAATTAAAGCTCCGACTAAGGATGCCAATAATGGATTATTGAAAAATGGCTCAATCCAAAAACTATAAAGATACTTTTGAAGATTGATTTGTTCTGTTGGTATTTGAGGATTTTGGAATTGAATCATTCTCAAGCCTTGCGGAATAATGCCGGAGAAAAAGAATACCACCATTGGATTTACGCCCCAAATTAAAAACAACTTTGTCCATTTTTTATAATCTGCAACTTCAATCACATAAAATAAAAAAGTTAAACATAGTATGGCTAATCCTGAAGTGTATAAAACATAAGAGCTGGTCCAAAGTGATTTGTTGATAGGAAATACGATGTTCCAAAGTAGTCCCAATAAAGTAAGTATTAAACCTATTATTGCCATTTTTTTGACAATTTCCAACTTTGGTAAAGTACGGTTAATCAATTGTCCAATCAACAACCCGATTATTCCTGAAGCTATTGCGGGAATGGTACTTAAGATTCCTTCAGGATCCCAAGTTTTTGAAAAAATCCACATGTGTCCTTCTAATACTACACTATCTAACCAAGCGCCCAAGTTAGTTCCTTTTTGAAAGTTTGCCGCTCCAATTCCCGGAACGGGTACTAAAGCCATTAATCCCCAATATGCCAGTAATAGTGCTATAGCGGTTAGAAGTTGTGCTTTTTGACTGGTTTTTAAATACAATAGAGAAACAAAAAAATAGACAATTCCAATTCGTTGAAGCACGCCTGGAATTCTAACCTCTTGATATGCTTCGATACCGCTGTATGCTAAAAAGAGTAAAAGGGCAAAGACAAAAAGTGTCAAATAGGTCTTGATTTTCAAGCTGAAGTTACCTAAAAGCGCATAACTTACTCCTATGGTAATGACTAATTTGCCTAATAATAATGGAATTCCTTGCAGACCAAAAAGTTCTATTTTACCAAAAAAATTGAGAAATAATCCCAAACAAAAAATCCGTAAAGCGCGTATTGATGTTTTATTAAAAGTGGTGCTATCAAACTGTTTAGTTGGCATTGCAAAAGATATTGCTACTGCCATTATAAAAATAAAGAAGGGAAAGACCAAATCCGTTGGGGTGCATCCGTTCCATTCTGCATGTTCTAATGGTGGATAAATATGATCCCAACTTCCAGGATTATTTACAATTGTCATCAATAAAATTGTGAAGCCTCTAAATACATCCAGCGAAATTAAGCGTTCTTTAGTCATTGATTTTTTGTTGGTTTTGGTTAATAATACTAGAGTTTACGGCAATAAAATTATATCAAAATTTTGTTCCAAAGGTTTTAAGTTATTGATAATCATTGGAATCAAATTTGCTCCGTTTTCTATATAAAATTCAGAAAAATTAGCCTGACGCTCTTGTAAACTTTCATTTGGGAATAAGTCGTTTTGTAAGTCTGTGATGCGTTGCAATATGTCGCTTAACTTTCTTTTTTGTGCTTTTAGTAAACGTTTTTCCAGGTTTTCCAATCCCTTTGTTTGTTTTACTTCTTGGGCTTTTACCGCTCCAATAAAGGATTCGTCGGTATGATTGGCAATTTCATATAGTGATCCGAATTGTTTTTGTAATTGCTCTTTAATCGCTGACAAATCGATTGGGAATTCAGATAATTGTCGGGTCTTATTATTTAATAATTCAGCTTGGTTTGAAAATAAGTCTTTCCAGCTTAAGTCCAGTTTGTCTGCTTTTTTAGCTTGTTTTTCGGTTGCCAATAAAACTGAATTTCTTAGTAAAAGAATAGGGAAAGTCACTTTTGCAGCAGCAAAAAATGATTTTAATTCCAACCAATACGCAATTTCTCCTCCGCCGCCAATGTAGCATAGATTTGGTAAAATCACTTCTTGATATAACGGACGCATAATCACGTTAGGACTGAATTTTTCCGGATGTGATTCGAGTAATATCAGAATTTCACTTTCAGAAAAATCAATTTTAGTATGATTTACTTTGTATTTCCCATTTTCAAGAACGATACGTTCTCGCAGGTTATCTTCAATATAAAACAAATTGATTTCACGAGGATTCACCTGAATCGTATAGTCTTTTAGTTGTTTGGCAGTTTCGAGTACTAATGGATATGAAGATTGATGCAGCAATTCTTCTTTAGCATAAGGAATAAAAGCGCGTTTTAAATCGGAATTGTCCGCATCCAGAATAACCAAACCGTATGCGCCAAATAATGCATTAGCTAAATGTCTTGTAGCATCAGCCAAATTAGCATGAGTGAGATACGATTCCTGAAACATTTTTTTCAGGGTCTCGGCATATGTACTTGAACCTAATTCCAAGGCAAATACCTCAAAGAAATCCTCTAAACCTTTAGTAGATAATCTTCCAACAGGACCAGTACTTTCTGTATTCCATCGGAATTTTTTTCCTTTAAAATTGAAATAATTAATCTCTTCAAAATCATGATCTTCGGTTGCCATCCAGTAAATAGGAACAAAGTTATAGGAAGGATATTTCGCTTTTAATTCATTAGTTAAATTAATGGTTGAAATAATTTTGTACAAAAAATACAAAGGTCCGCTGAATAAATTTAATTGATGACCAGTGGTGACCGTAAATGTATTTGGAAGTGCTAAAGCTTCAATATTTTGTTTAGTTAAAGCCGAAGTTTCAACTTTTAAATATTGTTTTTGTAAAGCCGAAACTAAAATAGGTCTGTTATGATTGTCGTAGTTGTTTTGCTTTTCTAGGATTTGGCTTTCAAAGTTTTCAAGTTTTGGAAATCTATTGTATAGAGAATCTAAATTGTTTTTTTGATCTAAATAATCGTTCATCAAAGAAGAGAAATATCCGGAGTTTTGATAGCTGATACAGTCGGTTGGCATATTGGATTTTATTTGATGCTAAATTACCGAAAAATATCGGAACAAATATTTGCTAAAGCGAAAAAATATTTAGACATTTGTCTAAATATATAAATACTTTAAATAATGAATGCCATTTTTAAAGCATTAAACGATGCGACTCGCAGAGAAATATTAGAACTTTTGAAAACTAAAGAAAGGTCTGCAGGTGAAATAGCGGATCATTTTAATATTTCAAAACCCAGTATTTCACACCATTTGGATATTTTAAAACAAGCCGATTTAATTACCTCTGAAAAAAAAGGGCAATTCGTAATTTATTCTATCAACACCACTATAATGGAAGATGTTTTGCAATGGATATTAACTTTTAAAAAATAAAAACATGAAATTAACTTTAAGAAATGAATTACCTATTATCGCAATTGTTTTAATCCCTTTTATTTATTTGGCTTTTCTGTGGAATACCTTACCCGAAAAAGTTCCGACTCATTGGAATTCTAGTGGAGAAATTGATCGTTGGGGAGATAAATATTCTTTGATTGGGCTGCTATTTCTTTTGCCGGTTTTAACGTATCTTTTACTTTTAGTTATCCCTAAAATTGATCCCAAAAAGAGAATTGAGATAATGGGAGGGAAGTACTACCAATTGAAATTTATATTGGTTTTGTTGATGTCAACTTTAGCAGTTGCCATTTTGTATATAACAGTAAATCAATCCACTTCAAGTCCAAATTTAATTTATGCTCTTATTGGAATTTTAATTGTGGTAATGGGAAATTATTTTAAAGTAATTCAGCCGAATTATTTTTTAGGTATACGAACACCATGGACTTTAGAAAATAAAGAGGTGTGGAAATCTACGCATACTTTTGCAAGTAAACTTTGGGTTATTGGAGGGTTAGTAATCGTATTGGGAGGATTGATTTTAGAAAATGATTCTTTCTCGGTTGCTTTTATTACACTTGTTGTTGTATTGGCAGTCGTTCCTATGGTGTATTCTTACATTAAGTTTAAGGAGATAGAGAAAAACAGTTAGGACTTTGGATTTAGTATTAATTAATAGATTTAGTCAGATAAAATGAAGAAAACAGTATTTTTTTTAGTAGCAATTTTCGCCTCTTTTACAATGGTTGGGCAAGAAATTACAGGGCAATGGAATGGCGTTTTGAAAGTTCCCGGCGCACAGTTAAGAGTTGTATTTAATGTCAGTAAATCCGAAAATGGTTATAGTTCTACCATGGATAGTCCTGATCAAGGTGCTAAAGGAATTCCAGTAACGACAACCAGTTTTGAAAATTCTATTTTGAAGTTGCAAATACCAGCTGCTTCAATTAGTTATGAAGGAACATTAAATAAAGAGAATATAATTGTTGGTAATTTTGTACAAGCGGGTCAGTCGTTTGGTATGAATATTTCAAGAGGAATTATAGAAAAAAAGCTAGTACTAAGACCTCAGGAGCCACAAATACCTTATTCTTATTATACAGAAGAAGTTACATTTGAAAATAAAACAGATAAAAATGTTTTGGCTGGAACTTTAAGTTTGCCACAAAAAGAAGGCCGTTTTCCTGCCGTAATTTTGATTTCCGGTAGCGGTCCTCAAAACAGAGATGAAGAATTAATGGGACATAAACCCTTTCTTGTTTTAGCCGATTATTTGACTAAAAAAGGAATTGCGGTTTTAAGATTTGATGATCGAGGAGTTGCAAAATCTTCCGGTGATTTTAAAAAAGCAACCACTATGGATTTTGCCAAAGACGTTCAAGCAGGAGTTGATTATTTGCGCAGCAGAAAAGAAATTGATAAAAATAAAATTGGATTAATTGGACACAGCGAAGGAGGAGTAATTGCACCTATTGTTGCGGGGAATTCAAAGGATATAGATTTTATTGTATTATTGGCAGGAACAGGAATTCGTGGCGATAAATTGATGCTTTTACAAAAGGAAAAAATAGAACGACAAATGGGAGTTCCTGAAAGTGAAATTATGAAGGGACAAGAAATTTTTAAAGGTGCTTATGATATAGTTTTAGCTTCGAGCGAACGTGATATCAATTTAAAAACTAAAATAAATAGTTATTTCAAATTGCAATTTGGAGATAAAATGTCAGAGGTACAAATCAGCGGATTAACTTCACAAATTGCCAGTCCTTGGATGGTTAATTTTTTGAAATTCGATCCATCTACAGCTTTAGAAAAAGTGAAATGTCCCGTTTTGGCAATAAATGGAGACAAAGATTTGCAAGTTCCTGCTGATGTAAATATAAATGCGATTAAAAATGCGCTGGTAAAAGGAGGTAATAAAAAAGCAACCGCCAAAATTATACCTAATTTGAATCATCTTTTTCAAGAATGCAAAACCGGTTCTCCCGATGAATATGAAACTATTGAGCAAACATTCTCTCCAATTGCATTAGAGGAAATATCCAAATGGATTTTGGTTCAAGTCAAGTAATCAAATTTATTTTATGATTAAAAAGCCCATTTATTGGGCTTTTTTTGTGTGTTATTTTTTTACCTCTTCAAGCTAAAATGGCCTCGATATTCTTTCCCATTCGCTCTGGTAACAACAAACCAATAATCCGTTGATGTAAGTTCTTGTCCATTAAAAGTTCCATTCCAAGCACTATTATTTTTTAATTCTACAATTAATTTTCCGTACCGATCAAATATTTTAACGGTTAAATCCTCTTCAACATCTGAAAATTTAATATTCCAGGTATCGTTGAAAGCATCTCCGTTTGGGGTAAAGAATTTAGGATATGACAAGGACGAAGTATCTTCTCCTGTTAAATCACAATTTGCAAGGGCTAAAATTCGGGTATTTATCATAATGCGATTGCTTTCACAATTAGCTACAGTTTGTGAGGCGTAATAATTCATTCCGTCTTGTAATACAGTTGAAGCCGGTAATAAAGTAATTCCCATTAGTGAATCATACCATTTTAAATTTTGTCCACTAATAATTACATCAATTAATTTCGCATTTTGTGAAATACAAAATGACTGGGGAGAATTTGCAGTTGGTAATGGTTGAATGTTTATCACAACATTGGCTGACTTTTTATCATCGCATCCGCCAGTTCCTGTTATACTACAAGTGTATTGACCGCTTTGTGAAGCATTTGCATTTAATATAGATGGATTTTGTTCCAAGGAAGTAAATCCATTGGGCCCAGTCCAAGAATAATTAGTTCCACCTGTTGCTGAAAGTTGTACCGTATCACCCGAACAAATTGGAGAATTACTGGTAGCAGAAAGATTTTGAGAACATAATTGGAGTTTAACAACCCAAAAATCCTGTAGTCTGCTTTTATTCTCTGTTTTATCTCCAGAAATAGTAGATTGTGACCAGCCTAGCGCAACATAACCTCCATCTTTGGCTTGCACTATAGATTGAGTCTGGTCAAGACTATCACCGCCTACTGTTTTATCCCATTCAAATTTACCTGTTGAGTCAAGTTTCACTATCCAATAATCTCGGTCTCCCCTTGAAGCTTCTGTTTTGTATCCTGAAATTCCCGAGTAGGACATGATTCCTAGAATAAAACCGTTGTCGGAGGTCATTCGAATATCAGCAAATGCTTCAGTACTATCTGCGCCAATATCTTTTTGCCATAGAATTTGTCCAAGGTCATTTATTTTTAGTAGCCAAACGTCAGTAGAATTATTCACTGTTTTTTCCGTTTTGTCTCCAGAAATATTAGAAGACGAATCGCCTCCAATAATGTAGTTTCCCTCAGAGGTGGCTATTATGGATTTTGCGTAGTCGCCATTGTTTCCTCCAATTGTTTTTTGCCAGACAATAGTTCCTGTACTATCGATTTTTAAAAACCAAAAATCTCCTAATCCTCTTGAGTTTTCACTTTTTTCCCCCGAGATATTCGAATGAGATGAGCCAGCTAAGATGTATCCACCATCGGTTGTTTTAACGATAGATTGAACCCAATCAGAATTGTTGCCTCCAAATGTTTTTTGCCACATTATATTTCCAGATGCATCGATTTTAATAATCCACATGTCAAGATTTCCTCGAGAATTGTCCGCTTTTTCACCTGAGATATTAGAATTCG
The DNA here is from genome assembly GCF_900142885.1 of Flavobacterium xinjiangense. Lineage (GTDB taxonomy): Bacteria > Bacteroidota > Bacteroidia > Flavobacteriales > Flavobacteriaceae > Flavobacterium > Flavobacterium xinjiangense. Next base: position 257,303 of record NZ_FRCL01000004.1, on the reverse strand, counting down.
AAGATCCTCCTATAAGATAGCCTCCGTCAGAAGTTTGAATAATTGATGTTAATCGATCTACCCCGGTTCCACCAAAAGTTTTATCCCAAATAATATTTCTGTTAGCATCTAGTTTTACGACCCAATAATCATCAGCTCCTCTTGAATTTTGAGTTTTTTCTCCTGATATTCCCGAAGAGCTGTAGCCGCCAAGGATGTAACCACCATCGGTTGTTTCTTTTGCAGAAGTCAAATGATCATAATTATTTCCTCCAATTGTTTTTTGCCATGATAAATTACCAGAAACGTCATCAATTTTAATAAACCAATAATCACTTGCGCCTCTCGAATTCTCACTTTTATCGCCAGAAATATTAGAGTGAGAATATCCTCCCAAAATATAATTCCCATCCTTTGACAATTCTATAAAATCAGCCCATTCTGTATCATTACCTCCAATCGTGTTTTGCCACTGAATTGTTTGGGAACTCATTTTGACCGAAAAAGAAAGAAAAATAATTAAATAGAGTGCGATGAAAATTGAACGATAACTTTTGTATTCTTTAAAATAATGGTTTTTCTTTTCATTTTGACCAAATGATATTTGAGATATTATTAAAAAAAGCAAGGGTAATTTTAGTTTCATTTATTTGATTTGACAATTGTAAATGTAACTAAATATGTACAAATCACACAAACATTTAATTATAGGTATCGTTTTGTTTTTGAAGTTAAATTTGGAATTCGAATTGTGGACCATCTTTTCCTAAAAAGAACAGAATTATCCCTTATTTTTGCACCAAAATTATTTCTTTTGAAAACCAAATTATTTCTTATCACGCCGCCTTTTACCCAACTGAATACACCGTATCCGGCAACGGCTTATATAAAGGGGTTTCTGAATACCAAAAATATCGAATCCGTTCAGGCCGATTTGGGAATCGAAGTGATTTTGAAATTATTTTCGAAAGAAGGTTTGCAAAGTTTGTTTGAGGTTGCAAGTTTAAAGTTTAATGCTGGAGAAATTTCGGATAACTCAAAACGTATTTACGCTTTACAAGATGAATATATTAAAACAATTGATCCTGTCATTGCTTTTTTACAAGGAAAAAATCCAACATTGGCGCTTCAAATTTGTCAGGAAGATTTCTTGCCGGAAGCTTCCCGATTTGCTCAATTAGAAGAATTGGATTGGGCTTTTGGAACGATGGGAACACAGGATAAAGCGAAACATTTAGCAACTTTATATCTCGAAGATATTTCTGATTTTATTGTGGAATGTGTCGATGCTAATTTTGGTTTCAGTCGCTATGCGGAACGTTTGGGACGTTCAGCCAATTCTTTTGACGAATTGTACCAAGCTTTACAACAAGAACCAACGTATATTGATGGAATCTTGCTTTCCATTCTAAAAGAACGAATAGAAACAATTGAACCTACATTATTTTTGATTTCAGTACCGTTTCCGGGAAATTTATATTCGGCTTTTCGTTCCGCTCAATGGGTGAAAAAGCATTATCCGAACATTAAGATTTCAATGGGTGGCGGTTTCCCGAATACCGAATTGCGTTCGCTTTCGGATGCACGGGTTTTTGAGTTCATTGATTATATCACGCTGGATGATGGTGAAATGCCAATTGAAGAATTAATTTACAATATTGAAAATCCTGATCACAATTCTTATAAAAGAACATTCCTTTTAGAAGAAGGAAAAGTCGTTTACAAAAATAATTCCCTAAAACACGATTATAAACAATCCCAAGTGGGAACTCCAGATTATTCGGATTTGCTTTTGGATAAATATATTTCGGTTATCGAAATTGTGAATCCGATGCACCGCATGTGGAGCGACGGACGCTGGAATAAACTCACCATGGCGCACGGTTGCTACTGGGGGAAATGTACATTTTGTGATATTTCTTTGGATTATATAAAAATATACGAACCGGTCGCTGCCAATTTGTTGTGCGACCGAATGGAAGAAATGATTGCTCAAACAGGCGAGAACGGATTTCATTTTGTTGATGAAGCGGCTCCTCCTGCTTTGATGCGTGCTTTAGCTTTAGAAATTTTGCGAAGAAAATTAGCTGTGACTTGGTGGACCAACATTCGATTCGAAAAAAGCTTTACCAAAGATTTATGTTTGCTTTTAAAAGCTTCCGGTTGTATTGCTGTTTCCGGAGGATTGGAAGTTGCTTCGGACAGATTATTAAAACTGATTGACAAAGGTGTAACAGTCGAACAAGTTGCGAAAGTCACTCGTAATTTTACCGAAGCTGGCGTAATGGTTCATGCGTATTTGATGTATGGTTATCCTACACAAACCATCCAGGAAACCGTAGACAGTCTAGAAATGGTACGTCAGTTATTTGAAGTGGGCGTGCTGCAATCCGGATTTTGGCATCAGTTTGCCATGACAGCACACAGTCCCGTGGGATTATATCCAGAGAAATTTGGCGTAGTGAAAGAAACGGAAGTTATTGGAACTTTCGCCAATAACGATATTAATTATATCGATTCAACTGGAATTGACCACGATAAATTCAGTTTTGGACTCAAGAAATCATTATTCAATTTCATGCACGGAATCTGTTTTGATTATGAACTGCAGGATTGGTTTGAATTTAAAATCCCGAAGACCAAAATCTTCCCTGATTTTATTTTTGATGCTTTACAAGAAGAAAATGATTTAAATAGTAAACCCACTGCTAAAATTGTTTGGCTAGGAGGAAAGCCATTTGTAGAACATTTTACCAAATCCAAAAAAGGTAATTCTTGGGAAATGATGACTATGACTTTCCATGATAAGAAAGAAAGCTTCAAGATTCAAACCAATAAGCAAGAAGGAGAATGGCTCGTAGAAATGCTTTTGAAAATCTCCGTTTCTAATACTAAAATTTATACGTTTCAAGAAATAAAAACTGATTTTGAAATACAATCGGAAGACTTTGAATTATTTTGGTATTCAAAACCAATAAAAACCCTAAGAGAATTCGGATTATTAGTGTTGTAAATTTATTTTACTATAACTATATTAAATTAGCATAAAACTTTAATTTTTAGATTACGCAAACGTTTTCTTTACTTATTTTTACAACCAATAAAAAATGTACTTATGAGTATTGGTTATAAAGTAAATGTAAATGACACTTTTCATTTTGATATTGAAAAGAATCATGTTTCAGAGCTAGATGCGGTGAGTGTGGAAACAAATAAATTCCATGTATTGCATGAAAACACACCTTATAAAGCTGAAATCTTAACTTCTGATTTCAATCAAAAAAGCTATATCGTTAAGGTAAACAACAACACCTACACTGTAGCGATTTCAAATCCATTGGATATTCTGATCAAAGAAATGGGATTTGAAGTTGGTCTTGCCAAACAAATCAATTTCATTAAAGCACCTATGCCCGGATTAATTCTGGAAATTAGTGTTGTGGTAGGACAAGAGGTAAAAGAAAACGACAATTTAATTATTTTGGGAGCGATGAAAATGGAAAACAGTTTCCTTTCTCCCCGCGATGGTATTATCAAGTCGATTTCGGTTGCTATGGGAGATGCAGTTGATAAAGGACAGTTGTTAATTGAATTCGAATAAGATTATGAAAAAAATATTAGTTGCCAATAGAGGGGAAATCGCCATCAGGGTGATGAAAACCGCACAAAAAATGGGCATTAAAACGGTAGCGGTTTATTCAACTGCCGATAGAAATGCACCGCACGTAAAATTTGCCGACGAAGCCGTTTGGATTGGAGAAGCACCTTCGAGTCAATCGTATTTGTTAGGAAGTAAAATTATAGAGGTTGCTAAATCTTTAAACGTGGATGCGATTCATCCCGGTTACGGATTCCTGAGTGAAAATGCTGATTTTGCCGAAGAGTGTGAAAAAAATAGCATCATATTTATTGGGCCGAAATCGAGAGCAATTAAAGTCATGGGAAGTAAATTAGCTGCAAAAGAGGCAGTTAAGCAATATAATATTCCAATGGTTCCCGGTGTAGACGAAGCGATTACGGATATCGAAAAAGCAAAATTAGCGGCAAAAGCTATTGGTTTTCCTATTCTTATTAAAGCGTCGGCGGGTGGCGGTGGAAAAGGAATGCGTGTGGTAGAGAGCGAAAGCGATTTTGAATCTCAGATGAACCGAGCAATTAGCGAAGCGATTTCCGCTTTTGGTGATGGTTCCGTTTTTATAGAAAAATATGTGGCTTCGCCGCGACATATAGAAATTCAAGTTATGGCAGATAGTTATGGCAATATTTTGTATTTATTTGAAAGAGAGTGCAGCATACAACGCCGCCATCAAAAAGTGATTGAAGAAGCACCATCTACGGTTTTAACACCTGAATTGCGCAAAAAAATGGGTGAAGCAGCCGTTTTGGTTGCCAAATCATGTGATTATTTAGGAGCGGGAACAGTGGAATTTTTATTGGATGAAAACAATAATTTCTATTTTTTGGAGATGAATACCCGTTTGCAAGTGGAGCATCCCGTTACAGAATGGATTACAGGAACCGATTTAGTGGAACTGCAAATTAGAGTGGCGAGAGGCGAGGAATTAACGATCAAACAAGAAGATTTAAAAATAAAGGGGCACGCTTTAGAATTGCGTGTATATGCCGAAGACCCAATGAATGATTTTTTACCTAGCGTAGGTCATTTAGATGTATATCAATTGCCTGTGGGCGAAAATATTCGTGTCGATAATGGTTTTGAACAAGGCATGGACATTCCTATTTACTATGATCCAATGTTGGCCAAACTAATCACGTATGGAGAAACTCGTGAAGAAGCGATTCAATTGATGCTTAAATCGATTGATGGCTACCATGTGGAAGGTGTACAAACGACATTGCCTTTCGGGAAATTCGTTTTTGAACATGAAGCCTTTCGTTCGGGAAATTTTGATACTCATTTTGTAAAGAAATATTACAATGCCGATGTATTGAAAAACCAAATGGCTAAAGAAGCCGAAATTGCCGCTCTTGTGGCTATGAAACAATATTTTGAAGATCAAAAAATCGTACGCTTGTTAAATTAAAATATTTTTTTAACCATTAAGAGATTAAGAAAAATTAAGTACTGCTTTTTCTAAATGAAACTTAATTTCTTAATGGTTTTTTAATAAAATTAGCGAATTAGCGGTTAAAAAAATACAAATATGAAAGACAAAATAAATACATTAAACGATAAAATTACCGAAGCTCATTCGGGCGGCGGTAAAAAACGTATTGAAAAACAGCATTCCAACAAAAAACTGACTGCCAGAGAACGCGTTGAGTATTTGATGGATGAAGGTTCTTTTGAAGAAATTGGGATGTTGGTCACGCACCGTACTACTGATTTTGGGATGGATAAGGAAATGTTTTATGGTGACGGTGTAATCACAGGATACGGAACTATCAACGGAAGATTAGTTTATATTTTTGCTCAGGATTTTACGGTTTTTGGTGGCTCGTTGTCAGAGACACATGCCGAGAAGATATGTAAAGTCATGGATATGGCCGTCAAAATGGGTGCGCCAATGATTGGCTTGAATGATTCTGGTGGAGCACGTATTCAAGAAGGCGTTCGTTCTTTGGGTGGTTATGCCGATATTTTCTTTAAAAACGTTCAAGCTTCTGGTGTGATTCCGCAAATATCAGCGATTATGGGACCCTGTGCCGGTGGGGCTGTATATTCGCCTGCAATGACTGACTTTACTATGATGGTCGAAGACACCAGTTATATGTTTGTAACGGGACCAAACGTAGTGAAAACCGTAACCAATGAAACCGTAACTTCGGAGGAATTGGGTGGGGCGAGTACCCATTCTACTAAATCGGGAGTGGCGCATTGCACATCAGCAAATGATGTGGAATGCTTGGAAGATCTGAAACGTTTGTTGAGTTATTTGCCACAAAGCAATAAAGAGAAAGCGCACAATTTACCATACGAACTCAATGATGAGGTCCGCACTAAATTAGCGACAATTATTCCGGATAATCCAAACAAACCGTATGATATGCATGAGGTGATTGGTGGCATTATTGACGAAGATTCGTTTTTTGAAATTCATAAAAACTATGCCGAAAATATCCTTGTGGGTTTTGCCAGACTGGGAGGCAGAAGCATTGGAATTATAGCGAACCAACCGATGATTTTAGCCGGCTGTCTCGATGTGAACAGTTCTAAAAAAGCAGCTCGATTTACCCGTTTTTGCGATTGTTTCAATATTCCTTTATTAGTTTTGGTAGATGTGCCAGGATTTTTGCCTGGAACCGATCAAGAGTGGAATGGAATTATAGTTCATGGAGCGAAATTGCTATACGCTTTAAGCGAAGCGACCGTACCAAGAGTGACCGTGATTACTCGAAAAGCCTATGGTGGCGCTTATGATGTGATGAACTCGAAACACATTGGTGCCGACATGAATTTTGCTTGGCCAACTGCCGAGATTGCGGTGATGGGAGCCAAAGGTGCCTCTGAAATTATCTTTAAAAAAGAAATTAGTGAAGCCAACGATCACGAAGCGAAACTCTTAGAAAAGGAAGCGGAATACGCTGATTTGTTTGCGAATCCGTATACTGCTGCGCAACGTGGTTTTGTTGATGAAGTAATCCTGCCACAAGATACAAGGCGCAAACTGATAAAAGCCTTTAGTATGCTTGAAAATAAAGTTAGCATATCTCCTGAGCGGAAACACGGGAATATTCCTTTGTAAAATTTTATAAGACTTGAAAAACCCACCTGATAAAGGTGGTTTTTTTGGTTAAAACACTAAATTGCAACCTGGCTTTTCCCTCTAGTATATGGTGTTTTTTTAGGTGCTTTACTCTTTATTCGAATTGTTTTTTTTACAATATTGAAAGGTTCATATTCAACCATATAGTTTTTTTATTTTATGAAAAAAAAAGTTTAACTTGCGAAAAAGAAATAAGATAATTCTTCTAAAAAAAATAGCAGTTTTTATAATAAAAATCAAATAAATTTATTTTTCAAAAAATACCACTTTGTTCTATGAAAAAATACGGTAATATTAATACCTACTACAAACTTTTATTGTTGATTAGTGCAACAAGTTTGTTCTTTTTATTGCTTTATGTTTCACTTTATCTGTATACGATTCAAGAAGAGAAACAATTTTATAAAAGTACCTATAATCAGTATAAAAATGAAGTCAATTCGCTTTTCAAACTCAATTCTGAAACAGCTACCGCCACAATTATTGACGTTACATTTTGGGATGAGTTAGTCAAATATACCAAGACGAGAGATAAAAATTGGTATAATAAGTCTGTTGCAAGCCAATTCGAAACTTACAACATGGATTATATTGGCGTTTATGATTTAAACAATAATTTGATTAGCAAAACAGTTTCTTCTAAGATTAAAACAAATGATTTTATTCAAAAAGAGGTAATGTCGCAACTTTATAAGTCTAAAATCACTCGGTTTTATTTGCGGATTCCGGAAGGAATAGTCGAGGTTTTTGGCGCAACAATCCATCCTTCAGACGACCCAAAGAAGACTAAATCGAACCCTTCGGGCTACTTTTTTATGGTTCGACTTTTAGATAAACAATTTTTGGAAAATCTAAATCTGATTAGCAGCTCTAAAACAAGTTTGAAGAATGAAAATCAAACAAACGCTTCAGGAGAAGATGTTGTAAACGTAGATTTAGACCTTAAAGATTACAAAAATAATGTAGTATCGCAATTAACTTTTAAAAGAGTTTTTAATCTAAATTTTAAAAACACAAAAGAAATTCTTTTTGTCGTTATACTGGCTTCACTATTTAATATTATCATTTGTCTTTATTTCACCAAACGTTGGGTATATAATCCTTTAAAATTAATTACCAGTATTTTAGAAACAGGAAGTCTATTTGCCATTGGTAGTTTAAAAAGAATAAAAGGAGAATTTGGGTATATTGGTAATCTTTTTGAAGAAAATAGCAATCAAAGAACGCAATTAGAGATTTCAAAACACAAGGCGGAGGAAAGTGATAAACTAAAATCTTCTTTTTTAGCTAATTTGTCACATGAAATCAGAACTCCAATGAATGCTATTGTTGGTTTTAGTGATTTGTTGAATAATCCTGATTTAGAGGAAAATGATAAAGCAGAGTATTTAAGAATAATTAATAGAAGCGGCACTAATTTGGTCTCAATTATTGAAGATCTTATTGAAATGTCGAAGATTGATGCTCTTCAAATTAAGCCCAAATACAAAGGGATTAATCTTAATAAATGCATTCACGAATTGTATGAAACCATAAAAGTCACCATTCCAAAAGAAAAACAAATTAATTTTTTTGTTATTGAATGTGCTCATCCAATTGAGAAGTATTTAATTACAGATGTCGTTAAGTTAAAACAGATTCTTGTGAATTTAATAGCAAATGCAATTAAATTCACAGATCGCGGTTCTATATCTTTTGGTTATGAAATAAACGAAAGTGATGGAACCGTGGTTTTTACAGTAAAAGATACCGGAAGGGGAATTGACGAAAAAAATCTGAAGGCAATATTTGATCGATTTTTAAGAGTTGAGGATCATTTTCATGCTGAATCAAATGGCTTAGGATTGGGCCTTGCTATTTCTAAGGCATATATCGAAATGTTAGGAGGTTCAATTTCTGTAAAATCATCATTTGGTAATGGTTCAACTTTTACATTTAAAATACCATTAGTTTTGGATGAATCGGAAAGAAAAAGTAAAACTAAGACTAATGCTTGTTTTCAACGTAATTCAGGAAATGAAACGATATTGGTTGCTGAGGATGATAATATAAACTTCTTATTATTAAAGAAAATTTTAGAACTAAGAAATTATACAATTATTAGAGCAAATAACGGGCAAGAAGCGGTTGATATTTGCGCAGTAAATAAAAATATTGATTTGGTTTTTATGGATGTCAAAATGCCGGTTATGAATGGTTTAGATGCTTTTGCAATCATTAAAAAAACGAATCCAGATTTAATTGTAATAGCACAAACGGCGTACTCTTCAGCAGAGGATAAAGAAATGATACTGAATCTAGGTTTTAAAAATTATATTACAAAACCTTTGAAACGAGAGAAAATATTTGAATTATTAGATGAGTCTTTTGTTGTAAATAACAAAAATAAACACAAAACAGAGGCCGCAGGTCTTTAATAAAAATTCCTATAAGAAAGAGTTGTTAAATATTTTTATTCTTTCTTATAGGAAAAATATATTAGTTCATGTGCTCGTCTGCTATTTTTAAAGCTTCAGAAATAATTGCTAATCCTTCATCGATTTGAGCTTCGTTAATCATTAATGGTGGTGCTATAAAAATATAACCCCAGCGAACAAAAGTATATAATCCTAGCTCTCTTAACTTGGCACCCACTTTATTCATAACTTCCATTTCGGCAGCATTAGCGTTGAAAGGAGCCATTAGTTGGTATGGTTCTTTGCTTTTTATAACATCTAAACAACCCAATAATCCTTTGTTTCTGAAATCACCTATAGACGGATGCTTTTCACGCATTTCGTTGATGCGTTTCTCTATATAAGCACCCATTTTATTGGTGTTTTCAATCAAATTGTCAGTTTCGTAAATGTTGACTACCGCCAGCGAAGCCGCTAAAGAAACCGGATGCGAATTGTAAGTCAATCCTAACCATAAAGGGGAATCTTCATATTTTGCTGCAATTCTATCTGAAACCATTAAGCAACCTAAGGGGAGGTAAGAGGAAGTCAAACCTTTTGCCATACAAATCATATCTGGAATGATCTCACTGTGTTCAAAACCAAACCATTTTCCGGTTCGACCGAAACCACTCATTACTTCGTCAGCAATAAATAGAATTTCATATTTTTCACACAATGCTTTAATTCCTTTTAAATATCCTTTTGGATAATGAAGGCAACCGGATGAACCGCTTTCGCCTTCAAAAATAAAGGCTGCAATCGTATGTCCTCCTTCATATCGAATGATTCTTTCTACCGAATCCAGGCTCCATTTTAATCTCGTTTCTTCATCTTGATCACTTAATCCATAAAAATCATAAGGATCGTCCAAATGAAAAATATTAGTCGATTGCTGTGCATCAGTATATTGTTTTCTTGGATCGCCACCTACAGTCATACTCGCTGATGAATTTCCGTGGAAGCCTCTGTATCTGCCAAATATTTTATGTTTTCCAGTATACAAACGGGCTAATTTTATGGCGTTTTCTATGGATGAAGCACCACACAGCGTAAAAAAAGCTTTGTTTAAATCGCCTGGACAAATCTCTGCTAGTTTTTTAGCTAACTGAGCCCTAATTTCGGTCGTACAAGAAGGCGTAACATAACTCACTTTTTGCATTTGCTCGACTACGGCTGCAGTAACCCGCTGATCGCCATGACCGATATTCACCGACATTAATCCGCTCGAAAAATCGATGATTTTTTTTCCGCCTACTTCATAAAGGTAAACGCCTTCGGCTCTTTCAATTGGAATAGGATTTACATTTTTTTGGGCCACCCAAGTAAACAGGCTGTATTGTTTACTGTCACTTATTATTTGTTCTTTAGTCATTTTAATTTTTTTTACATTTTTCAATTCTCAAAAATCTGAAATCAAAAATCGTTAATCATTATTCGAAAATCTTTTAACTCATCCAGTTGGTTCCTGCTTCAGGATTCCATTTGGTGGTTGTTTTCTTTTCTTTCGTAAAAAAGCCAATAGCACTTTTCCCCGTAATATCTCCTGAACCAAATCTCGATTCATTCCATCCGCCAAAACCAAAAGGTTCTCTGGGAACAGGAACTCCAATATTTACTCCGCACATTCCTGCGGAAGCATTTTCGGTTACGTAATTGGCTAAACCGCCGCTTTGGGTAAACACGGAACACGCATTTCCATAAGGATTGGAATTTTCAATTGCTAAAGCTTCATCAATTGTATTAACACGAACAATGGTTAGAACTGGTCCAAATATTTCCTCTTTTGCAACTTTCATATCAGCAGTTGCGAAGTCAATAATCGTTGGCCCGACATAAAAACCATTTTCTTTCCCTAGAACTATCGTATTTCTGCCATCCAAAACGATTTTGGCGCCTTGTTGTTCCGCTTCAGTGATATATGACTCAATCCTTTCTTTGGCAGCTTTCGAAATTACAGCACCCAATGTTGTACCGCATTGAATTTTATTGGCATCATCAATTAATTTGTCCAGTATCGCATCGCAATTTCCGACGGCGATCAAAGTAGCCGCTGCCATACATCGTTGTCCTGCGCATCCACTCATAGAAGCCACAATATTAGATGATGCCATATCGGGATGCGCATCTGGAAGCAGAATAATATGGTTTTTTGCTCCGCCAAGAGCTAAAACTTGTTTCAAATTTTGACTGGCTCTTTGATACACTATTTTTGCCACTTTTGTAGAACCTACAAAGGTTATGGCTTTAATATCTGGATGATCACACAAATTCTCAACGGTAGATTGTGTACCATTTATGATATTGAATAAGCCATCAGGAAGTCCAGCTTCTTTTAATAGTTTTGCGGTGTATTGACTGCTGATTGGTACCGCTTCAGATGGTTTCAAAATAAAAGCATTTCCTAATGCAATGGCATTTACAATGGTCCAATGCGGAACCATAGTTGGAAAATTAAAAGGAACAATCGAAGCGACAATTCCTAAGGGTAATTTAGTGGAAGAACAGTAAACTCCTTTACTGACTTCCATATTTTCTCCAGTTACAAACTGAGGTAGCGAACAGGCAAATTCGGTCAGTTCAATTGCTTTGTCAATTTCGGCTTTAGCTTCCGCGTGAATTTTTCCGTTTTCTTGATAAATAATTTCGGTTAGTTCAGTGCTATTTTGTTCCAATAACTGCTTGTATTTATAGAATACTTGTACTCTTTCTTTTAAGGTAACTTTTTGCCAGGCTTTTTGCGCTTTTTTTGCAAAATCAATAATTTCATTCAAATCGTCCATCGTAGATTCATTGAAAGTAGTTAATTCCTTACCGTCTAATGGCGATATAACTGTATGAATTTTGCTGGAGTTACCTGATTTAAACTCCCCATTTATAAAGTTTCTTACTTCATCAAATACCATAACTATACTTTTTTTAGTTTTTCAAATATACACTTTTTATTAAAAAAATAATAATATTTTTTGTGAGTATTAAAATTATTGTTAGATTTACAAAATAATCACTTAATTATTAATTTATTTACAAGTCGAATAAAATTTATTTTTAAGTGAAAATTTAAAACTGACCAGTTTAAATTATTCTATTAACCAAAAACCAAAACTCAATGAAATCAATCTCAACTATTATTGGAGTCGCCTTACTATTTCTGGCTGGACTTTGTTATTTTATCAATTGGCACGCTTTAGTTCCCGCATTTACGGTATTAGGAATTGCAATAATGACAAGAAAAGCATTGGAACCCTTAATAATAGGATGCGCTGTTGGTTTTGTGTTATTGGCTATGCAAGGTGGATCGAAAGAATTTTTTCCAGAAGGACAAGGAATGATTTTTCCTCTTAATATGTTTGACGGGATGTTTTCATCGATTTCCCGAGACGCTCATGATCAAGGTTTAATATGGGTTATTTTAGTATGTATATTATATGGTGCATTTGTACAATTATTAGTTGCTTCTGGAGGAATAAATGCTGTAGGCAGATACTCTGAGAATCACGTTAAAAATAAAAAGCAGTCATTAATTATGACTTATTTTTTAAGTTTCTTCTTTTTTCTGGATGATTATTTAAGTGCACTGTCTATTGGTAATACGATGAGACCTATTACAGATAAATTTGGTGTTTCAAGAGAGAAATTAGCATTGGTTTTGAGTTTTGTTTGTGTACCGTTGACAATAATATTTCCTATTTCGACTTGGACTATTTTTTATGGAACTCAAATAGCGGCTATTCAAGGAGGAGTTTTGAATAGTGCAGGAAAGGTTATAACAAGTCCTATTGAAGCATTTTTAGGAACAATTCCTTATAATTTTTCAGCGTGGATTTCATTAATTCTGGGAGCTTTAGTGGTATTTCAATTGATACCGGATTCAAAAGCAATCAAGGAAGCTGAAGCGAGTGTGAAGATAATTGATCCTGAAGTTGTAAAAGTGAAGAAAAAACCAGCAAGAGAAGGGAAGTTGGTCTATTTTATTTTGCCTTTGGTTATTTTAATTTGGTGTACCATTTTTCCTTATCCGTATGATTCGGAATATTGGGGTAGTTTAACTTTTTCTTCTGAATCGATTTTCAGCAGTATTGATGCCCTTCGCGGAATAGCAACAGCTTGTGTATTTACCTATTTGTTTTATTTAGTATTAGGAGTCATAAAATTTAATAAAATTTCAAACAACTTTGTCAAAGGGATGGAATCAATCACTTTTGTGTTAGTAGTTCTTGGAATGACCTATTTATTAAAAGATGTTCAAAACGGATTGGGTTTTAATGAATTTGTAGCAGAGAAATTACAAGGAATTAGTTGGTTGAATCATGCGACACTTCCTTTTGTTGTTTTTGCATTAGTAGCATGGATTTGTTGGGCTACAGGTTCTAACTGGGGAATATATGCGATTTTAGTTCCAACTACTGCTATTTTATCACGCACATTAGGAGCTGATTTTTGGCTTACCCAAGGTGCATTGGCATCTGGAACGGTTTGGGGAGCTGCGGCTTGTTTCTTCTCTGATAACAGAGTGCTTACGGCGCAATCATGTAAAATAGATATGATGAAACATGGGATTTCACAATTTCCATATCAGTTAGTAATATTTGGAGTGTCATCAATTTTATATTTAATAGCCGGATATGTAATTTAAAAGTAAAAATATGATAAGCAAAAGTATTTTTGAAAATCAATTTATAATTCGGAATGCTACATTAGACGATGTCATTCAGATGGAGTACGTACAGTCGCAATGTTATCCAACTTTGCATGAGTCTGAAATATTGAATAGAAATCATTTTGCCAATCATATAAAAATATTTCCTGAAGGACAATTAGTAATTGAAGAGGACGGAAAAATTATAGCTTCTGCAAGTACCTTTAGATGTTATTTTCCGGAGCATGACAGTACGTTCCTAGAAGAGACAGATAATTTATGGTTAACCAAAGTCCATAGGCCCGAGGGAGATTGGATGTACGGAATTGACATGGGAGTGTTACCGGAATATCGTGGTTTGGGTCTTTCTAAAGAAATGTATAAGGCTCGTCTGGAAGTTTGTCGAAATCTAGGACTAATAGGTCAGATCATTGCAGGAATGACAATTGGTTACGGAAAAGTAAAAGACAAAATGACAATTGAAGAATATTGTTATGGATTAGAAATAAATAAATATGCCGATCCAACCGTCACGCCACAGCGAAAATCAGGATTTAGATGGATAAAGCCTTTATATAATTATATAAATGATCCTGAATCTGGTTTTGCAAGTATCTTGATGTATTTACCTGTTGATGAAGATTATAGTTTGAAAAAATATTTAGAAAATAAAAAACAGAATTAAAATAAAAATAAAAAAATGGGAACTCAAATTAAAAAAGTATCAGAAATTCCTGGACCAAAGAGCAAAGAAATGTTAGCAAGAAGAGCTGCTGCTTTACCTGCCGGTTTAGGAAAATCTACCGAAGTGGTTGTTGAAAAGGCTGAAGGTGCTTTAGTGTGGGATGTAGATGGAAACCAATTAATCGATTTTGCTGGAGGAATTGGGATGGTGAATTTAGGTCACAGACCTCAAATAGTTGTTGATGCTATAAAAGACCAAATGGATAAATACCTGCATACGGGTGCATTGGTTACTACTTTTGAACCGTATTTAGAATTTGCAGAACTGCTTAACAAAATTACTCCGGGTGATTTTCCTAAGAAAACGTTATTGGCGTGTTCCGGATCTGAAGCGGTTGAAAATGCAGTGCAAATTGCAAGATATTACACAAAACGTCCTGCAGTAATTTGCTTTGAAGGGGCTTATCACGGTAGAACATTACTTACGTTGAGTTTAACCAGTAAATATGCTTTGTTTAAAAAAGGATTTGGGAGTTACGCTCAGGATATTTATCGTTTTCATTCTCCAAATGTATATCGCAAACCAGATAATTTCACAGAAGAGGAATATATTGATTTTTGTATCGAACGTTTCGATCAGAACTTAATTTCACACGTAGATCCGTCTTCGGTTGCGGCAATTATTATAGAACCTGTTCAAGGGGAAGGTGGTTTTATTCCTGTGCCAAAGCGTTTCTTGGAAAAAATTAGAAAAGTTTGTGATGAACACGGTATCGTTTTTATTGCCGATGAGGTTCAGGCTGGAGCCGGTAGAACTGGAAAATTCCTTTCTATCGAGCACAGCGGAGTGATTCCGGATATGGTAACGATGGCAAAATCCATTGGGTCAGGATTGCCAATTAGTGCCGTAACAGGTAAAGCA
Source organism: Flavobacterium xinjiangense (assembly GCF_900142885.1). Classification (GTDB taxonomy): domain Bacteria; phylum Bacteroidota; class Bacteroidia; order Flavobacteriales; family Flavobacteriaceae; genus Flavobacterium; species Flavobacterium xinjiangense. Next base: position 241,916 of record NZ_FRCL01000004.1, on the reverse strand, counting down.
GAAATGATGGACGCACCCCATTTAGGAGGTGTTGGAGGAACGTATTCAGGAAGTCCAATTGCTGTAGTGGCTGCACTTGCCACTGTCAAAGAAATTAATACACCAGAATTTTTAGCAAAATCAGTTCATGTGGGAGATGCCATCAGAACACGATTAAATGCTATGGCAGATAAATTTTCTTGTATTGGTGATGTTCGTGGAATAGGGGCCATGTTGGTAGTTGAATTTGTAAAAGATAAAAAAACCAAAGAGCCTGATATGGATTTTGCTATGGCAGTAATCAAAAAATCCGTTGCGAATGGATTAATTTTAATCAGAGCAGGATTGTACACCAATTGTATTCGTTTTTTACCTCCAATTGTTATCACTGACGAACAATTGCAGGAAGGAATGGATGTGATTGAAAATGCAATTCAAGAGGTTTTAAACGAAAGAAAATAGTTTCAAGACTTAAACTTTAGAATAAAAAAAATGAATTTCAAATTAATACACAATGCCAATATTATTACTATGGATCCTGCTTTTGCAAAAGCGGATTCCATGGTAATTAATCCTTTGGGAAAAATTGAAGCTATTGGAACTGAAACCGAATTGCGCAATCAATTTGGTTCTTTTTCCACTGAATTTGATTTTAATGGAAAAACAGTTGTTCCAGGTTTGAATGACGCGCATATCCATGTTTGGAAAATCGGACATCTTCGTACGTTTATGTTGGATGTTCGGGGTGTAAAATCTATAGTGGAATTCAAAAAATTATTAAAAGAGTTTGCCGAGAAAAACCCTAATTCCGAATGGATTATGGCTCGTGGAATCAATGAAATGGTTCTCGAAGAAAAACGATTGCCAACCAAAGAAGATTTAGACGAAATTATTTCTGACAGACCTGTTTTTGTAATTAGAACTTGTGCGCATATTGGAATTGCCAATTCAAAAGCCATAGCAATTTCAGAAGTTGATGAAGCTACTGAAGTTCCTTTTGGAGGAGAGATTCGCAAAAATCAAGATGGAAGTTTACAAGGTATTTTTACCGAAAGAGCGTTGGGATTAATCATGAATAACATTCCTGCATTTACTTTCGAAGAATATAAAAACATGATTCTGGAAGCGCATAAGTATTTGTTGCGTTTAGGAATTACTAGCACGACGGATCCGGCTGCAAATGAAGAATTATTGGCGGCTTACATTAAATTGGACAAAGAAGGATTGTTGCAAGTGCGAATGAATGTTTTCCCGCTTCGAATTCCGGATGGTAGTGACGAAATTCAGGTTTTACCGGAATTATATGAATCGGAATTTTTGCAAATAAAAACCGTAAAGTTTTTCTCTGATGGCGGTTTGAGTTCAGCTACAGCTGCCTTGAATGTTCCTTATAAAAATACGGACGGTTATAAAGGTGTTTTGAGATTGGATTACGATAAGTTTTTTCAAACAGCCAAAGAAGCTGTTGCAAAAGGATTTTCGGTTGCCACACATGCCATTGGACATCAGGCAGTTGATTTGACTTTGAAAGTGTATCGCGATCTGTTCAAAATAGACAATACTTTAAAACACAGAATTGAGCATGTTGGATTTTTATCTAATGAAAATATAAAAGATTTTAAACACATGAATATGACTGCAGCGATGCAACCGATATTTATTTACGAATTGGCAAACAATTTCAAAAGCACTTTGCCAGACGAGTTATTAGAGGTGGTTTACCCTTGCAAAACGGTTTTAGATAACGGAATAAATCTAGCCTTATCTACCGATGGTCCCGTGGTAAAAGAAATTAATCCTTGGGTTAATATGGAAACGGCGGTTACCCGAAAAGCAATGGATGGTTTTGTCATTGGCGAAAGCCAGAAAATAACTTTTGAGCAAGCTTTACGCGCCTATACGGTAGGAAGTGCGATTGCGGATAATTTAGAAAATATAAAAGGAAGTCTTTCTATAGGGAAATATGCCGATTTTATTGTTTTGAATAAAAATCCATTTAAATTAGACGATGTTTCTACCGTTGAAGCCAATGAAACTTGGGTAAATGGAGAATTAAAATATAAAAAAGAGTAAAAAATTATACGTTATCAGGGTTTTTAAATTGTGATACCGTTTTTAAAAAAATAAAAGATGAGTGCATTAGATGATGAATTAGATTACCAAATATTGAAACTCCTTCAAAAAGATGGCAGAATGTCGTTTACTGAAATTTCAAAAGAAATTAATGTTGCAGTGAGTACCATTAGACACCGTTATATTAACTTAATTGAAGATGGGACTTTGCAAATTATTGGAAGGGTCGATCCTAACAAAATTGGTTTTAATGCTTACGCAAGTGTTTTGATTTCAGTTAAACCAAAATCATACATGAAAACTATTTTTGAGGAATTGGCAAAGTTGCCTGAAATTAGTTTTTTAGCTTCTGTTTCGGGCGATTATGATATTGAAGCCAATATTATGTGTCGGGACATGGAACATTTGAATGAATTATTAGGCGATAAAATTCATGCAATGGAAGGTGTTTTCGATACTAAAACAAATATGTATATGAAAATTTACAAATTCGCGCAACCCGATTTAGAATTAGCAAAATTATCAAGCAAGCAAAATGAATAATACAGACAAATTATACGAAAGAAGAAAAAAAAGTGTTCCAAACGCTTTAGGAATTTTCAATCCATCCAGCATTCAATCTGCCAAAGGAGCCATTATTATTGATGCTGATGGTAGAGAACTGATTGATTTTGCAGGAGGAATTGGGGTAAATAATGCAGGACACGGTGTGCCAGAAATTATTGAAGCAATCAAAAATCAAGCAGATAAATTTATTCATGCTTCCTTTAATGTTTCGGTTTACGAACAATATTTAGACTTAACGGAAAAATTGTGTGAGATTTTGCCGCATGGTGAATCTACTAAAGCAATGCTAACTTTATCTGGTGCGGAATCAGTGGAAAATGCCATTAAAATTGCTCGTGCCGTAACCGGAAAATCAGGAATTATCTGTTACGAGGGTTCTTTTCACGGACGTACAATGATGGCAATGACTTTGACATCCAATGTGAAATATAAAGAAGGTGCCGGACCATATGCGCCTGAAGTATACCGTTTAGAATATCCGTATTACAAACCGAGTATGAACGCTCGAATGACCTCAGATGAATTCGATGATTTGATGATTATGAAGTTGCATAAAACTTTTTCATCAACCGTTTCAGTGAGTCAAACCGCTGCAATTATTTTAGAATTAGTGCAAGGCGAAGGCGGTTTTACTGTTGCTTCTAAAAAATATGTTCAATATTTGCGTAAATTTTGTACTGAAAATAACATTTTTTTAATTTTTGATGAGGTGCAATCCGGTTTTGGTCGCACCGGAAAATGGGCAGCCTACGAGCATTACGGTGTAACTCCAGATTTGTCAACTTGGGCAAAATCTATGGGGGGCGGAATGCCTATTGGTGCCGTTATTGGAAAACAGGAAATTATGGATGCCGTTAAACCAGGACTCATTGGAGGAACCTATTTAGGGAATCCGTTGAGTTGTGTCGCGTCATTGGCAAGCATCAATTACATGCAAAAAAACAACATCAATGCAGCGGGTGAAAAAGTCGGGCAAATTGTTCGAGAAAGATTCAATCAGTTGCAGGCAAAATATTGTAAAAACATTACCGATGTCCGCGGATTGGGAGCGATGCTGGCCATAGAATTTTTTAACCCGGAAACTAAAATGCCTGATGGTGATACCACAAAAGCCATTGTCAATAAATGTTTAGAGAAAGGATTGATTGTAATCACTTCGGGAACGTACGGAAATTGTATCCGAATTTTAAGTCCATTATTTATAGAAGACGAAATTTTAGAAAAAGGCTTGTCAATTTTAGAAGAAACAATAAAAGAAATACTGTCATGAGAAAGCAATATATAAATGGAGAATGGTGCGACGCAGTTGATGGCGCAACTTGGGATTTACAAAGTCCAGCTACCGAAAAAATAATTGATAAAGTTCCTTTTGGAAACACTGCTGATTGTGCCTTGGCGATTGCAGCCGCTGATGCTTCTTTTAAAGAATGGAAAAATACAACACCTTATTTTAGAGCTGAAATATTAAAGAAAGCAGCCAATTATATGCGTGCAAATGTCGAGGCTTTCGCCAAGGAAACTTCACTGGAAACGGGTAAGCCAATGCTGGAATCTCGAGGTGAGTGGCAGGTTTCTGCTAATCTATTCGAATGGTTTGCAGAGGAAGGAAAACGCAGTTACGGACGCGTTATTCCGTCTAGCAGAATCGACAAACGTTCCATGGTTATTTATCAGCCATTAGGAGTTGTTGGTGTAATTACCGCTTGGAATTTTCCTGCCTATAATCCTGCTCGTGCCGTTGCAGCTGCTTTGGCTGCCGGATGTAGCGTGGTCATGAGAGGTTCTGAATTTACGCCTTTATCTAGTTTCAATATGGCAAAGGCATTGCACGAAGCCGGAATACTAAAAGGAGTTTTCAATTTAATTAATACTGAGCCAGTTGCTACTGGAACTGAAATGATTGAAAATCCTTTATTAAAAAAAATAAGTTTTACAGGAAGCACAAGAGTTGGAAAAATTCTGATGGATGGAGCTTCAAAAACAGCAACAAAATTATCACTTGAATTAGGTGGAAATGCTCCGGTAATTATCGAAAAAGACGTCGATGTTGAAGCAATTGCGCATCAGGCTTTGGTTGCGAAATTGCGAAATTGCGGTCAGGTTTGTGTAGCTCCACAACGCTTTTATGTGCATTCCTCTATTTTTAACCAATTTGTTTCGATTGTAAAAGAAGATATTTCGCAATTGAAAACAGGAGTTAATGGTGGTGATATTGATTTTGTAGGACCATTAATTAATAAAAAACAACAGGAACATTCTTTGGAAATGCTTGAAAAAGCAAAAAGCGAAGGAGCAATTGTTCACATTGGTGGAGAAGAGGCTGAAATAGGATTTTTTGTGCATCCAGCTTTGATTGAAGCCAGACAGAATCAGGCTTTTATTAAGACAGAAGTTTTTGGTCCGTTGATGATTGTCATCCCTTTCGAAACGAAAGAAGAAGTTCTGGAATGGGCAAATGACACGGAATATGGCTTGGCTTCTTATGTATTTACAAATCATATTAAAACAGCTAATTTCTATGCCGAAAATCTTGAATTTGGAATGGTGGGAGTCAATGAATGGGCTGCTCACGGTACTGAATTGCCCTTTGTTGGAATAAAAAGTAGCGGAATAGGACACGAGTCGGGTTCCGAAGGATTAAAAGAATACATGGAATTGAAACTAATTAGTTACGGTAATATGTCATAAAGATTTTTGATTGCATATTGTGAATCCGTTTGTCATCATGAGAGTGGCTGAGAGAGGTGTTCCAAATGATAACAAGATTAGATAAAAAATTATGAAAAAAGAAATTTTAGGTAAATATACGTTGCAAACACCTTTGCCGGAACATGCAAAACAGCAAGCCGAATTACAAGAAATTGTTTTTCCGACCCTTTCTGCAGAGGAATTAATTACGGAAGAAAAATACAAAAGACATTTGGAGATTTTTCCAGAGGGACAATTCATTGTTTTGGATGGTGATAAAGTAATTGCTTCTTGTACGACTTTGCGTCAAAATTATCACAAAGGACACCATACTTTTTTGGAGATTTCTGATGACTTATGGTTGGGAACACACGATCCTAAAGCCGATTGGATTTATGGGTTGGATGTTTCTGTTCATCCGGATTACCAAGGAAAAGGTATTGGAAGAGAAATTTATAATGCCCGTCAGGATGTAGCTAAAGCATTAGGTTGCAAAGGGCAAATGACAGCGGGAATGCCTATTGGTTATGATAAAGTAAAAGATCAAATGACTATTGCGGAATATTGTGATAAGCTGATAAAAGGAGAAATCATAGACCCAACAGTAACGGCTCAAACTAAATGTGGATTCATTCTGGTAGAACCATTATTTGATTATTTAGATGATCCTAGAAGCGGAAATTGTTCGGTTTTGATGTATTGGCCTTTGGATCCAAACACTAAATTAAGTGAAAACCATTAAAAAAGTGTTCAGTTCGAAGTATTCAGTGTTCAGTCGTAATGAAGTTCTGTCAAGTAACTTTAAGCGTACAACATTAAATTTTAAACAAAAAATAAAATGATATTCAAATCAATAAATCCATTTTCAAGAGAAATTATTGCGGAGCATGAAGTGTTGACGGACGCGCAATTGAATCAGAAATTGGAATTGTCAGAAAGCGCTTTTAAAAATTGGCGAAATACTTCTTTTCAGGAAAGAGCTGATAAAATGAAAAAACTAGCCAATATTCTGAGAGCAAAGAAGGATGAGTTAGGTTTGTTGATTACTAATGAAATGGGTAAAATTTTAGCCGAAGGAATTAGTGAAGTCGAAAAATCAGCAGGAAATTGTGACTTCTATGCGGATAATGCAGAGAAAATGCTGAAAGACGAAAAGTACGATACACCTTTTACTAGCCTATCTGTCTATGACCCAATGGGTGCTGTTTTTGCGATTATGCCTTGGAATTACCCCTTTTGGCAAGTATTGCGTTATGCCGCGCCGGCTATTATGGCGGGGAATGTAACACTATTAAAACATGCGCCAAACGTTATAGGTTGTGCCAAAGCAATCGAAAATGCATTTTTAGAAGCTGGTTTCCCAGAAGGTGTTTTCCAACAAATAACCATTGATATTGCTCAAGTCGAAAGTGTAATCGCTTCGGATATTGTACATGGAATTACGTTTACAGGTAGTGAAATGGCAGGTTCCTCCGTAGCATCTTTGGCAGGAAAGCATATCAAAAAATCCGTTATGGAGTTGGGAGGTTCGGATGCATTTATTGTTTTAAATGATGCCGATATTGAAAAAGCAGCAACTGTTGCTACTCAATCCAGAATGTTAAATGCAGGTCAGGCTTGCATTTGTGCCAAACGTTTTATCGTTACCGAAAAAGTAGCAGATGAATTCGCTGCCCTTTTTGCACAAAAAGTAAATGCTTTACATCAAGGAAATCCTTTGCAGGACGGAATTAATATGGGTCCATTAGCCCGATTGGATTTGGCTGAAAAACTAAGCCATCAATTAGAAAAATCGTTGCAACAAGGAGCGAAATTAGTAATAGGAGGAGAGCGAGAAAATTGCAATTTCCAACCGACATTAATTGATTTTGTCGATGCTAATAATATTGCTTTTCAGGAAGAAACTTTTGGTCCGTTGGCTACAATTATTAGAGCCAAAGATGAAAACGATGCCATTGCTATTGCCAATAATCACAGATATGGTTTGGCATCGGCAATTTGGACTGAAGATCGTGAAAACGCATATCGATTGGCACGAAAAATTGAAGCCGGAAATGTTTTTGTAAACTCATTGGTACGTTCTGATTCCAGAATTCCTTTTGGAGGAACAAAAAAATCAGGGTACGGAAGAGAATTATCTGAAATAGGAATAAAGGAATTCATGAATATGAAATCATTGATTATTGAATAATTTGAAAATAGAATTAACCAACCAAAAAAACAACCAAATATGAAAAAAGCAGTAATCATTTTAGCTTTAATGCTAACCAGTACAGTAACTTTTGCACAAGATACGCCAGTTGCTACAGCCGTATCTGAACCGGAAGCTCCAGAACCTAAATTTACGGCCGCCGTAGATGTGGTGTATCCTTATTTATGGAGAGGAATAAAGTATTATGGCGATAAAATAGCGTTCCAGCCCTATATGGCATACGCTTTTACTGATAAGTTAAGTGTAGGTGTTTGGGCAACTACAAATTTTTCTAATGCTGCTGATGCTTACAACGAGTTTGATTGGAGTATTTCCTATCAAGTTTCTCCTGTTGTAAAAGTAATGCTGAGTGATTACTATTGGCCAGCAACTAAGAATAATCCAGATTGGGAGAGAAGCAGCTATTTTGATTATTCAGAAGGATCAGCACAGAGTTTAGATCTTTCTTTATTATTTGATTTTTCTGAAAAAGGGGTGCCGTTGGATTTTCAATGGAATACGTTCATTGGAGGAGGAGATTATAAATATGATGAAAATGGGAATCCGACTACCAGAGCCTTTTCCAGTTATGCTGAAATAGGATATACTTATTCATTAGAGAAAGCAGGAGTTGACGTTCGACCTTTTGTTGGTGCAGCAGTCATTAACGGCGGTTATTATGGAGTTGACGCTAGTGGTAAAGCGGGTTTTACTTTTTCGAATGTTGGAGTGAATATTGCTAAAGAGTTTAAAATCACGCAAAATTATAGGGTCCCCGTTTTTGTTAGGTATACCAATAACGATTACGGTATTCAAGAATTTGATGAGAATGATAATCTCACTAAAACGGTTAGGAATTTCTTTTCAGCTGGTATGACTTTTACTATCAGGTAAATTTTTAATAATAATACTGGAACACTGCCAAATCACGATTTAGTGTTTTGGCAGTTTTTTTTTGTTTTCCAAATTAGTTTCGGCTAATGTCATTGATAATTGTTATTTTTTTTAATAGTACGTATTACGGGTATTTTATAGGGGGTGTGGATTTGAATTTATGAAAAAAAAACAAAAAATTGTGTTTTAATTTTTTTTTTATCTTTTTTATTTAAATAAATAGGGGGTATAGGTAAAATTATCAATTATTGATTTTTCAAATTTGTTACTTAAAAATATGAAATAATCATTATTTAATCACGATTTTTTGTTATTGATAATTCTTCGGTAAAAGTGCCAAAAAAGTAATTATTAATTATTCAAGTAAGATAAAAGTTGATAAATTCGCCAAAAGAAATAGGTATTTAACCCTTGAAAAGACAGACAGTTAAGGTCAGTTTTTTTTTGATTTAGGTACTATAAAGATCCAAATCAGGCAATTTAATACGCTATTTTAATAAAGTAATAACCAACCAGATTAATAACTAAAACTAAATTTAACATGAAAAAAGCATTAAGTATTTTAGTAATTTTGCTAACGACAGGAATAACATTTGCACAAGACACACCAGCACCGGCGACTACCTTTGGAGGATCAGCTGATATGTATTATAAATATGATTTTGCTAACTTAGCAGGAAATGGAAAAACTAGTTTTACTAATTCGCATAACTCATTTGAGCTAGGAATGGTTTCTATTGAGGCATCTCATAAAATGGGCAAAGCTTCTGTATTTGTGGATTTAGGATTTGGTAACAGAGCTAAAGAATTTACATATAATGATAATAGTAGTTCATTTATGATTAAACAATTAAATTTCACTTATGAAATTTCAGATAAATTTAAAGTGATAGCAGGTAGTTTTGGTACTCACATAGGATATGAACTATTGGATGCTGTGGATAATAAAAACTATAGCATGTCTTATGCTTTTACAAACGGACCATTTTTTAATACTGGTGTAAAAGCGCAATATACTTCAGGAAAAGTTAGTTTTATGGCCGGGGTAACAAATCCAACAGATTTTAAAACAGCGATTGAAGCTGGATCAACTCAAAAAACCTTCATCGGACAAATAGCGTATGTTGGGGATTCAGGAAGCGTATATTTTAATGCTACTTCTGGCAGCTCAAATCCTGCGACTACCGTGAACAAAACACAATTTGATGTAGTAGCTTCAAAAAAGATTTCTGATAAATTCTCTTTAGGATTTAATGGAACTTATGCTTTGATAAATGATGATTTAAGCAGCTCAAATGATGAAAAATGGTTTGCTTTAATTGGATATGCTGCCTACGCTCCAAAAAGTAATCTTAGTTTAGCGTACAGATTGGAATATTTTGATGCAACGGATGCTGATGTAACACTAGCTGCTTTAGGTGGGTCTAGTATTGTAGGAAACACACTTTCATTGAACTACAAAGTTGGAAATTTAACAATCATTCCTGAAGTTAGAGTTGACCTGTCATCTGAAGATGTATTTATGGATAGCAATTCAAGTCCAGCAAGTTCTAACGCTTATGTTTTGTTAGGAACTACGTACAGTTTTTAATCAAATTAGATAAAGACAATATTTTTTTTTTGCTGTCAAGATGCTTTTTAAGTATTTTGGCAGCTTTTTTTATTGAAGGTACTTAATCATGAATTTTTTTTAGTGCTGAAGTTACGTATAAAGTCACACCGAATCTTTTAGCAAACGATAAGTTACCATTAGTTTGGATTTTGGTGTCTTTCAATCGTATTACTTAAATTTGGACGGTTTTAATATTTACTTTAAGATAATGTAAAAAAAAACGGCTTTTTGAATGTTTCAAAAAGCCGTTTTTTTTATTTTAAACTAATAAATTATTGTTTCTTGTATATCGAGTAGATAATATTCTTAGTTTTTTCATCAACTACATCATTTACTTCGGACTGAATATAATGCAATTTAAAAGCTGTAACAGCTGCCGAAAGATTTTTTGTATCGTATCCTATAATTCGCAAGCCTTGTTCTACATTAAAGTCTAAAGGAGCAGTTTCTACTATTTCATCAGACCAGATACCAAAACCATTTTCAGCTAAAATTTTCCATGGAAAAAATGCGCTAGGATCTTTTTTCCGAGTAGGTGCGATATCAGAATGTCCAATAATATTTTGAGTCGGGATGTTGTAATCTTTTTTTAATTTAGTCAGAAGTGCTATCAAACTATTAATTTGCGCATCAGAGAAAACTTCGGTTCCATTGTTGTCTAGCTCAATTCCTATTGAGGAAGAATTGATGTCGGTATTTTTACCCCAGGATCCAGTCCCTCCATGCCATGCTCTTAGATAGTCATTCAGCATTTGTATCACTCTCCCATCATCACCAATTACATAATGGGCACTGACTTGCGTGCTTGCTAAAGTGAATGTTTTTATAGTTTGTTGCAAAGAATCTTGTGCTGTATGATGAATGATAATAAAGTTTGGTTTTCGTAAGTTAAAATTCACGGTACTAATCCACTCTGTATTTACACCATTTTTCAAAATCGTAAGCCCAGTTCTTGAAATCGAATCTTTTACATTATGCAGTTGATTGGTGAATAAAGTATCGATTGTGATTTTATAATTATTAACCAACGGTAAAGAAATTGATTCCTTACTTGAAATCGTTTCTTTTAATGCATTAAGTTTTGTATTGTATATTTTCTCACTGGCCTTGTAAGGATTTGTTGCACAAGACGTGATAACGATAATTAAAATCAAAAAGTAAAAAGAATTCCTCATGTTTTTTTATTATTACATTTTTTTGTTCCAAAAAAGGGGTTAACTATTTTTTTTTGGATCTTTTTGGATTTTTACTTTCTTCTGAAAATATTTTATACTTTTCTTTTTGATCTTCATTCAATAATTCAATAACTTTTCTTTCCGTATTTTCTGAAAGTATTTGAAGGTCTTTCATCTGATCGCTTTGATTCGTTTCTTGTTTCAAAATAACACCTTGTCGTTTGATGCTTTCTAACAGGATATTTGAGATGGCGATTTCCTGAAGCTCATCCAGGCCTACAGCCGGTTTTAGTTTAATCATTACTTTGCTTATCGTTTCTTCGGCAGGAATTTCTCTTGGTTTATCATGACTTCTGTCCTGACTCATTCCGCTATTCATTCGGCCACTATTGCCATAGCCATTACCTCCATAACCTCCGCCTCCATATCCGTTGTTTCCGTATTGAGCAGAAACAGTTTGAATTGACAATAACACTAAAGCGCTTATAGCTAACGATTGAACTATTTTCATATTGAATATTTTATAAAGGTTGGGATGTGAATTAGAAATCTAAACAGGTTCTCCGTACAAATCAAATTCAGTAGCTTCGATAATTTTTATCATAACAAACTCTCCAGTTTTTACATAATGTTTGGAGGCATCAATAAGTACTTCGTTATCAACATCAGGACTGTCAAATTCAGTTCGGCCTACAAAATGTCCGCCTTCTTTTCTGTCAATAATGCATTTGAAAATTTGACCTACTTTTTCTTGATTTAAATCCCAAGAAATTTGAGATTGCAATTCCATTATTTCATTGGCTCGCTCTTGTTTTACTGTATCAGGAACATCATCTTCCAATAAGTATGCATGTGTATTTTCTTCGTGAGAGTATGCAAAACAACCCATTCTGTCAAATTTCATTTCTTGAACAAAATCTTTAAGGATGTTAAAATCTTCTTGAGTTTCTCCTGGATATCCTACGATTAATGTCGTACGAATGGCCATTCCGGGTACTGCTTCACGGAAATCTTTTAATAATTTTGTTGTTTTTGCTTGCGTAGTTCCTCTTCTCATTGACTTCAAGATAGAATCTGAAATATGTTGCAAAGGAATATCAATATAGTTACAAATTTTAGGTTCGCGTTTCATGATCTCTAAAACATCCATAGGAAAACCAGTAGGGAAGGCGTAGTGCAATCGAATCCATTCGATTCCTTCTACTTTTACTAATGCTTCCAGTAATTCTCCAAGATTACGTTTTTTGTATAGATCAAGACCGTAATAAGTCAAATCCTGAGCAATCAAAATTAGTTCTTTAACGCCATTTTTTGCTAAACCTTCTGCTTCTTTTACTAATTTTTCAATAGTTTGAGAAACATTTTTTCCTCTCATTAATGGAATCGCGCAAAAACTGCATGGTCTGTCACAACCTTCAGAAATTTTTAAATACGCGTAATTTTTTGGAGTTGTTGTTAAGCGCTCTCCTAATAATTCATGTTTATAATCGGCTCCCAATGCTTTCAATAATTGTGGTAACTCCGTAGTACCAAAAAACTGATCTACATTTGGAATTTCTTTTTCTAAATCAGGTCTATAGCGTTCTGAAAGACATCCAGTAACAAAAACCTTATCTACTAAACCTCGTTCTTTTTTGTCTGCATATTCTAATATCATGTTTACTGATTCTGCCTTGGCATTATCGATAAATCCACAAGTATTTATTACAATAATGTTCCCTTCGCTTTCTGCTGGCGCTTCATGCTCAACATCTTTGCCACTGGCACGGAGTTGGCCCATAAGCACTTCACTGTCATACACATTTTTTGAACACCCAAGAGTGATCACATTGATTTTATTCTTTTTTAAGGACTTCGTTCTCATAGTATTATACTCCCGATAATTTGGGAAGTTTGCAAAATTACGATTTTTTATTCAAACTGAACTTGTTTCAGTTTCTTTTCAAGTGTTTTATGGAGCTATTCCTGCTATCCGCTCTATCTTTTCCTGGCTAAAGAAGCCAGAAAAAGGATGCCGCTGCTATTAGGGCTAAAAAAATCCGTTTCATAATAACGAAACGGATTTTGGACATTGTTTTTTAGATATTACAATTCAAATAATAAAGTCAAAGAGACATTGTTATTCATAGTTTTAATATTAGCACCATCAGTGAATCCTTGATTGAAAAAACCTTGTTGTGAACTTCTTTCTGCAGTTGAATAAGCCAAATCTACCTTGGTTGAACCAAAATTATAGCCTAAACCTGCTGAATAGCCAGTTAAGTCACCAACGGTGGTTTTATTTTTATAAGGACTTTGTTCGTATCGATAACCCGCTCTTAAACTCAAAGCGTTAATTTTATATTCGGCACCCACTCTTACTTCATTAGTTTTATCTAAAACGGAACTCATATAATTATTTACACTATTAAAATACGAATCATTTTCAGGTTTAAATTTGGTGTTGCTGTAATCTTTCATCGCATAATCAAAGCTTATCAATCCGGATTTGCCAAAAACATAAGCAAAACTTCCTGTCAGTTTACTGGGTGTTTGTAACTTGTAAGGTTCGTATAGATTTGTGACTTGAGGATCTACAACGTCATTTGTATCTGGTTGGTTTGCTGCACTGCTTACTGCAACCAGTTTTTGAGAAAATTCATCACTCAAATGATACCAAGTGGATGATTCGTAAGCCAGTCCTAAGCGAACTTCATTAGTAACTTTTGCAATAGCGCCCACTTGAAATGAAAATCCAGTTCCGTATGTGTATAATTCATTGTCAAAACGCAATCTTGTAACGGTATAATCAGTACTTAACGGAGCGCTATTGTCTTCGTAAAAACTCGAAGATTGTCTGTAATCTGTAAAATGAGAGTTTAGGTTCAGTCCTATATATAGTTTGTCTTTGTAAGACGTAGCGGCATTAAAAGATAATTTCCCATTGTATCCGTTTGTTATTACTGTATTTTCTTGATAGTAATTTCCTCCGGCAGGAACATTCGAGGTATATTGGGTGTTGTTATTGTTATTGGGATCAACTGGATTTATGATGTATCCTTGGTATCCTAAATATCCTTGTTGTGCTCCATTATCTAAACTTCTATAGCTAGAGTCTCTTAGTTTGCTTAATGGAATTCCATCTGCATAACTCAAAAAATAGCCGTCAACTGAGTTGGTTGGATTAGTTCCTGCGGAAAATATTGAATTATTGTAATTGTTTACGTTATCATAATTCACGCCTAAAGAAAACTTTTTCCAATTGCTGTTTGGGTTTCCGTTTTTAAAAACAAAAACACCTCCCGCTTGATTTAAATCAAAGGAATTATCTTTCTCAGAGGTTGTTGTACCAAAATAATTTGAATTATTTTTTGTATTGTAGCTGCTTAAAGTTACCGCTATCTGATTATTTGAAAAAACTGCTGAACCGGCAGGATTTATATTTAAAGAGGATAAATCGCCACCAAGTGCTCCGAAAGCGCCACCCATAGCTCTAAAACGGGCGGTACCATTCAAGTTGTCTTGTGCATATCGCATGGCATCCGTTATCTCTTGTGCTTGAGCTGCAGTAAAAGTGAAGCCAGTTAGTAATAGGAATAAAATTTTTTTCATTTTATATCAGCTTAAATTTGTTTTTTATATTCAATTTAAAGTAAAAATTATCTTCTTCTTCCTCCGCCTCCCGATGATCTGCCACCATCACTGCTGCTGCCAGAGTTTGAAGGGCTGTATGATCTTGAGGATGAATTAGAGTCGCTTCTAGGGCTTGGCGTGTAGGTTCTGGTATTGCTATCGCTGCGAGAGTTTGTTGTATTTGATCTTCTGCTGGGTGTATAGCTAGAATTGTTTTGATTTTGAAATTGGTTTCTAGAAAACGTAGGACTTGTTCTAGTGTTGTTGTAAGGAGAATTTCTATAGTTTCCTCCTCTAGTGCCATTTACTTGGTTTTGAGAATAATCACTTGAGCTTCTGTTGTTGCTATAGTTTCGGGTGCTATTTATATTGTTCGAATAATTAGAGCCTCTTCTGCTCGGGTTGTAAGAATAATTGTTATTGTTGTAATATCCGGATGAATATCCACCACCATAATAAGGATATCCGTAATTTGAGTATCCAAATCCAAACCCATAATAAGGAAATCCCCAGCCGAAACTAGAATAACCATATCCATAAGGATAGCCATAACCGTAATTTGAATATCCATATTCATAAGGATACCCATAACCGTAATTTGAATATCCGTATCCATAAGGCGAGCCATATCCATATCCTAACGAAAGACCCCATTGATTTGGATAAATATTTATATCCGCTTTTTGATAATTACTTCCCCAATCGCTGTAGCCGGAACTAGTTTGTTGATTGTTTTGATTTGAATCATTGTAACTATCAATATCAGTGAAAATTTGAGTAGACTGATTGTCATTTTGCAAAGAACTAAAATAATCCTTATAGCGATTGTTTGTGCCAACTTGAGGCTCTCTTTGAATATTTTCAGTCTCAGTAGTTCCATATATACCGTCTCTATCGTAATAAGAGCTGTTTTGATAGGAGCCACAAGAGGACAAGAGAATGCTCAAAAACCCAACAATATAATAAATTGATGCATTTCTGAAGGAAAAAGTACTAGTTTTCATATCTATGGGGTTTTTTATTGTTGGACAATACAAAAATAGTTAGTTTTGCGGAACTATTTAGTTAAAATAATTAAAACAAAATTTGTGCCAAACTATTCAATATGAGTAAGAACTTAACTACAAGATCAGAAGATTATTCAAAATGGTATAACGAGCTGGTTGTCAAGGCTGATTTAGCCGAAAATTCAGGTGTAAGAGGTTGTATGGTAATCAAGCCTTACGGTTATGCAATTTGGGAAAAAATGCAAGCGGAATTGGATCGAATGTTTAAAGAAACAGGTCATCAAAATGCCTATTTTCCTTTATTTGTTCCAAAAAGCATGTTTGAGGCAGAAGAGAAAAATGCGGAAGGATTTGCAAAAGAATGTGCGATTGTTACTCATTATAGATTAAAAAATGACCCAGATAAGCCAGGTAAGCTTATGGTTGATCCTAATGCGAAATTGGAAGAAGAATTAATCGTTCGGCCAACGAGTGAAGCTATTATTTGGTCTACATACAAAGGATGGGTGCAATCCTATAGAGATTTACCGTTGTTAATTAATCAATGGGCAAATGTGGTTCGATGGGAAATGAGAACAAGATTGTTTTTGCGTACTGCAGAATTTTTATGGCAGGAAGGTCATACTGCTCATGCTACAAAAGCAGAAGCTGTTGAGGAATCTGAAAAAATGATGCATGTATATGCTGAATTTGCTGAAAATTTCATGGCGATTCCAGTTGTAAAAGGTGTTAAAACTGAAACAGAACGATTTGCCGGAGCAGAAGAAACTTATTGTATTGAAGCCTTGATGCAAGATGGAAAAGCATTACAAGCCGGAACCTCTCACTTTTTAGGTCAAAACTTTGCTAAAGCATTCGATGTTAAATTTGCCAATGCCGAAGGAAAACAAGAACATGTTTGGGGAACTTCTTGGGGTGTTTCAACTCGTTTGATGGGAGCTCTGGTAATGACGCATTCTGATGATCAAGGATTAGTTTTGCCTCCTAATTTGGCGCCAATTCAAGTGGTTGTTGTTCCTATATATAAAACAGATGAACAACTAGAAGCTATAACGGCTGAAGTAGATGTTTTGGTGAAAGCATTTAAGAAATTGAATATTTCTGTAAAATACGACAACAGAACAACTCAAAAACCAGGATTTAAGTTTGCTGAATGGGAATTAAAAGGAGTTCCTGTTAGGATTGCTGTTGGTCCTAAAGATTTGGAAAATGGAACTTTTGAAGTTGCAAGAAGAGATACATTGTCAAAAGAAGTTGTTTCTAAAGATGGAATTGTGACTTATATCAGCGATTTATTAGAGCAAATTCAAAAAGAATTGTTTGAAAAAGCATTAAATTATCGAAATACGCACATTACTGAAGTAAATAGTTTTGATGAATTTAAGCAAGTTTTAGACACTAAAGGAGGCTTTGTATCAGCTCATTGGGATGGAACTGCAGCTACTGAAGAGAAGATTAAAGACTTGACTAAAGCGACCATCAGATGTATTCCTTTGGATAGAGTAGAAGAGGCGGGAAGCTGTGTCTTTACTGGTGGTGAGTCCATAGGAAGAGTCTTGTTTGCGAAGGCATATTAAAAAAAAATAATTTTTTTCGCATCTACTATTGTACGTTTCAAAAATAGTTGTATTTTTGCATCCGCATTAGAGAAGCAGGGCCCGTTCGTCTATCGGTTAGGACGCATGGTTTTCATCCATGTAAGAGCGGTTCGATTCCGCTACGGGCTACTATTTTTTTGCATGTTAAAGTTTTCCTGAACTTAGAAGGAAAAATGGCCCGTTCGTCTATCGGTTAGGACGCATGGTTTTCATCCATGTAAGAGCGGTTCGATTCCGCTACGGGCTACAATTCAATTTATATTGATAAAAACTTAGGAGGATAATGGTCCGTTCGTCTAGGGGTTAGGACGCCAAGATTTCGTCTTGGTAACAGGGGTTCGATTCCCTTACGGACTACAATTAGTTGTAAATAAGTTTTGTAAAACAGAGGTTGGTGTCTCCAATCGTTGTTTTATTAGTTAAAACCAAAGTGATTGATTAACAATTGTGGGAGGTTTTTCTTTTTTAACTAATAGTTTATAACAATTATTACAATTAAAAAAAAATAAAGTAAAATGGCAAATCATAAATCAGCTCTAAAAAGAATTAGAAGTAACGAAAAGAGAAGAGTATTAAACAGATACCAACACAAAACTACTCGTAATGCAATTAAAGCATTAAGAATAGCTACTGATAAAGTTGACGCTACTTCTAAATTGTCAAATGTAATATCTATGATTGATAAATTAGCTAAGAAAAACATCATTCATGATAACAAAGCTTCTAATTTAAAATCTAAATTAACGAAACACGTTGCTAAATTGTAATTACTATAATTTATCTGCACATAAAAAAAGCTCCCAATTGTATTGGGAGCTTTTTTTATATGTATTTTATTGGATTGTATTTTTAAGTTTTCAGGTATAACTTACTATTTTTAGAGTTTGTTTTTTAAGTATTCAAGCATGGTTGAGGTAATTGGTTTCGATAGAAAATCAATTACCATTGGATAGGTTTTAGATTTTTCAATGTCTTCCGGGTCTATTGTAGAGGAGAGTACTATGACCTTTATGTTTTTAAATTCTGAAAACTCCAAGCTATTGAAATGATCGAGAAATTCCCACCCTCCCATAACAGGCATATTTAAATCCAGAAAAATTAACTGAGGATGCTTTTTTGTTGGGTGTTCAGTATTAGCGTATTTCAAGGTGTTAAAGTATTGAAGGGCTTCCTCGCCATTTTGTGAAGTGATAATTTCTTTGGAGAAGGAAGCTTTAACGATAACTTTTTTACATAACATAAGTGTTATAGGGTCGTCATCAACGCATAATATTTGCTCTAACATTATTGTTTGTTTTTGAATGTTAATGTGAATGTAGTTCCTTTGTTTACTTCGCTATCAATGCTAATGGTGCCTCCCATGGTTTCGACTTGTGATTTGACTAAGTATAATCCCAATCCTTTACTGTCAGGGTAATTATGGAATCTTTGATACAGTCCAAAAACTTTATCTCGATTTCTTTCTAAATCAATTCCTATCCCATTGTCTTTGAATATTAAATAAACAGTGTCATCAGTTTGATTGGCTGTAATGGTTATTTTGAGTTTTCTACTTTCGGATTTATATTTTAGAGAATTTGTTAATAGATTAATCAATATGCTTTCAAAATAAGCTTTATTAGTGTTTAAAACAGAAACTTTTTCAAAATTAAGCTTGATTATGGGTTTGTGTAGTTCGATTTGAAAACTTAATTGACTAAATACGTTTTCAAAGATTTCATTTAGTGGTACATCTTCTTTTTTTATAGAAGGATTGTCTTTAATGATAATGACTTTTACTAAGTCATTGATGGTGTCATTTAATAAATGGGTTGATTTGCTAAAGCCGTTTATGATTTCACTTAATTCTTGATTTTCAATGGGGATGTCTTCGATTAAGTTTAAAAGACCGGTCAGGTTAGATAATGGGGCTCTGAGATTGTGTGATGTAATATAAGAGAACTGCTTTAAGTCCTTGTTATTTTGTGTTAATTCTCGAATCAATTGCTCTTTTTCTTTTTCTTGTTTTTTTTCCTCAGAAACGTCCCTTTGTATTGAAACCCAGTGTGAGAGTTCGTTTTCAGTGTTGTAGACTGGTACCATCGAGAAACGTACCCAATACTCTTCTTTATTCTTTTTGTAACTTATAGTTTCAATTAGGCACTCTTGTTTCTTTTTTAAGGCGCTGATTAATTTTTTGTATTCTTGCTGATCAGAATTCGGACCTTTGAAAATATTAGGTGTTTTTCCAATAATTTCATCAGAATGGTATCCGGACATAATCGAAAAGGCTGGGTTTACGTAAATTATTTTAGGAATCCGGGTATTTTTGGAGTCTGCTTCGGTAATAATTATAGAATCTTTGCTCTGTGTAATAACCGTTTCCAATAATTTAAGGCGTTGTTCTTCTTCTTTTTGTTTTGTAATATCTTGAATCGCACCAATCATTCGTATTGCTTTTCCTTCCTCATCTTTTAAGAGGAATCCTCGGTCTAAAACATATTTATAGGAACCATTGGCACATTTAAAACGATATTGATCTTGCCAATTTTCGGTTTTTTGTTCTATAAATGAATATAATTTAATGGACATTTTAATACTGTCTTCTGGATGGATTTTTTCAAACCACCATGTGGAGCTGCTGCCAACTTCATCTTGCGAATATCCAAAAATCACTTCGATTCCTTTGTTCCAAGTCAAACTGTCTTCTTGTATTTTCCAATCCCATATAGTATCGCTTGTTGCTTTAGCTACAATGTCATATTTTTCGTTTGACTCTTTAATTTCATCGTTTGTATTTTTAAGTTTTTCAAAAATTTCAGAGTTCCGATTGTCATTTTTTGATAAAATTAATTTGTAGGCTATTCCAGTAAAGGTTATAAATAGTAAATCTTTTATGAAGTTATAGTTTTGGTAATTAGTGTCGTAGGTTGAATTTTGTAATAATTTATGGCAAATGATTGCCACAAATAAAGAGATGAGGATATAAGTTAGTGTTATTTGATTGGTTTTGTTTTTCATTACTCAAATATATAGAAATAATGTTAAAATACTAATCAACACTTGAAACTTATTTTGTCTCTTTTTGCTCCTTTATTTTTAATGTAATGCGTTAACAATATGTAAACTATTGCATAAATATTTTTTATATCAAAATAAAGTGTACCTTTGCACCCATTAAAAATCACAGATGGAATCTATTAGAAACATTGCAATTATTGCCCACGTCGATCACGGTAAAACAACTTTGGTTGATAAAATTATGTATCACTGTCAGTTATTTCGTGACAACGAAAACACAGGTGACTTAATCCTTGATAACAACGACTTAGAGCGTGAAAGAGGTATTACCATTACTTCAAAGAATGTTTCTGTAGTATACAAAGGAACAAAAATCAACATTATCGATACTCCTGGTCACGCCGATTTTGGTGGTGAAGTAGAGCGTGTATTGAACATGGCTGATGGAGTTTGTTTACTTGTGGATGCATTTGAAGGCCCAATGCCTCAAACTCGTTTTGTATTACAAAAAGCACTTGACCTTGGTTTGAAACCATGCGTTGTTATTAATAAAGTTGATAAAGAAAACTGTACTCCTGAGGAAGTTCATGAGAAAGTTTTTGACTTAATGTTCGAATTAGGAGCAGAAGAGTGGCAGTTGGATTTTCCAACAGTATACGGTTCAGCTAAAAATAACTGGATGTCTGACCATTGGGAAAACGTAACTGATAATGTGGAAGCATTGTTGGATATGGTTATTGAAAATGTACCAGCTCCTAAAGTTTCTGAAGGAACACCACAAATGTTGATTACTTCATTAGACTTCTCTGCTTTTACAGGTCGTATCGCTATTGGTCGTCTTGAAAGAGGTGTATTGAAAGAAGGGATGCCAATCTCATTAGTAAAAAGAGACGGTACAATAATGAAATCTAGAATTAAAGAACTTCATACTTTTGAAGGACTTGGTCGTAAGAAAGTACAAGAAGTAATTGCTGGAGATATTTGTGCAATTATAGGTGTTGAAGGATTTGAAATTGGAGATACTATCGCTGATTTTGAAAACCCGGAAGCGTTGAAAACAATTGATATTGACGAGCCTACTATGAGTATGTTGTTTACTATTAATGACTCTCCATTCTTTGGTAAAGAGGGTAAATTTGTAACTTCTCGTCATATTAGAGACCGTTTGACAAAAGAATTAGAGAAAAACTTAGCAATGAAATTGGGTGAAACTGATTCAGCTGATAAGTTTATGGTTTTTGGTCGTGGTGTACTTCACTTGTCTGTTCTTATTGAAACAATGAGAAGAGAAGGTTATGAATTGCAAATTGGTCAGCCACAAGTTATTATCAAAGAAATTGATGGTAAAAAATGTGAGCCTATTGAGGAATTAACAATTGACTTACCAGAAACACTTTCTGGAAGAGCGGTTGAGTTCGTTACTATGCGTAAAGGTGAAATGCTAAGTATGGAAACTAAAGGTGACCGTATGATTGTAAAATTTAATATTCCATCACGTGGAATTATTGGATTGCGTAATCAATTGCTTACTGCTACTGCAGGTGAGGCTATTATGGCACACCGTTTTATCGGATACGAACCTTACAAAGGAGAAATTGCTGGACGTAACAAAGGTTCTTTGATTTCTATGGAAAAAGGAAAAGCTATTCCTTATTCTATTGATAAATTGCAAGATCGTGGTAAGTTTTTTGTTGAACCAAATGCCGAAATTTACGAAGGTCAGGTAATTGGAGAAAACTCTCGTGGTGATGATATGTGTGTAAACGTAACTAAAGAGAAAAAACAATCGAATGTTCGTTCATCTGGAAATGATGAAAAAGCAAGGATTATTCCTCCGATTATTTTCTCATTAGAGGAAGCTTTAGAATACATTCAAAAAGATGAATATGTAGAGGTTACACCAAAATCTATTCGTTTGAGAAAAATCTATTTGACTGAAACTGATAGAAAAAGATTTAAAATCTAATTTTATATTTTATAAAAGAAAAGCCATTCGAAAGAATGGCTTTTTTTATGGTTATTTTTTCTTACTATTTTATTTTTTTGAATCCCGACTACGTATTTTTTTATGTTGAGAGAAGCGGGAAGTATAGATGTTTTTTACTTTGAGTTTGATTATCTTTTCAAGCTAAAATGGCCTTTAGCTTCTCTTCCGTCCTCTAATTTTACAGTGTACCAATAATCATCTGAAGGCATTGCTGATCTATTATAAATTCCATCCCAACCTTGACTTGAGGGAGACAATTGTCTGAGTAATTTTCCATATCGGTCAAAAATATATATAGCCGTATTCTTATATAAAATGGAATTTATTCCTTTTAAATTCCAGTAATCATTGTATCCGTCGCCGTTTGGAGTAAAAAATTTAGGAGCATCTAATACGGCAAAACCTTTTAATTTTTGACCACATCCATTTTTGTTTTCGACAATTAATTCATGAAAACCGCCTGGTATGTTTTCAAAAATAGGTGAATTTTGAAAAGGAGTTTCTGTTCCATTTTCAAAATATATCATATACCTGTAATCGGTTGGATTAGCTACTTCAATTATCACTTGGTTTAGCGGTTGTAAATCCTGAATTATTATATTATTTATTTTGGCTAAATAAGATAATGTCACAATGCATTTTCTAGTTGTAGAACAACCAAATTTATTTTTTATAATAACACTATATTCACCTTCTTTATTTACTAATATTGTTGGACTTGTTTCACCTGTAGACCAAAAATAGGTAAAATCACTTGTGGTTGCGGGAGCTGTTATTCCAGAATCTAATACTATAGAAGTATTGGTTGCACCCTCACATAAAATTCTATTTTCTAAAATAGAAACTTTTGGTGTTGGTTCTACAATAATTTCAAAATGTCCCGTTCCATAGCAGCCTTGATCATTTTCAGCTCGAATGAATATTGTTTTTGAAATTGAAGCATATTGTTCTTCGAGTTCATTCCTTCCTAATGATGCATCATCTTCAGTAGCATAAAAAAACAACCGCACGTCTGAAGGCAATTTTAATTCAGCTTTTATTAAAGTTTTTTTCTGTTTTAAATCAAACAAACCTTTTCCATTGTCCAGATCACATTCATGCATTGCTTCAGGTAATAATAGGACACTTTTATTGGCATGTAACATTACTGATCCAATACTGTAGCAGGATGAGTTGGGTTGAGTTACTTTTGCAAATAGAATCTCGTCAGGAATAGTGTTTCTGTAATTTTGGGGTATTGATAGGGAATTTGTAATGTCATTATCTGCATCACTTTTACTATGGTAATAATATACCTCGTACTCTTTTTGGCCTAAACTAATTGGATCATTAGCAAGAGCTAAATTAAACATGGCTAGGCCATCTGTAGATAAGCTATCTTGCGTATCGCATTGAATTAATTTATAAGTCGTTGCAAGTATTTTGGGAACATCATATATAGTAATTATTTTTTCGAGGGGTTCTCTATCCTCCCCATTTACAGTTTTTATTAAAGTTACTTTATAATCACCAGTTTTTGTATAGGTGTGATATGCATCTCGGTCTCTGGAAGTTGCACCATCTCCAAAATCCCAAATAACAGCATCTATTTTTTCGACAGAATTGATGTAAAAATGTGTAGCCTGTCCTAAACAATTGAATTCATAATTGAAGGCATATAAAAACAAAGAGGTGATAAAGGGAGGCAAGCCTAATTTAGTTTTTCCTGTACCTAAATCTATCTGGTTTTGTAGAAAATTACAACTGGATCCATCTGATTCGGGATTGTTAATTACCGATAACTTATTGCTGCTATCAGCTCCAAATGCATATCCAGAACGGTATATTTTTTCATCGAGAGCTAATTGTAAGGCACCAGCAACATTTGTCGAAGAGTTTATTGTGGTTTTTGATCCAATAATATTAGAGCTTTTAAGATCATACTGAATTAACAAACTTCCTAGAGAGACATCATCATTGCTAAATAGATTTGTAGTCACGTATAACTTTTTAGATCTAGCTGAAAATTCTAATCCATAAGGATTTGATCCATTAAGAATTGAAATCCCATTACTTACTTTTCCAGTTAAAGCATCAAAATCAAATAGCCATACATTGCCTGTATTTCTAATTACATTGTTTTTTGGGCCTAAATCATCATTGGGCTTTAAAGCACTATTTGCGATAGCAATTTTTTTTCCATTAGGCGATGTTTTTAAATATCCAATTGCGTTTGAAAGGTAACCACCTGTAGGTATATTTAGTGGCGTATTTGATTGGATAGGTTTTTTATCAACACCCTGATTACTTATTTTGAAGGAAAAAAAAGTGCTTTTAAAATGGGTGATTACCCAAAAAGAAACTCCGTCTCCATGTTGTACTGCCGTAATTTTTTCGGAACATTTGAATTTTACATCTTCAGCATTATTTACATCGTAGGTTATAAGAGGTATGTTTTTTTCAGTAGTGGATACGTCTCCTAAACCATTATTCAGTCTTAAATCAACTAGGGAATAGTTTAATCCATTATTAGGCGGGTCTTCATTATTTAAGGGGTCATCATCTATATTTGCGGGAAGTGGTTGATCTACTGTGAAAATATAATACAAATTGGGATTGTTCGGTTTTGGAACAATAATCGCTGATTGCGTGCTTGAGTTATGCCCTAATAAGCCATATCCGTTGGGCATAATTTGATGTGATTTGTCATAAACAATAGAACCGTCCGTATAAAAAAGTAAATTGCCATTTTTATCAGAAATAGTTGTACATCCTTCTGCAGTATTTAGTTGACCGTTTGTTAAAGTTACGGGACTTCCAGAATTGAAATCTAAACCAGCTTTTACACCAAAGTACCAGTTTGCTGCTTCTTTTTGGGAAAAAGAAGGGATTGTAAAAAATAAAAGAATAAAGATAAATAATGCACTGTATTTCATGTTTATTTTAAACTAACAAATATAGTTAATATTAATATGAAGAGAATTAAATTTTAACAGCAAAGATGAATTTTGTTTAAATTTTTTCACCTTTTTAAACTAAAATGGCCTTTAGCTT
The DNA here is from genome assembly GCF_900142885.1 of Flavobacterium xinjiangense. GTDB lineage: Bacteria > Bacteroidota > Bacteroidia > Flavobacteriales > Flavobacteriaceae > Flavobacterium > Flavobacterium xinjiangense. The sequence goes on along the minus strand of NZ_FRCL01000004.1, from coordinate 216,500 downwards.
CTCTTCCGTCCTCTAATTTTACAGTGTACCAATAATCATCTGAAGGTAAAGGGTTTCCATTAAAATTTCCGTCCCAGCCTTCACTATTGGTGTTTATCTTCGTTAATAATTTGCCGTAGCGGTCGTATATAAATATGATCGAATTAGCGTTGAAATTAGCATTCACTCCTTTTACGCTCCAATAGTCATTATAGCCATCACCATTGGGAGTAAAATACTTGGGAAGTCCAAGCACAGCAATAGTTTGACTGACTATTCCACAACCATTTTTGTCATTAATGAAAACTTCATGAATTCCCGCAGGAACATTATTAAATAAATTAGATAATTGGAAAGGCCCGTATGGTTCGTCTAAACTATATTCGTATTGTCCTTGTCCGGTAACATTTACAGTGATTGAATTTATATCTACTAAATCTATGATTTTTATGGTATCTAAATGAGCAATATCCGAAGCGGTAACTTTTATGGTGCGGGTTCTGCTGCATCCCGAAACGGTGCTTACCTCTACAGTATAATTACCTTCAGTATTAACATTTAAAATTTCCTGTGTTTGCCCAGCGATATTAATTCCATCTTTTTTCCACTGATACGTATAATTGCTGGGAGGAGTTCCGTTTTGTACTCCCGCATGGAGTTGTACATAAAAAGTGGGTAGGTTGGAGCAAACTAATTCATCATCATCACCATTTGCATTAATATTAATAATGGGAAACGAATTGACTATGAATTGTAAAATAGTTTCTTCTGTACAGGCTGTATTTAATGGATTTTCAATAGTTACTTTTACATTTTGAGTGGCAGTAATAAATGGATTTGGTAATGGACTGGACAATGAATTACCTTTGCTGTCATAATATTTGACTACCATTCCTACTTGTCCGTTAAGGATTCTACTTTCTATTAAGGAAGTATCAAATTTATTTAAACCATCAGTATCGCTGGGTGCAGCATCATCACAAGCTGGAAGAATCACAACTGGATTAGCAACCGGATGCCTATCTACAATAAAAGTTATGCTCGTTTCATCATAACATGGAATGGCATTATTAGTGTTAGTAGTATTATTTGTAACTCTTGCTTTTATGATTTGTGACCTTGTTGCAAACGAATTTGGGAAAGGACTTGGCAACGGATTGTTGTTTTGGTCAAGATAAGTAACTATTACATTGCTTTGTCCATTTAATAAATTAGATTGTAAAGTACTTGTGTTAAATGTAAAGAGACCATCATTACTAATTTCATCACACTCTTTATAACTTGGAATTGCATGGGCAACAGGAAGTTTTTCAACTGTTAAAGTAACATAATTACCCAATCCGAAACAGGCATTGTCTAGGTTACTGTCTACTCTCACCCAAATTTGTTGTTGGTTCGGAAAACCAATATTCCTATAAGTGGCAGTATTAGTTATTTCATTGGTTTCTGCTAAAGCATCAGCCTCATTTTTATAATATTTAATAGTGTATGCTGAACTTGGAGAAGGAAGAATTGCCTGAATATTAGCCGTAACACTACTGAAATTAAATGTGGCTATTCCGTCCCTGTCATCATTTAAAGCATCTACATAATCATCGCAAATTGTAAAATTTTTATGAAATGTTGTTTGATTAATTTGGGTTGCTGAAACGATTAAATTGATTTTACTGGTACTGAAACATCCATTTGCATTTTCAACTCTAGCCCATACCGCGCCGCTTCCACTTCTGAAAGCTGTAGGTGTTCCGATTTTTAATGTTGGATCATTAGTGTTTGCTCCGTTGAAAGTTGTGAAATAACTGAAAGTCTCATTTATGTAGTTTGTAGAAATAAAACTATTTTTTTGGGTTAAGTTAAAATCGGAGATGCCATCTGTGTCATCATCGCATTGTTTTAATATAATAGAATTGGCTACTACAGGCAATGCCAAAGTTGTTAATGTTGCCGACGAAGAAGTTAATCCGCATGAATTGCCTATTTTATTTAAAATTACACGATATTGATAGCCATTCATTGAGGCACTGACACTTGTAATTAAAAGCGAATTTGTATTCGAATTAGAGTAGATTGAATTATTTACAATGTTATTCCATAAGATTCCATCGGTAGAAACCTGCCATTGGAATGTGTCCACATTTGACGCAATTGTAATACTAACATTTTGTAAAACACATTGTGACTTGTTTTGTGGTTGTGATGTAATAATGATAAGACCTGCGGTGATATAGTTTGAATTGGGTACTGTGTAACCATTTGTACCGCTTTTTACTATACCATTTGTATTGATTGTAATTGGATTGTTTCCCAATAATCCATCAAAATTAGGGTCTGCAAATCCAGCTTCTGTGACGTCATTGCAAAGATCATTATCGCTGTCCAAATCTATGTAGTTAAAATTTCCATCGGAGTCAGTATCTGTAATGGTGTAATTTAATTTGCCGCTATCTGGACTCGTTTCAAGTGCGTCAAACAAGCCATTGGCACCAAAAGAAGATGCTAACCCATCTATAACTCCATCTTTATTTGTATCAATTGCATTACTTCCTGATTCGACCAAGTCATAAATACCATCATTGTCACTGTCTAGATCGAGTACATCATGTACAGAATAAGTGTTATAAATATCATTATCTGTATTAATTTTTGTTAGACCTGGTTCAAAAACATTGTCTAGTCCATTTTTATTGGAATCTATTCCTGAAAAAACTTTAAAACCTTTTCCTTGTGCTTCAATAGTGTCAGGAATTCCATCGTTGTCGCTGTCAATGTCTAATAAATCTGGAATGCCATCAGAATCAGAATCAAATGTTTGGATATGTTCAATAGCAAATGTTGCTTTGTTGCTATTTAAGTCAGATAAATTGCTGTGAGAAAAAGTAAGTGAACTTGTTAAATACGTTTGAAATTTGAATAAACCAGTTCCGGGAATTAATGGAGTTGTGCTATTGAGTCTGAAACGGATTTCGAAAGATGAAAATTCCTTTACACCACTTTCATAAATTCCATCATAATTGGTGTCGATCAATAATTGGCCATTAGGATCGGTAATTGTAATGGTTTTGTCAGTTGGTACGCGTACTATAAAATCTCCGTCACTATTCATATAATCAGAAACAAGCGTTGCTTGACTGGCATTGTCTTGACTGATATAACTAAAATTTAACGATTCAGGCTGATTTAAGTTTAGGGTATAACTTGTTGTTTTGGTTTTACCAGCGGGCACTTCAGATACAAATCCATATAATGGTTTACCCATAATACTACCAGATCCGTTTATTAAACCACTATAGCCTGTGCCTAAAACTGGATTAGACTGGTTAATTAATGAAATAAATGCTTCAAATTGGTTAGTTATTCCATCGTTATCTAAATCAATGTCAATATTGTTATTGGTGCCATCATTGTCAGAATCATCGGGACAATTACTCACAGGTATTTTGTCCGAAAAAACAGTTGAACCGCAGTTCAAAATGCTTCCTCTTACTTGGTAATATCCAGATTGGGTAGGAGTAAATTTATTAGTGGTTGCTCCAGGGATAGCTACCTCGTTAAAAAACCATTGAAAAGTATCATAAGAGGTTAATTCATTAATTTTTAATATCATATTTGGAATACAGGCGGTAGTGGATACCGCAAGTTTATCGGAAATAATTTCTGGTTTTAAATCGAAACCAGAATAGTAACCTCCATAAGTTGCGGTACCATTTGTGCCCAAATAAGAAACATAAACCTGTTTGGTGGATTTTACACTTACATTTCCAGACAATCCATTGACAGAATAATATACAAAACCGGGGTTTCCATTTATAGTTATTGGACTGGATTGGATTGGTGCATCATTTATTAAAACAATGGCGCCAGCTTCTGTCACAACATTTATACTTCCGCCGAAAGAAGTATTGCCAATTGAATCTATGAAAGGAATATTGTCAACGATAGTAGGTGTAGAACAATTTATAGGTGGCACAAAAAATAGATTTTGATTGGCAGGCGAATCTGTACCACCTATGCTTTGGTAGGCAAAAATATTTTCGGAACTGGTAACGTATAGATTATTATTACTGTAATAACTACCATCTAGTATTAAATATTCCCCCGCATTTTTAATAATTGGCGTAGTATTTCCATTAACGTAAATTTTAGTATTGTCTTTGTGTGCAATTAACAAGACACGTTCCAAAACATCAGTACCTAATCCTTTTATAAAAATATATTCTTTTCCCGTTTTTTCAAAAGAAACTATTTGATCAAAACCAACATCTCTTCCTGTTGAAAAGGCAGTAGTTGGTCCTTCATAATTAGAACCACCAAATGAACCAGCGTTTACAACAATATCTTTATCAGAATTTACTAAACTACCTATAATGTTAGTACTGTTAAAGTTTGAACCGTTGTTTTCTATAGCTAAAACATAACTTTCATTTTTATTCAAGGTGAATGATAATGGGCCCGTAATAATTGTTCCGTTGGTTAAAACTGTACCATTAGGGATATTGGATATCGTTATATTGGTACCATTTTCAACAGCTAAAATTGACGCGAAATTCATTAAGCCACTAGTGTTATATTTGTTTAGCATCGCTCCAATTCTAAACTCTTTCCCCAAGGCACTATTTCCTTTCGAAACTAATCCCCCAGCTTGATTATATCCTCCAGCATTTGTTCGTAAGCTGGTATAAATTAAATCGTCGGCTTCTACAATATAACCTTTGTTGCTTAATTTTCCGATAGTTGTATTGGGTGTAAATATTTGCGTATTGTTACCCGATCCAATAAAGTAAATCCAAGGATTATTTTTGCTTACTGAACGTGTAAATACACTTCCTCCAATTTCAATTACTTTTACTTTGACATCTAGTAGGCTAGGGGTAGAAATGTATAAATAATGATCTTGCGGAGCAACTCCGGTGGAAGTTCCAGAAGTTAATGGAGGTATGTAATGTGTTTTACTAAATTGGGCAAAGCAACTTATTGATAAAAAAATAAAGAAAATAAGTAAAGTTTTTTTCATGGTCTAAAAATAGGAAAATAACTATTATCTTTTTAGCGAAAAATGACCTTTTATGGTTTTATTTTCCTCAAAAGTTATGTTAAACCAATAATCATCTGCGGGTAGTAAATATCCGTTGAATGTTCCGTTCCAACCAGAACTAACTGAATTAAACTGCTTCAATAATTTACCGTATCGATTAAAAATAGTTACTGTAGATTTTGGTAAAAGGTCCAGATTTTTAATCTCCCAAAAATCATTATATCCATCTCCATTTGGAGTAAAAAAACGAGGATAATCCAAAACATAAATTTTAAAAGGAATAGATAAACCGCAACCGTTTTTATCATTGGCATAAACTAAATATTCTCCCGCAGCTACTCCCGTAAATAAAGGATTATCTTGAAAAAAAGAGCCGTCTAATGAAAATTCATAATTACCGACTCCAGAATATTCGACCAAAACTGAATTTTCATTTGCTGCAAAATCAGTAACTATTGCATCTGTAATTGTTGCGATTCCAGATGCTGAAACATTAAATTTTTTTGTAGCGGTACATCCATTTGTATTGGTAACTTTTACCGAATAGTCTCCCGGTGTACTGACTAAAATGGAATTAGTAGTTGCAAGAGTATTCCACAAATAACTTAAGAAATTATTGCTTACAGATAAATTAAGTGCACTTCCTTCGCATAAAGGGATGTTTTCATTTTCAAAGTTAGGAGGATTAAATGTGTTTATAACAAGAGTAATTGGAGTAATCGCATAGCAATCAGATCCGGTAAGCACTCTTGCATACAGCGTTTGCTGAAAAGGGATCGTATTTTTGAATAAAAAAGATAATGCGTTTTTTTCAAGATAAGCATCTGCTGAGTTTGAATAAAAAGAGACAAAAATATTATTTCCTATACCAGAAAAATAACCTGACGTAGCAATACCCATTAGATCAAATTGATATATTCCATCACTGGATCCATCATCATCGCAAACTATTATTGGCGCTAGTGGTGTAATGGTTTTGTTCGAAATAGACAATGTCAATTCTGCATATATGGGGCATCCATAAGTATCTAGAACTTTTGCGATTACAATTTGATTATTAGACTTGTTTGTGTAGCTATTTGGGTTTGGAATTGGATTTTGATTTTTTTGGGCATCAATGCTGTTTTCGAAAAAAAACATTTGACTTAAATTGCTATTATTGTTTTTTATGATTGCTTCAGCTTTATTTAAATCAAAAATTGCAATTCCATCCCCATTTTCATCACATTGAAATATAGAGGTGTTTTTTAGTACAATTTGTGGCGTAAAATCAATTTTTATTTCACCTGTAGCAATACAATTGGGACTTCCTAATTCAACTTCAACCTTATAAACGCCAGTGTCAGTAACTTTTAGGGAAGGACCTATTTCTCCTAAAATTGGAATTGGGGAACCATTTCTATACCATTTATAAGAATATGCTCCCGATAGTTTAGTGTCAATGATGAAATTTTCTCCATAACAAATGGGATTATTTGGAAATAGTCGATTAGAACCTAAATCGATTTTGGAAGTAAAACTTCCTGCTTTTATAAAAACAGCAGAGTTAAATGTTGTAGATTCATTGTCGGCGATAACTAGTTTTATGTGGTACTTTTTATTAGGTATTACAGTAGTTTTAGCATTCAGAACAACAGTTTGTCCTGCATAGTTTATGGGACTTGAAGAGGTATTAAATGCTCCAAAAAAAGCATCATTTATTGCAGGACATCCATTTATTCCAAAAGCAGGAGGAGGATTTACTGGAGTAATTAGGGGATGTACATTTGTAGATGAAACGGGCGTGGTGGTATTTGGAATAATAGCTAGGTTTTGATAAGGTCCAGCGCTTCCTGCCTCTTTTATTAAAAAAGCAAAAGCATCTGAATAGCTACAAGGGAAAAAACTCTGGTATTCATTGGACGCAAATATATAATCAAAACTTAAAAAATTGGTTAGAGGTGTGAAATCGAATTCTAAAACCGTTGCGTTTAGAGTAGATTTGCCTAAAACTGTATTTAAATCGGAATCACCTAACCATGCATTGCTGTCTCCCGCAGGAACGTTTGCAACATAAGGAGCTTCTGAATTGGTGCTACTCCAAGTGCTTAATAGTACTCCTTCCGTAAAAGGGAAACTTCCTCCCTGATTATTAAAATAGCCATAACTCCTTTTGCCTGGAGTAGAATTGTCTCCCGTTGCAATTGGATTAGAAATTGAAACGCAGGAACTGTTATTTACCAAAACATTTTCAACAAGTTGTTGTGCGGTGTAGGAATCGTTTACCGATATAGATTGTGCAGTTGCAAAATAGCTGTAGCAACAGATGAAAATATAAACTATTATTTTATTTATAGATTTCATAGCTCAGTAAAGATACTACAAATCTCTATTTTTTAATAATCTATAGGATAAGAAATTGAAAATCAGCGTCCAAGCCAAAACAATTAAAATAGATAGAAAAGGTACTCCATAGTCCTTGTTGTTTTCTATTCCTATTTGCGTCCCTATGGATTTTACGACAGATAGTCTGGAGAATGGTTCCACAATTAAATTCGACATTGATTCCAATGGAAAAAATTGTGTAATATAGCTTGCTATTTTACTGTCAGGAAAAATTTTAAAAGTCAAAATTCCTTTTAAAATACCCTCAATAATACTCCAAACTAAAAGGAATCCCAGCGCAAATGCAGATCGCTTAACTAATATTCCTAAAAATAAACAGAAAGAGAAAAATCCAATTAGTTTTATAAAGTAGGCCAGCAGATATTCTAAATCAGAAAAAACAATTCCAATTTCTGTGTATGAAGAAAATCCATACCCTAAAATCAGGGACAGTACAAAAATAAAAACCGTCGATGCAAATGCAAATAATAAAATGGTCAAAAATTTAGATTGAATAAACTCTTTTTTACTCATACCGTCAATTAAGTTTTGTTTCAAAGTACCGTAACTATATTCGTTCGCCATCATGGAAACTATGACAATAGCTAAAAATAATTTTAGTATTGCAGCGATATAGGTGTTAAAATGCCATATAAAAGGAAAATTAAAAATTCCCATTTCGGCAAGATGAAGTTTAAAAACTCCTAAATCAAACTTTATTGAAGCAATTAATGCAATAAAAGTTAAGAGAATAAAATAAGTTAAAGTCAAAACACGGCTCGCTTTATTTTTCCATATTTTTTGAAGTTCTATTGAGAGAAGTCGTTTCATTTTATTAGAGATATTTTGTAGATCAGATTTATAAATTCAGATTTTTTAAAGAATGGGTTATTTGTTTTTAGTCAATGCCAAAAATTGTTCTTCTAAACTGTTTTTGCGTTTTACTAAATGACTCAGAATAATATTATTTTCAAAGAGAAATTGATTCAGTTCCCTTGCCTCCAATTTATCTTTTAAATAAACCAATACTTTTCCTTCTTCCTTTACACTATTTTTAACCGCTGGATGAGTTTTTAAAGCAGACATTAGATTTTCATTGTCATCAGCTTGAAGCTCAAAGAATCCTTCATTCGCTGACATTCCATCAACCAATCCGGAATATAAGACTTCTCCTTTTCTTAAAACTAATGCATGTGTACATACTTTTTCGACTTCATCTAATAAATGAGAAGCCAATAAAATGGTGGTTCCTTGAGCAGCAATATGCTTGATAATATCGCGAATTTGATGAATACCCTGTGGGTCTAAGCCATTTGTGGGTTCGTCAAGAATTAAAATTTCGGGATCGTTTAGCAGGGCAGATGCAATAGCTAACCGTTGTTTCATTCCAAGAGAAAAAGTGCTGAATTTGCTGTTCTGTCTGTCTACCAGACCTACTAATTCTAACTTTTCGTTTACTTTTGCGTAGTTGATACCTTTGATTTTACAAACCAATTCTAGGTTTTCTTTTGCGGTCATGTAAGGATAGAAATTGGGTCTTTCTATAATTGCCCCCACTTTTTTAAGTGCTTCATGAGTTTGCATGGTGCCGCCAAACCAACTGTATTCTCCAGACGTTTTGTTGACTACATTTAATATAATTCCTAAGGTTGTCGATTTTCCACTTCCGTTTGGACCAAGTATACCGTAAACATTGCCTTTGTGTATTTCGAATGAAACGTTACTTAAGGCTTGTAAACTGCCGTAACGTTTGTTAAGATTTTTAATAGAGAGAATAATTTCCAAAATGTTCGTTTTTGATATGTTTTTATATGACGAACAAAATAGAAATTTGTTACTGCTGATCGGGAAATTGTTTTTTACCAATGAGTATGGATGCTGCTTGTAATTTTTCAGCATTAATCGGTTTCATGATATAACTTTTTACCATTTTATATTTTTTCGACATTTCAATATCAACGGGGTCAATTGATGAAGTAATAATAAATATGGGAATTTCTTTTTTTATAGATAAATCATTAAACTCATCTAGAAATTGCCAACCATCCATAACAGGCATATTGAGATCAAGTAAAATTGCATCGGGTAGGTTTTTGTTCTCTGTACAATTCTTTTTTAATTCCTCTAATGCTATTTGCGGACTAAAAAACGGATTGATTGTTTCGCAAAACTCATTTTTAATAATAAGCATACTGACCAATTTTACGGATAATTGATCATCATCAATGATATAGGTTATTTTATTTTTCATTCAAATAAATTTTAAATGTAGAACCAAGATCTAATTTACTTTCGATTTCAATTTTACCGTCCATGGCTTCCAATTGATTTTTGGTTATATACAATCCAATTCCTTTTGCATCTTCATTGCCATGAAAAGTTTTGTACATTCCGAAAATTTTATGACCGTTTTTATCTAAATTTAATCCCAGACCATTGTCTTTGAAGCTAATAACGGTATAGTTTTCATTCACTTCGTAACCAATCTCCAAAAAAGCTTTTCGGTTAAGGGATTTATATTTTATTGCGTTAGTAAAGAGATTAAGTAAAATACTATCCAGATATGCTGGAACAGCATACACTATTAAATCTTCTGGGATGGTATGGGTTATTGTAATTTGACTTTGTTTAATAACTAAACTTAAAGCCATTTTAGTTTTTTCGATTTCATCTTTTAAAAGAATCTTCGTTTTTTCAATGCTTGTTTTTTGTTGAATAGTAATTATTTCATTCAAATATTCAATTGTTTCTGATAGTTTTTCTGTTCCTTCCTTAAATAAATCAAAATAGGAAAGTTTTTCAGTTGTAGTTTCGGTATTTTCGATTAAATCAACAACCATTGTTAAATTACTGGTGTGAGACCTAATATTATGAGAAACGATATGGGCAAAATTATATAATTTATTATTCTGCTGACTGGTAACATCTAGTAGTCGTTGCAGTTCAATTTCTTTTTCAATTCTGGAAGTAACATCTCGACCTACACCCACAAAATTGATGAAGTTATTTTGTGAATCAAATAGTGTTGTAATATTCAGCTCGAACCAATATTTTTCTTTTTTCTTGTTATAATTCAGAATTGTAATTTTGATACTTTCTTTATCCTGAATTGCTTTTCTCATTTTGGCTGTTGATTGCAAATCCGTTTCTGGACCTTTGGATAGATAGCCTGGTTTCTTGCCAATTACTTCTTCTAAACATAGCCCTGTCAGTTCTAAATAAGCATTATTTGCCCAAATAGCATCACCATTAGGATTTGCAATTACAATTGTATCTGTAGTTTCTGAAGCTGCAAGAGATAACATATTCAATTTCTCTTCTACATTTTTCCGCTCACTGATATCTCTGAAAAAACAAACTAAATAAGTTATTTTATTCATTTTAAACTTTTTACCAAAAGCTATTTCAACAGGGATTAATTTTTCGAACTTATTTTTTATAGAAGTCTCATTTACAACATAATCATCCTTTATTAAGTTGTAATTGAGGAAAAATGCGACCTGTTTTCTATTTTCTAATGGGAATAATTCAGAATTATGCAAACCTTTTAATTCAGTGCTATTGTATCCGGTAAGCTCTTCTGCTCGGGGATTATAATCTGTAATAATTCCATTTGAAGTGTCTATTATAAAAATAGCATCATTAGCGCTTGAAAAAATAGAAGAAAATTTTTCAACACTCAATTGAAGTTCCTGAATTAGATTCTGTTCTTTGGTAATATCCTGGAAAGTACCTAATAATTGGGTCGGAATTCCATCAATTATTTCAACTTGACAGACACATTCAATATATTTGATATTGTTTTTGCCTGTTGTAATTTGAAATTTGTCCTCAAATGAAATTCCATCACTAATTGCTTGATTAATAAGCATTTTGATTTTGTCTCTATTTTCACCTTCTGTGTAAAAGTTAACACCACTACCATTAATAGGGTCAAAGTCTTCAGGAACTTCTAGAATATGTTTAGTTACGGCATCCCAAAAGACCTCGTTAGTTATAATATTCATTTTCCATATACCAATCTTTGCAGATTGGGCAGCTTTGCAGTAAAGCTCAAGCTTATTCGTCATAGTAGGTTTGTAGGTTTAAATGTCTTGGGGACAATCAAATATATAATAAATTTGTATGTTTTGATTTTTTTACCACTATAAAGATGCTTTTGTAGATGAATATGTAGAGATGTAATTCTTAATATGCTTTAAATTAATTGATTATGATTTTGTAATTGAACTGTATTTTGAAAGATTATTTTTATAATTGAGTTTTTTATTTTGGGGTTGGTTTTTCTCTATATAGCTATTTATAAAAAAAGGCCGAATAATATTATCATGTTAACGTCCTAACCTTTACAGGCTTCAATAAGTTAATGATTTTATCCTAACTGAGCTTTAAATTGTTGTAATTTTGTGTTTAATTATTATTAAAAAATGAGTGATCCATTAATGCTTTTAAAAAAACCGTCTTATCCTATAAATAATTCCTTACTGGATTATTTGGAACGATTTGACCGTATCTCTAAAGTACCCATTTTCTACGATGATTTGTTGCGCTTTTCAGGTTCCATAAATGTGTATGATAAACACGATCAGGATACTTTATGGGTTAGGGTGTATTACACTGAATTCGAAAGAAGTGAAATTGATTTGACTTTAATGAAAATCTATTCATTGTTGCATTCTGATGGTAACTTAGGGATTATTAAGTTTTTGAATGTGGATTCAATCGACTATTGCACTTTTGGAAATTCTAAACCTTTTCGAATAAAAGTAAGAAATATTTTAAATGATAATTACACGCATTTTTATATTAAGCGGGCAGATGCGTCCCGTGTTTACGGCTTGGAGTTGGAGCATATTTTGTCACCGGATAAGATAAATTTTTTAGTTTACAAAGATACTTTGATCGAAGAACATATTATGGGAATTGCGGGAGATGTTTTTATAAAAACGCTTCTCGCTGACTGTACTGAAACAGAAAAATCACAAATCGCCAAAGAATTTGTTAAGTTTAATGAACGCTGTATGATACGTTTATTAGGGGATATGCGTTCTTATAATTATGTCATTATTCCAATTCACGATTTTGATCAGGTGGTGTATAGAATTCGTGCTATTGATTTTGATCAACAATGCTTTGAAGGAAATTTTAAGGTCTATCGTCCGCAGTTTTTTAAAGAGAATTATCCAATGGTAAAATTGGTAAAAGACAAACTTCAACATAGTTCGATAGAACAGTATAAAGATGAAGAGCGGGCTGTTTTAGCCAAAAGAATACATTCTGCCGAAAATCGTATCAAAAGACTATTGCAAATAATGGGGTCGGATGTTATTTCGACCGATGAACATTTGAATCAGCTGAAATTGGAACTGTATAGTTATACCAATGATTTGAATTTTAAAAAAGCAAAGTCGATGGGAAATGTCATGAGTGCCGCATTTGAATTTATAACCAGAAACTTTAAAAACACCAATTTATTTAACACCGGATTTTAATTTGTTTAATACACCATATTGATTATGAAAAACTACATTTTGTTATTAGCTTTATTTGTTTTATTATCTTGTCAACAGTCTTCTAATTCATTAAAAAAGATTTTTTCCTTACCAAAAAATTTAAAAGAAGTGTCTGGAGTTAGTTATTCCCCTGATAATAATATGTTATGGACACTTGAAGATAGCGGTAATGCAAATGCAATTTATGCTCTAAATAATTCTGGGACAATTGTAAAAACTGTAACAATCGAAAACACAAAAAATATTGATTGGGAAGATATCACAAAGGATAAAGCAGGTAATCTATACGTGGGTGATTTTGGAAACAATGAGAACATACGTCAGGATTTGTGTATCTATAAAATGGATAAAAAATCCTTAGATAACGGAAATGCCATCCCAGCCTACAAAATCTCATTTGCTTATCCGCAACAAAAAGAGTTTCCGCCTAAAAAGTCGGCATTGCTATTTGATGTAGAAGGTTTTTTTGAGTTCAAAAATAATTTTTACCTTTTTACTAAAAACCGCAGTAAAGGCTTTGATGGCACCAGCTATTTATACAAAGTGCCAAACGTGGCAGGTTTTCATCAAGCGCAATTTTTGGGAGAATTCAAAACATGTGACGATTTCAATCATTGCGCCATAACGAGCGCAAGTATAAGCCCTGATGATTCTAAAGTAGTTGTTTTAAGCCACGACAAAATTTGGCTTTTTGAAAATTTCACAGGAGATAATTTTCTCAAAGGTATAAAAACACAATTGTCTTTAAACCATTTTTCTCAAAAGGAAGCGATCTGTTTTAAGGATAATGAAACTTTGATTATTGCGGATGAAAAAACAAAAAAAATAGGAGGAAACGTTTACGAAGTAACTCTCAAAAAACTAAAATCCAAATCCTAAACCAAATGCAAGTCGAGCTATTTCATAAGCACTTTTGAAATAAGTAATTCGAGCCGTAATCACATTTAATCCGTTGAGCCATATTCCACCACCAAAGGATTGGTGCCATTTGTTTGATTTTTCACCGTCTAACCAAACGCGACCATAATCAAAACCAGCTAAAATACCGTAGGACATTGGGACAATCGTTTTGTTTATTTTTCCTATATTCCAGCGGAGATCGCTACTTTGAAAAAAAGATTGATTGCCTAAAAAACGTTCGTTTCTAAAGCCCCTTAAATCATAATCACCGCCCAGTGTTGCTCCTTGATAAAACTCAAAATTATTATTAAAAATAGCTTTTCCTTTTAATAAAGTTGCTACGACCAACTTTCCATTGGGATCAATCTTATGATTAAAATTTAGCTTAGCCTCAAAGGAAGGAAAATTGCGACTGATGTCTTCTAAATTAATTTTCCACCCAGCATCAAAGAAAACCCCTACGCCATTAGTAGGAAATGATGCGTTATCGTAATTTTCATAACTGTATTTTAAGTTGATACCTGCAAATTGTTGATTTTCGAAAACACGACTATTGACAGCGTTTGGAACAGAAATGTATCTATTTTCTGTTCTTTCAATTTCGATATTTTCAAAATTAGATTGAACTGTTAACAAACTACCATAACGTCCTTTTTTTTTTATCTGCGGAGATACCTTCAACATTCTAATGCGAACACGATTGTAATCCAGCCCAAAAGTATCGTCATTGTTACTACTTTCATTACCGCTTCCAAAATAATTTATTGCAAAATTAGGACTAGTGAATAGGAATGCGAGATTAAAATCCCATAGGCCTACTGCCTTCGGGATTTCAAGATTATAGTTTAATTCGAAACCATTTGTGGCAAAAAAATAATTAGCATTAATAGAATGTTTTTGTGAATATGGATTTTGATTAAATCCATTTACCACATAATTAGTCGTTACCCCTAGTTTAATTCCATCATCGGGGTTAAACCCAATAAGAGGTAATCCTGAAAACGCATTATATTTAGGTTTTTGATAATTGTACAAATTCGAAATGTAATCGTCAGTTAATATAATTTTAGTTTTATCATTGACAGAATAAGTATTTTCTTTGGTTGCAAAATCAAGTATTTTAATTTTTTTACCGTTTTCAATATTGTAAACATCATGGTTCTGTCCGCCTATTAGTCTAATTTTTATATTTGATTTGGCATTTCCTTTTACTTCAAATACATCATCATCATCTAAACCAAATATCCAGATTTTCTTTGTTTTACCTCCGTTATACACTTTGCTAAAAGCTAATTCAGAGCCCTCTTTTTGTAAACTATAAACTTCAATTTCTACCTTGTTTTTTGATATATGATTGATTACAAATTTATCTTTTTTATTTGTTCCCACTATTAAAACAGTTTTTTGCAAAACTTTAAAATAATCAAAAGCAAAATTTTCCAGTTTAGCTTTTCTTAATTTCAGTTTTTCTTTTATTCCTTCAATAGTTTCATCTTGAACTTCTTTAGGTAAGTTTAAAAAAGCATTGTCAATAGCTTCATCAGTGAGGTTTTCCTTGATATATTTTGCCTGAGTAACCCATTCTTTTTCTGATGAAGTTCTCAAAAACGCCAAGTCTAACGGATAAGCTTCCTTATTAAACCATTTTATGTTTTTAATATCATCTTTGAAAGTTTGCATATGGCGTAAAGCTGCTATTTTCATCAAAAGAGAAGTTAATATACCATCATATTTTGAGAAAGCCTGGTCTCTATCTCGTGGAATAGGTTTGTAGATTACTTTTTCTCCTTTTTTATATTCCCCCCATCTCCATTGGTCATAATGTCTGTCCCAATCTCCAATTAGCATATCAAATAAGCGTGCCTTAATATAAGAATCCTCATCAACGGAATACTTTTGATCTTTGTGGATATTTTCTAATAAATCGTCAGTGCTAATTATGTCATCTGGTTTACCAAAATTTTTCAAGTCTTTTTGTGACTTATCAGGTCTCTCTTCAAACATATACAATTCATCACCAAATTCAGTATTATAATTTTTTAAAGCATTTTGTTTAGGAATATAATATATCACGGGATTACTATGAGATATTTCAATCTTTTCCGCTAGGTTAGCTATTGCAAAAGGCGTGTAGGGGTGAGCCGTGGTATAAAAATCGTATAAAAAATCTTCTGCAAAGGTGTTTTTAAATTTATCCTCTACATATTGGTCTTTAAATGCGACCGCTTGTAAGAACCGTGAAGCACTTTTTTTCAATGCTCTCATAACATATTCTTTTCCGTCTTTATTTTCAAGCTGTAACGAAATTGATTGATGACCACCGCCTGCTTTTTTTGGAGTCATTCCACCCATTAAAGTGTCTAATGAAACAGTTTTAGCTTCAATTTTAGTACCGTAATATTTTCTATAGTGTTTACCTAAAAATAAATTATGTAAAAAATTTTTCTTAACCATTCCATCAGAATATACGGATGACTTTGTAGTTGCAGGAAACGTAGTTGGGAAATTAAGAACGACCGTCGGCTTGGGAACCTGTATCGTCTTATTTAAAAGAAGCTTTGATTTCTCATTTTCTACACCATAAAAAGAAACGATTGCTTTTCCTGTATTATAAACGTCTAAAGAGGCAAACCCATTGTTACCGTATGAAAAGTCATTTGAATTATCAATTTTTGCGGGTTCAATTTTAGATCCAGATCCACTAATAATTTGTTTGATCTCTTCATTTTGTATGTATTGCAGATTGTGCTCATGTCCAGAAACCACAATGATATTATCCTTTCCTTTTATAAGAGCCTTAATACGGTTAGCATAAAGGATGTACTGTTTATTTTGAACATCTTGAGGATTAGTTCCGGATGTTTCCCTAAATAAATTGATTAAAGACCCAATAACTGGTAAAGGAATTTTTTGTTGAAATGGGAATAAATTCTTTTTTAATGAATACTGCCCACCATGACTTCCATTACTCATTAACGGATGATGTAAGGCAAGAATAATGGTTTTGTCTTTGTTTTTATTGATTAAACTTTCTAACTCTTCTAAAAATTTTTCTCTGGTTTTAATGTCACATTCATCATTTATAGTAGGAATTCTGTCCCAATCCTCCAAAAACCATTGGCTATCAACAGTAATTAGTGAGACGAATTTATTTACTTCGAGTTCCTCAATAGCGCAAGTTTTTCTGGGTAAAAATGATTTTTTATCTTTTAAATAATCAGTAACAAATTTTTCTTCTCTTTCATGACCTTTAATTCCGTTATACCAATCATGATTACCTGGAATAAATATTGTTTTTCCTTTGAAGTTTTTTGATAATGCCAGTTGATTTAATAATATGGTTTCGGCTAATTTTCGCTCTTTTGTGTTACTCTCACTAGGCATTCCATAAGGGTAGATGTTATCTCCAAGAAAAAGAAGTGTTGCATTTTTATCGGATTTAACTAGCTGTTCTTCAAGTAAATTAAGTGTTTTTATGGAGTTTGGTTCATTTGCATTACCGGCATCGCCAATTAGAAAAAAAGTATGTGAAATTTTTGATGTGTCAGGCTCTGTGGTCACGATACTTTTTTTCGTATCCGATCCATATTGCGCAGTATGTGTTGCACAAGCCTGAAGCATTAAAAGAGGAATAAATAAGTAAAAATTTAATTTATTTAAGATAAAATGATTTTCCGGAAACAATTTCATATTTTAGGGGTGTAAATATATTTTTTATGAATCTGATAGAACAAGCTGAGCAATATATTGAAAAATTATTCAAAGATAATCTTTCTTCCTCATATACATTCCATAATTTTAATCATACTCTGAGCGTAGTAAATGGAGTGGAAGAAATTTCTGCACATGAAAACTTAAGTAACATAGATAAAGAAATGCTTCTTATGGCTGCATGGTTTCACGATGCGGGATATATCAATGGCTCATTAAATCATGAGAAATTAAGTATTACAATTGCTTCTAAATTTTTGAGAGATAGAGCGCAATCAGAGGAGTATATTTCAAAGGTTTCAAATTTAATTACCGCAACAACGTTTAATTACATTCCTATTACTACTTTTGAAAAAATTATCAAAGATGCTGATTACGCACATTTGATAAGTAAATCATACAATATTACCTGCGACCATTTACGAAAAGAATGGGAGATGGTAGAGGAAATTTTTTATAATGATTTAGAATGGGAGGAAAGTAATTTGCAATTTTTAACAAAAGAGCATACCTATTATACTGATTATGCGTTGGCAAATTGGCAAATATTGAAAGAGAAAAACATAGAAGGGGTTCAGAATAAAATTCAAAAAATTATAAACCAAATGCAAGATCCGGAAAAATCTGATAAAGAGAAAAAAAAAGAGTTAAAAAAGAAGTTGAAAATTAAAAAACCAGAAAGAGGGATTGATACTTTATTTCGCGTTACACTAAGCAATCATACCAGACTAAGTGGTATTGCTGATAGTAAAGCTAATATTTTACTTTCTGTAAACGCAATCATCATATCTATTGCACTTTCATCAATAATACCTAAACTGGATAGTATTACCAACAGACACTTAATTATTCCGACTTTTATTATGTTGATATTCAGTGTTGTTTCAATAATATTTGCAATTCTTTCAACTCGTCCGAAAGTGACAAGCGGCACATTTACTCGAGAAGATATTGTTGACCAGAAAGTTAATTTACTTTTTTTTGGTAATTTCTATAAAATGCCTTTAGAGGAATATGAATGGGCAGTAAATGAAATGATGAATGATAGAACTTATCTTTACAATTCCATGATCAAAGATTTATATTTTTTAGGATTAGTTTTAGAGCGAAAATACAAGTTGTTGAGAATTACTTACAATATATTTATGGTTGGAATAATAGTTTCTGCAATAGCTTTTATTATCGCATTTAATATATCCAGATTTTAATTCAGTTCATTTAATAATTCTTGATATGTTATTTTCTTTGAGAGTGCTTTTTTGCCAACATTGATTACTTTTACTCTGAGCGCTTTTAGACCAGAAACGCCTTGTAATTCTTCAACGTCAAATTTCTCTATTTTAGGATCAAGTATTTTTTTAAATTGAAGAAATTTGATGTATTTCAAATATTCAGCTTCTTCATTACTGTGAGAATAGACAATTGTAATTTTCTCTTTTTGGGTGATTCTTTCTTCCGTCCCTTTAATGTTAGCTTTATCGATGCGTTTTTTTACAACTTCGTATCTTGCATTGTACGTTCCATCAACATCAAATCGTTTTTCATCCATTCTAAAACGTATTGTTAGAGCAGAGCTAAAAACTAAAATTAAAGAGGTTACTTCAAGTTTATATGGAAGAACAGATTTAATTTGATGGTGTTCTAATTCCATTTTGCACAATGTTTGTAATTGCCAAAGCCTTAAATTGTTTAGATACATTGCATCAAAAGTCTGCAAGGGAGAAATAGAAGCTCCTATATATAAATTGTGCTCCACGCCATCCGTTTTAAATCTCTCGTAATAATGAGGGAATATTTTTTGCGCTTCTTTTTGCTCCTTATCTAGAATCGAAGTCATTTTCTTATTGACAATTGACATTGCATCATCAAATTTCCTTCTGGAGTGATAAAACAGCTGTGTTTTATCATCAAGATCTGCAAAATATTTGTCTATCAATGCTTTATTTTCGTTGTCAATAGTAGATTTAGTAATGATAGGATTTATTTCCTTTTGAATGTAATTTTGAATTTGTTGTTCTGTATCTGCTTTTAAATCTAAATCTAAATCATCAAAGTAAGATTGCATTTCAAATTTTCTCTGGTCTAGCAACGGTAATGTACTATTCTCTTTTAAATTTTCGAAGATATTAATAAGCGCTGCAAGTTGATTTTTTAAATCTTCTTTTACAGTCTCATTTCGATGTTCAGACGAACCTTTTATATCAATTTGTCCATACAAAGGGTAAACTTCTTTAAATACAATTTCTTTAAAAATATAATCTTTATTTGGGTTATAAGTTTGATTGTACTTCTTAGCCTCTTCCCTAAATTTCCAATATACACTGGAATGAATAGAAGTATATTCTCTTTGTATAACGGCTTCAATCTGGTTTTGTAATTCAATGTTGTAACGGTCTAAGGTATCAACAACATAGGGCAATAGTAAGTCTAAATTATTAGCGTTGACACTATTTAATTCATTGGGAGTGGAGGACACTAATTCTATAATTCCCAGTAATTTGTTGTTTTTAAGAACTGGTGCTAGGATACAACTTTTAATGTCTTGTTGTAATAAATGAGTACCAAGTTTCTCATTTCCTGGAATTCTAGAAAATTTATTGATATTTGATATCGCAAATGTCTTCTTCTTTTTTAATAATGTCTCTACGGTTGACCCAAAAATAGTATCGTTGCATTCCTCCAGTTCATTTCCAAAAAGGATAAAGCTACCAATTTCATTTTGATTAAAAAGAGGTCTGGTGAATTTATCGTCTTCCTCATTATAAACAATTAATCCTACTTTTAAATCTGCGACCTTAAAAATAGATCTAAATATTGTTTCTAAATTTTTATTTATATCCGAGTACTCTGTTTCAGATTTTAATAGATTACTTTTTAGTTTTGATATGGCACTTTCAATAGTTGCATCAAATAGCACAACTATGGCAAATCCTTTTAAAATCCAGCTTTCTTTGGGAAATTTTTCTTTCCATAAATCGATATCATCGTAATTATCCATTAATAATTCAATATCCTCAGTAGTTAAAGAAATTGATTTTTCAGTAGGCAGTATATCTATAAAATCAGCATTATATAAAATACGATAATGCTTCAAGATACCATTAGCATCAGGGATGTCGTAAAATAAAGGCTTGCTGAACTCAATTTTTTGATTGTAATAACTATTTAATATGAGGCTACAGCTCATTATATAGAACTGATTTTCATCAAAATTCCTAATGCTCATATCAAATTTCCCACCTGCATCTTGCAATATTTTATTAAATCGCTCCGAATAATTGAAAGTAAAATTCTGAAACGGGATGGTTATCGCCTTAATTTCGTTATTTGTTAAAGCAGTAGGAAATAAATCTCCAAGTAATGATTTAATAAGTTTTTCATTTTTTTTAATTAAAGAAAAATTTTTAATTCCCGTCCTAAATTCAGGAAAAGGCTCTATTTCTTTGATTAATGCTGATGCATAATTAACTTTATGGTCCAGTTTTTTTTCTACAATTTCTTCTAAAGTTTCAATAAGTTTATGAAACGAAATAAGGGTTTGGAATGGGCTATTTTTAAAAAAATTATGAGTCATTTTTTTCTTTACTTAAAATGCAAATTTACTAAATAAGGGAATTTAAGTTACTGATTTTGTATTTTATTTTAAAAAATAACAACTTTGTAATTATAGCAATATAGTATTGAATTGAAGTAACATAAAACAAAAGATCTTAGAAAATAAAAAGCCAGTTAACGGGAATGCAAATTAGTTCTAACAGTCTTTTTTTCTTTCATTTTTTGTTTAAAAATGATAATAGATTGGATTAATAATAGGATTAGCATCTTTGTAGAGTTTAGGTAGGTTTTAGGAGTACGCAGAAATTAATTTGTAAAATCTCTATTTGAAAATTAAACTAAATGAAGCTTTTTATTATGAAAACCTATCAGGGTTTCATTTATTTCCTTTAATTCTGGTGTGAGAAATGTTTTATGTCCATTTTCATCGTTAGTTAATTCGATTTGACAAACCGTACATTTATATTCTTTAAAGTGGTCTGTTACAGTTCTAGTTACTATAAATTTATGTCCAAGCAATAAACACAAAATTTCTTTCGTGAGAAATTTTTTTTTGAATTCAGTTGTAATCATAATAGTAGGATTTGGGGGGAGCTAAATGTAACTAATAACTGCTGAAACGACTAATAAAATCGATTAAAAGCATTATATTTCAAATAAAACATAATAAATCTTACAAAAATTTTTTTTTATAATTTGAAATCAAAATAAATCCTCAATTACGAAAGTAGTTGAGGATTGCATCTTTATTTCTTGAACAATAGTATATTCTAGCTCTTCTCTTCTTTGTTGAAATATACTAAGTAATAGTACATTTGCTTTTCTTCATCCCAACCTTTTTCTACATATTTTTCAGCACTTTCAGGATTGATAAAATCCATTTTTATTTGAATATGAGTATCTAAATTGATGACATTTTTGATTGATTTTCTTGCGTCAGAAACAGCAGCATTAGCAATCGGGAATGAGGTTACATCTTCAATGCTGTATTTTTCTCCTTTGTCTATTTTATAGTTTTTGAACTCTGGAATCAAATCTGGATTGTCTAAAACTTCATTTAAGAAATTAGTTTCTTCAAATTGATCATTTTTTGCAAAATAATTCACGGAACGATTCATAAACATCACCTCTTCTTTCTTGTCCTCTGCTGGGAAAACAACGTCTTTGGCAAAGTTCTGGCAAAATTTCAAATATTTTTTAGTAATGAAATTTTCGTCCTCAAAAGCATCTACAGAGAGGAAATGTTCCAGCCAATATCTTGCATCATATCGGTTACTGTCAACAGTTAGGATTTTGTATCCTTCTTCTTTTTTATAATTAAAAATGATGCAACCTTTATCTAACTTGTTTAAACTTACACCTTGTTGTAAAATCATTTCTAAGTGTGTGGCTTTTTCTTCAAATTGTAAAAAATCAGCTTGTATCTCACTTTTGAAGATTCCAATGGCATCCACTACATTATTGTCAATGCTTACGTTTGTTAAATACGTAACATATACTTCTCCATTCTTGATGTGCGGGTGATTGGATTGCTCAAATAAATGCTGTGTTATTTTTTTTGAAGTTTCGTGAATAGTAGATGGATTCTCAAAAACTTCCGATGCAAATTTGAACATGTCATTATAATCCAAATCGATTTCATGGGCAAACTGAAAATAGTTTTCTTCTTTTTCTCTAAAAGGTTTAAAGAAAAATTCCTTCATCAAGGGAACAATTTCATCATTTAAATTAAATGGCTGCTCTGATAAAAAAATGGCTTCGTTTCTACTTTTATTTCCAACTCTGTGAATCGATAAGTTTTCGATATGCGTATTATACAGATTGATCATATTTTTTATTTTTTTATTTTAGATGAGAGAGCCAAGATAAATGACAATTTTTAAGTCTTTCATCTTGGCTCTTGATGCTTAGTCGCTTTGTTGTTTAATTCCAATTTTCTTCAAACCCGTAGTCTTCAAAACTATCATCTCCTTCAAACATGTCTAAATCATCTTCATCCAGTCCATCTTCAAATTCGTCATTATAGTGATCTGCATTATCAGCTTCAAAATTTTTCTCCATCGCTTCATCAGGTATTTCACCATGTGAAAATATAGTTTCAGGATATTGATTACCAGTTACTTGATCTTCTACTGCTGCGAGTTCTACAAGGAATGTCCACATGTTGATGAAGTCGTAAACGTATATGATTTTTGTGTTTTCCTTATCCAAAATATCAGACAATGGATAATCACTCATTACTTTTTGTTCACCAGGAATATCTCCAGTATCAAAAAGCGAAATTTCGTCTTCCTGATTCCATGTTTCATCACAAGTATAGAACGAAGCCACTTCCATTCCGTCAAAACCAAAGGAATTAAAGATAGCATTGTGTAAATCTTCTAAAGTATCGTCTTCAAGTATTGCAATGTCTCTAAAAACATCATCTTCTGCGTCTAGAATTACTCTAAATTTATAAACCATAATCTTTGTTTTTGTTGAAAGGTCAAAGGTAAAATTTAATTTTAGATTTTATCCCGAAGTTTCGGGACAGATTTCAGATTTGTTGATAAGATTTTTGCGTATGATTCTATAGGCATGTAAGCAGTTGAGAGTCATGTTTTCTAATATAGTAATGCCTTTTATAAATTTGGATCAGCTGTTTTTGAATTTATTTGTAATTCGTTTTCTGATAATGTGGTACTTTTTATGATTTGGATAGCTTCTGTTCACTGTCATGTTATTGAAAATTAAAGCCACAATCAGTAGAATAAGCACGCCACTTAGAACAGGATACAATACATACCAATAGCCAAGATTTGTAATTTTAGGGGAGCCAATTATGGCAATCAATGCGGTTGCGCCTCCAGGAGGATGCAGTGTTTTAGTTGCTTGCATCAAAACAATTGAAAACGATACGGCTAGAGGAGCGCTTATCCATAAAATATCGGGTGCAAATTTAGCTACTGTCACTCCTACTATGGCTGATACAAGATGACCGCCAACAAGATTCCTGGGTTGGGATAATGGACTTTGGATTGCACCATAAACCAAAACACTGGAAGCACCAAAAGAGCCAATCAAAAAAACAACATCTGAATGAAGTAATGTGTTGGATTGCATATAAGCCATTATACCTATACCGATAAATGATCCTAAAAAAGCCCAAAAATGTTCTTTGAAATCAACTAAAGTTTCTTTGTAAAGAATGTATTTAGTTTTGCGATAATTCCGTTTTATTTTTTCAATTGGCATAAACTATTATTTTGATAAACTGGCAGAATAGGAGTATACGGTAAACGGAAATATCTTTTTTGCTGTGTATTTTGAAATCAGACAAACAACCAAAATGGGAAGAAATAAAGTATAATCATTAGTTAATCCACATACTAAGAAAATCGATGTAAAAGGCGCATGAATACTGGCGCTTAAAACCGCTGCCATTCCAATAACCATAAAGTTTACAGGAATTACATTAGCATTTAAATAGGTATTTAAAAGCAAAGCAACCAATAATCCTAAAAAGGCACCAATGAAAAGGCTTGGCGCAAAAACACCTCCATCACCACCCGAAGCAAGCGTTGCCGAAGTTACTATTGGTTTTAAAAGGATGATTCCAATAAATGTCAGTACCAGTGAAAATGATAGTGTCACCTCATTCGAATGAGCAAATATTCCTTTGATGGCATGATATCCTTCTCCATAAAGTTGTGGAAAGAAGAATAAGGAAATACTCAGGATTATCGAACCTATCAGAATTTTATAATAATGAATTTTTATCTTAGAAAATTGAGATTTAAACAATAAAACGCAGCGGGTGAGATAAACGGAATTGATACCGGCTAAAATCCCTAAAAGTATAAAATACGGAATCGCTCTTAAATGCCAAGTTGTAATAGTTACAGCAAACAAAGGTTTTTCATCCAATAAAAAAACAAGCCCAAAAGCTATGGCAACCGCAATCAAATTACTGATTAAAAACGCTCTGGTTACTTTTCTGGAAATGACTTCAATCGCAAAAAGAATTCCGGCAATAGGACTACTGAATAAAGCGGTGACTCCGGCAGCAACTCCAGCGCATATCAATTCAGTTTTGTATTGTCTGAATACGTTTTGTTTTCTTTGGGCAACGGAACCAATAGTTGCAGAAGCAACAACAGTAGAAACTTCAATTCCAGTGGATCCTCCAAAAACTACAGTTAGCAATCCGTTGATAAAGTGGGATGGAATTTTATAATTGGGTAAGTTCTTTGATTTGGAGTTGGTGCTTTCAAAAATTTCCTTAATTCCTTTATTTTCTTTTTTTCTAAAAAGGTATTCCCTAAGAAAATAAATAATCGATAGTCCGAAAATTGGAAATAAAACAAAGAATAATGGGTTTGTTGATGCTTGATGAAAAAATATCTCCTCGTAATATTCGGTAATTTTTTTTAGTGAAATCCCTAAAAATGCCGAGAGAAAACCAATTAGAAGGGAAACAATTACTAATTTTTGAAATTTGATTAATTGGTATTTTTTTTTAATTCGGGCAGTATTGTTCATTATAAAGATGTTTTGTAAAACTTATTCTAAAATAAAATAATAACTATAATATTGAAAAAAGGAGTTTTTGAGGGTATTACAAATTTAATGAAACAATCCAGGAATTAAATTAAAAACTACCTATAATCATCATTTTTTGTGATTTCTTTATGAATTATACTTTTTAACGCTATGCAAAAGCTTTTATTTTTCATAAAACTCAATCGGGAGGTTGTCCGGGTCAGCAATAAAGGTAAAACGTTTGTTTGTGGTAGGATCTAAGCGTATAGTTTCTGATTCAATATTTTTTGAAGATAAAAAATCAATTGTTTGATCTAAGTCATTTACTTCAAATGCTAAATGGCGTAATCCAGTAGCTTCTGGTCCTGAAGTGCGCTGCGGTGGATTTATAAAGGAGAAAAGTTCAATGATATAAATACCATTTAAAGCCAAATCAAGTTTGTAGGATTCCCTTTCCTCACGGTAAATTTCCCTAATAATCGTTAAGCCCAAAACGGCGGTATAGAACGTTTTTGATTTTTGATAATCAGAGCAAATAATAGCGATATGGTGTACTTTGTTGATAGAAATCATAGTTGATTGCGTTTATTTTAAATAAGTCATTTCAGGGAGATTGGCTTTAGGATCTTGCGCCAAAGCCTCTGAATGAAGTTTATAGATTACCGTTTTTGTTTTGTCGATGTTATCAATTCTAAAAAGGAATTGCACTTCATTTTCATCATCAGCATTTTGCCAAAGGTATTCTAAATACATTCCTTGGGATGCATGAAACGCTTTGTCTTTTTCTAAAATATCTTTGATAATTTCCAAAGGGACATTTTTGAGTTTTGCTAGAACGTGTGGCATAATTTTAATTTATTCGTTAAGTTTCCGAATCACTTTAGCCGGATTTCCAACTGCAAGTGAATTGTCAGGAATGTCTTTTGTGACAACTGAACCAGCACCTATCACACAACCATTTCCTATCGTAATACCAGGACAAATTACGGAGTTACCGCCAATCCAACAATCATTTCCAATAGTTATAGGTAATGCATTTTCATGGGTCTTTCTCAGTTCAGCATCAAGCGGATGTGATGCAGTATACAGTTGAACGCCTGGAGCAAATAGTACATTAGAACCAATGGTTACTTTGGCACAATCTAAAACAACACAATTTACATTGAAATAAACATTTTCTCCACAACTAATATTGTATCCATAATCACAAAAAAATGGGGGTTCAATATAAAGATTGGCTCCTGAATTAGGGATTAGCTCTTTTAGTATTTCTCGTGCTTTTTTAGTTACTCTATACTCAGTAACATTTAATCTGTGAAGAAGATTTTTTGACCTTCGTCTGTCTTTTACTAAAACAGGATCTCCAGCCAAATAATATTCTCCATCTATCATTTTTTCTTTTTCAGTTTTCATAAAATGTAATCTAGTTAGCGTAAATATAAAATAAATTGAAGATGATTACAACTCATCCTATAATTTCAACAGTTCAGTTAACTATTATTTTTTAAGTTTAATCTCCGAAATATATTTGCTTCATCAAAATCAAATATTATGAAGTTTATTTATACTCTTACCATTTTTTTATTTTCAATTGCTCTTTTCTCGCAAACGACACTATCCGGAAAAGTGGTTGATGAAAAAGGAAATCCTATATCAGGAGCTAATATTTTTATTGAGGGAACATACGATGGAGCTTCCAGCGATGAAAAGGGGGATTTTAGTTTCACAACAACTACAACTGGAAATCAAACTTTAGTAGTGAGTTTTCTTGTTTATGAGACTTTAAAAACGGTTGTAGATGTTTCAAATTTTAAAAATAAAACTATAAAATTAAGAGACAATATCAACGCGTTGGATACTGTAGTTATTACAGCAGGAAATTTAGAAGCAGGTGACAAAGCCAGAGTTTCGGTCTTGAAACCACTTGATATTGTAACTACAGCGGGATCGGCAGGAAATATTATTGCGGCTTTGCAAACATTGCCAGGAACACAAAATGTGGGTGAAGATGGTCGATTATTTGTGCGTGGGGGAGAAGCTAATGAAACTCAAACTTTTGTAGATGGTATTCGTGTTGCACAACCTTATGGCGCTTCTGCTCAAAATTTGCCAACAAGAGGTCGGTTTTCTCCGTTCCTTTTTAGTGGAATATCATTCTCTACAGGTGGTTATTCTGCTGAATATGGGGAAGCTTTATCCAGTGTTTTGTTATTGAATACGCAAGATGAACCCGACCAAAACAAAACCGAAATCTCGTTAATGACTGTTGGGTTGGGTTTAGGAAATACTCAGAAATGGAAAAAAAGCTCCTTGAGTGTGAATACCGCTTACATCAATTTAGCGCCTTATCAAGCTCTAATTAAGCAGGACGTAGATTGGAACAGTCCTTACCAATCTTTGTCTGGGGAAACCGTATATCGCTATAATTTCAACAATGGAATTTTGAAATTATATGCCGCTTTCGATTCTTCAAAATTTGATATTAATCAGGAAAATATTAATTCACCTCAAAAGATAAGAGTCAATCTCAACAACAATAACTTCTATTTTAATTCTTCGTATAAAGGCGGTTTTGGGAATAATTGGCAGATTATTTCAGGATTAAGTTATGGCTATGCAAAAAATAAAATTGGTGTTGATTTAAATAGCGTTGACAATGAAGAAAATGCGGCACATTTGAAACTAAAATTAAAGAAAAGTTTTTCAGACAGAGTGAAATTATCCTTTGGAGCGGATTATTTTGTTACCAAATTCAATGAGGATTTCAAAGAAAATTTAGGTACAACAAACACAAATGGATATAATTCAAATATCGGAGCTGTTTACACCGAAGCTGATATTTTCTTCTCTAAAAAGTTTGCTGCAAAAGCGGGTTTGAGAGCTTCTTATAATGATTTGCTAAATGAAACGGCTATTTCTCCCAGAGTTTCATTGGCTTATAAAATGGCTAAAAACAGTCAGCTTTCCATGGCGTACGGAGATTTTTCACAAACACCAAGTGTTGATTATATCAAATATTCTAAATTTCATCAGTTTGAAAGTGAGAAAGCCTCCCATTATATTTTGAATTATCAGTACAATAAAAACGGGAAAACCTTCAGAGCAGAAGCCTATTACAAAGATTACAGTAATTTGGTAAAATACGACACCCCAGCAATACAATACAATTCAGTATTTAATAACAATGGTGCCGGTTATGCCAAAGGTTTGGATTTGTTTTGGAGAGACGGAAAATCAATCAAGAATTTAGAATATTGGGTTTCGTATTCGTATATCGATACGGAGAGAGATTATAAAAACTTCAGTGCTCAGGTTACTCCTAATTTTGTTGCCGATCATAGTTTATCGATTGTTACCAAATATTGGATAAACGATTGGAAATCACAAATTGGCTTTACTAATTTATACAGTTCGGGACGACCTTATAACAATCCAAATGAAACTAAATTCATGAACGGAAAAACCAAATCATATAATAGTTTAAGTTTCAACTGGGCTTATTTATTGACTACACAAAAGATTTTGTATTTCTCTGTTTCTAATATTTTAGGGAGTCAAAATGTATTCGGGTACGATTATGCAAAAAATCCAGATGCTACAGGAGTTTACAATAGAGCAGCAATTACTCCCACAGCGGATCGGTTTTTCTTTCTTGGGTTCTTCTGGACGATTAGCAATGACAAAAAGGAAAATCAGTTGAGGAATCTTTAAAAATGGTCATAAGGTTTTAAAGTCAAAGGTCTAAAGCCCTCGTTATCGTGAATTTATTCAACTTTATGTCTTTCGACTTTACCACTTTCGACCCAAAGAACAACTCATCCATCAAAATCAACAGTTCAGTAAGTATAAATTTCAAAAAAGATACAACCAATGTAAATTTGGTGAACAATTAATCAACAACTAAAAATTAAAAATCATGACAAAAGTTATCACCGCAATCGCATTATTTGTATGTAGTTTATTATCAGCTCAAGGGCAATTTGAGCAAGGAATGGGAAAAGCATTCGGACTATGGAAAGAAGGAAAGAACACGGAAGCTTCGGATTTATTCGAAAGAATTGCAGGAGCAGAAAAAGCAAGTTGGTTGCCAAACTATTATGTGGCATTGGTAAATACAACTACAGCTTTTGGAACACAGGACAAAGATAAAATGAATTTGTTGCTTACAAAAGCGCAAAATGCATTAGACATTGAAATGATAAAAGATCAAAACAATGCTGAATTATATGTAATGCAAGCCATGATTAATACCGCCTGGATTGTTTTTGATCCTATGACAAACGGAATGAAATTATCTGGGAAAACAATGGAAATGTATGCTAAAGCAGAAGCCATTGCTCCACAAAATCCGAGAGTAGTTTTTGGTAAAGCTGAATTTCAAATTGGAGGTGCAAAATGGACTGGTATTGATACGAAACCTTTATGTGCAGAAATTGAAAAATCAATCGGACTTTTTGCTACTTTTAAACCAGAAACGCCTTTCTCTCCAAAATGGGGATTAGACAGAGCGACCGAAGCATTGAAAAACTGTAAATAAAATTTACAGAATAAAATTCAAAAACTAAAAAATGGAAAATCAAAGGATACATACATTCACAGAATTTAAAAAGGGAACAATAATTTCTCTTAAAATTGCTCTGATTTTTACATTTGTTTTTTCGTTAGTTCAAGGTAGTTTCGATATAGAAACTGTTCTGACCACTTTCTGGGTAAGTTCCTTGTATTCATTTGGTATTGGTTTTGGTAATGGAGTAATCAATTCTTTATTAGACAAGAAATGGGATTGGCTGGAACATACTAATTTGAGAGTATATTTCGGAATAATAGCTACGGTTTTGTACACGGTTCCCGTTGTTTTGGGAATTAATTATATCACTTTTGTGATTTTTCAAAAAATGAATCCAAATGAGTTTTTTAATAACAGAATGATTTGGGTTCATTTATTTTACATCATACTTTCTTTAGGGGTGTCAACTTTCATGCATGCACGAAGTTTTATGGCTAATTGGAAGCTTGCATCAAAAAAAGAAGTCAAAGAACAAAAAATCATCGCAGGAACAGCCTCGGCAAAGTTCGAAAGTTTAAAGAATCAAATCGATCCCCATTTCCTTTTTAATAGTTTGAATGTTTTAAGTTCTTTGATTGAAGAAAATCCGGACAATGCGCAGCGATTTACGACTTCCTTATCAAAAATTTATAGGTATGTATTGGAACAAAAAGACAAAGAGTTGGTTTCGGTAGAAGAAGAATTGGCTTTTGCCAAAATCTATATGAACCTCCTCAAAATGCGTTTTGAAAACAGTTTGTTCTATGAATTGCCAACAACTGGAATTAATTCAGAAGCCAAAGTAGTGCCGCTTTCATTACAACTTTTATTGGAAAATACCGTAAAACACAATGTAGTTAGTGAGCAAAGACCGCTGCACATTCGCATAACAATTGAAGGAGATTATCTTGCTGTTCAAAACGACTATCAAAAGAAAGAGGTGTTGCAGGATCGTCAAGGTGTAGGATTGCAAAACATAATCAATCGCTATGGAATTATTACTAACAGAAAAGTATTGATTGAACAAAACGAGAAAACATTTACGGTCAAAATACCTATTTTAACCGAACAAATTACTGTTATGGAAACAACCGCCAATTATAACGAAAATTCAGCTTATTACAGAGCTAAGAAGCGAGTAGAAGAGCTAAAAGGGTTTTATGGAAATCTAATATCTTATTGTTGTGTGATTCCAATTTTGATTTTTATTAATCTCACTTATTCGCCACAATTTCAATGGTTTTGGTTTTCGGCTGGAGGCTGGGGATTTGGATTAATTATGCATGCATTGAAGGTTTTTGGATACAGTTCAAAATGGGAAGAAAGAAAAATTAAGGAAATTTTGCAAAGACAAAACAGTGAACAATCTTGGAAATAATTTTGAGTTTTAAATTTTAATCTTGAAATAAATTATAAAAAAACAGTATGGAAAATATTAATCAAAACAACGAGCGTTACTACAGTGCAAAAAAGCAAGTTGAGGAAATAAAAGGGTTTTATGGTAACTTGATTTCCTACATTGTAGTAAATATAGGATTAGTTATTGTAAATTTAATGACATCACCAAATCATTTGTGGTTTTACTGGCCATTGTTATGGTGGGGAATGGGAGTTGTTTTCCACGGTCTCAGAGTTTTTAAGTACATGCCTTTTGTCACAAAGGACTGGGAAGAAAAAAAGATAAGGGAGTTTATGGATAAGGAAAAGGGAAACAAGGAAACTTGGGAATAATTTTAAATAGTATAGCAATGGCAAGATATAGAAATAAAATGGGCAATGATTATAATATAGATGCTGGTAATCCTGATGAACGCTATAACTTAGCTTATAAAAGAGTAAAAAGAATCAAAGGGTTCTATATTCATTTATTGGTATATGTAGTTGTAAATGCATTTATTATTATTGCAAATAGCAATGAAAGTATACCCAGCAATCATCTTTTTTGGAGTTGGGAGAATTTCTCAACGGCATTGTTTTGGGGGATTGGATTGACAGCTCATGGATTATCTGTTTTTGGAAGAAATATATTTTTTGGTGCAAACTGGGAAGAGAAAAAAATTCAAGAATTAATGGAAAAAGAAAAAAGTGAAAAATGGGAATAATAATAAGTTTTCATCCCGAAGCTTCGGGAGCAGTTTTCAGTTGTGACTCTTTACTATTTTAAACCTTAAACAAGAACTACACTTTGAGAAAATATCTACCGGTCATAACTATTTTAGCGCTTATAAAACTTTCTATTCACTTAATCGGAAATCGGAATTATGGATTTCATCGGGATGAATTATTGCATTTATCTGTAAGCGAGCACTTAGATTGGGGGTATTTTGAATTTCCGCCTTTTATAGCTTTTATTGGTAAAATTGCCCATTTTAGTTTTGGATATTCGGTATCAGGTATTCGATTTTTTTCTACGTTGGCGGGAGTTGGTATTCTTGTAATTTGTTGTTTGATTGCCAAAGAATTGGGTGGGAAGATAAAAGCAATTTTGTTAGCTGGAGTTTCTGTTTTAGCTTTCGTTCCTTTTTATCGCAATCATATGTTGTTCCAGCCTGTAGCTTTCGATCAGTTTTTTTGGACACTTGGATTTTATTTTTTGATTAAATATTTTAATACTAGAAATGTAAAATTCCTTCTTTTACTTGGAGTTTCTGCTGGTTTTGGTTTAATGAATAAGTATACCATATTAGTTTGGGGATTAGGAGTCGTAGTGGGTTTGTTGTTTTATGAAAAAGGCAAATTATTCAAGAATAAATGGTTTTATCTTTCAGGAATAATCACTTTTTTAATTGTATTGCCTAATTTGATTTGGCAAATAAACCATCATTTTCCACTGTTACTGCATTTGCAAAAGTTAAAAGAAAGTCAGTTGGATGAGAATGGTCGTTTTGATTTTGCAATAGAGCAATTAAAACATCCTTTCACATTAACAATAAGCCTAATAGGACTTTTTGCTTACTTTTTTGACAAAGATTTAAAAAAGTATAAAACGTTTGGAATAGCAGCTTTGCTGATATTTTTCAGCATGTGGATCATGCAGTCTAAGGCCTATTATTTCTTCGCTATTTATCCTGTGTTATTTGCCGCTGGAGCGGTGAAAATTGAAAAATTATTGCAAAATAAACCAAGATGGAATTATGCAATAGCCTCTGTTTTATTTCTTCCAATAATACCTTTTTTGCCTCACGCGATTGCTATTTTGCCAATAGAAACCTATGTTAGTTACTCTGGTTTAGAAATGAAAAAAAATGGGCGCATTCAACTCACAGATGATTATGCTGATATGTTTGGTTGGGAAGAACAATTGAAATTAGTTGATAGTGTATACCAATCATTGCCCGCAAAAGACAAAGATAATTGCGTTATTTGGGCTAAAAATTATGGTGAAGCCGGAGCAATAGAAATCATTGGAAAAAAGTATGGATTGCCAAATCCAATTTGTAGCAACGGAAGTTTTTGGCTTTGGGGAACTGGGAAAACAATTGGACAAGTTTGTATAAGTATTGGTAATGAAAAAGAAGTCGTCGAAAGGGTTTTTGCACATTATAAATTAGTGAAGATTATAAAACACAAATATGCAATCGAAGAAGAAAATAATATTCCAGTGTATCTTTGCCGAAATCCAAAAATAAATCTTCAACAAAAATGGAAATCATTGGAGATGCATGTGTTTGATTAGTAAATAGCAAAATAGACAGTATCCTTTTTTGAAAACTTAAATATAAATGATGACCACAATAATAATTGAAGACGAAAAACCAGCAGCCAGATTGCTTCAAAGAAAACTCGAAAAGTTAAATATTCAAGTAGGAGTGATGCTGCATTCCGTGGAAGAATCTATTGATTGGTTTTCTAAAAATGAACATCCGGATTTGATCTTTTTGGACATTCAATTATCGGATGGATTGTCGTTTGAAATCTTTGAAAAAGTAGCTATCAAAAGTGCTATAATTTTCACAACGGCTTATGATGAATATGCGTTGCGAGCATTCAAATTAAACAGCATTGATTATCTTTTGAAACCCATTGATGAGGATGATTTGGAAGTAGCGGTTTCTAAGTTTAAAGCCCGGTTACCAAAACAAGAAACTCTACAATTGGATTTTGAGCAAATCAAAAGAATGTTGACGAACCCATTTGAAAAAAATTATAAAAAACGGTTTACGGTGAAAATCGGGCAACATTTAAAAGTTATTTCTATTGATGAGGTGGAATGTTTTTACAGCGAAAATAAAGGAACGTACATTCATACTTTCGATAATAGGAATTATTTAATCGAAAATACATTGGAAGTTTTGGAGCAAGACTTAGATCCGAAAGACTTTTTCCGAGTGAGCAGGAAATTTATAATTCCGCTGAAAGCGATCAAAGAAATAGTCCTTTATAGTAACTCTCGATTGAAGCTAATTCTGCCTTCTTTTAAGGATGATGAGGTAATCGTAAGCAGAGAGAAAGTCTCCGATTTTAAAACTTGGATTGGGTAATAAAAGGATAAAAAATAAACTGTTTCAAAAGCACAAATAAAATCCAAAAAATGGAAAATATTCAACGTAGCTTTTGAAACAGTTTTAATGAATTTTAGAAATCTGAAATTATTCAAATAACGATTTAATTTCTTTCTCTGTCTTTCCTAATTTTTGTTGCAATTTTCCCCAAGTTTCATCTTCTTTACCTTCTTCAAATAACACATCGTCATCTGTTAGTTCAGCAAACTTTTGTTTAAGTTTACCTTTCAATTCATTGTAATTTCCTTTAATCTCTGTTGAATTTGGCATAACGTATAGTTTTAAATTAAAATTTATTCTATTACAAAGTTGGGGAGAATAAGAGGTTAAATTGTTATATAATTAATTGTAAAAGTTGCTTAATTTTGTTGGTGAGTGCTATGGTTTATAGATTTGGGTACTATTTTGAAGGGTAATTATTTATTAAATCTATTTATAAAGTAATTGTTTTTAATGAGTTGATAATGAATATCATGATTGGTTACTATAGATTATAGTTATAGTGGTTTTAAACCTTAAAAATGGTCTTTCTTATAGCAATCAAAATGAAAATAAACAATGTATAAACGATGAAAAACGGAACGATATATTCGATTAAATTCATTGGTAGCATAATGGCAATTATAAGTAATTGAAAGCCTAAACCGTAAATGGATAGCGCGGTCATGAACCAATGTGGAAATGTTTTTACCTTGTATGCCTCTTTATCAAGAGTGTGAATTATTTTATCAAAAGTGCCATAAACGATTGTGTAAATTTGAAATAAAACATCAACGGATTTTTGGTTTTCTCCGGGTAAAGCTCGGGGTGATTTGTATTCAAATATCTTGCTGGTGGTGTCTCCTCCAACTGATTTATTGCGTAAAATTACATAATAGTAATTGTACAAAGTTCCTTGTAATTGAATACAAATAAAAGCCAAAATTGTCATCCAAATATTCCCTTTTGAAACATAACAAATCGTCATTAAAAGCAGAAAATTTAAGATGATGTCAAAGATACTGTCGAGGTATCTTCCGGTGTAAGAAGGTGTGTTTTTTATCCTAGCCAATTCTCCATCGGCGGCATCAATTCCTGATTTCAAAACGATAAAAAAACCGGCTAATAGGTACTGATTTTGTAAAATACAATAGATGGCGATAAGACCTGTAAGCCCAAAAAGCAGCGTAACATGAATGGGAGTAAATCGGGTATTTTTTAATTGATTGGCTAAAAATTTCCCGAATGGCCTTCCGTAATCGGATAAATCCAAAAATTTATCTTGAGTAGCAAGTTTAGACATTTAAGTTTATGAACAAAGGAAATGCGACAATATAGTCAGTATAAAAATACGATAAAAATTATTTTGTTAGTCGATGTAAAGTATATGTCATAGCAGTAAGCAAAAAGAATGCACTAACTTGATGGGTTAACCCCAACCATAAAGGAACACCGTAAAGTAAAGTTAATACTCCTAATCCAAACTGAACAAAAACAAGAAATAAAAGTGCTTTTATACCATTTGTTTGGGAGTTATCCAAAGTGAAATGGGTACTTTTAAAATACAATAGAACAATCATTCCTACTACAAAATAAGCCAATGTTCGATGTACAAATTGCACACCGCTTTTTCCTTCGGTAAAACTCAAAAACAGGTTTTTTTGTTCGAGAAAAACACTGTCATGGATGAATTGTCCATCACTCATTAATGGCCAGTGGTTGTGAATTAAACCTGCATTGAGGCCGGCTACGAATCCACCGTAGATAATTTGCAATAATAATAAGGCTAATGCAATGCGGGCAATGGTGCGTAATGATTTTTCAATTTTTTTCTTTTCAGGGTAGATAAGATCCAAAGCAACCCAAAGTGTATAAGCGAATGTAATAAATGCGAAAGTTAAATGCAATGCTAGTCTGAAGTGGCTTACATCTGGATCATTTACTAAACCACTTTTTACCATAAACCAACCTAGAAAACCTTGAAAAGCTCCCATGAAAAGTAAAATAACACATTTTTTGATGGTTGCAGCTGAAAGACGTTTCCTGAACAAGAAATAGACAAAAGAAACAATAAATGCCAAACCTATAATTCTTCCTATAAAACGGTGAAACCACTCCCAGAAATAGATGAATTTATAATCACTTAGCGTAAAATCATTGTGGATATTTATTTTTTGATACTCCGGAAATTTTTTATATTCTTCAAAAGCCTGTGTCCATTTTTCCTCTGTCAAAGGAGGGAAGGTATCGGTAACTAAATGCCAGTCGGTCATTGATAAGCCAGAATTGGTCAATCGGGTAATTCCTCCTACTACAACCATCATAAACAATAATAAGCATCCTGATAATAACCAAATGATAACGTAATTATTCTCTTTTTTCATTGTTTGTAATTAATTTGTACAAAGATATTTGAAATTTGATAAATTGTTAATTCAACAAGCGTTAATCTTTAATCCAATTTTCGTGGCTCTTTTCAACATGAAATCGTACGCTGCTTGGTATTCGTTCGGAATTTCTCCTTCGAGTATGGCTTCTTTGATTGCTTCTTTAAGCATTCCAATTTCCTTTGATGGCTTCAAATTGAAGATTTCCATAATTTCTTCACCAGTTATTGGCGGTTGAAAATTACGAACATGATCGCGCTCTTCTACTTCCACAATTTTCTTTCGAACAATTTCAAAGTTGCTATGGTATTTCTTGAATTTATTAGGGTTTTTTGTAGTAATATCGGCCTCACATAGCGTCATTAGATTTTCTACATCTTCTCCCGCATCAAAGACTAAACGACGCACCGCGGAATCCGTAACGGTATCTTGTGACAAGACGATAGGACGCGAACTCATCATAACCATTTTTTGTACGAACTTCATTTTTTGGTTCAAAGGCATGTGAAGACGCTCAAAGATTTTCTTTGCCATTTTTCCACCCAGAAACTCATGACCATGAAACGTCCATCCTTGCTTTTTATTGAAACGTTTGGTTGGTGCTTTCCCAATATCATGCAATAATGCAGCCCAGCGTAACCATACATCATCTGTATTTGGACAAATATTATCTACTACTTCTAAGGTATGATAAAAATTATTTTTGTGGGTATGGCCTTCTATTTCTTCTACTTGATTTAAAGCAGTCAATTCGGGTAGAATGATATCTAAAAGTCCCGTTTTGAACAATAGCAAAAATCCTATCGAAGGTTTGTCTGTCGAAAGAATTTTATTAAGTTCGTCAACAATACGTTCCCCTGAAATAATTTTAATTCGCTCAGCATTTTTTGTGATTGAGTTCAAAGAGTGTTCTTCTATTTCAAAACCCAACTGGTTTGCAAAACGAATTCCTCTCAACATTCTCAAAGGATCATCAGAAAAAGTAATATCTGGATCAAGAGGTGTTCTGATTATTTTATTTTTTAAATCTTCAAGTCCATTAAAAGGATCGGATAACTCGCCAAAATTCTTTTCGTTTAAGGACAAAGCCAACGCATTAATAGTAAAGTCACGACGATTTTGATCATCTTCTAGGGATCCGTTTTCTACAACCGGATTTCGACTTTCAAAATGATAGGATTCTTTTCTGGCGCCAACAAATTCTATTTCTGTATCTTCAAAGCGCAACATGGCTGTTCCATAGGTTTTGAAAACCTGAACTTTTGGCTTTTTTGGAAGTAATTGGGAAACTTTTAAAGCCAATTCTATCCCGCTGCCCACAGCAACAATATCAATATCTTTTTTGAAATCTCTATTCAAAATCAAATCTCTCACGAAACCACCAATAACATAACTTTCGACGTTAAGTTCTTGGGAAGCTTGAGAAATGACTTCAAAAATTTTATTATTTAAGGCTTCTTTGTATGAAGTTTTGATGCTCATTTTAAAAATGTTTAAAGTCTATAGTCTAAAGTTGCTAAACTGAAAACTGAAAACTGAATACTGCAAACTATTTCCGAATCACTTTTACCTGAGAATCATTCGTCAATTTTATAATTGTAGAAGGTTTTCCGGAAATTTTTTCGTGGTGCAAATTTACAACATAGTCCACGCCTTTTATAATTTCAGGGCTGATTTCTTTGAAACTTTTTGGAGTAGGTTTCCCTGATATGTTTGCCGATGTCGAAACTAATGGCTTTTTCATTTTCTCCAATAATTTAAAGCAGAAAGGTTCTTTTATAATTCTGATTCCTAGTGTGTTGTCGGTTGCTATTAAATTGGGAGCCACGTTTCTAGGTTTGTCTAGAATTAAAGTGGTCGGATTTTCGGATAAATCCATAATCTGCCATGCAACTTCAGGAATATCCTTGAATACATTGTACATCATCTTTTCTCCATTCATCAAAACAATCATGCTTTGGGTTTCGGCTCTTTGTTTGAGTTTGTAAATTTTGGCAACTGCTTCCGGATTGGTAGCATCACATCCAATTCCCCAAACAGTGTCCGTAGGATAGAGTATAATTCCGCCTTCTTTTATGACTTCGTAGGCATTAT
Organism: Flavobacterium xinjiangense; assembly: GCF_900142885.1. Lineage (GTDB taxonomy): Bacteria > Bacteroidota > Bacteroidia > Flavobacteriales > Flavobacteriaceae > Flavobacterium > Flavobacterium xinjiangense. Next base: position 177,417 of record NZ_FRCL01000004.1, on the reverse strand, counting down.
GTATTTCTTGGTTGATATCCATTTTTTTTATTTAATTAGACAGTCTGTTGTTTATGTAATTGCCTTTTTCCTCTTATTTTGTCTATTATGTTTGTAAAAATATAAAAAACTGGGTTTGCTTTTTTTAAAGAAAAATTACATTTTTTAAACAATTCTAAATTGAGCTCTGATATCTCTTTAAAAATAAAATGAGAATCGTTTTTTTGATTATTGGAAAATTTTTTAAATTTTAAATAATTATTATAATAAGCTTTAGCTAATCGTCTATGATCTACGTATGATTTTGGGATTGAATTACCTAAAATATGGTCTATAATTAAATGATTATTTTTTAATCTGTTTTTTTTGATTCTTAATTTAGTACCAATTTGTTGCTCAGAATGTAATCTATATGAAATTAGATCTTCTTTTAAATAACCTATTTTTTTTCTTGAGGCGATTATAACAGCAATCCATTCATCATGATGTAAATTTTTTATATCAGGAAATGGTAAAATTAAATTTTTTATTTCTTTTTTAATGCATAGAGTTGCACCAGTTACCATGTTTGATTTAAATATTAGATGAAGATATAAATCATTTAAATTTTTTAATTGATCTTCCATAAAACTTACAGAATCCCAAAGACTAATTTCAGTAAACTTTTCATTTTTGTCATTAATCAATTCACCATTTGTAAAAATAGCTTCTAAAGATTCATTTTCATAAAAATATTGAATAATTTTTTTTACTTTATCTTTTTTCCAAATATCATCTTGGTCACTTAAAAAAATATAATCACCATCACAAATGGAAATTGCTTTTTCAAAATTTTTATTACTTCCTAAATTAACTTCGTTTTTTTGTAAAGATATTAATTTAGGGTTTTCTAATTGAAATTGCTCTATGATTTCAATAGTTTTATCATTTGATCCATCATCACAAATGACTATTTCATCAATAGCAAGTGATTGATTTAAAATGCTCTCAATTTGTTTTTTAATATATTTCTCACCATTATAGGTACACATTGCAACAGATATTTTCATATTTTATTTCCTTTATTATGAATTCTAAACAGTCTTGCAGATTTTCCGCTACAAAGTAAGAATCTTGATCCTTGTCATTAAAAATTAAAACCATCGGAATTGCTTTTTTACTTGCTTGATTTAAACGGATGGACAGTCCTTTGCTTTCACAATCAGAAAAATAAACAATTTTATTGAGATTTTCGAAGGAGATTATTGTCTTTTTATTCCCGTATTATCATAGATATACAATTTATCTACCTTTGATAAATAGCTTAATATGCTTTTTAAATCATTTTCTTTGGGATGGTATAATAGTACACATGCTACAATTCTCATTTTAATTTCAAATTAAAGGATTTTGCGTTTGCAAAATTATACGTTTTTTATTAGATATTCTAAGAAAAACCGACGCTGCTTGATTTTAGAAGGTATTTTAGGATTAATGCAGGCTTAATTGGAACATTTTTTAATATAATTTGGAATTAAATGCAGGATATAGTTTCCGGATAAATAATTTTAAATAAACTTAAACCTTTATTTAGATTATATTTTGTAATTAAGATTCTATTTTTGTAAAAATAATTACTTCACAAAGATAGCAATAATGACAAAACGGAAGCGAATAGCAATAATAACTACACATTCATTTGGTTATATTGACTTTTTAGTTAGTAAGCTTATTGTAGCACAGAATGTTGATTTGACTTACGTTAATATTGATACTATTCCTTTTTCTTATAAAAATAAAATCTCAAGAATTACTAATTCCCTTTTAAAATTACTGCGTTTCCCCAGTTTAAAAGAAAAAAATAAAACAAAGTATATAAAAACAGTAATTCAAAATGGAGATTTATTTGATCAGATTTTAATTATTAGGCCTGATAAATTGGAGCAAAAAGCTTTGTTATTTTTAAGGGAAAATGCAATTCAAATGAGTTGCTTTTTGTTCGATGGTATTGAAAATTTTAAAGATCAAAAAAAAACATTGTCTTTTTTTGATACGATTTATAGTTATGATAAAGCAGATGTTAAAAAATATAATTTTCAATTTTTGACGAATTACATTTATGATGATCAAATTGAAACTAAAGAAATAACTAATCTGGTATTCAATATATCTTCGTTTGATGAGCGTTTCCCATTTTTAGAAAAGCTTGCTGATTATTTTGCTAAAAAGCGAATTTCTTTTCGTTTTATAGTAAAGAAAGACAGGAGATTTACACATGAAAATATTGAAATTTCTGATCGATATTTACCGATAAGTGAAGTCAAAAAAATAATTGCAAGCAGTTTAGTTTTAGTAGATATCCAACAGAAAAATCAGGATGGTTTGACTTTTCGTGTGTTTGAGGCCTTGGGGTATAAGAAAAAATTAATTACTAATAATCAAGATATTGTCACTTATGATTTTTATAATCCTCATAATATTTTTGTTATTTCAGAAAGTAATTATGAAGTTCCTCCTAGCTTTTTTGAAACAGATTTTGTCGAAATTAATAGTGCCATTCTTAATAATTACAAATTAGACAATTGGATTTTTGAAGTTTTTAAAATCAATATTGTGGAGAATAATTAATTGTTAAGTTTTTAAGCACTTTTTTAATTTTTTACTTTACTATTAAGAGTACATTTGTCGATAAAATACTATTTGATGAAACTAATCCATTTTACTACTTCAACTGTTTGGCGAGGTCATGAACAGATGATTGTTGATTTATACGAATCATTTAGGGATAACAGATTTATTGCGAATCAATTAATTATATGCCCTGCTAATTCTGAACTGTATAAAGTCGCCACAGAAAGAAATTTACAGGTTCTGACTTTTGATTTTAAATCAGAATATGATCTAAAATTCGCAAAGAAATTTAAAAAAATTGTTGACTCTTACAGTGCGAATGTGGTTATTATTCATAATAGTAAAGCACATACCATAAGTGTTCTGTCAGCTGTATTTTATGGTTTAAAAGTTCCTTTAGTTTTATGTAGGACGTTAATAAAAAATATTGGCACTAATTTTTTAAGAAAATACAAATACAATTACAAAGGAATTAAAAAAATTGTGTGTGTATCTGAGGCCGTCGTTGAAATCCTAAAACCTTCTATAAAAAATCATGAGTCAATGACTGTAATAGGCAGTGTTGTTGATACAGATCGTTTTATAAATAATGCTAAAAATGGGTTTCTTCATAGAGAATTTAATATTCCATCAGACTATAAAATTATTGGTAATGTTTCTGCTTTTTGCAAAGTAAAAGATCATTACACCTGGATTGATACGGTAGAAGTGTTGCATAAAAGAGGATTGAAAGCCAAATATATTCTAATAGGTGAAGGATCTTTAGAGGAGGAGATTAAGGCTTATGTTAAATCAAAAGGATTAGAAAATGAAGTTATTTTTGCTGGCTTCAGAGCAGATGTACATAAATGCCTCCCAGAATTAGACTTGTTTTTGTTTACATCAAAAAATGAGGCAACAGGCGGTGTAGTATTAGAAAGTTATGCCTGTAAAGTTCCTGTGGTAGCAGCAAAGGCTGGTGGGATTCCTACAGTTTTAACGGATAATGAAACGGGTTTATTGGCAGAAGTGGGTAATCCAATTGATTTTGCAGATAAAGTAGAAATTTTATTAAATGACAAAACCATGCAGGATAAATTTGTCAATAATGGTTTTGATTTCTTAATGGCAACGTCTACTCGTTTTGTAATTGGAGCAAAATTTTTAGAGGTTTTGAATGAAGTGACTAATTCTAATTTAGTTTAGGTTAAAATTGTACGATATGGTTTTTATAATAATAGCATTCTTTTTATTGTTGTTTGTTTTTTTGATTTTTCTTAACATGCAGTTTAAATTGCTGTATTCTTCTTCGAAAAAGCTTAGAATTTTAGAATATCATTCTATTTCTACAAATGGTTTTGAAGATCAAATTACAATTACCAAAGAGAAAATAATTGAGCAATTTGAATATTTAAAAAACAATAATTATACAACATTATGGATGTCAGAAGTTGACGAGCTCAAAAACAAGAATCTCAAATTGGCTCCCAAAACTGTTGTTCTTACTTTTGACGACGGCTTTTTAGATAATTATACCGAGTTATATCCTTTATTGCAACAGTACAACTATAAAGCAGTTTGCTTTATGGTTTTAGGTAGAATAGGACAAGATGTTGATTGGAACGGAAAATACGTCAATGCGAATATGAAGTTGATGAATAAGGAACAATTATTGGCAATTGGGTCGCACATTGAGTTGGGCTATCACACTTTTAAGCATGATAATTATGCTGATTTAACCTTAGAGGAAATCGAAAAAGACCTACAGCTTTGTCAGGAAATAATTGAAAAAGAGGATTTGAATGTTTTCCCAGCATTAGCATATACTTACGGTGGTTATTACCGAAAAAAAGGACAAAAACAGAAACTGTTTTTTGAATTGTTAAATAATTATGGCATTAAGTACGCGTTACGAATAGGAAATAGAATCAATATCTTTCCTTTAAAAAATAAATATGTAGTACAACGTATTGATATTCGCGGTACTGACTCAATGGAAGACTTTAAAAAGAAAGTTGTTCTTGGTAGAAAAAAAATATTTTAGAATTTTTATTTTGGGTTATTGACTTATTAATTTATAGAAAATGGAAGTGTATTTCGATATCAATAAAGACACTTTTTATATACGTTTAAGTATTCTGATGCTGCCGTTTTCCAATTAAAACGATCCGCCCTTTCTTTGATAAATGTTTCCATTTTGATTTGATTATTGAAAAAATGATTTAATCCATCAAAGAGAACTGTCTTCATATTTTCAGGATCAAAATTATCCCAATAATAGCAATGTTCTCCACCAATTTCCGGTAAAGAAGTTTTATTGGATAAGAATATGGGTTTACCAAAACGCATCGCTTCAATGGGAGGAAGTCCAAAACCCTCTCTTATTGACGGGAATAAAAAGGCATGACAATTTGATAAATAATATTGTTTAGCCACATCATCTACTTTTCCGGTCAGAAAAACTCGATTTTGCAAATTATTGTCCTGTATGAATTTCACGATTTCAAAACCATATTCTTTGTTATTATTCCCCGAAATGATCAAATTAAAGTCACTAATATGAACCATCATTTTCACTATGGAAAGAAAGTTTTTTCGTTCCAGGAAGTCGCCAATAGAATAGAGGAAAGGTTTATCAGTTGGGACGCTTGATATAAATCCCGAAGTGTCTAAAATAGTGGTAATAGGATTTCCGTTATGAATTACATATTCAGGAATATTTGGAACATTAAAATATTGATGGGTTTGCTTTTTTGCAAATTCTGATATGTAAGTGATTGCAGTTGATTTTTCTAATTTTTCCCTAAACAGCCTATTTACTTTATGATTCATGTCAAATGAAATTTCCTCCACAAAATTTACGTCATGAACCGTTAATAAATATTTTTTTACTTTATAAGGTTCAATTTTTGTATTTTGATTAAGCGAATGCCATAAATCATTTTTTTTTCTAGTGCGAAATAAATTGAGTCTTGATAAGTCAGAGTATTTATGGTAGGTAAACTTGTTTCCAAATTCGGTCTCAAGAACGGTAGGGTTTTTCGCGTTTAATATCAATTCTAAATTGCTGAATTCTAATTGTGAAAACCCTTTTATCAGTTCGTAATTGAATGTTCCTAAACCAGTTGCTTTATTTTTTAAATTGTGAGATTCGATAAAGACGGACTTTGACATTTAATATTTTTTAATAAAATTAAAAACACACATTAGTTTAGTAATGTTAATTGTGTTTGTTTAGACAATACAAGGGATAAAAGGTTTAATTTGTTTTTTAGTTTATTTGAAGTAACACTATTTTTTTATAAAACTAAAAATACATTTAACTATTTTTGTCGCTGATATATATTCTAGATAATCCATGAGTACAATAGTTATACATAAAGATTTTCTTTCTAAAGAAAAGGAGATTAAAAAAAACATTAGTGATTTTATTACTTCCGGAATTCTCTTTGGTGATGGTAAAAGAAATAAAATTAAACTATTTGATTTAGATGGTAAAGCGATTAATATTAAATCTTTTAAAGTTCCTAACTTAATTAATCAAGTAGCCTATAAATATTTTCGAAAGTCAAAGGCGAGGCGGTCTTATGAATATGCCAATAAGTTATTGGAAAACGGAATAGGTACTCCTCAGCCTATAGCATATGCGGAAAATTTTACATTCACAGGCTTAGAAAAAAGTTTTTATGTAAGTGAGCATCTTCAGGCTGAACTTACTTTTAGAGAATTAGTGCTGCAACCTTATTATCCGGATCACGAGAATATCTTGCGACAGTTTACCCGATTTACATTTGATTTACATCAAAAAGGAATTGAGTTTTTAGATCATTCGCCGGGAAATACCTTAATAGAAGAAGGAAGCGAAGGAACCTATCATTTCTATTTGGTGGATTTAAACCGTATGAATTTTCATGATGTGATGGATTTTGATTCCCGTATGAAAAATTTTAACAGGCTTACGCCAAAAACAGAAATGCTGGCAGTAATGAGTGATGAATATGCCAAACTTTACAATAAGAAATACGAGGAAGTTTTTTCTAAAATGTGCTTTTATACCAATGATTTTCAGATGAAATTCCATAGAAAAATCGCACGAAAAAAGAAATTATTGTTTTGGAGGTAGCTGCTGTTTTCTATTCCAAAGCCGTTTTAATTCTTGATAACGAACATAAATCGAATTTGCGTTTAAATAACAAATAATCAATCCTCTTTTTCCATCAAGAAAACCTAATCTGATAATATAATTAAACAAAAAATTATAGGCAGGATGCAAAAAATGTAATAAAATTGAAGGATTTTGTTTCTTTATAAACTTCTCCTGGGCCTTAAATTTTCCGTAACGTATTGTTTTTCCTTTATAAGCTTGAAAATTGGAATAGGAGTAATGAATTAGTTTATTTTTTAGAACACCTATTTTTCCATTCACTTTTAATTTTTCATGTACGAGCCTGTCTTTAGTATATTCAGCTTGATTTTTATTAAAAAGCCTAAATATTTTATCAGTTTGATTTCCGCTGAAATGCAGTACTTTGTCTTCAAACATAAAAGTTCTGCTGAAAAGAAAAGCCGAAAATGTTTTATTAGTTTTTATCGTGGCTATAATTTCATTTTTTAATGCAGGAGTTAGTCTTTCATCTGCATCCAAAAATAAAATCCAATCATTTTTTGCTTGAGAAATCGCAAAATTCCGTTGTGAAGAATAATTTTCGAATTTATTTTGAATGAAAGTGACTTTTTCAAATGATTTACAAATAGCTTCTGTTTTATCGGTACTAAATGAATCGACAACAATAATTTCATCAGCAAAATCCAAATCTACCAAAAGCGCTTGCATATTTGCTTCTTCGTTTAAGGTGATTATTAAAACTGAAATGTTATTATTGTGATTGTCTTTCATTAATTTTTTACTGTTTTACAAAAATATATCATTCGGATTAAATTCAATTTTTTACTTTAAAAGTTTATTTTAAATGTGTTTCTAAAAAAGTATTTAATGCAGGATAAATTAATTCAGGAGTAAATTCTGTGTAGAATGAAACGGTTTCTTTTTTTACGATTTTAGGGGTTTTGCCTTCAAATAGATTGGGTTTAAACTCTTTTAAATGTAGCGAAACATGATTGATTCCATCTTCAAATGTAGCCCAGCCTTTTTTATCAATCCATGGAGAAAAAATAATAAGAGAAGGTTTTTCTAAAGCTTTGGCCATATTTATCGCGCCGCCATCGTTACCAATAATGATGTTACATTGATTCATAATGGCAATAAACTCTCGTATGCTTTTGCCTAAAACGGAGAAGTAAATCTTCTGTTTTGTGCTTTCTTTGCATCCATCATAGATTGTTTTCGCTTCTTCAATTTGCTTTGGAAAATAGTTAAAAAGAATATTCACATCACCTTTATCTGCGATAAAATCAATTAATTTTGACATGTATTGCAACGGATAGGTTTTGTCTGGACTGCTTCCAATTATGCTGACCATTATCGTTTTTTTGGATTGGTCTATTCCATGGGATTCAAAAAGTGAAGCGGCAAAATTATTTTCTTCTTGCGTGACGTAAATTCGGGGGAAAGTTTCTAATTCTATATCCAGATGCAAAGGATTTAGCAATGCTAATCGCTGTTCGATTATTAAACCCAAATTGGTATTGGATGTTTTTTTTCGTTTAACAGTATCCGTGTAAAGAAAATCTCTTCCTTTTTTCCAATACGATATTTTTTGTTTGGCACCAGAAAATAATACGACCAGCCAACTTTCTAATTTAGAATAAGCGTCAATGACAATATCATATTTTTCTGCTCGAATAGATTTCAGTAACTTAAAATATTCCCATTTGCTGTTTTGATGTTTTTCCTGAAAAAGTATTAGATTATCAAAACTTGTGTTTCCTTGTAAAACAGCAATAGTCGATTCGTAAACCATATAATCAATTTGCGCTTTTGGATAGGCTTTGCGCAAATTATCGCATAAAATGGAGCTTACTAAAACATCGCCAATCATTTTCTGTTGAATTACAAGTATTTTCATTATTAGAAAAATTAAGCTTTTGGTTTCAAGTAATTCATCGCACGAGGACTAATCCAGGTTTGTTTTTGAAGCGCATTAAAATAATAAACGAATAAGTTTTTTAACATCAATCGGTTCACTTTTAATTTTGGAATAAAAAATAAAAATAGGCTTAAAATAGATAAAATTGTTTTCTCAAGAACGACTCCTATAATCAATAGACTTTGCAAATAGATTTGAATTCCAATTGAGAATTGATTGCTGATATAAACGTGTTTAGAAATAATTACTTCGGTTTTTGTGAGTGCTTTTGTCTTGACATTTAATCGGGATGCACCACCATGCTGATGGAAAATCGTCGCTTTTCTGGTTACGGCAACTTTTCCTCCACTATCAGCAACTTTTTTGCATAGGTCAACATCTTCAAAATACAACCAGTAATCTTCGTTCCAACCTTTAATTTTGTCAAACCATTCTCTGTTAATAAAAACAACTGCTCCAGTCACCCAATCTGGGTAAAACAAATCGCTAGTATTGTTGAAACGTTTTTCCAGTTTTGATTTATTCAGCTTTCTAAAAATGGCTCTTGAGATTCCAAAAAAGCGTCCTAAAGCCGGAAATAAATTATTCTGTTTGTAAAAAACATCGTTTTCATTTATTTGCAGACAAGACAAAATTCCAATTTCAGGATGTGAAACTTCTGTCTGCAATAGGGTTTCCAGAGCTTCAAGAGTAAGTTTTGTATCTGGATTTAAAAAAAGAAAATGGTTTCCCTTAGCAATGCTTGCACCAAAGTTGCAACCATTTGAGAAACCATTATTACCAGAATTTTCTATAAATGTAAACTTGGAATATTTTTGTTTAAAAACAGGAAATTGTCCGTCATTAGAAAAATTATCAACAATGATAACTTCAAATGAGAATGTTTTTGAAATAATTGCATCAATAGATTCTAAACACTCGTCTAAGGCTTTCCAACCACGGTAATTGACAATAATTATTGAAATATCCAATAGGTCTTTTTATAAAGATTTTTATACGAAACGGATTATACCGCTACGTCATATTCGCGTAAAGCATTATTCAAAGATGTTTTCAAATCTGTCGAAGGTTTGCGGGTTCCAATAATTAGAGCGCAAGGCACTTGGAACTCACCAGCAGAGAATTTTTTAGTATAACTTCCCGGAATTACTACCGAACGAGCAGGAACAAATCCTTTCATTTCAATAGGAGTTTCACCAGTAACATCAATAATTTTTGTAGAGGCAGTCAAACAAACATTGGCACCAAGAACGGCTTCTTTCCCAACATGAACTCCCTCAACTACGATACAACGGGAGCCAATGAAAGCACCGTCTTCAATAATTACAGGAGCCGCTTGCAAAGGTTCTAGAACACCACCTATACCAACACCACCACTTAAATGGACGTTTTTACCAATTTGAGCACAACTTCCTACGGTTGCCCATGTATCTACCATAGTTCCTTCATCAACATACGCACCAATATTTACATAACTTGGCATTAAGATAACACCGCTTGAAATGTAAGCGCCGTAACGCGCTACGGCATTAGGAACCACACGAATTCCTTTTTCGGCATAGCCTCTTTTTAATAGCATTTTGTCATGGTATTCGAAAATTCCAGATTCCCATGTTTCCATTTTTTGAATAGGGAAGTACATTACCACGGCTTTCTTAACCCATTCGTTTACTTGCCATCCGTCAGCAACTGGTTCTGCTACACGCAATTTTCCGGTGTCAAGCAACTCGATAACTTCTCTTATAGCATCGGTAGTATTTTTTTCCTGTAGTAAAGCACGGTTTTCCCATGCTTGCTCTATGATAGTTTGTAATGGATTCATTTTAATTAGTTTTTTGGCAAAGATAGGATTTTTAGCTAAAAGCAAGAAAGCAAAATGATTTGAAAATGTTACAGATTTAACTTCTTGTTCGATTAATTAACTTTGAAATGAGAATTTTCCTTATTATTGAAATGTGAAACAAATAAATTTTTCAAAAAAAGTAATATCAAGGTGACTTTTCTACTACTGCTATACATCGGAAAATTAAAATAGTTACCTTTGTAAAAAATAAATAAATGCCAAGAATACTCGCCATAGATTACGGACAAAAACGCACAGGAATAGCTGTTACCGATGAAATGCAAATAATTGCATCAGGATTAACTACTGTTCCATCCACAACCGCAATTGCTTTTCTTAAGGACTATTTTTCCAAAGAAAAAGTTGAAGCAGTTCTTATAGGCGAACCTAAACAAATGAACGGTGAACCTTCAGAAAGTGCATCTATGATTAAAGGTTTTGTAACACATTTCACAAATCATTTTCCGGAAATGAAAGTTATTCGGGTAGATGAGCGTTTTACTTCAAAAATGGCTTTCCAAACAATGATCGACAGCGGACTCAAAAAGAAACAGCGTCAAAATAAGGCACTTATAGATGAAATTTCGGCAACTATAATGTTGCAAGATTATTTGACAAGAAAATTGTTCTAAAAGTGTTATAAATGTAATTCAGGTTTCTAAAACGTTTTCGTAATTATGTAACTTTTCACACAAAATTTAAGGTTTTTTTTGCAATCATATGAAGTATCTTTGCACTTTAAAATTTTGTTATGTCTGACACAACCATTCGTTCAAGTAGTGATGTAGTTCTTATAGGAGCTGGAATAATGAGCGCCACTCTTGGCTTAATTCTAAAAGAATTACAACCTGATTTAAAAATTGAAATTTACGAAAGATTAGATATTGCAGCTGCTGAAAGTTCTGATGCTTGGAACAATGCAGGAACTGGACATTCTGCCTTTTGTGAACTCAATTATACTCCTGAAAGTGCTGATGGCACTATTGATCCCAAAAAAGCAATCAGTATTGCTGAATCCTTTGAGGTTTCCCGCCAATTTTGGGCCTATTTAGTCCAAGAAAAAAAGATTACATCTCCTGAAAATTTTATAAAAAGTATTCCTCATGTGAGTTATGTCTGGGGTGAAAAAAATGTAGCTTATCTAAAGAAAAGATTCGAAGTTTTACATTCTAATCCGCTTTTCAAAAAAATGATTTTTAGTACTGATTTTTCAGAATTAAAAAAGTGGATGCCGTTGGTCATGGAGGGTAGAGACGAAAATGAAAAAGTTGCAGCTACTTCAATGGCAATTGGTACGGATGTGAATTTTGGGGAATTAACCAGAAGTATGTTTAATTATTTGGCTAAATTAGATGGTGTTACCATGCATTTTCATCACGAAGTTCAAAAATTGAAACAACGGGAAGATAAATCTTGGAGAATAAAAATAACCGATTTGGCTACCGGCCAAAAAAGAAAGGCATATACCAAATTTGTTTTTATCGGTGCTGGAGGTGGGTCATTGCCCTTACTAGAAAAAGCAGACGTTCCAGAAGGAAAGGGTTTTGGAGGTTTCCCGGTTAGCGGACAATGGTTAAAGTGTACCAATCCTGAAGTAATTGCAAAACATCAGGCTAAAGTTTATGGTAAAGCTTCCGTAGGAGCGCCACCAATGTCTGTACCACATATTGATTCCCGAATGATAGATGGAGAAAAAGCACTTCTTTTTGGTCCTTTTGCCGGGTTTTCTACTCGGTTTTTAAAGAATGGTTCTTATTCTGATTTGCCTTTGTCTATTAAAACGGATAATATAATTCCGATGATAGCTGCAGGGATTAAGAATATACCACTTACAAAATATTTGATAGAACAAGTACGTCAATCTCCTAAAGATAGGATTAATGCGTTAAGAGAATATGTTCCTACAGCCAGATCTAAAGACTGGAAAATAGAACGAGCAGGGCAACGGGTACAAGTTATAAAGAAAGATGAAAAAGAAGGCGGAATACTTGAATTTGGTACCGAGGTAATTACAACTGCCGATGGTAGTTTAGCTGTATTGCTTGGTGCTTCTCCCGGTGCTTCTACAGCAGTTTCTATCATGACAGATTTGGTTGGAAAATGTTTCAAAAATGAAATTGTTAATCCGGAATGGCAAGAAAAACTAAAAAAAATGATACCATCATATGGACAAACATTAAATGATAAACCTTCTTTATTGGAAGAAATTAGAAAAAATACCGCTGAAATTCTAAAATTGAATAATTAGAAATTTTTCAATACAATCAAAAAAGCTGGATTTAGATTTGAACGTCTAAATCCAGCTTTTTTGGTTTAAGTAGCGATTAATTCTTTAGTCGTTTTTACAATATTTTCGGATAAATTAGTAAGCCAGATTAATTGTTCGATTACCAATTGTGCTTCCTGCATTTTCAATTGGAATGCTTCTTCATCAATTGGAATTCCTTCTTTCAATTCTTTGGCTCGAATATTTTTTAACTCCGAAAAACGCATGGCTAAATCTTCCTTTGCAAGATTTTCTTTTAAGTCTAAATCATTCTCTTTCAGTAGTGCAATTGCATTATCCAAGTTTTTAATAACGGTATCCACCACCACGTTAAATGCATCAGAAGCTGATGTTGTTTTGTGTGATTGGATATAAGTCCCTAATGAAGCGGAAGAGGAAAGCAGTGAATGATTAAGAATCGCTAGTTTATATACTTGAGGTAATTGTTTTTGTTTTGATTTAGGCTCCTGCACCATTCTTTGAAAGGACGCCATTAAATTACCAATTTCTATAAAAGCATTTTTTCTCGCTAATCGATAGGAAGTCGAAACGGAACCTTTTTTATTATAAAATATAGAGATTTCCTTCAAGTAATTTTGATTGGCTTTAATAGATTTTTCCAAATAAATGGGAATGTTTAAAAATTCCCATGAAGGCCACAAAAAATGATTGGCAAGAAAAGCTAAAGTGGCACCTACAATGGTGTCCAAAATTCTATATTGAATCACATCAGTAATATTAGGTGCCAATATTCCGTATATGAAAACAATGTACATAGTCACAAATGTTGCACTGATTTTATAATTTGTTTGCGTAAAGGAGAATCCCAAAAGCATACAAATAATCGATAAAACACTGATTGCAATACTATTATGTACCAATGAAAGTACTCCAAATGCAATTAATCCGCCTAAAATAGTACCAAAAATCCGATGGAAAGAGCGTTGTTTTGTCAAGCCATATCCAGGTCGCATGATTACCAAAATAGTCAATAAAATCCAATATACATTATGAAAAGGGAGTATGTTACCAATTATAAAACCAATCAGAATAGTTATGGTTAATCGTAGCGAATGTCTGAAAATAGTGGAGGAGAAGCTAAGATTTTGAATTAAAGTGCTTAAAGGATAATATTGTGGCGTAAGAAATTTTTCTAAATCTTTATCTTTTCCTTTAAAGTCAAGTGAATTGATTGCCAACGTAAAAGCACGTTCTACAATTTTTATTTTTTCAACTTGTTTTTCGGCATATTGAAGCATGGTTGTCAGCATAAAAACACCTTCGGAAGCTGAATTTTTTCCTAAGTCACTTTCATAATCTGTGATAGCAAGTTGCAACGCATTTAAATCGCTAAGCAAAGTATGTTTAGAAATATACTTCGTTTTATTTTGAATACTTTTGGACAATTGCTTCAAACTGGCCGCAAGATTGTACGCTAGGCTTTGATATGTTAACAGCACCTTTGGATGGTCATCAAATTTTTGATGTAATTTATCGTGGTCAAAAGATGTAGATAGTGCCAGCTCGAGTATTTCTGTTAATGAAATAAAAACGATAAGCATCTTTCGGTTTTGATTTGAAGAACCGGAAGTTGTATGACTGCTAATTAGCACTTCTCGAATGTTTTGTCGAATCGTATTCAGTTCTACCTGAAGATGCAATTGTTTTTCGATAATCGCCTTTTTATCAGCATTGATAGTCCATAAATCGCCTCTTAATTTCAGGTATTTTGCTGTGAGTTTAATACATTCAGCAATTTGTAATTCGATATATCGGTGAGGTCTGATATAGTGAAAAATAAGCGAAATAAGTAGATAAAATAAACCGCCAACAAGAATTAATCCAGAATATTGGAGCATTTCCCAGCCCGTGTGTAAGTGTGCAAATGCCAGTGAAACCGCAAGTAATGCGGAGAAAGAAACCATAGTGGCTCTTTGTCCATATACTGAAATCATTGATAGCAAGAATATTAACAAAGCTAAAAAAGGATAGAAAACCCATGAATAAGGATGTACAATATTCACTAGCAGGTTGACACCCGCTACAAGAAATGAAGTGAAGAGAATACCGTTAATTTTATGTTTTAGATTACTGGGAATATCGCTTGGATACGTAAAAAAAGCTCCAAGAGCTATTGTAAATCCAATTTCAAAATTGTCCAAAAAAGAAAATAGCAAGACTGGAATAACTGCGGCTATTGTTACTTTTAAAGCATTCGTAAAATAAGTACTATCGGTAAATTTTCGGATTTCGTAAATCATACAATTGGATTGCTGGTAAAGGTAAGAATTGTAAGAATTATATAAAGAATATTTAAGTGGGTTTTAACTTAAATTCTAAAAAATCACTAATAATCATTGGAGGATTATTCATTGTCTATTTTTTTACTATTTTTGCAGACTGAATTAAAAGTAAATTGATTTCAGACATATAGTAGATAATACTTAATACAACACTAATGATTTTACCAATTATAGGATATGGTGATCCAGTTTTAAGAAAAGTAGGTGAAGTTCTTTCGCCAGAACATCCCAACTTAAAAGAAACCATCGCTAATATGTATGAGACCATGTATAATGCTTATGGCGTAGGTCTTGCCGCACCCCAAGTAGGATTGGCAGTTCGCTTATTTGTAATCGATACAACGCCTTTTAGCGATGATGAAGATCTCGAAGATGCTCAACAAAAAGAGCTTAAAGGATTCAAAAAAACTTTTATCAATGCAAAAATGATAAAAGAAGAAGGAGAAGAATGGAGTTTCAACGAGGGTTGTTTGAGCATTCCTGATGTTCGGGAGGATGTTTTTCGTAATCCAACGATAACTATTGAGTACTGCGAAGAGGATTTTGTAATGAAAACCGAAGTTTTTGATGGATTGATCGCCAGAGTAATTCAACATGAGTACGACCATATTGAAGGCGTTTTATTTACCGATAAAATTTCATCTCTTAAAAAACGTTTGATTCAAAAGAAACTAAAAAATATCCTTGAAGGAAAAACATTTCAGGATTACCGAATGAAATTTTTTGCCAAAAAGGGTAGATAAACTAGTATTATTCTTTAATATTGGTATGGTTTTAGTTGATTAGTGAAAAGTAAAAATAAATTGAATTCTTAATAATAATTAGAAAAACATGAATTTAGAAAAAATATTAGCCATTTCTGGGAAACCAGGTTTATACGTATTAAAAGTACAAACACGTACAGGGTTTGTTGCAGAATCATTATTAGACGGAAAAAAAATCACAGTAAATTTAAAAAGCAATGTGAGTTTATTGTCTGAGATTTCAATTTATACCTATGAAGGCGAAAAACCATTAGCTGAAATCATGCAAAAAATTGCAGATAAAGAAAGTAAAGGTCCAGCACTTTCTCATAAAGAAGACAATGCTAAACTAACGGCTTATTTCAAAGAAATTTTACCTGACTATGATGAAGAAAGAGTTTATCCATCAGATATTAAAAAAGTTTTAAACTGGTATAATATGCTTCAGGCAAAAGGATTAGTTACTGATGAAGTAGCAGCTACGGTTACCACGGAAGAAACACCGGTTGCAGAAGAAGTTGTTGCTGTCGCAGAAGAAGCTCCAGTTACAGAAGTGAAAGCTCCAGCAAAAAAAGTGGTAGCTAAAAAAGCTCCAGCAAAAAAATAGTAATACATACTTTAATAAATTATATTTAATCCTGTTAAGATGATTTCTTAGCAGGATTTTTTTATTTTTACAAAAACCAATTGCGCAATGAATTCAAGAAAAACTCAGCTTCAGGCTTTCGAAAGACTATTAGATATCATGGACGATTTGCGGGAAAAATGTCCTTGGGATAAAAAACAAACCATGCAAACGCTACGCCATCTTACCATAGAAGAAACGTACGAGTTGGGTGATGCCATTTTAGATAATGACTTAAGTGAGGTAAAGAAAGAATTAGGTGATTTGCTATTGCATATTGTTTTTTATGCTAAAATTGGAAGCGAAACAAATGATTTTGACATGGCGGATGTCTGCAATGAAATTTGTGATAAACTTATTCATCGTCATCCACATATTTACAGTGATGTTGTTGTTAAAGATGAAGAGGAAGTCAAACAAAACTGGGAAAAACTCAAACTTAAGGAAGGTAAAAAATCAGTTTTAGAAGGTGTGCCGAAAAGTCTGCCAGCATTGGTGAAAGCTAGCCGAATTCAGGATAAAGTAAAAGGTGTTGGATTTGATTGGGAAGAATCACATCAGGTTTGGGATAAAGTACAAGAAGAATTAGAGGAATTGCAAGTTGAAGTTGAAGCGGGTGATCAAGATAAGATTGAAGCCGAATTTGGTGATGTTTTGTTTTCAATGATTAATTACGCCCGATTCCTAAATGTGAATCCCGAAGATGCTTTGGAACGAACGAATAAAAAATTTATCAAACGCTTTCAATATCTAGAAAGTAAAGCAGGAGAATTGGGAAAACCATTGATGGATATGACACTTGCCGAGATGGATGTGTTTTGGAACGAAGCGAAGAAACTATAGCGTTCAGTTTTTAGTGAACAGTACTAAATGATTAAATTGTCAATTATTTAATAGGAACCTGTTTTTATTAATAAAATTTCTATTGCTTAAAATAGAGACCTAACCGATAATTATTCGGCCAATTTTTTTAGTTTGCTGATGTCTTTCAAAAGGATTTTTTTACCGGTTAATTCAATCAAACCTAATTTTTTGAAATCAGATAATAAACGAATGCAACTTTCTGTAGCAGTCCCAATCATACTGGCTAATTCGTCTCTTGAAAGTTGAACTTTCAAAGAGTTATCTTCATTTTTGCCAAAGGTATCATGCAAGTAAAGAAGCGTTTCGGCTAATCTTTCTTTTACTGTTTTTTGGGCTAAATTGACCATGTGATCATCGGCTTCTTTTAAATCTCCACAAATAGTTTTCATCACATTCATTGAAAACTGATTATTTTTGTCAAAGAAACTCATTACCTCAGATTTAGGGATAAAGCAAACCTCCATGTCCTCTAGAGCAACAGCACTTAAATTAACGGGTTCTTCACTAATCATCGAGCGTTGTCCTAATAATTCCCCTTTGGTAACCAGTTTTACAATATGGTCTTTACCGTTTGGACTCAATTTAGTTAGTTTGCATACACCGTCTTTTATGCAAAAAATTCCATTTACATTTTCACCTTCTTCAAAAATAACTTCACCCTTTTTTATAGTATGAGATGTTTTACAGTCAGAAAGATGTACTAATTCGTTTTTCGAAAGTGCTTTCAATGAGCTGAATTCTCTAACAATACATTGTTCACATTTACTCATAATAAAAAGGGATTTAATAACACAACAAATTTAGGCATTTATATGACAAATGTCATATTTTTTACTTAATCTATTTACAACCTTTGTGGTAGGTAAAATGAGCAAAGAATTATGGACAGACAAAACTGTTTCCATTGTGGTTTAGATATTATAATAGCAGAAGAAATTATTTTTGATGAAAAAGGATTTTGTTGCAACGGTTGTAAGACCGTTTACGAAATTTTCAGTCTTAATGATATGACTTGTTATTATGATTTCGAAAAATCACCTGGAGCAACCCCTCAAGATATTAATGGTAAATATGATTTTTTAGACAATGAAAGTATCGTTTCAAAACTTTTGGAATTCCAAGAGAGTTCAACCGCTATTATTTCACTTAACATTCCACATATACATTGTAGCTCGTGTATTTGGATTCTGGAAAATTTACAGCGTCTTCAAAAAGGAATAAGTACTTCTCAGGTTAATTTTCCTGAAAAGACAGTTCGAATCACATACAATCCCGAAACGGTTTCAATAAAAACGATTGTTTATTTGTTGAGTTCCATTGGATATGAACCGTATATTAGTTTAGAAAACTATGAAACGGGTAAAAATAATGTAGACAGGAGTTTGACTTATAAACTTGGTGTTGCATTTTTTTGTTTCGGAAATATCATGTTGCTTTCCTTTCCTGAATATTTCGAAGTTAAAGAATTTTGGCTCGATCAATATCGCGGGTTTTTCCGTTGGTTGATTTTCGCTTTGTCTTTGCCAAGTTTCTTCTATTCGGCGAGTGGTTATTATGTTTCGGCTTATAAAAGTATCAAATCTAAAATGCTCAATATCGATATCCCAATCGCTTTGGGAATTATTGTGATGTTTGTGCGAAGTACGGTTGATATCGTGATGGATTATGGTTCCGGTTTTTTTGACAGCCTTTGCGGTTTGATTTTCTTTATGCTTCTTGGCAAAATGTTTCAAATAAAAACGTACAGCTTTTTGAGTTTCGAAAGAGATTTTAAATCTTATTTTCCAATAGCGATTACCAAAATCAATTCGGATATTTCAGAGGAAAGTGTTCCAATTTATGAAGTTGAAAAAGGTGACCGATTATTGATTAGAAACCAAGAACTAATTCCTGTTGACGGTATTTTGATTTCAGAAAAAGCGGAGATTGATTATAGTTTTGTCACCGGTGAAGCTATTCCAATTACCAAACATTCGGGTGACAAAGTATTTGCAGGAGGAAAACAGATGGGTAAAGTGATAGAAATGGAAGTCCTTCACTCCGTTTCACAAAGCTACCTGACACAATTATGGAGTAACGATGTTTTTCAAAAAAATGTCGAACAAAAGCATAAAACGATAACAGATCGAATTTCTCGTTATTTTACTCCCATTCTTTTACTAATCGCCTTTTCAGGATTTGGATATTGGATTTTTATAGATGCTAATATCGCTTTCAATGTTTTTACGGCAGTACTGATTGTCGCTTGTCCTTGTGCATTGGCATTAACTGCTCCATTTACTTTTGGGAATGTATTGCGGATTTTAGGGAAACAAAAATTTTATCTGAAAAATGCATTAGTTATCGAACAACTGGCAAAAGTTGACACCATCGTTTTCGACAAAACAGGGACAATTACCACCAATAAAAAATCGAATATATCTTATGAAGGACTGAGTCTTTCAGATGAAAATTTACTGTTAATTAAAAATGTACTTCGGGCTTCAAATCATCCGCTAAGTAGAATGTTATATGATTATTTACCTGTTGTAATCTTGCAAAGCAAATCGGCAGAGGAAACTAAAAAGTTAAAAGTTGATTCTTTTGAAGAGATTACAGGAAAAGGAATTCAAGCTCAAATTTTTGGATACCAAATTCAAATTGGTTCTGCTTCATTTGTAGAAAAATCCGAGGATAATAGCATTCAGCAAACTTCTGTTCATATTAAGATTGACGGAGTTTATTACGGAAAATATATTTTCAATAATCAGTATAGAGAAGGATTAGAGGAACTTTTTAAGAATTTAAGCGACAAGTATCAAATCAAAGTTTTGTCTGGTGATAATGAAGGAGAAAGATCAACTCTTGAAAAACTTTTGCCGAAAGGCACTGAGTTAATTTTTAATCAAAAACCGGAACAAAAATTAGAATTCATCAAGAATTTACAAGAAAAAGGTAAAAATGTAATGATGGTAGGCGATGGATTGAATGATGCGGGAGCTTTGGCACAAAGTAATGTTGGAATTTCTATTTCAGAGAATGTCAATGTTTTCTCGCCGGCTTGTGATGCTATTTTGGATGCCAATGAGTTTCCAAAATTGGATTATTTTTTAAAACTGTCTAAGAATTCTATCACAACAATCAAAATGAGTTTCACCTTGTCCTTATTGTATAATGTAGTTGGATTATCATTTGCCATTACAGGAAATTTATTGCCTTTGGTTGCGGCTATTATTATGCCATTAAGTACTGTAACCATAGTCAGTTTTGTGACGGCTATGAGTAGCTATTATGCAAGTAAAAAATAGAATTATATAACTTTTAGATTTTGATTTCACATAATTTTAACATAATACAACATATATGACAAATGTCATATTTTGCTAGAGAACGTCTGAGTAACTTTGTTAACACAAATTAAGGTATGAGTGTCATTTATTTATTAATCTCCATCAGTATAGTAGTTGCTATCGGCTTTTTTATTGCTTTTATAAGAGCAGTAAAAACAGGTCAATATGACGACGATTATACGCCATCTGTCAGAATGCTTTTTGACGATGAGCTCAAAATTGAAAGCCCAAAACCAATACAAACAATAGAAGAAAAACAAATTTAATTATGGAAATGCAGCAGTTTTATTATGATAACAAAATTGTAAAGAAATTCATTTACGCTACAATCCTTTTTGGTGTAGTAGGAATGTTGGTCGGTCTTACGCTGGCCATCATGTTCCTTTTTCCAAACCTAACTGACGGAATTTCGTGGTTAAGTTATGGTAGATTGAGACCTTTACATACTAACGCCGTTATTTTTGCCTTTGTAGGAAATGCTTTTTTTGCGGGAATGTATTATTCGATGCAACGATTACTTAAGGCAAGAATGTTCAGTGATCTTTTAAGTAATATTCATTTTTGGGGTTGGCAATTAATTATTGTTGCGGCAGCGATTTCTTTACCATTAGGTTTCAGTACATCAAAAGAATATGCCGAATTAGAATGGCCAATTGATATTGCTATTACCCTAATATGGGTAGTAATGGGTATCAATATGATTGGAACCTTGATAAGAAGAAGAGAGCGACATTTGTATGTAGCCATCTGGTTTTATTTGGCAACTTTTGTTACCATAGCCGTTTTGCATATTTTCAACAGTTTAGAATTGCCTGTTTCTGCAATGAAAAGTTATTCCGTTTATGCAGGCGTTCAAGATGCTTTAGTGCAATGGTGGTACGGACATAATGCGGTTGCATTTTTCTTAACTACGCCCTTTTTAGGATTGATGTATTATTTTGTTCCAAAAGCAGCGAATCGTCCAGTATATTCTTATAGATTATCAATCGTTCACTTTTGGTCATTAATTTTTATTTATATCTGGGCAGGGCCACACCATTTATTATATTCTGCTTTGCCAAACTGGGCACAAAATTTAGGTGTTGCTTTTTCAATAATGTTGATCGCACCATCTTGGGGTGGAATGATAAACGGATTATTAACTTTGAGAGGAGTTTGGGATAAAGTACGAGTAGATCCAGTTTTAAAATTCTTTGTAGTAGCAATCACAGGTTACGGAATGGCCACTTTTGAGGGTCCAATGTTGTCTCTGAAAAATGTAAATGCTATAGCGCATTATACGGATTGGATTATTGCTCACGTTCACGTAGGTGCATTAGCGTGGAATGGATTTATGGCTTTTGGTATGATTTACTGGTTGATTCCAAGAATGACTAAAAGCACTTTGTACTCTCTTAAACTGGCTAACTTTCACTTCTGGATTGGAACGTTAGGGATTATTTTATATACAATTCCGATGTATGTTGCCGGGTTTTTACAAGCTTCTATGTGGAAACAATTTAACCCAGACGGAACTTTAACCTATGGTAACTTCTTAGAAACAGTAACTCAAATCATGCCAATGTATTGGATGAGAGCTATTGGTGGAAGTCTTTATCTAATTGGAATGCTGACTTTGGTATATAACATTGTTCAAACATTGAGAAAAGGTTCTGCAATTGAAGATGAATTAGCCGAAGCTCCGGCATTATTGAAAATTAGTTCTGGAAGAGTTCAGGGAGAAAAATTTCACCCTTGGTTAGAAAGAAAACCTATTCAATTAACTATTTTGGCAACAGTTGCTATTTTAATTGGTGGAGTTATCCAAATTGTACCTACCATAATGGTAAAATCGAATATCCCTACAATTGCTAGTGTGAAACCGTATTCTCCTTTAGAATTAGAAGGACGTGATTTATATATTCGTGAAGGCTGTGTGGGTTGTCACTCTCAATCAGTTCGTCCTTTCCGTAGTGAAGTTGAACGATATGGTCCACAAGCTAAAGCAGGAGAATTTGTTTATGACCACCCATTTCTTTGGGGATCAAAACGTACAGGTCCGGATTTGCAAAGAGAAGGTGGAAAATATAATGATAATTGGCATTTTAATCACTTTTGGAGTCCTCAAAGTATTTCTGCAGGTTCTATTATGCCAGGTTACAAATGGTTGTTTGATAATAAACCAATGGATATTTCTTTGACGCAAAAGAAAATGGAAGCTATGGTTAGTCTTGGAGTTCCATACACGGCTCTTCAAGTTGCAAATGGAGTTAAAGATCTAAGAACACAAGCACTAAAAATTGAAGAAAGCTTGAAAAATGATCCTGATTTTGTAAAAAGTTATAATGACAGTAAGAAAAAAGCAGAGGCAAGAGGAGAAAAATTTGTTCCAATGAATGAAAGAGAAATTATTGCTTTGATTGCATACATACAAAGGCTTGGAACAGATATTAAAGTAAAAGATATAGCTAAAAAATAAAAGTCATGTTTGAACAAATTAAGCACAATATGGAAACAATCGAAGGAGTTGCGACTTATCCAATTCTTTCGTTGTTGATTTTCTTCATTTTTTTTGTAGGACTCGGTTTTTGGGTTCTAACATATAAAAAAGAAAAAATCAATGAAATGAGTCAAATGCCATTAAACGACAATTAAAAAGTGCAATTTTTTAAAATTTAGAAAATGAAAAAATTAATTCCAGTATATGTTAGAGTCCCACTTATTTTCTTTGCTGTCTTTGCGGCAATGGAATATTTTATAGACTCTGGAGACAGACCTGCTTTCTTAAAGTTCCCAATGGTTTCTGTCTTTTTATTCGTGTTTCTTTTCCTATTGATAGCAATAGAAATAACTTTGAGCGCTGTTGATAATATTACGTATCATCTTTTGACAGAAGAACAGAAAGCCAAACTTAATGAAGTAAATAGTATAAGTTTCAAAGATACCGAATGGTATAAAAAACTGATAAAAAGTTTAACTAAATCAGAACCAATAGAAAATGAAGGCTTACTATTATTAGATCATGATTACGATGGGATCAAAGAATTAGATAATAATTTACCTCCATGGTGGGTGTATTTATTTTATGCAGGTATTGTTTTTGGGGTGGTTTATATGGTGCGTTATGAAATATTAGGTGCTGATAACCAAGAAACTGAGCTTAAAAAAGAATTGGCTCAAGCCAAAATTGAAGTAGCGGAATATATGAAAACTGCTCCGGATATGATGGATGAAAAAACGGTGACTTTGTTAACTGAACCGACTGATTTAGCTGCGGGAAAAGAAATCTTCACTACTAATTGTGCTGCATGTCACAGAGCAGATGCCGGAGGTCAAATTGGTCCAAATCTAACGGATGATAATTGGATTTTGGGAGGAGGAATTAAAAATTTATTCCATACAATTACTAATGGTGGCCGTGACGGAAAAGGAATGATTGCATGGAAAGGAACATTGAAACCAAAAGAAATGCAAAAAGTAGCCAGTTATATTTTGTCTTTAAAAGGAAGTAATCCTAAAGATCCAAAAGCCCCGGATGGTGAGATTTGGGTAGATGAAACTGCTTCAAAATAAATAATAAATTAATCTCAAAATGCCATCGTCACTGTCTAAACAACTTTGTCTTTGATATTTTGAGATTAAATATTTAAATAAAAATAAAATGTCAAAATTACCAGACGAAGCTTTTAGAGATACCATTGGAACAATTGACGAAGAAGGAAATCGAAAATTTATTTTCCCTAAAAAACCTTCAGGTAAATTTTATGAGTATCGAAAGTGGGTTAGTTACTTTTTGTTGATTGTACTTGTTGCGAATCCCTTTATTAAGATTAATGGGAATCAGTTTATGATGTTCAATATTTTGGAGCGAAGATTTAATATTTTTGGATTTCCATTTTGGCCACAAGATTTCTATCTCTTTGTTGTTTTTATGATTGTTGGCGTTGTTTTCGTCATCCTTTTTACAGTTATTTTTGGACGAATATTTTGTGGGTGGATTTGTCCGCAAACCATATTTCTGGAAATGGTGTTCCGTAGAATTGAATATTGGATCGAAGGGGATCGCGGTGCCCAGATTCGTTTAGAAAAACAAGAGTGGAATGCGGAGAAAATTAGAAAGAAAGCCTTAAAATGGACTGTGTTTTTAATAATTTCTTTTTTTATAGCCAATGTTTTCCTCGCTTATCTTATCAGTAGCGATAAGTTGTCTTTAATGATTGAAGAAGGACCCGAAAACCATGTAAGTACCTTAGTCTCATTGTTGATTTTCACAGGAGTTTTCTATTTTATTTTTGCCTGGTTTAGAGAGCAGGTTTGTATTATAGCCTGTCCTTACGGAAGATTGCAAGGTGTTTTATTAGATGACAAATCGATTAATGTTGCCTACGATTTTGTTCGCGGTGAAAAAGAAGTGGGCAGAGCTAAATTCAATAAACAAGAAGATAGAGCCTCATCAGGAAAAGGGGATTGCATTGATTGTAAACAATGTGTAAATGTCTGCCCAACAGGAATTGACATTCGAAACGGCGTTCAACTGGAATGTGTGAATTGTACCGCTTGTATTGACGAATGTGATACCATTATGGATGGCATCGGATTGCCAAAAGGGTTAATTCGCTACGCTTCTGAAGATGAAATCGAGAAAAAAGCGAAGTTCAAATTCACGGCAAGAATGAAAGGTTATTCGGCCATATTACTTATTTTGACAGGAATTTTAATAGGATTGTTGTTTTTGAGAACGGATGTTGAAGCAAGCATTTTACGTTTGCCGGGTCAATTATTCCAACACAAAGGTGATAACATCAGTAATATTTATACTTTTAAGATTATCAATAAAACCAATGATGATTTTAATGACATTCATTTTAAATTAGTTGGCATAAAAGGAACTTTGAAAGTAGTTGGAAAACAAGATCTAAAAGTGACAAAACAAGGGATGAACGGAGGAACTTTATTTATTGAAATCAATCAGAATTTATTAGATAGCGATAAGACCAAATTGAAAATTGAAGTTTTCAACGGAAATGAAAAAATTGAGACTAGTACAACTAGTTTTTTAAGTCCGAGAAGCTTTGATTAATACCATCGGTTCTGAGCTTTAAACATAAAAATAAAAAGACATGAAAATTAATTGGGGTACAGGAATCGTGATTGCATTTGCATTATTTATGACCTTCATTTTATACTTTGTTTTCAAAGTTCAGTCGGATTCAAAATATGACAATGAGTTGGTTGTAGAAGAATATTACAAACATGATGTTCATTTTGGCGATGAGATGGTGCGAATTCAAAACGCACATGATTTGGCTCAAAAGCCAATAATTACAAATACTCCAGAAGGAATTACAATTGTATTTCCAGTTGTATTTGTTCCAAAAAATATTAAAGGAAATGTGTCCCTATATAGACCGTCTAACAAAAAATTAGATTTTGAAGTTGCAATTTCATTATCTAATTCTACTTTGCTCATACCTAAAAAAAGTCTGGTAGGCGGTCGATGGGACATTAATATGGAATGGCAATATGATGGGAAATCATATTTGACCAAGGAAACAGTATATATCAATTAGTCTTAAAATCAAAACCTTAAAGTCTCTCGTTTGACTTTAAGGTTTTTGACTTTATGACATTAGGCTAAAACAATGCTTTACACGGCTTTCATTTTCGGTTTAATCAGTAGTTTGCACTGCATAGGAATGTGCGGCCCAATTGCTATGATGCTACCTGTTGATAGAAATAATCCAACGAAAAAAGCTATTCAGATTTTCACGTATCATTTAGGAAGAGTATCTGCTTATGCTACTATTGGTTTAGTTTTTGGCTTATTAGGCAAAGGTTTTTTTCTGGCTGGCTTACAACAAAAATTATCTATATTCATTGGAATAGCAATGATTTTAGTAATTTTAATTCCTGAGAGAGCTTTTGCAAAATATAATTTTTCAAAACCTGTTTTTAATTTGATTTCAAAAATTAAAACAAAACTGGGAAGTCAGTTTAAAAACAAGAGTTACAAATCGTTGTTTACAATAGGTTTGCTCAACGGATTTTTGCCTTGCGGAATGGTTTACGTTGCTTTGTTTGGTGCAATTGCAATGCAAAGTGCTGGTTTTGGTGTTTTGTATATGGTTTTATTTGGATTAGGCACCGTTCCATTGATGAGCAGTTTAATATATTTGAATTCATTCTTGACTATTCCCATCCGAAATAAAATTCAAAAAGCAATTCCTTATGTTGCGGTTATAATTGGTGTGTTGTTTATTTTAAGGGGTCTAGGATTAGGGATTCCTTACGTATCTCCTTCAAATATGAGTTTGTTTGTACAGCAAAACCCGGATTGTCATTAAATTTTAAAATTCATAACATATTAAAGTACACTGAAAGGTTATCGCCAAGACACAGTATTAGTTAGGATATTAAACACGAATTTCACTAATTTTCACGAATTAATTTGTGCAAATTCGCGAAATTCGTGTTTTAATTTTCAATATCAACTTTAAAATTAGTGTAAGGCTGCTTAATCAATTTTATCTGTGTCCTGTTTTAAACTTGTGTACAGACATCAGACCTTAAAGTGTATTAAATTGTCATAGAAAACAGTTCAGTTTCCGGAGCTTTTCGTTTTAAACGCAGATCAAATGCCATGCAAATATTCCTTACGTAGGGTTTTCCTGCATCAGTAACCTGGATTATATTGTCTTTAATGATAAGAAGTCCGTCTTTTTCCATTTCTTTTAATTGAATTAGAATATCCGGAATCTCTTCAAAATAAGATTCATCATTTCCCCACGAAGTTTCAAATTGGCACATTAAATTCAGAATATGTTTTCTAATGATTAGATCTTCATCGGTTAGTAAATGCCCTCTGTAAACAGGTAATTTCCCCCATTCTAAAATCTGGTAATAATCTTCCAGATTCTTTACATTTTGGGCAAAACTAAGCCAACTGTCACTTATTGAAGAAACCCCCAAACCAATCATCAGTTTAGTTTTTGAGGAGCTGTATCCCATAAAATTACGGTGTAGTTTTCCATTTTGAAAGGCTTTATACAAACTGTCAGTTTCCAATGCAAAATGATCCATTCCTATTTCATGATACCCATTTTCATATAATAATTTTTTGCCTGTTTCGTAGAGCATTCTCTTTTTATCATCTTTAGGAATATCTTCATCATTAAATCCACGCTGTCCATTGCCTTTTATCCAAGGAACATGGGCATAGCTATAAAACGCTAATCTATCGGGCTGCAAAGATTTTGTTTTTTCAATAGTATCGATAATATCTTCAATTTCTTGAAAAGGTAATCCAAAAATGATATCATGACCAATTGAAGTATACCCAATTTCTCTTGCCCAGAAGGTAACTTTCGCCACATTGTGAAAGGGTTGTTCCCTATGAATTGCTTTTTGTACTTTCTCGGAGTAATCCTGAACGCCAAAACTTACTCTTCTGAAACCTAAATCATATAGTTTTTGTAAATGTTCATGTGTCGTATTATTGGGATGTCCTTCAAAACTAAATTCATAATCGACAGCTTTATTAGCATGACTTAAAATCCCATTGATCAAATCTTCTAAATTCTTTGGAGAAAAAAAAGTGGGTGTTCCTCCGCCCAAATGGATTTCCTTTATTGTTGGTTTTTCATCAAGAATTTTACAATAGATCGTCCATTCCTTCAAAACGGCTTCTATATATGGATTTTCTAACGTGTGATTTTTTGTGATACGTTTGTTGCAACCGCAAAAAGTACATAAGCTTTCGCAAAAAGGCAAGTGAATATATAGGCTTATTCCTTCTGGAGTATTGCTGGCTGCAAATGATTTTTTTAAAGTTTCAGTCCAAATTTCATTAGAAAAATCAGATTCGTCCCAGTAAGGAACGGTTGGATAGCTCGTATACCTGGGGCCCGGAACATTGTACTTTTGAATTAGAGAATTTTTCATGGAAACGACATTTATCATCTACCAAAAGTAATGCTACAGCTAATTATTTAAAATGATATTTATCATATCAGTAAGATTTCTGCATAAAAAAACCTCGAAATAGAATTTATATCGAGGTTCAATTTTTTTAACTTTTTTTAAAACTTTATTCTTGTTTTAAATTCCTGATTTGTTTCAGTTTTTCTTTCCAAACATCCAAAGTCTCTTTGTGTAGCGCAATGTTTTTACGAACTTCTAAAACAATTGAATTTTCTTTTTTAGCATTTCTGGTATTGGTGAAAAACTGTATATTATTTTCCAATTGAAAAATTTCATTCTTAACTTCTTCGATTTTACGCATTAAGAAAATCTTTTCATTATCTAATTTTCTGGTATCATTACTTTCTGATAAATGGTCCATTCTATTAGAAAAACGTAGCATTTCAGTGTCTTTTTTACTTAAGCTCAATTTTTCAAAAAGGGCATCCAGGATTTTATTAAATTTTCCTTCTATATGTCTTCTCGGAAAAGGAACTTTTCCAAAACCTTTCCAGGTTTCAATGTGCAATTTGATTGCATCCAAATCCGTTTTATGGTCACCAGTCAATTGGTATTCGCGCAACGTTTCCAAGTAGGCTTTTTTACTATTAAAAGCCTGTACTTCTTCGACATTTTCTTCGTTTTTTTGCTCTTTTAATTTTTCAAAATAATGATTACACGCGTCTTTAAAGTCTTTCCAGATTTTATCAGAATATTTTCTAGGAACGTGTCCTATCTGTTTCCACTCCTCTTGAATTTGCTTCATGATGGGAGTTGTGGCATCAAAGTCAAGACTTTCCTGTAATTCTTTAGCTTTGGCAACGAGAGCTGTTTTTTTACTTAAATTGTCATTTTGATCTTTCTTAATGTCTTTGTAAAAAGCATTTTTGAAAGTATTGAAATTTCTGACAGCAGTTTTAAAACTATTCCAAGTTTCTTCATTTACATCAGAAGGTACTTTTCCTGCAGAGAAAAAAGCGGTACGTAATGCCTCTACTTTTTCAATTTGAGCGAGCCATTGCGAATGAGCATTTACTTTTTCAGTTGCTAAAACTTCAATTTTAGAAATAATTTCTTTTTTCTTCTCTAAATTCTCAGCTTCGGTCCCTCTTAATTTTTCAAAAAGAACTTCGCGTTTATCGTGCATTTTTTTTGTTAAGTCGCTGAACTTGTTCCAAATCTCATCACGATGTTCTCTAGAAACCGGACCGATATCTTCTTTCCAAATTCTGTGCAAATCTTGTAATTCGCGAAAAGCTTTATTTACATCCGCTTCATTAACCAATTCTTCAACTCGAAGAATGATTTTTTGCTTTTGCTCTAAATTATGTTTAAAATCTAAATCTCTCGCTTCTCTGTCAAGATGTAAATAATCGTAAAAATTTTCTACATGAAAGTGAAAATTATTCCAAACGTGATTGTACTTGTCTTTTGGAATTGGTCCTGCATTTTTCCATCTTTCTCTTAAATCATTAAAATGTTT
This sequence comes from Flavobacterium xinjiangense, assembly GCF_900142885.1. Taxonomy (GTDB): domain Bacteria; phylum Bacteroidota; class Bacteroidia; order Flavobacteriales; family Flavobacteriaceae; genus Flavobacterium; species Flavobacterium xinjiangense. Next base: position 147,408 of record NZ_FRCL01000004.1, on the reverse strand, counting down.
TAAGGTGTCTTTGATGTTTTCTTGTGGGTTAATTAACTCTTTTAATTCCTCAACAATCGCTAAACGATTTTCTAAATTAGTTTTTAGGTTCGTTTGTAAACTTTTGAAATGAGTATTTTTTGCGTCTCTAAAGATAGAGTAGTATTTATCAAAATTACTTTTTAGTGGAGAGTGGTATTGAAATTCTTCATTTGGATCCTGATTTTCGGCAAGAAACTCTTCTTTTTTCTCTTCTAATAAATGGGTGTATTTTGCTAAGAATGATTTTTTAATTTCTTCAATATGCTCTTTAGCAGACAGCACTTTTTCATTGCTTACCAGATTTTTCAATTCATCTACCAGAGATTCTAAAGTGAGTGTGTCATAATCCTGCATAGGAATGTCATGACGGTCTTTAAGAGTCTCGTCCTCACTTTCTTCTGCGTTTGTATCAGCAATGGCGTTTAGTGCCGTTTGGTTATCACTTTCTGAAGCAGCATCAGCGGCCGGTAATTCTTCGGCCGAAGGAATTACAACATTATCTTCTGCAGGCACATCAATTGGTTCAGCTAATGGTTTCGTCTCCAATACTTCTGTTTCGGATTGATTTGATTCAGCTGAATCTTGTGCTAAATTTCCATCTGTCTCATTTTCTTTATGGGACAGGTTATCATTCATTTCTTCTAACATTTTTTCAATGTATAAGGTTTTTATTTTTTTTTTCGAGTGCGAAAGATAGTGAAAGCAGTACTAATTTACAAAATAAATCCTTTGATTACCAATTAATTTTGTTGAAAATCATTGATTTAAATTCGTTATGAATTATATGAAATAATAATCTTGCAGGCAATTTTTTTAATTTTTCAGCAAAGGAGTTTTTATAATATGGGAGAAAAAGGTGCTTAATTATATTGCGATTGATTTTCTATAAATAAAAAAACTACAACTTTTCCTGGTTGTAGTTTTAGATGTTGGCTATTATGTATCAGTTCTAAAATTAAATTTTGAGACGAATTGATTAATAGGATTTAATATTATTTATTCCAGATTGCCCAAGCTTTTTCTGCTTGAAAAATTAGCATGTCCAAACCATTTTTTATTTGTGCTCCGTTGGCTTTCGCTTTTTTAAGAAATTGAGTTTCTTCCGGATTGTAAATCAAGTCAAAAGCAATATGTTTTTCCGTAAAATATTCGTAAGGAATTGCTGGAAAAGCATCAATATTAGGACTTGTACCTACAGGAGTCGAATTGATAATTATTTGGTAGTTATCAAATGTAGTGGCATTAATTCTATTGTAGTCAATTGCATTTTCCGTTGCTTCTCTTGATACAAAAGTGTAGAAGATACCCAATTCATCTAATGCATATGCCACCCCTTTTGACGCACCTCCTGTTCCTAAAATCAAGGCTTTTTTATGATGTGATTCCAACAAGGGCTCTAATGATTTTTTGAAACCATAATAATCGGTATTGTATCCTTTCAGTTTTCCTTTTTTTGTGATTTTTACTGTGTTAACAGCACCGATCACTGTTGCTTTTTTTGATAGCTTATTCAAAAAAGGAATCACTGTTTCTTTATACGGAATTGTAACATTTAAACCTTTTAGGTCGGGTGTGTTTTTTATAATATCATTAAATGCCGTTATTTCGGGAATGTCAAAATTCTCATACGTACAACCTTCAAAGTTTTCGCTATTGAATTTATCTGTAAAGTACCCTTTCGAAAAGGAATAATGAATATTTCTTCCCAATAAACCAAAACGTTTTCTTACTACTTCAATCATTACAATTTTTTATGTTTTGCGATATAATTTTGCACCATTTTTCTGGTCCAAACCACTGGAAATAAATCTTCAATAATAATGTAATTTTCAAAGTTTAACCTCATTGCGTTGCTTAAATGAAATTTCGCTTTTGTATTGTCCTGAATCATAAAGTACAGTCCAGCCAAACGATATTCGATTTCATTTTCTTCAGGGAAATATTCTGAAGCTTGCAATAAAGTTTGTATGGCACTTTCGAATTCACCTAAAAACTGAAGAATGTCAACCCAAAACAACCAAGTGTCCAGTTGGTAATCACCAAATTCTACTGCTTTTCTATAACCAAATTCAGCTTCCTCAAAGAAGTTCAACTGTTTGTTTATAGAAGCAAATCGTTTCCAATATAATCGATTTTGATTGTCAATAGCCAATGCTTTATTGACATAAAAAAGTGCTTTCTGATAGTTTTTTTGTCGAACATAGAAATCAGTTATGGCAATCCAACCCTTGTCTAAAAGTGGATCTTCGTGCACTGTTTTGTTGAAATATTTCAACGCTAAAGCCTTGTTTCCTAATTTCTCGTGGCATTTTCCTATTCGGAGTAAAGCATAAGAAGTGGCATCGTCTAATTCGATGGTTCTTTCATAACTTTCAATTGCTTCGGCGTATTTTTTTAATCGCTCGTGTGCTTTGGCTTTTTCCATAAATGCACCAAGGAATTCATCATCAATTAAGGTTGCATAATCAAAAGCACGTATTGCATTTTCATACTCTTTTACCCCATAATGTAAACGGCCCAGCTGATGCCAAGCGATTTCGCTATATGGATTTTTGTCAATGTATTTATTCAAATACATTATCGCTTCTTGATTTTGATCTAAAAATTCGAAACAGTACACTACGTTATACAATGCGGATTGGTCTTCAAAATCTTCCTCAAGGCATTTAATAAAACTTTCTTTGGCCAATTCTAGATTGTCCATAAAAAGGTATTCCATGCCTATTAAGTTATAAACATCGGCGTAATCATCCGTGAATTTTAAAGCAATTTTCAATTGCTCAACTGCTTTTTCGTGTTGGTCTCTTTTAGAACAAATATTTGCTTTTTGAATATAAATTTCTTCATTGGTAGGTTCGATAGCATACAACTCATTTAATAGCTTTTCAGCTATTTCAAGTTTGTCATCGTAAACAAGCATTTCTACCTGAACTAATTTTAGTCCTGTAGATTTTGGATGTTGATCCAATGCCAGTTTTAGAGCTTTTTTTGCCAAGGCGGCCTTACCCATATCGATATAATGAAGAATAATTTCTTCAAATTCTTCGGAGTCAAAAAAGAGAACTTTGTTGGTTTTCAACATGGACTCAAATTTGGACAGGGATAAGTTATAGTCTTCTTCTTCGTTGCTTAATTGCATACTGTGTGTTTTTAATTTAGCCTAAATAAATTTAGGGAATCGTGCTTGTAATGTGAGGGAAAGTTAGAATTGTTGTGAACAATTTAATTAACAAAAATAGCTTTGGTTTAAACTGATGCCATAGCCCTGATTACTTCACTGTACTTTTATTTTAATTGGAGTTCAGTGAACTTCGTTTGAAGTGTAAATCCTTTCCTGACCTGACATTGTTTTCAGGTTCCCAAAACTCGTTCAGGGCAGGAAAGATTACTTCACAATACTCATGTTTTTATTGGAGTTCAGTGAATTTCATTTGCAACGGATAGCAGGAAAAAGCTCCCAATTGCGATATTTTTAAATATTTTTGTTCAAAATTTCATTCATTACTTCAAGGATGATGTCGCAACCTTCTCGTATTTCTTTTTCAGAAATGGTAAGAGGAGGTGTTATTCTTATGGCACATTCTTCAAATAATAACCAAAATAAAATTAGTCCTTTGTCTTGACATTTGAGAATCACTTCATTTGTAATATCGGCACTTTTTGTCATCGCGGCCAGCATTAATCCTTTTCCTCTTATATCTACTATCAAAGGATGTACCAAAAGTGATCGGAATAGGTTTTCTTTCACCATCGCTTCGGCCATTAGATTGGTCTCAGTAATTTCCTGCAAAGTCGCCAAGCAGGCTGACGCAATGACAGGGTGGCCTCCAAAAGTCGTGATATGTCCCAGTTTTGGGTCATGACTCAACAAATCCATCATTGTTGATGAAGCAGTAAAAGCGCCCACAGGCATTCCGCCGCCCATTCCTTTTCCCATTACCACAATATCAGGGACGACATCGTAATTTTGGAATCCGAAGAGTTTTCCTGTTCTCCCGAAACCCGGTTGAATTTCATCCAGAATCATCATCGCACCAACTTCGGTACAACGTTGACGCACTTTTTTAAGGAAATTATTGTGAGGTTGAATAAATCCAGCACCACCTTGAATGGTTTCAAGAATTATTCCTGCTGTTTTTGTTGTTATTTTTTGTAAATCTTCTTCGTTATTAAAGGTAATAAAATCGACATCTGGTATCAGTGGACGAAAAATTCGTTTGCGTTCTTCAAATCCCATCACACTCATCGAGCCCATGGTGTTCCCATGATATGCATTGTGACAAGAAATCAACTGGCTTCTTCCAGTGGTTCGTCTGGCGAGTTTTAAGGCTCCTTCAATGGCTTCTGTTCCGGAATTCACCAAATAGGTTTTTTCTAATGGTGCGGGCAGGAGTGAGGCTAACAATTTGCAATATTGGACTGCCGGACTTTGTGAATATTCTCCGTAGACCATCACATGCGAGTATTTGTCCAGCTGATCTTTAATCGCTTGATTGACTCTTGGGTGTTGATGTCCTAGCGGACAAGCGGAAACTCCAGCCACAAAATCCAAGTATTTTTTATTTTTGGTGTCGTAAATATAGGAACCTACAGCATGTGAAACTTCCATTCCTAATGGATAAGGGGAGGTTTGCGCTTGGTATTTTAAGAAATCGGTATTCAATTTTTTTGAAATTTAACCGCAAAGTTCACGAAGTTTTCCGCAAAGTTCACGAAGTTTTTAAAAGTGTTTTTTAAATCTACAATCTGTTATCAGTTACTTCAGACTGAAAACTGAGACTGAAAACTGAACACTATTTCTTGCCTTTCTTCTTATCGTAGTTCAATGTTTCCTTTCGGATTTTCATAGGAACATCTTTTTTGGCTTCGTCAGCTTTAGTAGCTTTGGCTATTTTAGCATTATCTTCATTTTCTTCCGGTGGAAATATATCATCTTTTGATTTAATTCTTTCGTCACCACGCCAAACTAATCCTCTTAACTTTCGGGCATTTTCAGGCAAATCTTTTTCAGGGTAAATGTCCCCATCCACTTGTTTGAAAAAAGTAATACTTTCTATGGCATTTTTTTCTAAAATAAGATTGATTTTACTACTGACATTTTTATTGATACCAATGAGTTCCTTGGCATCATTACGCATATAATAAATGACCTCAGTATTTTTTACAATATCAACATCATGGAGTTTTCCTTCTTCGAATTTTCCATAAAGGTTTTGCCCTTTTACTTGATTGTATCCCGTTCCCAATGTGTCTTTGGAGACCAGAAACGTATTGTTGAGTACTTTGAGAGAATCAAGTTTTTGGGTCGCATTATTTCCAACAAGATGCATGATATCGCCTGTAATTTGGCTTTCTCCATTCCAAAGTATTGGGGTTCCGATCATTTTTGTCAGGGCTGTTTTTGAACTCGAATGTATCGAATCACATTTACCGCTCATGTCGGTTTTGAAAAAACGGACATTGTTAAAAGCGCGTATGATACGATCACCTTCTTTACCGGTTACCATCAATTTTTTTCCATGAATGTAAACCGAATCATTTTCGACAAAGTTTATTGCCACCGCTCTTTTGGTTACAAAAACAGAATCCTTTTTTTTATATAATTCGGCGTAATGTCCTTTAATAATTCCTCGATTAATGGAATCCGTTATTTTTACATTTCGTGTTGCAGATGCAAATTCCCTGTTTCGGTCATAATATAAACTGTCACCTCTTATTACACGATCGTCGTACTTTATATAGGATTTCTTTACAAAGTGAGCCAGATTTTTTTTAGTGTCATAAAATCCTTTTTCGGTATATATATAGTTGGCTTTACTGGTGATTGTCGAAGGTCCAAAAAGGTAGGAGTGACCGGAATTACTGTAATAATCCAAATGATTGGATTTTATTACATATGTTGGATTGGTAATCGTAACCGCTGTAAGGAACTGAAACTTTTTTTGTGCAACGTAATATTTTCCGGATTTACTGCTTAAAGTATTCTCTTTATTAGTAATTGTGCCTTGCGTGTTGTAAAACACTTCTTGTGTGTTTCGGTCAAAGTTGATGGTGTCTGTTGCTAAAGTTGCATCTGGAGAACTCATTACAGCATTTCCGGTAGCAAAAGCTTTTTTTACGTTACCATTGTATTCAGCATATCTACTGTTTAAAAATAAAGTATCCCCTTGAACTAATTGCACATTTCCAAAAGCTTTTATATAGTTTTCTTTTTGAAAGTAATAGGCTTTGTTGCAAGTCAGAACGACACCGTCATGATTGACACGAACATTTCCCGTTAGCAAAAAAGCATCTGGTATTTCTACCTGATTTACATCGGCAAAATCAGAATGTTCAACAATGATTTTTTTTGGGGCTTGAGCCAAAACTAAATGTGTACCAAGCAGAATTAAACAACAGCGAAATAGGAATTTCTTCAATGGATTTATTTTTTGTCAAATTTATGAAAAAGGTTACAATCCTAATCGATATTAGGATTTATTTATAATACTTGAAAAACGCTGAAAAAACGATGTAATTTCGGTTTTAAAGTTATTAACAAATAAAGCTACTCTTTCGTTGTAGTAGTTCTTTCAAAGCGTGTATTCGTTTAAATTTAGAGCGATCTTCTCTTCTTTCTCTAAATTATATTAAATTTAAAAATTGAATAAATAAATAAGTTAAATTATCTCAAAAAAGCGAATTGAAACCAGCATAAATAATTTTATATGATAAAAAAAACGATTATAGTTGCAGGGATTAGCGTAGTGCTTTTGGCAACCGCTTGCAAAACAAAAGATTTAAAAATGAATGCAGAAAAGAAAGAGATAGTCTCTGATAAAAAGATTGTAGTATATCAAGTTTTCACCCGATTATTCGGAAATAAAAATACCACTAATAAACCTTGGGGAACCATAGAAGAAAATGGAGTTGGGAAGTTTAATGATTTCACCGACAAAGCCCTTCACGAAATAAAGGATTTGGGCGCAACTTATATTTGGTATACCGGAGTTCCACACCATGCTTTGATTCGGGATTATACTGCAATAGGAATCTCTATTGATGATCCGGAAGTTGTAAAAGGACGGGCAGGTTCTCCATATGCAGTAAAAGATTATTATAATGTAAATCCAGATTTGGCCGTAAATCCTGCAAATCGTTTGCAAGAATTTGAAGCATTAATTGCCAGAAGCCATAAAGCGGGATTAAAAGTGATTATTGATATTGTTCCTAATCATATCGCACGCAAATACGAAGGGAAAAATAATCCAGCTGGAGTTAAAGATTTTGGTGCTGATGATGATGTTTCAGTTGGATATAAAAGAGATAATAATTTCTATTATATTCCAAATACTCGCTTTGAAATACCAAATACTGCCAAACCTTTAAATGGAGAAAAGAATCCTTTAGTTGATGGAAAATTCGAAGAATATCCAGCGAAATGGACTGGAAATGGTTCTCGAATGGCAAAGCCGGATAAGAACGATTGGTACGAAACCGTAAAAGTAAATTACGGAATTCGCCCCGACGGTTCTAAGGATTTTCCAGAGCTTCCAACTGGTTTTGATACTAAATCGTATCAGGAGCATTACAATTTTTGGAAAGATAAAAACGTTCCTGATTCGTGGATAAAATTCCGTTCCATTGCTTTGTACTGGACTGCTAAAGGAGTAGATGGTTTCAGATATGATATGGCAGAAATGGTTCCTTATGAATTTTGGAGTTATATGAACTCAGCTGTAAAAATGGCTAATCCAAATGCTTTTTTATTAGCTGAAGTTTACAATCCCAAGGAATATAGAAATTACATTCATCTGGGGAAAATGGATTATTTGTATGATAAAGTAGAAACTTATGATAAACTGAAAGATATTATTAAAGGAAAATCATTGCCTGATGGACTATCTGATATTCAAAAGGGGATGCAAGACATTGAACATCATATGTTACATTTTCTGGATAATCACGATGAGCAACGTTTAGCAAGCCCTGAATTTGCAGGAACACCGCAAAAAGGAAAACCATTGATGATTGTTTCAACTGCGATAAGCACTTCGCCAACTATGGTTTATTTTGGACAGGAAGTAGGAGAAGAAGGAAACGAAAATGCTGGTTTCGGTACACATTCCAGAACTTCAATTTTTGATTATGTTGGTGTGCCAAATCATCAACGTTGGATGAACGGTGGAAAATTTGACGGAGGCCAACTCACACAAGACGAAAAAGACTTGCGTGATTTTTATAAGCGATTGCTTAATTTTTCAATTAATAGTTCTGCATTAATGGGGAAATTCGAAGAAATTCAAACTGTAAATCGTCACAATACAAAAGGGTATGATCCTGGAATTTATTCCTTCACACGTTGGTCTGACACTCAAAAATTGATTGTGATTGCAAATTTTTCTTGGCTTACCACGAGCAATTTCGAATTAAAAATTCCTTCAGATATTATCCAAATATGGAATTTGAAAGACGGAAATTATACATTGACTGACCAATTGTATAAAAAGAGTGCTGTACAATTGCAGGTTAAAAAGGGTGAAGGAAAAGCCCAAATTACTATTGCTCCATCAGAATCATTTATTTATCAGTTGAAATAACTCAACTGTAATACGTTTTTTAATTCTTAATTTCTATTTATAAAAAATGCTGTTACAAATTTTGTAACAGCATTTTTTTTATCTTAAAACTGAATTGACTACTTCTTTACAGCGGCATCATAGTTTTCGGAAACTTTGTTCCAATTGATTACATTGAAAAAAGCATCTACATAATTTTTTCTTTTGTATTGGTAATCCAAATAATAAGCATGTTCCCAAATATCTAAGGCTAGGATAGGTTTTCCTTGAATTACTGCATTCACCATTAACGGATTGTCTTGATTTTGAGTGCTTGTAATTTGTAGCTCACCTGCTCTGTCAACCACTAGCCATACCCAGCCAGAACCAAAAAGTTTAACGGATTCGTTTTTGAATAATGACGTAAAATCTTCAAATGTTCCAAATTTTTTGGTGATTGCGTCTGCTAAAACATCTTTAGGTTGTCCACCAGCTTTTGGAGCCATACATTGCCAGTATAAGGTATGATTGTAATAACCGCCTGCATTGTTCCGGATGCTCGCATCATTCAAGTCTAATTTAGCTAACACTTCTTCAATCGTTAGGTTTTCCAATGGTGTTCCTGCTAACGCCCTGTTTAAATTATTGGTATACGTTAGATAATGTTTAGAATAATGCATTTCTAATGTTGCAGCCGAAATATTTGGGGCTAATGCATCGTATGAATAAGGTAGTTTTTCCAACTGAAAAGAACCTTCGTTAGCTTTGACATCTTCAGGAAGTCCCATCGCTAGTTTTTCTTGAACTGTAGGAAGCGGAACGTCTACAACTTCAGTTAATTTTTTATTATTACAGGATAGTAATAATGAAACTAACAGTAAGTTAGATAGTAAAAAAATATTTTTTTTCATTTGGAATTTACTTTTTCAAAAGAGAGTTGATAATTTCTATATACTGTTCCTTGGCTTCATCAGAACTAAGATGGCTAATTTGCATCCATGCATTTGTTTTGAAAGCATCTCTCAGATGATAGTTCGACGCTTGTTTTAAATCCAAAATTCCCAGAGTAGCCTGTTTATAAAAAGCATAAAGTCTCAGTTGAACATCTTGCGGCAAAGATGCCTGAGTCATGTCAGAAGCGATTTCCACCGCTTCTTGAAATCGTGTATCTAAATCTTTTTCGATCATTATCCTTTTGTAGCAATAATTGTTTTTCCGCCAATGGCTTTTTGATTAAGTACTACATTGACAGGAGTCCCAAGAGGTAAAAATATATCTACTCTTGAACCAAATTTAATGAAACCAGCATCAGTTCCCTGAATAACCTGCATTCCTTCTTCGGCGTAATTTACAATTCGCCGCGCTAAAGCACCAGCAATCTGGCGGTATAAAATTGCACCAAATGTATTGTTCTCAATGACTACTGTAGTTCGTTCGTTTTCTTCACTTGCTTTTGGATGCCAAGCCACTAAAAATTTTCCAGGATGATATTTACTGAATTTTACAATTCCGCTAAGAGCATAACGAGTTACATGCACATTTATTGGTGACATAAAAATAGATATTTGCAGACGTTTGTCTTTAAAATATTCTCCTTCAAACACTTCTTCAATAACAACTACTTTGCCATCAACAGGAGCAAGGATTTGATTGTCATTTAGTATTACAGTCCTTTTTGGATTTCTGAAAAATTGCAAAATGATAATTAGCACTAAAAAAGCACTTATCTGAATTAACATTTTAATCCAGTTAGTGTCGATAAATTTATCAGACAATAAAAGTACCGTAGTACTGAAAATAATGCCTAGCAATATAGACGGGGTTCCTTCTTTATGAAACATAGTTTAAGATTTGGTAAAATAAAAATATAATTGGTGCTACAAATATAACACTATCTAATCGATCTAGAATGCCTCCATGACCAGGCATTATACTGCCGCTATCTTTTACGCCAGCAATACGTTTGAATTTTGACTCTATTAAGTCTCCTATTGTACCTACAACTCCAACAATTACAGCGATTGAGGTCCAAATTAAGATAGATCTTTCGCTAAACTGCGGATTGGCTCTGATATAATATTTTGAGATAAGGTAGCCTGCTAAAATTGCAAAAACAATTCCACCTAAGAATCCTTCAACTGTTTTTTTAGGGGATATTTTTTCTAATAATTTAGTGCGACCTATAGATTTCCCTACAATATAAGCAAAGGTATCGTTCGTCCATATTAAAATGAACAATCCAATTATAATTTTGGGATTATAGTCATTTATACCAAAAGAAATTTTAGTAATAAACACAAATGGCAGAATAATGTACCCCAATAAATACAAGTATTTTGACGAAGTGCTTATTTTTTGAATGTTATCATAAAATAAGAAAAGGATACATTTTATGGATACAACCAACGCTACAACTAATAGAACGATGTCTAACTGCTGTATGTTAATTGAAATTTCTAAATCAGTATTGAATAGTTGATTGATAGTATCTGCAGTGATTTTATTGTAATGACTCACTAAAGTTACTGCGCTGTATAAAACTGTTCCGAGCAGAATTGGAAATACTTTGTTTATCTGAACTAAATTGCAAAATTCATAAACAGCTATAATTAGGAAAGCTCCAAATAATATGAAAAAGCTTTCAGTAGAATATAATATAGAGGCTATTAATAATATTATGTATACAGCACCAGATATTGCTCTCTTGAGTGTTTCATTCATCTTACTGGTCTTCTAAAAGCAATAAATAAAGATTTTTTGCTGAACTTCCGTATTGAGTAAAATCTTCCTCTTTTGCTTTTTCGAAATATTTTATTGTAGTAATATTGGTAGGGTAGTCTCTCTCGTATTTCTTTTTTATAGCACTAAGACCATCGCTTTTTGTAGCAAGAATCTGGCTTGTGGTAGCTAAAATTATAATGTTAGCAGGTAATTCGTTTGGTTTGTGTTGTTTTATTTGTTTTGAAGAAAATAAAATAGAACCCTCTTCGGCAATTAAGTTTTCACAACTTGCAAGAAGAAATTTTGGATTTACGGATTTGTCATAAGTAAGTTTATTATCATCAAGAATCTTGAAAAGAGTGGGGTCGTAGCACATTACTGCACTTTCAAACCAGTCATTTTCTTCGAGTATATTTTCAAAATGTTCGCTCACTTCTTCTGAATTTTCACAGTATAAAAATTTACCACCATTTTTTTTAAAATTATAGATAAATTTTTCATCTACAGAGGTAGCATTGTCAGTAAAGGATTTACTAAATTCACTCTCTTTATCTTCGTCAGAGGCTGGATTAATAGAACCAAAAAATTTTCTAAAAAGACTCATATACTTTTAAACTACTTAATTTATTATTTGAAAACGTCCAAAGATAAAAAAATCTTAATTCAAAAGAGGTTTTTGAATTAAGATTTTAAAAATAATTAAATTATATGTGTTTTTCTAAGATACTACTTCTTCTAGATTTTTATCAAAAGTTCTTTTTCCAAAAATTGCTTCTAAATCATCTTTGAATATAACTTCCTTTTCAATTAGAATATTGGCTAGCTGATTTAGCTTATCTTTATTTTCTTCTAAGATTTCAATAGCTCTTTGGTATTGACTTTCAATAAGTAATGAAATTTCTTCATCTATAATTCTAGCCGTTTCTTCAGAATATGGTTTTGAGAAACTGTACTCACTTTGTCCAGTTGAATCATAATAGGTAACATTACCAATTTTTTCATTCAAACCATATATTGTGACCATAGCTCGTGCTTGCTTGGTTACTTTTTCTAAATCGCTTAATGCTCCGGTTGAAATTCTGTTGAAAGTTACTTTTTCAGCAGCTCTTCCACCCATTGTAGCACACATTTCGTCTAGCATTTGATCAGGACGAACAATTAAGCGCTCTTCTGGTAGATACCATGCCGCTCCAAGACTTTGTCCTCTAGGAACAATAGTGACTTTGATTAATGGTGCTGCGTGCTCTAGCATCCAACTTACAGTAGCGTGACCAGCTTCGTGGATCGCAATTGCTTTCTTTTCTTCTGGAGTTACAATTTTATTTTTCTTTTCAAGACCACCAACAATTCTGTCAACAGCATCTAAGAAATCTTGCTTGTCTACGGCTGTTTTATTATTTCTTGCTGCAATCAATGCAGCTTCATTACATACATTAGCAATATCCGCACCTGAAAAACCAGGAGTTTGTTTTGCTAAAAAGTCAGTGTCAAGTCCTTCAATTTTTTTCAAAGGAGCTAAGTGAACTTTGAAAATCTCTGCACGTTCACGAATGTCCGGTAAATCAACGAAAATTTGTCTATCAAAACGACCAGCACGCATCAAGGCTTTGTCAAGAACATCGGCTCTGTTTGTAGCGGCCAAAACAATAACGTTAGAATTAGTACCAAAACCATCCATTTCTGTTAGCAATTGGTTTAATGTATTCTCACGTTCGTCATTTCCGCCTGACATATTACTTTTTCCCCGAGCTCTACCTACAGCATCAATTTCATCAATAAAAATGATTGCTGGTGATTTTTCTTTTGCTTGTTTAAATAAATCACGTACACGGGATGCACCAACTCCTACAAACATTTCAACAAAATCAGAACCTGATAATGAGAAAAAAGGAACTTGTGCTTCACCTGCTACGGCTTTTGCCAATAAAGTTTTACCAGTTCCGGGAGGTCCAACCAATAACGCTCCTTTTGGAATTTTTCCCCCAAGGTTGGTGTATTTTTCAGGATTTTTAAGGAATTCAACAATTTCTTGTATCTCTTCTTTTGCTCCTTCAAGTCCGGCAACATCTTTAAATGTTGTTTTAATATCTGTTTTTTCGTCAAAAAGTTTAGCTTTCGATTTTCCAATATTGAAAATTTGTCCGCCACCGCCACCGCCGCCGCCTGACATTTTTCTCATGATAAAAATCCATACACCAATAATTATAATAATTGGTAATAAGCTTATAAGAATGTCAGTCCAGTTGTTTTTTGGTAGGAAATTAAAGTCTTTTAATTTTCCTTCCGCAACTGCTTTTTCAAGCTTAGTTTGGAATATTTGATCGTTTCCGATATCAAAAGAGTAATGCGGACCTTTATTAGGCCTGTCAAAAACGTCTTTTGCTACTTTTTTATGTACAGCATCTTTTAAAGCTGCTGCGTTAAGATATACCTCGGCTTCTGTTTTATTGTAAACGATAACTTTTTCAATTTGTCCTTTTTCTAAATAGGTGTTAAATTTAGAAGATGTCAATTGTGCGGGTTCCTGTAAGCTAGATCCCCCAGTTATAAAACTTATAAACAGAAAAATTAATAATATTGCAGTGTAAATTAACCAAGGACTTACTTTAAATTTATTCGAATTTGGATTATTATCTTTAGCCATTATAAGTTATTTCTTTAGTATTTGTTTTGGATTGTAGTGATTTTTGCATCACCCCAAAGGCTCTCAATATTGTAATATTCACGGATGTGTTTTTGGAAAACATGTACCACTATGTTAACGTAATCCATCAGTACCCATTCAGCATTATCCGTTCCCTCAACATGCCAAGGCTTGTCTTTCAATTCTTTTGATACTGTTTTTTGAATAGAGTTAACGATCGCGTTAACTTGTGTATTTGAATTACCATTGCAGATGATAAAATAGTCACAAACTGCCGTGTCTATTTCTCTTAAATCAAGAATATCGATATCATTTCCTTTTACCTCTTCAATCCCCTTAATGATGTTTGCCAACAGGTCATCATTATTTATAGTCTTTTTCGCCATGAATTATTTTTAAATAAGTTTGTAAAGTTACCATTTTTTGTGATTATTTTTGAACCTTAACACAATATTAAATTCTGTTTCACAAAATACGTTATATGAAACTAATCAAACTCGATGCCATAGATTCAACAAATGAGTTTCTCAAAGGATTATCGAACAAACAAGAACTTGAAAATCTTACGGTCGTTACAGCTGAGAGTCAAACAAAAGGAAAAGGACAAATGGGTGCCGTATGGGCTTCTGAGACAGGTAAAAACTTAATATTGAGTGTTTTGGTAAAGGACTTTTTATCAGATATTTGTCAGATTTATAATCTCAATATTATAGTCTCGCTTGCGGTAATTGAGGCTCTTGAATACTATAAGATTCCAGATCTTAGTATCAAATGGCCAAACGACATAATGTCATACAATAAAAAAATAGGTGGCATTTTGATTGAAAATAGCATCAAAAGTGACGGAAGTATTATTTCTATTGTCGGTTTAGGCTTAAATGTGAACCAAACTAATTTTGAAAATTTGCCTAAAGCGTCATCAATGGCGGTGATTTGTGACACAAAATATAATAAGGACGACTTGCTATTTACGATTATTGATAAAATTGAATATAATTTAAAATCATGGGAACAACATTCTGAAATGCTATGGTCAGATTATACCAATAAGTTATTTAAAAAAGGAATTCCGATGCCTTTTTCAGATTCGAATAATCAAAAATTTATGGGAATTATTCAAGGCATTTCTTCAATTGGTAAACTCGAAATTCTCTTGGAAGATGATCGTGTTTCTGAATTTGATATTAAAGAAATTCAAATGCTGTATTAAAAAAAAATGTTTAAGATTGAATTTCGATTTCAATCTTAAACATCTTCATTTCAGGTTTTGTATTGACTACAATTTTACCATATTAGTGGCTAAAGTTTCAATAAATTTCCCAATTGGACCTTTTATCATCATTGCCATCATAGGATTAAAATCTCCTTCAAAATCAAGTTTAACATCACTCGAATTATCAGTAATTGCATTAATATTAGCAACTAATGTAAATGGAAGTTTATCACTTGCAGCTCCCAAAACAATTTTGTTTGGTGCTACTTTTTCTTTCATTTTTAATTTTATTTCCGGCATACCTTTCAATCCAAAAATAAAAGCATCGTCACCGATAACTTCAAATTTCGCAATATTTTCAGGCATTAATTTTTCGAAATTTTGGACATTGCTCAATAAATCAAATAATTCTTGTGCTGATTTTTCGACAGTAACTTTTGGACTTTCTAAGTTCATATGTTTTTATAGTATTGAATTTCTATTTAGATGTTCCAAGTTGATGGACTCACGTTCCATTCTCTTAAAGTTTGTTCTTCTTGTTCCGTAATATATTTTTTGGCAACGGCCAAATTCAACAAATTTTGATAATTGCTCAATGTCAATAAATCGATATTGGCATTTTTAAAATTTTGTTCTGCAACATCAAATCCATAAGTGAATATTGCTGCCATCCCTTTTATGTTTGCTCCTGCTGCGCGTAAAGCTTCAACGGCAAGTAAACTGCTATTTCCAGTGCTTATCAAATCCTCTACAACGACTACATTTTGTCCTTTTTGCAAAAAACCTTCCACTTGGTTTAATCGTCCGTGTTTTTTTGCTTCTGGGCGAACATACACAAACGGTAATCCTAAACTCTCTGCAACTAGCATACCAATTCCTATTGCTCCAGTGGCAACACCAGCAATAACATCAGGTTTACCAAATTGTTTTTCAATATTTTTGGCAAATTCATCGCGGACATAATTTCTTATGGCTGGAAATGAGAGGATTAAACGGTTATCGCAATATATTGGCGATTTCCATCCGGAAGCCCATGTAAAAGGATTTCCTGGATTCAATTTAATTGCATTTATTTGCAAAAGCAATTCGGCTGTTTTTTCGGCTGTCTCTTTATTAAAAATCATAGTACAAATGTATAAAGTTTTTGTTAACGACAAACCACTTTTTTTGACAAATCACATCTCTAAAGAGACAGATTTTCAATTATTCTTGTTAGAGAGTATTGACATAGAGCAACTTATAGTGAAAATATTTCAAAATAAAATTCAAAAAGCCTACTTATATCATCCTGATGAAAGGGAGATTATGAAGACTTTGAAAGCTAAAATTCCGGTTACTAAAGCTGGAGGAGGCTTGGTTTACAATAAAAAAGGAGAGGTTTTATTTATTTTTAGAAACGGAAAATGGGATTTACCCAAAGGCGGAATTGAAAAAGGGGAAGAAATTGAAGACACGGCCATGCGTGAAGTAGAGGAAGAAACCGGAGTTAATCTCTTATCCATAAAACACAAACTGCAAAAAACGTATCACGTTTTTAGACGTAATGGAAAATATAAACTGAAAATTACGCATTGGTTCGAAATGCATTCTGATTTTGAAGGCACGCCTCAGGGACAACTGGAAGAAGGAATTGAAAAAGTGGCTTGGTTAAATCCAGATCAAATCCCGGAGGCTTTAAAAAACTCCTATGAAAACATAAAATTATTATTTGAAGAAGAAAAACTCCTGAGATAAGAGTTACGCTCTGGACACCAATAACACTGATTAAACAGTTTTACATTGCTTTGTAAGTAGATATTTAAAGTTAAACACGAATTTCACGAATTATCACAAATTTATTCGTGTGAATTCGTGAAATTCGTGTTTAATTAACGTTCCAAAAGGATTGTTTTTATTGTAAAATACGGTAAATGGGATATTGTAAATGTGCCTTTTCATAATAAACGGAATGCTTGTAAACCCAGTCCAGTTGTTCTTCAGGTTTATTGATAAGCGAACTATCAGTCTGTTTTTGGTGTTCAAATTCGGATTTTAGCGTTGGATTTTCTTCTAGAATTTTCGCCGCAGTATCTTCAAAAACATAGTCGGAATATCCTTCTTTTTGCTGTAGCATCGTATCGAAAAAATTCCAATTAAAAAAAGAATCAATTCCTTCTGGCTCCATAGTTTCTAGCAAGTATTTAATTCCCTTTTGTTGCGTTGGAATAATATAATCCCCTTTGGCGAAAGTTACTTTTTCTATTTTAGAAGTTATTTTTGTATTTCGATGTAAATAATGACCTTCGTAAGCCGATGTTGTTGTTTTGAAATCGGCAATTTTATAACTTTCTATTTCAATTATGGTATCGTTTTTTAGTTGCGTATATGTTATTGTATTACTTTTTAATAAATCGATTACGGGCCAGAACCCTTTGGGAATAATATATGCAGTCGGGATAATTATCTCTTTTACAGATTTGAATTCCTTGATATACGGAATGTCTTTTTTGTATGGTTTTGTTCGGTCATAAAACAAACGGTTTCCTGATGTTACATCACTTTTTTTATAAATGGCTTCGTATCCTAAAAACGGAAAGGTTGTTTTTTTTGTGCTGTCAATTTCCCATTGTAAGGTGTATGATTTTTTGGGTTGGTATTGTTCCTCATTTTTCAAACGCAAGTCTTTGATTTTTTCAAAATTAGCATCCGTATAATCAATGGCAGATCTCATATATTCGTAAGTTACTTTCACGCGATCTGCATATTTTTTCAGCATGTGCGTTTCTACCACAAATCCAATGGTGTTGAATAGGGAAGTATAACCCGTTGCAAATCGTGGGCTTTCAAAAAACTGACCAAAACCTTTGTCTGGCGTATCTGAAAAAGAATTGACATAGGGAGTTATTTCTATTTTCTTTTTTTGCAAGTCTTTGACTAACGCAGGCATCATTTCGGTATTTAGAAAATTACCTAAAATAGTGCCTAATTTATTGTGTTGCGTCATGATATATGTTAGTTTGTATTGGTAATCGGAACCGTTACTGACATGGTTGTCGATAAAAACATCTGCATTTATTTTATGAAAAATTTCTACAAAACTTTTTGTGTTTCGTGTATCTGATTTGATGAAATCTCGATTCAAATCATAGTTTCTGGCGTTGCCGCGAAAACCATATTCTTCAGGGCCATCCTGATTGACTCTTGAAGTGGAATTTCTATTTAAAGCTCCGCCAATGTTATAAATGGGAATACAAACGATGACCGTGTTTTTTGGCGTTTTTATTTTTCCCACAGCCAAATCACGAAACAACTGCATGCTTGCATCAATTCCGTCTGGTTCGCCGGCATGAATTCCGTTATTAACGAGAATCACAGCTTTGTTTTTTTGAATTTCTTTAAAATCAAATTGTTTTTCAGGGTTGAAAGTCACTATGTGCAAACGTTCTCC
Organism: Flavobacterium xinjiangense; assembly: GCF_900142885.1. Classification (GTDB taxonomy): domain Bacteria; phylum Bacteroidota; class Bacteroidia; order Flavobacteriales; family Flavobacteriaceae; genus Flavobacterium; species Flavobacterium xinjiangense. The sequence goes on along the minus strand of NZ_FRCL01000004.1, from coordinate 128,845 downwards.
ACTGTCAGTCAGGCCCATTTCCTGCATTTTTATGGTAGGGAAATCATTGGCCAAAAGTTTGTAATACGCGATTGTTTCTTGATAGGTGGCCGATTGGTTTCCGTTTCCTTTTTCGAAAAAAGTATCGTATTTATTGGTGTTTTGTGCAAATAGGGAAATGGTAAGAAACAATAATGGAATAGTGAAAAATCTCATAGCTAAGTTTTAAAAAACGGAAACCAAATATACTATATTTTCGATGACTCTGTAAATACCAATTTCAAAAAAAATAATAGTAAAAATGAGAATTCATAACTCAAAATTATAAATTACCTTTGCAAAATGAATAAGAAACACCATTCCAACAATATACTTTTGAATTTAGGTATTGAAAGCCTAAACGAAATGCAGGAAGTAGCCCAAGATGCTATCTTGAATGATAATAATGTTTTATTGCTTTCGCCAACAGGTTCTGGTAAAACTCTGGCCTTTTTATTGCCTATTTTAGAAATGTTACAGCCGGAATTCCAATCGGTTCAGTGTCTGATTTTAGTTCCATCTCGTGAATTAGGATTGCAGATTGAACAAGTATGGAAAAAAATGGGAACTGATTATAAAGTCAATGTGTGCTACGGCGGACATTCCATTGATACTGAAATAAAGAATTTAAGCAATCCACCAGCTGTTTTAATAGGAACGCCAGGAAGAATTGCAGATCATATTGACAGAGGAACTTTCCGTACGGATAAAATACAAACGTTGATTCTGGATGAATTTGATAAATCATTGCAATTGGGTTTCCATGAGCAAATGTCTTTTATCATTGGGAAATTAACGAAATTGAATAAACGAGTTTTGGTTTCAGCAACTTCTGATATTGAGATTCCAAGATATACCAGAGTGGTAAATCCAACAATTTTGGACTTTATTCCAGAAAACGTGGAAGAATCGAACCTGTCCATGAAAATGGTCGTTTCGAAAGAAAAAGACAAAATAGGAAGTTTGTTCAACTTGATTTGTTCTTTGAAATCACAATCGGCTATTGTTTTTTGTAATCATCGTGATGCTGCTGAACGCATCAGTGATACTTTGAACGAAAAAGGCATTTATTCTACCTACTATCATGGCGGAATGGATCAGGACGAAAGAGAGCGGGCGCTAATCCAATTTCGTAATGGAAGTGTTAGTTATTTAATCACAACAGATTTAGCGGCTCGTGGACTTGATATCCCTGAAATGAATCATGTAATTCATTATCATTTGCCATCAAAAGAAGACGAATTTACGCATAGAAACGGTAGAACGGCGCGTATGCTTGCTTCTGGAACCGCTTACATCATTGCTCACGAAAGCGAGAAAAAGATGGACTATATTGATTATGGTATGGAAGCTTTGAAAGTGGAAAATTCTACATCATTGCCAAAACCGCCAGAATTTCAGACTATTTACATCAGCGGCGGAAAGAAAAATAAACTGAATAAAATTGATATTGTAGGTTTCTTTTCTCAAAAAGGAAAACTGGAAAAAGGAGATTTAGGATTAATCGAAGTAAAAGATTTTATCTCTTTTGCTGCCGTGAAATTCAACAAAGTGAAAGACTTGCTTCATGCCATTAAAGATGAAAAAATGAAAGGCAAGAAGTTCAAAATTGAAGTGGCTCGAAAAGTGGTTAAAAAGGAAGAAGACATTTAATAAAGTTTTTAGTGCTCAGTAAAAAAAACATTATGCCAATAAAAAATCGTTAACAGTAAATTTGATTTACTGTTAACGATTTTTTATTATAAATAAGTCACTGATCACTTATCCCGAAATATCGGGACTGCAAACTAATTTGACTATGTTTTTTTGACGTATTGTGTAATAATTACAATAGTCTGACCATCTACTTTTCCTTCTATATATTCAGCGTTTTCATGATCTAAACGAATGTTACGAACTGCTGTACCTTGTTTGGCAACCATGCTCGATCCTTTTACCTTCAAATCTTTGATTAAAACTACTGAATCACCATGCTCCAAAATTACTCCGTTGCTATCGCGGTGTATAATTTTATTTTCATCATCTTCTCCTTCACCAGTTGCCTGAGCCCATGCTAAAGTATCTTCGTCAAAATACATTTGCTCCAACAACTCTTGCGGCCATCCATTTTTACGTAATCGGCTTAACATTCTCCAAGAAACGACCTGTACCGGAATATGTTCGCTCCACATGCTGTCGTTTAGACATCTCCAGTGGTTTAAATCTTCATGCCCTGCATTTTCTATTTGATCAATACAAGTACTGCAAGACATGATGCTTTCATCGAGTCCACCTTTTTTTGTGGGAAGCACCTCATAAACTTTTAGGTTTTCCGTTGCGCCACAAAGTTCACATTTTGATCCGCTGCGTTTATTTAATTCTCTTTCTACACTCATGATTAAAGGCTTTTATTTTTGGTGAAAGTAATGCTAAATAATGTTTTTTACAACAATTATAATTTATATATAAAACCTTGTTAAATATCATAAAGAACTGAAATAGAGCACTTTATTTGGTAAATTTGCTTTTTGGTGAATTATTATATTTATATTTAATCTTTTTAATAATTAAAAGGATAACATTGTGAAAAACAGAACATTACTATTCGCGAGTTTCATTTTTATGATTTTCGGATCTTGTGATTCATCTTCAATTGATGAGTCTGAACTAGCTGCTGCTTCTTTAAGTACAAATGCAAAAAGTATAAAAGCCAAACCGGTGGAAAGGGATGTTTCCAATTCAGTTGTTGCTACTGACACTCCAACTGGATCGACATTCGTAGGCACAATGACACATCTTGGAAAAATTCATGGTGTTGTTACAGCCACCGCTCTTGTAGATAATGGTGACGGCACTGTTAATTTTGCATCCAATGATGTTCTCGTTGCTGCAAATCGAGATGAATTATATACACAAACAAATGTTTTTTTAACCTTTAGTTCGGCATTAGAAGCGACCTATGTTGGAGGTTTTACTGTAGCAGGAGGCACAGGAAGATTTGTTGGAGCAACAGGATATTTATCTATTGCTAATGGCGCATATAGTATCAATGGAGATACGGGAATCGGCACGTCTACGCATAATGCTGTTGGAAAAATCACGTATTAATTTAGGGATTTGGCTTTATGTAAATTTCAAAAAGTTTGGGATGCAAAAGTTTTGTGATATAACAATACTTATACATCCCAAACTTTTTTGAATGTAGTGAATAAATAAAATTGAATTAAAGTTCATTTTACAAATTTATTCGGACTACTATTTTTTTACTCTTACGGCATCGGGAACCAGCATTTCGTATTGTCCGCCATTGCGAATAACGTCTCGTACAATACTGGAACTGATATAGGAAGTCCTGGCTGCAGTCAATAAAAAGACGGTTTCTATTTTTGACAAACGGCGATTGGTATGCGCAATAGCTTTTTCAAATTCGAAATCGGCGGGATTACGCAAACCACGAAGTATGAAATCTGCTTTTATTCTATGACACAAATCGATCGTCAAACCTTCATAGGTAATCACCGAAACTTTTGGTTCGTTTTTGAAGGTCTCTTCAATGAAACGTTTTCTTTCTTCGAGTGAAAACATGTATTTTTTTTCGGCATTGATTCCAATGGCAATTACGATTTCATCAAATAGCGGAATACTTCTTTTTATGATGTCTTCATGACCTAATGTGATTGGATCGAATGATCCGGGAAATATGGCTTTTCTCATTTTATAAGATATAATTACATCAAACTGATGCTTTATTCAAATGTTTAATTACGTTTTTCGGAGTGTTTTTATGGCTTCTACCCATTCTAATTTTTCACAAACGCTGCATTCAGCATTTCCAGGTTTATGGCTTTCCGTATTTCCGCAAAAGGTGCAGGAATAAATACCTTCAACAGGTATAGTATTACTTTTTAGTTTAAATAAAAAAGGAAGAATTGGCAATCCTGGTTTCACTTCATTATCTTCATAATAGAAAACGCTGATTTCACCACTGGTTTCCATGAAAGCATTTTTTACCTGACCTAAATGTTCCACTGATTTCAAGCGAAGTTCCGAAAAGAATTCATCTTGTGCCAAACTTTCCTTCTTGAAAGTAGCAATTGAAAATTTCCCTTCATTGATTATGCATTCTGTTTTTCCTTCAATGAACTCTTCAAATTTTTTGCTTTTTCCGGTTAACCAGGTTACTAATCGATATAAAAGTATAATAACCAGAAATACGGTTATGGGCGGAATTATTCCAACTTCCTCATAAAACATGGGATCTCCAGCTGCTGAACCTAAAGCGATAATAATCACCGTTTCAAAAACGGATAATTGCTTGACACCCCGTTTGCCTGCTACTTTTAATGTCAAAAGTAGAACGGTGAACATTATGGTGGAACGGAAAATGACTTCTAAAAGAAAGGATTCTGGTAAATCATTGTATAATAATCGGTTCCATTCAAAGATTTCTGTCATATTGGAAATTTAGTTATTTAAAGCCAAATCTATCGCATTAGAAAACAAATCTTCCAATGAAATTCCTGCCGCCTTTGCTTGTTGGGGAATCAAACTTTCAGTAGTTAATCCAGGAATGGTGTTCATTTCCAACATGTGTGGTTCGTTATTTACAATTATGAACTCACTTCTGGAGAAGCCTTTCATTTTTAGTACTTCGTACGCGCGTTTGGCTATTTCGCTCACTTTTTGGGTCATTTCATCCGAGATTCTCGCAGGTGTGATTTCCTGTGATTTCCCCAAATATTTGGCTTCATAATCGAAGAAATCATTGTCGGAAACTATTTCGGTTATTGGTAAAACGGTTATGGTTCCTTTGTAATTAATGACACCAACGGAAACTTCTGTACCATCAAGGAAGCTTTCTATGATGATTTCGTTGTCTTCTTTGTAAGCGACTTCTATGGCGATTGGCAATTCGGCGGCCGTTTTCACTTTTGAAATTCCGAAGCTTGAACCAGCTTTATTTGGTTTTACAAAACAAGGCAAACCTACTTTTCCTACAATTTCTTCGATATTGATTTTATCGCCTTTATTTAAATAATAGGAAATAGCTGTTTTGATTCCGTATGGTTTTAATACGGATAATAAATCACGTTTGTTGAAGGTTAATGCGGCTTGGTAATAATCACAAGACGATTGCGGAACATTCAGCAATTCGAAATAAGCCTGCATCAATCCGTCTTCGCCCGGAGTACCGTGAATGGCATTAAAAACGCAGTCGAAAGTGATTTTTGCTCCGTCTACTGTTACTGAAAAATCATTTTTATCAATAGGAAATTCGGTTTCATTAGCATCGACGTAGACCCATTTTTCTTTAAAAATATGGATTCGGAATCCGTTGAATTTATTTTTGTCCAGAAACTGATACACGACGTTTCCGCTAATTAGTGAGATTTTGTACTCGCTGGAATAGCCGCCCATGATAATTGCAATGTTTTTCATTTTATAAATTATATGTTGTAATAACGATTTGTTTTTAGCCCCGATAGCAGCGGCATCCTTTTTCTGGTTTCGTCTCGTCCCAAAAGACGAGACGAAACCAGAAAAAGATATAGCGTATAGCGGGAAATAGCTCCTAATAAGCATTAAACAAAATTATCATTTTTTTTGGAACGAAATAGGTTTATCTTTGCCGCATATAAAAATAAATTTATGAGTTTACGTAAGTATCTTACTAGCCGTGTATTTTTTCTACAATTATTATCAGCTTTTGCTATTATTGCCGTTTTGGGCTATTTGTTTATGCATTGGTTAACATTTACTACTGATCATGGTCATGAAATTATGGTGCCAGATTTGAGAAAATTGACCGTGGAACAAGTAGAGGAGAAGCTGGATGAGCTGGATTTAGACTATGTGCTTTTGGATAGTGTAGATTTTAGAAGTGAATTTCCTAAGTTTAGTGTGGTAGAGCAAGATCCTTTGCCTGGAGCTAAAGTAAAAGTGGGCAGGAAAGTATATATTAAAATCAATGCGTCAGGGTTTTCATCAGTGAAAATTCCCGATTTAATTGAGAAAACGTACCGTGAAGCGGTTCCAACATTGAAAGCTTTGGGACTGGAAGAAGGGACGATTACTTACATTCCAAATCTAGGAAAAGATATGGTTCTTGAAATGCGTTATAAAGGAAGAAACTTGAAAGTAGGGGACCGAGTACTGAAATCATCCAAAATTGATTTGGTTTTAGGAGACGGAAAAGCGAGTTATGTAGATGAAAGTGTAGTAGTAGATAGTGTAGCAATACCAGTAGAAGAACAAGTACCAGCAAATGAACAATAATATAGAAACAATAGATTTAGAAGAGGAGTTATTTGAGCATTTCAGATTTGAAGTTCCTAAGGGCCAAGCGTCTTTGCGAATTGATAAATATTTGATGAGTTTGATACAAAATGCGACGAGGAATAAAATACAAACAGCTGCCACTGAAGGAAATATTTTTGTAAATGACGTTATTGTGAGGTCTAATTACAAAGTAAAAGCCAATGATGTGGTGCGCGTAATGTTATCGCATCCACCGTTTGAAAATCATATCATTCCGGAGAATATCCCGCTTGATATTGTTTATGAAGACGATGCGTTGTTATTGATAAACAAAGAACCAGGAATGGTGGTTCATCCCGGGCATGGTAATTATACAGGGACTTTAGTGCATGCTTTGGCGTATCATTTTGATAATTTGCCAATGAACAGCAGCGAACGTCCAGGACTCGTTCATAGAATTGACAAAGACACTTCGGGTTTACTGGTTATTGCCAAAACCGAAGCGGCGATGACGCATCTTGCCAAACAATTTGAAGCCAAGACTTCTGAAAGGGAATATATCGCTTTGGTTTGGGGAAATGTAATTGCTGATCAAGGTACGATTGAAGGAAATGTGGCGCGCCACGTAAAAGACCGTATGCAAATGGCGGTTTTTGCTGATCCCGAAATAGGAAAACCTGCTGTGACACATTATAAAGTGTTGGAGCGTTTTGGTTATGTGACTTTGATTTCATGCCAACTGGAAACCGGTAGAACGCATCAAATCCGTGTTCACTTAAAACATATTGGTCACACTTTATTTAATGACGAGCGTTATGGTGGACACTTGATTTTGAAAGGGACTACGTTTACCAAATACAAACAGTTTATAGAAAATTGCTTCAAAGCATTACCAAGACAGGCATTGCACGCCAAAACTTTGGGATTTGTGCATCCTACTACTGGAGAAATGATGCGTTTTGATACGGAACTTCCGCAGGATTTCCAGGATTGTATCGAGAAATGGCGAGGGTATTCAAAATCCCATAGCACGGAAGAAGAAGAAAGTTAAAATATAAAATTCGCTTTATGTTGTGCCGTCTGGTCACAAGTTTAAAATAGGACACAGATAACACTGATTAAGCAGATTTACACTGATTTTAAAAAGTTAAACATGAATTTCACTAATTTCCACAAATTAATTTGTGGAAATTAGTGAAATTAGTGTTTAATATCTTATCCAATTTTTTGTGTCCATACGATTGTCAGATTGGGAAGTTTGGTTTCTTGGTATGTTTATTGTATATCTTTGAGAATATGTGCTTTTTAGATTCCAGTGTCCTTAAATCATATAAAATAGCTAGATTTGTATGGAGTAAGTAAGTGAGCATCTTACTTTTTTAATTATGAAATACTGAAAGTAGCTGCATGCATTTTATAACGTAAAGTATGTTAATTTAATTCTACTATTATGACATTTAAAAAGATAAATTTATTAAAACCTGCTGCTTTCACTGTTTTATACCTTCTTATTTTATGCGGCTTTGCGTATGGTTCGTCGAGAGCTTCTACCTTTTTACCACATGGGAATGTAACTAAAGTCAAAAACACAGTGATAATTCCAACTGAAAGTGATGTGTACTTGGGAGATAAGATTGTGAGCTTTGGAATGAGTTTATTAGGGACGCCTTATGTTGCAGCCGGCTCCAGCAAGAAAGGATTTGACTGTTCAGGATTTGTTTACTTTGTTTTTAATCATTTTAAAATTCAGGTACCGCGAAGCTCTTCAGAATTTAAGAATTTTGGAAAAGAAATCCCGATCGGCAGTGTGAAAAAAGGTGATATTCTATTGTTTATGAGTCCTACCAGAAACGTTATTGGCCATTTGGGTATAGTGACAAATCCAAAAGGAATGGAAAGTGATTTTATACACTCCTCCTCAGGTCGTGAAATGAAAGTGGTTATTACAAGTCTAAAAAAACTGGGCTATACTCGTAGATTTGTAAAAGCAATACGTGTTTTGTAAAGAAATAGTGCTTAAGATTGAGATTTGGATGTTGATTTTTGCATAAAGCAAATAGTTCTAGACTACTGCCAAATAATGAGGTTTCACAAAAAAACTACTTCTTAAAAGTAATTTCATCCAATCCAATCGTGTATTCCGCTCGTTGATTGTTATTTACATCCCAAATCTCCATTTTTATCTCTGGGATTTTCTTTTTCCAGTCTATCGTTACTAAGCCAAAATGGTTTTCCATGACAGGACCTTCAATCCTGTTTTTGTTGGGTGTCGCAAAATGCCAGGTCGAGGAAAGTCCGCTGGAAGTGAAATCGTAAATAGGATAGAGTCCAGGCTCGGTAAGTTTAGAGATTTCGGCATAATGCACGTCTCCGCTTAAAAACAAAACGCCGCTTGCTTTCGTTTTTTTGATTAAATCTAAGAACCTTTTTTGCTCCAGCGGAAAATTAGCCCAGCCTTCATAGCCGTTGTATTCAATCCCAAACTGCGAACCCGAGCCAATCAGCCGTATATCAGCAGGTTTCTTTAATTCGTCTTCCAGCCATTTCCATTGCGTCGCTCCTAAATACGTGGAGTCCGGATTCTGTTGTGGGGCATAATCCAAGCTGTAAAAATACCTTTTGTCATCAGCGACTTCACCGTTGTATTTCTTGTAATTATCTCTGAAAGTGCGGTTGTCTAGCAAGATAATCTGCACTTTTTTTCCTTTGTTTTCATACATATAGGAAGTGTAAACACCTTCGTGTTTTCGTCTTTTTGAATTTTCAGGTTCATTAAAAAACTTCAGGAAAATTTCTTTAGAAGCTTCTTTTTTAGGATAATGCCTGCCAGCATCATTTTGTCCGTAATCGTGGTCGTCCCAAGTGGCAATTATGGGCACATTATTTTTCAAATTTTGAAATGTAGGTTTAGCTGCCATTCTATCGTATTTGGATTGCAAAGTATTCATATTTTCCGTGTCTCCGTATATGTTGTCGCCAAGGAACACGAACAAATCCGGTTTGTGCTTTACCACAATATCAAAAATTGGTAAACGATCACTTTGATTGGCGCAAGATCCAAAAGCTATTTTTGAAATATTCTTTTGGGCATGACCATTGAATGAAAGTAGAGATAAAACCAATAAAAGGAATTGTATTTTAAGAGAATTATTTTGAATCATTTTGTGTGTTTTTGTATTTTTATATTTCCTCGGTAAAAGTCAATCTATTCCCAAAAGGATCAATGGCTTCCATACAAATTGCATTTGGACTCCAAGAAGCTTTGTCTAAACTAGGTCTGTTGAATTTGTAGTTTTTGGCGAGTAGTTTTTCGTGATAGGTTGCAAGGCTGCTGAAGTTTGTAATATGAATACGTGCGCCAGGACTGCAATCGCCGTGATGTTCTGTTAAATGAATAACGATACCATCAAGAGATATTTGCAAATAAATAGGAGAGTTGTCTGGTTTGTTTTCCCAGTCAATTGTAAAACCAAGCCAATCGATATAAAATGCTTTGGCTTTTTCGTAATCAAAAATTCTAAAAATAGGTCTCGCCATTGCCATGAGTAATTGTAAATAAATACGTATTCCAAATATAATCAAATTAATGATTCAGGAATCTATTTAATTGTATTTTGGAAACTCATAAGCGTAACTATTTCCGGTAAGATATACTAAACCATGAATAATTGACTCCGGAAGAAATCCAAGTTTGTCTAAATAATAGTCATAGGTTTTGTTTCGATAGTTTGTTATTATAAAAGGAGAGGATTTTGAAATGAGATATAGGTCATTTATGTTTTCTTTGTCTATTGTGAAATTTTTGTTGAATTTGGAATAATAGATTTCTTTATTTTCTTGTTTTAAGTGAATTAATTCACAAACGGATAAGGGCAGTTTTGGACTGATGTGATAAAAAAAAATAGATTTGGATACATCAATAATAATCCACTTTTGAAATTCTTTACAATACACTTCGTTGAAAGAATGGCCACCTAAAAGCCTTGGTTTTCCGGTATTAATTTTTAGTCCCCATTCTTTCACTTTTAAATCATTTATGACGCAGAAGTTATTAAAAATTTGAGAGAAATCACTACAAACTCCTCCTTCGCCTTTAATCATTTTACGTAACGCAGTTTCAGAAGATTTACCCAGCCCAGGTCCTCCTTTAATATTATTTCGCAGCCATTTTGCTATTTTTTTTACCTTTTCGATATCGCTTAATGGAGCTTTCTTTTTGGCTAAAATGATATTGTTTAGTTGATAATAAATAGCGGGAATATCCTTTTTCTTATTTAATCCATTATAGCAAAAACTATCAGCGCGATCACTCGAGACGTTCTTAGATATTAATTTAAATCGGATTTTAAATAATACTGGATGTCTTCGTAAATACCAAAGTAAAGCTCTACTCATCTTCAATAATTTATCTTGTTAGTAAACAATTAAAACTTCGAAATTCTAAATTATTGGGATTTATTATGAAATGTAACTATCAAGTAGTTAAGTAGGTAGTGTCAAATATAATAAATTAAAAGTTTTAAAAAACGAAATTTTATTTTATTTTAATATTGAATGGAAAATAAAATAAGCCCCGAGTTGGGGCTTATTAGTGCATTTGTAAAAAAATTATCGTAAAATAATTATTCTTTTGGAAAATGAGATTCGAAAGTTTTAAATCTAGAATCTAAATTTTTTAGTAACTCTTTCTTTACTGAATTCTCTTGAATGAAACTGTAATTGATGCTATTGTAAACAAATTGTTTGATATCCGCATAAGTGATGTTTTTGTATCTTTTAGCTAAAAGAACATACTGCTCAGTCATATTGGTTCGTAGTATTCCCGCATCATCGGTACTAATCACTATTGGAACTCCAAATTCTTTATACAAGGTTAAAGGATGACGGTTTTCTTTAACCTTTAAAATGAACTCATTGCTCACTAAGTTTATTTCAATTGGGATGTCTTTTTTAGCCATATATCGCATTAAATCATACGAATCTTTCTCGTAGGCCATATCAACGCCATGACCGATTCGATTAGCTCCGGCAATATGTACAGCAGCATTTATATGCCAAGTCAGGTCTTCCGGTTGCACTAGTCCCAAAGTAAGCTCACCGGCGTGTAGCGTGTATTTCACATCTGGAAAATGAGAATGACAGTACTTAAACATAACCATGTGCAGCCAGTAATCTTTCATGGAGGTTTCACCATCTTCAGGAGAAACGATATTTACGCCAGCCATAAGCGGACTGCTATCCGCCGATATAAAGGCAATCACCAGATTTTTAAATAAATCTACGGGTTCCATAAAACGCAACACAAAATTTTGATAGCGCATCGTGAAACGGGAATCATCAATTTTAAGGTCGTTGTGAAGTTTGGTTACAAAATTAGTATTGAAATCGGCAGCATATGATTTGGCATTCTTTTGCTGAAATGCATTGTAAACGGAATCCAAAGACTGCATAATCCCTTTTTCGTCTTTTCCCTTCGCCAATTGTCGCAATCGCGCATTGAATTTTGTCAAATCAGCCGTATTCATAGAACAAGGAATCGTAGATAATTGGGTTTCAATATAACTTACATTTTCTGTAATGGCTCTATTTTTCAGTTCCAATAATCCTTGCCCAAAATTGCCTTTTATTGCTGGCTCAAACTTCATAAAAGATTCAAAAAACAATTTGTCCGATGGATAATCAACATGATTATAGTCTTTAACAGACCATTTTTGCATGATTTTTTGTTTGTAAACGTCTAACGTTCCATTACTTTTTAAGGTTGAAAATTGTTCCCAGTTTCCAGTTGATGGTTTTTCCTTTAAAACATCCATCGTTTCGATGTTGAGATAAAAATTATCAGCAATGGCATGCGCCAATAAAGGTTCAGCGTAAATTGATCCGGAATAATGGTGGTGCAAATCGCCTCCTTTTGGCATTTGAGAAAAGAAAGCGGTCAAAGCCGCTTCATTGTCTCTAATCTTTTCAAAATAGGTATTGGTGGATTGTGAATAACCAACATTTAATAAGATGGAAAGAAAAAAGGTGATAAATAATTTCATAGAATATTTTTTATTGAAGGAATTGTTCGTGATGACCAAATTGGTTTGTTATTTTTTTTGTGAATTTAAAAATATTAAAATTGCGCAAAGATGAATATTTTTGATTGAATTTAAAAATTTAGTGCAAAAACTCTTATTTTTTTAAACATCAGCATTAATTTTTGCCAAATTACGGAGTGATTAAAAAAATATTTCTCCAGCCCGTGCGAAAAATCAAGCATTCCATTTTTCGAATGTTTCTTCTACTTAAAATCTGTACCAAAATTGGAATATAAGTGCATTTGCGTTTAAAGAAGCCTAAGAATTACAATTTCATGGTTTCCGCAGCTAATCGCCCGGTTTTTAAAGCCGCATTTATAGAACCATTGAGCAAGTGGTCTCCACAAATAAATAGAGAATCAGAGATTTTTATTTCAGAAGCATTAATTTCATTCTTTACACTTTCCTGACTTGGCAAAGCATATTCAATGCGATACGCCTTGAGCATTTTCCACGAAGTTACTTTTTCGCCGTACCATTTCTTCAATTCTTGTTTCATGTTTTCGGCCAAAGTAGCATCATCAACAGTTGGGATTCCATTATAGGAAACGGAAATAAGTACTTTCCCTTTTGGAGCATAAGCTTTAGAAACATTAGACATCACAGTCAAATTATTTACCCATTTCTTTGTGATCGAAGCATTCAAAATAACAACTGCTTTTTTAGTTGGCGCTTCATTGGCTTCAAAATAAATATTCGTAACCTGATGCGAATTCATTTTTTGTTTCGGAAAGAATTTCTGGGTAAGATTATTTGCTGTCGTAGCCAAAAGGATTTGGTTTGCTTCTAAAACGGTTCCATCTGCAGTGGTTACTTTATTTCCGTCAATTGCGGTCACTTTTGTATTGTATTGAAAACTGTCTTCGGGAAGCATGGCGACTAATTGTTTTGGTATTTCTTCCATTCCTAAAGCAGGAACAGCCACATCACCATCCGAAAACATCTTCATTACAAAATCGAACATTCTTCGAGAAGTGCTTAACTCATTTTCCAGAAAAATACCCGAAAGGAACGGAGCATAAAAACGCTGAATCATTTTTGGACTAAAACCATAATCAGCCAGTTGCTTTCGGGTAGTTTGCTCCGGTTGTTCGAAAATTTCCTTAATAGTCAATTTTTGTAATTTGTTTTTTAACCAAAGCGTGTTGAGTTTGTCTTTCAACGTACCAACGGGAGCAAAAAGAGTTGCAAACGCAGCCGAAGGTCTTCGGAAAGGATCAGCAATTTCAAAACGGCCTCCGTCATAGAGAACGGTTGCTCCCGGTAACATTTTTTGTAGTTTTAAATCTCTATAATTGAGTAATGCTTGAGTTTCAGGATACGCGGTCAAAAGGACCTGAAACCCTCTATCGAGAAGGAAACCTTCATGGGAATCAGTTTTTATTCTTCCCCCGGCACGTTCACTTGCTTCTAATACTAATACCTTTCTACCTTGACGATGCAAATAAACTGCAGCTGATAATCCGGCGAGTCCCGCTCCAACAATAATTACATCTTGTTTCATGTTTTCTGAAATGTTTTATACAAAAATAAGGCAAATAGACTTTAAAAAGAAAGCGCTTTTCGCTATTTATTACCAAGTAAAAAGTACTGTTATTATTTAAAAAAAATTAAAGGAAAGCCTGCGATTCCTGTTCTGAATAATTCAAATCAGTATGAAAGGTTTCATTTAATTTCCAAAGTGCCAAAATTGAAATTACGGATAATATTGATCCCACAATCATCGCCGATTCCAGAATATTTCCATCAAAAATAGTATCTCTGAAAAACCCATAAATGAGAATAATCAGCGGCAATGAACCTCGAACAAAATTAGGAACTGTAGTTGTCACCGTTGCGCGAATGTTGGTTCCAAATTGTTCTGCAGCAATCGTTACAAATAATACCCAATATCCTACAGAGAATCCCATGATAAAACAAAGGGTATAGAAAGAAGAGGCCGAAATTCCAAAAGCATTTAGGTAAACAAATACCATAATCAAATTAAAGATCAGGAATAAGTACATCACTTTTTTTCGACTTTTCAGCCACTGACTTAATAATCCACTTGCAATATCGCCAAAAACCAAACCACCGTAACACCAGGCGATGGCTTTTCCTGCGGCAATAGTTTCAAAACCCTGAACACCTAATGCTTTGGCAAATTCAGGGGAGAAAGTAATCAATACACCAACCAAAAACCATAATGGAATTCCGATAAGAATGCATTGAATGTATTTTGAAAAACGTTGTTTATTGGTAAACAAAGACAAGAAATCCCCTCTTTTCTCCTCACTTTCTTGTACTTTTTTGAACATGCCTGATTCGGAAATACTTATTCTTAGAAACAGTAACAGGATTCCCAAAACTCCTCCGGCATAATAGCACAAACGCCAATCCTGAAAGATCTGATAGACTAAATAAGCGACTACCGCTCCCGAAACACCCACGGAAGCAACGATCATCGTTCCGTAGCCTCGTTTTTCTTTAGGCAAACTTTCCGTTACCAAAGTAATTCCTGCACCTAATTCGCCCGCAAGTCCAATTCCCGCAATCAACCTCCAAAACGCGTATCCATTAACAGTAGTTACCATTCCGTTAGCAATATTAGCCACCGAATAAATTAAGATGGAACCAAATAAAACAGAAATACGTCCTTTTTTATCACCTAAAATTCCCCAAAGTATACCTCCAAAAAGCATCCCGAACATTTGCATACTTATCAAGTATTCTCCTTGATTTCTGATAGCATCTCCCGTGATTCCTAAATCTTTCAAACTATCGGTACGAACGATTCCAAAAAGTAATAAATCATAAATGTCAACAAAATAGCCAAGAGCTGCTACAATTACGGCTGCATTAAGAATTGAAACAGGTTTTTTTATATCGGTGAAATTATTGTTTTTCATTATGATTTTTTATTTATATCCAATTTCATTAATAAATCTGTTTGTTCTTCATCGCCAAGAATAAAAACATGTTTGTCAAAGGCCACGAAACCATTTTTGGTATAAAATCGTAATGCTCGATGATTTTCTTCCCAAACGCCAAGCCAAATATAGTCTGAAGTGGTTTGCTGTGCAATCTGGATTGCTTTATCGAGCAAGAATTGACCTGCTTTTTTTCCGTGAAAAGCTTGTGAAACATAGATTCTATGAATTTCTAACGCATGATCATTTAGTATTTCGGTTTGCGCGTTACCAAAATTTATTTTTAAATAGCCAATTGGTTCTGAATCAGAATAAGCTATAAAAAACTGGGAGTTTGGATTGGTTATTTCCGAAGTTAATTGTTCCAAATTAAAACTTTCCCGATTGTAATTTTCAATATTTTCGGGTGTGTTTACTTCGGCAAAAGTTTCAGAAAAGGTTTGGATGCTTATAATTTGTATGGCTTCAAGGTCAGATAAAGAAGCTTTTTTAATTTCAATTTTAGACATAATACACTATAGTGGTTTTGGTTTGGTTCAATCAAAAATAGTAAAAATATATTTGCAATGATTTATATTATCTATCCTATTATTAGACAAATCAATTCGTACAGCCTCATTTCTTATTTTCAATTTGTACTTTTGAATCTGATACTAAAATTGAATCTGAATATGAAAATTGTTATATCGCCAGCTAAATCATTAAATTTCGAAAAAGAGTTACCTACGTCACAGCATACCGAACCTTTATTTCTAAAAGAAGCGAGACAGGTTCATAAAGTTTTAAAAGAAAAAAAGCCCGCTGAATTATCTGGTTTGATGAGTATTTCAGATAAACTCGCTGATTTGAATTGGAAACGTAATCAAGAATGGAAAACACCTTTCACTCCAGAAAATGCGCGTCCGGCAGTTTTTACTTTTGACGGGGATGTGTATACCGGATTGGATGCCTATTCAATTCCAATAGAAAAATTAGAAACGTTACAAGATAGTTTGAGAATATTGTCAGGTTTGTACGGATTGCTTAGACCATTGGATTTGATGCAAGCTTATAGATTAGAAATGGGAACAAAACTTCCTATTGGTGAAAGAAAAAATTTATATGAATTTTGGAAAACTACCGTTACAAAAGAATTGAATAAAGAACTTAAAAAAGGAGAATTGTTCATCAATCTCGCCAGTACGGAGTATTTTTCAGTAATTGATGTCAAAGCCTTGAAAGTTCCAGTAATTACTCCAGAATTCAAAGATTATAAAAACGGCAAGCTTAAAATAATTAGTTTTTTTGCCAAGAAGGCTAGGGGAATGATGGTTCGTTATATTATTGACACGGATGCTAAAACAATTGATGATTTAAAAGGTTTCAATTATGAAGGCTATCAGCTTGATGCTAATTTATCAAAGGGAAATCATTTGGTTTTTACTAGATAAAATTCTAGTTAATTAATAAAAAAAGACGCCGATTTCATTTAAAAAATCGGCGTCTTTTTTTATTTTTAAATGCAATAAATTAATGCATAGGATCCGCAGGATTGATCTTGTTTTTTCCTTTTTTTATTAAAAATATAATAGGAATACAACATAGGAACATAATACCGAGATACAGAAAAATATCCATGTATGATAAAACGGTACTTTGCTTCATTATAGAATAATCAATTGCCTGGTACGCTTTTTTTAGTGCAACATTGCTGCTGAATCCTTTAGACATAAAACCTTTTTGCAGCATCGCGATGCGTTGTTGTACTTCAAATTTGCTGGCATCTAAATGAGAAACTAAGTCTACACGGTGTTTCTGACTGAATCTTGTGATAAAAGTGGTAATAATGGCAATACCAAATGAGCCTCCTAATTGTCTCATCATTCCTGTAAACGCTGCGCCTTCACCAATATGTTTCCCTTTCAGCGTAGAAAGTGATAAGGTTGTTATAGGAACGAAAAGTAATCCTAATCCAACTCCTCTCAAAATCAAAGGCCAAAATAGATGTTCAGTACCCGTATTGGGGGTCATTCTATTGTGCATCATAAAAGTGAAGAAAAAGAAAACCAAAAAACCAATACCTACCATATATCCTTGAGGAACACCTCTTTGAATTAATTTTCCAATAATTGGCATCATAAACGCAGTAGTAATTGAACCCGGAATAAGTAATAATCCTGCATCAGTCGCTGTCCAGCCTAAAATGGATTGCGTATAAATGGGAATAATTAAAGTCGAACCATAAAGTCCAAATCCCAAGATAAAACACATTAATACGCCAATTCTAAGATTCCCATCTTTCAAAACACTTAAGTTTACTATAGGATACTTGTAGGTTAGCTCTCGCCAGACAAATAATATTAATCCAAAGACGGAAACGGTACTTAAGGTTACAATTGTTGAGTTGTTGAACCAATCATCTTGTTGCCCGTGTTCCAAAACAAATTGTAACGAACCTATAAAAGCTGACAAAAGCAAAATACCCCACCAATCGACTTGGTTGACTTTTAACTTTTCACCGTATTGTGGACTCCGTACAAAAGTGAATGCTAAAATAGCAGCAATAATACCAAGAGGAATATTGATATAGAAAATATATGGCCAAGAAAAATGATCGACCAGATAACCTCCTAATGGCGGACCTAAAGTAGGGCCCACAATTACACCCATTCCATAAATTGCCTGAGCCATACCCCTTTTTGCAATAGGATAGCTCTCGGTTATAATAGTTTGTGCAGTAACTAATAAAGCACCGCCACCAAGTCCTTGAATAAATCGGAAAACAATGAGTTCCCAAATATTATCAGAGTTTCCACACATGAAGGAGGCAACAGTAAAAATGATAATGGATACCACAAAATAATTACGTCTTCCAAATTGTTGCGAAAGCCAACTCGTCATGGGAATGACAATTACGTTTGCAATAGCATAAGCCGTAATTACCCATGCCACATCATTTAATGTAGCACCCAGGCTTCCTCTCATGTTGGTTAAAGCCACATTGACAATAGTTGTATCCACGATTTCCAGCAATGCACAAAGTACTGCTGTTATCGTAATAATAACTCGCCTGTAGCCATATTCTACTAAATCATCTTCTACTACTGCCATTTTATTTTAAATGTACATCAACATCAACATTCATCCCCGGACGCAATAATTTAATTTTCTCGACATCGTTAGATTTGTTCAAGCTTATTTTTACGGGTAAGCGTTGAATGGTTTTTACAAAGTTCCCTGTAGCATTGTCTGGAGGCAAAATAGAGAAACGAGATCCTGTTGCCGGTGAAAAAGAGGTGATAGTACCTTCAAAATTATAGTCGGGATAAGCGTCTACATTTACCGTTACTTTTTGTCCAATAATCATTTTGTTTAATTGCGTTTCCTTGAAATTTGCAATTACCCAAGCGTTCGAATTATTGATGATATAGAAAAGAGATTGTCCCGGTTGTACCAATTGTCCTGGTTGAATATCAATTTTTGAAACCTGACCATCAATAGCCGCTGTAACTACCGTATAGGTTAAATTTAATTCAGCAGCATCAAGCATCGCTTTTGCTCTTTTGATGTTGGCGGCAGCAACATCAGTCTGTTTATTAGAAACTTTAGATTTAGCTACAATTACTGATTTTTGAAAAGCACTGGCTCTTTCTTGCTGTTGCAAAATACGGACTTGATTTTCAGCTTCTAGTTTTGCTGCTAAAGCTTGCTCGTATTGTTGTTTTGTAATCGAATGATTTTTATACAAATTATTGTAACGAATGTAATCACTGTTAATTCGGTCCAATCTAATTTTTGCCGATTGAATATTTCCTCCGGCAGATAATACATTGGCATCAGACACGGAAATGTTAGCCAAAGCACTTCCAATATCCGCTTTTGAAACTTCAAAATTTCCCTCGGCAGCAAGAAATGAAGCATTTGCCTCGTCGATTTTCAACTGATAATCTCTCTTGTCTATCGTAAATAAGGTATCTCCTTTTTTTACAAAATCGTTATCTTTTATGTATACTTTATCCACATACCCGGAAACTTTAGGGATAATAGGATTCATGTTTTTTTCTATTTGCGCATCATCTGTTTCTTCATGAGCCAAAGAGTGCATGTATTTATAGATTCCATAAGTTCCGCCTAATACTACCAAAACAGCTAGGATAATAATAAATTTTGTATTTGTCTTTTTCTTTTCCATGTGTTTTGATTATATTTTTGCTAGATTGAATGATTGAGATAATTGTCCGGTAACAGAAAGCAGTTCGTAATATTTTTGAATAATATTTGCTTTTGCTAATGCTTTATTGATTTTGGAACCTAATTGTTCTACGTCGGCTTCCAATAAATCATTGGTGTCGGAAAGGCCGTTGTCATATTTGTCTTTGATAATTCTGTAGTTTTCCGATGATTGTTCAACGGCTTGTGCATAAACCTCATTTTGTTTCAGTGCCAAGTCATAATCTTCTATTGCATTTTGAACTTCCAGTCTGATATAGTCGGTCAGCATAGCTTCAGAATTTTGCACTTCAATCGCTTTACTTTCGGCTATTTTTACCGTAGTTCCATTTTTGAGAATAGCACTCAAATCATAAGAAACCCCAACACCAATATTCATTGCGTTTTGAACGGTAATCACATTTTTTAGGTCTAATGCGGTATAACCACCAATGATTGCAATCGAAGGATAATATCCGCTTTTTGCAATTTTAATATTGGCCTGACTTGCTTTTCCTTGAAATCGTATAGCTTCTAAATCTTTACGATTTTGTAGGGCCGGTTCATCATTTGCCGGAATGTTATCCATTTGAAAGTTGGCAAAATCACTCTCGTTAATCACTAGTTTTGTACCAGTTGGCAATTTTAGTAAGGTAACCAGATAAAAATTTACAATATTTAAATTTTTAGCTGCTTCATCTAAGGACAACTGAATTTTAGAAACTTGTAATTGGGATTTTAACAAATCATTTCTTGGGATAATTCCGTTTTTTTCTAAGTCGCTAAAATCAGTTGCTCGCTGTTGCGCTCTTTTCTGATTTTCTTTCAAAAGTTCCAATGTTTTTTGTGCTTTATACAAATCAGCATAATGGTTAACCACTTTCATGGCCACTTCTTCCTTTTTTTGAGAGGCTGTAGCTGTTTCTGCCTGATATAAGTTTTCGTAAGCTTTGATGCTGTTTTGGATTTTAAATCCTGCAAAAACAGGTACGCTGGCATTAACTTGTCCAATCATCAATTGATCTACAACAGGAAGCGGTTCAGAAGTAGCACTTTTATTGATTTTTAAATCAATCGAAGCTTTTGCCAATCTTTGATATTGTCCTGAAATTTTCAAGTCAGGATATTGACTGTTTTTTGTGGATTGTAATTCGTATTTTTTAGTATTTACTTTAGCATTGGCTAAGCTAACCTCATTACTGTTTTTCCAAGCCAAATGGATGGCTTCATCGAGTGTTAAACTCGTTTTTTCTTGTGCTTCTACGGCTGAAATTCCTATAAAGAAAATCCCGAAGAGCATTAATTGACTAACTTTCATATATCAGAAGGGCTTTTATAGTTTGTTGAATGTGTAATGTCAAATTGGTTTTTATGTAATTATTGTATAAGTCTTCGGTTTTCAAATTTAGTAAATTTTGAAAGAAAGATTTGTTCATATGGAAATGAAAGAAAGTACCTAGAATTGTTGGCGTAATAAGAGGAATAATAACGTCTTTTCTAAAAATACCTTTGGTTTGTCCTTCTATGATGATAGATTCCAAAGACTTAAGATTTCCTTTTTTTAATTCCGAGAAAGCCTGAAGATTTGAATCTCCTTTTTTAGAGGTAAATTCAAAGTGTAAAATTCTGTAGATCCCTTTATTGCAATTGATGCGATTGATGTAAAGTTCAATAAGCTTGTTTATTTTCTCTATGGGTTCAAGGTCTTCGATTATCAAATTATCCAATTGTAATTTTAAGTCGGAAGTTCTATAGAGTATAAGTGATTCCAGTAATTTTTCCTTAGAACCAAAATAATACGAAACCATTGCAATGTTTATTTTGGCTTCTTTCGCAATATTCCGAATCGAAGTACCGTCAAATCCTTTTTCGGCAAATAGCGTTTCGGCTACTTCCAGAATTATAATTTGTTTATCGTTAAAATTGCTTTTCAATTCTTCTGTTTTTATTTCGAAGCAAAATTAAACAACTGTTTAATTTAAACACTTGTTTAAATTTTTATTTAACATAATATTAACATAAATTAATCTTGTTTTTTATGTTAAAAAGAAGCATAAATGTAAAGCCATTTGTCACCAAATCGTTGAATATTATGGGCCATTCACTCTAACTATTTTTTTTTTTAATCTAAATTTCTTCTTGTGTTTTAATATCCAGAGAACTGGACTTGTATTAAACAAATCCTAATTATTTTAAAATAAATGAACGTTCATTCTTTTTTGTGTATCTTTGCACTTTAATATTAATTATGGCACAACTTCAAAAAAGTATAGATAAACGTACCGCACTATTAAAGGCGACTTTAAGCTTAGTAAACAATGGAGGGATTCAAAGTGCTTCGATGGCTAAAGTGGCCAAAATAGCCAATGTTTCTCCAGCTACCATTTATCTGTTTTTTGAAAGCAAACAAGACCTGGTTAATCAACTGTATTTGGATGTAAAAGGTTCTTTTGCGGAAGCGGCGTTTAGCCAATACGAATCAGATGATGAAGTAAAAAAGAGTTTTGAAAAAATCTGGATTGCCATGGCTGCATTTAAATTGGAAAACAAAGAAGAAGCCTCTTTTTTATCGCAATGTGACAATACACCTATGATTGATGAGGAAACGCGCCAAGAAGGATTAAAATATTTGACACCTCTTTTTGATTTATGGTCAAAAGGGATAAAGGAAGGAATTGTCAAAGATATTTCGCCTTATTTGCTGTACGCTTTCTCCATTTATCCAATGGCTTTTTTGATGAATATGGACAACAGAGCGCTTTGCCCATTAGGCGAGAACGTAATAAATGAAGCGTTCCAAGTGGCTTGGGACAGCATACGAGTTTAGGCTCTTTTTTAGAAAATAAAATATAAATAAGTAAAATAAATAAATACAAGTAAGATGGAATTATTAGATAAATTGAAATGGCGTTATGCTGCAAAAGCAATGAATGGTCAAAAAGTTTCTGAAGATAAAATTAATAACATTCTGGAAGCAGCTTCACTGGCACCAACATCCAGCGGTTTGCAGCCTTTTGAAATAATGGTGGTTACGAACCAAGAAATAAAAGAAAAAATCAGAGCTATTGGTTGGAATCAATCTGTGATTACAGACTGTTCTCATTTATTGGTTTTTGCCGCTTGGGATACGTATACAGCGGAACGAATCAATAAAATGTTTGATCTTACGAATGAAGCTCGTGGTTTTGTGAACGAAGGTTGGGAAAATTACCGTCAAATGTTATTGAACAGTTATCCTCAAAAAGATGCTGAAGTGAATTTTCAGCATGCAGCAAGACAAGCATATATTGCCTTTTCTCAAGCTATTGCAGCAGCCGCTTTTGAAGGCGTTGACAGCACACCAATTGAAGGTTTTGACCCAGCCGCTTTGGATGAAATTTTAAACCTTAGAGAAAAAGGTCTTAGAAGTTGTGTAATCCTTCCTTTAGGATACAGAGACGCTGAAAATGACTGGTTAGTTAATTTAACGAAAGTTAGAAAAAGCAGAGAAGATTTGGTTACTCTTATTGACTAAAACCAATTCGGAAGAAATATATTCTAAAACAGCCTCTCCTAATTTTTGGAGAGGCTGCTTTTTTATGAATTAATAGGAAAAAAAATGCAACAAAATTTAATACCGAGCTTCATTCAAAATTGTGGATATCTATTTTATTAATTGTGATTTTTTTTTCCTTTAAAATATATCTTTGACATCCTTAAAAAAAATTATATGAGCACAATTTGGTATGAATGCAAAGTAAAATATAGAAAAACGGATGAAACTGGAGCTCAAAAGATTGCGAATGAACCCTACTTGGTAGACGCGTTATCGTATACTGAAGCTGAAAGCAGAATTAATGAGGAAATGTCGGCGTATATTAGTGAAGAATTTAAAATCACGAATATAAAAGTGGCTAATTACGCAGAAATTCATCCTTTTGAAAATGCAGATCGTTGGTTTAGATCTAAAGTTTCATTGTTGGCGTATGACGAAGAAAGTGGCAAAGAACGCAAGACTAATATGTATTTGTTAGTGCAGGCGAATGATGTAAAAGAAGCGTATGATAATACCATCAGTGTAATGAAAGGGACGATGGGAGATTATACCATTCCTGCGATTTCAGAATCACCTATTATGGATGTTTTTCCGTATTTCAGTGGGGAAGAAGGCGAAACAGAACAATTAGAAAGGTTCAATGCACTTAAAGCTTCAAAACCGGAAGTAGCTGAGGTAGTGGATCACATGCAATTTGAACCGGAAGTAGCTGATTAATTGTTTAGCAGCAAAAAAGAAACGCTCCTTAATTCTATTATTTTAGAACTAAGGAGCGTTTTTAATTTATTGCAAATGCATGAAGGACTGTTTATTCCGATTTATAAATATGAATCGATTGTCCCACTAATTTCCATTTGTTTTTTATTTTCTCTAAAAGCCGAATTTCATAAGAGAATGTTTTCTTGCCATCTTTTGCCGTTGATTCTTCATCGTGACTTACCCAGGCCGTTTTGCCGTTAATGCTCATTTTATAGTTGGTGTTTACTGAAAAACCACCGTTTCCCATTGCTTCCGGTTTGGTATTCATCATCGCTGCCGGGGGAACATCAAATGTTTCGCCTTTTGGTGTAGAAACTAATATTCGGCTGTAAGGCTGAATGTACCAGCAGTCACTATGACCTTTACTGTCTTGCGCTCTCCAGGTAGCCGATTCTTTTTCTAATAGTTTTTTAATCATTTCTGATTCCTCTTTGTTTTGACTGTATCCTGTAAGACTAATTGCGATAAGAAGGTAAAAGGTTAAATGAGATTTCATAGTAGTATCTTTTTATGAAATTAAAAGTAGTGTTTTTTTCTTTAAAATGTTTAACACAAACACAGTTTAAATAACAAATTTTAGAAAGGTTTTACTAACACTTTCTCGTATGCTTTTCTTGGGCTACCTCTAAAATACACTTCACCACAATACGTATAACCTAAATTTCCAAATATTTTCATCATGGCTATGTTGTCAAAATTAGTGTCTGCTTTTACGCTGAATATGTTGTTGCTTAATGCATAATCTTCTACGTATTTTATAATCATTTTAGCGAAGCCTTTACCCAAATACTTCTCCGAAATTGCTACGCGGTGAATGACAACAAAATCTTCAGTCGTTAGCCAGTTGCCTTCGATTTCATCATAGGCAGGTTCGTCATTGATAAGCACCGCACTATAACCGATGATAGTTTCTCCATCAAGTAAAACAAATCCTTCCCCTTTTTCAATATCTTTTTGTACGACTTCCGGATTTGGATAACCGTCCTGCCATTGCTTGCTGCCGTCTTCTTTTCTTCGAATGATAGCTTCTTGCAGAATTTCCCATATTGGCGCTATTTCAGACAGTTCCGCTTTTCTAAAATGATAGTTCATTGTTGTAATTTAAGTTTTCCTTTGCACAAAACGGCTGTTGTGCGATGTTTTTCTTTTTATTTTTCAGTTTCTGGATACAAAATTCTCATTGCATTGAAAATTGCCTGATGAGTAATTGTTGCGTGGTCTTCTTGTGGCAAATAATCAAAGCTCACTTTTACATTTTTGCTTTTGGTGCTTTTCAATTTTTCGGCCAATAAATTTGCATCAACTTCCATAACGTGAGGAATTTTACTTGGTGTAAGTCCTTCTTTGCCTACGCCAATATAAATATCAATTTTATCTTTAAAGTTCTCTTGATATATTTCCGATTCTTCATTTAATAAAGAACCATTATTCCACCATAAACTAGGACTTATTATTATGTATTTATTAAATAAGGTTGGTTTTTTTAATACTATTTCTGTTGCTAAAAGTCCACCTAATGATTGTCCAATAATAGTTTTTGAGTTATTGGTTTTGTACTTTTTTTCAATAAAAGGCTGCAATTCAGTTTCAATAAAAGAAATGAAATTGGCTGATTTTCCACAAGTTATATATCTTTTTTTATCTTCCTCAATTGTGGTTTGGTACGTAAAATCTCTTTTCCTGTCAATATTTGCAATTCCAACAACAATTGATTTTGGAACTCTATTTATCCAAGAAAAGCTATTAAACTGAAAAAGTCCAACTACGTGAATAAAATCTTCGTCAGCCGAACCATCAAGTAAATAGGTTACTGGATATTTAATTGTATCATTTTGGTTGTAGCCTTCTGGAAGATAAATATTTACTATTCTTTTTTCAGATAATATTTTTGAGTTAATTTCTTCTATTGTTCCAAGCACAAAAGGTTTGCTCGTTTCTTTTTGTTTTTTTACTTGTGCATTTCCAATCGTTACTGTAAATAGTAATATTAAAATTATTATTTTTTTCATATTTTATTTTTCCGTTTTCCTCGCAAAAGGGTTTGCGGCTTGACGATGTAGCTGATTATTGCCAATAAAGTTCATTAAATGCACAAATATTTGTTTACCAAGAAAGTACATCGAAGCACGTCACCCGCTTTTTACCAGATCACAGTTAGGCGTTTGTTATTTTTCACTTATACTTTTCCGTTATATTTTGGGTCAAAATCTACCATCCATTCAATACCAAATTTGTCTCTAAACATTCCAAAATAAGAACCCCAAGGACTGTCGTTAATAGGCATTTCAATATTTCCGCCTGCTGAAAGTCCGCTAAATAACTTGTCGGCTTCTTCACGGTTTTCTGCACTAATCGCTATTTTAGATCTGTTTTCATTTTCATTTACCGCGCCCATACTTTTTGGAACGTCATTGCCCATTAAAATATTTTTTCCAATAGGCAAAGCAATGTGCATTATTTTATTCGCTTCATTTTCTGCTAGAGGGAATGCAGTACTTGCCAAGTCTTTGAAACGCATAATCTTTGCGAACTCTCCGCCAAATACTGATTTGTAAAAATTGAATGCTTCTTCGGTATTTCCGTTAAAGTTAATGTGTGGATTGATAAGTGCCATAATTTTAATTTTTTAAGTTGTTACATTGTTTACTTTCTTAAAATTTTATTCAAAGTCTTTCCTTTTGCTAATTCATCTACCAATTTGTCTAAATATCTTACCTGCTGTGTTAGTGGATTTGCAATTTCTTCAACCCGATACCCACAGATCACACCAGTTATGAGATGAGCGTTAGGATTTATTGTAGCATTTTTAAAGAATTTTTCAAAAGTTACCTTTTCATCAATATGTTTTTGAAGACTTTCGTCATCATAACCAGTTAGCCATTCAATTACTTGATGTAATTCTTCTTTCGTTTTGCCTTTCTTTTCCACTTTTGCGAGATAAAGAGGATATACCGAAGTGAATGTCATTTTCGCAAAACGCTCATCGTGATTATTTGTGTTGTTCATTTCCTGGTTATTCTGTTGGGAATTTTGAAATGTCCATATAGAAAACTTCCCAAGTGTGTCCGTCAAAATCTTCAATAGTTCGCTGTTGCATAAAACCATAATCACGCATTTCGCTAGGTCCTGTTCCACCGGCTTTTAGTCCATTTGTTACAATGTTATTTACCTCGTCAATACTGTCTGTTGATAATGAAAAAATTGCGGCTAAGTTTGATTTTGTGTCTGCAATGGGCTTGGTGGCAAAGGTTGCAAACTTTTCGTGTGTCAAAAGCATTACAAAAATATTTTCACTCCAAACCATACATTTTCCACTGTCGTCCGAAAATTGAGGATTGTTCGTAAAACCTAATGCAGTATAAAAGTCCATAGATTTTTGCAGTTCTTTTACTGCTAAATTGATAAAAATTTGTTTTGCCATTTTTTTAATATTAAGTTATCCAAGTTAATATATATGTCAGTGAGTGTCGGTTTACAATAACCGCTAATGTTCCTATTGTTTTTGTTAATGTTCACGAGCGGGGCGGGCGAAACGCAAACGTGAACTTACAACAAAATTCGCAATTGCGAGAAACCGCTGTTAGCGGTTCGTTATTTTCTTTCTGTCATTTTTTCGCTTCAACAACTGCAAGATTGTCAATAATTTTCCATTCTTGGTCAGTGTCCAATACTAATGAATTGTATGACACAAAATAATTCTCCGAGCTCTCTAAACGTAATTTTACAATTGCTATGATTTCACTCTCGTCAATACTTTCTATTGTCATTTTTCGTGGTAGTCCACCAAATATGCCTTCTTTGATATTTGATAAATATTTTTGTTTGTCAATAATTGTAATTCCTAAAGTTTCCATAAATCCATTATTTGCCACTCTAAAGTCTTTATGCAAAACTTTGTCCAAAGCTACTATGTCACTATTGTCACCACCTTTTACAAAGCTCGTTATTGCTTGTTCTATTTTTTCTTTTGTTTTCATTTTTTTGTTTGTTAACTGCTCAATTTCACTTCTCAATGTGTGCTTAATTTGTCCAAGAAGTTTGTCACTTCGCTGTTTAAGTAATTTATTTTTTTGATCGAATGCAATATGAAGTAATATTTTGAATTCGATTATTATCGTCAAATTCGTATACATCACAAGCTGAAACAAATGAAACTCGTTTTTTTTCTCTTGAAAATTCGGCAGTTCCGCTAATAACTACTTTATTTCCTTCAGCAATAATGTTCAGCGTTTTGAAGTTAGTCGTTACTGATTGAAAATAATTTCCAACTTGTTCACAATTATCAATGATTGCTTACCTATAAAATTGTCTTCTTCGACAACAGTCCAAACTGCATTTTCAGAAATGAACTTGTTTGTTTTGTCAAATTCTCCGTTTGAGAAAGCTTTTGCTATTTCTGTTTTTGTCATTTTTTTCAATATTATGTTTTTCACTTGGTTGTCTTTATAATGACCGCAAACCCCTGTTGGCGGTTCGTTTTTTTTTGCAACCTAGATAATAATTTTATAATTAATTATGAAATTCCTTGTAAATATTTTCGATTTGTTTACCGTGTCTTCGAGTATGTTCTATCATAAAAATTATCCATTCATATCTTGTCAAGCCATTAGCAGCAGGAGGAAATTGCAGTTCACTGCTTACTTCTTTTAATTCCTTTACATTTATTGTTTCAAGCTGTTGAACTTTTTGTTGGTTCAAAGACTTCATCAAATCTTCAAGGGCATGTGGGGGTTGACTAGGTTGTAAGGCAGGAGCGGTTTTCATTTTATCTTCACTGCGGAATATGTTCTTTATCAAATCCACCTGTTCGTCAAAAGGTCGTGTAGTTTGATTTGAATCACCATTCAATAGTTGGGTGAGAATTCCTCCGTTGGACTTAATGATATGTTCTGTTACTTGACCAGCAGTCCAGATTTCTTCCTTTTGAATTTTATTAAGTTCCTCCTCTGAAAATTTGGAAAGCGTTTGGATAAGCTCTCGATTGACATTTTCTATTTCGATGATAAGTTCTTCTTGGGACAATGGATTTATAGTCATACTGATTGTTTTAATATTTTGTAAATGAAATATTTAGAAAGAATGTTTAATAATACAGACTGTACTAAAATCAACGCTAACTAGTATATAGGTCTGACAGAAATAGACCTGTCATCTTTTTTGCTATCGCTAATGTATGAATAAAAACTTACAACTTGTCGTACCTTTTTTAAGATTTTAACATAAAAAAACGGCGTTTAAAGTTCATTTAAACGCCGTTTGATCTTATATAAAAGAAGTTGTTTATCGAATCGCTTTTACAAACTCCTCAATTTTTCCAGTACCATTTTCGCTTAAATGCTGAATGAAAGCACTTCCTATAATCGCTCCTTTGGCAAATTGAGTAGCTTGGTTAAAAGTTTCCTTGTTGTTGATTCCAAAACCAATTACTTGAGGATTTTTTAGATTCATGTCGGCAATACGTTTGAAATACTCTTCTTGAGCGCTTCCAAAACCAGTTTGGGAACCTGTAACGCTCGCTGAACTTACCATATAGATAAATCCATCCGATACGCTGTCAATAAAATTGATGCGTTCTACTGAGGTTTGTGGCGTAATCAGGAATATATTCTTTAATCCGTATTTTTCGAAAGTTGCTTTGTATTCATCGGCATACACATCAACGGGAAGATCGGGAATGATTAATCCATCGATACCAATCTCGGCACATTTCTGGCAGAAATTTTCTACTCCGTATTGCAACATTGGGTTGAAATATCCCATGATTATCAACGGTATCGAAACTGATTTCCGAATGTCCTTTAATTGGTCAAACAAAACCTGGGTTGTCATTCCGTTGTGCAAGGCTTGCGTTGAACTGGCTTGAATCGTTGGTCCATCGGCCAATGGATCGCTGAACGGCAATCCTATTTCGATCATGTCAACGCCACTTGTCTCTAGATCCTGAATGATTTGTACCGTGTCGTTGAGATTAGGATATCCTGCGGAGAAATAGATGGAAAGTATCTTTTTAGTCTCTTGTAATTTTTGATTTATTCTGTTCATTTTAATATTTTTTATTCGGTTTACAAGGTTTTTTGACCTCGTAGTTTTAATTTATTAGGCTAAATTGCTGCGCTATAGGCCCAAGCTTTTTGGTCAGATTGCAAATGCACTTCCACGCGTTTGTAATGCAATCCTTCGTAAAGATCCGTTTGGCGAAGTTCTTGCAGCGAAATGGAATATACCATTCCGTTGATGGTGTCTTCTGGCTTGTTGGTTTCCGTAATAATGGGATAATGCACTATTCCAAATTCTTCTTCGATTTGAATATCTTTTACTACATAACCAACTAATGTTTCAGGAGTTCCGTCAAGAATACGCCCAAAAAGATCTTTTTGTATGTCCTCATTTTGCAAGCTGCCGTAAGCGAATAATTTTTCCATAGGTTTTATTTTGGGAATGTTAAATTGTAATTCATTTTTTATCGTTGGAATTGCGTTAAGGATTGAAGTGGAAATCCTTTTTTGTCTCGTTTTTTAACGTGATAAAAAAGATTGCAACGGAAAGCCTGACCGCGCTGAAACGCTAGTGAAAGCGGGGTAACGCCCAACTATAATTTAAAATAATCAATGTACGTATTCAAATCTTTGTCGCCACGACCGGAAAGGTTGATGACAACGATATCTTCTGGCTTGAATTTCATTTCGTCGAGGACGGCAAAGGCATGCGCGCTTTCGATGGCGGGAATCAAACCTTCCATTTTAGACAGTTTTAAACCCCAATCCATGGCTTGCTGATCCGTAATTGAGATGAATTGTGCTCTTTTTGAAGCGAATAAATGCGCGTGCATAGGACCAACGCCCGGGTAATCTAGACCTGCAGAAATAGAATACGGTTCCGTAATCTGACCGTCAACAGATTGCATTAAAAGGGTTTTGCTGCCATGAATAACGCCAACTTTTCCTAAGACTGAGGTAGCGGCACTTTCGCCAGAATCTACCCCTAATCCTGCGGCTTCTACCGCAATAATATTCACGGAAGGCTCATCAAGAAAATGGTAGTAAGCTCCAGCAGCGTTGCTTCCGCCACCCACACAAGCGATTACATAATCAGGGTTTTCACGTCCTTCTTTTTCTAATAATTGTTCTTTGATTTCCTTAGAAATAACACTTTGGAAACGCGCTACCATATCCGGATAAGGATGCGGGCCCACGACAGATCCGATGATATAATAAGTGTCAACAGGATTGTTGATCCAGTCGCGAATGGCTTCATTTGTGGCGTCTTTTAAGGTTTTTGAACCCGAAAGAGCGGGACGAACTTCGGCACCCAACATTTTCATACGAGCCACATTTGGCGCCTGACGCTTGATGTCGATTTCTCCCATATAAACGATACATTCCAATCCCATAAGCGCACAAACGGTTGCTGTAGCAACGCCATGTTGACCCGCTCCAGTTTCGGCTATGATTCTGGTTTTGCCTAAACGTTTGGCAAGTAGAATTTGTCCGATGGTATTGTTGACTTTGTGCGCACCGGTGTGACACAAATCTTCTCTTTTCAGATAAACTTTAGTATTGTATTGTTCTGACAGGCGTTTTGCAAAATAAAGCGGCGTAGGGCGACCTACGTAATCTTTAAGCAAGGCATCAAATTCAGTCTGAAATTCTGGTTCAGCCGTTATTTTTAAATAATTTTGACGTAATTCTTCTACATTTGGATATAACATTTCAGGAATGTAGGCGCCTCCAAATTCTCCGTAATAGCCTTTTTCGTTGACGTTGTAACTCATTTTGTTTAAAGTTTATAAGTTTAAAGTTTTCAAGTTGTCTTGAAACTATTTAATTTTTCTATGTTTTTTAATCCTGATTCTATTTCAAATTTACTGTTTACATCAATGGCGTAAAGGGGTAAATTGGTTTTTGATATTTCTTTAACTGCTTCCAATTCCTCAATTCCGATTCCACCACTCAGGAAAAATGGTTTGCTTGAAGGATACTTTTCTAATACTTTCCAATCGAATGTGGTTCCGTTTCCGCCTGGTAATTTCCCTTTGGTATCAAAAAGGAAATAGTCACAAACCGCTTCAAATGGTTTCAATACTTCAAAATCAAAATCATCATCAACCGAAAAAACTTTAATTATCTCGATTTTAGAATCTAATTCATTTTTTAAATTTAAACAAAATTCAACGGATTCGTGACCGTGTAATTGAATAGCTTGCAAATCATATTTTATGGCTTTCGCCAAAATTACTTCGGTGGTTTCATTTACAAAAACACCCACTTTTTTAATTGATTTTGGTAAATTTGGAATCACTCCGTCAAAATATCGGGCTGATTTCTCCCAGAATATAAATCCCATATAATCGGGTAGGAGCGAACCTACTTCGAGAATATTATCGGGATATTTCATGCCACAGATTTTGAGTTTCATCTTTATAGTTTTGATATAAATTCCTTTGCTGCTTTACCGGCATTATCCGTTTTCATAAAGTTTTCTCCAATTAAGAATCCTTTGTAACCAAAAGGTTTTAATTCGTTGATGGCTTCGATCGATGAAATCCCGCTTTCTGAAACTTTTACAAAATCATCTGGAATTTGTGCTGCTAATTGCTTGCTGAAATCCAAACTTACTTCGAATGTTTTTAGGTTTCTGTTGTTTACCCCAATCATATCCAATGTTGGCATTATCGATTTCTCCAATTCTTCCTGATTGTGGACTTCCAATAAAACTTCCAGTTCTAAACTTTTGGCAAACTCTGACAATGATTTGATTTCATCTCTCGTTAAAACTGCGGCAATTAGCAAAATTAAATCGGCTCCGTGGGCTTTGGCTTCCAATATTTGGTATTCATCTACAATGAATTCTTTTCTCAATAATGGGATGTTTACCGTGGCTCTCGCCAAAAGTAAATCGTCTAGCGAACCACCAAAATATTTTCCGTCCGTCAATACTGAAATCCCACATGCACCAGCATTTTCATAGCCTTTTGTTACTTCTTCTACTGTAAAGCTGTAATTGATTTCTGCTTTAGAAGGCGAACGGCGTTTGTGTTCTGCAATAATTCCAGAAGTGCTTTTTCTTAAATTATCACTCAAAGAAATAGTCTTTTTTTCAAAGAAAACGGAAGCTTCCAATTGCGAAACGGGAATAATCGATTTCTTCAGAATAACTTCTCTTCTTTTGTCAACTATGATTTTATCTAGGATGTTCATTGTTATTTGTTTGATGTTTTCTTTGTTTAAGGTTTGAGGTTATCCGTATTTGGGAACAACTTTAAACTTTAAACTGTTTTATTTACTCAATTCTTGTAATGTTTTCAAAGCTACAAGTCCTTTTCCGGATAATAAACTTTCTATCGCTATTTGAAATCCTTCTAAAGGAGAACATTTTGTGACCGTTGCAATTGCCATAGCAGCATTGGCACAAACAACATTATTTTGAGCTTCAGTTC
Organism: Flavobacterium xinjiangense; assembly: GCF_900142885.1. Lineage (GTDB taxonomy): Bacteria > Bacteroidota > Bacteroidia > Flavobacteriales > Flavobacteriaceae > Flavobacterium > Flavobacterium xinjiangense. The sequence goes on along the minus strand of NZ_FRCL01000004.1, from coordinate 95,683 downwards.
CTTTTCCTGAAATTATATCAGTAAAGATTTGTGCCGATTCGTCAATGGTTGTCCCGCCTTCTATTTCGCTTTGCAGCAAAAGACGAACACCAAAATCTTCCGGATTAAGCATTCCTTCCATAGAACTGGTAATCGTTTTTGTAGGTCCTGTCAATGAAACCTCATCATAGCCATCAAGCGAATGCAGAATGGTAAAATTCACATCAGTATTTTGATATAAATAGGCATACATTCTGGCAAGTTCCAAATTGAAAACACCTACTAATTGGTTTTTAGGAAACGAAGGATTTACCATTGGTCCCAACATATTGAAGAATGTTTTTACAGCCAATTCTTTTCGGATAGGTCCCACATTTTTCATTGCGGGGTGAAATAACGGTGCGTGTAAAATACAAATTCCAGCTGTATCGATACATTTCTCTAAGAAATCAGTATCATTACTGAACTTGATTCCTAGTTTCTCCATCACGTTACTGGAACCTGAAATTGAGGAAACACCATAATTTCCGTGTTTTGCCACTTTTATCCCTGCACCGGCAGCCACAAATGAAGCCAATGTTGAAATATTGAAAGTATCTTTCCCATCACCTCCCGTTCCACACAAATCAATGGTATTGTAAGCGGATAAATCCACTCTAATACACAAGTCCAATAATGCTTCGCGGAATCCAGAAAGCTCTTCTATACTAACACTTCTCATCATATATACGGTAAGAAAAGAAGCAATTTGGCTAGTATTGTAACTCCCGTTGGATATATTAACCAATACATTTTTTGCCTCTTCTTTTGAAAGCATTTCGTGATTGATTAATCTGTTTAATATATTTTTCATTTTATAAATATGTCTTAAAGTTGAAAGTCGAAGGTCTTAAAGTCTTTCGACAGTATGACATTTGACATTATGACTAATTTTTCACCCAATTCTCTAATATCTTTTTCCCATTAGGAGTTAACACACTTTCGGGATGAAATTGTACACCGCGCACATCATACGTTTTGTGACGCAACGACATTACTTGCCCATTTTCGTCGAAAGAAGTAGCTTCCAGAACATCTGGCAAATTAGAATCAACTACCCAAGAATGGTAGCGTCCAACTTCAAATTCGTTTCCTAATCCTTCAAATAAAAGTTCATCATCAACAACGGTTTTCACATTGGTAGCCACACCGTGATACACTTTGTCTAAGTTAGAAAGCGTTCCTCCGTATACTTCTCCAATAGCTTGTTGACCTAAGCATACGCCAAAGATACTTTTGGTTGGACCGTATTTTCGAATTACATCTTTCAATAATCCTGCTTCGTCCGGGATTCCAGGTCCAGGAGAAAGAAGAATTTTATCAAAAACTGCAATTTCATCAATATCAAATTCGTCGTTTCTGTAAACGGTTACTTCGCAATTTAAATCTTCCAGATAATGCACTAAATTATAAGTGAAACTATCGTAATTGTCTATGACTAGTATTTTTTTCATTTTTTTATTGAAAAATTAAAAGTTTTAAAGATTGACAAATTCGAACGTTTCAGCAATCTTTAAATTCTTAAATTATTGAATTTTAAATTATTTTATATTGTCTCTGCTAAATCCAACGCTGCATTCAGCGCTCTCAATTTATTGTACACTTCCTGCATTTCGCTTTCTTCATCAGAACTGGCTACAATTCCTGCTCCGGCTTGAGAATGTAATTGATGATTTTTACTTAGGAAGGTTCGGATCATTATGGCGTGATTAAAATTACCTTCAAAATCCATGAAACCAATGGCTCCTCCATAGAAATTACGGTTTGTTTTTTCATATTCTTCAATCAGCTGCATTGCCCTGTGCTTAGGAGCACCGCTCAATGTTCCTGCAGGAAAAGTATCCGCTACCACTTGCATGGTTGTTGCATTTTCATGTAAATGTCCAGTTACTTTTGAAACCAAGTGAATCACATGGGAGAAAAACTGAACTTCTCTGTATTTTTCGACATTTACATTATGCCCGTTTCTGCTCAAATCATTTCTGGCTAAATCCACCAACATTACATGTTCGCTGTTTTCTTTTTTATCTATGGATAGTTCTTTGGCGAGAACGGCATCTTTTTCATCATCTCCCGTTCTTTTGAAAGTTCCTGCGATAGGGTGAATTTCTGCTTTACGGTCTTTTACTATAATTTGTGCTTCGGGTGAAGAACCAAATATTTTGAAATCACCATAATCAAAAAAGAATAAATAGGGCGAAGGGTTAATACTTCTTAAAGCTCTGTAGACATTAAATTCATCTCCCTTGAAACCTTGAGTGAATCGTCTGGATAAAACTAATTGGAACACATCACCTCTAAAACAATGTTTTTTGGCCAAAGCCACATTATGCTTGAATTCGTCATCTGTCAAATTAGAAAAACCGTCTCCTTCTTTCGAGAATTTATAGGAAGCAATATTTCTGGATTGCAATAACTGCTCAATTTCCGAAATGTTGTTTCTTGCGTCTAAACTATGACAGAAAATATACGCTTGATTCTTGAAATGATTGATAGCTATTATGTTTTGGTAAACGGCATAATATACATCAGGAATAGAAATACTATTGTCTTTTTTAGCGATAGTTACTTTTTCAAAATAACGAACGGCATCATAGGAAATGTAACCAAACAAACCATTATTTATGAATTTGAAATCATTTTTCTCCGATTTAAATTGACTCGAAAATTCTTGAATAACTGCTGGAATATCAATGGTAGAATCAATTTTAATTTTCTCAAAACTACCATCAGGAAAAGTCTTATGAATGGTTTCATTTTCTATTTTTATAGAAGCAATGGGATTACAACATATGTATGAAAAACTATTGTCACTTCCATGATAATCACTACTTTCCAGTAATAAACTATTGGGAAACTTATCCCGAATTTTGAGATATACACTAACCGGTGTAATCGTATCGGCTAGGATTTGCTTATATTTTGTATTTAGTTTAAAAGGTTTCAATTTATATATATTTTAGTGTTGTGTGATAGTGATAAAATGAGCAAAAAAAAAGGCCTGTCGTGATGACAAGCCTTTTATATTTATAGTTTAATAATACTATAGGAAGCTTAGTTCACGACGATTGACGTAAATTGTTCCACCACCAAGTATTGTTTGTAATTGTTTTCATCTTTTTATTCTTATGACAAATATATAAATGAATTTCGATTATTCAAAAATAAAAAACTAAAAAAATATATTAAAATTCAAGTTTTTTTGTTAAATAAATTTGGGTATAAAGTAAACCCCAACGATTTGTTGGGGTTTAATTTATTTTTTTGAAAAAAAATATTAGAATTTCAAAGCTACTGCTAATTCAAAATCATCAGCGATTGCTTTGTCTCCAATACTACTGAAGATACTAGCAGAATTATATTTGATATCGTATTTTGTTCTGTCTACTTTAAATGTAGTTGCAGCAGTATTTTTTGTTGTTGCAAGATCAAAAGTTATCGGTTTAGTTATCCCTTTGATTGTCAAATCACCAGTTACAGTATAAACGTTAGGTGCTTTTACAGTCGCTTTTTTGAAAACTAAAGTTGCAGTTGGGAATTTTTCAGTTCCAAAGAAATCTTCTGATTTCAAGTGACCGTTTAATTTTCCTAAGTATTCACCTGTAAGGTCTGTTGCTGTTAATGAAGTCATATCAACAACAAAAGTTCCGCTTGCTAATTTTTTCCCTTTGAAAACTAATGTACCTGATTTAAGGTTAACAGTTCCGCTGTGTTGTCCTGTTACTTTTTTCGCAAGCCAGTTGATTGAACTTTTTGAAGCATCTACTTTTTTAGTTTGTGCTGTTACTGATAAAGTAGATAAAACTACTACTAATGCTAATGCAATTGATTTTAAATTTTTCATGTGCTTAATTTGATTTTGGATTAATATTTAATTTGAATTAGTAATTATAAGGTGATAAATAAGTCTTCGTTTGATTTTCTTACTTTTTTGTAATGTTGCGTAGCATCTTCTGAATGTCTGTAACCCAAAGTGGCTATTAGAGAAGCATTAAGACCTAATTTGTCTAATCCTAAGATTTCATTTACCTGCTCTGGAAGAAAACCTTCCATCGGAGTAACGTCAATTCTTAATTCAGCGGCTGCATTTAACAAATTCCCTAAAGCTAAATAGGTCTGTTTTGCGGTCCAAATATTTTTTGCTTCCGAAGTTAGTGTTGAAATGTTTGATTTCATGAAATCACCATAACCAGCCAACGCTTCGAGTGGCGTACTTCTCGTCTCACTTATGTTTTTCAAAAAACTGTCAATCGCATCATCACCAATGTTCGTTTCATTTGCGAAAATGATTAAATGGGATGCTTCTACAATTTGTGATTGTCCCCAAGCTGCTGGCTGCAATTGTGCTCTTAATTCTGGGTTTTCAACAATAATAACTTTGTAAGGTTGTAAACCGTATGAAGAAGAACTTAAACGAATTGCTTCTTTTAGTATAGTTAAATCTTCAGTTGTTATTTTCTTTGTTGTATCAAATTTTTTGGTGGCGTAACGCCAGTTTTGGTGTTCTAAAAATGTACTCATAATGATTGTTATTTATTTCTGTATTTTTCTAATAAATTATTTAACTGTTCTACTTCAGATGAACTCAGGTTTCTTGAGAAAGACTGCTCGTGTTCAATTACCTTAGGATCAAGTTCTTTAAGAATGTCAAGGCCTTTTTGAGTAATTAAAACTTCAATTTTTCTTCTGTTTTCAGGGCAAACATTTCGAGTGACAAATTTTTTCAATAATAATTTATCTACCAGTCGTGTAGTATTACTCGTTCTTGCCAACATGCGTTCTTGAATGACACACATATTTGCCGGAATCCCTTTCTGACCTCTTAAGATTCGTAATACATTATATTGTTCTCCTGATATATCAAAAGGTTTCAGAATTTCATTAAAATTATCTGTAATTACATTTTGTGTATATATAACGTTCAGAATAATTTTTTTTGAAATGTCTAATGCTACCGTACTTTTTATTTCATCTTCAATTTTCATGCCTTTATGTATCTCATTTGTCGGTACAAATGTAACACTTTTTATATTTGTATATACAAATGTCTGTTATTTTTTTGTTAAATTTAGTTTAAGCTATTGTGATTACTTTTCCTAATACAACTATTTTAGGAGGTAATAAATTGTTATACAAGGCATTAGATATTGTTGTGTCTTGGAGTTTTATAAAAGCACCAAAAAAAATAGTGTAGCACAAAGCATTCTATCTGTACGTACTATAATCTATTAATTCTAGTTTAATCAAGGCATGATTCTTAGAGATAGTATCTAATAAACAAGATTGCTTAACTTCGAAAAAAGGCCGTAGCGGTTATGTTTTTTATGGTAATAGAAGTAGTAATAATAGACGATAAGTTGGCTGATAGTCGCAAATATTCCTGTTAATAGATATTACAAGTCTAAATATTATTTTAAATAAAGAGTGCATTTCAATTTCTTATTTTATTTTATTATATTTAGCGGGTGCAACAGATTATTGATAATTATATTTGAATTTTATGAGTATAAATAAGGCCAAGCCAACGTACGACGAATTACTCAAAAAAACGCAAGAACAAGAATTAGAATTAATTCGATTAGCCAAAAAAGGACATTCTCTTTCTAATTTTGAATTCTATGTTGAAGAATCTCATGATCTAATTTGTGTCGCAGGGACAGATGGCTTCTATAAGGAGGTAAATCCCGCATTTATAAAAATATTTGGCTTTACCAAAAAAGAATTGCTTAACAATTCACTTCTTAGTTTTATCCATCCGGATGATTTGGAAAAATCAAAAAAGGAAATGGAAAAACTATCTCATGGCATAACTTCAATAAGTTTTGAGAATAGAATAGTTAAAAAAAATGGTGAAATTGTTACTATCGAATGGGCAACAAGTGTTGATGCGACCGGAAATTTTATCTATGCCATAGGACGGGACATAACGGAAATAAGAATAAGCCAAGAGAATCTCCTTGTAAATCAGAAATTATTAAACGAGGCACAAAAAATTGCTAAAATTGGAAGCTGGGAGTTCAATTTTTTTACGAAAAAAATGATTTGGTCCGAGGAATTGTATTCCATTTATGAAGTTGAAAACAAAGCGGAGCTAAATTTATATCAGGTTTATTTGAACCGTTTTGCTAAGGAAGATGTTGATATGTTTCTCCGTAAAATAGATCAATCTATAGTCGATAAAAAAACTTTTGAGGTAGAACAACAAGTACTATTATCTAACAATAGAACTAAATGGGTTCATGCCATTGTTGTTCCGTTACTTAATGAAGCAGGAACGGTGTATGCTGTAAGAGGTAATACGCAAGATATCACTCAAAAAATTGAAAACGCTAAAAACCTAAGAGCAAAAGAACAGGCTGAAGCCAATTACAAACTGGCCATTATCAAAGAAGAAAGTAATGCTAAGTTCAAAAATTATATAGAAAATGCCCCAGATGGAGTTTTTGTCTTGGATGAAAAAGGAAATTATTTAGAAACCAATGCGGCCGCTTCCATACTGACGGGTTATTCAAAAGAGGAACTTCTTTCAATGAAATTTGGTGATTTGTCCCCTCGTGATACGAAAGAGGTTTCCATGAGGCTTTTCGATACACTTTTGGAAACAGGTAGTGTAAACGGAGAAATTAAAGGAATCCACAAAAATGGAGAAATTAGATGGAGGTCGATCGACGCTGTTAAGCTATCCGAGAATCGTTTTTTAGGATTTTCGAAAGATATAACGGAGAGTAAAGTAGCAAATGAATTATTAATAAATACTTTTGAGCGCATTACGGACGCTTTTGTAGCTATAGATAATAATTGGTGCTATACCTACATGAATAAAAAAGCAGGAGAAATACTTAAGCGTAATCCTCGAGATATAATAGGTAAAACTATTTGGGAAGAATTTCCGGAATCTGTTAGCACAGAGTTTTACAACGCTTGCCATCGGGCTATAGAAAAGCAAGAATATGTTTATTCTGAGATTTTCTACCCTTCTAGCGGTTTGTGGATTGAAAACCATATTTACCCCTCACCTGATGGATTGTCTAATTTCTTTAGGGATATTACGGAAAAGAAAAAATCTGAAGAAAAAATTGAACAAAGCGAAAAGCGTTTTCGTGCCTTGGTAGAAAATAATGATGGAATTATCACTTTGTTTGATGAAAATTTAAAAACGTTATTTCGTAGTTCATCTTCAGCAAGAACGAATGGATACAGCCACGAAGAATATGAAAATATTTCAGATCAAGAATATTTTCATCCGGATTATCTAGAGCTGGTTTATCAGACGATACAAAAAACATTGGATAATCCAGGTCAACCTTTTCCTATTTTATTTCAAGTGAAACATAAAAACGGAAATTATATCTGGCTGGAAGGGGTAGTAAATAACATGATTAATGACAGTAATGTAAAAGGTATTATTGCCAACTTAAGAGATGTAACTGAAAGGAAAGAAGCAATTGAAACTTTAGTAAAAGAAAGAGATAAATTTGCTAAAGTTGCGGAAACTTCTCCAGGACTTATTTATTCAATGCGTCAAAATAAAGATGGTTCATTGTGCTATCCTTATGCCAGTCATGCCGTTGAAACGATTTATGGATTTATCTATGAGGAAATTGAAAAGGATCCTTATAAAATTTTTAACAGGATCCATCCTGATGATTTACAATTTGTCATGGATAGTATCAAAGAGACCAAATCACAGTTAGTTCCACTTAAAGGCGAATACCGCTACTTTCACCCAGTGAGAGGTTTAGTGTGGCATGAGGTAAATTCTTTGCCCGTTGTCGAAGCCGAAGGGACAGTCATTTGTCATGGAATCATTACTGATATTACAGAAAGAGTTGAGGCTGAACATAAACTTATTAAAGCCAATCGACTTTATTTATTTATAAGTCAAATTAATCAAATGATTGTTCGTACCACTGATGAACAAACACTGTTTAGAGAAGCTTGTACTATAGCTGTTGACTTAGGGAAGTTTAGAATGGCATGGATTGGCATGGTTGATGAAGAAACTAAAAAAATAATTCCTGAAATGATAGCGGGAGAAGATTCTGGATATCTTTCGATAATAAAAACAATTTCTATTGATGATAGTACACCAGAAGGAAGAGGTCCAGGTGGTACTGCTGTTATAGAAGGGAAATATGTTGTTTGCAATGATATTGAAAACGATTTAATAATGTTACCATGGAAAGAAGAAGCTTTAAAACGGGGATATCTTTCTTTAATGGCACTTCCGATAAAAAAAATGGGGAAGGTAATTGGAATTTTTTCTTTCTATGCCAATGAGAAAAACTTTTTTGATGCGGAGGAAATAGCGTTACTGGAAGAAGCGACTGGAGACGTAGCTTTCGCTTTGGATATTTTTGAAAAAGAAGCATTACGAAAAAAAGCGGAGGAGGCCGTTATAGAGAGCGAACAGCGCTATCATACTCTTACGGAATATGCTCCGGTTGGAATTTTTCATACGGATGCAACAGGGTATACAACGTACGTGAACCCAATGTGGAGTATAATATCAGGGTTGTCTTCTGAAGAGGCTTTAGGTAACGGTTGGCTCAAAGCAGTACATGACGAGGATAAAGAAATTTTATTTAAACGCTGGGAGCAAACGACTGAAAAAGAGGAAACCTCCTATACAGAGTATCGATTTGTTCATGCAGATGGATCAATCGCTTGGGTTATGGGGCAAGCTATTCCTGAAAAAAACACTAAAAATGAAATCATTGGATACATTGGGACAATTACAGATATTACCGCACGTAAAATTGCTGAAAATTTAATTTTAAAGGAAAAGCAGCTTTTAGAAACGATTATTAACAATTTGCCAGGTGTATTTTATTTGTATGATGAATCAGGGAAATTTGTAAAATGGAACAAGAATTTTGAAGATGTAACGGGTTACGATTATGACGAAATTGCTCAAATGCACCTGTTAGATTTTTATCATGAAGATGACCAAGAAAGGGTTAGAGAAAGAATTAAAACCGTATTTAAAAAGAAAGTTCCGGGTATTGAAATAGACATTTATAAAAAGAATAAAAATAAAATTCCTTATTATATAAATTCCTTAGTTATAGAGTACCAGGAGAAAAAATGCCTGCTAGGAATGGGTATTGACATTTCTGATAGAAAAAAATCCGAGGAAAGAATCAGAATTGCTAATGAGCGATTTGAACGAATCTCACTGGCAACAAATGACGCTATATCTGAAGTTGATTTGATAACTGGTTTTAGTTGGAACAACAAAAGGTTCGTTGAACTTTTCAATTTTGGTAATAACACTCAAGAGAATAAAATTGATTCCAGGTCTATATGGAGATCCAGAGTACATCCGGATGACAAAGACAGAGTGATCAAAAAATTAGAGGAGACCTATGCAAGTTCCGCTACTTCATGGTCTGATGAATTTCGTTTTCAAAAAGCAGATGGAACTTATGGAGATTTTTATGATCGTGCAATTATTATTAGGGATGAGTCTGGAAAACCAGTTCGTTATATAGGATCGATGTTAGATATTACCGAGCGTAAAAGAGCAGAAGAAAAAATTAAAGTAGCTAACGACCGATTCGAAATGATTTCCCACGCTACAAACGATGCTATATTTGAATTGGATTTCGAAGCAGATAAAAGTTGGCATAATACAGTGTTTAAGCAACTTCTTAACTCTTACAATGACGATTTGTCTATGGTTGAAAACAGACGTATATGGAGATCTAAACTTCATCCGGAAGACAGAGAAAGGGTTATAAAAAATATTGAGAGTGCTTATTTAGGGAATTCTACATCATGGTCGGATGAGTTTCGTTTTCTAAAAGCGGATGGTAATTATGGAGTTTTTTATGAGCGTGCAATAATTATAAGGGATGATTCAGGTAAACCGACCCGTTTTATTGGGTCCATGTTAGATGTTACTGATCTTAAAAAAGCGGAAGACGATTTACTGAAAATGCATAAAAAATTAGCAAGTATTTTTGAGGCTATTCCTGATTTGTTGTTTGAAATAAGTTTAGATGGGATTATATATAATTACCATTCCCGAAATAACGATTTGCTGAATATTCCTCCAGCTGAACTACTGGGTAAAACATTTTATGAAGTTATGCCTCCAGATGCAGCAAATTTAGTGATGTCAGCATTACAGGAAGCTTCGGTTAAAGGTTTTTCAAATGGCAGACAATACACCTTAGAATTACCAGATGGAATTCATTGGTTTGAACTCTCAATTGCACCTATGAAAGAGGGTGAAAATAGTGACCTCCATTTTATATGCCTTTCCAGGGATATAACTGAATCAAAAAAAGTAGATTTTGCTTTGTATAAAAGTGAAGAGCGATCTCGTGGTTTATTGAATAACCTTGAGGCTGGTATTGTTGTCCATGCGCCTGATACATCGATCATTATCAGTAACAGTATGGCCGCTCAACTGCTTGGTTTGAATGATGATCAAATGAAAGGGAAAAAAGCTTTTGATCCTGCTTGGACCTTTTTGAATGAAGATTTTACAATAATGCCTGTTGAAAAATACCCGGTGAACCAAATTATTGCTGATAAAAAAGCTTTTAAAAACGTAACTGTTGGGGTAAACAGGCCTGCTAAACAGGATGTTATTTGGTTATTATGTAATGGTTTTCCTGTTCTGGATAAAAACGGTGATATCACTGAAATTGTGATTAGTTTCATGAATATCACCGCACGTAAATTATTGGAAATTGAATTGGTGAAATCCAAAGAGCAAGCGGAAGCTGCTAATAGAGCTAAGACGGATTTTCTGGCAAATATGAGTCACGAAATAAGGACTCCGTTAAATGGAATTATTGGATTTACCCATTTGTTGATGAAATCTGATCTTAAAAAGAATCAAGCAGAATATATGTCGACTATTAATGAATCAGCGACTTCACTGATGCATATTGTAAACGATGTTTTGGATTTTTCTAAAATTGAATCTGGAAAATTGGAATTAAACATAGAAGAAATAAATTTATTTAAATTGACTCGTCAAGTTGTTGATTTATTTAATTACCAGGCCAATTTAAAAAAGATAGATTTAGTATTAAACATCGATAGTAATGTGCCGCAATATATAATGGGTGATTCTGTCCGTTTGAAACAGATATTGGTAAACCTATTAAGTAATGCATTAAAATTCACCACTTTTGGAGAAATTCGATTGGACATTACTGAGGTTCCAAATTCAAATATTAAATCTTCCGTTTTAAAATTTTCTGTAAAAGATACCGGTATTGGTATTAAAGTGAATAACAACCAAAAAATATTTAATTCTTTCGTACAAGAAGACAATTCAACAAATCGAAAATTTGGTGGGACAGGATTAGGTTTGGCTATTTCAAACCAGTTATTGGCGTTAATGGATAGTAAACTGCAATTAATCAGTAAATATGGTGACGGTAGTGACTTTTTCTTTGAAATTGAATTTAAAAAATCAAAACATAAAAAAAATAGCGAACGGATTGCTGCTTTACTAGAATCGCCTATTGTGCCTACTGAGGCGTTAACTGATAAAAAGGTTTTGATTGTTGAGGATAATAAAATCAATATGCTTTTAGCAAAAACTCTGGTGAAGAAATTAATTTCAAATTGCATCATTTTTGAAGCTAAAGATGGTAATGAAGCAGTTGAACAGTACATAAAAGAGAAGCCCGATGTTATTTTAATGGACATTCAAATGCCTAATAAAAATGGCTATGAGGCAACGGACGAAATCAGGAAATTAAAAGATTCAGAGAACATCCCGATAATTGCAATTACAGCTGGTATAATGATAGGTGATAAAGAAAAATGTCTTGAGGCCGGAATGAACGATTATCTGCCAAAACCAATTATTCAAGTTGATTTAGAAAAAATGTTGCATAAATGGCTGCATAAATGATTCTTTTTTAAGTTTAATTTTTAAAATAAAATCATGCTTTTTAATCAAAAAGCATGATTTTTTATGTTTAGCCGATTTGAAAAAGAATAAAAGAAAAACACATTTTTAAATAACAATAGGAACCTAAACGTGATTATTGATTCCACGAATTAAAGTTTTATTTTTAATGTAGATTATTAATTGTTTAAAAGACAATCAGTTAGTTTGTTTTCATTTGAAAATTGTTAAATAAAACAGTTCATAAAATAAAAAAAATGACTAAATTAGGTATGAATTTAAAATGCAAAAAGGGGGAAGTTTTGAATTTTATTATTGATTCCTATATATTGTTGATAAAAATGCAAGCAATTAAATCGATTTGGGTTTTTTGTCGAAGCGAACTAATTTTTTTTAAATTGCAGAATTGATCGATTTTTTTTATAAAATTACTTTATGAAATTTTATCTTTGATTTTGTAACTATAATTGTACCTACTTGAAAATCCTTGAAACTCCCCATTAATTTTTTTCTTAGATTTCTTTACTATTTTATTGCTAAATAATTTTAATTTACGGCAATGAATCTTTAGAAAATTAATAATCCTTGTAAGCGACAGGTTTTCTTGTTTCTTGACTTGAAATAAAGAAATCAATTCCTAGTAAAAAGGTCGTTCAACTAAAGTTTGTAATTAAATAAAAGGAAATTATAAAAGCATAGACGGTAGAGATATAAAATTAGAATTAGATAATGAAAATTAAGGAAAACAGCCAAATTTTATTACAAAAAGATAAAATTTCAAAGGTAGATCAGCAACTTCGGGATCAAAATCAACCGAATGACTTTCCTATTGTGGGTATTGGAGCGTCAGCAGGTGGACTGGAAGCAATAGAGAATTTTTTAAAAAACATTCCGGAAAATAGCGGTCTGGCATTTGTCGTTATTCAACATCTTGACCCTAATTATATCGGTGTTTTACCGGAAATTTTGCAAAGAAGTACAAGCATGGAAGTTCTGCAAGCCACTGACCAACTTAAAGTGAAACCCAATCATGTGTATGTGATTCCGCCCAATAAAAGCTTGTCAATACTAAAAGGATATCTTCATCTTTTTGAACCTGTTGAAAGTCGTGGACTTCGTTTGCCTATTGATTTGTTTTTTCGTTCCCTGGCTATTGATAAATTAGATAAAAGCATTGGTGTAATTCTTTCTGGAATGGGTTCTGATGGAAGTTTAGGAATTAAAACCATAAAAGAAAATAATGGTTTAGTATTAGTTCAGGAACCAGCAACGGCAAAATTTGATAGTATGCCAAGAAATGCAACTGAATCCGTATTGGTTGATATTATAGCCCCAGCAGAAGAATTACCATCTAAACTGATTAACCTTCTGAAGTATATTCCACCAATTAAAAAAGATTTTAAAATAGAAAATACGGATAAAAGCAGTCTTGATAAAATTATAATTTTGTTGCGTGAACATACTGGGCATGATTTTTTATTGTACAAGAAAACGACCTTAATGCGCAGAATTGAAAGACGCATGGGAGTTCACCAAATTGATAAAATTGAAAATTACGTTCGCTTTTTACAAGAAAATCCTAAAGAAGTAGAATTGCTCTTCAAAGAATTATTGATAGGGGTTACCAGTTTTTTTCGTGATCCCGCAGTTTGGGAAAATCTTAAGACCATAGTTCTTCCTGAGCTGATGAAAATTTTGCCGGACGGATATGTAATAAGAGCTTGGGTTACGGCATGTTCGACAGGAGAAGAAGCCTATTCTTTAGCTATAGTTTTCAAGGAGGTTCTAGAGAATATAGGAAGGGAAAGAAAGTTGTCATTACAAATATTCGCTACAGATTTAGATGTGGATGCGATCGATAAAGCACGAAGAGGTTTCTTTACTTCTAATATTGTTGCAGATGTTTCTGCAGAGCGACTCAATAAGTTTTTTACTGTGGAACCAGATGGGTATCGTGTCAATGCAGCAATACGGGAGCTACTAGTTTTTGCGACGCATAATGTAATCAGAGATCCACCCTTTACCAAGCTTAATCTCCTAATGTGTCGAAATATGCTAATATATATGGAACCGCCACTGCAAAAAAAGCTTATGGAATTATTTAACTATAGTTTGCTTCCCGGTGGTATAATGGTTTTAGGTTCAGCAGAAACACTAGGACGAAATTCGGAAGGATTTGAAATACTTGATTCTAAATTAAAATTATTTAAACGCACCCAGTCATCTATGTCACACGAATTAACTGATTTTCCAAGTTCCTTTTCACACACTAAAAGAGACGTGCTTGAAAATAAAGTAGGACCTAAAGGGGTCGAAAATATACAGACTCTTGCCGATCAGATTTTGCTTCAACGTTTTGCACCAGCGAGTGTTTTTGTAAATGAAAAAGGGGATATTCTATATATTACCGGAAGAACCGGCAAGTATTTAGAACCAGTTGCAGGTAAGGCTAACTGGAATATTCATGTGATGGCGCGTGAAGGTTTGAGAAATGAACTGCCTGGGGCATTCCGTAAAGCGTTGAAAAGCAATGATCCGGTTATACTACGAAATATAAAAATAGGAAGTAACGGCGATACTAATTTTGCAACAATCACAGTGCAACGCATTGAAACAGCTGGGCCAATGAAAGGGATGGTAATGATTGTATTTACAGAGGTGGTTGCGGTAGTTGAACCAAATAATTCAAATGGAAGAAAGGGGAAATTAGATACAACTGTAAGAGAACAGAAACTGGAAGCGGAATTAAAGCAAGTAAATGAAGACTTGCAAAACTCCCGAGAAGAAATGCAGACATCGCAGGAAGAGCTGAAATCCATTAATGAAGAGTTACAATCAACCAATGAGGAATTGCAATCGACTAATGAGGAATTAACGACTTCCAAAGAAGAAATGCAAAGCCTCAACGAAGAATTACAGACCGTTAATGCAGAACTTCAAAGTAAGTTAAGTGACTTTGAACAAGCAAATAACGACATGAAAAATTTGTTGAATAGCACCGAAATTGCTACTCTTTTCCTGGACAAGGAGATGAATATTCGCAGATTTACAGATGCAGTCACTAAAATCTTTAAAATACGGGTTACTGATGCAGGACGACCTTTTACAGATTTGGTCAGTGATTTGAAATATCCTGAAATGGGAACTGATGCGCAAAAGGTAATAAAAAGTTTGGCTCCCATCCAGAATGCTATTGAAACAAAAGATGGAAGATGGTTCTACGTTAGAATCATGCCATACCGCACTTTGGATGATCGTATTGATGGACTTGTAATCACATTTACAGATATAACTGCAACTAAAAAGGCGGAAGAGGCTTTGTTGATTGAAAATCGATACAGACGTCTATTTGAATCGGCTAAAGACGGAATTCTTATCCTTAATGCTGAAAGCGGGAGGATTATCGATGTCAATCCTTTTTTAATTGAAATGCTGGGGTACTCGTATGAAAAATTTATAGAAAAGGCGATTTGGGAAATAGGTTCGTTAAAAGATATAGTGGCCAATAAAGATAAATTTTCAGAATTGCAGCATAAGAAATTTGTGCGTTATGAAAATCTGCCGCTCGAAACAGCTGATGGGCGAAAGATTAGTGTAGAGTTTATAAGTACCATGTATTTATTGAATGATAAGAAGGTTATTCAATGTATTATTCGTGATATTACTGATCGTAAAGTAGTTGAAGACGCTTTGATTTTTTCGGAAACCCGTTATCACCATCTTTTTGAGTCAGCTAAAGATGGCATTTTTTTCATTGATGGGGCAACTGGGAAAATTTCGGATGTGAATCCATTTTTGGTTAATTTATTGGGATATCCAAAAGAGCAATTTATGGATAAACCAATTTGGAAAATTGATTTTTTCGAAAATTTGGTTGCCAATAAAGAGAAATTTGAAGAATTACAGAAGAAAGAATCTGTTGCTTATAAAAATTTACAGATTGAAACGAATAATGGTCAAAACATTACTATTGAGTTTTCATGTAATACCTATGCAATAGAGGATCGTAAAATAATACAATGTTTTATTCATGATATGGTGTGAACAAAAAACGGATGAAGGGATCGGGAAAAACATATTCAAATTAATGAAATTTCCGAAATAGCAATACGATAGAATTAGATTCTCTGTTTAAAAAAAGCTAAAAAGATGGAAAATTTTAAAAACAAATCGAAAGTCTTAACAACTCTGCGACAAAAAGCAGAGAAATTGCTAGGAAAAAAACAACTGGTAAAGTCTGATTCGATTTTCTCACAAGCAGAAAATTTGAAACTAATTCACGAATTAGAAGTACATCAGATTGAACTTGAAATGCAAAATGAAGAGCTTCTATTAGCAAAAGAACAGGCCGAAATAGCAACCGATAAATATACCGAATTATATGACTTTGCACCTTCGGGGTATTTTACACTTTCTGAAACAGGAAAAGTTATTGATGCCAATCTTACGGGCTCCAACATGCTGGGGAAAATTCGATCGAAATTAACAAACAGTCAGTTTGGATTTTTTGTTTCCGATGATACAAAAAGCATTTTTAATCTTTTTTTAGAAAAAATATTCAAAAGCAAAGTAAGAGAATCATGTGAAGTTAATCTGTTACCAAATGACAAATCGGTATTTTATGGGTACCTCACGGGTATAGCGACTGAAGATGGGAATCAATGTCATGTAACAGTTATTGATATTACGGAGATTAAGCTAATGCAAAAAGAATTAATAGCGGCAAAAATGCAAGCCGAGGCGGCCAACAAAGCCAAATCAAACTTCCTAACCAATATGAGTCATGAAATTAGGACTCCATTGAATGGAATAGTAGGCTTTACTGATTTGTTGATGAAAACTAACCTCGATACCAATCAATCGGAATATATAAATATCGTCAATGAATCGGCAGTTATTTTGATGGATATAATTAATGATGTTTTAGATTTTTCTAAAATTGAAGCGGGTAAATTGGAATTAAATATTGAAGAAGTAGATCTTTTTTCACTCACACATCAAGTTATAAGCCTTTTCAAGCATCAGGCAATTTCAAAAAATATTGATTTAATCTTGACAATAGATCAAAATGTACCTCAATTCATCTATGCCGATTCCGTTCGATTGAAACAAATTATTGTGAATTTAATTGGGAACGCATTAAAATTTACACAAGTCGGGCTAATTCAATTAGAGATTAAAGAAATTGCTTCTTCCAAAAAAGATTTTTCTTCGATCAATTTTTCAGTAAAAGATACTGGAATAGGTATAAAACACCATAATCAAGAAAAAATATTTCATTCGTTTGTTCAGGAGGATACTTCCATCACACGAAAATTTGGAGGAACAGGATTAGGACTGGCAATTTCCAATCAACTATTAGAATTAATGGGAAGTAAGTTAAATCTAAACAGCCGATATGGTAAAGGAAGTGATTTTAATTTTTCAATAGAATTCAAAATATCAAGCAAGAAAAACAATTGTAAAACTCCTATTTCGGATTCGATAGAGACAAATAGTGAAGCTTTGGCTCTAAACTTTAATCAGACTAAAATATTAATAGTTGAGGATAATAGAATTAATATGCTTTTGGCCAAAAAATTAATAAAAAGAATAATTCCCAATTGTATAATTTTTGAGGCTTCTGATGGAAAAGAAGCAATAAAGTTATATAAAAAAGAGAAGCTTGATATCATTTTAATGGACATACAAATGCCTAAAAAAAATGGTTTTGAAACAACCATGGAAATAAGAAAATTAAGTCATTCTGAAAACCCACCCATAATTGCTTTGACTGCCGGAATATTTGTTGAAGAGAAAGAGAAATGTTTGAATTCCGGAATGAACGATTACATTTCTAAACCCATCATTGAATCTGAATTAGAACAAATTTTGCATAAATGGGTGAAATAAATAAAGAAACAGGAAGCATTGTCAAGTAATAGCCATCAATTAAATGATTATTAATTAGTTATGAAAAAAAATTATGATGAGGTAATTTAACTATTTTTTTCTTTTTTCTACGTACCACCATTTTGCTTTGTAAGGTTGTTTTTTTAAACCAAATTTTTTGATGGAGTGTTTTTTAATATGGGCTATCAAATCTTCCACAGAATCAGTAATGAATAATAACTTCATGTCTTCACGACTTATACTTTCGTTGTCTGACATTATTTGAATATGGTGTGAAAGTTCTTTGTGATATAACGAATCATAAATTACAACCGGAAAACTATTTATTATTTTATTTTGGATTAGCGTAAGCGCTTCAAACAATTCATCCAAAGTCCCTAATCCTCCGGGCATTACTATAAAACCATAGGAATATTTTATCAAAATAACTTTTCTCACAAAAAAGTAAGGAATATAAATCCATTTGTGCAGATAAGGATTTGGTTTTTGTTCGATGGGCAGTACAATATTGCATCCCACCGAATACCCACCAGCTTCATAAGCACCCTTATTTGCGGCTTCCATTATTCCGGGTCCGCCACCAGTCATAACAGTAAAACCAAGTTCAGCTAGTGCTGCCCCAATTCTTACTGCATCTTGATAATGGTTTGTTTCGGGACCAAAACGGGCAGAACCAAAAACAGTAACACATGGACCAATAAAATGCATTTTGCGGAATGCTTTAATAAAATTGTATTGTACTTTAAAAGTGAAAAGTAAGTTTTTAAAACGGGATAGTGGTTCTCTTACAAATGAAGATTCGGATTTTGAAAGTCTGTATTTCCGTTGGTTTTGCATACTGATTTTGAAGATAAAAAAAGAATCCCGTTTTTTTTGGGAATTATTAGGTAATAATCCGCAGATTAAACTTCAGTGAAAGTTTGAAATTACAGGTTTAGAAGTTATAGCATAAGTCCTGTAAGAACAACGTACAAAGTATGTTGTTAGTTACTTTTTTCCAATATGATTTTAATGATATCTTCTTTGTTTAGAACTCCGGATTGTCTCCATAACTGTTTGCCGTTTTGAAATAGAATCATAGTTGGAACACCACGAACTTGGTATTGAGACGCAATTTGTTGATTTTTGTCTACATCAATTTTTATGATGGAAATGCGGTCTCCCAGACTATCTTTTACTTCTTTCAAAATAGGTCCAAGCATTTTACATGGCCCACACCACGTTGCAAAAAAGTCTATTAAAACGGGTTTGTCTGATTTGATAATAATATCGAAATTACTCATCTTTAGTGTATTTATTATTTGGAATAGTGCAACCATTAGAACTGCAACCTAAATTTAAAATCGCCTGAATAAAGAAAAATCCCCCAAAGGAAATAAACATCCAATCTCGCAAAAGGAAGGCTTGGGTAAATAAAAAAAGCGAAAACGCTAAACGTAGCCAACGCATTACATGCCAATTAGTAAATACTAATTCTTTCCAATTATCTGTCCTAAAATTTAATTGCATATTTTTTCAATTTTATACTTTTCATCATATGAAATTGCATTTTGTAAATCGTCGACTGCAATTTCGTTTTTACTGACAATTAGTACTGCTGAATAATTACTGCTCATACTCACATTTAGTATTCCATTTATTGCTGCAAACTTTTTTGTCACAGATTCCATGCAACCGCTACAACTAATGCCACTAAATTCATAAAGGTTAACTTTGACTTTAGTGTTCTTTTTTAATTCAAAAAATAATTCCGAATTGGCTCTCGGCGAAATAGAATTTGAACAAACATTCATTTTCAAAAAGTCAAAAGCAACCTGGAAAAGGGTCTCGTATTCTTCTTTGCTTCCGCCAAAAGGGGGACTCACTTCAAATTTTCTATTAAATAGCAGTCCTGCCAGTTTTCCTTCATCAGCCAAAAGTTGATGCATTTTCCAAACGTATTTTTGACGCATAATAGGAGGTAGCGCACAGAAAAAAGTCTGCTCAATAATTAAGTCATATATTCCTTTTTGTAAAAAAAAATCCCCTAATATAATCTGAATATTTGGGTTGTTTTTGAACTTTTCTTTCAAAACTGTAACCAATGTTGGTGCAATGTCTATAACGGTGATATTGGTAAAGCCTTGTTGCAAAAGGTATTCTGCTTCATAGGAATTACCACAACCTGGAATTAAAATGCTACTATTTTTATTCTCCAGCTTGTCTATATAGGTTTTAATGGGTGGGGATACTATTCCCAAATCCCAACCCGTTGACTTTGCTTTGTATTGTGCTTCCCAATAGGTTGCATCAACCGATTTTTCACATGAAACAACACAACATTTTACATCTTTCATTCTATAGTTTTTTTGCGGGTTGAAATCCCGAAAGGCATATATAATGGGCAAACACTAATAAAACTGGTTATTATAAAAATAATTGCAAATGCACCTAAAATTAGCGCAAGTGTACCACTAATGGTATTGGTAAAATACAATATACCTATTAAAATTGCTACAGCAATACGGATAATTCTGTCGGTGGAACCCATGTTTTTTTTCATTTGGATATAAATTTATCGCATTAAAATTCAATAAAAACCTATAGTAAATTTAAGATATAATTTTCTGATATCCAGTTATTTTAGCAGTAATTATACTAAAATATAGTCGCTATAACACTTTGCTTTGGCATACAAAATCAGTTTTTGGTAATTCAGTTTTTGCAATAGCATTAAATCCACCTTCTATTTCTGTAAAATTCCTGAAACCACGCGCTTGTAAGATTGAAGCGGCAATCATACTGCGGTAACCGCCTGCACAAAGCAAGAAAAAAGGTTCTTTAGGATTGATATCTTTTATCCATTCATTTATACTCGCCAAGGGTTTGCTGTAAGCTTCTTCAACATGTTCCGCACAATATTCACTTTCTTTACGGATATCTATTACTTTGTTTTCGCCAATTTTGACTTGTTTAGCAAACTCTTCTGCGGTAATTCGGTGTACAGTGTCGATTTCTTTTCCTGATTTTTTCCAAGCGTTAAAACCGCCTTCCAGATGGCCAATTAATTTGTCAAAACCTACTCGGCTTAATCGAGTTACAGACTCTTCTTCCTGATCTGCTTCTGTCACAAGAATAATTGGTTGTTTTACATCGGCAACTAAGGCACCTACCCATGGGGCAAAATCTCCTTCTATACCTATGTTTATTGATTGTGGGATAAAGCCTTTAGCAAAATCACCATTTTTTCTGGTATCTAAAATCAAAGCTCCGGTTTCTTCTACGATAGCTTCAAAATCATTTACGGGAATGGCTTTCATTCCGTTATGTAGAACGCTGTCAAAGCTTTCGTATCCTTGTTTGTTCATTGCTACATTCATCCCAAAATAGGGCGGAGGAGGCAGTAATCCCTCGGTCACTTCTTTGATGAATTCAGCGTCAGTCATATTAGCTCTCAAAGCATAATTGGTCGCTTTTTGGTTACCAATAGTCGAAACGGTTTCTTTACTCATGTTTTTACCACAAGCACTTCCTGCACCATGGGCCGGATATACAATTACATCATCAGGCAAAGTCATTATTTTTGTTCTTAACGAATTGAATAAGATTCCGGCTAATTGTTCCTGAGTCATGTGAGCAGCTTTTTGCGCTAAATCGGGTCTTCCTACATCCCCAATGAATAAAGTATCCCCAGAGAAAATAGCATGTTCTTTTCCGTTTTCATCTAGTAATAAGTAAGTCGTGCTTTCCATGGTATGGCCTGGTGTATGCAATACTTTTATTTTGATGTTTCCAATTTTAAATTCCTGACCATCTGTAGCTATTATTGCCTCAAATTCTGGTTTGGCAGTTGGACCATAGACAATTGGTGCTCCCGTTGAATTGCTTAAATCAACATGCCCTGAAACAAAATCAGCATGAAAATGAGTTTCAAAAATATATTTAAGTTTTACATTATCCCGTTCTAATCGGTCCAGATAAGGTTGTATCTCGCGAAGCGGATCTATAATCGCCGCTTCACCATTTGAAGTTATATAGTAAGCACCTTGGGCTAGACATCCTGTATATATTTGTTCTATTTGCATGATTTTTAATTTAAGATTCTTATACAAAGGTAATTCTTGTATTTGATTTTAAGAGTGACAATTGTTACACAAAGTGTTTTATTTAAAAAGGATTTCTTTGACAATAATGTATATTCCCATGACTAATATAAACCAACCAAATATTGGTTTGAGTTTGGCTCCGTCAATTTTCTTTGAAAGTTGGATTCCAATGATCATTCCTACAAATGCAATACTGGAAATCACGAGTAAAAACGAATAATTAATAGGTGTACCAATGTACAAATCGCCAGCAAAACCGATGCTTGAATTAATAAAAATAATAAGTAGTGAGGTTCCTACGGCTTGTTTCATTGGTAAATTAGCAAAAAATAAAAGAGCAGGAATGATTAAAAATCCACCGCCAGCGCCCAAAAATCCAGTTACAATTCCCACAATAAATCCAATTATTCCCAATTGTGTGTAATTTGTTTTTGGAGGGTTCGGGATTGCTTTTCTTTTTCGAATCATCGATATAGCTGCAGCCATCATAAGTACCGAAAAAATAATCATTATCAAGAAATTTTTTGAAACTTGATAAGAAGCGATAGAGAAAATTGTCGAGGCTATTTTGGGAAAAATTACTTCGCGGATAATCAAAATAGAAAACACCGAAGGAATAGCGAAGTATAGCGCTGATTTTATTTTAAGGTTTCCCATTTTATAGTGGCTAATGCAACCAAATAAAGCAGTGATTCCCACTATGAATAAAGAGTAACTTGTGGCTAATTCCGGTTCGATTTTAAATAGGTAAACTAAAATAGGTATGGTGAGAATAGATCCGCCACCACCGATTAAACCAAGTGAAAGTCCGATAATAATTGAAGCAAAATAACCTAAATATTCCATTTTTAATTTTTTATTGCAAAGATTGTCACTATGATTTTTATACACAGTAACATTTATCACATAGAACAGTTTTTATGTCAAAAGTTCAATTTGATTGCGATGTAGTCGAACTAATCCTCTTTGTTCCATCTTTTTGAGCAGGCGAGAAATCACTTCTCTGGAAGTATTCAGTTCCGTTGCAATTTCTTGATGTGATAATTTTAAATCTTTACAACTACAAGCTTCTGCATGACGTTTTAAATAAAACTCTAGTCGCTCATCCATAGCTCTAAATGCGATGCTGTCAACGACTTCCAAAACTTCCTCAAAGCGGGTGCGGTAGGTGAATAATACAAATTCATACCAACTGCGAAATTTCATCATCCATTTTTCCATCAAAGAAAGCGGGATCATTATCAATTCAACATCTTCCACCACTTTTGCCATAATCTGACTTGTTTGACTTCGAGTTGCACATATCATAGAAACTGCACAAGCTTGCCCAGGTTGTAAATAATACATAAAAAACTCCCCTCCATTTTCTCCTTCCCGATATATTTTAATCTGACCTTTAGTAACCAAAATTGTATTATTGATATACTGGCCTGTACGCATGATTACATCACCAGCTTTATAAGATTGGTGAATTGCATTCGTTTCAATCTCATCTATAAGCTCGTCTGAAAATGATGGGAATATTTTTTTAAAATTATCAGAATCATGCATTGCGAAGTGTGTTTTTTAAATATATTTAATTAAAAAAGTACTTTTATTTTGAAAAAAAATCAAGATAAGTATTGTAAAAGTACGCTAAAATGTTAATTATTTAGGGGAACTTTTTAATTGAAATTGATACTTAGGAAATAAAATTGGAAGAATAAATTAAATGTATTTCCTATGGATTTAATGGACTAAATTTTAATGATTTCGTAAGCGAAAATGTAATTTGCTGATTATTAGTGTCTAGCGAAAACGTTTTCTTTAAATTAAATAATAATTTAAAAGAGTACTGTTTATAGTTATTTAAAAACATTGTATTTTTACAAAAAACATCATCATGAATTTAACACAAGAAGATTGGATTTCTCAACTCGAAGCAGATGAGAATGCAGTGATACTAGACGTAAGAACAGAAGACGAGTACAATGACGGAATTATAGCTAATGCTATAAATATTGATATTCACATGGGACAAGGTTTTGTAAATGAAATTGAGACCTTGGATAAAAGTAAAAATTATTATGTTTACTGTCGTTCTGGAGCAAGAAGCGCAAAAGCCTGCGAAGTTATGAATGAACTGGGAATTGAGAACGCCTATAATTTAACTGGCGGAATTTTGGCTTGGAACGGGGATGTCGTTGCACCATAAAAATTAGCGAGTATATCTTGTCTATATCTTATTACCAAAAAACAAAAACAACCTACAATGAATGCAATACCAGAAGAATTTCAGATTAAAACATTATTAAATCAGGATACTTATTTAGTGAATGGTGAATTAAAAAAATGGGAAGGCCAAACTTCTGCAGTTTTCTCCACGATTTCATCAACAGAAAAGTATGAGCCTACTATACTAGGATCTATTCCTTTTATGGGAGAAAAAGAAGCAATGGAAGCAGTGGAAGCAGCATCCAAAGCTTACAACAATGGTCAAGGTTTATGGCCTACCATGAAAGTTGTGGATCGCATCAAATGCATGGAAAATTTTGTCACTCAAATGAAAACGACTCGAACAGAAGTTGTGAAGCTTTTGATGTGGGAAATTGGTAAATCTTTGGGTGATTCTGAAAAAGAATTTGACAGAACCGTAGAATATATCTATGATACAATTGACAGCTTAAAAGAATTAAACAGTCGCAGTAGTCATTTTTCTAAAGTGCAAGGGATAAATGCCATGGTTCGCAGAGGACCGCTCGGTGTTGTATTGTGTCTTGGACCTTACAACTATCCGTTGAATGAAACTTTTTCGTTGCTTATTCCCGCATTGATTATGGGAAATCCTGTAATTTTTAAACCTGCTAAACATGGCGTCTTATTAATTTCTCCTTTATTAGAAGCATTTAGAAGTAGTTTCCCTGCCGGAGCCATCAATATTGTGTACGGTAGAGGGCGTGAAGTAGCTTCACCAATCATGAAATCCGGAAAAGTTGATATTTTGGCTTTGATTGGAAACAGTAAATCTGCGATTGCTTTGCAGGATCAACATCCAAACAAAAATAGATTGCGTTTAGTATTAGGTTTAGAAGCAAAAAATCCTGCGATAATCCTTCCGGATGCCGATTTAGATTTGACTATTCAAGAATGTATCGCTGGTTCATTATCCTTTAATGGACAACGTTGTACCGCTTTGAAAGTTTTGTACGTACATGAATCAATCGCAGATGAATTCAATAAGCGTTTTGCTGCCAAAGTGGATGCACTGTCTTTTGGAAATCCATGGGATAAATCAGTATTTCTTACTCCTTTACCAGAAAAAGAAAAACCAGCTTATATCCAAGAATTAATTGATGATGCTACAAGTAAAGGAGCAAAAATAATCAATAAAAAAGGAGGGGAGCATACTGAGAATTATATTTTCCCGGCAGTTTTGTTTCCCATAAATAAAGAAATGCGTTTGTATCACGAAGAGCAGTTTGGACCAGTGGTGCCTATTCTTTCTTTTAAAGACATTCAGGAGCCTTTAAACGATATGGCGGAGTCTAATTACGGACAGCAAGTAAGTTTGTTTGGAAAAGACATTAAAACCATTGCACCGCTTATCGATACATTAGTGAATCTTGTTTGTAGAGTAAACTTGAATAGTTCTTGCCAAAGAGGACCCGATGTTTTCCCCTTTACAGGAAGAAAAGATTCAGCAGTGGGAACTTTGAGTATTCATGATGCGTTGCGTTCGTTCTCTATTAGAACTTTTGTAGCTTCTAAAGACAATGAGTATAACAATGCCATTTTGCAAGAATTACTAAATAGCAAAGAATCTAATTTTATCAATACAGATTATATTTTATAATCTTTTTTAATTAAAAAATTGGAGCCGTCTCATTTTTTGGAACGGCTTTTTTTATGGATTTAATCCAAAGGAAAAGGCAATTGATTTTTAGTTTTCAATTCAAATATTTGTACTTTTAGCCCGTAGCGATTTATTTATTCCTAAAGATTTTTGTTACAAAAGGGAATTTATCGATACTAATGTTTCATTAGTATTCATATCATTTCTAAAAACGTCTTCATGAAAAAAAAATCACTTTTATTAGTATTGGTCACTGTCACTTTTTTTGCGCAGAATAGTTTCGCACAGGAACTTTATACTCCTCGAAATATAAAAGAAGCCTATTCAAAAGGAAGCCGTTCCAAAGACGGAAAGCCAGGGAAAAATTATTGGCAAAACCATGGGAAATACGAAATGGAAATTACCGTAAATCCAGATACAAAAATAGTTAGTGGCACTGAAAGTATTGTTTACGAAAACAACAGCAAGGACACCCTGAAAACAATAGTTATTCGTTTTGTAAATAATCTGCATAAACCGACAGCGCCTAGGGGCGGAGAAGTAAGCACTGATTTCTTATCAGAAGGATTGACCATAACTTCTTTCAAAATTAATGGGGAAGTTTACAATGAAAATGCTAAAAATTGGGCAACCGTTGGTACTATTAAATTGAAAAAGCCATTACCGCCAAAAACCAAAGCTAAATTAGACATTGACTGGAATTATCCTTTGTCTAAAGAAAGCGGTCGTGAGGGGCAAATTGATAATACTACTTTTTTTGTAGCGTACAGTTATCCTCGCGTTTCTGTTTATGATGATTATAATGGCTGGGACAAATTGCCACATACGGATCGTCAGGAATTTTACAATGATTTCAATGACTACACTTTTTCGATAAAAGCGCCCAAAAATTATGTGGTCTATGCCACGGGAGATTTACTGAATCCGGATGATGTTTTGCAAGCGGAGTATGCCACACGATTAAAAAAATCATACACTTCAGATGCGGTGATGCATATTGCGGATGAGCAGGAAATGAAAGACGGAAAAGTCACTTTGCAGAAGGATTGGAATACTTGGAAATTTCAAGCAAATACAATTTCGGATATATGTTTTGGTTTAAGCAATCATTATTTATGGGATGCCGGAAGCGTTGTTGTAAACAATAAAACCAATCGTCGTGTCAGTACGCAGGCGGCTTATGATGTAAAAGGAACCGATTTTATCAATTCAGTAAAAAATAATAATTATGCTTTGGCTTGGTTTTCTAACAATTGGCCAGGAGTTCCGTATCCTTATTCTAAAATGACAGCTTTTCAAGGTTTTGCCGACATGGAATATCCAATGATGGTAAATGATTCCCAAACAGGTGACGCCGTTTTTGCGCAATTGGTACAAGATCACGAAATCGCTCATACATACTTTCCTTTTTACATGGGAATCAATGAAACCCGTTATGCTTTTATGGACGAAGGTTGGGCTACAACACTCGAATATTTGATTGGAATTGCAGAACATGGCAAAGAAGCCGCCGATAAATTTTACAAAGAATTTAGAGTAAATCGTTACATAAACGATAAATCTGCCGAAGAGGATCAGCCAATAATTTCCATGTCATCTCAATTATCAGGAGCGGGTTACGGGAACAATTCATATGGGAAAGCGTCACTTTCTTATTTGGCTTTAAAAGATATGCTAGGTGATGATTTATTCAAAAAAGTGCTCCATACCTATATGGAAGATTGGAATGGTAAACATCCAATTCCTTGGGATTATTTTAATTCGGTGAATAGCAGCACTGGTAAAAACTTGAATTGGTTTTTCAACAACTGGTTTTTTAGTAATAATTACATTGATCTTGCTGTTGCAAAAGTAAATTCGAATGGTTCTAAAAATACCATTTCCATTAAAAACGAAGGTGGTTTTGCAATTCCTTTTGATGTGAATGTTGTTTATGCAGATGGTAAAAAAGAAACAGTACACAAAACGCCAGCCGTTTGGGCAACCAACCAAAAAACGACAACGATTCCTTTGAAAGGAACCAAAAAAATAAAATCAGTAACACTTGATGGCGGACTCTTTATGGATGCTACACCAGCTGATAATAATTGGACCAACAAATAAATGGAATAAAGTAAGGTATAAATGATTTGATTAAAATCGAAATGTCTAATAGTGAAAAACCGTCTCGTTTAAGATAACGAGACGGTTTTTTTTATGATTTTGATAAGGAGAAAAAGATTTAAAAAACTGCTTATTTTTTAACCTTACTCAGATCAAAACGATAAATAGCTTCCATTTTTAAAAGGATAGTGTTTGATTTGTCTTCGAATAATCGGGTACGGTTGTCACCAAATTTTAACGCCAGAATCTGTAAATCAAGTTTTTGATCTATTGGATATACCCTAAATTCGTTTAAAGAATAGCCCAATTTCAGACGTAAAAGGATTTTATTGTCTAAAATGCTTCTTTGCACATAAGAAGAAAAATCTAGCGAATTATTTTCTACATAATTGGAACGGATATTATCCGTTGTCAGTTTGTAACTATTTCCATGACCTAGAAAATCAACACCTATTCTTGTTTTATCAGTCAGACTATAATTGATATCGGCGTCATTTGGCATAAAGGCATTTATTTCAAAACGTTTATCCGGACTATGATAATAGAAAGTAATAATTGGAACCACGGACATACCGTAAGCTTCACTGCTGCCGTAAAGTCCTAAACCGTAACCAAAATTTTCGTTTCTTTTATATTTTAATAAAGCTAATCCACCCAGATAAATATCTTTATTGCTGACATTGATATAATCAGAAGCAACTTTTGGCAGGAAAAGGTATAGTCCACTCCAGTGTTCGGAATGTTTTACACTCAGACCAGCTCTTAAATTTGTTGAATATAAATGATTGTTATTAGAATCGGGAAATAATTGTAAGCTATAGCTGCTGAAATTTACACCAGTAACAGCAATATATTTTTCATTTAAAACAACGGGTAAAGTAAGATTTGTTTGAAATGTGGAGATGCTGGTATTAACAGATGAATCTTCAAATGTTTTTTCTTGTGATTTCCCATAATTTACGGAAAATAAATCGATGTATTCTTGAGCGCTACATAAAAAAGGCAGTATTAAAAATAACAATTGTATTATTTTTTTTTTCATTTTATAAATTTTGATATTATTTTATTTTTCCAAAATATTCGTTTTTCAAAATTAGTTTAGCAAAACGTAAGCGCCTTTAAACAAATCAGATAATGATTTCATTCTAATTATTTGGCGAATATAATCATATTGTTCTTCTGTAAAATTGGTATTTACTGAATTCAGTAAATTATACAACTAATTGGAAAATAATTATAAATCTAAATAAATTATAACTATCTCATTATCAGTATTTATTAGTATATTTATGTAATAAAAATAACTTAAAAAATAATAGTATGAAAAACATTAAACAATTCTTAAAACCAGTTTTGATATTAGTTTTTGCCGTTGCATTTTTATCTTGTAAAAACAATAAAAAGGAAAAAACTGAAAATGAAGATGCAATGCCTAAAGACACTGCTACCGCTGTTGCAGTATTTGAACCATTCAAAGTAATGGTTATTAAACACAAAGTAGCTGATTATGTTAAATGGAGAAAAGAATACGATGCCCATGATTCAATCAGAACGGCTTATACCATTTCGCATTATATGGTAGGAAGAGGAACAGATGATCCCAGTATAATTGTGACAGCAAGTAAATTTCTCGATTTGCAAAAAGCAAAAGATTTCAGCGTACTTCCATATCTAAAAGAGGCGATGAAAAAAGCGGGAGTAATTGGTAAACCTGAATTTTCTTATTATGAGGTGATCCGAAATGATGACACGCCAATTGACCAGAAAGACAGATTAATGGTGACTCATAAAGTAAAAGATTTTGATGCCTGGCTCAAAGTGTACGATGCCGAAGGAACCGCTAAAAGAATGGAAGAAGGTTTCATTGATAGAGGATTGGCTCGAGGTATAGATGATCCTAATATGGTGACGATAGTATTTGCTATCACGGACATGAAAAAAGCAAAAGAAAACATTAACTCCGAAGCAAAGAAAAAATTAATGATGGATGCCGGAGTGATTGGCGCACCAGAAATGGTTTTTTATAAAGTAATGGATTAGTTTATAGTTTTTTAACATATAAAGAAACCGTCTTGTTTAGATTAACGAGAAGGTTTTTTTTTGATGTAGATTTACAAGAATTTGATTTTAACCAAAAAGCAAAATGGTAATTTATTCCTAAAGTATGGCAAAGTGTTACAAGGTTCACAGTAACTTTAAACAAAAAAAATAAAATATGATCTCATCTGATAAATTTCAAGGCAAAAATGATATTGCTGAAAATCCTGTAACCTCAGAATTTGAAGCTTGGGTTGGAATTTTATATTCTTGTATTTCCGCCGATAATCAAATTAAGGATTCCGAAACAGTGGCCTTAACCCGATTATTACGTTCCAAAGAAAAATTCATTGGAATCGATGTTGCTCCTTTGTACGCAAAAGCATTTAATCTAAAAATGGAATTGGGGCAACTAAAATACATTTCTGCTTGCTGCGAACTGATTAAAGAAAATGATAAAGAAACGATATTTGCTAACGCACTTGAATTATTACTTGCTGATGGGATATTAGAGGATGAAGAAAAAAACGTAATTGAGGTGTTATCAAAACAACTTAGAATAGATACAGGAATGACCAGTAAAATCATAGAGGTTATCTTCTTAAAAAATAAAGGAAACATTAAAAAAATATAACCAACTGCTTTAATCTTTCTATCTACGCTTAAAATACTATGTAAGTGATATTAATCAATATTAAAAAGGGGATTTCGATACATCATTCTCCTTTTTAATTGCATAACTTCCACATATTAATTTAATTGCTTACTTTAGATTTGTCAAAATAATAATTAACAAGTCAATCATAAATAGTACCGTTTCTGGTTACCTTTAAAATCACTCAATCATCAAAAAGAAAATTAAAATAGCCAAACAAAATATTCACGAGAGACTGCATCGGGAACCATATTTTACGCACCCCAGATTGAAGTTTATTCCTAATATTGTCGTAAATCTGGTAAGTTTTATTCTTTCGTTTGCCTTCGTAGGTACTTTGCTGTATCTCCTGCTTAACTACTTAGTTAAAAAGTTTTACCATTTGGATTAATTAAATGCTGTTTTTACTATTTCCAAAAGATGACGAATATAAATTAATTTCTAATGAGGAAGTCTGTCTCTAAAATATCCATATACCCAAGTTCCCACTATTGCAAAAAATAGGGTGACAATCATAACTGTAGCGCCAGTTCCAATTTGGGCAAACAACGGTCCAGGACAAGCTCCTGTTATTGCCCAACCCAATCCAAAAATGAGTCCACCGTAAATTTGACCTTTGTTGAAGGTTTTGTCATGGAACTCAATCTTTTCGCCATAAATGGTTTTAATATTAAATTTTTTTATCAAGAAAACGGAGATTATCCCAACAATAACCGCACTTCCTATAACGCCATACATGTGAAACGATTGAAAACGGAACATTTCCTGAATACGGTACCAGCTGATAATTTCGGCTTTGATGAAAACGATGCCAAACAACATACCTATAACCAGGTATTTCAAATTGTGATACCATTTGTGTTCTAATTGACTCTCGTTGATACAAACGGTATCTAAGGAACGAGTTTCGAAGTCTGCATTTTGATCTTTAATTTGCATATCAATAATTTTATAGTGAAAGTATAAAGGGTAAAATAAGATTTGCCATAATCAAACCACCAACGAAGAAACAACAAGTAGCTATAAGAGAAGGCATTTGTAAATTAGACAAACCAGAAATTGCGTGACCACTGGTACAACCTCCCGCATAACGAGAACCGAAACCAATAAAGAAGCCGCCAACGACCATCATAAAAAAACCTTTAAGGGTAAGTAAATTTTCCCACGAGAATAATTGTTCCGGTAACATTCCATTGATGTTAGTAACGCCATAAGTTGCTAATTCTGCTTTTAGATTTCCATCAATGCTGATTGGATTTGGATTTGATAAGAAACTAAACGCAATTACACCTCCCAATAAAATACCGAAAACGAAAAACATATTCCAAATTTCTTTTTTCCAATCGTATTTGAAAAATTTAATGTTTGCCGGTAAGCATATGGCACAAGTATGACGTAATGAGGCACTAATGCCAAATGATTTGTTTCCAATGATTAATAAAGCCGGAACTGTAAGTCCCACTAATGGGCCTGCAATATACCAAGGCCAAGGTTCTCTGATTAATTCTAAAATTGACATAATTATTTTTTTATTACTGCAAAGATTGAATATATAAATGAGTTGCTATGTTACTTTTGTCACACAAGAAAAAAATAAAAAATGACAATGATTTTATTTTTTTAGTAACTGGTCTAACTTTCCTCGGAAAGAATCACTGTTCCAATTTGCTGTTCCAATTTTGGCTAAAACAATATTTCCTTGTTTGTCAATGAGAAAAGTGGCAGGTATTGTAGATGATTCCATTTCTAAGGGAGGATTTGTAATCGATTGGTAGACAGGAAGGGTAAGATTTTCCTTGTTCATAAATGTATTTGCTTTTTCAAAGGAATCGGTTGTCACAAACAAAAAGATTATTTTATCCTGATAATTAGCATATAAATTTTGGAAGCTTGGCATTTCGGCAATACATGGCGGACACCATGTGGCCCAGAAATTAATGAATATTATTTTTCCTTTATATGCTTCGAGCGATACACTTTTTCCCGTGGCGTCTACTAATTGCCATTGATAAGTTGACAGTTTTTTTGGTCTGTTACAGCAATTGTTTTTGGCGAAAAGGCAATTAATCGGTTTAATTGTATTTTTACAAAAGTGCCCAAAGGACTGAATAGCAGTATTGCTATTAATGCAATAAAAAACATATTGTGCAGTGTTGATTTTTTTAGTGTTTTCCAGTTCATTTTTTTATTTTGAAGCATTGCTTTCTAAAAAGTTATGCTTTTAATGGTTATGACCTTATTCTTTTACTACAGTATCTTTCGGCATTCTGATTTCAATAATCAAGGACGATATAATGGTAATCAATCCTATCAGTACAATAGCATAATTGACTCCAAATAAATCAGCAGTTATTCCTGAAATAATGGCACCTATTGCATAACCTAAATCTCTCCAAAGCCTGAAGGTGCCAATACTTTCGGCTCTTTGATTAGGATTTGTAGCCTGTGCGATCGCGGATAAAAAGGTAGGATAAACTAACGCTGTTCCTAATCCCAAAAAGGCTGAAATGGTGGTCAATTGATAAAATTCTTCAGCAAAAGGAATAAAGAGAATCGCTATTCCCTGTAGTAACATTCCCCAAAACAGCATCTTTTTTTTCGAATAAACATCTGACATTTTACCGGTAATCAATTGTCCAAAACCCCAAACAGCAGGGTAGATAGCAGTTATGATTCCAATGTTTTGAGAATCGTAATGCAGAGAAAGTAATACAATGGGCAATAATCCCCAGATCATTCCGTCATTCAGGTTATTGACTAATCCAGCTTGCGTTATGGCACTTAATGTTTTGTTTTTGAATGTAGTTTCCAAAAAAATATAATCTAATTTTTCTGTTTTATTAGTCGTGTTTTCTTGGTGTACAAATACTCGTGTATCTTTCACAAAAAGCAAAGTCAATAAAAAACCGGATATGGAAATTCCGATTCCCAAGTAAAAAGGGTAAGGCGTAATTCCATAATTTTGGGCAATATAGCCAGAGAGAAACGCAACTAATCCAACTGCAAAATATCCGGCAAATTCGTTGAGTCCCATAGCCAGTCCACGATCATTTTCTCCAACCAAATCAATTTTCATCACCACCGTACTGCTCCAGGTCAGTCCTTGGCTGATGCCTAACAGAATATTGGCAAAAATCACCCAATTCCAGGATTCTGCATAAATCAAAATAAAAGGGATTGGTAAAGCTAAAAACCAGCCAAATAAGAGTAAATTTTTTCTGCCAAAATAATTTGCCAGCTTACCCGTAAAATAGTTGGTGATGGCTTTAGTAATCCCAAAAGCAATTATGAAAGATAGAATAGCCGTTTTTGATGCAATGCGAAATTCAATCTCGGCTAACTTTGGAATAATGGTTCTTTCCATTCCTACCATTCCACCAACAAAGGCATTGACGATAATCAAAATAGTAAATTGTTTCCAATTTTCTTTGAGTCCTAGTTTGATTGTATTTGTTTTCAATTGATACGTTATTTATTTTAAAATTAAAAAACAGTTATTGGTTGCCTTAGTACTGTGTTGAAGCATATATTTTTGATACAAGAAAGGAATACTATTATAATTTGTAATATTCTAACTGGTAGTCACCTATGTGTTTTTTATTTGTGGATATGGATTTCTTGTGCTTCAAATAATTGACAGTGCCAAAAACGAAAATGACCAATGAAGCAATAAAAAGTGCAATTTCAATGAGTAAACTATTTTCGACTTTCAACAAATTTTTCAAACTCAGACCAGCAATCAAAAAATACATGGACGTTCTCAAAAAGGCGAGAAAAGTAGATTGATTAGCTAGTGTCGTTCGTTGTAATGCTAACTTTTCTCTTAAAATTAAGTCTTTATTCATTACTTTTTTCGTTTCCATAGTATTGTTCATTTTGTATTAATTCTAAAAGAAGTTTATTTTTTATTTGCGCAGGAAGGTACAAATTCAGTTTAATTTCTTCTACAAAAATCAAATTTCGATTATTAAAAAATAATAATGGTTCAGTTTAAAACAATTCAATTTATTGCTTTAAACTGCAACTTATTATGGTAAAATAATTATTTGCTGATTGCTTCTTTTACATCTTGCCAGATACCGCCATTTATGACGTTTTTGAAACCATTTTGTTCCAAAATCATTTTGGCCTGACCGCTGCGATTCCCGCTTCGACAGAAAACAATAATTGGATCTTTTCCTTTAAATTTTTCTAATTGACTCGCAACTTTATCCAAAGGAATATTGGTCGATCCATTTACATGACCTTCGGCAAATTCAGCAGGTGTTCGCACATCTACAAGGAACGCGCCTTCTTTTATTGATTTTTCCATTTGTATTGTATTTTTTTTTGAAAATATATTTTTAAAAATTCCAAACATAATTATTGTTTTTAGTATTCAATAAGATTGTTTTCTTTGATCCATTCATTCATTCCTGGGGAATAATTGAGTATGTTTTTGTAGCCGTTTCTTGCAAGCAATGAGTACGCTATTGCTGCCCTGTCACCACCTTGGCAATGGATTAATACTTTTTTATCTTTACTAATTTTGTCCAGATTGTTTAGTATAGTGCCTACAAATACATTGTCAGCGCCTTTGATATGACCTGCATTATATTCAGCAGCTCCACGAAGGTCCACTACTTGAACGTCCTTATCTTGTTGCAAAGTTTTAAATTCCTCTAATGAAATCTGATTGACCGTCTCTAAAGAACCACCATTTTCTTCCCATATTTTTGTAGAAGGAATGTAACCTTGAATATTGTCAAGGCCTATTCTCATAAGTTTTCGAGTCAGATCATCCAGTTGCGATTCATCTGCAAGCAAGATAAAAGACTCGTCATAAGTAAGTAACCATCCTGCCCAAGTGGCAAACGAATTATTTCCTTGAATGTTGATGCTTCCCGGAATAAAACCTTTGGAAAATTCCGTTTTATCTCTGGCGTCAATCAATTTAGTTCCCTTTGCTAAAGCTGCAGATAACGGTGCATAATCCAGTTGTTTTAATTTTGGAACACTGGTAAGAAGCGGGCGATCTATTTTATTTAGCTTTTTCATCATTGCAAAATACTTAGGTGGTTCCGGCTGGTCTTCCAATAAATATTTTACAAATCCAGCTTCATCATTTTTATGTTGGAAAGCCCAGTTTCGTATTTTTTCATATCCTACAGTAGTACTTGGAACTGCTCCTAATGCTTTTCCGCAAGCAGAACCTGCTCCATGGCCAGGCCATACTTGGATAAAGTCTGGTAATGATTCAAATTTCTTTATGGACTGATACATTTGTTTAGCACCAATTTCTTGAGTTCCTTTCATTCCTGCTGCTTTTTCCAACAAATCAGGTCTTCCTATGTCGCCAACAAATACAAAGTCACCAGTGAATAACATTACCGGCTCGTCGCTGGCAGGTGTATCAGTCAAAAGAAAACTGATGCTTTCCGGTGTGTGTCCCGGCGTGTGAACTACTTCTATTTTTAAGTTTCCTAGTTTTAAAATAGCACCATCTTTTACGTCAACATGAGGAAATTCATATTCCCAACCAGGTCCGCCTTCCGCTGAAAGGTACATTTGGGCACCCGTTAAAGCAGCAAGTTCTCTGGAGCCTGCAAGAAAATCAGCATGAATGTGTGTTTCTAAAATATGAGTAATTTTCATATTGTTCTGTTTAGCAATTTCGAGATACGTATCTACATCTCTTTTAGGATCGATCACTGCGGCTACTCCTGCTTTTTGACAGCCAATAAAATAACTTGCTTGGGCAAGACTCTTGTCGTAAATGTGTTGAAAATACATATCGTTTATTTTTTTAGTTTCTAATTTATTTGACAAAATTAGTTGATGATTTTATTAATATTGGTGACTAATGTTACATAGAAGTTTATAATCACTACTGAATTTTCGAATTTTTTCTAGGAAGCTTACTTAAAAGCATTCAGGTGAAATAATTATTAATCCTTTAGAAATAAGGAAGTTGGCTAACTATAATTGTGCCAAAGGCAGTGTCGATGAGTCCGGGATATTTTTTTTTTAATTATTATTTTGCTTTTTTCGGTTTTACAGTAATAAAAAAGTAAAAGCTATTAAAACCTAAGATTTGAGGCTTTCAAAGCAAATTTTGCGGATAGTCCAAAGTAGTTTGAACTATATTAGTAATTGGACAAAGCGAGTAAATTTTAAAAAAGAATATGAAAATAAGTAAAACTAAATTATATTTTTTTTTGCCGGGAAGTAAGCGTTGCTCCAACTGAGGCTATTATGACAAAAATCACAGCCAATATTTCATTAACACTTAAATATTCCTGTAAAAAAACTAATCCACAAATGGAAGCAGCGGCAGGTTCTAAGCTCATTAAAATACTGAAAGTTCGGGCAGGCATCTGACCAAGGGCTTTCATTTCTAGTGTAAAAGGAATAGCACTGGATAATAGAGCTAGAGCAATTCCCAACCCCCAAAGGTTTGGTGTTAGGTTGTTTAGCCCGTTTCCAATTATCCCAAAGGGCACAATAAGTAGGGAAGCAAAGAGCATTCCTGTAGCTACGGCCTTACCACCTTCCATAATTTTCGAAATTTTCCCTCCTAAAACAATGTACGATGCCCACAATGCTCCAGCTAAAAGCGCAAATAGAACTCCTAAAGGGTCCATTCCATTATTTGACCACGGAGCAATTAAAATAATTCCGGCTGCAGCGAGCAATACCCATAGAAAATCGATGATACGTTTGGAACCCAAAACGGCTACTAAAAGAGGACCTATGAATTCCAAAGTAACAGCTAAACCAATAGGAATTCGTTCTATTGCCATATAAAAGATTAAATTCATCGCTCCCAAGGATAACCCGTAGGGTATTACAAATTTCCATTGCACGGAAGTAATTTTAGATAAATTTGGCCGGTAAACGGCTAGTAAAATAATGGCCGAAATTGCAATTCGCAAAGAAGCGGTTCCTGTTGCGCCTATAACGGGGAAAAGACCTTTAGCTATTGCTGCCCCAGATTGTACGCTAATTATAGCAAAGAGAACTGCAGGTACAGGAGGAATGTTTATTAGTTTATCTTTCATTAGAATCTGAAGTATGTAAGGTAAAACTACAAAATTTATAATAGTACCGAGATAGCTGTCGTAAATTAAAAGATGGTCTTAATAAAAATAAAAAATCCATTTTACTGGTAGTAAAATGGATTTTTTTCTGTGGAGTCGCCGAGAATCGAACTCGGGTCCAAACAAGCAACTAAAAAGCTTTCTACGCGTTTATTTCCTGATTGAGTTTTCGATATTGTGCTAGGCCAGAAACAGCCACACGATACTTATCTTCTTAATTTTGAAATCCACCCGAAGCTCATGGAAATCTAGGTTTATTTTTACGGTTCCCCTTTACTGAACGCCACAAACCAAGGCTTTCAAGGAGAATCCTGCTTTCCTATCTGATAGGAACGAGGCTAATCTTACTATAATTCAGATTATGCAGCTAGAGCGTAGTTATTTTCGCCGTGTAAAATTGTAAGATCTTATATTTACGAGCAAGGTCTCAATGCTCGACGTGCTTACTTATCAATTCGACTTGCTGTCAAAACCAGTCGACCCCTTTTTTATTCTGACTCAAAAATAATTTGAGTTTGCAAATGTATTCTATTTTAGTTGAATTCTGCCATCTCTATTTAGAATTAATTTATCAAAAATCATTCCTCTTTTTCTCCCTTGCCCAATGGGAATGGATAATCACCAAATAACCTAGCTAATTTCCTGACCTGATAAGTTCTAGTTGTGAATTTATTAGACAGCGCAATAATGGTAACTTTCTCTTTTTGCAAAGTAATATATGATGATGTATTACCATGCCACCAACCGTTATGGAAATAAAAATTTTGTCCTGTTTTCCAATTTATTATTCGAATACCAAGACCGTAATTCTTTTCTCCTGCGCGTTCATTGCTGTATCCCTCAAAAACTTCTTTGAATAACTTTGGATTCAAAAATACACCGGAATTTCTCGCTCTGTCAAATTTCAATAAATCTCGGGGCGTCGAATAGATGTTTTTATCCCCGTAAACGGCATCTAAATAATCTTTACCTATTTCGACTCCATTTCCCTTATAGGACGGCGCAATAGTGTCTTTATCTCTTTCGTAATCAAAGACATAAGTGTTTTTCATTCCGAGTGGTTTGAAAACAATTTGTCTCATTGCTTCTTTGTAGGGAAGCTTGGTTATTTTCTCTATTATCAGTGCCAACATGGCATAATTAGTATTGCAATAGCTGAAGCGCGTGTCCGTTTTAAACTCTAACCCGATATCCTTAGTAGCCATGATAGTTAAAATATCTTGATTGGTCAGTCTGTTATGTCTGTCCCATACCGTCTTATCGCGATCTGTAAAATAGGCGTAGTTCCTCATTCCGCTTCTGTGGTCCAAAAGTGTTTTAATAGTAACATCAGGATAAGGAAATTCTTTTAGAATGGTATTTACCTTTTGGTCTAAATCAATCCTCTTGGCATTAATTAGTTTCAAAACTGCAGTTGCAGTTAATACTTTGCTCACAGAGGCCAAGTGAAGGGGAGTAGTACTTGTTATTAATCTTTTGTCTCTTTTATTGGCATAGCCCTCGTAATTTTCATAGATGATCTGACCATTTTGGGCAACAAGAAAACTTCCATTTGCACTATTATTGGGCCACGTTTTATTATAAAAAAATTCTACTGATCTTTTTTTAGAATTAATGTATTCAGCCGTTAATTTAGGATGTTCATTCGTTAAAGGTTTCATTTTAGGCAAGGTACTCTTGGGTAGTAGTGCATCGCTTAATTGTACTTTTTTCTTCTCTTTTGTACAAGAACTCAAAACTAATGTAAGGATGAGTATTTGTAGTATATTTGCGTTTTTTATAAAATTCATTTCAATAGTGCTAGAAAGGCAAATATATAGAATCAATCCCTGTTGATTTATTTTTTTTCCAAAACCTTAACACTATTTTATCACTGTCTAGCATTAGCCGTTTTCTATCTTTATGGACATCAGCTTTTAATCGTTTCAGAATTATAAATTTATTAAAAAAATAAATTAAATTTAATCTTATTTGTTATATTTGTAACAAATTATAAGCATTAAGTTATATTAAATCATAAATAAAGCATTTAAAAATGAAATTCGGAATCATAAAAGAGAGAAAAAACCCACCAGACAGAAGAGTTGTTTTTTCACCAGATGAATTGGCAAAAATAAAACAGCTATATCAAGACGCTTCTATAAAAGTAGAAAGTTCAGATATTAGAATTTTTACTGACGAGCAGTACAAGAAATTGGGAATTGAAGTTGCAAATGACATTAGTGATTGTGATGTTTTTTTTGGTGTAAAAGAAGTTCCCATAGAAGATCTAATTCCTAATAAATCGTATTTTTTCTTTTCTCATACCATAAAAAAGCAACCTTATAACAGAAAATTGCTCCAGGCTATACTTGAAAAAAATATTGATTTGTATGATCATGAAACGATTGTTGATGCTAACAACCGCAGATTAATAGGTTTTGGGAGATATGCCGGAATTGTAGGTGCCTATAATGGTATCAGAGCTTTTGGAATAAAATTTGGCTTGTTTAAAATTCCGAAAGCGGAAACACTTTCTGGAAAAGAAGCACTAATAGCGCATTTAAAACGTGTGGTTTTGCCACCTTTAAAATTTGTTATTACCGGAACCGGAAAAGTGGGTAACGGAGCAAAAGAAATTTTGGATGCTATAAAAATCAAAGAAGTTTCTGTTGAAAATTACTTAACTAAAAACTATACACAACCCGTCTATACTCAAATTGATGTATTGGATTATAATAAACGTAAAGACGGTAAAGTATTAGATTTCAACGATTTTTATAATAATCCACAGGAATATGTTTCTGATTTCGAAAAATTCACAAAAGTAACAGAGGTCTTTATTGCGGGTCATTATTATGCCAATCAGTCACCAGTAATTCTTACTCAGGAAATGCTTCAATCCAATGATTGTAAAATAAAAGTGGTTGCTGATATTTCCTGTGATGTCAATGGTCCAGTTGCGTCTACCCTTAGATCATCAACTATTGCGGAACCTTTGTATGGATATTTATCTGCTGAAAATAAAGAAGTTGATGTATTTCATCCTGCTGCATTAGTTGTAATGGCGGTTGATAATTTGCCATGCGAATTACCTAAAGATGCCAGCGAAGGTTTTGGTGAGATGTTCATGGAACATGTAATTCCAGCCTTTTTTAATGGTGATAAAGACGGGATTCTTCAAAGAGCCAAAATCACCGAAAAAGGAAAATTAACGCCTAGATTTGGTTATTTACAAGATTATGTAGATGGGAAATAGTTATAAATTTTGTGTTGTTAATTGTGAATACCAAATCGAAAGGTATTTATAACAGTCGCAAATTTCGTAATTAATATTGCCTTCAGGACGGGACATAATAATGACAAAAACCCTGCAATGTTTTATCACTGCAGGGTTTTTAATTTATAACTCAAATCATAATTATTTCAAGCTTCCGACCATGTCTTCCGGTTTAACCCAAGTATCAAAATCCTCTGGTGTTACATAGCCCAAACGTACCGCCTCTTCTTTTAAGGTAGTTCCGTTTTTGTGAGCTGTTTGAGCAATTTCAGCTGACTTATAGTATCCAATTTTAGTATTCAAAGCCGTAACAAGCATTAATGAATTATCAACTAATTCTTTAATTCGTTTGTAGTTTGGTTCTATACCTTGTGCGCAATGTTCGTCAAAAGACATGCAAGCATCCCCTAATAATCTTGCTGATTGCAAGAAGTTAGCCGCCATCAATGGTTTGAATACGTTTAATTCATAATGACCTTGCATTCCTCCAACTGTTATAGCAACATCGTTACCCATTACTTGTGCGCAAACCATAGTTAAAGCTTCACATTGCGTAGGATTTACTTTTCCCGGCATAATAGATGAACCCGGCTCGTTTTCCGGAATAATAATTTCACCAATTCCTGAACGTGGTCCAGAAGCCAGCATACGAACGTCATTTGCAATTTTATTCAATGAAACTGCCAATTGTTTTAATGCACCATGAGTTTCTACAATTGCGTCATGAGCAGCCAAAGCTTCAAATTTGTTTTCAGCAGTTACAAATGGATGTCCGGTAAATTCAGCAATATATTCGGCTACTTTTACATCATATCCTTCAGGAGTATTTAATCCAGTTCCTACAGCTGTTCCACCCAAAGCCACTTCTGATAAGTGTGCCAAAGTATTTTTAACCGCTTTCAAACCGTAGTTTAATTGCGCTACGTATCCTGAAATTTCTTGTCCTAATGTAAGTGGAGTAGCATCCATTAAGTGGGTACGACCAATTTTAACTACAGTATTAAATTCAAGCGCTTTTGCGTGAAGTGTATCTCTTAACTTTTCTACACCTGGAATAGTTATTTCTACTACCGCTTTGTATGCTGCAATATGCATTCCTGTTGGGAACGTATCGTTAGAAGATTGTGATTTGTTTACATCATCATTAGCTTTGATGAATTGTTCGCCTTCGCCAATATTGAATCCTTTTAATACTTGAGCACGATTAGCAACTACTTCATTTACGTTCATGTTACTTTGCGTACCAGAACCAGTTTGCCAAATCACCAATGGAAATTCGTTGTCTAATTTACCGGCTA
The DNA here is from genome assembly GCF_900142885.1 of Flavobacterium xinjiangense. GTDB lineage: Bacteria > Bacteroidota > Bacteroidia > Flavobacteriales > Flavobacteriaceae > Flavobacterium > Flavobacterium xinjiangense. The sequence goes on along the minus strand of NZ_FRCL01000004.1, from coordinate 53,544 downwards.
GGATTTCGTCACAAACGGCAGCAATAGCATCACGCTTTTCGATTGGCAAAACGCCTAAATCACAGTTAGCATACGCGGCTGCTTTTTTTAAATAAGCAAAGCCTTCAATAATTTCTTTTGGCATGGAAGCCGAAGATCCGATTTTGAAATTGTTTCGGGAACGTTCTGTTTGCGCTCCCCAATATTTGTCTGCAGGAACCTGTACTTCACCCATCGTGTCTTTTTCTATTCTGAATTTCATTTCGTTGTTATTTATAAGTATTAAGTAGTTTATTCGATTTTTAGCCCTGATAATAGTGAAAATCCTTTTATGCCGGTGTTCGGCATAAAAGATTGTAACGGATAGCGGGATTAGCTCCTAAAACTGAGCTCAAAAATACGGATAAATCCCTTTTTATAAAAATTGATTGGTAGTTTTTGTTGTTTTTTATTGGTAAGAAAAGGAATTAAACCTACATTTGTGGCTACATTCAAAATTCCGGAAAACATGTTTGAATTTTCACAGTACTTAGGCTTTTTACTTTTCTTAACCGTTCTTACTATAGGATTCTGGTTGATGTTTTTTTTAGTTGGTTTCGTATCTTATTGGATAGGTGGAGCAACTTGGGAAGCGTATAAAGAGAAAAGAGCTAAAAAGAAGCAACAACAACAATCAGTTTAATCTGATTGTGACATAAAAAAAGGACCCGTTTTTACGAGTCCTTTTTTTTATTCCGATAGTTTTTATTACATAAAAAAGGACCCGTTTTCACGAGTCCTTTTTCTATTTATCCCTGAAAGTCTCCTTCGCCTTCATTCATATTTCTCTTAGGTTGTTTTTCTCTTTCGTTTTTCTGTTTGTTGAAACGATAGGTAAATGATAAGGTAAACTGTCTTTCTCTCCACTGCATTTCAGAATAAGAATTAAGTATTCCTGGAAGATTTGTTTCCATTATCCTTTTTCTGGAATTGAATACGTCACTGATGTTGAAAGAAAGTGTTCCTTTATCTTTCATTACATCTTTACTAAACGCTAAGTTGGCAGCAAAAACACCTAAACTTTTTCCTTGAGCATTACTTTGCGGACCATTATATGTCGCATTAGTTTGCCAGTCAATTTTGTAAGGCAAGGTAACTTTTGATGTGATTCTTGTAAACCATGAAGTTGCTGTGTTGTCAAAATTTTGAGTTATTTCAACATTATTAAAATCCGTGTACACATAATTCCCTTGAGTTTGGTTTCTGAAGAAATTGAAATTACCATTTAATTTCCACCATTTGTACGGAGAGTAGTTTAGAGTAAATTCAAATCCTGTTCTATATTCCGTAGCCAAATTGATTGGTGAACTGATGATAATTGGTGTGCCATTGACAAAATCTCCTGATTCTCTTCTTGCAAATTGAAAAACATCGCTAGTTTTGTTGACGTACAATGACGTATTAAAAGTCAGTTTGTCCCAACGTTTGATATATCCTAAATCAATAGCATCAGTAAATGCTGGATCTAAATCAGGATTTCCCATAAAAATATTGATATTACTGGATAAATTGCTAAATGGATTTATCATTCTTCCTCTAGGTCTTTGGATTCTTCGGCTGTAGCTTATAGAAGTGCTGCTTTTATCTGAAATTTCATAGGTAAAGAAAGCACTGGGGAAGAAATTATTGTATTTTTTATTGTTGAAATCATTCGTAGCTAACTGATTGATATCGATATTAGAATCCTCCCAACGCAAACCAAAAAGAGCGGAGAATTTATTTACTTTCAAACCATATTGAGTGTAAATGGCATTCACTTTTTCTTTGTATTCTAATGTATTGGTGAAGTTTGGATTAATCACTCCATCATTTTCTACTTTGTAATCAGTAACCAGTTTAGAGAAATCTCCACGATATCCGGCTTCAAATTGGCTTCCATTTCCTAACGGCAAAACATAATCTGCCTGCAGTAAATTTCTATTTTGAGTTTGATGATTAAGTGTGTTGTCTAATTTTATGTCCGCGGTATTATTTGCTGTATCCGTTACCAAAGCTGTTGTGTTGTCGTCATTGGCTGAAAAGGAACCGTCAATAGTCAATTTATGCCCGTCCTTTTTAAAGTTTTTAATAAAATTTGTGGCAAATTCGACATTTTCACTCTTACTGTCTTCGACATTTATACGAGTTCGAGTGTAGTCGTAAACATAATTAACATCGTAATATTTTTGGAAAACATTATCCGTGTCATCTCCATTACTTTTTCTGTAATTAAAAGTATTGGTCCATGAAGTTGTTTTATCTATATAAAGTTCTATACCAAAATTCCCATTATATCCTTTACTGAATCTCTCGTTTTCTCTATTTTCATTCACATAGTTTCTTATCGAATTATCTGAATTTAAATATTCGGTATTTGTGATCATATTTCCTGGGCTACTTCTGTAATTGTAACCTTGGTTAGTAAAAAGATTAAAGTTTTTTGATTTGTAATTTAAAGTACCGCTCAAACCATAATTTTCTGGATAACCGGTAGATGCAATAAAAGTTCCGTTTAATCCAAGATTTTTTCCTTTTTTCAAAATAATATTTAATATACCGCCACCACCCTCAGCATCATATCTTGCTGATGGGTTAGTGATAACTTCTACTTTTTCGATTGCATCAGCAGGAATTAAGCGCAATGCTTCAGCAATATTAATTGCATTAGAAGGTTTTCCGTCAATAAGCACTTTTACATTATCGTTTCCACGAAGGCTTACATTTCCTTCAACATCTACAGAAACCGATGGAATATTGTCTAAAACGTCACTTACAGTTCCGCCTTTCACCATTAAATCATTTCCAACATTATAAACTTTTTTGTCTAATTTAATTTCAACCGTGGTTTTCTCAGATCGAATAACAACTTCATTTAATTGATTTGCATCTTCTTCTAAAGCTATTTGTCCCAGATTTGTACTTGCCTGAAGACTTTTTTGTTTAAATTCATTCAATTTGAAAGAGATGAACTCAATTTTTATATCGTAAATTCCAGGATTGACGTCAATATCAAATTCTCCTTTTGCATTCGTAATTCCTCCTGCAACAGGTTTTGGATTATTTGGATATAAAAAAGTAATTGTCGCATATTCCAGCGGTTGTTTACTTACTTTTTCAATAACGTTTCCAGTAATTTTAATTTTAAGTTTTGGTCCTTGCTGCGCAAAATTTATTAGGCTAGTAAATAAGAATACAAAGGCTAAGAGTTGTTTCAATTTTTTTGGCATTATAATAGTTTTAGATATTTTGATTTAGATGGTTTAAAAGGGGTTTGGTTTAAAAGCCAAATCACAAAAAAATGTTAATTAAATAAACGCCGTTACGGAATCTAATTCTCTTCCGATTATTGCTTTATTTCCAATTACCACAATAGGTCTTTCAATAAGAATGGGATAAGTAACCATTGTTTGAATGATTTCATCATTAGTTATTTCTTTATTTTTGAAATTTTCAATCCAGATTTTTTCTTTTTGTCGAACTAATGAAAGAGGTTGGAAATCTAGTTTTTGAATAAGAGCTGCTAATTCATCGAATGTAGGTCCGTTTTCAAGGTAATTAATAACCTCATATTCTTTTTCAGATTCTTTTATAAGAAGTAGACAATTTCTTGATTTTCCACATCGTGGATTATGGTATATTTGTATCATGCAATTTTTTTAATAAAGGAAATTGGGAAGTAAATGCTCCTCATTAGTGTAACGAAAATCTAATTTGTTACTCTAATTTTAATATAATTTAAAAACAAACACTCTATGTTTATAGAACAAGGTATAAATTCAGAAAATAAATTTTGGAAGTATATAGTTGGTTCAATCCTAATTATCATTGCCTCTTTTTTAGGTCAGGCTCCTTTATTAGTTGCTTTATATTACGACACTTTGGTGAAGGGGAAACCATATCCTACTTCTAATGATGATATTATGCGTTTTTTTGAACCTAATCTAACCTTGTTTCTGATATTGATATCATTTGTTTTTGTTATGCTTGGGATTTTCTTTGTTGTAAGATATTTACACAATCAAACGATGCTTTCCATTACAACGGCAAGGGCGAAAATAGATTGGAAAAGAGTTCTTTTTTCATTTTCAATTTGGGCAATTTTTACAATTTTATCAACAGTAGCGTTTTACTTCTCTAATCCAAGTGATTTTGTGATTAATTTTAAACCGATTCCATTTGCAATTTTAGTTGTAATTGGCACGATATTAATTCCAATTCAAACCAGTACAGAAGAATATATTTTTCGAGGTTATTTGATGCAAGGTTTTGGTAATCTCGCTAAAAATAAGTGGTTTCCCTTAATCATGACTTCTGTTATTTTTGGAGCTATGCATATTTCAAATCCAGAAGTATCTAAAATGGGTAATATTATTATGGTATACTATATTGGAACAGGATTATTGTTGGGAATAATTACCTTGATGGACGAAGGAATGGAATTAGCTTTAGGATTTCATGCTGCTAATAATTTGGTGAGCGCTTTATTGGTCACATCAGATTGGTCGGCCTTTCAAACACATTCTATTTTTAAGGATATTTCTCAACCTTCAGCCGGTTTAGATGTTATATTACCTGTTGTTGTCATTTACCCAATTCTTTTATTTATCTTTAGTTGGAAATACAATTGGACTGATTGGAAAGAGAAGTTAACAGGCAAAATAGCATAACAATCATCTTTCAATAAAACACTTAAATACAAGTAAAAATAACATGAATACAATCACTTACAAGAACGTTCATAATCATTTTAAACTAAATGGATTTCATTTAGACCGAAATGATTTATGCAGAGTAGCCTACAGTTTTATTAAAGAAGGAGAAGACCATGAAAAGTCTGTCGGTGATTTTATTCTGGACTGGTTTGACAACAAGTCATATCTCGAGCTTAATACTTCCGGGACAACTGGTACTCCAAAAATTATTAGAATTGAAAAACAAGCAATGGTCAATTCCGCTTTAGCGACAGGCGATTTTTTTAATTTGAGTCATGGCGATAAAGCGCTGCATTGTTTGCCAACGAAATACATTGCAGGGAAAATGATGTTTGTCAGAAGTTTTATTTTGGGACTTGATATGGACTTTGTCGCTCCAAGCTCACATCCTATGCTGCGTAACGATACAAAGTATGATTTTGTGGCGATGGTTCCTTTGCAAGCACAAAATTCTTTGGCAGAACTCAAAAACGTGAAGAAAATGATCGTTGGTGGTGTCAAAATGAGTAAATTTTTAGAAAAAAGTCTTTCTAAGTTGAAAACAGAGACCTATGAGACGTATGGTATGACGGAGACGATTACTCATATTGCTGCAAAAAAAATTGGCGAAAAACATTTTACTGTTTTGCCTAATATTAAAATTTATCAAGACAATCGAAATTGCTTGGTGATTGATGCTCCAAATATTTCAAACGATACAATTGTTACCAATGATTTAGTGGAACTAATAAATGAAAGACAATTTAGTTATTTAGGACGAATTGATAACGTCATCAATAGTGGAGGAATTAAACTGATTCCGGAACAAATTGAAGATAAATTATCGCACAAAATTCAGTCAAGATTTTTTGTTAGTGGAATTCAAGATCCTATTTTGGGAGAAAAACTAATATTAGTTGTTGAAGGGGAAAAACAAGTTTTAGATGAAAGCACTTTTGATGAATTGGATAAATATGAAAAACCCAAAGAAGTTTTTTATGTTTCAAAGTTTATTGAAACACATAACGGAAAAATAAAAAGAAAAGAAATTCAAGAAAGTCTGTAGACTAATTTAAATCATAAAAAAAGCATCCGTTAGCGCGTGATGCTTTTTTTATGATTTGTTATTTTTGCATTTTGAAATAGTAATCCGCTGAATGTTTTCCGCTGCCATAAAAAAGGAAAAACGCACAAATTGCCAATGTAAATAATGCTAATAATAGATTTTGAGAATGCATTTCCCCCATGAAATTTATAATTATCGCAGCTATTAATATTGGTAATTGTGCAATGATTGCCCATCTGGTCAGTAAACCAAAAGCAATCATTATTCCCCCAACCATGTGAGCGGGAGCAATATAATGAATAAGGAACATTCCTCCTCCAATTTTATCGATAGGAGATATTAAATCAGCCAGATATTGGATATTGGTTATAAAAAAGATTCCTTTCATAAACAAAAAAACACCTAAAGCTACACGCAACAAATCAATTGGTAAATAAGTGTGCGCATTAGCCCATCTATTCAACTCTTTTACGTTGTTCATAATATTATTAGTTTAGAAATTACATACTAAGTTACTGATTTTTAGTATAAAATAATATTATTTTAAAGCAAAATAATGTATTTTTTGATTTAGACTTAATTATTTAAAGAAACAATAATTAAACTTCAGCCCAAGTGTGTTTTCGGCATGCCCATGAGCAATGAAATTTGTTAAATTCAAGGAGATATTCAGTTTGTCATTAGCTAGGTATTTCCCTAAATATATTCCGGAACAAGAGCCAAAACGAGTAGGACCATTATATTCATCAACAAAACCTAATCCAATTTTTGGGTCTTCATCAGAAATCGCATAACCAACTCCGCTTTCAGCTCCTAAACACCAATTTGATTTCAAGTTAAATTGTATATTTGGTTTAATGGCAAACAGGCTAAAATTTCTATAGAGTGCCCTTTCTTTTACGGTACTTTCAGGTAGTACATCGGGATGATTTTTTTTCGTAAAACGATAATCGTATTCCGCTCTTACTCCAAACTCCGTTGTTGGTGTAATCTTCTCAGCAGCTCTTAGATTGACACCGATTCCAAGTCTATGGGACCTGTACATCTGAATATGAACGGGCAATGATAAATTAATGCCAGATTCTAACACAAATGAATTGTCAGTTTCTTTTTGTCCAAATGCAAACGGAGCAATCATAAGAAAAACAATGCAAACGATATCTTTTAAAATTTTTTTCATTTTTTCTTTGAATTAAAATTAAAATTTTAGCAGAAAAAATTTATTTTACAAAAAAATGATGATAAATGATAAGTTGCAGTTTGGAGAATTATATTTACCACTATATTAATCAAAGATACAAAGAACAATTGTTTTAAAATCTTATTAATCAAGTTTTTATGGGCTATTTAATTGATTAAATTTTGTAATGATTAAATTTAAAATTTTAAAAAGCAAGCTAATAGTAGTAAAATCCAATTTTCATTTAAGAAGAGTTAAGCACCACAATCTTTGTCGGAAATGAGGAACATTTGTCTTTAAAAAAGGTTTAAAAATAGTATCGGATAGATTTTATAGAAAGCTACTCTGTTTTAGGAATTTCTGAAATAGTTGATTTTATATCATTCAAAATCCAATCCATTTCTGGGTCAGTTCCTTTAATTTGGTCTTGAAGTGTTGGGGTAATTGACACATCAGGAAAAATACCTCTACCTTTAATTTCTGTTTTATAATGAGGAGCTATCAACATTAAACCGATCCGAACTTTTAATTGTGAATTCGGTAATTTTACAAGAGGCATAAATCCAGCAACCGTTCCGTTGTAGGCTCCTCCCGTTTCTTCCCCTACAAAAGTTGCTCTTTTTGAACCTTTTAAATTCGAGGAAATAATACTGGAAGCAGAAAAACTCATTCCATTGATCAGAACATAAATTTTTCCTTTGAAAGAATCTTTGTTCACTTTATGAGGTTTTGTTTGAGTGGCGTAAATGTTTTTCCCATTTTTATCTTTATGAACGGTCAAAAGTAAATAAGTGTATACTAAAGGGGAGAAAATAGTTTTTACAGCTTTTACACCAAAAGAGCCTCCATTAAAATAGGCACCTTTTAATAAACTTGATTTTGATACTACTTCGGCTTTATCCAAAAACACAAAAGTTGAGTCGGATAAATAAGAGTATAAATTGGCGATTTCAGTTACACGGCCGCCGCCATTATCTCTTAAATCCAATACCAATGTAGTCGATTTATATTGGTCAATTTTACTGAAGCTTTCTTTGTAAAAAGTTCTAAAATCCCCATTCTTAAAACTTCTGATTTTCATTACAGCAACACTGCTGTCTCTTTCTGCAAAATGCAAGTTGCGGTTGTAATTTTTTAAATCCGAATTATAACCATTGACTTTTTTCTTCTTTTTTAGTGCTTTAGATTTTATTCGGTCAATTGCTGTCAGCGTTTTTTTAATTTTTTTGACAGTTTTGGTAGTATCTTCTTTATGTCTTTTGATCGTGATTACTTTTAAACTATCGTTGTATTTAAAATTAAATCTCAAACTGTCTTTTATACCATTCTGAGTAGAAAAAAAAGAGGAAAATCTCCTGCCTGCGCTGCGGGTTTTTAAGGTAGTATTATAACCATCTGAACTGTAGAATTTACTATATTCCTCAATTAAATCTTTCGGTTTTATCCCGTTTACATCAACAACTTCGGTTCCGGTTTTGATGCTTTTATTATAAGATTTATTTTTTATGACATACAGTTTATCATTGAAATAATCGAAATCAAATTGCGAAAATGGCCCTGTTCCTTTTTTTACAAGGGCTTTGGTTTCTTTCTTAGTCATTAATTTTACAGACGGATAGACAAACGTATGGCCTTGTCTTACAGCGGCTACAACGGGACTCAGTTTTTTGTAAAAATCTAAACTTGTCATTGGTTTTCGGATAGTCATTTTTAAACTATCTAATTTAAAATCAAGGTCTTTTTTAGAAGTATACCAATATAAATTGGGGTGTAATCGCTTTAGTTTTTTATAGGTAAAATCAACATCAGATTTTAATTTTTCTTCAGAAATTAAATCATTTAAATGGTTATTGTGTCTTTTTACAGAAGTACATTGAATAAACAATAATGAGACAAAGACTAAAATAAATATTTTTTTCATGTTTTAAAATAGTAATTGAAAAAATCCTGAGAAATAAAATATTTAGTATTTCAAAAAATTCAAAACAATTTCGTTAAACAATTTCGGATTTTCTTCTGGAATATAATGAGAACCATTAGGTAAAATCGCTAGTTGAGCATTAGGTATAGATTCAAACATTTTCAACGTGTGATTGCTCTTTATTTCGTCATGATCTCCAGCCATTATTAACGTTTTAGATTTAATTACTCCCAAATCCGCATATTCTAGGTTAGGGTATTTAATGTCTAAATTATACAAATTTATTACCAAATCATTTTTATGTTCCAAGTTATCTTTTTCTAAATCTAAAACTGTTTTTTTCATTGCATCCAAATCAACAATACCATCAGGAAATATATTTGCTCCTGTGGCCACTAATTTGTTAACTTTTTCAGGATATTTTATAGCCATTAATAATCCAATAATTCCCCCATCACTCCAACCAACAATATGTGTCTTTTCAATATTTAATTTGTCCAGAAATAATTTGATATCATCGATTTGAAGGTCAAAAGTTAATTCAACTCCTTTTTGATAGGTTGAATTTCCTCTTCCTCTACAGTCAACTAAAATTACTTTGTAATATTTAGAATATTCTTCGACCTGATTGATAAAAGAACTCATTGATTGTCCATTACCATGCAATAATAAGAGAGGTTCTCCTTCGCCATAAATTTCATAATATAAACTTACGCCATTAACATCGATAAATTTCCCACTATCATTGCTTCCTAAAATATTTTTACATTGTATTAGTAAGCATTTATTTCCTTTCGATGGATTATTAGATGAATATTCAGTAGTAAAGTTTTTTGTAGTAGCGATTTGATTTCTTCCAATACCATTTTTCCATAAATCATCTTTTGAAGAATTTTCTTCAAAGTTTGGATTACTTATAGCAATCGCTTTCCATTTTTGCTTTCCTTTTTTTACTTCTACTTTAAAATTATCAAAGTAAAAGTCTCCAGTATTTTGGCAAAAGGCACCTATATTTAAGACTGTTGCATCTTTATCAATAACACCTTTTATTTCAAATGTTTTCCATTCTCTAGTCGTATTTGTTGTAGCGGCATCGTTTTGGAAAAAACCAACTTTTTTATCTTTCTTATCTACTCGGGCCCACAAAGCTGCCTTTGATTTTTTTTTAGTATTCTCCGTTCTAATATCTGCAGAAATTCGAAATTCATATCCTACTTTGTCTGAGACATCTAATGATTGTGAATAAGATGCCCAATCTTGTATTTTCTCAGAAGATTCTTGAGCATTAATTTTTGTACAAGAGACCAAAACGTAAATTGAAAAAATTAGAAGTTTGTTTTTTAATTTCATTTTCTATTTTTATACCTGAATAACTCCTAAATTAAATTTCTTTTCAATAGGAGAGTGGTTTGCAGCCTCAATTCCCATAGAAATCCAAGTTCGGGTATCTAATGGATCAATAATAGCATCTGTCCAAAGTCTGGAAGCAGCATAATACGGAGAAACCTGCTCGTCATATCTTGCTTTAATCTTGTCAAAAAGAGCTTTCTCTTTGGCTTCATCCACAATTTCTCCTTTTGCTTTAAGCGAAGAAGCTTCAATTTGTGCCAATACTTTCGCTGCTTGTGTTCCTCCCATCACTGCTAATTCAGCACTTGGCCAAGCAAAAATTAATCTTGGATCGTATGCTTTTCCACACATGGCGTAATTTCCAGCACCATAAGAATTCCCAACAATAACCGTGAATTTTGGAACGACTGAATTAGAAACGGCATTCACCATTTTAGCACCATCTTTTATGATTCCGCCATGTTCTGATTTAGATCCAACCATAAAACCGGTAACATCCTGGACGAAAACTAAAGGAATTTTCTTTTGGTTGCAATTGGCAATAAATCGAGTGGCTTTATCCGCACTATCCGAATAGATTACGCCACCAAATTGCATTTCACCATTTTTAGTTTTCACTACTTTTCTTTGGTTAGCAACAATTCCAACTGCCCAACCATCAATTCTGGCATAACCAGTAATAATAGTTTGACCGTAACCATCTTTGTACGCTTCAAACTCAGAATTGTCAACTAAACGATTGATGATTTCCATCATATCATATTGTTCATTTCGAGCTTTTGGCAAAATACCATAGATATCATTTTCTTCTAATGCTGGTTTTACTGCTTTTATTCGGCTATATCCAGCTTTATCGAAATCACCAATTTTATCAACTATATTTTTTATTTTATCTAATGCGTCTTTGTCATCTTTGGCTTTATAATCCGTAACACCCGAAATTTCGCAGTGTGTTGTTGCTCCGCCCAATGTTTCATTATCGATGCTTTCGCCAATGGCTGCTTTGACTAAATAGCTTCCTGCCAAGAAAATACTTCCTGTTTTTTCGACAATCAGAGCTTCATCACTCATAATTGGCAGATAAGCTCCACCGGCAACACAACTTCCCATAACGGCAGAAATTTGTGTAATTCCCATACTACTCATTAGAGCATTATTTCTGAAAATGCGACCAAAATGTTCTTTGTCAGGAAAAATTTCATCTTGCAAAGGCAAATACACTCCGGCGCTATCTACTAAATAAATAATTGGCAATCTATTTTCCATTGCGATTTCCTGCGCACGTAAGTTTTTCTTAGCTGTAATTGGAAACCAGGCACCCGCTTTTACCGTCGCATCATTGGCCACGACAATACATTGTTTACCTCTTATATATCCTATTTTCACAACAACTCCACCCGAAGGGCAACCGCCATGCTCTGCATACATTCCTTCACCAACAAATGCACCAATTTCTATACTTTTAGCTTTGGGATCCAATAAATAATCGATTCGTTCCCGAGCAGTCATTTTGCCTTCGCCATGCAATTTTTGAATGCGTTTTTCACCACCGCCCAATTTAACAAGGCTTAATTTTTGACGTAATGCTGAAAGTAAAAGTTTATTGTGGTCTTCGTTTTTATTGAAGTTCAAATCCATGATAAAATAGTGTTAAGTAATATGCGCTAAATTAAAAAAATTATTGAATAAATCTTTTAAGCACTGTTAGTTTAGAAAGAAAATAGAATATATTATTGGTATTATAGCAAAAAAACAGAATTTAAGTTCTGTTTTTTTCTGAATTTAACAAATGTTAAGATTAGTTATTTTTTCGAATCGGCAACCATTCTTTTTAAAATTGCCCATTGTTTTAATGCATCACGTGCTTCGACAGCCGGATATCCTAACATGGTTTTTCCAGCTGGAATATCTCCTGTTACACCAGATCCAGCGCCTACAACGGCACCGTCACCAATTGTTACGTGATCTTTTATAGAAGCGCTTCCGCCTATAATTACCCCATTTCCTAGAGTTACTGAACCAGCCAATCCGCTGTTTCCAGCCATGATACAAAAACGGCCTAATTTACTGTTATGACCGATCTGTACTAAATTGTCAATTTTGCAACCGTCTCCTAAAATGGTAGAACTGAATTTTCCTCGGTCAACGCAAGAATTTGCACCAATTTCAACATTATTGCCAATAATTACATTTCCAATTTGCGGGATTTTTACCAAACCTCGTTCAGGATCAGGACGGAAGCCAAAACCATCCGCGCCAATCGTCGCATTGGGATGTATAATACAATCGTTCCCTACATGACATCGCTCTCTAATTACTGTTCCGGACCAGATTACAGTATTTTTTCCTATAGTACATTCGTCTAAAATAGTAACATTAGGATATATTGTTGTATTGTCACCAAGTACAACTTTTGGTCCTATATAGCAACCTGCACCAATTCGAACACCATTACAAATAATAGCGGTGTCATCTATAACTGCTGTCGGATGAATATCAATATTAAATACGGGAGCTGGTGGAGCAAAAAGGGCTAAAACTTGAGACATAGCCAAATCAGCATTTTTTACTTTTATAAAAGCTCTGTCTTCTCCTGGCTCTATAGATATATCTTCATTAACAACTGCGACACAAGCTTTCGATGTAGACCAAAACTTTTCATATTTTTTGTTTCCAATGAAAGAAATTTCAGATTCATTGGCAGCTTCAAGTTGTTCAGGTGCAGTAATGTGTTGGATAGTATTCCCTATTACCTCTCCTTTTAAAATCTCATTTATTTCTTGAATTGTGTAGGATTTCATTTCTTACAAGTTGGATTTAGTATTGTATTTTTACCAAATAAAACAATTTCGAGTTGTAATTCCAAATCTTTCGCACTTCTTTAACAAGTTTAAAATGGCTCTAATTTAAGACACGATTCAAAAACAAAATATTTTGTACCTCAATTTGCGGGTTAATTTATAATGTACATGAATAGCTTTATCATTCAAAATTTCTTTGTTTATATTCTTTTCTTCTTGTTTTATAGTAGATGCTCAAATTTAAATCTTGTGTTTTATCGCGTAAAAATATATTCTAAAAAGATTCATGCAGCTTTCTTGAAACGCTGATCGAGTATAATCATTTGCTAAAAACGGCAGGTGTTTCAGTTTCTTTGACCGAATGGCTTTAGTTTTTTTACAGTAGTGCTTTTAAAACAGGGTTCAAACTGCGTAATGGTTTTACGATAAATTGGCTATGTTTGCAGGTGAAATTACAATCGAATTTACAATCCTAATTCGACTTTATTACTAGCAATTGAATAATATATCCACAATAAATGAAACTTTTTAACCGTTTTTTATTTTTGCCTGCCTTACTGTTTTTTTGTATTAACATAGCCGCTCAAGCAGATAATAGAATGATTGAAGTTGCATTATTAATTGCAGATCATAGTAAAAGTAAAATAGAAAATTGTGAACAATTGTTGGTAGTGTACAATTACCAGCCAGAAAATTATAGTGCTTTTCTTGTTGCTTTAGAGAGGAAAGAGGGGAGTTGGGTTGTGAAATATGATCCGGTAGAAGTAGGTGTTGGTAAAAATGGTTTTGCACCTCCGCAAAAAAAGATTGAAGGTGACGGCAAGTCGCCAACCGGAATATTTCGTTTAGGTAAATTATTTACTTATGAAAAACACTTAATTACATTATTGGAATACCAACAAACCACTAAAGAAGATAAATGGATTGATGATCCAAATTCGGCTGATTATAATAAATACGTAAGAGGTGCTACCAATGCAAAATCATATGAAAATCTATTTCTGAATAATGATGCCTACAAGTATTGCATGGTTATAGAATATAATACGAAACCCGTAATAAAAGGAAAAGGAAGCGCTATATTTTTTCATTTGGGTGTAAAAAAGCCTTATTTCACTGCGGGTTGTGTTGCTATTAATGAGGAAAATATGAAGTTGATTGTGAATTGGTTAGATCCCAAACTAAACCCAACTATAATTATGGGTAATTACGATGTTTTGAAAAGTGGTCTTTAAATAGTTCTTCAGCAACAGTCTAGAAAACGAGCTTATAATATTCAAAAAAATCCCCTCAAACATTTCGAATAACGAAAGTTAAGGGGATTTTATTACTTATTTTATCTTTTGAAGTACTCACTTGTCACTGAAAACTGAGCACCGCAAGCTGAATACTATTCTTCTTCCTGTTGTCCCATCATCATCAGATAGGCTTTTAAGAATTCATCGATTTCTCCATTCATTACGCCATCAACATTGCTGGTTTCATGACCGGTTCGAACGTCTTTGACTAATTTATAGGGTTGCATCACATAATTCCTGATTTGTGAACCCCATTCTATTTTCATTTTTCCAGCTTCGATATCAGCGCGTTGTGCCTGTTTCTTTTTTAACTCAATTTCATACAATTGAGATCGTAACATTTGCATGGCACGTTGTCTGTTATCTTGCTGTGACCGCGTTTCAGAACATTGTATTTGAATTCCGGTTGGTTTATGAAACAATTGTACTTTAGTCTCTACTTTATTTACATTTTGTCCTCCCGCACCACTGGATCGTGAAGTTGTAATTTCAATATCAGCAGGATTAATGTCAATTTCGATACTGTCATCTACCAGCGGATATACATAAACCGATGCAAACGAAGTATGACGTTTGGCGTTACTGTCAAAAGGGGAAATGCGAACCAATCGATGTACACCATTTTCGCCTTTTAAATATCCAAAAGAATAGTCCCCTTCAAATTCGAGCGTAACGGTTTTTATTCCTGCAGCCTCTCCTTTTTGGTAATTCAGTTCTTTTATCTTGTAGCCGTATTTTTCGCCCCACATCATATACATACGCATCAGCATTTCAGCCCAATCGCAACTTTCCGTTCCACCGGCGCCAGCCGTAATTTGTACAACAGCGCTCAAAGTATCCCCTTCGTCCGAAAGCATATTTTTGAATTCAATAGCTTCAATGTGGTCTTGGGTTTGCTTGTATTGCTCGTCTAATTCTTCTGTTGTAAGTTCTCCTTCTTTATAAAAATCATAGGCCAGTTGCAACTCATCAGTCATTTCGACTGCTTTGTTGTAATCTTCAATCCATTTTTTTTTATTTCGAAGATTCTTTACAATGAGTTCAGCTTCTTTTGCGTTATTCCAAAAGTTGGGGGCAAAAGTTTTTTCTTCTTCGTTAGAAATTTCAATTAATTTGGCATCAACGTCAAAGATACCTCCTCAACGCACCAAGGCGCTCTACAATACCTTTAATTTGTTCGGTAGTTGTCATAAATTATGTAATTTTGTGGCACAAAAATAAGAAAATTTTGAGAAGGGACAAGACGCAACTTGTCCGTAACATAAATATAAAGTAAATACATGGAAATAAATTTAGTTAGCGATACGATTACCAAGCCTTCACACGAAATGTTACAGTATATGTTTAATGCCCAAGTAGGCGATGACGTATATAAACAAGATCCCACAGTTATTGAGCTTGAAGCCAAAGTTGCCAAAATGTTTGGTATGGAAGCAGGTCTTTTTTTTCCTTCCGGAACGATGGCAAATCAAACGGCAATAAAATTACATACGCAACCAGGAGAGCAATTAATAGCCGACAAATATGCTCATGTGTATCACTACGAAGGTGGTGGCGTTTCTTTTAACAGCGGCGTTTCCTGTTGTTTATTGGATGGAAATCGCGGAATGATTACTGCCCAACAAGTTGCGGGAGCCATTAATGATCCGGAGTTTTATCACAGTCCCTTAACCAGTTTGGTATGTGTAGAGAATACAACCAATAAAGGTGGTGGTGCTTGTTATGAACTGCAAGATTTACAAAAAATAAAACAGGTTTGCGATGCCAATAATTTGAAGTTTCATCTGGATGGAGCCCGAATTTGGAATGCATTGGTGGCCAAAAAACAAGACCCAAAACAATTCGGGAAATTGTTTGACACCATTTCTGTTTGTTTGTCCAAAGGACTTGGAGCGCCTATTGGTTCTGTTTTATTGGCTGATAAGGCAACAATTCACAGAGCTTTACGAATCAGAAAAATATTAGGAGGAGGAATGCGTCAGGTAGGATATTTGGCCGCAGCCGGAATTTATGCTTTAGATCATAATATGGAGCGCCTTACCGAAGATCATAGAAGAGCTAAAGAAATAGCAGAAGTGTTGAAAAAAGTGAATTGGGTCGCATCAGTAGAGCCAGTTGAAACTAATATTTTAATCTTTTCTTTGGCAAATAATGTTAGTGATACCGTTTTGATAGAAACATTAAAACAGAAAAATATTTCCATTAGTTCTATGGGTCATGGAAAATTAAGAATCGTCACGCATCTTGATTATCGAGAAGTAATGCATACATATGTTTTGGAAACTTTAGAAAAATTAATTTTCTAGTTTGTAAAATTTATTTAAAGTTTAAGGTTCAAAGTTTTTGACAATGTTAAAAACTTTGTACCTTTTTTTTATTTAGACAATTGCTTATTTTAGGAATTGTTAGAATAAATCAATTTAAAAGAAGTTTATTTAGTTAGATGCTTTTTCTATAATAATCATGTTATTATCTATGCCAGATTTATTTACGGCTACAAATTCTGTTGAGTTAGATGAGATATTGTATTTCAATAAACCGGTTTGTTTTTCTTTTATTACATAATTGACGTATTGATTATTTGTTTTGTCAATAAATCCTTTACCTGAAGAGTTAATTATACCGTATACTTCGTTTGGTAAAATAGCTGTAGTAATGTTACTTGTTAAGTCAAATTTGACAAGACTAACTCCGATTACATTCCCTGTCGCCGCTTTAACACCAAACAAGATGTTGTTTGAAGACATTCCAGCTTTTGTAAATAAAACGCTAGAATTGGTACTGTTAAAACGCAATGGCTTTGAAGTGTTGTTTTCTGGATTTATTTCAATTGTCTGGTCGTTTATAGAAGTACTATAGAATTTGTTGTCATTTATAAAAGTCGAAAAAGAACCTTTCTGGTTAAAAGAAATTCCTGTATAATTAACTTCAAAATTAACGAGATTAATTGTTACAAAATAACATAAATCGTCCCCGTTAAGATTAGGATTAGAGGCAATTACAGCAAATAACTGATTGGTTAATTCATTCCATTGCAAAGAGACTAAAGTGGGCTCCGTTCCTGTTATAGCGATTGGATAAATTAATTCTTTTGAAATGGTTGAATTAGTGTTTTTGTCAAAAACAAACAATTTATCTTTTGGAGGGAGATGTTCTACTAAAAATATTTTATTTGCATTTGAAGAAATAGTATTCAAATTTAAAAAGGAAGATGGATTTACACCATTAAATTCTGAATAGGAAGAAATGGCACCAGTGTTGTTTCCAATTTTATTGATTTTCCCTGTTGAGTTTACTGTTATATAAGTAAAATCATCTTTGATTTGGTTTTGATTAACTTCCGTTGATGTTTCTCCACTACAAGAAACAAAAAAAATGGCGCAATTAAGCGCCAATAATTTCAATATTGATTTCATATATTACTTGGTAATACTATTACTTAAACAAATTATCCATTCCTGGAATCATTGGCATATCCATTTTTGCGACAGCATCAAGTTCAGCTTCATTTGTTTTTGTCGCTTTTTCAATGGCTTTATTCAGAGTTAAAATCAAATAATCTTCCAGTTGATCTTTGTCTTCCAATAAAGTATCGTCAATTGTAATTGATTTTATTTTTCTGTTTGCAGTCAAAGTTACTTTCAATAAACCATCTGTACTTTGCTCATCGATAAGTACGGTATCCAGACGTTTTTTTGTATCCTCTATTTTTTGTTGGGTCTCTTTAAGTTTTCCCATCATTCCCATTAAATCCATTTTGATAATTTTTAAATTATTGAAATACGAAATTACTACATTTGAAGGAATAAGCAATGTTAAATTAGATGAAAAACCGACGTGTTTTAAATCGGCTTTGTTCTATTTTTGTAAATTCAAATATTAAATAAAACGTATAAAAATGTCAGAAAATATACAACCACCTGTTGCTAAAATAATTCCTAAAACACTAGAAAATTTAGGACACACAAGAACCGATAATTATTTTTGGATGAACGACAGGGAAAATCCTGAAGTTATTGATTATTTGAACAAGGAGAATGAGTATTATCAAAAAATGACTGCTCATACGAAAGATTTCCAAAAAGAATTATTTGAAGAAATGAAAGCCAGAATAAAGGAAGATGACGAATCTGTTCCTTATTTGTACAATGGTTATTACTATATTACCCGTTTTGAGAAAGGAAAAGACTATCCTATTTATTCTCGAAAAAAAGAAAGCCTTTCGGCAAAAGAAGAAATCATGTTTGATTGTAATGAAATGGCCCAAGGCCAATCCTATTTTCAATTGGGTGGTTTGAGTGTTAGTCCAGACAACAAATTAGCTGTTTTTAGTTTTGATACCGTCGGCAGAAGAATATATACCATTCAGATTAAGAGCTTGGAAACCAACGAAATTTTAGAAGATATAATAGAAAAAGTTACGGGAAGTGCCGTTTGGGCAAATGACAATAAAACGATCTTTTATTCCAGCCAAGACGAAGTTACTTTGCGTTCGGATAAAATTTTCAAACATAAATTGGGTTCTAAACAAGCTGATGATATTTTAGTTTATTTCGAAAAAGATGATACTTATAATGTAGAAATTGCAAAATCCAAATCCAAAAAATACCTTGCAATTGAGTCAGGAAGTACATTAACCACTGAGTATAGAATTCTAAATGCAGACAATCCTGATGGAAAATTTGAAATTTTTCAAAAACGAATTCGAGGAGTTGAATACAGCATTAATCATTATAAAGACAGTTTTTATATAATGACGAATGCGGATGATGCGGAGAATTTCAAGTTGATGAAAACACCGGAAACGGCTACCTCAAAAGAGAATTGGAAAGAAGTTTTAGCGCATCGCGAAGATGTCTTGTTAGAAGATATCGAAATTTTCGCCAATTATCTAGTGGTTGAAGAACGTTCGAATGGTTTGAATAAAATTCGAATCATGCCTTGGAGTGGGGAAGAGGAATATTATTTACCTTTTGAAAGCGAAACGTATACCGCTTATACCACAACGAATGTTGATTTTGACACAGAAATTTTACGTTATGGATACCAATCAATGACAACTCCTTCTTCGGTTATTGATTTCAATATGAAAACCAGAGAGAAAGAAATCAAAAAAGAACAGCAGGTTTTAGGAGGTAAATTCGATAAAAATAATTACACCGAAGAACGCATTTGGGCAACCGCAACTGATGGGACAAAAGTGCCAATTTCAATGGTGTACCGAAAAGAATTAATAAAAGACGGTAAAAATCCATTGCTTCAATATGCTTATGGCTCTTACGGGCATTCTATGGATGCTACTTTTTCCTCTACGAGATTGTCGTTATTGGATAGAGGATTTATATATGCAATTGCACACATTCGAGGTGGGGAAGATCTGGGAAGACAATGGTATGAGGACGGAAAATTATTAAAAAAGAAAAATACATTCACAGACTTTATTGATTGTTCCAAATTTTTAATAGAACAAAAATATACTTCACCAGCTCATTTATATGCCGAAGGTGGCTCTGCAGGTGGATTATTAATGGGTGTAGTGGTAAATATGGCACCGGATTTATATAATGGTGTTATAGCACAGGTTGCTTTTGTAGATGTAATAACTACAATGCTTGATGATAGTATTCCGCTTACAACCGGTGAGTATGATGAATGGGGAAATCCAAACAAGAAGAAATATTATAATTATATGTTATCCTATTCCCCGTATGATAATATAAAAAAACAAAATTATCCTAATATGTATGTTTCTACGGGTCTTCACGATTCGCAAGTGCAGTACTGGGAGCCCGCTAAATGGGTGGCTAAATTAAGAACCATGAAAACAAATGACACCGTTTTATATCTTGATACAAACATGGAAGCTGGCCACGGAGGAGCATCAGGTAGATTTGAAGCCTTAAAGGAATTAGCCAAAGAATTCAGTTTTTTATTAGATTTAGAAGAAATAAAAAAGTAATTCAAAAATTTTTGTTAAATTTGCCATGTTTCGAGATTAAATAAAAAGAATCTTGAGTAACTATTTTTTTATGAAAGAAGAAATAAACGCTTATAATAATGTATTAGAATTAATAGGTAATACTCCACTTATTAAGCTAAATAGAGTCACCGAAGATTTAGAAGGTAATTTCTATGCTAAAGTAGAAGCTTTTAATCCGGGACATTCTTCTAAAGATAGAATTGCTTTATACATAATTGAAGAGGCTGAAAAGAGAGGTATTTTATCTCCTGGCGACACCATAATTGAAACTACATCTGGGAATACTGGTTTTAGTTTAGCAATGGTAAGCATTATAAAAGGTTATAGTTGTATTCTTGCTGTTAGTTCAAAATCATCCAAAGATAAAATAGATATGCTTCGTAGTTTAGGAGCTAAAGTTTATGTGTGTCCTGCTCATGTTTCTGCCGATGACGAGCGTTCGTATTACAATGTTGCCAAACGTTTACATGAAGAAACTAAAGGTTCTGTATATATCAATCAATATTTTAATCAATTGAATATTGACGCACATTATAAATCTACCGGACCAGAAATTTGGAAACAAACAAATGGTAAAATAACGCATCTTATCGCTTGTAGCGGAACTGGTGGTACTATTTCAGGAACTGCAAAATACTTGAAAGAACAAAATCCAAATATTAGAGTTTTAGGTGTAGATGCTTTTGGTTCAGTATTAAAAAAATACCATGAAACAGGAGAGTTTGACAATGATGAAATTTATCCTTACAGAATAGAAGGTTTGGGTAAAAACTTAATTCCTTCTGCAACAGATTTTGATATTATTGATAAGTTCATGAAAGTTACCGATGAAGAAAGTGCTCATGCTGCCAGAGAAATTGTAAAAAAAGAAGGTTTATTTGTAGGATATACTTCTGGTGCAGTAATGCAAGCCATTAAACAATACGCCGAAGACGGAGAATTTAACAAAGACAGTAATGTAATTGCTATTTTTCCAGATCATGGTTCTCGTTATATGAGTAAAGTATTTAGTGACGACTGGATGAATGAACAAGGTTTCTTTGACAGCATCAATGAAGAAGAAGCTCAAAAAATAGAATTTATAAAATAGAATTTACAATTATAAATTAAAAGTCCCATTTGCTGATGCAAATGGGACTTTTTTTTTGACTTCTCATAACACTATTTCAGTAATTCAGGATTACTAAGGATCAATTCTATCTTTTTAATGGTGATTGTGATCTGACTCATTTGTAATTCTATATTTCTAAAAAAGAGACTAATATCTCTATTAACCCAACTTTCAGAAATAACTCTTGAACCCAAACTAATTCTTAAAATAGCACTTTCAATTTCATTAGTATATTTTACATTAACTGCTTGACCAATATGACATTTTTGGGCAGCAAGTCGGATGATTTCTAAAGAGGAATCTTCAAACTGATCGGACAAATCGGAATTTAGTAAAGTATAAAGTTTTTTAACTTTTTCAACAGATAAGACTTCATTGTCTTTAAAAATAAAGAACGGAAAAATGGTGCGGATATTTCTTATTCCAAACTCTTTACTGCTGTAACACTTCGTTTTGTTTTCATCACCATAAATAGGCTGTAAAAAAGTGGCCTCTTTGATGGAGTCGTCAACAAAATTGCAAAACATCTCAATACCCATATTTCGATATAAAATAGGTGTTTTGTAATATCGGTCCATTTCAACTACGGCAGCATTCCAGCGCATATAGGAACCATAGTTATAACCATCAGATAATTCATTTGAACAGAACCAAGAAGTCGGCCAATCGGAATGGTTGTAATATTTAGTTAAACCTTTGGGCAATTTGGTTTTTACAGATTGAATTAATTTATTGACATTTTCAGGCAGTATTAATGCTCCGCAATATGGAGGACCTGTAAAGAATTTACTCCCTGTTATGGTAACGATATATCCTTTATTTAAATAATTTTGGATGTCTTTTGGATCTAATCTAAGCTGTGAACCATCTACAATTATCTGAATTGATAAATTTTCAAGTGTATTTAATTTTTTAATAAAATCGTCGCTAGGAGATTGATAGCCTAATTTTGATTGATCCATCGTATGCAGCACTACGTGCCTGCCTAGATCTTTGGTTCTGGAAACAGCATTAAATACTTCTTCATCTAATTGATTAGAAGATTTTAACGCGCCATTTTCATCTCTAAAAGGGATTTCAATTAAATCAACATCTCTAAAACCTTCAATTTTATCACCTTTTTTTATCGGATAATTTAAAGCTGTTGTGTTTTCAAAATGATATCCTTTTAAGGCCGCAGCAACACCACTGCCAGTTTCATCAGACGCGACCAGAATATGTGTAATTTCTTTATCTGAAATAATTTGTGTTATAGCTGCTATTTGAAGTGAAGAATCAGTCCCTGATGGTGAAAAAATTATTTCGCATTCCTCATTTAATTTGAATATTTTTCTAAGGTTGTTTTTTAGTAATTCAGAAAACTCGATAGTAGTATTTTTAAAACCATTTTTCAAACTGTTTCTAATTAATATACTTCTAACTTTATCTGTTTTATCAAAAGCAAAATTTGAAACGCTTGAGGCTGTAGACGAGGCAAAAGTAAATGCATCAGGTCTTGGGAATGGGCGGCATCCGTACTTATTTAGCAAATGAATTTCGTCGATGTTCAATCTAAGATCTCCTCCGGACATCAATAAGTATTCTGTAGGTTTTGCCAGATTTTCAACAATAGGTTTCCAAGATTCTTTAAGTTCGTGGTCTGAATTTTTTAAGCCATGAAAAGATTGCAGCTCTTCGTGGTTTAATGTATATTCAGTATTTAAATCGCTACCATTTTTAATTAAATTAATTAAAACATAATCAAGATTTTCTAATTTTTCTTTATCAGCTTTAGGTAGTAAATTATAAAATATTCGGATCACTTCAAGTGCCGCGATATCACATAATACAGTATCTTTTTTTTCGTTATCCAAAGCTTTATACCATAACTGCCATTCGATACCATATCTTAAATAAACTAACGCTAATATGGGCTTGTCTAAGAAGGAAGAACCAATTATAATCGATTTATTGGGTACAATTTTGAAAATATCAGGCTCACGGGTTGAGGTGATAATATTGATGTTATTTATCTTTGGTACGGTATTGAATCTTTTTAAAATACGAACTAAATAGTTTACATTTTCTTTTTCAAATAAACTTGTTCTTTTATATTGATTTTCAATTAAAATATTGTTTGTCATAGATGTTATAATTTAAAGCGTTCCGTAGAACGATATTCTTTATTAGGAATATTTAGTTAATTGACTATATTAATTCAATCAACGGTTATATTCTGTTGAAAAATCATCATAAAAGGCTGATTTTTCAATTTTGTATTCTTTATTTGAAGCAACAATGTTCTATTCATTTTATCACGATGCTTCAAAGATTTTTTTTTGTGTCACATTTAGCAAAAATTCTACAAATATAATGAACTTGCAACCATCAAAAATAATATTAGAGGATACTCATTTGCAAATGCTGCTCCATTTAATTTTAGTCTCTTATTTAAGTTGTATTTATAAAGCAGGTAATATACCAATTAAAAATAGTATCTAATAAGTATATTGATTTATTAATTAAAGGACTTGAGAAAAGGTAATAAGCAAAATAGCAACTAAGGCAAAAAGTAGACCTACATAATTTTTAGTGTTTAATTTTTCTTTAAACAAAAATATGCCTGTGAGACTTCCTAAAATGATCACGCCCATATTCATTGCAGCAAATACTGTAGATGGATTTTTGGCGAAAGCCTGATGTGCTTTAAGATAAAATAAAATATTTCCAAAATTAAAAACTCCTATAAGGGCTCCAAAAAGAACATTTTTACTTTTAAACTGGACTTTTTTAAACGCTATTTCGTAAAGAACTACTGCCAAAATTAAGAGGAGCGAAATGCCAAAAACAAGAAATAGCGAAGTTGTAAAAGACAAACTAGTAGTTAGGGCGATTTGTTTGAACAAAATGTCTATTGCTCCAAAACCCACTAACACGACTGCTGGATAAATCCATTTGTTGTTTGTGTTCTTAGACTCTTTAGATAGAATTAATAATAATGCAGGAAAACCTACCAAAAGTCCTATAATTTTGAGGTTATTAAATTCCTCTCTAAAAATAAACAGCGAAGCTATAATAGGAATAAAGAGGGAAAGGCGTTGCGCAGCATCTGTTTTTACTATTCCCATGTGTTTGATGGAAGCCGCTAAAAACAAAAATACAGTGGGTAATAAAATCCCTAGCGGAATATAAATACTCCAGGGTGCTGATGTGTCAATTGCGCTTAAATCAGGGCTATAAAAGAAATAACAAAGCAGCAGGGCAAACACATAATTCCACGCAACTATTTGGGATGTATTTAAAATGTATTTTCGGCCGACTTTGAAAATGACCCCTACAGTTACGCTACAGAGAATACTTAAAATGAGAAATAACATGGGCTTACTATTAAATGCGTACAATTTGAGACAAAAAACTCCAGCCGGAGCCAGAGTTTTATTTATAATTGGAAATGAAGTTTATGCCTCTTCCATCGTATGATATACGTTCATTACGTCATCATCTTCTTCTAATTTTTCGATTAGTTTCTCAACATCAGCTACTTCAGCTTCCGTTAATGCTTTAGTGATTTGAGGAATTCTTTCAAAACCAGAAGAAAGGATTTCAAGACCTCTGCTTTCCAATTCTTTTTGAATTGTTCCAAAACTATTAAATGGAGCATAAATTAGAATACCATCTTCGTCTTCAAAAACTTCCTCAGCACCAAAATCGATTAATTCTAATTCTAATTCTTCCGGATCAATTCCGTTAGCTGGAATTCTGAAATTACAAGTATGGTCAAACATAAATTCTACTGAACCCTGAGTCCCCATTGTTCCATTACATTTGTTAAAATAACTTCTAACATTCGCAACAGTTCTGTTATTGTTATCTGTTGCCGTTTCCACAAGAATTGCAATCCCATGAGGCGCGTATCCTTCAAACAAAACTTCTTTATAGTTGGCAGTATCCTTATCAGTTGCTTTTTTAATGGCACGTTCCACATTTTCTTTAGGCATATTTGCAGCCTTTGAATTCTGGATAACTGCTCTTAATCTTGAATTAGCTTCCGGATTTGGACCACCTTCTTTAACGGCCATCACGATATCCTTTCCAATTCTGGTAAATGCTTTAGCCATTGCTGACCAACGTTTCATTTTTCTACCTTTTCTAAACTCAAACGCTCTTCCCATTGCTAATTTTTTATTTTGAGCTGCAAAAATACAGCTATTAGTTATTTTACCAAAATCAATTTAAATTCTTTTCATCAATTAAAGATGATTTGGTCTATTATTTTTTTATTTAAATGTATTAAAATCTTCAATTATAGTAATTGCTTCTTTCAAATAATGATTTGTTTTCAAAGCATTTAATTGGAATTGATTGTACGTTTTTTCCATAGGGTGAATGGCAAGAAGATATTTATTTAAATTCGAGTTGTAAACATTCAAATCAATACTTTTTGCATTAAAAAAAGTAATATCATCCCATAAGTTGGTGACATTATTTTGTTCTTCAAAAACGGCATCAACATTTACAGGTATTGCTGTTCTTGTTTGATTAACTAGATTATCTATCCTTTTATTTAAGGTCTTAATAGTATTAAAATAGGAATCGTTTGCAATCCTTTCATTGCTATTTTTTACTATTTTTTCAGTCAGACTATTTTTAAAGTACGGCTTGAATTTAATGTAAGTAGTAATACTGTCATTTTTTAAAGCAGTTGGAAAGTTGCTTTCTTTTTGGAAGATGGTTTCATAAATTTCTGGGAGCATTACATTAGGAGATATACCCACACTTTGATGGCTTTTTCCTGTAATTCTATAAAATTTATTCACCGTTACTTTTACAAAATTCTCCTTATCATTTTCCTCTAATGGAAGAATCGTTTGCATAGTTGCTTTTCCCAAAGTTGTACTTCCTATCAATAAAGCTCTATTGTAATCCTGAAGAGTAGCAGCAAAAAATTCACTCGCTGAAGCTGAATTTCCATTTACAAGTATCACAATTGGATCTTTATAAAACATTCCTTTAAATGGATCTTCTATTGATGTTTGGATTTTATCTTTGTCAATAACAACGGAAATAGGACCACGGTCTACAAAGATTCCTGCCAGTTTTATAGCTTCTTCCATCGATCCGCCGCCATTATCTATCAAATCAATAACCAATCCTTTGATATTATCTTTTTGTAATTTGATTATTTCTCTTACTACATCCTGAGCACATCCTTTGCTGTTGTTATCTTCAAAATCAGCATAAAAACTTGGAATTTTTATATATCCTATTTTGATGTCTTTTTCAATGATAAAACTGTAAACCGTGTTTTCTTCATCCTTTATTACTTGTTTTTCTACAAGGACATCAAAGTTTTTTCCCGCCTTACGTTTCAAGGTCAGCACAATGTTTTTATTAGCCTCTGACAAAATCATATTCGAAATAGACTCTAACGATGCACAGGTAACTAATAAAGTTTCCTTTTGGTTCGAAATCGAAATGATTTGATCTCCTTTTTTAATCTTTCCAGTTAAAAATGCGGGTCCGTTAGGATCTAATTCATCTACAATAATTTCACTTTTTTCATTTAAACTTACATTTAGTCCCAGTGATAAATGCTCTTTTGATAAAGAAGCTACAAAACTGGACTTAGAATCATCACTGAAATAAGAAGTATGCGGATCGAAATAACTGCAAAAGTCATTATAAAGGTTTTCTTCGAAATCGGTGTCATTTTGCAAAATGGTGTTTATTCTGCAAAGTTCATTTTGAATGACGATGTTTTTGGCTAAAGCTTCTATCGAACTAAAATTGGCTTTAATGGAATCCAGATTTTTGCTGGTTTGCGAAATATCATCCAGAATTTGATATCTGATTTTTTTTCGCCAAACTTTTTCCACTTGGTTATCCAACAAATAAATGGGGAAAGCTTTTTTATAAAACCGAATCGTATCTTTCAATTCATAATCGATTGGTTCCCTATTAATTTTTTCTAAAATAGCTTTATTTCTCAAAAGGTCCTTTTTGTAAACAGTCGATATTTCAGTCAGAAAAGAACAATCGTTGCTTTTGATGAAATCATCAATATTTAATCGGTATTTTTTAGAAAGAATATCGTATTCTGATTTCAGAAAAATGTTTCTGGAAGGATCCATTTTATCAATAAAACTGTCAAAAACAAAAACCGATAAACTGTCGTCTACCGGTTTTGGATTAACATGCTCGCGTTGTATCAACGCATTTATTTTGGAAAGTTTTTCACAAGTGGTAGCGCTATTTTGACCAAATAGTGAGAATGTAGTCAAGAATATTACCAGTGAAAATCTTTTCATTTAAAATTTATTTCTTGTAAAAAGGCAATTTTACCACTTTGGCAGGAACATCATTTTTACGGATTCTAATGAAAATATCGCTGTCAACCGGACTGTTTTCAACAGTTACATAACCTAAACCAATTCCTTTATTCATAGACGGTGACATCGTTCCTGAAGTCACAATTCCAATTACATCTCCGGCAGCATTCACAATTTCATAATCATGTCTTGGCACCGCACGTTCTTGCATTTCAAAAGCAACCAATTTTTTAGTAACTCCGGCTTCTTTTTGTTTTTTCAGGTTTTCTGAATTGGTGAATTCTTTATTGAATTTTGTAATCCAACCCAAACCAGCTTCAAGAGGAGAGGTTGTGTCATTAATGTCATTTCCGTACAAACAGAAACCCATCTCTAAACGCAACGTATCACGAGCCGCCAATCCAATTGGTTTAATACCAAAAGCCGCACCCGCTTCAAAAACTTTATTCCAAATTTGTTCTACTTCCGAGTTTTTACAATAAATCTCAAAACCTCCAGAACCGGTGTAACCTGTAGCTGAAATAATTACGTTTTCAATTCCGGCAAAATCACCCACTTCAAAATGATAATAAGGAATAGCTGCTAAATCTAATGAAGACAAAGATTGCATCGCTTCAACCGCTTTTGGTCCTTGAATCGCCAATAAAGAATAATCATCCGAAAGGTTTCTCATTTCCACACCCAAATCATTATGAGCTGAAATCCAATCCCAATCTTTATCAATATTCGACGCATTTACAACTAATAAATACTGCTCTTCTTTCATTTTATAGACAATCAAATCATCTACAATTCCGCCGTCATTATTTGGCAAACAAGAATATTGCGCTCTTCCAATTGTCAAAGTCGAAGCATCATTCGAAGTCACTTTCTGAATCAAAGCCAATGCATTTGGACCCGTAAGCAAGAATTCTCCCATGTGCGACACGTCAAAAACACCCACAGCATTTCTAACCGTTTCATGTTCCGCGTTCACCCCTTCATATAAAATAGGCATATTGTATCCGGCAAACGGAAGCATTTTTGCTCCCAAACTTTCATGTATGTGCGTAAGCGCAGTGTTTTTCATTGTGTTTTTGTATAAAATTTGATGGCGCTAATTTATTGCTTTTATTTCGAGTGACAAAGTCGATGACAAGCAAAGTTTAAAGTTTCAAACGTTTTCGAAATAATACAGAATCCTAAACTGATAATTTTTTTTAGGAGCTATTTCCAGCTTTCCATTTCAAGTTCTCGTCTCGCCTAAAAAGGCTTGACTGTGGGCTTTCCATTCTAATCTGGGCTAGGGCATTTGTTTCTCAATTCTTTTCTTTATTTAAAAAGTACGATGCGTCATTAAACAAAAAAAGACAAATCAAAAATAGGTTTGATCTGTCTTTTTTAGCCAAAAGTCACAGTCTTAATACTTTGCTGATTCTCCTGCTTTTGGTAATGAATTTTTTATAAATGTTCTAATATCTTCATTAGCTGTTTCTAAATCTTTTTTTCTTAAGTACATCATGTGTCCGCTTCGATAGCCTTTCCAACTCATTCTGTCTTTTAGCTTTCCGCTGGGATCCATTTGCCATAAATTATATTTCGAATTAAAATAATCACAAGCGCCATCATAATAACCAGACTGAACCATAACATTCAAATAAGGATTTTGTGCCATTGCCTGGCGCAGATTTTCACCTGTTTCATCATTTGATTTATCCCACGGACTTACGGAACCAAACATATTGTATTTGAAATCGGTTTTGTAATTCAAATCATTGCGAATGTACATGTTGATTGCCGGTGTGAAGGAATGCAACCAAGAAGTTAGTTCAGCATTAAAATCAGGACCTTCTCCTGCATCCTTACGATCAATTCCTTTGTAACGGGAGTCCAGTCTT
This sequence comes from Flavobacterium xinjiangense, assembly GCF_900142885.1. Taxonomy (GTDB): domain Bacteria; phylum Bacteroidota; class Bacteroidia; order Flavobacteriales; family Flavobacteriaceae; genus Flavobacterium; species Flavobacterium xinjiangense. Next base: position 23,964 of record NZ_FRCL01000004.1, on the reverse strand, counting down.
CCTACCGTAAAACCTTTATCGCGCAATAATTCTTTCCAGAAATAATTATAAGGAACGTCTAGATTATTTTGCATCACCACCTTTTGCGAAATACCAGAATAGCGTGCGATTTTTGCAGCTATTTCTTTTCTCTTCTGCTCGTCAAGTGAACCGCCTTTGCTTAACGAAGGAAGAAGTTCGTTGATGGTAAAATCTTCTACTTCAGGCAACATATCTGTCAAATCTTTATTCTGTAAATCGGGAGGTAACATTTTATGATACCATGCTGTAGCTGCAAAATACGGGAGTTTAAGCGCTCCATCTGCAGCCACGCCACGAGTTATTCCTAATGTCGTTGGGGACACTAATATAACACCGTTAAGATACATCCATTGATTGTTTTGCAATTGTAGCGCCAATCCGGAAACACGAGTTGTGCCGTAGCTTTCGCCAATAAGATATTTAGGCGAAGCCCAGCGATTCGTGCGCGTTACAAATCCGCCAATCCAATCGGCCAAGTATTTAATATCCGCATTTACACCAAAAAATTTAGTCGCTGGAATCTCTTTGCTAGTTGCTCTGGAATAGGCAGTGTTAACAGGATTTACAAAAACGATATCAGCAACATCTAAAATAGAATAAGGATTTTCTTTGATTCCGTAAGGCTGTAAAGGATATCCTTCATCATCAATATTTAGTAAACTAGGACCAGTGTAAGCAATTTGCATCCAAACGGAAGCAGAACCGGGACCGCCATTAAAAGAAATTACCAACGGGCGAGAAGCGCGATCTTTAACATCGGAGCGTTCATAATACGTATAAAATAATCCTGCAATTGCTTTTCCATCTTCATCCCAAACCGGCATGGTACCAGTGGTCGCTTTGTATGGAACTCTTTGTCCTTTTATGGTCGTCGTATGGTCGGTAACAACATTTTGATCAGGATTGAAAACAAGATTGGAAGCAGAATTATTCTCTTTTGCTACTGCTTTTGTTTCTTTAGGTGGAGTACCGGATTCTTGGGCATAGGAAGTATTTACAAGTCCGGCTAACAGTAATAAAAATAATGTTTTTTTCATTGGTTTATTTTTAGTAGTAATTCTAAGACACTAAAGTATTCTTTTTTAAAAGAATAACAAAAGTGTTTCAATAGATTTATCCAATCCTGAAGCCGAAATAGCTTTAACCTTCCGTTTTATGCAATGCCAAATTGTATAATTAGAATCATTAAATTCCGTTTATAATTCGTAATTTTAGACAAACAAATCCTACGATGAATCCCATTTATATTGACAAAAAAGAAATTCTAAAACGCTATAAACCCATTGATAAGCACACCCACAAAGGAATTCAAGGTCATGCTTTATTAATTGGCGGAAGCTATGGTAAAATTGGTGCGGTTTGCCTTTCGTCCAAAGCTGCTCTTAAAACTGGTTGCGGTTTAGTCACTGCTTTTATTCCAAAATGCGGTTATGAAATTGTACAAATCTCTATTCCCGAAGTGATGGTATTGAGTGATGTTCAAGAAAAATTTATCTCAAATATCACTTTCGATATTGTACCGCAAGCCATCGGAATTGGGCCAGGAATAGGGCAGGAACAAGCCACCCAAAAAGCCTTTCATGAATTCCTTAAAAGCAATAAAACACCTTTGGTAATTGATGCTGATGTTTTAAATATTTTATCCAAAAACAAAGAATGGCTTTCTTTATTATCACCCAAAACCATAATTACGCCACATCCCAAAGAATTGGAGCGACTAATAGGGAAGTGGAATTCAGAACTTGAAAAATTCGAAAAAGCGATGGCTTTTTCAAAACAATACCAACTTATAATAGTCATGAAAGGAGCGCCAACACATATTATTGATGGTGATACAATCTACGAAAATACCACAGGAAATGCTGCTTTGGCCACAGCAGGAAGCGGAGATGTTTTGACCGGAATGATTACCAGTTTATTGGCTCAATCCTATGAACCAATAAATGCTGCAATTCTTGGCGTTTATCTCCACGGTCTAACTGCAGATATAGCGTTGCCGGAAACCGGTTACCAATCCTTTATTGCTTCTGATGTTATTGCGAATATTGGGAAAGCCTATTTGAGTTTAGAAAATAAGGATTAGTTTTTGTTTTGCATTTGTCATTCCTGACAAATTGTACACAATCATTCTACAAAATTGTAATTAAATTCATCCTACTTATTTGTAAGTTTGTATTCAAGCAAAATAGCTTTATCCAATTTGATTATGGAAAAAATACCCAATCTTAGAACCGTAAATGTTACTCGATACATCACTCCGTTGCGGGAAGGCGGTTCCTTACCTGCACTCGCTGAAGCCGATGACGATTTTAAATATGTATTGAAATTCAAAGGTGCCGGACACGGTGTAAAAGCCTTAATCGCCGAATTAATTGGCGGTGAAATCGCCCGTGTTTTAAACCTAAAAATGCCTGAATTGGTTTATGCCAATCTCGACGAAGCTTTCGGCCGCTCAGAAGCCGATGAAGAAATTCAGGACTTGCTTCAAGGAAGTCAGGGACTTAATTTGGCTTTGCATTTTTTATCGGGAGCAATCACTTTTGATCCGGTAGTTACTGTGGTTGATCCAAAATTAGCCTCACAAATTGTTTGGCTGGATGCTTTTATCACTAATGTAGATCGAACTTTTAGAAATACCAACATGCTGATTTGGCATAAGGAATTGTGGCTGATTGATCATGGCGCAAGTTTTTATTTTCATCATTCTTGGACCAATTGGGAAAAACATGCGCAAAGTCCTTTTGCACTTATAAAAGACCACGTATTATTGCCTCAGGCTTCTTTGCTAAAAGAAACCGATGCAATATTCAAAGAAATATTAACTGACGAAGTTTTGCAATCCATTGTGAATCTAATTCCGCTGGAATGGTTAGAATGGGAAGATTCTAATGAAACTCCCGAAGCTATTCGGGACGTCTATTTCCAGTTTTTATCCATACGCTTAAAACATTCTGAAATTTTTATAAATGAAGCCCAAAATGCAAGAGAAACACTTATATGAGTATGCCGTAATCCGAGTTGTACCAAGGGTAGAACGCGAAGAATTCCTCAATGTGGGTATTATTCTTTTTTGTAAAAAAGCCAAATTTATAAAAGTTCTCTGTTCGATTAATGAAGCCAAACTGTTGCCTTTTTTAGGAGAATTAGATTTGGAACAATTGCATCTAAATCTCGAAGCATTTGGGAAAGTGGGACACGGGGAAAAATCGGGTGGACCGATAGCACAATTCGACATTCCGTCACGTTTCCGTTGGTTGACCGCTATTCGAAGTTCGGCCATTCAAACCTCAAGACCGCATCCGGGATTTTGTGATGATTTGGAACAAACAACGCAACGATTGTTTGAGGAAATGGTTTTGTAGGGAGAATATAAACTCAAAAATAGTCGATTATAATTTGGGCGTTACCCCAAAGCAGAAAATCCCGTTTTATATTCACGAATCTTCAGCTTTGGGGTCGGGCTTTTGGCTCTATCCACGCTAAAAAGCGTGGGATGCCGCCGCAATCCCTTACGCGAGCAGCCGAAGATTAAGAGAAATTTTGCTTATCGCTAGATTTTATTCTCTTGAAACAACTTTTCCAATTGTTCAAGGCAAGCAATAATACCTTGCTCAAAGCCCATTTCTATAATGGTCTTTATTTCTTCTTCACTTGAATAAATCATCTTGAATTCAACCAAAGTACCATTGTTTGTTTGAGTAAAAACAATTGATCCAGTTGAAACGGGTAGGGAAGTGTTTACATTTACTTCTTCATTACAAAAACTATCTTTGATTTCAAAGCTTTCGTGAGGTCTTATTGCAGTATAGTCCATTCGTCCCCAGTGTTTTTCATTTTCAGGACTTACCATAGCGTACAACCAATATCCACCAACTGAAAAGTCCATTGTTTTAGTTTCGGCTTTCCAAGGTTGTGGCGCCCACCATTGTTCCAGTAATTCACTTTCGGTGTAAGAACGCCACACTTTTTCAAGCGGAGCATTAAATTCTCTGGAAACCAGAACTGATTTTTCCTTTAAATCTTTTATTACTAGTGTTTTGTTGCTATTTTTCATTTTGAATTAAGATTTGTTTATAACCAGTTGACCATTTTTGGGATAATGAAATTACGTTATTTTTTTCTCTAACACAATAAATTCCAAAGGCTGTTCTGAGATTGGAACATGAACATCACTTGCCGGAAATGGTACTCTTCCTCCGGTATCTGTATAACCATGACGTTTGTACCATGCTATCAATTCCTCCCGAACGGAAATTACCGTCATTACAATTTTAGGTAAACCCAATGCGACAGCGTGAATTTCAGCCTCTTGCAATAATTTTTTTCCGATACCGCTGTTTTGTAAATCTGGCAAAACCGTTAGCATTCCTAAATACAACTGCTGCTCTTTCTTAATTAGTAAAACGCAGCCTATAATATTTTCTTTGTCCGTAAATTTTAGAATTGCACTATTAGTATTACCGATGGTTTCAGCAAGTTCTTGTTCAGTAGTTCGCAGTCCTTGTAACAAGTTGGCTTCCGTAGTCCATCCTTTCTTGGAAGATTCCCCACGATACGCTGAATTGATTAATATATTTAATGCAGAAACGTCTTCTGAAGTTGCTTTTGTAATCATGTGAACTAGTCTTGTGTTTTTTTGTTTTTCAAAGGTAGAAAAAAGCATAACAGAATTATATTTTTGGACTATATAACGAAGAAAATTATGGAGCTCTCGATGATTTCGTATCAAAATTGTAAAATCGTTGCATACAAAAGATTCAATCCCGAAAAGTAATTATACAAGTAAAAGCAATAATTGTGTAACAGCGTAATCAAGTAATCGCGCTATTTTCGTATTGTAAGCTAATGAGAAAATCAATTTACATTTTAAATATTTAAAGTATTGATATTCAATTAGTTTAAATGTTAATTAAGGAATTTTTCTTAACTTTGAATAAATAATTTAATAGTAATTTAATATATATAGTACATGAAAAATTTAAAAATTATTTGGATATTAGTGATTGCCTTTGCAATAAACGTAACACCTACATTTGGGCAATCGACTGCTAGAAAGAATAAAGTTATTGCTGACAGTCATACCGCAAAAGCAGAGTTCATTAAAAGTGATCCTTTAATGAAAGGACTTTTTGAAAAAGCGGCAGGTTATGTTATTTTTCCTAATGTTGGTAAAGCAGGATTTGGCATTGGGGGAGCAGCTGGAAACGGTGTTGTATATGAACATAATACGATGGTTGGTATGGCTAAATTGTCGCAACTGAGCATAGGATTTCAAGCAGGCGGGCAAGTGTATCGAGAGGTAATATTTTTTGAGACGAAAGCGGAATTAGCACGTTTTAAAGAAAGTCGCTTCGAGTTTTCCGCACAAGCCTCAGCAGTAGCCGTAACCGAAGGTGCCTCAGCAAATGTAAAGTATACGAACGGCGTTATGGTGTTCACGATGCAGAAAGGCGGACTTATGTACGAAGCATCGATTGGCGGACAGAAGTTTAAGTTTAACAGATTGTAGAATTCTTTTCGCTGCATAAATTCGAGCGATTTAGTTTTAAACTGCTCAAATTTGATATATTAGAATTATTTAAAACAAAACGGCTGAGAAATTTTTCAGCCGTTTTTGTCTTTTTAATAGGGAGCTATAGAAACTAGGCTAAAAACGCTTTCAATTCTTCATACGTTTTAATTTTTGTGCTTACTTTCTCTTTTCCTAATACACTTTCAATTTGTGTTGGAATCGGCAGTTTTGCGTTTAATGTTGGTTCAACCGTATCCAAAAACTTAATCGGGTGAGCGGTTTCTAAGAATATGCCAATAGCATTTGGGTGGTTTTTCAATTCTTTTTTCAATCCTAGATAACCAATAGCTCCATGAGGTTCTGCAATATAACCATCACTATTGTAAATGGTTTTCATGGCTTCTAAAGTCTCTGCATCAGAGAACGTAAACGAAGAAAAATCTTTTTTAAATTGCTCTAAATCATTGTCGTACATTTCCTGAATTCGAATGAAATTGCTTGGATTTCCCACATCCATCGCATTCGAAATCGTAGCGATAGAAGGTTGCGGATCGTAAATTCCATTTTCTAAAAACCTCGGAACAGTATCATTTACATTCGTAGCAGCTACAAAATGCTCAATAGGCAATCCCATTTTTTTCGCAATAATCCCCGCACAAATATTTCCGAAATTTCCACTCGGACAAGAGAAAACTAACGGTTTATTCTGTTTTTTTAAGGCTTTATACGCAAAGAAGAAATAAAACATTTGCGGCAACCAGCGTGCAATATTTATCGAATTGGCCGAAGTCAGGTTTTTATGTTTTAGACTTTCGTCCAAAAACGCTTTTTTGACCATATCCTGGCAATCATCAAAAACGCCATCCACTTCAAGCGCTTTAATATTCTGACCCAAAGTCGTCAATTGTCGTTCCTGAATATCGCTCACTTTTCCGGAAGGATACAGGATAATAACTTCCACACCTTTTACGCCAAGAAAACCGCTCGCCACAGCACCTCCAGTATCTCCGGAAGTCGCTACCAGAACGGTGTTTTTACTATCGGCGTTATCTTTATTAAAATACCCCAAACAACGCGACATAAATCGTGCGCCTACATCCTTGAAAGCCATCGTTGGGCCATGAAACAATTCAAGGGAATAAATGTCTTTTTCGACTTCAACCACAGGGAAATCAAAACACAGGGTTTCGGCAATGATTTGCTTTAAAGTGTCTTCTGGAATTTCGTCACCCACAAATTGTTGGATCGCTTGAAAAGCAATTTCCTCGTTGCTTAATTTTTCGATAGTATCAAAAAAAGCAGGTGATAACGGGGTAATGTTTTCTGGGAAATACAATCCTTTATCGGTTGCTAATCCTTGTATTACGGCTTCTTGAAAAGAAACTTTTGGTGCGTTATGGTTTAAACTGTAATATTTCATTTTTTTGTCATTGTGAGGCGCGAAGCAATCTCCTTATTATTGTATTAACTAATTATTTTCATTCCTTCATCATTCACTTTAGAAACATGAATTTCATATGGTAAATTCATTGTATCGTAAACAGCGCTCATAGCTTTTGCAATTTTATCAGCGGTTTCCTTTCCTTTGCTTAAAGCAAAAATAGAAGGACCGGAACCCGAAATTCCTGAACCCAAAGCTCCGTTTTCGTAAGCTGTTTTTTTTATTAAATCAAATCCTGGTATCAATACACTTCGCAACGGTTCTACGATTTCATCATGTAATGAACGTCCGATTAAATCATAATCTTTAGTGTACAATCCGGCAATTAATCCGCCTACATTTCCCCATTGCGTGATGGCACTTTTCAAGGAAACCGTTTGTTTCAATACCGAACGTGCATCCGAAGTTTTCAACTCAATTTGCGGATGAACCACGGTTGCATACAATTCCGAAGGACTTTCTATTTTGATAATATCTAACGGATTTGAACTTCGCACCAACGTAAAACCACCCAAAAGGGCAGGAGCTACGTTATCTGCATGGGCGTTTCCACTGGCTAGTTTTTCACCTTGCATAGCGAATAAAACCAATTCTTTTCTGGTAAATGGGCGTCCCAATAGTTCATTGATTCCAAAAACAGCACCCGCTGAACTGGCAGCACTGCTGCCAATTCCGCTACCGGCTTTGATGTGTTTGTAGATTTCGATTTCAAATCCAAATTCCGTTTCTACCGCTTCCAACATCGCCAAAGCGGATACTCCGGCAACATTTTTTTCGGTTTCCAAAGGCAAGTCGGCACCTACAATTTTAGTGATGCGAATCCCTTTTACATCTGATTTTCGAATAATCATTTCGTCACCCGCAGTTTCTAAACAAAGCCCTAGGACATCAAATCCGCAGGATAGATTGGCAATTGTGGCGGGGCAAAATATTTTTATTTCATTCATAATTTTTTGTTTCAGATTTAAAGTTTCAGGTTTAAAGTTGTTGCTAGTTGTAGAACTTGAAACTTTAAATAAAGAAAACTTTAAATTATTTCTTATACGTTTCCAATTCTGATTACATCAGCAAATATTCCTGAAGCCGTAACTGCAGCACCGGCACCGGCACCTTTTATTAATAAAGGCTGGTCTACATAACGATCTGTAAAGAATAAAACAATATTGTCTTTTCCTTCCAGATTGTAAAAAGGATGGTCTTTCGGAATGAATCGCAATCCAACATTTGCTTTTCCATTTTCGAATTGCGCCACGTACTTCAATCGAGAATCTTTGCTCAAAGCTTCTTTATAAATGGTTTCAAAATGAGCTGCATGAGTTTTCAAGGATTCGAAAAAAGCTTCATTCGAAGTAGTGTCCAAGCATTCGGCAGGCATGAAAGATTCGTTTACAATCTCTTCTATTTCCATCTTGTAACCACTTTCTCGAATCAGGATCAATATCTTTCTGGCAACGTCAATTCCGCTCAAATCAATCTTAGGATCCGGTTCTGTAAACCCTTGTACTCCAGCTTCTTTTACAACGTCATGGAAAGTATGATTTTCATCAAAATTGTTAAAGATAAAGTTCAAACTACCGGATAAAACGGCCTGAATTTTATTCACCTTATCACCAGAAGCAATCAGATTTTTTACAGTATCAATAATTGGTAATCCAGCTCCAACATTAGTTTCAAACAGAAACGGAGCGTTGAATTGTCTGGATAGTTTTTTTAGCTTTTTATAATTGTCGTACTCAGAAGCACATGCAATTTTGTTACAAGTTACTACCGCAATATTCCGTTTCAGGTACTGTTCGTATGTTTTGGATACGCTTTCATTTGCTGTGATATCCACAAAAATACTGTTGCGCAAATTGAGTTCTTTTACATTTGCAATGAACTTTTCTTTGTCAGCAGGTTCTCCGGTTTCCAATAAAAATTGCCATTCTTTTAAAGCGATTCCATCCTCGTCAAAATACATTTTTCGGGAATTAGATAAAGCAATGACGCGTAAATTTATTTTTAGATTTTCTTTTAGGAATTTCTTTTGTTGGTGAATTTGCTCGATGAATTTCTCCCCTACATTTCCGACACCCATGACAAACAGGTTTAACTGCTTAGTATTTTCTTCGAAAAAGTTTTCATGTAAAGTGTTCAATGCTTTCTTAACATCTCTTTCGTTGATAACCGCCGAAATATTTCTTTCGGAAGCTCCTTGTGCAATCGCTCTGATGTTTACGTTATTTTTCCCTAAAGTACTAAACATTCGACCACTTAAACCTTGGTGATTTTTCATGTTTTCTCCAACTAAAGCAATGATGCAAAGGTTTTTTTCGACAATACATGGATCAATTTTGTTTTGTAAAATCTCAATTTCAAAAGCTTTGTTGATTGCCTCTTCGGCTACATCAGCATCCAAATTTAGAATTCCAATACAAATCGAATGTTCCGATGAAGCCTGAGTAATAAAAATAACATTGATATTTTCATGAGACAATACTTCAAAAAGTCTTTTAGATGAACCGGTAACACCAATCATTCCAGATCCTTCAAGAGTTATTAAAGTGATGTTGTCGATATGGCTAATTCCTTTTACCGGATTTGTATGGTCCATTTCCTGATTTGAAATATAAGTTCCCTCGGCTTCTGGCTCAAAAGTATTTTTGATGAGAATTGGTATATTCTTTCTTAATACTGGCTGAATAGTTGGCGGGTATAAGACTTTGGCCCCAAAATGTGACAATTCCATCGCTTCTTGATAAGAAATAAAAGCAATAGGCTGCGCTTGTTTTACGATTTTTGGATTGGCAGTAAACATTCCGTTTACATCCGTCCAAATTTCTAAGTCGGAAGAATTCAATGCTCCGGCGAGGATTGCGGCAGTATAATCAGAGCCACCGCGGCCTAAAGTCGTGTTTATACCATCAAGTGATGCAGCAATAAAACCAGGCATTACAACCACTTGATTCTCATTAAAAGCAAAAAAATCAGCAATTAATTGATTCGAAACTTCAAAATTTACAGTGGCTTTCCCAAAATGATTATCGGTTTTTATTAATTCCCGACTGTCTTTATATCCGCTATTTTTTAGATTCTGTTTTAAGGCTTCAGAAATGATGTAGGAAGACAATAATTCTCCAAAACTCAAAATAGTATCTGAAGTCCTGGCAGATAATTCGCCCAAAAGAAAGCAGCCATCAAGTAATGTTTCCAGATGATTTACAATTCTTTTTACATGGCTTAATAAACTGCTTTGGTCACTTACAGGAATAAATTCTTTTAAAGCTTCTAAATGTTTTCGCTCTATTTCTGCCAGAATTTCTTTGAAACTTTCATCTCCAGCTGCTGCTTTGTGAGAAGCGAGTTGAAGCAAATCGGTTACTTTGCTAAACGCAGAAACTACTACCACTAATTTTTCTTCCTTTGCTTTATTGATGACTATGTCTAGGACTAGTTTTATATTTTGTGCATTGGCTACCGAAGTTCCACCAAATTTTAATACTTTCATTTTGTTTGTTTTATTTTATAAAAAGGAAACATTATTTATACATCCAATACCTTTCCTTCTTAAAAAAAGAAAAATATAAAAATAGGATTATATGTAAATTGTATACCCCTAAGGGGTAGTAGTCGTTGTAGTTGTAAATGTAGAAGTAACAGAAACTGCAACCCAAATTTGAGTTGTTATCGAAGAGTGATATGTAGGTCTGTTAGCTGTCATTATTATTTTTCAAAAGTACAGTTTTTTATAAAAAATGGAGCGCTAAAATCTTTTTTTGCGAATATTTTAAAAATTCAGTTCCAATTCGAATTAAAATAGATATAGTTTAATATACAAGCTGATTATCGAAGCTATTCTTATAATTTTTTAGAATTTTAAGCTAATAGAAAGCGATTTTATTAGGTTTTTTTAGGTCTAAAGAGGTGCTTTTTGACCTTTTTCGGTTTATTTCCTGCAATTTGCTTAAAATACACAATGGTAAAAACTAGTTGAAATTTACTAAATTGGGATTCTAATCATTTGAAAATAAATAGAAAAAGATTTAATCAATTATATTAAAGATAGGATTATTTGCATGAAATCTATTTATTAAACTTTTTTGAATAGGAATTTTAAATTATCAATAAAATATGTTGCTTTTTAATATTGATTTATTCAATTTTGGGCAATTAAACAGAACGTGAAATGGACAATACACATTATATAAGTACAGCGGTACTTTCGTTAGAAGCTTTGGATGAAATTATCTCGCATCATAAATCGTTAGAGCTGTCTGACGAAGCAAAAATTAATATCCAGAAATGCAGGGATTATTTAGACAAGAAAATGGAGACGCACTCAGCGCCTATTTATGGAATAAATACAGGCTTTGGCTCACTTTGTAATGTGAAAATATCAAATGAAAATTTGTCAAAACTTCAGGAAAACCTAGTGAAATCGCATTCTTGCGGGACAGGAGACGAAGTGCCAAATGAAATTGTTAAACTGATGTTATTGCTTAAAATTCAATCCTTGAGTTACGGCCATTCCGGGATACAATTGCAAACAGTCGAACGTCTGATTGCATTTTATAATAATGATATTTTACCTATAATCTATACCCAAGGTTCTCTGGGAGCTTCGGGTGATTTAGCTCCATTAGCGCATTTGTCATTGCCTTTGTTGGGTGAAGGAGAGGTGTTTTTTGAAGGAAAGAAAGTCCACTCTAGTGAAGTTTTAAAGCATTTTAATTGGGAACCTATCGTTTTAAAATCTAAAGAAGGACTAGCTTTATTAAACGGGACACAATTTATGAGTGCTTATGGTGCACATATAATAATGAAAGCTAATAAATTCTCTTATTTAGCGGATCTAATAGGTGCGATTTCTCTTGAAGGATTCGATGGAAGAATCGAACCTTTTAATGAGTTAATCCATTTTATCAGGCCTCATAAAGGACAAATTGTAACTGCCAATCGCATAAAAGGTATTCTTGAAGGCAGCGAAATTATTGAGCAAGAAAAAAAGCATGTTCAAGATCCGTATTCTTTCAGATGTATGCCGCAGGTTCACGGTGCTTCAAAAGACGCTATTGATTATGTGAAAAAAGTTTTTAAAACAGAAATCAATTCGGTAACTGATAATCCTAATATTTTTATTGAAAGTGACCAAATCATTTCCGGAGGTAATTTTCATGGACAACCATTGGCCTTGGCATTAGATTTTATGGCAATTGCTTTGGCTGAATTAGGAAGTATTTCTGAAAGAAGAACCTACCAATTGATTTCTGGTTTGCGCAGTCTTCCTGCATTTTTGGTCGATAATCCGGGTTTGAATTCGGGATTAATGATTCCGCAATATACAGCAGCGAGCATTGCAAGTCAAAATAAACAATTAGCAACACCGGCTAGTGTAGATAGTATTGTGTCAAGTAATGGGCAAGAAGATCACGTAAGTATGGGAGCTAATGCAGCTACAAAAGCATTGCGAGTTATGGATAATTTAGAGCGAATTTTAGCTATTGAATTGATGAACGCTTCGCAAGCAATCGAATACAGAAGACCTTTGCAATCAAGTGATTTCATCGAAATGTTTTTAGGCGCTTATCGTGAAGAAGTTCCATTGGTAAAAGAAGATCGAATTTTGCATTATGATATAGAAAAATCGGTTTCGTTTTTGAATAGTTTTCAGATTGAAGAAGATTTGTTAACGTTTTCCTAACGTTAACGTAAAATAAAGAAGTAATTTTGTACTCTAAAATTAATAAAATGTCATTAAATAGTATTTTCCAATTTTTGGTTCCTAAGGATAAAAAGTTCTTTCCTCTTTTCGAACAAGCTTCAAGTAATTTAATTGAATTGGCTTCTAATTTGCACGAAGCAGTAAATCTTCCATTAAAGGAGCGTGAAGTTCTTTTTCAAAAAATAGATGCTTTAGAGCAAAAAGGAGAAGACATAACACGTCAAACCAATCTTGAGTTAAGTAGAAATTTTATTACCCCATTTGATAGAGAAGATATCCATTCTTTGATTACTTCAATAGACAATGTTGCGGATTATCTTCACGGAGCCGCTAGCAGAATGAAATTATATCAAGTTGATAAAATTACTAAGTCTATTAGGAAACTAACAGAAATCAATCTTGAAGCTTGTCAACATATTGATGTAGCGGTAAAGGAACTTAGGAATTTAAAAAACATGAAGAAGATTACTGATGCTTGCGCAAAAATAAATAAGCTGGAGAACAAGTCTGATAATGTTTACAATAAAGCTGTTTTCGAAATCTTTGAAAATGAAACGGACGCAAAAAATATTATAAAATACAAAGAAGTATTGTCAGTTTTAGAATCAGCAACTGATAAATGTAAGAGTGTAGCAAGTGTTTTAGAATCAATTTCTGTAAAACATTCTTAATCTTTCAGTTTCATTTTAAAAATTTATTATGACTTTACTTATTGTTATTATAGTTTTGGCTTTAATTTTTGATTACATAAATGGTTTTCATGATGCTGCTAATGCTATAGCTACAGTTGTTGCTACAAAGGTATTAACTCCTTTTCAAGCCGTAGTTTGGGCCGCATTTTTTAACTTTTTGGCCTATTGGGTTTTTGGTTTAGGTGTCGCAAATACTGTCGCAAAAACAGCTGAAACTAGTGAAATTAATCTTACTGTTATACTGGCAGGAGTAATCGCTGCTATTGTCTGGAATTTGATTACCTGGTGGCAAGGGATTCCTTCCAGTTCTTCACATACATTAATTGGTGGTTTTGCAGGTGCTGCATTGGCGCATGCTATTGCTGTTCATGGATTTGGTGATTATACAATCGTGGAAGAAGGTGTTTCACATACAAGACACTGGTACAATATCGTGAGTTGGTACAAAGCAGGTAAGGATGGTGGAATGCCGTCTGGAGTTTTTATCATTGTTGCTTTTATTGTTTTGGCACCATTATTAGGAGCTTTAATTTCCTATTTGATCTCAATATGGCTTTTGAACGCATCGAAAAAAAGTATTTTTCCTAAAATTTTCACATTGTCTTTAATGCTCTTGACAATTTGGTTTGTACAAGGTCAGATGGTAAATTATGCTGATATTGAAAAACCGCGTTTTGATTCTCATTTCTGGAGTGTTGTTTTTGAATCTCATAACATCAAATGGTTTTTGGTTGCATTTATTATATTAACGGTAAGTTTGTTTTGTTTAATATTTAGTAGCTTAAATTTACATCAAGCCACAGCCTGGTTAAAGAAAATGCAATTACTCTCCTCTGCTGCTTTTAGTTTAGGGCACGGTGGAAACGATTCGCAAAAAGTGATGGGTATTATTGCTGCTGCTGTTGCAGTATACATAAATACCACTGGAGCAGATATTTTTACTCTTCCAGAGTGGTTACAAGTAGTTCTTCCAAATGAAGACAAAGGCATCAAAGGCGTAATGCCAGGTTGGATCCCATTAGCCTGTTACACCGCAATTGCCGTAGGTACTTTGAGTGGTGGTTGGAAAATTGTAAAAACAATGGGTTCCAAAATTACTAAGGTTACCTCCTTTGAAGGAGTAGCTGCCGAGACTGCTGGTGCATTAACGTTGTATTTTACAGAGCATTTCAAAGTGCCGGTAAGTACAACACATACTATTACAGGATCTATCATTGGAGTAGGGCTTACTAAAAGAGTTTCAGCGGTACGATGGGGAATGACCGTAAGCTTATTATGGGCATGGGTTTTAACCATTCCTATTTCAGCTATTTTAGCGGGCTTAGTATACTATACTTTAAGTTTATTTATTTAAAATATTTCGATAGTTATTATTCATAAAAAAACCATTCCTCGTGAATGGTTTTTTTATGAATTAAATAGTCTATAAAAACTAAAAAATTTTTAAAAATGACTTTTAAACCAAAATTTTTTTTCTTCTTATTTTTCGTTTATATTGGGTTTGTTTAAGATCTCGATCTCCAGAAATGATGCTTATATTCCCATCGATCTCTAACATAGCTAATTTTACATCTTTAAAATATTCTAAGCCATGTTCGCGCATAGCTTCTTTTAATTCGTCAGCCGTGATGTTTAATCTACTTAAAGATTTAAAGTCTAAATTTCCGTCATGAATTAGAATCTCTGGTTTTTCCTGCATAAAATCGCTGAAGCCTTTATACTTGTACATCAATTTCTTTAAAACAAAATTGATAAAGAAAAGTACGGTTGCTGCCGCTAAACCTCCCCAAAGCGTAGTGTCCGTTCCTACCATGGCATTCTGCACAGAATTACTGATTAATAAAATTAGTATTACATCAGCGGTATTTAGTTGTGATAACTCTTTCTTGCCAAAAATCCGTAAAGCAATAATCATAAAAAAATAAACGGATATGCTTCTCAATATAATATCGATATATGTATTCATTTTTTACGATTATAAAATTAATTAAACCAATTTAAAATTCTTCTCAATGGCTTTTATCATTTCGCCAGCAATGTCTTTATTAGTAGCACCTTCAATACCTTCAAGTCCCGGCGAAGAATTAACTTCTAATAATAGAGGGCCCTTTGCTGAACGGATAATATCTACACCTGCAACTTTTAGATCCATAGCTTTAGCAGCTTTAATTGCAATGCGCTTTTCTTCACTGGTTACTTTTATAATTGATGCTGTGCCTCCCAAGTGAATATTAGCTCTGAATTCACCTGGCATAGCCTCCCGTTGAATGGCCGCCACCACTTTACCGTCAATTACAAAACAACGTATATCCTTTCCATTCGCTTCTTTAATGAATTCCTGAACCAATATGTTAGCGTTTAAACTTTTGAACGCATTAATTACACTTTCAGCGGCTTTTTTTGTCTCTGCCAATACTACACCTTTTCCTTGCGTACCTTCCAGTAATTTTACAATTAGTGGAGAACCGCCAACCATTTTTATCAGATCGTTAGTATCTAAAGGTGAATTTGCAAAACCAGTTGTAGGGATATCTACACCATGATTGAGTAACAGTTGCAAAGAATATAATTTGTCTCTCGATTGCGTAATTGCTGTAGAAGAATTCAAACAAAAAACTTTTAAAGCTTCAAATTGCCTAGTCAAAGCACAACCATAAAAGGTAATACTAGGGCGGATTCTAGGGATAATTGCGTCAAATTGATTTAAAATCTTCCCACCGCGGTAATGAATTTCAGGTGTTTTTGCATCGAGCTTCATGTAGCATTCCTTGATATTCAAAAAGTGCATCTCATGACCGCGCATTTCACCAGCTTCCATAATTCTTTTATTACTATATAATTCAGGATTACTGGCTAAGAGTCCAATGCGCAATCCAGAACTTGCTTTTTCAGAATTTTTATAAAGTTCCTTTAGACTTTCAGTTGTAGGCTGTCCTAAAAGATATTTTTGTTCCGGATCAACAAGAACTCTACCGCTCATCGCTTCACGCCCTAAAAGCATTCTAAAACCCATTGAATCCCTGTTGGTCAGTGTCATCTCTATTGGCCATATCGAATCACCAATTTTTAAATTGGTTTTAATAACATAGCGTTGTTCTCTAAATCCACTGGAACTCTTTACAATTCGTTTGTCAACCAAAGGAGCCTCACAATGTATAACTGTTTTTAGGTTATTCTGAATAGGGTTGATATCAAATTTCACCCAGTTGGCTTCGTTTTTTATAAAAGGAGCAATATTTATAGCATGTAAGGCTGATGTTTTTGCACCTGAATCAACACGTGCCTTTATTGTTGGAATATCTAATTCCGGAAATGAACACCATTCTTCGCTACCCAGGATGACTTTGTTTTGAGACATAAATTGAATTTATTTAATCTTTTTTTTTGAAATCAAATGTAAATATTTGTTTTTAAAAAAAGGAAGATTTTGCATTAAAGAATAAACCCGCTATGTTAT
The DNA here is from genome assembly GCF_900142885.1 of Flavobacterium xinjiangense. Classification (GTDB taxonomy): domain Bacteria; phylum Bacteroidota; class Bacteroidia; order Flavobacteriales; family Flavobacteriaceae; genus Flavobacterium; species Flavobacterium xinjiangense. Next base: position 7,140 of record NZ_FRCL01000004.1, on the reverse strand, counting down.
AAAAACGTAACGGGTTATTAAATATTTAAAATTGGGATAAACTATAAATTGGTTGGTTCACCTGCTTTATGAACTTGCACGGTTAGTTCTTGTGCTCCATCTTCAATATCCATGAAAATTTCGTCTCCTGAAGCAATTTTTGAAGTAATAATTTCTTCAGCAAGTGCATCTTCAACATATTTTTGAATGGCTCTTTTCAATGGTCTGGCTCCAAATTGTCTATCAAACCCTTTTTCTGCGATAAAAGCTTTCGCTTTGTCAGATAAACTTAGTTGATAACCCAATTCTGCAACACGAGCAAATAATTTTTTCAATTCGATTTCGATAATCAAATCAATATCATGTTTTTCTAAAGCATTGAATACAATTACATCGTCAATTCTGTTTAGGAATTCTGGAGCAAAAGTTTTTTTCAATGCATTTTCGATGATACTTTTCGAATTATCATCAGCCTGAGCTACTTTGGCAGCAGTGCCAAAACCAACTCCTTGACCAAAATCTTTTAATTGTCTGGCTCCAACATTGGAAGTCATAATAATTATAGTGTTTTTGAAATCAATTTTTCGGCCTAAACTATCGGTTAAATAACCATCATCAAGAACCTGCAATAACATATTGAAAACATCAGGATGTGCTTTCTCAATCTCATCCAATAATACAACACAATACGGTTTTCTACGAACTTTCTCAGTTAATTGTCCACCTTCTTCATAACCTACGTATCCCGGAGGCGCACCTACAAGTCTTGAAATTGAAAATTTCTCCATGTATTCACTCATGTCAATTCGAATCAATGCATCTTCAGAATCGAATAATTCTTTTGCCAACACTTTTGCTAATTGCGTTTTACCAACACCAGTTTGTCCAAGGAAAATAAAGGAACCAATTGGTCGGTTCGGATCTTTCAATCCTGCGCGATTTCTCTGGATGGAACGAGCAATTTTCATTACTGCTTCTCTTTGTCCAATTACCTTACCTTCAATGAGTTCTGGTAATTTAGCAAGTTTGTTGCTTTCGGTTTGAGCAATACGATTTACGGGAATACCAGTCATCATAGAAACTACATCGGCAACATTGTCTTCGGTAACTTCAATTCTGTTATTTTTGGCATCTTCTTCCCATTGTTCTTGGGCAATTGCTAAATCTTTTTCTATGCGTTTTTCATCATCACGAAGTTTAGCTGCTTCTTCATATTTCTGTTTTTTGACAACAACATTTTTCAATTCGCGAACATCGTCTAATTGACGTTCTAAATCCAGTATGGCTTTTGGAACTTCAATGTTTGTGATGTGAACCCTTGAACCTGCTTCGTCTAATGCATCAATAGCTTTGTCCGGTAAGAAACGTTCAGACATATATCTATCCGTTAATTTTACACAAGCTTCAATTGCTTCTTGCGTATAGGTAACATTGTGATGATCTTCATATTTATTTTTGATATTGTTCAAAATAGTAATGGTTTCCACAACAGATGTTGGTTCTACGATTATCTTTTGAAAACGTCTTTCTAATGCGCCATCTTTTTCTATGTATTGTCTGTATTCGTCTAAGGTTGTAGCTCCAATACATTGGATTTCACCCCTTGCTAAAGCTGGTTTAAACATATTAGAAGCATCTAGAGAACCAGTTGCACCACCAGCACCAACGATAGTATGAATTTCATCAATAAAAAGAATGATATCATCATTTTTTTCTAATTCGTTCATCACTGCTTTCATGCGCTCTTCAAACTGTCCTCGATATTTTGTTCCCGCTACAAGGCTTGCTAGGTCTAAAGTAACCACGCGTTTGTTGAACAATATGCGAGATACTTTCTTTTGAATGATTCGCAAAGCTAAACCTTCGGCAATAGCCGATTTTCCTACTCCGGGTTCACCTATAAGCAGTGGATTGTTCTTTTTACGACGGCTCAAAATTTGAGAGACACGTTCAATTTCTTTTTCACGTCCTACAACAGGGTCTAATTTTCCTTCTTCGGCCATTTCTGTTAAATCTCTCCCAAAATTATCTAAAACCGGTGTTTTAGATTTTTTGTTTGATTTATTGGCGGGATTATTAAAAGTACCTTCTTTGAGACTGTCATCTTGTCCTGAATCGTCATTATATGATTCGTTTCTTGGCAAGTTTTCTAAAAATTCTTCGTCGTTTGGAGTCATATTTAAATATTGTTCTTTAGCTATATCGTAATCAATTTTAAGTTTATTCAATAGCTTGGTTGTGGGATCGTTTTCGTTTCTTAAAATGCATAACAATAGATGCGCTGTACTAATAGAGGAGCTCTGAAATACTTTTGCTTCAAGAAAAGTTGTTTTCAGTGCTCGTTCTGCCTGACGTGTCAAGTGTAAGTTTTTCTTTTCTACATTGACTTCAACGCTAGGGCTTGCGGGACTCAGAATTTCTACCTTTCTGCGTAAATGATCTAGATCGACAGATAAGTTATTCAAAATTTGAATTGCTTTCCCATTACCATCTCTTAAAATTCCCAGCATAAGGTGTTCTGTTCCTATAAAGTCATGACCCAATCGCAAAGCTTCTTCTTTGCTGTAGGTTATAACGTCTTTTACTCTTGGTGAAAAATTATCATCCATAATATATATTTGATACTGTAAATTTAGTGAATTAGTGATTGAAAAACAAAAATCGTTCCTTTAGCAACTACTGTCAGCTAATAGACAAAAATATTAATAATATTACAGTTAAATTTTACATAATTTATTAACTAAAAGAGAAGAAAAATTTGTTAATAAATCATTGAAATAAGTACTCTAAAACAGGGTCAAAAATTTCAAAAAGGCGTATATTGGCACGTTTTGAAACTAATATAATTTTTTAATATAACAACTTATGTCTGAAGGAGAAAAGTTAATTCCTATTAACATTGAAGATGAAATGAAAACAGCTTACATCGATTATTCGATGTCGGTAATTGTATCAAGAGCGCTTCCAGATGTCAGAGATGGCTTGAAACCAGTACATCGAAGAGTACTTTATGGAATGCATGATTTGGGAGTTAACTCAAGATCTGCTCACAAAAAGTCAGCAAGAATTGTCGGGGAAGTTCTTGGAAAATATCACCCTCACGGAGATACGTCTGTATATGACGCTATGGTTCGTATGGCACAGGAATGGAGTTTACGTTATTTATTAATTGATGGTCAGGGTAACTTTGGTTCGGTGGATGGAGATAGTCCGGCAGCGATGCGTTATACGGAGGCCAGAATGCGTAAGATTTCGGAAGAGATCTTGGCGGATATAGATAAAGAAACGGTTGATTTTAAATTAAATTTTGATGATACTTTAGAAGAACCAACGGTTATGCCAACGCGTGTTCCTACCTTATTAATTAATGGGGCAACAGGAATAGCAGTGGGGATGGCAACTAATATGCCTCCTCACAATCTTACCGAAGTCATCAATGGTACATTAGCCTATATTGATAACAATGATATTGAAATAGATGAATTGATGAACCATATTAAAGCACCGGATTTTCCTACCGGAGGTATAATATATGGATATGAAGGTGTTCGTGAAGCATTTAAAACTGGTAGAGGACGTATTGTTATGCGTGCTAAAGTTGGTTTTGAAGAAGTGGATGGTCGCGAGTGTATTATCGTTACCGAAATTCCATACCAAGTCAATAAAGCAGATATGATCAAACGTACTGCTGATTTGGTGAATGATAAAAAGATAGATGGTATTGCTAATATTCGTGATGAATCGGATAGAAACGGAATGCGTATCGTTTATATTTTGAAACGTGATGCTACACCAAACGTAGTTTTGAATACGCTTTATAAATTCACACAATTACAATCTTCTTTCAGCGTAAATAATATTGCAATTGTAAAAGGGCGTCCGCAAATGTTGAATCTGAAAGATCTGATTCATTATTTTATCGAACACCGTCATGACGTGGTGACCCGCAGAACGCAATTTGAATTAAGAAAAGCAGAAGCAAGAGCACATATTTTAGAAGGTTTGATTATTGCTTCTGATAATATTGACGAAGTTATTGCTTTAATCAAAGCGTCAAAAAGTACAGAAGAAGCACGAGAAAAATTAATCGAAAGATTCAAATTATCAGACATTCAATCGCGTGCAATTGTAGAGATGCGTTTACGTCAATTAACTGGTCTGGAACAAGATAAGTTAAGAACCGAATACGAAGAAATTATGAAGTTAATCGAGCATTTGAAAGCTTTGTTAGCCGATGTGAATTTAAGAACCGCGCTGATAAAAGAAGAACTGGAAGAAATTCGCGATAAGTATGGCGATGAACGTCGTTCTGTTATTGAATATTCAGGAGGAGACGTAAGTATTGAAGATTTAATTGCCGATGAAAATGTGGTAATTACGATCTCTCATGCAGGATATATTAAACGTACGAATCTAACGGAATACAAAACACAAAATAGAGGAGGAGTTGGTCAAAAAAGTGCTGGAACAAGAGATCAAGATTTCTTAGAGCACATGTTTGTAGCAACGAATCATCAATATATGATGTTCTTTACTCAAAAAGGAAAATGTTTCTGGATGCGTGTTTATGAAATTCCAGAAGGAAGTAAAACCGCTAAAGGTAGAGCAATTCAAAATTTAGTAAATATTGAAAGTGACGATAAAGTAAAAGCATTTATTTGTACTCAAGATCTTAAAGATAAGGAATATATCAATAGTCATAATTTGATTATGGTAACTAAGAAAGGTCAGGTTAAGAAAACATCTTTAGAGAAATATTCTAAACCTAGAGTAAATGGTGTTGCTGCAATTACCATCAAAGAAGGAGATGAATTATTGGAAGCTAAACTGACTAATGGAGAAAGCCAAATTATTTTGGCTGTAAAATCAGGTAAATTAGTTCGTTTTGAAGAGACTAAAACCCGTCCGATGGGAAGAACAGCTTCTGGAGTTCGTGGAATTACTCTTAAAGATGAATCCGATGAAGTAATTGGCATGGTTACTGTAAACGATATGAGCAGTGAAATTTTAGTCGTTGCTGAAAATGGTTATGGAAAACGTTCAAGCCTGGATGAGTATCGAATCACAAATCGTGGTGGTAAAGGAGTTAAAACTTTAAATATTACCGAGAAAACAGGTAAGCTTATTTCTATAAATGCCGTTACAGATGCTGATGATTTAATGATTATCAACAAATCTGGATTAACTATTAGAATGGCTGTAGAAGATTTGAGAGTTATGGGACGCGCTACACAAGGAGTGAAGTTGATCAACATAAAAGGAAACGATTCGATTGCAGCGGTTACAAAAGTAATGAAAGACGATGTTGCTGAAGTGATTGTTGATGAAGACGGAAATGTTATTGAATCTGAGGCTATCGAAAGAGTTAAGCCAGTATTAGAAGTTCTTGAGGATGATGGAACGGAAGAAGATGATGACGAGGATGATTCTGAAGAGAGTGAAGAGGATGAAGAAGATGCTGACGACGACGACGCTGACGATGAAGCTTAAAAATTAGAATATAAACAAAAATAATTATTAAACAAAAATAGAATATTATGAAAAGTAAATATGTAATACTTGCATCAGCATTATTGATATCAGTAGCTACTTTTGCTCAAAAAGACCAAATTAAAGCTGCTGAAAAAGCGATTAAAGGTGGTAATTCGCAAGAAGCAGTAAATATTTTGGTAGCTGCAGAAGCCGCTTCTGCAACTGCTCCAGATGCTGAAAAGGCGCAATTTTTCTTTGTTAAAGGGAATGCCTATTTAGATTTAGCGAATAAAAAAGTTGATACAGACAAAAATCTTTCTCTTGCGGCAAAAGCATACCAAGATTTAATTTCAGTTGAAAAAGCTTCAGGAAAAATAAAATTTTCTACTCAGGCAGCAGCTTCTATTACTGATATCAAATTTAAATTAATAAATTCTGCAATTGCAGATTCTAAAGTTGACAAGCATTCAGATAGCGCTAAAAAATTATATGATGCTTACTTACTAGATAAAAAAGACACTATTAATTTATATTATGCAGCTTCTACTTATGTAAATGCAAAGAATTATGATGAGGCTCTTAAGTTATATGAAGACTTAAAAACTTTGAATTATTCTGGAAAGGAGACTAGTTATCTAGCTGTAAATAAGTTAAGTGGGGAAGAAGATCTTTTTACAACAGCTACAGAAAGAGACAGAATGGTAAAATTAGGGACTCACGAAAAGCCAAGAACTGAAGTTATACCTTCAAAACGAGGAGAGGTATATAAAAATATGGCTTTAATTTTAGTTGAGAAAGGAAAAACAGAAGAAGCTAAAAAAGCAATCGCAGCTGCTAGAGTTGCAAATCCTGAAGACACTTCATTAATTCTAACGGAAGCTAATCTGTATTTAGAAACAAAAGATTTTGATACTTACAAAAAGTTAATTTCAGAGGTATTGCTAAAAAATCCTAATGATGCTGATTTGATATTTAATTTAGGAGTAATCAGTTATAATGCTAAGAATAATGCTGATGCAGAGAAATATTATTTGCAGGCAATTAAAATTAAGCCTGATTATGTAAATGCTTATTTGAATTTAGCAATTATGAAATTAGATGCTGATAAAGCACTTTTTGAAGAAATGAGTAAATTAGGAAATTCTGAAAAAGACAATAAACGTTATGCGGTTCTTAAAAAGCAAAGAGAGGTAGTTTTTACAAGTGCTTTGCCTTATTTAGAAAAAGCAAGTGAATTGGATCCTAAAAATACAGAAGTAAAAAATACCTTATTAGGTGTTTACGGAGCTTTAGAAATGACTGAAAAGAAAAAAGCATTAAAAGCAAAAATGTAAATTTTGCTTTAGAGAAAAAAACCTATCAAATATTAGACTGCCCCCAAAAAGTTAGACACTATTTGGGGGTATTTTTATGGAAAGAAAAGTCAAGTATGATTATGCGTTTAAGCTTGAATGCGTCAAATTAGTATTAGAAAAACATTATTCTTGTAATTATGTTTCAAAGCAAAAAGGTCCGGATGAATCTAATATTCGTAAATGGGTTGGATTTTATAGGCAATATGGATGTAGTGGTTTGCTACCAAGAAAGAACCAGAGTTACTCTGTTAGTTTTAAATTGAAAGTGTTAAAAGCAATTGATAAGGATTTACTATCCCTGAGAGATTCATGCTTAAAATTTAACATTCCTGAC
>NZ_FRCL01000003.1:398999-400031 GCF_900142885.1 Flavobacterium xinjiangense | reverse complement strand
CCAATACGGTAACTTGGACAGTAACGGATACCTCAGGGAATACGGCTACATCAATCCAAACGGTAACAGTAAAAGACACACAAAACCCAACAATCACCGATGTTGCGGACATAACGGTAAACTGTCAGGACGATACTAGTTCGGTAGCAACAGGAGTTGCCATAGGAACAGACAACTGTTCAGCGATAGCAATTACCCAAAGCGATGTAAGCACGCAAGATGCAAGTTTAACGGCTTCTGGACATTACAATTATACGATCACCAGAACTTGGAGAGCTACTGATGCTACAGGAAACTACTTAGAATCTGTACAGATTATCACGATTCAGGATGTAACTGCTCCAGTGATTACGTGTCCTGCAGCTGTAACTCTCAACTGTCAAAATGCGACAACGGTTTCAGCCAATGGATCAGCAACAGCCACCGACAACTGTTCTCCTGTAACGATCACCTCATCAGATGTATCAACACAGAATACAGTTAACACTAATGCGGCTTATTATAATTATACAATTACCAGAACTTGGAAAGCCACTGATGTAGCGGGTAACTTCTCGACTTGTGTTCAAACGATCACAGTTCAGGACACGACCAAACCAGTTATTACCTGTCCTGCAAATGTAACTCTCAACTGTCAAAATGCGACAACGGTTTCAGCCAATGGATCAGCGACAGCCACCGACAACTGTTCTCCTGTAACGATCACCTCATCAGATGTATCAACACAGAATGCAGTTAACACTAATACGGCTTATTATAATTATACAATTACCAGAACTTGGAAAGCCACTGATGTAGCGGGTAACTTCTCGACTTGTGTTCAAACGATCACAGTTCAGGATGTAACTGCTCCTGTGATTACCTGTCCTGCAGGTGTAACTCTCAACTGTCAAAATGCGACAACGGTTTCAGCCAATGGATCAGCGACAGCCACTGACAACTGTTCTCCTGTAACGATTACCTCATCAGATGTATCAACACAGAATGCAGTTAACACTAATGCGGCTTATTATAATTATACAATTACCAGAA
>NZ_FRCL01000003.1:17090-398989 GCF_900142885.1 Flavobacterium xinjiangense | reverse complement strand
AACACAGAATGCAGTTAACACTAATGCGGCTTATTATAATTATACAATTACCAGAACTTGGAAAGGTACTGATGTAGCGGGTAATTTCTCAACCTGTGTTCAAACGATCACGGTACAAGATGTAACAGTTCCTGTATGGACTACAATAAGTGGAACATTGAATAGAAATGTTACTTGTGGAAGTGCGGGTGAACTTGCAGCAGCAAATGCATTGGCACCAGTGGCAACGGATAATTGCAGTTCGGTAATTTATACCAAAACTTCCGGCAGTCTTGTAAGCGGACCGAGTAATACCTATACAAATACCTGGATAGCGAAGGATATTTCTAATAATAGTAGTACCGTCTTTACGCAAGTAATAACGGTCACTCCAGTCACAATTGACGCATCTGCTAGTAGCAATCCTGTTGCAGTTGGTGTTACTGCTACGCTTTCAGCTACAATTTTTCCAGCTGTGTCTGGAGTTTTGGTCACATTTACTCTTGATAATGGTAACGGAGGTATAACTACCTATACAAAAACAACAGATAATTCTGGTATGGCAAGTATAATGGTATCTGGTTTGCCAGTAGAAGTTTATAAAGTAACTGCTGTAGCGGGTGCTGCTTGCGCATCTTCCGTTGCTTATTTACCAATATACGATCCAAACGGTGGTTTTGTAACCGGTGGTGGCTGGATAATGTCTCCGTCAGGTGCTTTGGTTGGATCTGCATTAACAGGAAAAGCCAACTTTGGTTTTAATGCCAAATACAAAAAAGGAAGCACTCAAGTGGATGGAAATACAGAGTTTCAATTTCAAACGGGAAATTTAAACTTTTCCAGTAGCAGTCACGATCCCATGTCATTAGTAATTGCTGGCGCACAAGCCATATATAAAGGAAAAGGGACCATCAACGGGAATCCTGGATACAGTTTTATGGTTTCTGCAATAGACGGAGACTTGAAAACAACTGCTGTTGCAGATAAATTTAGAATTAAAATTTGGTTAACAGCAACTGGTGGGCCTGTATATGACAACCAATTGGGAGCAGCTGATAATGCAGATGCAACAACAGCACTTGGTGGAGGCTCAATCGTAATCCACGAAGTGAAGAGAGCAACCACAAAAATGGAAATTGCTGCAAAACCTATAGCAATGGGCCCATTTGATGTCAAAATATACCCTAATCCAGCGAAATATCAATTCATCTTAAAATTATTAGGTGGTAGCGATGAAAAAGTGGAGGTGTCCGTATATGATGTACTTGGAAGAATGGTAAAAAACATTGCTAATAGTGATGGACAGGAAATCAAGTTTGGGGAAGAATTACCATCTGGGTCCTATATTGCAATAGTCAGTCAGGGTGTGAACCAAAAAACAGTCAGACTGATAAAAGAATAAAGGTTATTTACAAACAAATTTTAAACTAACTCCATTTCAATTTTTATTGGGATGGAGTTTTTTATTTGGTTATTTACCTAGATTGCTTTTTAACATTAGTTGCTGCTAACCAAAATAATATAATCAAACACTATAAACACGTAAGAAGAAAATCTTAAAAATAAGTTAAGTCTTACTCTATTAGATGAGAATTTATATCTTTAAAACTTATTAAAATATAAAATCATGAAAAAACTATTTGGTATTTCTCTTTTTCTGTTGAGCGTGGTGTTGTACGCCCAAAATGAAAAGGTAAATTATGTTGCTGAAAATTACACTAAGAAAGAAGTGCATATAAAAATGCGCGATGGGGCAGAGTTATTCACCTGTATTTATTCTCCTAAAGATGTTTCTAGAAAGTACCCCATCATCATGCAGAGGACTCCGTATAATTGTGCCCCTTATGGAGAAAACCAGTTCAAAAAAAGTATTTCCCCAAGTGAAACTATGATGAAAGAAGGATATATAGTGGTGTATCAGGATGTTCGGGGCCGTTTCATGAGTGATGGTTTATATGATAATATGCGTGGTTTTATTCCAAATAAAAAAAATAAAAAAGACGTTGATGAGGCCTCAGATACATATGATACTATAGACTGGCTGGTTAAAAATGTCTCTCACAATAATGGTAATGTGGGAACGTGGGGGATTTCTTATCCTGGATTTTACGCCACCTATTCTTTGCTAAGCAATCATCCGGCATTGAAGGCGGTTTCGCCACAGGCTTGTATTTCCGATTTCTTTTTTGATGATTTTCATCATAACGGGGCTTACTTATTGAGTTATTGGAAAGCAACACCATTATTTGGACCTCAAAAAGAAAAACGAACTACGGAGGCTTGGTATAAATTTCCAAATACTGGAACTTCTGATGACTATCAGTTTTATTTGGATGCAGGTTCATTGTCGAATTTAGATACCTACTATGGAAAAGAAAATGAATTTTGGCAACAACTAAAAGAGCATTCCAGCTACGATAGTTTTTGGCAAAAAAGAGGAATTCTACAACATTTAAAAAATATTAAACCTGCGGTGATGATAGTAGGAGGTTGGTTTGATGCCGAAGATTTATACGGACCATTAAACACCTACAATGCAATTGAAAAAAACAGTAAAAATTACAATACCATCGTTATGGGTCCATGGAGTCATGGAGATTGGGCGAGAAATCAGCCACAGCAAATAATAGGTAATATTAATTTTGGAGATACTATTTCAGGTTTTTATCAAAAAAACATTGAAGCCAATTTCTTCCGCCATTTTTTGAAAAATAATGGCAAAGGGGAAAATAAATTGCCAGAAGCCTATGTTTTTGATACAGGGAAAAAAGCATGGCAGACTTTTTCTGTATGGCCACCTCAAAAAGTTGAAAAACAAGATTTCTTTATGCAAGGCAATCAACTGTCAAAAATGGCGAATAAGAGTTTTGCTTTCGAAGAATTTATAAGTGATCCTAAAAAACCGGTTCCTTCATCTGAAGATATCAATCAAAAAGGGATAACACCAAGGAAATACATGACCGACGATCAGCGCTTCGCGGCAAGACGTCCTGATGTTGTGGTTTTTGAAACTGAAATCTTAAATGATGACACCACATTAGCAGGAGAAATATTAGCTAAACTTCAAGTTTCAACTACCGGTACTGACGCTGATTGGATTGTTAAAGTAGTGGATGTTTTTCCAAAGGATGAGCCAGAAACAAAGGAAATTGCTCCGTATTTGAAGATGAGTAATTATCATATGATGGTGCGCAGTGAAGTGATGCGAGGACGTTTCAGAAATAGCTTTTCAAAGCCAGAACCTTTTATTCCAAATGAAAAAACAGCGGTGAATATCAAATTACAGGACGTTTTTCATACTTTTAAGAAGGGACATAAAATCCAAATTCAGGTTCAAAGTACTTGGTTTCCTTTAATTGATTTGAATCCGCAAACCTTTGTTGATAATATATTCTATGCCAAACCAGAAGATTTTAAAAAACAGACCCATCGAATTTACAATGATTCTAAAATTGAATTTTCTATTTTAAAATAAGTAATCATTACAAAGACTAGTCTGGTGAATTTTAATATTGTTCAGCTATCTTTGGTCCATTAAAAACAATAAAGAATAATGTGGTTTTTGAAATTAATTGTATAAAAAAAACACTCTGAAAATTCGTTTCCAGAGTGTTTTTTAATTTATTTTAAGATGATTTACAAATATTCTCCGTGTTGAGAAATATCTAAACCTAATTCTTCTTTTTCTTCTGTTACTCTTAATGGCGTAATTTTATTTACAATAAAGAAAAGGAAATACGATACCGAGAATGCAAATACCGAAACAAGTACCAACGCCTTTAATTGAATTAAAAACAAAGTGGCATCACCAAAAATTAAACCTTGGTTATCTCCTACGATTGCATTTACAGATTTTGAAGCAAATACACCCGTTAAAAGCATACCAACCATACCACCAACACCGTGACAGGCAAATACATCTAAAGCATCATCAATTTTACCTTTAGGGAATTTACTAACCACAAGATTACTCACAATACTGGCAATAATACCAATCGCAATTGCATGAGGAATGCTTACAAATCCTGCAGCAGGTGTAATCGCTACTAAACCTACAACAGCACCAATACATGCTCCCATTGCGGAAAGTTTGTGTCCAAGAATTTTATCAAGAAAGACCCATCCCATCGCGGCAGAAGCTGCTGCAACTGTTGTAGTTCCTAGTGCTTGTGCAGCTATACTACTAGCTCCAACAGCAGATCCGGCATTGAAACCAAACCAACCGAACCATAATAAACCTGTTCCTAATAATACATAGGTAATACGAGCAGGATTTGCTTTTTGCACTTTTCTTTTTCCTAAGAACATTGCCCCAGCAAGAGCTGCCCATCCTGCACTCATGTGAACTACAGTTCCTCCGGCAAAATCTAATACTCCCCATCCAAAAAACAACCCATCAGGATGCCAAGTCATGTGACATAAAGGTGCATAAACAAATAATATAAATAAAACCATAAATAACAAGTAAGCCCAGAAGCGAACACGTTCTGCAAAAGCTCCAGTTATTAACGCTGGTGTAATAATTGCAAATTTTGCTTGAAATAAGGCAAATAATATCATTGGAATCGTTGGAGCTAATTCCCAGGCAGTGTTAGCGCTTACCCCTTGGAAAAATAGGTTAGACATAGGATTTCCAATGAATCCACCTATTGTTGGTCCAAAACATAATCCAAATCCAACTACAACCCATAGAACGGTAACGATAACCATAGCCATGAAGCTTTGTAATACAGTGCTAATTACATTCTTTTTTCCTACCATTCCACCGTAAAAGAATCCAAGTCCCGGAGTCATTAATAATACAAGTGCTGTGGCAACTATCATCCAAGCGGTATCTCCTGTATCTATTTTTAATGGAATAACGTGGGCACCTAATGTTGAAGATTCGGCAAACAGATGAATTGAAAAAATGGATAATACTAGAATTGTGATCAATATCACACTTAAAATAATCTTTCGCATAGTTTTTAGTTTTAATTTTCGATAAAAATATAAAATGATTGCAGACCCCTATTAAAAAACCAATGTAATTTTTTATTTTTATTAATTTTTCAATTTACCCCCTATAATTTTGTGGGTATGTTAGAATTCAATGTAAAATTTAATAATTTATTAATCTCTTTTTTGAAAATAACGGGGTGTATGGGAATTATTTCGAAGCAGTTTTATAGTATCCCTCGTTTTATGAAAGACTTTGCAAACTCAATTTTATTTTAAAGCTAATATTCAACGTAATAAAGATATAAAAAAAAATGTACCAAATACTTACAAAGTATTGGTACATCTAGTATGAAAAGTAAGCGTAATGTTTATTTTAAAATATGTTGGCTTAAAATTTTATACACTTCATTTATATTGTTGCTTCCTTTTCCAAATTGTTTCGCAATTGGAGTGCTTTCATTGTTCAACCAAATTTTTAATTCAGCATCCATGTCCAGTATTCCAGCACTTTCTTTGGAGAATTTTTTGATACTCGAATAAGGGATTGACATGTAATCGACCTTAGTTCCAACCAATTGTTTCTCCACTAAAATTAAACGTTTATTAGTAAAAATAAACATATCCCGAATAAGTTTATATGCTTTCTCAATTATTTCCCCATCTATCAAAATAGGTTCAAATTCTCTCGAAATATTTTCGATATTAACTTCTGATGCGTTGCCTAAAATGGCATTAAATAGTCCCATGATTTTAATTTTGATTATATTTTTCCTTATATCTTTTATTCAGTTGACTTTGGTGTGTTTCCAAACTTATGTCTCTTCCTTGAATAAAAGCTTTTGTCAATTTGTTAGTTCTCATATCTAAAGCATCTCCATCTGAGATGAACAATGTGGCATCTTTTCCTTCTTCAAGAGTTCCGCATTGTTTGTCGATTCCAAGTATTTTAGCCGTGTTAAATGTAATTAATTGCAAAGCTTGTTCCTTGTTAAGTCCATAAGCGGCACATGTTCCAGCTAAAAAAGGCAAATTTCGGGTATTCATTCTTTCATGATCACCACTATTTTCTAAACCTACAAGAACACCTTGATCGGTTAATAATTTGGCGTTCTTATAAGGTAAATCAATATCCTGATCTTCATTTTCCGGCATATCATGTACGCGCTTTAGTAACACGCCTACATTATTTTTTTGCAACAAAGAGGCTGTTTTGTATGCTTCATATCCGCCTACAATCGCCATTTTTTTAATGCCATTTTCTTTCGCTAACTGGACAGCATCAATAATTTGTTTTTCTTCATTGGCATGAATAAATAAAGTTTGACTTCCATCAAATAAACCTTTGGTGGCCTCAAAAATTAAATTTCTCTCTTTTGAACTGTCTGCTAAATACGCTTTTGCATTAGCCAAAAAAGCTGTTATTTCCGAGATTTGTTTAACATATTCTTTATTGCCTTCGATTGTTCCGGGTTCAAACCAAGATCCGCTTCTTGCGAAACCAGAAGGGAAATTAAGGTGGATTCCATCATTTTCTTTGATAACCGCATCTTTCCAATTCCAGGCATCAAGTTGCACAATCGATGAAGTTCCTGATATTCTTCCGCCTCGTGGTGTAATCTGAGCCATTAATATACCGTTTGGACGCACAGTTTCAATAACTTTAGAATCCGCAGTGTAAGCAATAATCGCTCGGACATGAGGATTAATACTTCCAATTTCTTCCTCATCATCTGAGGATTTAACTGCATCGATTTCCACTAAACCTAATGTTGAGTTTGGAGCGATAAACCCCGGATAAACATGCTTTCCTGCGGCGTCAATGGTAACGTCATATGCACCTTCGGTTAATCGTATCAATCTGGCATCGGCAACTAATGTAATTTTTCCATCTTTAAATCCTACAGCACTATTCTCAATAACTGTTCCATTCCCCAAATGTGCGGTACCATTTAAAATTAAAATGGATTTTGATTGTTTTGGAGCTGGTGTTTGTTGCGCTATTGTAATTAATGGTGCAAAAACAACCAACAATAGCATACATATATTTTTATTCATAGTTTTTGTATTTTTTGTGTTTGTGAATCTTCGATTTCAGTTTTTTATTGTTCTAAAGTATCACATTGGTATTCTTTCTTATCTGCTTTCTTAGGTTCCTGAGTAATCATCCCTTTATTTTTTTCTTGCAATAATTGGCCTATTAACTCATTTCTTTCTTTGGCAATAGCTACTCTTTGTTCTTCATCCTTTTGAATATCATAATATACTACACCTTCAATTATTGTTTTTTCGGCTTTGGCATAAATAGACAATGGATTATTGTTCCAAAGTACAACATCGGCATCTTTTCCAATTTTTATACTTCCTACTTTATCATCAATATGTAGCAGTTTTGCAGGATTTAATGTTACGAATTTCCATGCTTCTTCTTCTGAAATATTTCCGTATTTTACAGCTTTAGCAGCTTCTTGATTTAATCTTCTTGACATTTCAGCATCATCAGAATTATATGCTACTAAAACTCCTGCGTCATGAAGAATTGGTCCATTATACGGAATTGCGTCATTTACTTCAAACTTATAAGCCCACCAATCAGCAAAAGTAGAAGCGCCAACTCCGTGTTCTTTCATTTTATCTGCGACTTTATAACCCTCAAGAATATGGGTAAAAGTATTGATTCTAAAATTGAATTTCTCGGCTACATTCATCATCATTAAAATCTCCGATTGCACATAAGAGTGACAAGTAATAAAGCGTTCTTTATTCAATATTTCGGCTAAAGTTTGCAACTCCAAGTCAACTCTTGGCGCTTTAGATTTTCCTTTACTTGCTTTATAATTTTTCCAAGTAGTATCGTATTCTTTTGCACGTTGGAAATAATCCGTAAAAACTTGTTCAACACCCATTCTTGATTGTGGAAAACGTGTTGGATTTACAATACCCCAATTGGCTTGTTTTACATTTTCTCCCAAAGCAAATTTGATAAATTTAGGTTGGTCTTTGTACAGCATTTCCTCCGCTGATAATCCCCATTTCCATTTTACAATTGCCGAGCGTCCTCCAATTGGATTCGCAGAACCATGCAATAATTGAGAAGTCGTAACTCCACCGGCTAAATCTCTGTAAATATTAACATCTTCTGAATTGACAACATCCTGAATTGTTACTTCAGCACTGGAATTTTGTCCGCCTTCATTAACTCCATTTGAAATAGCGATATGCGAGTGTTCATCTATGATTCCGCTTGTTAAATGTTTTCCCTTTGCATCGATAATTGTAGCTGATGCATCAGAAATGTTTTTTCCTATTGATGCAATTTTGCCGTTTTTGACCAACACATCTGTTTCTTCTAAAATTCCTTCTTTTTCATTTGTCCAAATAGTAGCGTTTTTAAACAATAAAGTTTGTGGCGTTAGTTTTTTTGAATTACCATAAGCCACATTTGGGAATGTAGTAGCAACAACCATATTGTTTTTTTCCAATTTTAAAGAGTCAATTGGTTTTATAAAAGAAGCAGTTCTTACTGCAGACCATTTCACCTCATTTCCATTGAATAAAATTGCTTTTCCTGAAAGTAATTGGATGTCATCGATATATCCAATTAACCTAGAGAAAGTCGTTTTTGTTGAATCCATCGATTTCATTACAGTTGAAACCCAATTATTTGAAACCGAAAGTTTTGAACTAACTTTTTTGGAATCAAGCGTTGTAATTATCGATTTTGGAGCAGTGATCTCACCACTAATTTTCCATTTGTATTGTTGATTAGCTACAGTCAAGTCATAATCACCGCGAATATCTTTAATCGTTATATCGTTGACAACATATTTGTTGCCTTGAACCCAATTTTCATAGATTGTTGTTTTCTCATCAAAAATAGCACCTGAAGTTATTACAAAATTCGCGTAGCTTCCTGTTTTTAAACTTCCTATTTCGTTACTTTTTCCTAAAATCGAAGCAGGAATTGTGGTCAATGCTTCTAATGCTTTGGTTTTATCGAAACCATATTTTATAGCTTTTAACAGATTGGTTCTGAAATCTTCCACTTTTTTTAATTTGTCAGTAGTCAAAGCGAACACAATACCATTATCTGACAAAACTTTAAGGTTTGTAGGCGCTTGGTTC
Organism: Flavobacterium xinjiangense; assembly: GCF_900142885.1. Lineage (GTDB taxonomy): Bacteria > Bacteroidota > Bacteroidia > Flavobacteriales > Flavobacteriaceae > Flavobacterium > Flavobacterium xinjiangense. The sequence continues at coordinate 389,947 of NZ_FRCL01000003.1, read as the reverse complement.
CAAAAACGCAAATCTTTCAATTCCATTTGATTGGCTTGGTTCGGGTCGGAAACATCATACGCTTCGGGAAAATTAATTGGGATAATTAGTTTTGAATTCGTTTTTTTAATTTCTTCTATTCTTTCGAATTCATTTCCACTACCTTTCAAAACGTAATTCAAGCCAAATTCCTTAGCTATTTTTGAAGCACGTAAACTATTTAATTTATCACCCGCATCAAATATTTGAATTAGATTTTCATTTTTAGACAAAGCTTCCAATGATAAATCTTTGGTTGTTGAATTTCCATTTTTATACCAATCTAAATCTAAATACATTTGGCGTAACAAGGCCATCATTCCCATCAATGAGCTAGGGTAGGATTGATTGGTTAATGCGCTTCTAGTAAATGCAAAATGATTGGTCACTTTCTCAGATAGTAATCGCGTACTTTTATCAAAGTTGTTTAAAGCTATTAATGTTCCTGTGCCACGAGCAATTCCATCTTGTACATGTGTACCAACGACTCCAAATCCAGCTTTCAATAATTCTTCGGCTTTGGTTTGATCATAGTTAAAGCTCTCATAAGCATTAACTTCTGTGCGGATATTTTCATTCCAATAATGGCCTTCCTTTTTAGAATCATACAAAGGATTTCTTCCTGAACCAGCATTGTTTTTTGGTTTTTCAATTCCAAAACTAGTGTAGATATCAATAAAGGATGGGTAAATTGACTTACCATCGAGATTAATTGTGGTGCAATTTTTAGGGATTATACTGTTATTGCCGACACTGATTACTTTACCATTTTGAACTAGTAAAGTCCCGTTTTCAATAATTTGCGTGGGTGTCACATAAATTTTGGCGTTAGTAAAAGCGGTAAAATTGTTGTTCGTATTTTTAACGCCTTCATTATTTGGGAAATATTCTTGGGCATAAATTTTGGGAATTAAAGTACTTAAAAAGAACAGAATTAAGATTTTTTTCATGATTTGGTTTTGTAAATAATCTTTAAAAATATAAAAACGGTTAAGTAAAACATTACATATAATTGATTTTAACATTTGTTTACTTTCTAAATGGATGCAATTCCGTTTATAGGTTTACTTTTTAATTCTTTTTATGAATATTTAAATGGTTTTTGGGTGTTTTGTTAAATGATGTTTAATTATTTTTATTTATTAGAAATGTTTTTACTAATTTTCATACAAAATTAACAAACATGCTAGTTAAAGTTTTCGGAAGTGCCGTTTTTGGAGTGGAAGCCACTACTATTACCGTAGAGGTAAATATTGATAAAGGGATTGGGTATCATTTAGTTGGCTTGCCAGATAATGCGATTAAAGAAAGCAGTTATAGAATTGCTGCTGCTTTGAAGAATAATGGGTACGCGATGCCCGGAAAAAAAATCACCATTAATATGGCGCCGGCCGATTTACGTAAAGAAGGATCCGCCTATGATTTGACCTTGACTATTGGAATCCTCGTTGCCTCCGGACAAATTAAAGCGGATGAAATTGACAAATACATCATCATGGGAGAACTTTCACTGGATGGTGGTTTACAGCCGATACGTGGTGCTTTGCCAATTGCCATAAAAGCAAAAGAAGAAGGATTTAAAGGTTTTTTTCTTCCAAAACAAAATGTGAAAGAAGCCGCAATTGTGGCCGGATTAGACGTGTATGGAGTAGAAAATGTTCAGGAAGTGATTGATTTTCTTGAAGGAAAAGGAACGCTGGAACCAACAACTATTGACACGAGAGCCGAATTTTATAAAACATTAGACTTTCCTGAATTCGATTTCTCAGATGTCAAAGGACAAGAAAGTATCAAGCGTTGTATGGAAATTGCCGCAGCTGGAGGACATAATATTATACTGATCGGTCCGCCAGGAGCCGGAAAAACGATGTTAGCCAAGCGGTTGCCCAGTATTTTACCACCCATGACGTTGCGGGAAGCATTAGAAACTACTAAAATTCATAGTGTTGCAGGCAAACTAAAGGAAGTAGGATTGATGAATCAAAGACCGTTTCGCAGTCCGCACCATACAATTTCCAACGTAGCACTTGTTGGAGGAGGAAGTTATCCGCAACCAGGCGAAATTTCTATGGCGCATAACGGTGTTTTATTTCTGGATGAATTGCCGGAATTCAAACGCGATGTGTTGGAAGTGATGCGTCAACCACTGGAAGATCGAGAAGTGACGATTTCTAGAGCCAAGTTTACGGTTACTTATCCATCCTCGTTTATGCTGGTGGCGAGTATGAATCCGAGTCCGAGTGGTTTCTTCAACGATCCGGATTCGCCACAAACGTCTTCGCCGCACGAAATGCAACGGTATTTGAGTAAAATCTCAGGCCCTTTACTAGATAGAATTGATATTCATATAGAAGTGACACCCGTTCCTTTCGACAAATTATCCGAAGATCAAAAAGCCGAAAGCAGTGTTGATATTCGGAAAAGAGTGACTGCGGCGAGAGAAATTCAAACAGAACGCTTTGAGCAAATGGAGAATATCCATTACAATGCCCAAATGAACACCAAGCACATTCGGGAATATTGCGCTTTGGACGATGTTTCCAAGCAATTATTGAAAACCGCAATGGAACGATTGAATCTTTCGGCGCGGGCCTATGACAGGATTTTGAAAGTAGCAAGAACAATTGCTGATCTTGATGCCGCCCCAATAGTGGTTTCGAGCCATATTGCTGAAGCCATTCAATATAGAAGTTTGGATCGTGATGGTTGGCTGGGCTAAAATAGATTTTAGATGTTTAACAGCTGCAAAATTGAGAATACGCTCGCGCTAGAGGGGAAAAAAGAAAAGTATAGAAATAATTAAGTCAAAAAAGAGATTTCGAGAGAAATCTCTTTTATTTTTGCCAAATGTTAGAAATTCTGTACCAAGACGAATATATTATTGCAATTAATAAACCAAGTGGATTGTTGGTCCACAAATCATTTTATGCGCGCGATGCAAAAGTGTTTGCTATTCAAGAATTGAGAAATCAAATACGAGGGCAACACGTTTATCCTATTCATCGATTAGATCGCAAAACATCTGGTGTCTTGTTATTTGCGTTGGACAAGGAAGTTTTAAAAATTATGAATGATCGATTTGCCACACGCGAAGTCGAAAAAAAGTACTTAGCCATTTTACGTGGTTGGTCACCCGAAGAACTGACGATTGATTATGATTTAACCAATGATGATGGCATTATACAAAATGCAATAACCTACTTTCAGCGATTGCAAACTACCGAAATTGAGTTAGAATTTAATAATAAACCAACGTCACGATATTGTTTGGTAGAAGCGATTCCTGAAACGGGACGTATGCATCAATTACGAAAACATTTCAAACATATTTTTCATCCGATTTTAGGAAGTCGGCCACATGGTTGTAACAAACAAAATAAATTATGGTTGGAGCATTTTGAACTGAAAGGAATGATGCTTCATGCACATCAGTTAATTTTTAATCATCCCATAACAAATGAACCACATATCTTGAATGCAAAGATTAATGAAGAGTTTAGCAGAGTAGGTACTATTCTTAATCTGGATTTAAATCAGTATGAATAGCATACTAGTTTGTAAAGTAATGCTTTAAATTATTTTTGTATTTTGAAAAAACAGTTTTCAGTGTAAAGAGGAACAGATTTCAGATTTTTCATTAGTGATTTTGATTGCAAATGTTAATCACAACGTTCCACAAAGTCGAAGACTTTGCAGAGCGGGGAGCCCTAATCCTCAACAACCGTTATTTTTGCTAAAGTCACGTTTAAAAAGTATCTTATTATTTCGCGCAATATAGTCGCCCGATATAATCAAATATGGATGATTAGGCGAATACCCTGCGCTGCGGCTTCTTACAATTATTTTGTCGTTAACTTTCAGGCTATTTAACTGCTGAAAATCTTTACGAATAAATTGCATCATGTATTCTTCGCCATTAATCTTGACTATAAGCCATTTTGGTCCTGATGATTTCGCATTTGCACGCTGAAAGGTAAGTGACGTTACCACTGCCTCCATATTGGTGAAAGCCTTTATGTTCTTCTTTATTTTATCATAACTGGCATGCACTTTTTTACCTTCAGGAGAAACCTCCCATTCTTTGTACTTTATACCGTCAGGTGAAGCTTCCCATTTTTTTCGTTTATCCAAGTTGGCTTTCCTGTCAGCAACGGACAACTGCTTTTGAGATGTCTTAGTTTCATTTTTAATTTCACGATTAGCACCCGAGCCGTAGGCAAACGAAGCGAAGTTAAATACTAGTCCGATTACCACAACCAGCGGTAAGATCAGCACGTAGATGATTTTTTTCATTTTATCATATCTTTTAAATTGATTTTACGAAATTACATTGATATTTTTCGATTTGATAGATTAGGATTGTAAATAAAAATGTAAACTTTGTAAATAAATACTTTACACAATGCATCTTAGTCGAAATTTCCTTTCTGGAAGACGTAAATATCTGTTTGGGTTATTGGCACTCCTATTTATGACTACAATCTTTATGGCTTTCAGTAAGGATGATAGTGACGATTTTGATATTGCCAGAAGGGAAGTTTTACTCCGCAGAATCGGACACGAAATACTCTTACAGTCCGGCGACAGTACATCAAGAGTTCTTCCCGTAAAAAAGATAGCTGAAAATGAATATCAAATCAGTTTTGAGAATGACCTTACTTTTCAAACCGACTCTCTGGTGAATACTACTCAGCGTTTGTTAGCCAAAGATCCATTTGCAAATGATTATGTTGTTAACGTACTTAACTGTGGCAACTCCAGTGTAGCTTATGGATATGCAATATCCAAAAATATAAAAGATGATATTGTAGCGTGTATAGGAAGAAGGCAACCCGTCGCCTGTTATATGATTAACATTAAATTTAAACCGAATAGCATAACTACAGCAACGAATAAATATTTTTTGGGTGGCTTGTCACTTTTAGCATTTGTTGGCTTTGTTTTTTTGAGGTCGGTTAAGCCAAAGAGCGACTTACCAAAAGATGACCATAACCAGCTATTCACTTTTGGTTCGGTCGTATTTGATGCGCAAAAACGGCAACTGCTTATAAATAAAGAAACCATAGATCTGACCGGAACAGAAACGCGTTTGCTGCTCATTTTCGCATTATCTCCTAACGAGACTATAGAGAGAAGCCGATTGCAAAAAGAGCTATGGGAAGATGAAGGTGTTATTGTTGGACGTAGTCTGGATATGTTCATTTCAAAACTTAGAAAAAAACTAGAACTTGATCCGAATAGTAACATTGTTGTAATACGAAACAAAGGATACAAGCTTGAAGTTAGTTCTTAAGCAAATCTTTGCGCTCCTAACTGTGATTTTAACCGATTTTATTTTTCAAATGTTTGAATTTTAAGGTCAGTCGGAGACTGAAAAACACATACTCAAAGTCGGAGACTTTGCGTAGCCGATGGATGAAAGTCAGAGATTTTATTGCGTTTTATTTTTAATAACAAATTCTAAAATTACGCAAAGTCAGAGACATTTGCGCAGCATTAACGAGAAATTTATTTTTTATAAGAACACTTTGCGGAGCTGGGGGGTATTACAAATTTATAGTGATTTACTTTTGTTAATGTTCACGAACGGTAAGCTGCGCTAGCAATGGTAATTCCAATAAAGCCCCAATCGCAGCAAACCGCTGTTAGCGGATTTTTTTTATTTAAAAATGTTAGTATAAAATAAATTTTTTGCTACACACACGTTTGTCGTCAATGTAAATATTCATTTTCCAATCACCTTTAACCAACTCATACGTTTCGTCTAAACTATAAGATGATGCTGATGGTATATTCGTTGGTCTTTTTGTTGTGTATTTAATACTTTTAAAGGTTTCACCTTTTTCATTTATTATTTTTGCAGGATAAATCCACTCAATAACAACATCAATATCTACAGTATCCTTTGCTTTTACAATATAAATTACTCCAAAATTTGCTTTTTGTAAAGCTTGAATTGAATCAGTTTTGTTAATGATTTCAAAATCTTCTAACCAACCATGACCACCTGTTGGGGATTGGCTTAGTTTTTCATTTATACCTTTTTTAACTTTTGCTAAACCATAATCAAGTTCTTTAAATTCCATTACTCCATTTGTTTTAGAATTGATAGTTGTTTGCGAAAATGTTGTTTGGAAAATGAGTAATCCCAATAATGTTACAGTAATAATTTTCATAAAAATAAATTTAAATATTAATAATAGTAGTTGTGATTACGATTTTAAAATATACGCTAACGTTCTAGTACTGCAGCGGGTTTGGGACCAAATTAAGCCCTATTTTCGGATTTGCCAAATCACCCCAAATACAAAAACATTACCCTTTAAGCCAATTGCCCAAATCCGTAGCTGTTGGCAGTAGTTATTTATTAATTGAACGACCTCTGTAAAGAATTAATAATTTATTTAATAATTTCATATTGGTATTATAGTCATCTATTTGTAGATATTCTTTACCGTTGGGATAATCATATACTAAATAATAATGTGTATTTTTTCCAAAACCATCACGAATTACTTCTTCGTTTTTGATGCTTTCCCAATTATAAAATTTTGTATTTACTGTTTCGATACCTTTTTCGTTCAAAATAATTTGTGGAGTTGTATTAAAAGCTTCTCTAAATTCTTTATAACTTAAATAAACTCCCAATACTAAAATTAATATTCCAAAAATTATATTTTTTGAATCAGACGATAAATATAATCCAATAACAATACAGCTAATACCCAATGACATTTGGAAAATATTTTTAATTTTTGAATAATAAATAATGGTTTGTTTTGAAATTGAAGGGTCGTTTTGAAAAATATCTGCTTTGTCAAATTTTGATTTAAGTAATTCCCATTCATCTTGGTCTTTCTGATTTTTAATTTCAAACTTTTCATAAATACTATTATCAGGACCTATTAACCTTTCTTGAACTGCTCTTTTTTTTAATTCGTGTACATTTCTAACATTTTTAAAAGCCCAAATACGCCATTTAGTTATTGTTACACTCCAATAAAAACAAGCTAAGAAAAAAGGAAGAATATAAGTAATAGGAATAATTATCCAACCAGTAACTATATTTTGAGATTGAAGAATTATTCCAATAATAATGGAGGTAAACAAAATTGTTTTTGCAGGATAATCAATTAACCATTTGCCTTTTTTGATTGCATTCTCAACTGTTATATTTCCGTCCATTTTTTTGTTTTATAATTGCTGCCAACTTGTATACGTATGTAAAAATCATACAAAGCCACCCAATTAACGGTAGATAGGTATTGTGACAGTCATACTATTTATCCCAAATATATTGTTTTTTTTCTTACAAATCATCTAGCTATTATAGATTCAAGGGATGAATTTGCAAAATGGTATTATGAAAGTAAAAACGCTCTAAATAGCCCCGATAGAAGTGAAAAACCTAGTAAGAGCTGGTTTTCAGCTCTTACTAGGTTTGTAATGTATAGCGGGAAGTACGTTCTAAAAAAACGAAAATATTCTGCTCCTAAAAAATAATAAAAATTAATTATCTATTAGAACGTCTGTCATTATTTTGACTCGGGCGTCTTGGACCAAAACTATTGTTTGTGCTTCGGTTTGTAGTGTCTGTTTTTGGTTTTCGCGGAGTTGAATCGCGTTGTTGTCTTCCTTGCCCTTGTTTGATTGGTTCTTTGGAAGCGTTAGGATCAGGTTCGAAACCTCTGATGTTTTCTTTAGGCAAATTCAAACCCACTAATTTTTCGATATCACGTAAAAATACCGTTTCATCCGGACTGAATAGCGAAATAGCTTCACCATTGGCACCAGCTCTTCCTGTACGACCAATTCGGTGAACGTAATCTTCGGGAATATTAGGCAATTCAAAATTGACAACATGCGGTAATAACGGGATGTCCAGACCTCGTGCGGCAATATCAGTTGCTACTAAAGCGGTTAGGCTTCCGTCTTTGAAACCCGCTAAGGCTTTGGTTCGTGCACCCTGCCCTTTATTTCCGTGAATGGCAGCTGCTTTGATTCCGGCACTAATCATGCTTTCCGTCAATTTATTTGCACCTTGTTTGGTACGTGTAAAAACCAAAATTTGTTTCCAGTTCCCTTCCGTAATCAATTTAATGATTAGTTCTGTTTTTTTCTCTTTGGCAACAGGATATATTATTTGAGTAATAGCATCGACGGTGGTGTTTTCCGGTGTAGCTTCTACATGAACGGGATGGTGCAAAATGCCCATCGCCAATTTCTTGATGTCTTTTGAAAAGGTTGCCGAAAACATCAAGTTCTGCCTTTTTGTAGGTAATACTTTTATAATGCGCTCAATGTCTCGTACGAAACCCATGTCCAACATACGGTCTGCTTCATCTAAAACCAAGATTTCCACTTTGGCAAGTGATATCAAACCTTGGTTTTGCAAATCGATTAATCGACCTGGAGTGGCCACTAAAATATCTACTCCCTGACGCAGTTGAGTCACTTGTGGATTTTGGTTTACGCCACCAAAAATTACGGTACTTTTTAGGTCTAAAAATTCACTGTATTCTTTGATATTGGCCAATATTTGTGCTGCTAATTCTCTTGTTGGAGTCAGTATTAAGGCACGAATAGGTCTTTGTCGCAATTGTTGACCTTGTGATAATATTTGTAAAATAGGTAATGTGAAACCGGCTGTTTTTCCTGTTCCTGTTTGTGCAGATGCTAAAACATCTTTGCCTTCTAAAATTGGGGGAATTGCTTTTTGTTGTATTGGAGATGGGGTTGTATACCCTTTTTTGCTGATGGCTTTAAGTAAAGCATCAGATAAGCCTAATGAGTTAAATGACATAAATGGTGTTTATGAAGTAAACACAATTATTTAGTTTACTTCTTTAAGTGGGCGCAAAGGTACAGTTAATTTTCCGATGTGCTTTTGATTGCCTCGATTTGTTTAAATATAGGCACAAAAAAAATCGGGACTATATCCCGATTTTTAAATTCTGATTGATTTGAAATTTATCTTATTTCTGCAAAAGTATCGCCTTGATTTATGTCACCGGATTTATACCCTTTCATAAACCACGCTTTACGTTGCGCCGAAGTTCCGTGCGTAAAGGATTCCGGAACAATATGCCCTTGAATTTTGGCTTGAATCGCATCATCACCAACCGCGTGTGCCGCACTTAAAGCTTCATCAATATCGCCTTCTTCCAAGAAATTGTTCATTTTTTGGTTGTAATGTGTCCATACACCAGCATAAAAATCAGCTTGCAATTCTAAAGCTACAGATAATTTATTGGCTTCGGCTTCACTTTTACCTTCTTGCATCTGTCTCATTTTAGCGGAAGTACCTAATAAAGTTTGTACATGATGTCCTATCTCATGGGCAATTACATACGCTGTTGCAAAATCACCTCCCTGAGCACCAAATCTTGTTTTTAGCTCTTCAAAGAATGCTAAGTCCATATATACTTTTTGATCGCTGGGGCAATAAAAAGGTCCCGATGCAGATGTGGCATTACCGCACCCAGTTTCTATACCATCTGTAAATAATACTAAATTGGGTCTTTTATATTGCATATTGTTTTCCTGAAATATTTTTCCCCAAACATCCTCCGTATCTACTAATATTGCTTCTATAAATTTACCTTCCTCAATTTCTGTAGCTGTTAAAGCTCTTTGTTCGGTAGGAGCACTTTGTCCTTGATTCATTTGCTCTAATATTGGCGTAAGCATCTGGGCATTTTCTCCGCCAAAAACATTCAACAACAAAATAATAATACCAATAATTCCTCCTCCAACAATTGTTTTTCCTCCAGAGGACATTCCTCTTCGGTCTTCAAAATTTTCACTTGAACGTCTGCCACTCCATTTCATAATATAATGTTTTTAAGTAATTTGTATTTTGTAAATAAGTACTAATTTATATTGTTTTTTTTAAAGTTGATTCAATTTTCACAATAAATTAATCTTTATAAGTTATTTAATCCATTTCAAAATAGCTTCCTCAATAACACCTTTTATTATAGGTTTTGCGATATAGTCATTCATTCCAACGGATATACACTTGTCTTTTTCCTCTTTTTCAGTACCGGCAGTTATCGCAATTATGGGAACATTTTGACCAGATTCTAGATTTCGTATTTTTTTTGCAGCTTCATATCCATTTAATACTGGCATTTGAATATCCATAAAAATAATATCTGGATTTATAATTTCAAATTGATCGACAGCTACTTTTCCATTTGGGATTTCAAAAATAGTCGCATTTGAAAATAAGTTCTTAATAATTGTTCTAAGTAATAACATGTTGACTTTATTATCTTCAACAAGCATTATTTTAATTTTTTGATTGTTTTTAATAGTACTCTCACTAGTAGTATCAGGAATAGTAATTTGATTATCGTTCTCAGATATCAGATTACTGATTTCTAAATCTAAATAAAAATAAAAGGCACTACCAAACCCAACTGTGCTTTCTAATTGTAATTGACTGTTCATTAAGCCTAATAATTGGTTAGAGATAGTAAGGCCTAATCCAGTTCCGCCAAATTTTCGGGTTGTTGAGTTATCTTCTTGAGAAAAGGCTTTAAATATTTTCTTCTTGTTCTCTTCTAGTATGCCAATGCCGGTATCAACAACTGAAAACAGTATTTTATCTCTAGAATCCCCTGTTTTTTCAGCTACTGAAACATTTAATTTAATAGATCCTTTTTCCGTAAATTTCACAGCATTTGACAACAGGTTGATTAAGATTTGTTTTACACGTACGCTGTCTATCCAAAAATATTTAGGCACATCTGATGCAATATTTAGCTCTAATGTTAATTTTTTTTGATTTGATTCATATAATATTAAGTCGATAATTTGACTCAAAATTTCCTTCACATCATGTTTTTCGACATATAAATCCAATTTTCCTGCTTCGATTTTAGAAAAATCAAGAATATCATTTATAATATCTAACAGTGATTTAGCAGATTGGTTTATTGTAGTCATGTATTTTTCTTGGGTTTTACCAAGATTTGTCTTCATTAATAAATCTGTAAAACCAATTATTCCATTTAATGGAGTTCTGATTTCGTGACTCATATTTGCAAGAAATTCTGATTTTGCTTTATTAGAGGCTTCCGCTAATTCCTTGGCTTTAATAAATGATTCGGTTTGTTTTGTTTCGGTAATATCAATAAAAATACCTTCGATAAAAGCAATTTTTCCTTCTTTGTAAATCACGTCTCCAAATTCTTCTACCCAGATAACAGTAGTATTTTTGTGTACAATTCTATAGGTTAAATGTATCTGCTTGCCATTCTCTATAGCGTTTTGCTGTTCAAGAATAGTTCGTTCTTTATCTTCGGGATAAATTAAATCTATAAATGACATTTTATTATTGAGAAAATCTGATTTTGGATAACCCGTTAATTTTTCAATTTCGTCGTTGATATAAATTTTAGTTAAGTTCGTATCGTATTTTGATAAATAAACGGTTCCGGGAATATTGTTAGCAAGTAGTCTAAATTTTTCTTCACTTTCATAAATTGCTATTTCATTAGTGATTCGTTCTATTGATGAAGCAATATTTCGGGATAAAGTTTGTAAAATATTCACTTCATCTTCATTCCATTGTCGGTCATTGTAAGTATCGTCAAAACCTAAAAATCCGTGAAATTTATTTTTTACAAAAATGGGAAAAAGGATAAGAGAAGTCACATCCACTTCCTGCAATTTGTTTTTTAAAGATTCATTTTCGATTTTTGGAACCGTTGCTTCGTAAATTTTATTATTCAAAAGTGGGGTCAATAATTCCTCAAAAAAAGAGTAAGGCAAATTTTGTAGCTTTATATTATTGTCGGTTAATTTGATATTATGAATAATCCATCTGTATTTTTGACTGATAGATTCCGTTTCTGAATCATTTTCATAATAATAAGCCCTGTGCGATTTAGTCGCATTTCCCATTATAACAAGAACATCAGAGAAAATATCATTGATATCATTACTGTTTAGTAATTTTTCAGTACATAAAGTCAGTGCAGATAGTAGTTCACTTTTGTATTCTAATTTTTTTTCAGCTTCATTTCTCATATTTGAAACGATAGAAAGGGAAATAAAATCCGAGATTGCTCTTGCGAAATTGATATCTTCAAGATCCCAGTTTCTCTGCTTTGTAGAAGTCTCGAAACTTAGCGTGCCAACTAATTCTCCATTTGTTAGGATGGGAATATCTAACAAAGATTTAATGTCTTTTTCTAAAAATGTGGTTTGTGTAAATTCAGAAACCTCCAGATTATTAAATACATCAGGAGCACTAATTTGTTTCTTGCTTTTTATGGATTCAAAGTAAATAGGAAACTTCTCTCTGTCCAAAATATTTCCAACACTGTATGTGTGTGTGTCTAGATGATATAAAATTTTACAACTAATTTTATCTTCGGTGTATGTCCAATAACTAACCCAAGTACAATTAGTAGCTTTTGCTGCCGCTTCGATTATTAGTTTTAAACTATCCTCTAAACTTTGAAAATCATTAAAATTAGTGGTGGATAAGCTCTTGATTGTCCGGTTATATTCATGATTTTTTTTCTCTCTAATTTTATTTTCAGTTTCAATATCCTTAAATTTACTGATATCTCTTGCAATACCGGAGTAACCTACAATTTGGTTAAAATCATTTCTACGAATAATAACTTTTTGGGAGATCCATAGTATTTCTCCAGTTTTCTTAACTAAAGGAATTTCAATAGTAGGGAAATTATTTTCATTGTCTTCCAGTCTTTCGTAAAACTGCATCATTTGTTGGATGAAGTCTTCTCGTATAAATTCAGAATAATTTCGCGTTAGAATTTCATTCTCTTCATACCCTAAAATTTTAATGGTAAAATCATTAATAAAGGTGAAATTACCCTCTTCATTCACTTCATATATAATATCGGTAGCAGATTGAATTAAGTTTTTATATTGATTCTGAATATGAATTTCGTTAGTTACGTCTTGACCTATTCCAATAATTAAATCATTAGAAAATTTTTTGTCTTTCCATTGAATGTATTTGTATTCTCCATTTTTAGATTTTAACTTTCTAATAAATAATTGATCGTCACTAAAATTCAAATGATAGTTTTCGCCAACAAATCCTGTGTCTTCAGTTAGCTTCCAATATCCTAATCCCATTACTTCAGGAATTGTATAACCTAAAATTGGAGTGATTGTTTCACTACAAAATACAATTTCTCCTTTTTTATTTGTGGCAAGAATTAGTGAATTTCCTTTATTTATAATTTGATCATTAAAACGAAATTTATCTTTTATATTTAAAGCAGAGATAAATCTGATGTAGTTTAAAATAAAAGTCAATAAAGTATAATTAAATAATATAACTATAGTCTTTAATGGTACAAGTGAAAATGTCAACACTGTAAAAAGGAAAATTAGAACAAACCCAACATAATACCAATACAATTTTGTGGGTTTTAGAATGCTGTAGGAAAAGAAAAAAGTAACCACAAAAGCTACCATCGGAATAATATCGGCGTGTGTGAAAATTAGGTTTTTACAAATTAAACCAAAATAGAGCAGAAATATAGTTATGAAAATATTTTTAATATTTCTAAAGATAAAAACTGACTTTATACTTGTAAAATAGAGTATTACTAATCCTAAACCAATCCCCACATTTACCAGCAGTAAGCTTTTAGGTCTTACCCTAAAAATTTCTAAATTTATTTCTAATATAGGTAGTATTATTCCTAAAAACAAAAGATAGATTTGGTACTCCTTATTTCTTAAATTTTCTTTGTAATTTTTCTCTATCGACTTGCTGTATAGTAATGTTTTAATTTTTGAAAAGTTATAAGTCAACAAAAAAATCATTAAAATGATAATAGGAATTATTATCCAGTAATTTAGATGGTTATTAATCAGTGATTTAATTAGTAAAAAATGATTTGTAATTATAAAATTATAAAACCAGCTAAAAAAAAACAGATTAAGTTTCGTTAATAATAATGAGCTATAGTGCAATACCATAGGGATATCTATATTAGGTTAAAAAGAATAGATTTATGATCTTATCTTAATTTTGGGGTAATATATAATTTTTTTTAATAAAAAACACAACCTAAAAAAGATCAGATTGTGTTTTTGATAAAAAGCGTATTTGAAATTTTTAGTTATTTATTCTAATTCATTTTTTGAATCTATTCCTATGATTGAAGTGTAAATTGCATAATACATCGAATACATAAAAGGTACAGTAAAAAATATACCAATACAGCATCCAATAAATCCGACCAGTGAAGCTATGTAGCTTACAATTATTAATCCTAAAAGTACAAATGGTTGTTTTGAAACAATTATTATACTGGATTTTATGGCATCAATAGCTTTTAAATTACCAAAAATAATAAGAGGAACAGTTAGGAATGTAAAAAATAAAATTACTGCGTTAAAAATTGCACCAATTATTTCAAACCCGCCTATCTTAAATATTTCAGACAAAGCTGTGGTGGAAATTGTAATTAGTAGTGAAGAAATGACTAACTCTTGAAAATACGGATTTTTATAGTATTCGAAAACGGTAGAAACGTGAAATTCCTCATCTTTTTCACCACAATGGGCCATTTTAATTAATCCAGCAAAGAAAGGACTTAAAAGACAAGTTAGAATTATTGAAACCGCTATATAAATTGCCATATAAACTCCTGTGAAATTTTCTTCTGTTAAATTTGTTAGCATTTTTTCGTTTAGTGCGGAAACTCCAAAAGTAAAGATTAGTATTCCGCCAACTAGAAATCCAAATAATATTGCGAACACAAAAATCATCAGGCCGGCATACAAGGCAATTTTTTTATAATTTTCAAACGCGTGATTAAAGACATTTCCAAAATCTATTTGATAACCGTTAGTTTTTATTTCTTCTATTTTTTCTTTAGTAGTTTTCATCATTTAATTTAGGGTTTAAGTTTGTTATTTTAAGGGTTTATATTTTGTGATAGATTTCTTCAAAAGGAATTCGGAAACGTTCTCCATATATTCCTTGCTCGTCTCTGAGTCCGCATCCAATGATCATATTAATTTCAGCAGCAGAAGGTATATCTAGTATTTTTTTAATTCTAATAGAATCAAAACCTTCCATTGGGCACGTATCATAATTTATGGCTGCCATACTAATCATGAAATTTTGTGCGGCAAGTCCGGCACTTTTGTGAGCTACAATACGGATATCACTTTGTCTAGCCTGTCTATAAATGGGTTTGAATAATCCGATGATGTAAAAAGCAAGAAATTTTATGCCTCCCAATATCCCTAAAAAATCAGTATAAATTGTAGGTATTATTTTCTTATAGTAGTTTAGCGCAAATTTTTCTCTAGTTGAATAGTCAGCTTCGGGTTTATTACCAAACTGGGATTTTAAAAAAGATATGTTGGCATGCATCCTTTTTCGCCATAAATCTTTTCGGGCTACAACAACTACTATTTGTTGAGCAGTTTTAGCCCCGTTTTGGTCAAAACTGGCAAGGGCAATTTTTTTAATAATATCAGCAGAAACAATGTGATAAAATTCCCAAAGTTGCATATTACTGCTTGTTGCTGCAAGTGTGGCTAAATGTATGCAATCATTTACTTTTTGTTCATCAATAGGTTCATTTTTAAAAACCCGAACCGATCGCCTATATTTTATAGCTTCACTTACCGATTTTTCATTGGTTACAGCCATTTTAATAATTTTTGAATTGATTTCAACTTGTCTTTATAAGGCGCATAACGCATGGGCAAATCTAGCCAATTTGCTTTTTTTACAATTGCTTTTTTATGAGAAAAAGTATCAAAACTTAAACGCCCGTGGTATGCACCAATTCCGCTATGGCCAACACCGCCAAAAGGGAGTCTTTTATTAGAAAAATGTACAACGGTATCATTGATGCAACCGCCACCAAAAGAATACTGTTTAATTATTTTTTGTGCAAACTTCTTGTCTTCGGTAAAGACATATAATGATAATGGTTTTTCGTATTTCGAAATCACAATATTTATTTCGGCATCATTTTCATAAGAAAGAATAGGGAGTAATGGACCAAAAATTTCGTCTTTCATAATTAAAGTATCCACACTGGACTCATCAATAAGAGTAGGAGAGATGTAACGATCTTCAATATCAGTCTGACCTCCAAATATCACTTTTTTATCATCAATCATATTTGCTAAACGAAGCCAGTTTTTTGTGTTTACAATTCTGGCATAATCTGGGGATGATTTTGGATTTTCGCCATAGGCTTTCGTGATTTCTAATTTTAGGAAATCTACGAAATGACTTTTCATATCTTTTTGAATCAAGATATAATCTGGTGCAATGCACGTTTGGCCTGCATTTATAAATTTCCCCCAAAGAATTCTTTTTGCAGCCAGCTTTAAATTGGCAGTATTATCAATGATACAAGGGTTTTTACCTCCCAGTTCAAGTGTTACGGGAGTTAGATTTTCGGCTGCGGCTTTTGCCACGATTTTCCCCACAGGAACACTTCCCGTAAAAAAGATATAATCCCAGCGTTGCGATAGCAGATTTTGAGAGACTTCTAGGCCGCCTTCGATAACTTCTACATGATTAACCGGAAATGTTTTTCCGATTATTTTTGTGATTATTTCTGATGTTTTTGGTGTAAGTTCAGAAGGTTTTAAAACCACTTGATTTCCGGCAGCTACAGCTGAAATTAGAGGGCAAAGCGCTAATTGAAAAGGATAGTTCCAAGGAGCAATAATCAATACTTTGCCATAAGGCTCTTTATAAATATAATCCGTCGAGGGAAAATTAAGTATTGACGGGAAAACCCTTTTTGGCTTTGCCCATTTGCTCAAATTTTTTATGGTATCTTTTAATTCAGAAATAACATAATTGGTTTCTGTAAGAACCGCTTCAAAAGCAGGTTTCCTGAAATCAGAATATAAAGCTTCAATAATTTCATTTTCATGAGTGATAATGACATTCAGTAACTTTGTTAAAGCTTCTTTTCTAGATGCTATGTTCGTTTTGTAATTCATTGGACACACAATTTATTTAGCGCTATGCAAGTTAATTTTTATAATTTACATAATGAATCATTCTTACAAAAAAATCATAACGCATCCCAAATTGAATCAGAAGGAGTAGGGGCAATAATAATTATAGGTTCTTTGGTGACGGGATGTATAAAAACTAATTTTCGGGCATGTAAGTGTATTCCTCCATCAGGATTACTTCTGTCAAAACCATATTTTAAGTCTCCTTTTATAGGTGAACGAATGGCAGAAAGTTGTGCCCTGATTTGATGGTGTCTTCCGGTATGAAGATTGATTTCCAGAGCAAAATAGTTGTTTAATTCCTTGAATATTTTATAGTCCAAGCTAGCTAGTTTGCTATCAGGAACTTCTTTGATATGCGCTTTTGAAGTGTTGTTTTTTTCGTTTCTTTTTATGAAATGGATAAGTCTGTCTTCACTTTTTTCGGGTTTATTTTTCACAATTGCCCAATATGTTTTTTGCGTTTCGCGGTTGCTGAACAATTCATTCATTCTGGTCAAAGCTTTGCTTGTTCTGGCAAAAACGACAATGCCAGTAGTTGGTCTGTCTAAACGATGTACAACACCCAGAAAAACTTCTCCGGGTTTGTTGTACTTCTCTTTTATATATTCCTTTACCACCTCACTCAAAGGTTTGTCGCCAGTTTTATCGCCTTGTACAATATCACCTACACGCTTATTGACGACAATAAGATGGTTGTCTTCGTGAAGAATTTGGAGATTATTTTTGTTCGAAATTATTTTCATTCAGATTTTTAGATTGTTGGATTTTTTAGATTTTTAGAGATCTTAGATTAAAAGATTTTCCTAATAATTCTATTTTAATTTGGAACGAAATTTCGAAGTCATTTTTAGAATTCTATCACTATTAAAACACAGTTCATCAAGTTTTATTTGTTCTATATAACCTAAATCTAAAGCGATTAATAACTGTGTTTCAATTTCATAAATTGAACCAATTGCTATTTCAAGAAATCTAGAAAAATCTTTATTACTGCTTCTTGAACAATCTTCTGCAATATTAGACGGAATAGAAACTGAAGCACGGCGAAGTTGGTTTGTTAGTCCAAATTTTTCTGAATCGGGGAAATTTCCTGTAACAATATAAATATCAGAACAAAATTTTCTACTTAGTCTCCAAATTTCTAAATCCTTAAATCTATGCATTTCTATTTTTTTAATCTAACAATCTAAAAATCTAAAAGTCTAATAATCTAAGATGTCTAATTTAATATTGTTCATTCACATTTGGAAAATCGCTTGATTTCACATCAGCAACATATTGGCCAATAGCGGTAGTCATTCCTTCATATAAATTCATATATCTTCTCAAAAAACGAGGGCTAAATTCATTGTTCATTCCTAACATGTCATGGATTACAAGAACCTGACCGTCAACACCGCCACCTGCTCCAATTCCTATAACGGGGATCGAAATGCTTTGAGCAACTTGTTCTGCTAAATGAGCAGGAATTTTTTCCAAAACTAACGCAAAACAGCCAAGTCTTTCAAGCAAAATAGCGTCTTCTATTAATTTATGTGCTTCTTCTTCTTCTTTGGCACGAACGGTATACGTTCCAAATTTATAAATAGATTGTGGAGTTAAACCCAAATGTCCCATAACAGGAATCCCGGCGTTTAATATTTTCTTTATTGAATCTTTAATTTCTTTTCCTCCCTCTAGTTTTACGGCATGTCCACCGCTTTCTTTCATAATTCTGATGGCTGAACGTAAGGCTTCTTTTGGATCTGATTGGTAACTTCCAAAAGGTAAATCAACAACAACCAATGCTCTTTCTATAGCTCTTACCACAGATGAAGCGTGATAAATCATTTGGTCTAGAGTAATTGGCAAAGTAGTTTCATGACCCGCCATAACATTCGATGCAGAATCACCAACAAGAATAACATCGATTCCAGCAGTATCAACAATTTTAGCCATGGTATAATCATAAGCGGTCAGCATGGAAATTTTCTCTCCATTAGCTTTCATTTCAATTAATGACTTTGTTGTAATTCTTTTGTAATCTTTTTTTGCTACAGACATTGTGGTTTACTATTTTAAGTATTAAAAATACGATTTGAGCCTGTAAAAGTAATGAAATTGAATTATTAAGAGAGTTAGATTCCTTATTTTTTAGAGAATCAACAAAAGAAATCTTTATAAAATCTTTATATGATGTTCGGATATATTATAAAATACTTACAACATATCATTTAACTTTGTCTTGTCAATAAAAAGCATTCATGTGAAAAGTATTTTGAGCCAAATAAAAAGAGAAAATCAATACCTAATATGTGTATTGTCTGTAAGTATAGTTGCTTCACTTTGTTTGTTCACCAGAGATTATTTGGATTACAAAATAGTAGGTTATTTATTGCTTGTTGTGGTTTCTTTACTTGCTATATTTTTAGATATTTTGCCCGTTTTATTGAGTGCTATTTTAAGTGCTTTAATTATGAATTTCTTCTTTTTGAAACCGTATTACACTTTTCATATTAGTAATGCAGAAGATTCCTTGTTATTATTTTTGTTTTTTCTAATTGCACTCATTAATGGCGTTTTGACCCACAAAATTAGAAAAGCTGAAAAAATATTGCAAATAAAAGAAGTCAGGGTAAATACAATGAAGCTATACAATGCCTTATTGGATTCCTTATCGCATGAATTGCGCACACCTATTTCTACGATTATGGGCTCAATAGACACCATTCAAAGTAAAACATTAACCATTTCTGAAGAGAATAAATTAAAATTATATTCAGAAATCGAAAAGGCTTCTTTGCGATTGAATCATCAAGTAGAGAATTTATTGAATATGTCCAGATTAGAATCAGGAGTAATACAACCAAAAATAGATTGGTGTGATTTGAAGGAATTAGTTTATAATGTTTTGGATAGTTTGAAAGATGATTTACAGTTTCATAAAATCGCAGTTATTGCCGATGAAAACTTACCTCTTTTCAAGTTGGATTATGGTTTAACGGAACAAATTATTTACAATTTGGTTTTTAATGCATCGCAATACACCCCGAAAGGAGCTAAAATTGAAATTAAAATTGAATACAATGCCAATATCGATTTTGAATATAATCCAGATAAACTGATGCCATGTGTTATCAGTATTTCAGATGATGGAAATGGTTTTCCTGAAGCAGAAATAGATAAAGTCTTTGATAAGTTTTACAGATTGCAAAATTCAAAAACGGGAGGAACCGGATTGGGTTTATCCATTGTAAAAGGTTTTGTTGAAGCCCAAAACGGTAAAATTACCCTAGAAAACAAAGAGGAAGGCGGATCAATTTTTAAGATCTATTTCCCAGCATTAGTAATGAATACAGCACCCATTTCAAATGAATAATTCAGCCGAAATATTAATCATAGATGATGAAATCCAAATTAGGAAACTACTGGAAATCGCCTTGGATTCAAATGGATATAAAACTACTTTCGCTGTAAATGCAAAGGAAGGGATAGCGCTTGCAGCAAATCATCAGCCGGATTTAATCATCTTGGATTTGGGTTTGCCGGACGAAGACGGACAGATAGTTTTAAAAAGATTAAGAGAATGGTATAAAAAGCCAATCCTAATTTTAACTGTAAAAAATACGGAAGAAGAAATTGTAAAAGCACTAGATAGCGGTGCCAACGATTATTTGGCAAAACCGTTCAGAACCCAAGAATTATTGGCTAGAATTCGCACCGCTTTAAGGAATTTAAACCAAGATAAAAATGAGCCAATAATCGATTTTGGTGAAATTTCAATTGATTTTACTTCGAGAATTGTTAAGCTAAAAAATGAAATCTTAAAATTAACAACGACTGAATATAATTTGCTTTCCATTTTGGTTAAAAATGAAGGTCGTGTACTCACACATCAGTATTTGCTAAAACAAGTTTGGGGAAACACTTATTCCGATCAAACACAATATTTACGTGTTTTTGTGGCGCAACTTCGAAAAAAAATTGAAGAGGATCCAAACCGTCCTAAATTTATAATTACAGAATCAGGCGTTGGCTATCGCTTTAATACCAGCTAAATTCGCAATGCTTTGAGTAATTAGCTTTAAGCAATAATCAAAAAAAGACAAAAAAGTCATTGAATTGTATGTTCTAAACATAACGATGAGGATTTCTATTGTCTAATATTTAATACGTTTCGAAATCTTAAAAATTAAAATTAAAATGAATAAATCAACTATTCAAAAAGTCAGTGCTGCATCTCTTTTAGTGGCACTAGGAATTATTTACGGAGACATAGGAACTAGTCCGCTATATGTTATGAAAGCCATTATAGGACAAAGAGAAATATCAAAATTGCTTGTTTACGGCGGTATTTCCTGTATTTTTTGGACACTTACATTTCAAACTACATTCAAATATATTTTTCTAACACTTTCGGCTGATAATCATGGCGAGGGTGGTGTTTTTTCACTTTATGCATTGGTAAAACGATTTGGAAAAGGAAAACTGGTTATTCCTACTATTCTTGGAGCCACGACACTTTTGGCCGATGGAATTATTACTCCGCCAATTTCGGTAGCGTCAGCTGTTGAAGGACTAGGAGATGTGGTTCCCGGTATCCCAATACTTCCAATTGTGATTTTAATTTTATCTGGATTGTTCTTTTTTCAACGATTTGGAACCCAAAAAGTAGGTTTCTTTTTTGGTCCGGCTATGGTAGTCTGGTTTTCGATGCTTTTTGTTTTAGGATTTGTACAAATACTAGATCATCCCGCTATTTTGACCGCATTAAACCCAATGTATGCGTATCAATTACTAGTTGAATATCCTAATGGATTCTGGTTATTAGGAGCAGTGTTTTTATGTACAACCGGAGCAGAGGCTTTGTATTCGGATTTAGGACATTGTGGAAAAAAGAATATAAGAATTACCTGGATTTTTGTTAAGATCGCTTTAGTTGTGAATTATTTGGGGCAAGCATCATGGCTTATGAATCAAGGGAAACCATTTCTTGAAGGAAGAAATCCTTTTTATACCATAATGCCACAATGGTTTCTTTTTTCAGGTGTTATCATTGCCACTTTTGCTGCGATTATTGCTTCTCAAGCCTTAATAAGTGGGTCTTATACTTTAATAAATGAAGCAATGTCTCTCAACTTTTGGCCTAGAGTAGCTATGCGAAATCCAACGAATTTGAAAGGACAAATCTACATTCCATCTGTAAATACGATTCTTTGGGCAGGCTGTATTTTAATGATTTTATATTTTAAAAACTCCTCAAATATGGAAGCGGCTTATGGTTTTTCGATTACCATTGCCATGCTGATGACTACTGTTCTTTTAAATTATTATTTGATTTATATCAAAAAAATGAACAGGATTTTGATAGCGATAATTATAACAGTTTTTGGTATTATTGAAATAGCATTTTTTGTTGCCAATATTGTAAAAATCAAAGAACGTTGGATGTTCTTGTTCTTTGAGCTTTTCATTTTCATGACTATGTATACTTGGTTTTTCGCAAGAAAAATTAATAATAAATTTTTAAAATTCACGAATTTAGGGGAGCATACGCAACAACTTCAAGAGTTGAGTAATGACATCAGCATTCCAAAGTATTCAACGCATTTAATTTATCTGTCTAAGGCAGATAGAAATTATGAAGTTGAAGAAAAAATATTGAAATCTATTTTTTCCAAAAAGCCAAAAAGAGCAGATGTCTACTGGTTTTTTCATATCAACAGAACCAATGATCCTTTTACTCTAAATTATGAAGTAATTGAATTATTAGACGATAAAGTAATTAAAATTGTATTAAATATTGGCTTTAGAATCCAACCAAAGGTTGAATTGTATTTCAAGAAAATCGTTCAAAATTTGGTTCAAAATAAAGAATTGAATTTGCATATTCGCCCAGACGGCTCTACAAAATATAATGCTGAACCTGATTTTAAATTCATTATTTTAGAGAAATTTCTTTCTGTTGAAAATGAATTTACCGTGAAAGACGCTTTTCTGTTGAATTCTTATTATATGCTTAAAAATTGGTCACTTTCTGACATTAAAGCATTTGGATTAGATAAAAGTGATGCTGAAATTGAAGAGGTAGCTTTTGTATATCAACCTATTATAAAATTAGAATTGGAAAGGAAATAAAATTAAAAGTAGATTTCAGATAAAGAATATTAATCCTTTTATCTGAAATTTGAAATCTTTTTAGGATCACTGAAAAAAAATTGATTACTAGAACTACTGGAAAAGATAGTCAAATATTTTCAAACAAAGTGCGAAACAAATTGTTATGAAACAAAAAAATGGATTCGACTTTCATCGAATCCATTTATAAAAAAGACTAATTTTTTAAAGAATTAGTGTTTCAAATCATTAAATTTCACATCAAGAGCAAATGCAGGATTCGTTTTCTCCACTATCTTGTCCTGTGCCAAAGTAAATTCAGCTGATTTTTTGATATCTAACGAAGAGGAACCTACTGAAACTTTGTATTTTCCTGCTTCGGCAATCCAAGCATTTTTGCCAGGAATAAAAGAGGCTAAATTTTTAGCATTTAATACCAAAGTAATTATTTGGCTCTCACCCGGTTGTAATGTTTTGGTTTTACCAAAAGCTTTTAATTCTTCTTTTGGTTTATCAATTGTTTTTGAAGGAGCAGATAAATAAAGTTGAACTACTTCTTTTCCTGCTTTTTTTCCAGTGTTTTTAATGGTAACGGAAACAGTCATTTTATTTGCGAATGTAGGCTCGCTTAATTTGATAGTAGAATAGTCAAATGTAGTGTAAGACAATCCGTAACCAAATTCATAAGATGGCTTTACATTGAAAGTATTAAAATATCTATATCCTACATAAACACCTTCTTCGTAAGATACACTTGTAGGATTTTCAGCAGGTGTTCCTATCCAGTTCTTAAATGATGGGGTGTCTTCATATTTTACTGGAAAAGTCATTGTTAATTTTCCGGAAGGAGTTACTTTTCCTGAGAAAACATCTGCTACAGAATTTCCACCTTCTTGACCTGGTTGCCAAGGCAAAAGGATTGCATCTACTTTGTCTCTCCAACTAGCAGTTTCAATTACACCACCAATATTCAATACAACAACAACTTTTTTGCCTTTAGCGTGAAAAGCTTGGGAAACATTGTTGATTAAATTTACTTCGTCAGCGGCTAAATTAAAGTCGTCTTCCACTTTTCTGTCATCGCCTTCACCGGCATTTCTACCTATTGTGATTAAAGCAAGTTCAGATGAATTGGCTTTATTCTCAATAATTTCCTTGCTTAATTCCAATTCCAAAAGTCGTTTTGGAGTAGCCATTAATCCACCATTCTTTTCACGACGTTCCAATTCTTTTGCTTTTTGATCTGCTGCATAAGGCTTGTACAAGCCCTCTAGCTCCTTATCTATTGCAAATCCTGAATTAGTTAATCCGTCAATTAATGAGATAGTGTATGCTTCGTTAACGTCACCGCTTCCTGTTCCACCTGAAATAAAATCGTAAGAAGTTAAACCAAAAATGGCTAATGGCGCAGATTTGGAAGTAAATGGCAAAGTATTTTTATCATTTTTTAATAAAATAGTTCCCTCAGCAGCAGCTTGTCTTGTTACTTCTGCATTTTCTTCTAAGTTTGGCTTATCAGAATATTTGTAATTGTTCATTGATGGCGATCTCATTACCAATTCTAAGATTCGAGTTAAATCTGTATTAACAACTGCTGCAGATAATTTCCCGCTTTTCATATTGTCTAAAATCGCTTGTTTTTGAGAAGGCATTCCAGGCATCAGTAAATCATTTCCAGCTGATAATTGTGCCGTAACGTTACTCACTGAATTTGGAGAAAATGGGCCATTTGCACCACCAAATCCATCATACCCACCGAACCAATCAGTCATTACCAGACCTTTAAATCCCCATTCATTTCTTAAAACTGTAGTTAATAAATCTTTTCGTTGAGAAGTATAAGTACCATTAATTAAGTTATAAGACGACATTATGGTCCAAGGTTGTGCTTCTTTTACTGAAATTTCAAAACCTCTAAGATAAATTTCACGGAGCGCTCTTTCGCTTACATGAGCATTAATACCCATTCTATTTCTTTCCTGATTGTTGGCTGCAAAATGTTTAATAGAAGTCCCAACACCATTTGATTGAATACCGTTTACAATTGCTGCCGATATTTTTCCAGT
The DNA here is from genome assembly GCF_900142885.1 of Flavobacterium xinjiangense. GTDB lineage: Bacteria > Bacteroidota > Bacteroidia > Flavobacteriales > Flavobacteriaceae > Flavobacterium > Flavobacterium xinjiangense. Next base: position 364,757 of record NZ_FRCL01000003.1, on the reverse strand, counting down.
AAGCAATGGGTCTTCAGAATAATATTCGAAGTTTCTACCGCATAATGGATTTCTGTGAATGTTCATTCCAGGTCCAAGTAAAACATCAACACCATATTCTTTCACTTCATTACCAATTGCTTTTCCTACACTGTTTATTAATTCCGTATTCCAAGTAGATGCCAATGAAGTTCCTACAGGAAATGCAGTTGCATAATAGTTTTTACTGTCATTATTTCGTTTTGGATTAATTCTCAGACCCGCTGGACCATCTGACACTACTACGGTAGGGATTCCTAATCGTTTTAATTCATAAGTTCCACCAGCAGCTCCTGGTACTTTTCCTTGAAAGCCTTCTGTTGTAAACTTAAACGCAACAGCATCAAATCCTGGCATACCAATTCCAATAAGCATACTTGCTTTTTCATCAGCAGTCATTTTCTTTATCAAATCTTTGATTCTTTCATTCACAGGAAGACGGTAATCTTCATACAAATCAAGTTTTCCATTTTTGTTTAAATCTTTAAAAGTTAATCCGTTTATAATAATAATTGGTTCTTTTTCAGTCTTGATATCATTTGGATGTTCATTCCAGGAAATAGCTGTTAATACTAAAGTAGAAAGTAGCGAGATTTTTGCTAATTTCTTAATTGAATGGTTTTTCATAAAGTTTTTTGTTTGTAGTTTTTTTATTGCTTCATTATGAAGCAATATTAATTATTTTTTTTAATATTTGCAAAAAATAATAGTTTATTTTTTTGATTATCAGTTTTTAAAGTAAAAATTATAATCTAATTCGTATTTTCGCAACCAATTAAAAAAGAATGGAATTTAATAAAATAATAGAGGAAAAATCAGCTAAAGCTTGGGATATCTATATTCCGAATTTATCTGTGGATTGTGTCGTTTTTGGATTTCACGACGTTACTTTAAAAGTATTGGTTACAAGGCTAAAAGACATAGATCTTTGGGCTCTTCCAGGAGGATATGTTTTGAAGACAGAAAATCTTATGGAAGCGGCTAACAGAATCTTATTTAACAGAACCGGTGCCGAAAACATTTATTTACAGGAATTTAAAGTTTTTAGTGATTTGAATCGATCGGGAGGCGTTTTTGATGAATTTCCGGACACGTTATGGAATAAACAGCGATTTCTTTCCGTAGGATTTTATGCTTTGGTCGATTTTCACCAAGTAAACTTGGTTATGGATGATATTTCTGATGCCTGTGAATGGAAATCAATTGATGAATTACCTCATTTTATGATGGACCATAGAAGTATTTTTGATAAAGCGCTGATTACGCTTCGAAAACAATTGAATGATAAACCTATTGGCTATAATTTGCTTCCAGAAAAATTTACAATGCCCGAGTTGCAAAAATTGTATGAAATTATTTTGGCGAAGAAATTAAATCGCGGTAATTTTTATAGAAAAATGCTGCGCTATGATATCCTGATTAAATTGGACGAAAGCAGAAAGGGTGGAGCTCATAAAGCGCCAGACCTCTACCAATTTGATATAGAAAAATATGAAAAAGCGCTGAAAGAAGGATTAAATAACGGCTGGTAATAAAAACGAAAAAGAGAATAGTTATTTAATAACCCGTTACAACTAAAAAAAGAATCTGATTGGCTTCTTTTTTAGTTAATGGAATTTTGTCTTTTACGCGTGTTATGCTAGCTATTTTTAAGAATTTTATTCAATATCTTAATCCAATTATCAATAGAACTAGAATTAGTGTCTATTGCTACACTATTATTGTTGTAAGGTGCATACATCTTTATATCCGTAACTGAAAATAAGCCAACTGTAGGTATTAGTGCTGCGCTGGCTAAATGCATAATTCCACTATCGGCACCAATAAAAACGGCAGTATTTGCTACTAGAGACCCTATTTCGCGGACATCTTTACTGTAAAATGTAGGTGCTTTAAATCCTATTTGCGAAACATTTTCAACAGGTAAAACTTCGACTACATTGTAATTTGGATATTCTATTAACAATCTGCCATAAAATGTTTCCCACCATGATTCAGAATAGCATTTTTCAGCAGTTGCAAAAGTAAAAATGGCAATCGTTTTTTTGTCATTTTTCACGATGTCTTGCAACAATTTTTGTCCTTCAGCAATTTCAGAAGCACTTAGCATTAGATTTAACGACGGAATTGGTTTGTCATTTTCAGTAAAACCTAGTTTGGTCATATAATGTCTAAAGTTATAGACTGGTTGTTTAGCGATGTGTTTGTAATCTTCATATTTAAGTTGAAGTTCATCAATATCATCGCCAAAAAACTTGTATTTTGAAGTGACAAACTGTGCTGACAATCGTCCTGATGAAGACCCTTCAACCACATTAATCACTATGTCATAATTATGTTGTTTTAGTGCTATCCATCCTTTAGTGTATTTTATTAACTCTTTAAAAGGTTTTCGGGGTAGTTGAATTATTCGCTTGACATTTTTGTAATTTTCAAAAACAATTGCTGCTAAACCTCCGTTTACAAATAAATCAATCTCACATTCAGGAAAAGTTGCAATGACTTCCTGAACAAGTGGAGTGATTAACAGTTGATTTCCTAATCGGGGATTTGGTCTGCAAATTAAAATTTTTTTAATAGCGACTTTCGTGAAATCAGTATTTGGATCAAAATGGGAAGTTCCAATATTTTTAGTTAAACTGCGCATTAATTTTCTTCTTAATGCGTTAATGTCTCTTTTTATATTCATATTATAATAAATTATTTTTGATCTGGAAACTCTAACAGAAATTAATTCTTTAAAATGCTTTACGACATTTTATTTTAACAGTATTGAATTTTAGCACCGTTCAAAGGAACGATTTTTTTTATAAAAATAGGTGATGGAGCATATTGCAATTTGATGAGAATTTAAAATTTCTGTTTGCTTTTAACAAAGTATTTTTTTTAGGACTTAAGGGAAGTGTTTTTTTGTGGCATATCTTTTGTTTATGAAGAAAAAGAGGTATTTGGCTTTCTAATAATGAAAAAAATAGTCACGAAGTATGAAAAAAATAATCGGAATGCCACTGTTAACTGGTAGCGTGTATTCTCAAGAACACGTATTTAATGTTCAGCGCTATTGCGTTGATGAATTGCCTTTCAATAATGGACAATGTGATATTTCAGGAAATGAATATTCTTTTGTATTCTTGGATACCCAAAAAAATAGTGTCGTTTTCTTTTTCACTGATATGAAATTATCGTATAAAATAATTCGTTCTGAGGTCTATTCGCCGGATCCTGATTATACGCTTTATACTTTAGAAAATAAACAAGGCCAAGTAGAGATGAAAGTAAACAAACAAAATACCAAGATGGAATTTCTCTATCCGAATAATCATATTTATTTGACTGTGGGAAAATCTACGAAGTTATAACTGGCGCTCAAAATAATTTGTTTTAACAATCGGCTAAATTCACTGCAATGGCCAAACCTCCTTCGGAAGTTTCCTTGTATTTATTATTCATATCTTTTGCGGTTTGCCACATGGTATCGACCACTTTGTCTAAAGGGACTTTTGCATTTTTTGGGTCAGTGGATAAGGCTAATTCGGCTGCATTAATGGCTTTTATAGCGCCCATAGTATTTCGTTCAATACATGGAATCTGGACTAATCCACCAACTGGATCGCAGGTTAAACCAAGATGATGCTCCATGGCGATTTCTGCTGCCATTAAAACCTGTTCTGGTGTTCCGCCCATTAATTCGCATAAAGCTGCAGCAGCCATAGAAGACGAAACGCCTATCTCCGCCTGACAACCGCCCATAGCAGCTGAAATTGTGGACCCTTTTTTGAAAATGCTTCCTATTTCTCCGGCAACCATCAAGAACTGTTTGATTTCTTTTTCCCCAGCATTATGATTTTCAATAACCAAATAATACATTAAAACCGCGGGAATAACACCAGCACTTCCATTAGTGGGTGCAGTAACTACACGACCTAAAGCGGCATTGACTTCATTTACTGCAAGTGCAAAACAGCTGACCCATTGAAGGATTTGGCGAAATTTGACTTCGGTTTTTCTTATTTCTTCCAGCCAGGTTTGAGGGCTATTATAGTTGGCTAAGCCAATTAGGTTTTGGTGCATGTCAAATGCTCGTCGACGTACATTTAATCCCCCAGGAAGAATCCCTTCAGAATGACAGCCGATGTACATGCATTCTAACATCGTATTCCAAATGCGCATCAATTCGTGATCAATAACTTCCTCGGAACGCATTGATTTCTCGTTTTCGTAAACGATTTCAGATATTTTTTTATTTTCGGCAATTGTATAATTCAGTAGTTCTTCGGCTTTGTCAATTGGAAATGGGAAAGCACATTTTATGGCAATTTTCTTTTTGGCATTGATGCGTTCTTCTTTTACTACAAATCCACCTCCGATGGAGTAGTAGGTCGCTGAATATTCTTGTTCATCAGTTGTATATGCAGTAAAAGTCAGTCCATTTGCATGAAAGGGAAGGAAGTTTTTATTAAAAACAATGTCTTGCAGAAAATAGAATGGAATCACTATTTCGTTTCCTAAATTGATTTCATTTTTATCTTCGATTGATTTTGTAATTCCGGCAATATTTTCAATAGGAATAATTTCAGGATCTTGTCCGCTTAAACCCAGCATTAACGCTAAATCGGTAGCATGTCCTTTACCCGTTAGAGAAAGGGAACCGTATAAATCTACTTTTACTCGGCTTACGTTATGTATTAAATTTTCATTTCGCAATTCACTTAGAAAACGTTCTGCTGCGCGCCAAGGTCCAAGTGTATGAGAACTAGATGGTCCAACACCAATTTTAAGCATATCAAAAACAGAGATACATTCTTCCATAATTTATCAGTAGGTTTATTTAAGACAAAGATAATAGAATGTAGCAATGAAAAGGTTTGAAAATGGAGTTTTATTAAATATTTGGCAAGATATCATGTTGTATTCTAATCATTCAATAACGTAAATAAATAGGAGGTTGAGATGGTAGTCATAGTTGGCACTTTTGAAATTTTGGTTAGTTGAGCTAATTTTGAATTATAAACTAATAAAATCGCCTAACTTTATTTAAAAAACAGAATTAGAATAGATTTTAGCTTTATTTTTACTTTACCTATGAAAATATTACTAATAGAAGACGAGCCAGAATTGCAAAAAAGCATTGAGCAATACCTTGAAATGGAAGGAAATATTGTTGAGATTTCCCCTGATTTCCATCATGCACAAGAGAAAATATCGATTTATGATTATGATTGTATTTTGATAGATATTACTTTGCCAAACGGCTCTGGTTTAGATTTACTCAAAGAAATTAAACTAAAAAAATCTAAAGCGGGTATTATAATAATTTCTGCGAAACATTCTCTTGATGATAAAGTAAATGGTTTAGACCTTGGAGCAGATGATTATCTGCCAAAGCCCTTTCATTTGTCGGAACTTAACTCACGAATTAAAGCTTTAATCAGAAGAAAAAGTTTTGATGGAAATTTGGAAATTAGTATCAATGAAATAAAAATTTTACCTAACGAAAGACGAGTTTTGATTCACAATCAAGATATAATTTTGACGTCAAAAGAGTATGATTTATTGCTTTATTTTATATCTAATAAAAATAGAGTAGTGAGTAAAAGTGCGCTGGCAGAACATCTATGGGGTGATAATTCGGATAGATTAGATAACTTCGATTTTATATACAATCACGTGAAAAATCTGCGCAAAAAATTATTGGAAAAAAAATGCGAAGATTATTTGCAAACCATTTATGGCATAGGTTACAATTTTAAAACTCAAGAATGAAACTATTAGCTAAAACAAGTTTGTATTATTTGATTTTTAGTATCCCGATATTAATCCTATCAGGATACGTTTGTTTTCATATCATTACTAGAGAGGTTAGACAAAGTAATAACGAACTATTGCTAAATCGCAAAGAGCTAATTGAAAATTATTTAAAAGAGAATGACACGATTTCTTTAAAAATAATCACTAAAAGCAGTGAAGCTACAATTAAAAAAATAGCTGAAATAAATGCTAAAGAAATTGCTGCACCCATTTTTTCGGACACTTTAATTTATGATAAAAAAGAAAATGAACTGGCAGAAAATAGATTGCTTTCCTCTGTTTTTAAAGTTGGAAATACTAATTATTCCATTAAAATATGGAGAAGCACATTAGAATATAACGAATTGTTTAGAGGTATTTTTACTTCTTTAGTTATTTTATTGATTTTGCTTTTTGTGACTTATTTGATTATAAATTTTTGGATTTCAAAAACAGTATGGAAACCCTTTTATCAAACAGTATCTAATTTAAAGAAATTTCGTGCCAGTGACAATGTGATTCCACGTTTAGCTAATACATCGGTAACTGAATTTGATGAGTTGAATCTTTCCTTGAATGTTATGATGCAGAAAATGATAGTTGATTTTAATAGCCAAAAGAAATTCACTGAAAATGCTTCACATGAAATTCAAACGCCATTAGCTGTTATAAAATCTAAGATTGATTTACTTATTCAGTCTGAAAATTTGAAGGAGAATGAAATGAAATTAATCGTAGCAATTGATTATGCTTGCTCTAAAATAATTCGATTGAACAAAACATTTCTATTACTTACCAAAATTGAAAACAGACAATTTAATACTACAGAAAAAGTATCTTTTGAAAATACAGTGGATAACTCCTTAGTCTTTTTTGAAGAGCATATTCAAGCCAATAAAATTGAGATAATAAAAAATATTGAAAGCGATTTTTGTGTTTTGATGAATGCTGATTTGTGTTTAGTATTGGTTAATAATTTATTACAAAATGCAATTAGGCATAATATTAATAGTGGAAATATTGAAATTTATATAGCAAAAAATAAAATTATAATCTCAAATTTGGGGGTTGATTACCCAATTGATAGTCAGTTATTTGAACGCTTTCATAAGAACTCTACTTCGCAAGAATCACTAGGCCTTGGATTGTCTATTGTAAAAGAAATTGCAGAGGTAAGCGGATTGGTATTTAATTATAAATTTACTAATTGCAAACATTGTTTTATTTTGACAAATGATAACATTAATGAATTGAAATAAAAAAGAGGTAGCGTAATGAAATCAAAAAAGCTGTTTAAATATTTTTTTCTTGTTGTATTATTTTGCAGCTTAATTTCTTGTGACGTATTTCGATCCTTGAGATATGGGGGAATTCCTAGCCAAAGTGATTACAAACATTTTCCTCAAAGAGTAGTTAATAATGAAGGTCCCGCTTATAATTTTTATAAATCCAATAAAAAGTATCAGTTAGGAACAAAAATAGGAGTAATCAATAAGGATTTTAATTCGACAAATGTAAGCTTGGATAGTTTTGCGACATTACATAAAACGGTCACATTTTTAATTATTCGTAATGACACAATTGTTTACGAAAAATATAACAAAGGGTATACCTCAAACTCATTTGTTTCCTCCTTTTCAATGGCTAAACCATTTATCTCTACATTAATAGGAATAGCAATTGATGAAGGGAAAATAAAAAGTGAGAATGATTTCATCGTTGATTATTTACCTGAATTTAAAGATAAAATTGGTTGGGAAAAAATCACCATAAAAAATTTGTTACAGCATACTTCCGGTATACGGTTTACTGATAGAGAATTAGATCCTGCATCCGATAACGCCGAGTTTTATTGGGGAGATAATTTAAGAGATAGGATGCTTAATTTAACTCTTGAATGTCCACCTAATACTAAATTTCGGTATAGTAGCGAAAACACACTGCTTTTGGGATATATTATTGAAAAAATAACTGGAGGGACAATTTCTAAATATTTGGAAGATAAAATTTGGAAGCCATTAGGAATGGAGGCGCCAGCGGCATGGAGTTTAGACCGAAAAGATGATAAAGCAATTGAAAAATCCTTTTGTTGTTTACAAGCAAGAGCCATTGATTTTGCTAAATTAGGAAGACTTTATCTGAATGGAGGGGACTGGAATGGGAAGCAAATTGTTTCTAAAAAATGGGTTGAATATTCGACACATTCTGATCCATCCGGAAATAATAAACACTTTTATAATAATAATTGGGGAATAGGACCTTTTAAATATGGCAGTTATTTTGCCGTTGGTTTGTTTGGTCAATATCTCTATATGTATCCTGAAAAGAATATTATTATAGTCCGTTTTGGAGATACAGAAACCTCGTATCATCCTAATTATTGGCAGGAAGTTTTTTTGCAAATAATTGACCAAATGGAGTTTTAGTCAATTGTTTTATTAAGTTAATATTGTGATTTACAATTTATTTACATAGAATTAAAATAGAATTGTGTTTAATATTTGTACTATGATATTATTTATAATTAACTTTTAAATGTAAAAAAATGAAAAAATTAGTAATGATTATGTCGATTGTATTCATTTGCAGTTGTGCATTTGCTGGAACTCCACCGGATGTAGTAAAAAAAGCCTTCGCTAAAAAATTTCCTACTGCAACAAAGGTAAGTTGGGGAGTGGAAGGGCCAAAAGAATGGGAAGCAGAATTCACATTAGAAGGAAGCAGGATTTCTGCTAATTTTTCAGAAAATGGAACCTGGCTGGAAACGGAAAGAGAAATTAAAGCTGCCAATTTACCAAAAGCGGTTTTAGCCGCTGTAAAATCGAAATATAGTGATTGGAAAATTGCAGAGGCAGACAAAACAGAAAGTTCGAAACACGGGACAATCTATGAAGTAGATTTAAAAAAAGGGATGAAGAGTAAAAGCCTAGCTTTTAAAGAAAATGGGATGTCGATAAAAGAGTAATTTTTACTTTTTTTAATCAACTTATACCATAAAGAGTTGGGTGTTACATCCAACTCTTTTTAATTATGTAAAGAGTTGTGGTTTCCATAGAATTAAAATAGAATTACAGCTGAAATTTGTCTCGTAAAATTAACTTTAAAAGTTCTTTCAAATGAAAAAAATACTACTATCATTTATAATTATTGCTTCTGTTTCTAATAGTTACAGTCAAACGTATAAATTATCCAAAAAAATCAGCACTTCTGGCAATGACGGATGGGATTATCTCGCTGTTGATGATGTGGCGCAACATTTATTTGTTTCACACGGAACAATGGTCAATGTGATTGATTTAAAATCAGATAAAACAATAGCTACCATTCCAGACACAAAAGGAGTTCATGGAATTGCGGTTGCCAATGATCTCAATAAAGCATTTATCAGCAACGGAAAAGACAATTCTATTACAATTGTCAATTTGAAAACATTTGAATTACTTGAAAAAGTAAAAATTGCAGGAGTTAAACCAGATGCCATTTTATACGATCAATTTTCTCGAAAAGTGTTTGTTTACAATGCTGAAAGTAATGATGCTACGGTTATTGATGCCAATACAAATAAAGTGGTAAAAACAATTCCATTGGGTGGAAAACCAGAGTTTTCAGTAACCAATACTAAAGGTCTAATTTATGTGAATATTGAAGATAAAAACGAAATAAAAACGATAGACGCTTCAACATTAAAAGTTGTAAATACCTGGAGTATTGCTCCCGGAGATGAACCATCAGGATTGGCAATAGATTTAGTTACGAACCGATTATTTTCTGTTTGTAGTAATAATTTGATGATAATTGTTAATGCTGCAAATGGGAGAATATTAAAGACTTTACCAATTGGTGCTGGTTGTGACGGCGTTGCTTTTGACCCAAAAAAGAATCTTATTTTTAGTTCTAATGGCGAAGGAACGATTACTGTTGTAAAAGAGAGTAACGCAAATACTTTTTCAGTTCTTGAAACTGTAAAAACTCAAAAAGGAGCCAGAACCATTGCACTGAATAAAACTACGAATCAATTGTATTTGTCTACAGCAGACTTTGGTACAAAACCAGAACCAACAGTAGAAAATCCGAAACCACGAGCAGGAATAGTACCAAATTCTTTTGTTGTTTTAGTTGTTGAACCAATTTCTAAATAGTTTCATTCTTTTTATCTAAATTTATCCAATGAAATGGAAGCTTTTATTACTTATTTTTATTTGTTTCAAATCTTTTTCGCAAGAAAAGGATTTGAATTACTTTATTACTAAAGCACAAAATAATTCTCCTTTAATTAAAGATTACAACAACCAAATAAAATCGGCGACACTGGATAGTTTATTGAATCGGGCAGTTTATAAACCACAGGTTGCAGGAAATCTTAATGCTAATTATGCACCTATAATTAATGGTTTTGGTTATGATTCAGCTTTAAGTAATGGGCAATCCGTGTCTGCTTTGGTAGGTGTTAACCAGAAAATAATTGGAAAAAACAGAATCAATTCGCAATCAGATTCGTTTCAATTGATAAAAGAAGCTTTGGTTTTGAATAAAAAAATTACTTTAAAAGATTTAAACAAAGCCATTGCTGCTCAATACATTTCGGCTTCGGCAAGTTCAGAACAAATTGGTTTCAACCAGAAAATTGCAACTCTTTTAAAACAGGAAACAAGCATCCTAAAAAAATTAACCCAAAACGCAGTTTACAAACAAACGGATTATTTGATTTTTAGCGCAACTGTTAAGCAGCAGGATTTGGTTTTATTACAATTAAAACAGCAATATCAAAATGATTTGGCTTTGTTGAATTACCTTTCAGGAGAAACCGATACGACTTTTATTAATTTAAAAAAGCCTGAAATTACTTTGAAAAATGTTCAACCTTCGGATAAAATAGTTTTTTTGAAACAATTTGAAGTGGACAGCCTGAAACTTCAAAATCAAAATGAATTCATTGATTACAGTTATAAACCGTCCTTCTCTTTATTAGGTGATGCAGGTTATAATTCCAGTTTTGCCTATCAGGCCTATAAGAATTTCGGATTTAGTGTGGGTTTAGGACTGTCAATTCCTATTTATGATGGAAATCAACGCACTTTGCAGCATCAAAAAAATGAGGCGGCATTAGCTACTAATTTGGCCTATAAAAACAATTTCAATAAACAATACAAACAACAATTGTTGATGTTGAATTTGAAACTGAAACAAGCAGCAGCTGTAGAAAATCAGTTGCAATCGCAGCTTATTATCGCTGATGCATTAATTGAAGCCAATAAAAAATTATTGCTTACCGGCGATGCACAAATTACCGAATATAGTATTGCTGTTGGCAATTTAATAGCAATCAAAAATGCCATTTCCCAAAATAACAGTACCAAACTCCAAATCATAAATGAAATTAATTATTGGAGTTTTAATGACTAATTCTATGAAGAAACCAATTCTGTTTTTTATCCTAATAGCGCTTTTTCTTATTTCCTGTAAAAATAGCAACGAAGCCGAAAAAGTAATTGACGCGAGTGTTCCTGTAACTTTAACAAGCATTGATACCCATTCTATTGAAAGCTATATTGACCTGAATGCTACAGCAACTTATTTGGTTAAAAATGTTATAAAAGCAAATGCTACAGGGTATTTGAATTCCGTTAATGTGGCTCCCAATGATTATGTTTCTAACGGGGCAGCATTATTTTCGATAAAGACCCGTGAGGCAAAAGTTTTAGGGAATACAATTAATAAAATTGACCCAAGTTTAAACTTTGGCGGAGCCATAAAAGTTAGAGCGAATACAAATGGCTTTGTAACTTCAGTAAATGTGCAACAAGGCGATTATGTTCAGGACGGCGATCCATTAGTCTCTATCAATGACTCCGATAGTTTTGCAATCGTTCTGAGTTTGCCTTATGAGTTCAAAAAATATGTTTCTATCAATGAAGAACTAACGGTAATATTACCGGATAGTACTTTGGTTAAAGCGAAAGTTCAAAAATACATGCCTACCGTTGATGCCACTTCACAAACACAAAGTGTGATTCTAAAAGTCATTGGTAAACACGACATTCCAGAGAACTTGATTGTAAAAGTCAGAATTAATAAAAGTTCAAATTCAAAAACGATTTCACTACCAAAAGCAGCCGTTTTAAGTAATGAAACGGAAACTGATTTTTGGATTATGAAACTGATTAATAAGACTACTGCAATAAAAATCCCAATAAAAAAGGGAGTTGAAACGGCAGATAAAATAGAAATTGTAGCACCGGTTTTAACTTCTGAAGATAAAATTTTACTTTCAGGAAATTATGGTGTTGCCGATACGATTAAGGTAAAAGTGATAAAAAATTAAAATCGTTTGCCACAGATTTAAAAGATTGTCATAGATTCTTGAAATCCTTAAAATCTGTGGCTAAAAATATAAAATATGAACAACTTTTTTGTCAAGCATAAAAACGGACTGAGTGCCATAATTTTTCTAATTATTTTGGGAGGCTTTTTTGCTTATTCTAAAATGCAAACGAGCTTGTTTCCCGAGATTACTTTTCCAAAAATAAAAATCATTGCTGATGCCGGACAACAGCCGATCGATAAAATGATGATTACGGTTACAAAACCGTTGGAAAATGCCATTAAAAAAGTACAGGATTTAAAAACGGTCAGAAGTACAACCAGTAGAGGAAGTTGCGAGATTTCGGCATTTATGGATTGGAAATCGGATATCGATTTGAGCAAAACCAGAATAGAAGAGCAAATCAATCAGATAAAAAATAATCTTCCGCCTGATACTCAAATTTCGGTCGAAAAAATGAATCCTTCCATTCTTCCGGTAATAGGATATGCTATCGAAGCAAATGGTCTCTCCGCTATTGAACTCAAAAAAATAGCCAATTATACGATAAAACCTTTCCTTTCTCAAATTGATGGTGTTTCTGAGATTAGGATTATTGGCGGAAAAGAAAAAGAATATTGGTTGTCACTTGATTTTACAAAAATGACAGCATTAGGAATTACACCAGATGCTATCACGCAAGTTTTAAGTCAAACTAATTTTATAAAATCCAATGGGTATTTATCGGATTACCGCTATTTATATCTCACGATTACGGATGCCCAGGTTGATAAAAAGGACGAACTGGAAAATTTAGTTATTCGTAATAATGGAAAAGGAATTGTAACCTTACAAGATATTGCTGCTGTTGAAATTCGGGAAGCTAAAGAATACATAAAAGTAAATGCGAATGGCAAAGAGAGTATTCTTATTGCCGTTCTCAAGCAACCCAATTCAAATTTGATTGTACTATCAGAGGCGATGCGTGATAAACTGGAATCATTAAAAAAAATCCTTCCGAAAAACATAAAAATAACTCCATTTTATGAGCAGGCCAGTTTTGTAAATGATGCTGTAAAAAGTGTAACGGATAGTTTGTTAATAGGACTTTTATTAGCCATAATTGTTGCTGTTTTGTTTTTGAAATCGGTGAAAGCCAGCGCCACTATTTTGATTATTATTCCCGTTACTTTAGGGTTAACATTGATAGTTTTGTACTTAACCGGACAAACGTTTAATATTATGACTTTAGGCGCGATTGCGGCGGCTTTAGGATTAATAATTGACGATGCTATTGTAGTTGTAGAACAAATTCATAGAACACACGAGGAACATCCTGATGAGCCTACTGTTTCGCTTTTGCAAAAAGCGATTCACTATTTATTCCCGGCAATGGTGGGTTCATCCATAAGTACGATTGTGATTTTTATTCCTTTTGTTTTAATGAGCGGTGTTGCGGGTTCGTATTTTAAAGTGTTAACGGATACTATGATAATCACTTTGGTCTGTTCCTTTTTTGTGACTTGGCTGTTACTTCCGGTAGTTTATTTATTGCTTTCCAAAAAAGAAAATAATTCGGAAACGAAAAAAGAAACTGAAATACATGATGTAAAAACGCAGACTTGGGTAGCTTATTTTATTGGAAAACCGATAATTAGTATTTCATTTTGTATTGTACTGGTGCTTTCTATTTTTATTATTTTGCCCAATTTAGAAACTGGTTTTTTACCAGAAATGGATGAAGGCAGTATTATTTTGGATTATGAAAGCCCGCCGGGAACTTCAATTGAAGAAACGGACAGAATGCTCAAAGAAGTGGAGAAGATAATTATAAAAATTCCTGAAGTAGAAGCCTACAGTCGCCGAACAGGAACGCAAATGGGATTTTTTATAACGGAACCCAATCGGGGGGATTATTTGATTCAATTAAAAAAGGAACGAAGTAAAACCAGCAATGATATTATTGATGAAATCAGACAAAAAGTAGAAGCGACTCAGCCCGCTTTGCGTATTGATTTTGGTCAGGTAATAGGGGATATGTTAGGTGATTTAATGAGTTCTGTTTCGCCAATTGAAGTAAAAATATTTGGGGATAATCAAGCAGAATTACAAAAAATAGCCAAAAAAGTAAATGCAATAGTCGAAAAAGTAAAAGGTACTGCTGATGTATTTGATGGTATTGTTTTGGCTGGGCCATCTATAAATATTGTGCCCAATTATAGTCGGTTAGCACAATATGGTATCACTCCAGCCGACTTGCAATTTCAGTTGCAAACTGCGCTTGAAGGGAATGTTATTGGAAATTTATTAGAGAATGAACGTATAATTCCCATTCGATTAATCTATAAAAATTCAGAAAAAAGAAGTTTAGAAGACATTAAAAAATTGCAACTGTTTTTACCTAATGGTCAATCGATTCCTATTTCCAGTTTAGTTGCTATTTCAGCTCAAAAAGGAGTGGCTGAAATAGAACGTGAAAATCTTCAAATGATAAGTGTTGTAACCGGAAGGCTGGATAATAGAGATTTAGGAAGTGTGATGCAGGATATTCAAACAAAAGTTAAAAGCAATATTCATTTGCCAAGTGGTTATTATATAGAATATGCAGGTGCTTATAAAGAGCAACAGCAATCTTTCAAGGAATTATTAATGATATTAATCGCTTCTTCCTTATTGGTTTTTGGTGTTATTTTATTTCTATTTAGAGATTTTAGAGTGGCATTGGTAATCTTACTAATTTCAGTCTTGGGAATTGCAGGAAGTTATCTCTTACTTTTTATAACGCAAACACCATTAAATGTAGGGAGTTACACAGGAATTATTATGATTGTTGGAATAATAAGTGAGAATGCTATTTTTACTTTTCTGCAATTTAGAGAAACTTTTAAATTAACCCGAAACGTAAGTGAATCCATTATTTATTCAATTTCTACGCGATTGCGCCCCAAATTAATGACAGCACTTGGAGCAATTATAGCTTTGTTTCCCCTTGCAATAGGAATTGGAACGGGGTCAGAATTGCATCAACCGCTTGCCATAGCCGTGATTGGTGGATTTGTAATTGCAATGCCTTTACTTTTGGTTGTATTGCCTACTTTATTGTGCTTAGTTTACAAGAATGAAAAACATTTTACTCACTTTAACTGATGCAAATTTTTGTTTAGATTGTTTATTTTTAAATGAATAGAAATTGCATTTTGCAAAAAATGTATAACTACCTGATGGAGCGCCCTAAAGGGTTTTTATAATAATTTTCAGGAGGCACCTTGTGTTTATATTAGTTTTTTACTATAGATTCAGTACCTATGGATAAGGCACCTTTTACTAAACTATAAATTCCTACGATACATTTATTATCAGACTCTAGTTTTAAATATCTTTATTGGTCAGCCAATTTTTGATACTAGGTACCATCAACCTTTATAGTGAATGTATTTTTCTTCATTTGATCCATTGTTAGTATAAGTACAGGAATACATTGGATCAAAATTAATTGTTTTTTATCACGTTATCCACTGCTGGGCTTGGTACAATTAGTTCTAGATATAAAGAAGTTATATTTTGTAGAATTTAATGAATGCTCTTTTTTTACTTACTTTCTATAAAGAACCAAGCGAATATTTGGAGGCCAACAAGGAATATTATTTAGTAATTAAATTAACAATTAATTGTTGATTACTATAAATTTTTATTTATAGCTTTGATATAGAGATGTTTACGATATTGTATATAATTTGGTTAAGCATAATTTCAGCAAGTTAAAACTTCATTTTTTGCCTCGCTTACCATTTTACGATTAAAAATTGAAAAGAGTTGATTAGTTCGTATCTCAATTTCAAAATCTAAAAGGTTTGAATAAGCCTTCGCAAAGTATTTTAGCCCCTTAATATTTACATTTTTTTTCGAAAATGCATGAATGATTTTAAAAATATTTAAAACTAGTATCATGAAAAAAACTTTATTTATTTTAGGTGTTATTCTCTTTCAATTGAATTGTTTTTCTCAACCATCTATCCAATGGCAGAAAACAGTTGGTGGTTCTTTTGATGATTTTGGATTCAATATACATGAAACCGTAGATAAAGGTTTTATCGTAGCTGGAATTACTAATTCAAATGATGGCGATGTTACTGGAAATCAAGGCGATTATGATTGTTGGGTTGTGAAATTGAACTCGCAAGGAACTATACAATGGCAAAAAACATTGGGAGGTTCGGCTGAGGATTATGCATTCAGTGTACTGCAAGTAGCTGATGGAGGTTATATCGTAGCTGGAATGACGAACTCCAACAATGGAGATGTTACGGAAAATCATGGAAATTATGATTGCTGGATAGTAAAATTGGATGCAATAGGAGCAATTGTATGGCAGAAAACATTTGGAGGGTCATTTGACGATGCTGCGCTTAGCATCAAAGAAACAACAGACGGAGGTTATATTGTCGCTGGTTATACAAGTTCTGAAGATGGTGATGTTTCAGGGAATCACGGAGAGACGGATTTTTGGGTTTTAAAATTGAATGAAACAGGAAAGATTCAATGGCAAAAAACATTGGGGGGCTCCGCTGGGGATTATGCAAGCAGTATTGAACAAACAGCAGATGGAGGCTATATTTTAGCAGGCGAGACAGCTTCTTTAGACGAGGATGTTACTTACAATCACGGAAGTTATGATTTTTGGGTCGTGAAACTGAGCGTAATAGGCACGATACAATGGCAAAAGACATTTGGCGGATCTAATATTGATGAAGCACAAAGCATCCAGCAAAGCGCTGATGGCGGCTATATAGTAGCTGGAAATACTAATTCTGCGGATGGAGATGTTAATGGGTATCATGGAAGTTTTGATTATTGGATTGTAAAATTAGATCCAACAGGAGCTATACAATGGCAAAAAGCACTTGGAGGAATTAGAGACGATAAAGCTACCTGTATTCAACAATCTAGCGATGGGGGATATATTGTAGCTGGGTGGACTTATTCAATAGATGGAGACGTCATTAGAAATAATGGGGATTATGATTATGTGGGTAATGATTATTGGGTTGTAAAATTAAACGGAACGGGAATGATATTGTGGCAAAAAGCACTAGGAGGTTTTGATGATGATGTAGCAACGAGCATTCAACAGACTAAAGATGGGGGGTATATAGTAGCAGGATGGACCTATTTATCGGAAGGTTATCTTACCAAAAATCAAAAAAGTTATGATTATTTGATTGTTAAAATGGATGCAGGGTCGTTATCGACTTGTAGTTTTCTACAAGAACGTATTGTAATTTACCCAAATCCAGCTAAATCAATTTTAAACTTGCAGTTTCCTGATGATATGCTAATTGATAAAATTATTATTATCGACCTTACAGGACAAATAATTATGGAACAATCTAAGAATACCAAACAAATAAATACCGAGGGGCTTGCGTCTGGAATGTATCTCATACAAGTAATTTCGGGAGAAAAAAAATGGCAGAGTGATTTTTTGGTTGAGTAAAAAAATATTTTAGTTATCAGTTGAACCAGATACAAATATGCAAACAGTAAAACAATAATTTCACTGATACTTTGCCTTGATATATAATTTTTTATAGTTTTTTCGGAATCAAAAAGGATACCCAATAGCCAAATTAAACACTAAGTTTTCTTTTCTCCAGCTGCTGTTTCCAAAATTGATTTGGTCTAAAACCCAACGTTGTCCGTCCGGCAAGTAAGGTTTCCTGATAGGAAAGGCAAGGTCCGTTCTAAGAATTAGAAAAGAGAAATCAAAACGCAGTCCAGCGCCAGCTCCAACCGCAAGTTCATTCATGAAATTTTTAGAAAATTTAGCTCCCGGTTTTTCAGTATTCTCTTTCAATAGCCATATGTTTCCAGCATCTAAGAACAAAGCGCCTTTTACCAGACCATAAATTTTTGCTCGATATTCCGTATTAAACTCCAGTTTTACATCACCTGATTGATCTGCTAAAAAACTACTCGTGGTGGCGGTACCATCATAAGTTCCAGGACCTATAGAACGAGCCCGAAACGCTCTTAAACTATTGGTTCCACCAATGAAAAACTGCTTTATAAATGGCATTTCATTCGAATTTCCGTAAGCAAATCCTGCACCTACGATAATTCTGCTGGCAAGTTGTGAATCTGGACCTAATTTCAAATAGTGTCTAAAATCGTTTTCTATTTTTACAAATTGGCTAAAAGGAACATTAAACAGTTTAATTGTATCTCCTTTTGAGATGTTCGCTCCTAACGCCAATCCGGCAATGTTACCCGCCAGGTCTAAAGATCCTTTGTAGTAAAATGTGTTTTTCTTTCTTTTCTCTAATGTATTGGTGTAGGTATAAGAATAAGTTGGACCAAAGATTAATTGTTTCTCAATAACTTTCCCTAAAGAAGGATTAGCTGCAATTTGTTCCTGGTATAATGGAGTTACATTTTGCGGACTTGCATAAGTAATCTCAGTGATATTCAATAAATGTTCTTTTCGCTCATTTTCTTTCCACAAATAGCCAAACGAACCTTTGAAGGTTTGTAAGGAATACAACTTGGTTCGATTTTGAAATTCATACCCAAGAGTAGCTTTTGTTTTTGGTACAAAACCGCTTGGAGAATTGACTTTAAATGGTGCAACTACGCGAGGCCATATTAAATTAGCTTCGGTTCCAACACGATATACATTAAATCCATTATTCTGTCCGGAAACCTGCACCTCAACGCCACCAAAAGCACTTATGGTAAGTAATTCAGCACCTCTGAAAGTATTTCGATTACTCCAGTTTACATTTAATTCGGTTCCAGTGTAGTTTGCAGAATTGGTTTTTGCCAAGACTTCTAAACGAAGTGATTTTTTTGGTAACGGCGTGAGATAATAATACGCGTCCAAATAATTCCCTAAGGTATCAGAAGGTTTAAACTGGTTTTTAACGAATTTGAAAGTTCCTAAATTAACTAATCTGTTCAAGGATAAATTATGGTTGGTACGATTGTATAAATCTTCTTTTTTAAAATACAAGGTACGATCAAAAACTCTAGATTTGAATAAATTCTCTGGATCTATAATGGTAAAATCGTTGTATTTTTTGATTGCGTTATAATCTGGTCGAATGCTGTCTGAACCAATGGTATAATTTGGATAAACGATAATTTTATTGATTTTAAATGGTGTCTCAGCCACTTTTGGAGTTTCGTCTTTTACTTTTACGATTAGATCCACTTGATGGTCTGCAACAGTGCTGTCTACTTGTACTTTGAGATAATCCGGGTTAAAGTAAAAAAAGCCTTTTTCTTTTAGTCTAGCATCTATGCGAATTCTTTCTAGTTTTATAGCATCAAGGCTATAACCATTATCTTTCTTTAGCAAACTTCTGCGTTCTGTATTTCGAACAGCACTAGATATTACAGTAGAATCTGTTGGGAATTTTACTTCTCTGATCTTATATTGTCTGCCAGGTTTGACAACATATTCTGCAGTTGCTTTTTTACCGTGACGTGTTGAATCTGCGGAAGTTTTAGTATTGAAATACCCACTATTTTCTGAGAAGTTCTGTAAAACACTTTTGCTGTATTCTAAATCGACTTTACTGAATAAAACGGGGGCTTCGCCCACTTTAGTCTTCAACCAGTAGCGCCATCCTTTTTCTTTTTTTGGTGTTCCCGCTAAATTGTAAATGTATAATTTAGGTCTTAATCCCAGGATTGAAGAATTTGGTTTTGGTCTAAGAATATCTTTTAAGGCCGTTTTTAAAGCTTTTTTTTCTTTATTAGAGATTTCATTTCCTTCTACTTTTACTGTTGCTCCAGTATAAAGTAGTTCTCCTTCAGGTAAAAATTTTGTATTACTGCAAGAAAATGCAAACAATGCTAGCAAAAGGAAATATAGTAAATGGCCCTTGTTCATGAGTTTATTATTTATTTTTTTTAGCTGCTTTTCGCGCTTTACTTTTTCCAAATAATTCCTTGAATTTGTTGTAATCCAATGTAATTATAAATGCAATTCCAGTCTCTACAACTTCACCTTGAAGTGCCACTTGGTATTTGTTGATACGGTAAGCTCGCATTTTATATCTGCCGTCTTTCGAAAGTTGATAATCTATAGAAACATCACCCGCTATATTATTGGCATTTTGATTGACTTGTTGTGGACCTTCAATTCCAAAACTGCTTCCAACAGTAACTTTCAAGCGGTCGTTTAGCAATTTTTTAGAAATTCCAACATTCAAATCAGTTTTATTTGCTTTTTGTCCCGTTGTATAATCGTCAGATGTATTTAAATCAAAATTAAGTTCTACACCATTGATTAAATCGCCCGCCAGATTATTAAGTTGCTGTGATAAAATTTTGCTGACACTTTCTCTGGCCAGTGAAGAAACATTTGGTCTTCCTGCTTCGCTTGCAAATGGATTTTCTCCAATAAAACGATTAAGAAGGAGTAAGGCAAAGACCTGTTTGTTCAATTCATCCGGTGCTTGGCGCAATTGAGTTAGTTTGGCTTGTGTAGCATTGATAATTTCTGTTGAAACGCTATTGTTTCCTTCAGGTAAAACGATGTCAAACGAAATAGTAGGTTTCATCAGTTCACCAGTCATTTTTAATCTGGTTTCAAAAGGAATTCTTTGTTTATAGGTATTTCTAACTTCTGCAGTTACAGTTCCTAATTGATCATTTACTAAATCAATTGGTGCTGCTTCTGTTTTATAAATTGCAGTGATACTAATGTCGGCGGTGGTTGGCTCACCTGTCCATAGAATATAACTTCCCGGTTTGATATCGAATTTTCTTTTGATTGAATTAAAATTCATTTCATAGCTTCCTTCAGATAATTCATATCTTCCGGTCAGCGTTGTTTTTCCGGATGGATCAATTCCTCCGTTTAACTGTGCTTCCCCTTTTAATTTTAAGAAATCACCGTTTGCCTTGTCAATAACCAAAGATAATTCGGCTTCTTTATCTATTTCAATATTCACAGAAGCATTGATTCCTTTTATTTCAGAGTCGCTAGTAAATTCTGCCAGAGCCATTTCCCCCATTAATTGTGGATTGTCCTGATCAATGAATTCTACAATACCTTCTCTGTCCGCTATTGAGGGATCAGATTGCGGTATCACTACGGTAAATTTAGTGTCCTTGTTAATTTTAATATTACCCTCTACTATAGGATTGTCTAAATTCCCTGATATTTTTAAATGATTGTCTAAGTACAGCTCGCCATAATACATTGCATTATCTTTCGCTTTAGAATTGATTGCTTTAAAATTGTCCGCGTCCAAAGTTAAATCAAAACCAAAATTGCTGAAATTGGCACTGTTAATTTTTCCGTTAATAGTTAAATCATTGTCTTTCTCATCTTTTATAATGAAATTATTGAAAAGAATCGCGTCAGCAGTAAATACGATTTTATCATTTGCAGACTTGAATGTTGAATTGAGTTGTGTGGCTTTGAAGCCAATTTCATTGAATTGTAATTCTCCAATAACTTTAGGTTGAGAGGTATTCCCTGTTATTTTGAAATTACCAGTAAAAAATCCGGTACTTTCTTTAATATTGCCTAAAGTAAAACCCTGAATGCTTTTCAAATTTAATTTTTCAATAGCCAGATTCATATCAAAACTACTGTCAGTTGTTTTGTAATTACCGTCTAAATTGACTTGGTTTCCCTGACCTGTAATCGAAATTACCGCATCGTATCTATTAGAAAAAGCGTTGTTTATTTTTATATTAATGTTACCAACGGTATCTTTTTTGAAAGTAAAATTTTCAATGTTTAAATCCGCAGTAAAAAGTGGAGATGTAGTTACATTTTTAACTAATGCATTTCCATTTATTTTACCGCTCATTTGTAAATCCTGTTTTTCAACTAGACTAGTAATGGTTTTGATGTCAAAATCTTTGAAATCAATTGCGATTGGTGCATTTGTAGCATTAGACTGCGATTGTATTTTAATGCTGTTTCCATCCTTACTCAATTCGAAATTATCAGCGTAAATTCCTCTTTTGCCAAAACGAATTAAATTGTCTTGGGCTATTTTCCAAGCTTCGTAGTTAAGTAATAGATTATTTGGGTCAAGATTTACTTCGTTATTTCCGTTTTTTGCTTGCAAAGTTCCACTTATTAAGTATCGTTCTAAGTCTTTTACATCTTTTAATTGCAGCGTATAATCCAGAATGTTGTTTTGTACTTTTCCCGAAATATTGGTGTAAGGTAATTGTATTTGCTTGTTTTGGATGTCGTCTACAATTAAACTATAAACGAGAGCTTTATCTTGAGTGTCAACTTTAAATACGGCATTTGTAATCGTATTTTCTCCATAAATTAATTTTGGAATTGTACCGTTCAGAACTATAGAATCGTTGACAGAATTGTATCTTCCATTGATGTTAATAGGCTCTAGACTTTTCAATTCGGGGATAAGTTTCAATAAAATAGGACTGTCTTTTACACCAATTTTAAAAGCAAACTGTTGTTTTTCAACAACGATTTTTCTTGAATTTGGCTTACTGTCGTAATACTTCGCTATAGAATTAGATAAGGCTGTCGCTATTTTTGATAACTTGTATTTCCCGTTTACTTCCCCATCCATAAATGGAGATTTCAACACTAATGTATTCTTTTCAGAAGTGGATGTTGCAACTACGCTTATTGAATCTATTACAAATTGTTCTTTTGCATTTGCAATGGCAATATTATGCGCATTTACAGTACCATTAAGATAATCTAAATTAGCAGATTGAATATCAGCATCTACAACGCCTCTAATTTTCATCGGACCAGCATGAAGATTTAGTTTTTCCAAATCCGCGATATCAATATTCAATTTTAATTTTCCGGTTGGATATTTGTCTCTAAAGCTTCCGCTGCTAACCAAATCAAAAGTCAGATTAGGATCTTTTGCAACCGCAGTTGCGTTGAAATTTCCGTTACGAATATTCCCTTTTACACTCAAATTATGGTACGTATATTTGTTATAGTACGCTTTTTGAATCGTTCCGTTCAAGGAAGCTGTAGCTGTTTTTAGATTAGAGCCACTTCCTTTAATGTTCGCCTTTAAAGTGACTTTTCCAATAGAATCGTTTTTGATAAATTTCCCTAAATCAAAATTAGTAAGTTCCATTTTAGCATCATATCGATCGTAATTTTTTATTGTTCGGTCGTATGTACCATTGATCTTTGCGTTTCCAAAACTACTTACCAACTTCAAATCGGTATTAAAATTAGCAATTGTGCCTTTGAAAGTACCAACAGCACTGAACTTTGAAGGCATCTGAATAGAATTTGGAATAGTTCCCGGAGGTAAAATTCCATTGAGATCTTTAGAACCGGATTGCAAATCTTTAATATCCAAATCAAAGTACGCTTTATTGACGTCCGGCAAACCAATGATTCGTCCGCTAGCAGCGACTTTCGTAGTTCCAATACCGCTGATTTCAACACCTGGAAACGCAAAATTCTTCAATTTTCCAGACACTTTACCATTTACAAGCAGTATCGCATTGGGATAACTCATGAAAGGATTCGTTTTTATTAATATGGGTGCAAAAAGCAAAATATCTTTAATACCCAATTTACTTTTCTTAAAGTTAGCTGTAATCCCTAATTCCCCTGGATTTTTAACCAAGGATTGAATGGAAGGATAACTTATAAGAATTTCATCTCTCAATTCAGTCTGAGGCGTTTTTAAGTATAATTTCTTGAAGAAAGCATTCTTTTTGCCATAGAAAAATTCAGCATTTAATGATTGAACGTTTAAGCCACTTTTGTCTCTAAATGTTAATGAATTTACATCCCCGGAAATATTTTCCGGATTGTAATACAAAGCATCTACTTGTAGGTTTAATTTAGTAAAATCTAAATGGTTGTAATCGATGCCTTCGTTTATTCTGTCAATATTATTATTGTCATATCTGAGGTTCACTCGTTTAAACTCAGTTTTAGTTACTTTGACTTCCCAGTTGCTAGGTTCAGTATTAGTTTCTTTTTTTGCAGTTGTTGGGTCAAGTTTACCAAAAGCTAATTCTCCTTCTGCACCGGTTAAATCAATACTGTCAAATAATAATAATTGATTGTTAAAATCAATTTTATCAATTTTAGCTAATAGTTTTTTTAAATAAAATTTAGTTGATAATTTGGTTTTGTCACTCTCGTAATCAAAATCAATTTTGGCAAAATCAATTTCTCCCAGTTTTAATTTTAAGATGGATTCGGGTGCATTTTTTATAGCAGCAACTTTGGTCTTATTGGATATTTGAACCAAACCTTGTTTTAATTTAAACCGTAAGCCATTAATTTTAGCTTTTGGAATTTCAAAAATCATCTGGTCTAAATCAAACGTTTTTACAGTTGTTTCAAAATGATTAAGATTAGCATTTAAATCATTTTTTGTAACGGCATCATTATAATTAAATTTTATTCGGTCCAGCTTAATTTCCTCCACAGAAAACTGCATCGGAGGAGAATCGCTCTTTTGTTTCTCTGGTGAAGCAAAAGCTTTGAAGATATATTCAAAATTAAATACTGCTTTCGTATCTCTATTTAAATTAGCCGTAATTCCTTCAAGTTCGAGCGAGTTGATCTCAATTTTGTTATTAATTAATTGCAGCAGACTAATATCAGCGGCCAATTTTTGTCCGGCTAAAAGCGTATCTTTTTTTTGATCCTGAAAATAAACACCTTTGAGTATTATCTTTTGTGGAAATCCAATTTGTAAGGTGTCGATAGTAATTTTGGTCTTAATCTTACCTTCAAGATAGGTTACTGCTTTTTCTTTAGCATAGTTTTGAACGGAAGGAATTTGAATAATGGCTATTAGCAAAAGAAGCAAAAGTATGATTGCTCCTAATGTCCAAAGGAAAATTTTTAAAATTTTCTTTAAATAGTTTTTCAAATGAAGTGTTTTTTAAGGTTTAAAAATAACCAATTTAAACCAGATTAACAATTTTAATCTAAAATCGAGTAATCTACAAAGATGTAAATTTCAATTAGAAAAACCTTATAAATTTTTGTCTAAATATTGTAAAATTTTTGGATTAAATAAGGTTAAAGATAATTGTAAACATGTATAACTTATTATTAAACAATGGTTTATAGTTAATAAAGCGAATGGATATTTATTTAAGTCTTATATTTTGGAACCTCATTGAAAATTTCAGCTTGTTTTTCATCTAAAACTATCTCTTTTATAGCCATAACCATTGCTTTATTAGAGGTGAATAATTCTCTGTTAAAATTGATCACAGTCGTTATGTCTATCTTCTCAATTGGTGCGTTTACGGCTTCGGTATAAAAAGTATTGAGAGCAGTAGAGTAATTATTTTGTATGGAATCAAATAGATGCTGTAATTCTTCAAAGCTTGCATTTTTACCTTGAGTAAGCATTGAATAAAGTTCAAGGTATAGGTTTTCGGTTTCTTTTTTATGATGTATAAAGAAATTGTACTTGATGTCTTTTGACGAATTACGGAGGTTTGTAATATTTGTTCCGATGTCTTTAACACTTTTTACAGCGTGCATGGCACTGCGTACAGCAGAAATTATTTGGTTGAGTTGCGCTTGTTGTTCTCCTTCTAATTGTGTTCGTAGTTCTAAATAAAATGATTGTATCTCGCCTTGCAATTGCTTTAGAAATTCATATTTTTCTTCTATAGTTTTTGAAAAGAAATTTCTTTTTTCATTGATCGTTTTAAAGTCATCATTTTTACGAAGTGGCAAGGTGTCAATTTTGAATAGTTCCAAGTTGAATAACATTGAATTGTGTATGAAATATTTTGTTTCCATACGGAGTAAATCAAGGGAAGTTTCAGGTTCTTTTATTGTAGCATGACTGATAAATGCAACCGAAGCTGCATCGGTATCTTTAAAAAATAATTCCAAAAACTTTGTGAAGGAATTCAGTATTGGAAAAAAAACAAGAATGGCTAAAAAGTTGATCAGGCTGGAAAAAGTAGCTAGCCCTATTAGCGGGTCTTTTATATTCAAAACATCAGTAATCAACAGAAGAATTGGATTCAAAAATAAGAAAGCCAACCCAGTAATAAAAATATTAAAAAATAAATTACCCAGTACGATCCGTTTTTTTGATGCATTGCCGCCAATAGCTCCTAAAACAATTTTAATGATAGTACCCGTTTCTGATCCCAGTGCAATTGTAGCCGCAATAGGAAAACTAATCGCACCGGCGTGAAGTGCGCTAAGTGTTAGAGCCATGGTTACTGAGCTGGATTGTACAATAAGGGTAATTAGGAAGCCAATAAATATAAAAACGATTTTTGGCATTTCAACATATTTTGAAAAATCAAAATCCTGTACTTGTGATTCCATTGCAGTTTTCATGAAGGAAAGGCCAATGAAAAGTAAACCAAAACCAAAAAGGAAATAGGCGAGATATTTCATTGATTTGCGATTACTAAAAAGGATCAGAAATATGCCTCCTAAGCATATTGCAGGATAGGCAATTACTTCAATATCCACTTTAAAACCCAGACTTGCAATTAGCCAACTATTAACTGTTGTTCCCAGATTTGCACCCAAAATAATTGCCATAGCGTTTCGAATACTGAAAACCCCTGCACCTACAAAAGCCAGTAGCATCAGTGTAACCATTGAACTACTTTGAAGAATGCCTGTTATGATTACACCGCCCATAACAGCGCCTAATTTATTTTTTGTAATGTGTTGCAAAAAAAGCTTGAATCGTCGTCCTGAAAGATTTTTTAGGGATTCCTCCAGCAAATACATAGCAAAAAGGAATAATCCAATCCCCGCTGCAAGTTTTAAGAAATGATTGAAGGTATCCATAGCAGTATATAGGAATAAAGATACTTAAATTTAATTGCTTTATTGTGCTTAAAGCGTTCGTTTTTATCTTTAATAAGTCTTAAAATGAGGACTGTTTATTTGATTTATAAAAAAAACTACAACTTATTCAGGGTTGTAGTTATGGTTGCTTCAACGCATCTGAGGAATTAATAATCGGAATATTCCGTTGGGTATAAAAAAGTGATGTCGATGTGGGAAATATTATTTTTGTATTTTTCCATAGCGATTAGCCCCTTCCATTCTGGCGAATCTCCAAAAGCTTTCCAGTGCGCATCGCGACTTTCCTGATCTGCAAAAGTGCTCATGTACATCAGGTTTGGCATTTTGGCACCCGAAATTACTTCGCCGTAAAAAACCGGATTAAATGCAAGGCGTTCAAAGAGTTTTACTTCCCCACCAGCATTAAACATATCCATTTTATTTCTATAAATTGCTTCTGTTGCTGATTCATAACTTCTTAATTCATAAACTCTGTTTGCTCTTGGACTATTCAAAACAGGAGTTGTCAAAGTGGGATGATCAGCGAATGCTTCCAATAATACAGATTCGATACGCACATAAGGTGCTTGCTTATAAGTCGCATTTAAATAATCTGCTCCGGCAGCTAAATAGGATTTGTCTTTACCTAATTTTTCTTCTATTCCAAGAAATTGCGATAGGGACGAAAATGGAATTAAAACAATAATTTTTTTAAGGGTGTCATTAGGATTTGGCTTTGGTTTGAAAACCCCAATCTTTTTAATTCCCAGTTTTTTCAATCCTGGTAAATAGGCTTCTTTTAAATATTTTTCGGTGGTTTGAACTTGTTGTTCCGTATTCAAAACGTAGGTTTTGAGTTGGTAGAATTCTCTTGATTGAACTACGATTTTAGAATCAGAAGTGACAGTCTTAAAACTACTGATGGACAGTCCGATAATTACCAAGAATAGTAATTTTGTTGCTCTCATGTTTTGTTTTTCAGTTAGAAATTAATAGCATTTCGTTTATAAAAGTATGAAAAAAGGATTACTTTTTCTAACGATATAATTTGACCTGTTAAAATAGATAATAGCTAATCGAACAATCATAATTGCCAGAGTTTTTCTGGAGTCTGTTTAGGTGCCAGATTGGGTATTGGCAGTCGTGAAGCCGATTGTTGTAATTTGTCAAGCGCAGCGGTTTTAGGCGCTACTGTTCTTTTGTTTATTGTTGGACTTTTTAATCGAAGCAGAACTAATTTGCAGAAAAATATTTGATGAATGCAAAAAAGTCAGCAGAACATGTTCTACTGACTTTTTTTATTCTTGATTTACAATCTTTTTGTTTTTCGTTACTTCAGCACTCGCACTGTCATATGATTAACGCCTGAAATTTTAAAAACATCCCCTTTTACTTGTATAGTTTCTCCAGTTGAAACTTGTCTATATTGCGTTGGTTCAAATAAATTGGCGCGACTGATAGTCACTAGATAAATTGAATTGTCGGTTGCTGCTAATTTGGCGGTATAACCGTCTTTGCCCGCTACGATTTCCTGTACTTTTCCAGTGGTGAAATCAGTGGTGTTTGCGTTTATCAGCGGACTGCAGCTTACAGCCAGTGCCATTACGATTAGTAAACAGCTGGCAATTTTAAAAAATTGTTTCATAAATTTAAAGTTCTAGAAAATCATTAGTTTTAGGGAAATTACGAATAGCGTCCATCGCTATTTCGGGTGTTGGGTTGGCTATTTTGCGCAGTTTTGTATCCATCCAGGCACCATCCACAGTAATTATAGCACAAAGCTTATCTTCGTCATTAATAAATTCATGTACAATTGACCAACGGGAAGCATCGGGTCTCATTTTAGAAATTTTGGTATGCATAACTATTTTATCCGAAAGCATTATTTCTTTTCTGAAAACGCATTCTTCCCTGAATAATATTGGACCAAAATTTTGTGATCGCAAAACCTTCATGGTTAAACCCAGGCTTTCCAGAATTTCAATACGATGTTGAGCACCAAAATCATAATAGGCACTGTGTCGCACATGAAAATTAGGGTCAAGGTCTGACCAACGAAAAGATAATTCTTTGCTAAATGATGTCATTATTGTTTTTATTTTAAAGCAGATTCCAAGATTAGGAAAGCACTATAATTTTTCAGAAAATCGAAAATACAAAAAAAAGGAGGTAAGAAAATAATAATTGCTTATAATTTCAGGTAATTTTAACAAAATACGATAATACCTATATGTAATTGAAAACAATAAAGTCGAAGTTTGATTATAAAAAAACTGCAATGAAAATTGCAGTTTTTCTGATTTTTAAAAAAGATTAATAATTTATGGTTTTGAAATTTCATCCAATACTTTTTTTCCATTTGCATTGTTAGGATCCAGCTCCACGGATTTTTTATAATTTATAATCGCAAGTTTTTTATCTCCATTTTTCAAATAGGCTTCGCCCAAACTATCGTAAGCATTTCCTGATTGCGGAAAAGCTTCCACATTTAGTTTGAAAACTTCTATTGCTTCTTTTATTTTTCCGGTTTGTAATAATTGATATCCGGCGCTGTTCATTTCATTTTCGTTGATAGCGTAGGTATTTGAATTTTTATTTTCTTTAAAATAGGTCAGTCCTGCTGCGATTCCTTTTTCCAGAATAACGTCTACGAAAGCAATGGCCAATGATTTCTTAGGCATATTGTACGGTTTATTGTAAAGGATATTTCTAATAGCAGTGTTCATCTCGTTTAATTTTGCACCTCCGCTGTTATTTAACAAAACAACTAAATTTTTATCAGACGGAATTCGGGAAACCAAAGTGTTGAATCCATTTATTCCACCGCCATGTTCAACAACCGTTAAGCTGTCATTCTTTTCTCCATTAAAAGCCTTATTGATAAACCATCCGTAACCATAATGTCCAGGTCCTGCTGGTATGTAGGAATTAAACAATAAATCTTTATTTTTTTTCGAAAGTAATTGTTCTGTGTAAAGTGCTTGGTCCCACAAATACAAATCATTTACGGTTGAATACAAAGAACCCGCAGCGTAGGGGATAGATAAATCAAGATAACTGGCATTAAGATAATTTTTACCATTTTTCTCATAACCAGAAGCTCTGTTTTTCAGAATAGTTTCATGGTGATCGAATCCAGTATTAGTCATTTTAAGAGGCGTAAGAATATTGTCTTGTAAAAACTGCTCGTAAGTTTTGCCGGAAGCCTTCTCTATGATGTACCCCAATAAAAAATAACCGGAATTGCTGTAGGCAAATTTTTCGCCAGGGGTAAATTCCAGCGGTAAGTCAGCGAATTTTTTTACAAATGCTTCAGGACTGTAAGGATTGATGCTTAATTCTTTTACAAAATTAGGAAACGAAGTATAATTTGGAATTCCTGATGTGTGTGTCAGCAAATGATGAATAGTAATTCTATCACCTGATGCTTTAGGATAATCAGGAAGATATGTTGCGATAGGAGCATCCAACTTTAATTTTCCCTGCTCGACTAATTGAAGGATCAACATGGAAGTAAATTGTTTGGTAACGGAACCCAACCGGTGTTTGGTATCTGGTTGATTCGGAATATTCCATTCCATGTTTGCCATTCCAAATCCCTTTTTATAAATGACTTTACCAGCGTCAGCGACAAGGATAGAACCGTTAAATTGCCCGTAGTCCGAGTATAGATTCATCAATTTATCAATTTGCTCCGTTTTGGTTTGCCCAATGGAGACGGCTACTGTCGCGAGTTGAATGAATAAAGCAATTAGGATTGTCTTTACTGCAAAATCTTTTGAACGTTGTTTCATGATGATTGTTGGTTTAAGTGATTGATTTTTTTTTATAATTTTTATTCCGCTAATAATTTTTTAGTTTTTGTCAAAAAAGATTCAATTGATTCATTAATGTCTATGTCCATTCGGTTAGCAAGTACTGTCAGCCACCAAAAACACTCACCTAATTTATGCTGCAGTTCAGGGTTTGTATTTCCTTTTGGCCAACGACCTTGTTGTGACATGGTGTGACGTCCTACCAATCCCGCATCAGTAAGAAAAGCCAAAGGATCTTCTTCTACAGTCCATTTACTGCCGTGGTGGGTTTTCTCCAGTTGATGGTATTGATCTCTGATTTTTAACGCCCTTTCTTTGATTTCTTGGAAATCTAAATTCTTCATTTGTTCTTTATTTGGGTTAAGCAAACTTATGTTGGCTTTTGGATGAGTATTTGTAATTAAAAAAAAAAGTTCTAAATTTTTTAGGGTACGAGCGGGACGTTTGCCAGCCTGTGATGCGGAACGGTAATTCCACTAAACTCCAGCTAGCTCAAAACAGCTGTTGGCATTTCGTTTTTATTTTTCTGTTTTGTCAGTTAAAATATAGAGGCCTTCTTTTGCTTTATTTCCATAGATAGCAATAGCAAACTTTGATTCAAAATACAGATAATCTTTATTTTCAAGATTACAACTGCTCTTTTTACCTAATTTAGCCTTGACAAATTCACGATATTTAATTTCTATACCATTATTTAATACAATCGGTTCTCTTTTTTCAATGTAAGCACCAATTCCCCCAAGATAAATTACTTCAGGTTCAGCTTTTATTAAATATTCGGATGTAAATTCCTTTTTTGTCAGCACATAATCCATTGTTTCATATCTAAAGAATATATCTTTGTCTCTTTTCTCCGTAACATTAAAATATGAAACTCTAATAACATTATCGTTATCAATTAAATTTGTTGGTATTTCTATTGAAAATGTACCATCTTTTAAAGTATAAGTACTGAATAATTTTTCAGATGTTACAATCGTTATTTTTGTGTTTTCCACAGGTTTTCCTAAATCATTAGAAGTTACTCTCCCTTTGAAAATAGTTAAATCATATAATTTTGGTTCATTAGGTTTTGAATTCGACTTTTCTTTTTCTGAATTTAATGTTGAATCCGAACTTTGAATAAATTCAGTCTTCATATTTTGATTTTCAGCGTGTAAAGTTTGTCCAGTTGTTAATACTGATACAAACATTAATCCTGCAGCAACATTAGATGTAGGAATAGTAAACTCTAATTTGCGGTCTAAATTTAATAATGGCGAATTTAATTGGGTATGTGTCAATCTTGCACATATTTTATTTCCTGATTTGTTTATTATTTCAGAAATTTCAACCTGACTTAGATTTGTAAAGTCCATTACTTTTTTAGAACACAAATCGCAATAGTTTCCTTTGTCTTTGGGTTTCATATTTTCCCATTTTTCACTACAAGGATTGTCTAATTTTAAAAATTTATTCTTCATAGTTCCGTTCTTAAAATGAATGCCAACGTTCTGGTACTGCAGCGGGTTTGGGGTTAAATTAAGCCTTATTCTCGGATTTGCCAAATCATCCCAAATACAAAAGCAACTTCCCATTAAGCCAATTGCCCAAATCCGTTGTAGTAGCTGTTAGTGGCTGGCTTTATTTTACTTCGATTTCATTATATGCAATCCATCGTTTCAAATTACCGACAAATCTTTTCAAATGGTCTTCATTTAAAAAAAGGTTTGTCCAATAGTCATATCTATCACATTGCATACTTATGTAATATGTCATAATTGCAAGACAAACAATAGGTAAAATGCGTTTTTCTTCTTTACTAATTTCAGATATAGTTTCGTATCCTTTCAGAAAACTTTCTGCTTTTACTTTGTAATCATTCTCGTCTAGGTTTGTTATGAATAATTGAAATAAAAAGTATGAAATATCTAAACATAACCATCCATTGCCACAGAAATCAAAATCAAAAAGCGTTACTTTATTTTCTTCATTAAAATGCATATTATCAAACCATACGTCGAGATGAACTGCTCCAAATCTAATTTGTTCATTTTCTACATTATCAAATTCAATTTGAAGATAATTAGCTAATCTTTCTATAAATTTTGTTTCATCAGTTTCTTTTTTAAAGAATTCTCGTGTTCGTTTAACGGAATCTATAAGTAAAGTTCTATTATTGTATGTTATTCTGTTTAATGCAAAATTTTCTGCTGATTTGTGAACTTTTGCTAATGCTTGTCCAATAAAAAAACTTGTTTCTGCTGTAAATCTTGCTGATTTTTCGCCATCTGCAAACGAAAATAATACGCCAAACCTTTTTCCTTCAGGAGCATTTAATTCTTGAATACATTCTTTTAAGTTATCAGTTATCGGGAATGAAACATTAGTTTTATTTTCTTTTAAGTGTGTTAAAAGCCTTAATTCTTCAGCTATTTCAATTTTCGTTCTCCAATCAAAAGTATAGACACGAAATACATATTTCACATTATCATCAGAAACCATATAAACGTGGTTCATTCCAGTTCTGAAAAGTTTACATTCAGTATTTTCGCTTAAACCATATTTATGCTGTAATAATTCTCCAATTTTGTTAGCTGAAAGTGTTGAGTTTGTTACTTGAAATTCTTTTGTCATCAATTTTTAGTTTTTTTGGCCGCTTGCCACTAACTTGTATATAGGCGAAACAATCCTTCGTATATACAGCCAATTTTGGGTAGATTGGCGAAAGTTTGTTTCGCTTTATGTTTTTCAAATGTATTAAAATTTTCTTACAAATTTTCTAAAGGGTATTTATTATCTGAGTGCTTTTTGAATTTATAAGTAGACTGTTTTGGTGCTCGTTTCCATTTCTTGCATGAGGGATAGCAGCGGAAATCCTTTTATGAAGCGAAGCGGCATAAAAGATTGTAACGAATAGCCCGACCTTGTTGCTGAAAAAAATAGCGTTTGGGAATCTTATTTTCTGCAACAAGGTCATGCCCAAATTATAAAGATTCGGAAGTTGATTGGTGTTGGTATTCGAAGTAATTTTAAACAAAAAAGGTAGTGCACTTTGCGAAAAACTTTGCGAACTTTGCGACAAAATTAAAGAATATGAAAATCAACTTAAAAAACGGAATCGATAAGCTCCTTTTCGGAATGAAACAGAATGATGTTACCGCTATTTACGGTAAGCCGGACCGGAATTATAAAGATGAAGACAACAATGTGATTTTCGCATATAATGCGTTGAAAATGCGTTTGACGTTCTATGTTGAAGAAGATTTGAAATTAGGATATATCGTAGCTTCCAGTCCAGATTTGGAATTATTTGGAACTACGATTATCAATAAAAAAATCACTGATGTCAAAAAAGAATTGGCTCCAAAAGGACTGATTAAATTCACGCAAGAAGAATTTGACACTTTTGAAAATTATTTTAACGAAGAGAACTGGATTATCTTTCAAACGGAATTTGATGAAGTGGTCAAATTTGAGATTGGTGCGATTATCAATCAAAAGGATGAGTTTGACTGGAAATTCGGGAAGAAGTAATAGTTTTGATTTAAGGCTTATAGCACGCGGACGACACGGATGCTACAGAAAAAAAACGGATTTTTAAAATGTTTTTTATCAGTGTTTATCAGTTTAATTGTCCAATGTGTGTGCTGAATTTTTGACTAAATCGGGTTCCTCGAAATAGATTGAAATATTAAACCCGTCTCGTTTTTAGGAACGAGACGGGTTTGTTTATTTAATACTTTTATCTCTACTGTTTTGCTGCTGGTTGTTTTTCAAACATTTCCAACTCAAAAACAAGATTGGTGTTTGGTGGAATTACTCCTCCGGCACCTCTTTCTCCATATGCTAGTTTTGATGGGATAAAAATTACTGCTTTATCTCCATAAGACATTAATGCCAGTGCTTCCATAAATCCTGGAATCATACCTTCTTTTTTACCTGCTTCAAAAGGAAAAGCCTGGTATCCGTTTTGAGCGGCTCTGTTAGCATCGTATTTTCCGTAGGCTTTAGAAACGTCTTCATAACTGCTGTCAAATAAAGTTCCGTCTTCAAAATATCCTGCATAATGAAAGTAGAAAGTAGAACCATCAACAGGTTTTATCCCTTTACCTTTTTGAACTATTTTATACGCTAAGCCAGAAGTTGTAGTAACGGCTGTAGCTTTTGTAGTGGCTAGGTAAGCTACTTTTGCAGCAATAACGGGAGCATATTGTTGTGCATACGCTTTTTTGCTTTCTGCCTGAAGTGCAGCTTGTTTTTTTTGATTTTCGGCATCAATCAAAGCTTGCTTTTTAGCATCTTCATTTTTGTTAGCAAAGTAGTCAGCGAATACTTTTGGGGCATTAAAATTTTTAGCCAAAGCACCTTTTCTGGTGATTGTAATCTTAGTGATGATGTCATCTTGAGCAATTAAGTTTACAACGTTCATTCCTTGGGTAACATGACCAAAAATAGTGTGCTTCCCGTTTAACCAAGGTGTTTCTTTATGGGTAATAAAAAATTGACTACCATTAGTTGTTGGTCCTGAATTAGCCATGGCCAAAATCCCACCTTTGTCAAATTTTAAATCTGTAAATTCGTCTTTGAATGCATAACCTGGCCCACCAGATCCAGTTCCTGATGGATCACCACCCTGAATCATAAAATCCTTGATCACTCTGTGAAATTTTAAACCGTCAAAAAAAGGTTTTGCCTTTAGTTTGTCGTCCACGACACAAGTACTTGTTCCCTCAGAAAGGGCAATAAAGTTAGCGACAGTAACTGGTGTTTTTACGTATTCCAGTTGAACGGTAATATCTCCTTTAGTAGTTGAAATTGTTGCAAAAATCCCTTCGGTTGATGCAGGAACTTTTGGAGTAACCTTAACTGCAGTTACTGGTTTTTTAGCTGTAACGGGTTTCTTTTTAACTTGGGCTTGCATATTGAGTACTCCCAAAAACAATAAAAATAGAATTTTAGATTTCATTTTTCTAATAATTTAAGTCGGACAAATTTTTTACTTGTTATAAAATATTATTGGGGCATGGCTTCTAATAATTCAATTTCGAAAATTATATTGGCATTTGGAGGAATAACTCCTCCAGCACCTGCTGCGCCATAGCCTAATCTCGAAGGAATAAAAATCACTGCTTTATCGCCAAAAGATAATTTCTCTAATCCTTCTATGAAACCAGGAATCATGCCATCTTTTTTCCCTGCTTGAAAAGGGATTGGTTGGTATCCGTTTTGAGCCGCTCTATTTTCATCGTATTTCCCAAAAGTTTTGGCTACATCAGCAACGCTGGCATCAAATAATTCTCCATCTTCCAGAAAACCGGCATAGTGAATAAATACGTTAGCGCCATTAGCCGGTTTTTTGCCACCACCTTTTTTAATGATAACGTATTTTAAGCCCGTAGGAGTTATCGTTGCTTTCGCTTTTAAGCCAGCGAAATAAGCAATTTTTTGCTCACGCACCTCTTTGTATTTTTCGTCATATACTCTTTTGTTTTCAGTATCAATTGCTAGTTTTTTCTTCTGGTTCTCTGATTCTACCGCAAAGTAATCATGAAATGTTTTTACTGCATCAAACTTTTTTGCCGCTTCACCATTTCTTATAATGGTCACTTTGTTCATGTAGTCGTCTTGTTCGATTTTATTGACTACCGCCATTCCTTTATCTACAACATGGCCAAAAATAGTATGTTTTCCGTCTAGCCATGGAGTTGCTACGTGCGTTATGAAAAACTGACTGCTGTTTGTCGTTGGACCATTATTGGCCATTGCCAAAACACCTTCTTTGTCAAATCTCAAATCAGAAAATTCATCTTTAAATTTATATCCCGTATCTCCAGATCCCGTTCCTAATGGATCACCGCCTTGAATCATAAAATCTTTAATGACTCTGTGAAATTTTAATCCGTCAAAAAACGGTCTGTTTTTAAGATTTTCATTGGTAACAAATACATTTTTTCCTTCAGCCAACGTCACAAAATTAGCAACAGTGATTGGTGCTTTTTCAAAATCTAATTGTACAATAATATCCCCTTTGTTGGTTTCAATTTTGGCATACAAACCGTCAGGAAGATTGTTATGCTCTTCTTTACAAGAATAAAATGAGGCAATTACGAGAAATACGAGAAGGATGCTTTTTTTCATATGAAGTTTATATTTATTTTTTTTATTGTGTTACAGTATCTTTTGGTGTGGTTTCTGTTATGACTTCTGGTTTTGCGGCAGGAGCAGGAGCAGTTGTTTTAATTTCATTCTGTTTTCTATAGACTGCTTCCGGGATAAAATCACGCAAGGTCACTATACAAAGCAAAGGCTGGTTTGTGCCAATTTTCTTGTTGTCACCATGATAACCAAAGCCCATGTGTGAATTGAAAAGGAAATTTACTTTTTCTTTTTTATGCATTAATTTTATCCCATCTCTCAATCCCATCATAATATTTTGTTTGTCAACATAATATATTTGAGGTCTCAATTCTATTTCAGAATAAATGACATTTCCTTTTAGATCTTTTATCTCATAATCAAAGAATGCAACGTCTCCTTTTTTAGGAGTAAGAGTATCCAGTGTGTTTTTTGTGATGTAAGAATACCAATATCCTTTTGTGGAAGCAATAAATTTCACGTTTGAATTTCTTCTGATTACAGCATCAATTTGTGCTTCTTCGCCTGAAATTAATTTTTTATTTCGCTCTATCGACTTCTTCATGAAACTTCCCGAAGCCTGTGAAATAGGCCTTCTGGCCTCCTGATGTTGTTTGCAACTGGAAACTAATAGTGTCAAGAATAATACAATTGCAAGTGCATGGTTATTTTTCATAATTTATTACAGGGTTAGTTTTTGTACTAAATCTTCAAATTTATTTACCGTTTCCTCCATGGAAAGTTCTGATTTTCCACCGGCAGCATTGCGATGACCGCCACCATGGAAATAATCTCTTGCGAATTGATTGACATCAAAATCACCTTGCGAACGAAATGAAATTTTGATTATTTTTTCTTCTCTGTTTTCAATAAAAATCGCGGTAAAGTTAATTCCCTTGATGCTTAATCCGTAATTTACAATTCCTTCTGTATCACCTTTTACATAATCAAAAGAGTTTAATTCGTCTTGTGTCAATGTTGTATAAGCTGTTTTATGCTCTGGAATCACTTTCATGTTTTGAAGAGCTCTAC
Organism: Flavobacterium xinjiangense; assembly: GCF_900142885.1. GTDB lineage: Bacteria > Bacteroidota > Bacteroidia > Flavobacteriales > Flavobacteriaceae > Flavobacterium > Flavobacterium xinjiangense. Next base: position 326,902 of record NZ_FRCL01000003.1, on the reverse strand, counting down.
CTAGCAATTGCAAACGCCCGTACGAGCTGTTGTCAAAAAGTAAAGTTGGAATCTCCGTGTTTTCAACACCTAAATCAATTAATTCGGCAATAATTCGATGCGTCGTTCCAGTTGTTTTTGGAAAACGAAAAGAGCCTGAATCAGTAAGAATTCCGGTGTAAATACAAGTCCCAATAGTTTTGTCGATATCTGCTTTTTTACCAAGAAGACAAATGAAGTTGTATAACATTTCGCAAGTAGATCCAAATGAAGTATCTGAATACATAAATGCAGCATAATCATCTGGTTTTTGATGATGGTCAATCATAATGAACGGCGCTTTTAGCTTGCTCAAAACGTTTTCCATTTCACCTGTACGGTGTAAAGCATTAAAATCTAATGTAAAAATAAGCTCTGCTTCCTCAAGGATTTTGGTGCAGTTTTCCTTATCTTTTTCGTATATTTTTACCGTTTCTGATCCTGGCATCCAAGCCAAGAAGTCAGGAAATTCATTTGGGGAAACCACAACTGGATGGTGGTTATTTTTTAATAAAAAATGATACAACCCTAAAGTTGAACCCATAGCATCACCATCAGGACCTCGGTGTGGGATTATGGCAATTTTTTTTGGAGTTGATAATAACAACTGTATCGCTTGAATGTCTTGTATTTTCATAGATTGCGAAATTACATTTTTTTAATGTAAAGTTGAAATCATTAACATGATTTTCACCTATTATAGCATCTCAATATCTTTTCTTTTCATTTTTTGATAAAATAGATATTTAGGGCCTTTTACAATCTGGGCTTGGTAAATCCCCACAGATCCAGAAGAAAAATAAGCAATTAAACATGCCATGCCAATAAATATGCCAGTTTCTATTCCAAAAAGTTCCATTCCCATAACCGTGCAGGCAATAGGGGTGTGGGTTGCTCCCGAAAAAACGGCGACAAATCCCATTCCCGCCAAAAGGGCAATAGGCAACGGAACAACTACTGATAAAGCACTTCCTAAAGTGGCTCCAACAAAGAATAATGGCGTTACTTCTCCACCTTTGAAACCGGCACCAAGTGTAAAACCGGTAAATAGTATTTTGATTAGAAAATCATAAGAAGCATTTGGAGTCGAAAAGGCATGAACAATCATAGGAATTCCTAGACCGATGTATTTTGTAGTTCCAATAAAATAGATGGTTAATGCAAGAATGATTCCGCCAATAAAAGGACGTAGCGGAGGAAATGGTATCGTTTTAGAAAATAAATTTTGCCAAAAATGGGTGCTTCGAGAAAATAACATGGCGGCTAAGCCATATAATAAACTGACGAGAATTGTCCAGAGTAAGCTGGTGAAAGTAATTTCGGGAACAACAGGAATGCTGTAATGAGTGTGTTTTACCTTCCAAAGCTCTACCGTAAAATAAGCTGCATACGCTACCACAAAAGATAAGAGAATACTTTTGAAATTAATTTTACTGAAATATAAAACTTCTAAAGCAAATAGGGCTCCAGCCAAAGGAGTGCCGAAAATGGAGGCAAAACCGGCGCTGATTCCTAAAATCAGAACTATCTTTCTTTCGGAATTATCAAGTTTAAAAAGGCTTGTGAATTGATCAGCGATGGCTCCTCCCATTTGTACTGCGGTTCCTTCACGGCCTGCAGAACCTCCAAAAAGATGGGTAATCAATGTTCCAAGAAGTACTAAAGGCGCCATTTTTAGCGGAATGGTTTTTTGAGGATTTTCATATTCTTCTAATAATAGATTATTGCCTTTTACCACTTCTTGCCCAAAATAGTAATAGCCCAATCCTATAATAAGACCGCCTACTGGCAAAAGCCAAATAATCCAATTATTATGTTCTCGAATTTGTGTGACCCATTCTAAAGCAACCAAAAAAAATGCGGAAGCGGTGCCTGAAAATAATCCTATCAATATGCAAATGGAAACCCATTTGAAGGAAAGAGATATGATTTTTTTTATTTTTTCTAAATTCATTAGATGCAAAACTAGAATTGGCTCGGCTTTTTTTTTGCTAAAGTATTACAATCCTTCTTGAATTAATGGTTTTTCGGTTGCTATCGCTGTAAATTCTATTTCTACCAGATATTCAGGTGCTACTAATTTGCTGATTTCATAAAAACCAGTTGTCGGTTTTATGTCCTTGAAAAATTTAGCGTGAGCAGTAGCAACAGCTTCAAAGTTGTTAATGTCAGTAGTGAATATTCGAGTTCGGATGACATCTTTCATGCCTACGTTTAGGTCTTCCAGAACTTTCTCCACTCTTGTAAGTATGTTTAGTGTTTGAGCATGCGCATCATTGGCTTTTATTAATTGACCGTCAACAATTGCCACAGTCCCGGAGACTTCAATTATATTTCCAATGCGAACTGCCCGACAGTACCCCATTTTATCTTCCCATGGGGAGCCTGTCAATATATTTTCTCTTTTCATTTTTAATTATTTAGGTGGTTAATAGCGCTTGATTTTCAAGTTTTAAAATTGATTTCAAATTTTTGGTATATTTTTTGCAATTTATAAAAAATAGTAAAATAAAAAATGCTGGTTTTTAATTAAAAAGTTCAATTTTTATTAAGGGATTTTAGGAAATTAAATATTCTTAAATGTAATAAAATTGAAAATTGAATGTTATAAATGAAAGTTAAATTACACCCTGTTTGTGATTTAATAGCGACAGTTTTTTTATTTTTAAAAAAAAATATAAGCAGTAAATAAATTAAAATACAAGCAATGAAGAGGATTCTATTTTTAATAATGATAGTTAGTATGTCTTTGAGTGGATATGCGCAGAATGAATTTAGCACTAAATTTAAAGCGGTTACGCCTAAAAATAAGGGCATGAAAATTAAGGAAGTAACTCCGCCAAAGGTAAATTTGCCCGAAATTAAACCTTATATACCGGCTGAGATTCCCAAGAATGATTTTATTGTTCCCAAAAATGATGTTATTATTCCAGGAGAGGTTTATAAAAAAAATCAGGATTTAGGTAATTTCAAAACTACTTCAGTTACAGCCAAGATAAGATATCGTGATGCCGCCTATGTGGATGGCGATAAGATTCGTGTATATTTAAACGATAAGATGATTCAGCCTGAGGTTATTTTGAATGGAGAATTTAAAGGCTTTGAAATCAAGTTGGAAAAAGGTGTTAACAAGATAGATTTTGAAGCATTAAACGAAGGCTTTGCCGCACCTAATACGGCAGAATTTCAGGTTTATGATGACAAAGGTACTGTTGTTGCATCAAATCAATGGAATATTGGGCTGGGTTATAAGGCAACCATTTTATTGATGAAAGAATAATTTAGAGGTTCTAAATTGATTTGCTGCAACTCTAAATGTCATATTGGATTTTTACGGTGGGTGTAGTAGTAGTTTTAAAATTTAAAAAAAAATGATTAAATAACTTTGATAGTATATGAAACAGGTTTTGTTGTTTATAATGATTTGTATTACACTAAATGGCTATACTCAAAGTGAGTTTAATTCCAATAAGTTTAAGGCGATTGCGCCGATAAATAGAACTCCAAAGATAAAAAAAGTGATTCCACCGGAATCGGCTTCACCTCCTATAACGACGCCAAATATTTTTAAAAGTCCGGATCTTATAAAGCCAAAGCCCAATTCTTTATTGACGCCTGCTAGCAATTTTTCAATGGTTATTAAAAATGAGTTTATTAATCCAGGAGACGTTTATAGAGATAAACTCAATAAAAAGGTGGATAACGAAGAAGGAACGGTTTATAGGAGAAATCAAAATTTAGGTGATTTTAAAACTGCTTCGGTGACTGCCAAGGTACTTTATCGAGATGCAGCTTATGTTGATGGTGATCAGATTCGGGTATATTTGAATGACAAAGTGATTCAATACCAAGTGAATTTGGACAGTGATTACAAAGGCTTTGACATAGTCTTGGAAAAAGGATTCAATAAAATAGATTTTGAAGCATTGAATCAAGGGAGTTCAGGACCCAATACCGCTCAATTTCAAGTTTTTGATGACAAGGGAGCTTTGATTTCTTCCAGTCAGTGGAATCTTGGAACGGGATTCAAAGCGACAATTATTCTTGTAAAGGAATAAAAATATCCTAATCTTAGGAATAAAAAAACCCGTTGGACGTAAATCTCCAACGGGTTTTCTTTTGCTTTTTTTTTATTAAAACGGATCAGCCGTAACTCTAAATTTCATATCCGCTTTAACTGTTATGTCTTTTGTTAGAGTTTCTTTAATTACCGCTTTTGTTCTTATTTTATAACTGGATGCTTTAATGTATTTGTCTAATTTTGCATCTGTTAATGTTAGATTTAACACGTTAGTGGTAGAATTAATGTCATCTAAATAAGCTAGTTCTATTTCATCAGTTGAATCCGTTGAAATGTATAAATGGATTGATCTTAAGAAACTGAATGTTTTATCAGTGGGGTTAGTAATGGTTACTTTTAGTTCTTTTAATCGTGCATCCTTTACTAAATTAGCATTAGTGTTATTATTTTGAAATTCAGCACTTGAATTTGTAGTAACATCTGGCGTTATTATTTCAGAAGCGGTATTAAGAGGAAATCCACTTGCAATGGTGAAAGAAGTTTGATTAGAAATGGTGAAGGTCAAAAGTTGATCTACCACATTGCAGGACGCTAAAAATAGGACTACTAGGGTAATTAGGGTGTACGTTTTTGTTTTCATTTAAATTATTTTATTAGTGTAAGATTCATTTTTGTTATATTTAAGGTGCAAAAATATAACTATATACGCTACAATAACTCTTTTGGTTTTTAAATATTGTCGTGTTAATAAGATTAAAAGCAATTATAAATGACCAAAGAACAAAATAAATTGAATATTTTTAAAATTCAATTTTTCAATTCAAAATATAAAAAGTATTTTTGCGCATGCAACACAACGTACTTATTTTAGATTTCGGATCGCAATATACACAGCTTATTGCGCGTAGAGTTCGCGAATTAAATATATTCTGCGAGATCTTCCCTTACAATCATTTTCCGAGTGATTTATCAAGTTATAAAGCCGTAATTCTTGGAGGAAGCCCTTTTTCTGTTAGAGGAGAAGATGCGCCTCATCCTGATTTATCTCAAATTAGAGGAAAACTTCCTTTGCTAGCCGTATGTTACGGAGCACAATACTTATCTCACTTTAGTGGAGGTGAAGTTGCGGCTTCGAATACCAGAGAATACGGTAGAGCTAATTTATCTTTTATAAAAGAAAATGAAGTCTTCTTTGAAGGTGTTTCAGAGAATAGTCAAGTTTGGATGAGCCATAGTGATAGTATCAAGGCCTTACCAACAAATGGAGTAAAAATTGCAAGTACACATGATGTAGAATTTGCAGCGTATAGAATTGAAGGTGAAACAACATACGCTATTCAATACCACCCAGAGGTTTTTCACTCGACAGATGGAGCGAAAATGCTGGAAAACTTTTTAGTAAAAATTGCTGATGTTCCTCAAAATTTTACACCAAATGCTTTTGTTGAAGAAATGGTTGCTGAATTAAAGGAAAAATTACAGGACGATAAAGTGGTCCTTGGTCTTTCTGGAGGGGTAGATTCTACCGTAGCGGCAGTTTTATTGCATCAGGCAATTGGAAAAAACTTATATTGTATTTTTGTAAATAACGGTTTGCTTCGTAAAAACGAATTCCAAAATGTATTAGATCAATATAAAGGGATGGGGTTAAACGTAAAAGGAGTGGATTCAGGAGATCGTTTCTTATCTGAATTAGCCGGCGTAAGTGATCCGGAAACCAAACGTAAAATTATAGGACGTGTATTTATTGAAGTTTTTGATGATGAATCGCACCTTATAGAAAATGTGAAATGGTTGGCACAAGGAACCATTTATCCTGATGTTATTGAGTCAGTTTCTGTAAAAGGACCTTCAGCTACTATTAAATCACACCATAATGTAGGAGGTTTACCTGATTACATGAAATTAAAAATTGTAGAACCGTTACGTATGCTTTTCAAAGATGAAGTGCGTAGAGTAGGAGCTTCATTAGGAATAGATCCAGAATTATTAGGAAGACACCCTTTTCCAGGTCCTGGATTGTCAATTAGAATTTTAGGTGATATTACTCCAGAAAAAGTACAGATTTTGCAAGATGTGGATAAAGTTTTTATCGACGGATTAAAATCTTGGGGATTGTATGACAAGGTATGGCAAGCCGGAGCTATTTTGCTTCCAGTGAACAGTGTAGGTGTTATGGGTGACGAGCGTACCTATGAAAAAGTAATTGCACTTCGCGCTGTTGAGTCAACTGATGGTATGACTGCTGACTGGGTTCATTTACCTTACGATTTCTTGATGAAAGTGTCTAATGACATTATTAATAAGGTTAAAGGAGTGAATAGAGTGGTTTACGACATTAGTTCAAAACCGCCTGCAACAATTGAATGGGAATAACGTTTACACATAGTTCCTATTCTTTAAGAGTAATTATTTTTTAATATTCTTTATATAAACGGTATCAGATTTTGGAATAAAATTTGATACCGTTCTGTTATTAATGAGTGAATAATTTTTTATAAATAAAAATGATGAAGTATTTTATTACAGTTTGTATGGCTTGTTTGTTTTTTACGTTCAGTGTTTCCTCACAAGAAAAAAACAGTACACATAAAGTAGAAAAAGGAGAAACAATCACGCAGATTGCTCAAAAATATAATGTCACTCCAAATGATATATATCAATTAAACCCCGATGCGCAAAGCGGTTTAAAACCAAACAGTATTTTGTTGATTCCAAAAAGTGCAACAAAGAAAACTACAGCTGCCCCAGTTAAAACGAATTTACAAGCCAAAACCCATCTGGTAATAGCTAAAGAAACGCTCTTTGGTATTGAGAAGAAATATGGAGTTACTGATGAGGCATTGAAAAAAGCGAATCCTTTTCTCGAAAAAGAAGGATTGCAAATAGGACAAACACTAATTATTCCTTCAAAAGCAGCAACGAAGGCTTCGATTGCAACTGAAAAACCTTCAACTGTAAAAAAAGAAGCAGTAGTCTATCATGAAGTTCTAGCTAAGGAAACGAAGTATTCTATTGCTAAAAAATACGGAATTACCATTGCTGAGCTAGAGAAAAAAAATCCTGAGGTTGTTTCTAATTTACCCATTGGATATAAATTGATTATTAAAGGAAATGTTTCAAAAGCAGTTAAAACTGCTGCAGTAACTGAATCGAAAAAGGAAACTGTAAATCCTTCTGCGGTAAAAGTAACCACCCCAATAAATTATTGGAATTATGAAGTAAAATCTAAAGAGACGCTTTATAGTTTATCAAAAATGTTCGGGATGAGCCAGGAGGAATTGATTGCTTTAAATCCTACTATGGCTTATGGTGTAACCGAAGCAATGACTCTGAAAATACCGTCTACTGTCTCAATGCCGCAGGAAAGTAAAAAAGAATACAGCAGTTTGTCTAAAAAAAGCGGGAATAACGACCGAAAAAAAATAGTGTTATTGATGCCTTTTAATATGAATGCTATTGAAGGAGATACAATCAATTCGACTGCTATACGATTGAAAAAAGATAAGTTTTTAAATATGACTTTGGATTTTTATGCTGGTGCAATGTCAGCTATAGATTCGGCTAAACAACTTGGACTTTCAATAGACGTTAGTGTTTTTGATTCTCAGGAAACAAAAAATGCATCAAACGTAGCTTCTATAATCAAGGAAAATAATCTTGAAAATGCCAATGCGATAATTGGACCTTTTTATCAAAGTAATGTAGAGAAAACGGCAGAATTGTTGAATTTAAATCAAGTACCTGTAATTTCGCCTTTATCAAAAGACGTAGGAAAATCATTTAGTAATTTATACCAAACAATTCCAACGGTTCTGGCTGTTAAAAATGCAATGTTTGATTATATGAGATCAAAGGGTGGAAATGTAATAGCGGTAATCGATAAGAAAAAAGAATCGGTTATACAGTATATCAAAGAAAATCAAAAAGACGTACGATTCTCAACTCTTAATTCAAACGGAAGCTTGTCAGCTGAAAATTTAAAGAGTTTGTTCGTTAAAGACAAAATAAATTACGTGGTTATGGAAACTGGAAATACCAGTATGATAAAAGCAACTATTGCGACTATGATGAGTTCTATGGCTACATATAAGGTGCAATTAGTTATTTTAGAGCCAAATGAAACATTAGATACGGATGAAATAAATTTCGTGAATCTGACAAAATTAAAAATGATGTATCCATCCATGACTCGTGATAATGAATCAGCAGGAGCGTTGCAATTTGAAAAAAGCTTCAAAAAAATAAATAAAATTTCCCCGAATATTTTTGCGACTCGTGGTTTTGATATTACTTTTGATACCATGATGCGACTATCGCAAGGCAAGACATATCAGGAAACGGCTGATGCTATGGCAACGGAGCAAGTAGATAATAAATTTGAATATTATAAAAAACCAGACGGAGGTTACACGAATAAAGGAGTTTATATCTTGTACTACGACACTGATTTGACCATAAAAGAAGCAAATTAAAAATATTCAGTAATTAGTCGGACAGTAGAATAAATAATAATAAAATTATGACATCAAAAGTAACTTACTTAGGCGATTTAAGAACGTCATCAATACATGTGCAATCTGGAAATGAAATCATATCGGATGCACCTTTAGATAATAATGGAAAAGGGGAAGCTTTCTCTCCAACGGATACAGTTGCAAATGCTTTAGCAAGTTGTATGATGACCGTTATGGGAATAAAAGCTCGTGATATGAATGTAGATTTAAAAGGATCTACCGCTGCCGTAACAAAAATAATGAATGCCGAACCAAGAAGAATAGGTGTTATAGAAATTACGTTTGAAATGGAAGGAACAAATGATCAAAAAGACATAACTATTCTGGAGAGAACCGCAATGACCTGTCCTGTTTTTATGAGTTTGAATACAGAAATAGAGAAGAGAATTACTTTTAACTGGAAATAAATAGTGTTTAGAAGCAAGAGACAGCAACAAGAAAGCGTATTTACTTCTTGTTGCTGTCTCTTGCTTTTTTATTAAAATAAAATGGATCAAAACCAAAAAAAGCTAATTAAACTAGCTCATACTAAAATGCCTTTTGGTAAATATGAAGGCAAGTTTCTTATCGATTTGCCTGAATATTATGTTGTTTGGTATAGTAACAAGGGATTCCCAAAAGGGGAGTTAGGCGAGCAGTTGCAACTGATTTACGAATTAAAACTCAATGGTCTTGAAGAGTTAATTAGAAATATAAAAAAACGGTACCCAAAACCATAATTTAGAAATTCGTCAATTAGAAAATTAGATAATTTATGTTAATTAGATTTTTATCTTTTTTTAATTGTCTACTCCGCTAATTTGTTGTTTTTATCCTTTAATTGATTGAATAATTTAATTTTATCCTTGCTTTATTTTCTCATTGTCTAATTGGCAAATTGTCTAATTAAATTTGTACTTTTGCCAAGTTTTTTACATAACTACAATACAAACAACAACAATAACAACAGAATGAATCAAACGAAATATATTTTTGTTACAGGTGGTGTGACTTCTTCTTTAGGAAAAGGAATTATTGCGGCATCTTTGGCAAAATTGTTACAAGCAAGAGGCTATCGTACAACTATCCAAAAGTTTGACCCGTATATTAATGTCGATCCAGGTACTTTAAATCCATATGAACATGGAGAATGTTACGTAACTGATGATGGGGCAGAAACTGATTTAGATCTAGGACACTACGAGCGTTTCTTGAATGTTCCTACCTCTCAAGCCAATAATGTTACTACTGGAAGAATCTATCTTTCGGTTATAGAAAAAGAAAGAAGAGGAGAATTTCTTGGTAAAACGGTACAAGTTGTACCTCATATTACCAATGAAATTAAAGATAGAATGCAATTGCTGGGAAATTCCGGCGATTATGATATTGTCATCACTGAAATCGGAGGAACTGTAGGGGATATTGAATCCTTACCTTATATCGAATCCGTTCGTCAGTTAGTTTGGGAATTAGGAGAGCATAATGGTATTGTAATTCACCTTACTTTGGTGCCTTATTTGGCTGCAGCAGGTGAATTGAAAACAAAACCGACGCAGCATTCGGTAAAAACGTTGATGGAAAGTGGTATCAAAGCTGATATTCTGGTTTGTAGAACAGAACATGAAATTTCAGAAGAATTACGTAATAAATTGGCTCTGTTTTGTAATGTAAAAAGAGAAGCCGTTATACAATCTATAGATGCTTCAACGATTTATGAAGTGCCTAATTTAATGTTGGAAGAGGGACTTGATGTTGTTGCGTTGAAAAAATTAGATTTGCCTAAGAAAGCTGCTCCGGATTTAAAAAACTGGAATACTTTTTTACGCCGATTAAAAAATCCAAAGCATACCGTAAATATCGGTTTGGTTGGGAAATATGTAGAAATGCAGGATTGCTATAAATCTATTTTGGAAGCATTTATTCATGCAGGAGCTACAAATGAAACTAAGGTAAATGTGATTTCGATCCATTCTGAACATATTGATGCAACTAACATTCACGACAAATTTTCTGGTTTAGACGGAATTCTGGTTGCACCAGGTTTTGGAGAAAGAGGAATTGAAGGAAAAATTGCTGCAGTGCAATATGCTCGTGAAAATAAAGTACCATTTTTCGGAATTTGTTTGGGAATGCAAATGGCAATCATAGAATATTCAAGAAATATTCTTGGTTATGCTGATGCTAATTCAACCGAAATGAATGAGCACACTGCTCATCCGGTGGTCAACCTTATGGAAGAGCAAAAAACAGTTACTGATAAAGGAGGTACAATGCGTCTTGGTGCATGGAAATGTGATATCAAAAAAGATTCATTGGCTTATAAAATATACGGAAAAGAAACTATTTCAGAACGTCACCGTCACCGTTATGAGTACAATAGTAACTATGTTGCACAATTACAAAATGCAGGATTGATTGCTTCTGGAGTAAATCCTGATACCGGATTGGTAGAGATTATAGAAATAGAAAACCATCCGTTTTTTATTGGGGTACAGTACCACCCGGAATATAAAAGTACGGTTGCGAATCCACATCCTATTTTTGTGAATTTTGTTGCGGCAGCTGTACAGGCGAAGAAAAAATAGTTCCTGTTTTTTGAAACAATTCATCAAACTTTATACTAATAGATTAAACTTTTTTAAATAGAATAATGAAAGAAAAAAAATTAGACCTCAATTCGATTATTGGTTTTGTATTGATTTTTGGAATTTTGCTTTGGATAATGTACCAAAACAAACCAGATGAAAAAGCTATTGCAGCAGAAAAAGCGCAAAAAGAATTAGTAATCAAAGAGGCTAAAGCCAAAGAATTATCTGATAAAGCTGTAGCAACAGCTACCGTTGCAGTTGCTGCCACCGGAGATTCAACGCAACTGGCTCAATTGCAAAAATCCTTAGGAAATTTTGCTTATTCAGCTACACTTCCTTCCGCTAAGGCTGCTTACACTACTATCGAAAATGAATTTGTAAAATTAAAAATTGCAAATAAAGGTGGGTATATTGTTGAAGCAACTTTGAAAAATTTCGAAAAATTTAAGAAAGGATCAGGTCAATTAGTTGAATTGATTAAGGACAACAATGCCGATTTAAATGTTCAATTGTTGACAAGTGACAATCGTACTTTAAATACCAAAGATTTGTATTTTGAACCAACACTTACAAAAGTAGGAGCGGATCAAATTCTTTCTATGAAATTGAAAGCAGGTCCAAATGAATTTCTGGAATACAAATACATTTTGAAACCAAACGATTTTATGGTTGGTTTTGATATTCGTTCACAAGGATTAAATAAAGTTTTGAATACGGCTAAACCATTGGATTTAGAGTGGAATTTGAAAACTTTTAGAACGGAAAAAAGTATCGCTTATGAAGATCGTTACACTTTATTGAATTATGAATATGGCGATGAAAAATTTAACAATGTAGGAGACGGAAAAGACAAAGAAGAAACACCTGAAAATGTAAAATTTATTGCATTCAAACAGCATTTTTTCAGTACGATTTTATTGACTGATACTCCGTTTGCAAAATCAACATTGAAGTCTAATAAATTAGTTGTTGACGAAAAAGTTGATACTACATTTATTAAACAATTTAATGCAAAAGTGCCTTTAGCATTTACCAATGGTGAGATAGATCATAAAATGAGCTGGTATTTTGGACCATCTGATTATAAGACTTTAAAGGCATACGATAAAAATTTAGAGAAAATTATTCCTTTAGGTTGGGGTATTTTCGGATGGATTAACAAATTCGTGTTTATTCCATTATTCGGATTCTTAAGTTCTTACATTGCTTATGGCATTGCGATAATTATTTTTACAATTATCATCAAAATTGCGATGTCGCCTATTACTTATAAATCATTTTTGTCGCAGGCCAAAATGAAAGTATTGCGACCTGAAATTACGGAATTGGGAGAAAAATTCAAAAAAGACCCAATGAAGAAACAACAGGAAACGATGAAATTGTACAATAAAGCTGGGGTGAACCCAATGGCAGGATGTATTCCAGCCTTGATTCAGCTGCCTTTTATGTATGCTTCATTTCAGTTTTTTCCATCTGCTTTCGAGTTAAGACAAAAAAGCTTCCTTTGGGCAGACGATTTATCTTCTTTTGACCAAGTTGTAAAATTACCTTTCCATGTTCCTATGTATGGAGATCATATCAGTTTGTTTCCAATATTGGCTGCAATAGCGATTTTCTTTTATATGAAAATGACTTCCGGGGACCAACAAATGGCAGCTCCACAACAAGAAGGAATGCCGGATATGGCAAAAATGATGAAATACATGATTTATATTTCGCCAATTATGATGTTAATTTTCTTCAATAGCTATGGTGCTGGATTGAGTTTGTATAACTTTATTTCCAATTTGATTACGATAGGAATCATGTTTGTTATTAAAAATTATATTGTTGATAGCGATAGAATACATGCGCAAATTCAACAGAACAAATTGAAAGAGCCAAAAAAACAAGGTAAGTTCCAACAAAAACTTCAAGAAGTTATGGAGCAAGCTGAAGCTCAAAAAGCAAAAGATAAAAAGAAGTAATTCTTTGTAGATTATAAGCTAAAAAGCTCCCTGAAAATAGGGAGCTTTTTTTTTGACATATTTTTTCTTATAGAATAGGCAACAGGACTTTGTTAAGAACATGAATCACTCCATTTGAGCATTGTACATCAGTTGCAATTATCGTTGATATTCTATTATTTGCATCCTTTATTTTTGCTCCGCCAGTTAATTGAATAGTAAAAGTTTGTGGTGTTTGAAGCGTTGCAACTACTTGACCTTCGGTTAAACTAGCGGCCAATACATTTCCAGAAACTACGTGATATTGTAAAACTTTTGTCAAATTTGCAGCAGAAACACCTGCAATTCCTCCTGGTGCTAGTTCTGCATTTAACGCTGTAAAAGCGTCATTAGTAGGCGCAAATACTGTAAAAGGCCCAGGTCCAGATAAAATGGAAACAAAATTAGGTTGCCCCGCTCCAGTTAAAGCCCCAACTAAAGAAGTGAAATTTGGATTTGCAGTTGCATGGGTCACAATGGTAGGCAAGCCAATTACTTTGTCCACGATGTGTATTACGCCATTAGAAGCCATGATGTCAGCAGTTGTTACTTTTGCGACTCCATTTAGTTTTACTCCTCCGGAAGTGTTTACAAACATACTCAACGTATTGGTTGCTGAAGCGGAACCTTTTGCCAATGTTTTTATATATCCAGTTGACAAATCGCTGGATTTCACAGCACCTGTTACAACGTGATTTAGTAAAATTTGGGTTAAGACTTCTTTTGGCACATCATTTATGGTAGCATAAGGAGTTGTGGCAAGAAAGGCTGTAAAGGCATCGTTAGTAGGTGCGAAAACGGTAAACGGACCAGCACCTTGTAAGGTTGTGGCTAAATCTGCTTTGACAAGTGCCTGAACCAAGATGCTTAAATTCGTTGTAGCAATTGCTTTTCCTGTGATTGTATTGTCTACGGGTGCAGAATTGTCATCATCGTTATTATCACATGATGTTCCTACGATTGCGAAAAATGTTAGCAAGGCTAAACATTTAATTTTTAATGAATTTTTCATAGTGTTGATTTTTAATTGTTTACGCTAAATTAAATATTTGTTTTTATTAAATGTTTAATATTTTTGTTAAAAGATAAAACAAATTAAAAATTTATGTTTTTTTTTATTATTGTTTAATTTGAAAATAACCATGTAAGGGGCTTAATATTAGCGATATAGGTTGTTTTAGTGAAATATGGTATGCTATTAGCTATCTATTAAATTGAACAATTGATAAAATCACTTTTTGATTATCATTGATGACATTTGGTTTATTATGATATTATAGGCTTTTTTGATTCTAAAGGCTGTTTTGCAACTGTAAGAATGCTTGAGTTCAAAAGTATAAATGGAAGATTTTGGTATTGAATTTTAGAATTTAAATCAATCAAATTATGTTTTGTAAATCTAAAAAGAATAAAAGGGTCACTTCTAATATAAAATGTAAATTTGTTGAAATAAAAAGGCAATAAAGTTGTTCTTACTAAATGCTCCTAAATTAAAAGATATAATGAAAAATATTAAGTTTAGTTTTTTTAAAGTTATTATACTCCTATGCTTTTGTCAAAGTATATTTTCCCAAACAGATTTCAATAAACTAGATGAAAAAGGAAAAAAACATGGACTATGGAAAGGGTTTTACGAAGAATCAAAAAGACCAAGATATGAAGGGACTTTTGTTCATGGAAAAGAAATTGGAGTTTTCAATTTTTATGATGATACCAAGGCAAAATCCATAATTGCCACTAGGGAATTCAATGCCAAAGATAATTCTGCTTATACCATATTTTATGATCAGTCTAAAAATAAAGTGAGTGAGGGTAAAGTGGTAAATAAATTATTTGACGGACCATGGAAGTATTACCATCTGGCTTCAAAAAACATTATGGCAACTGAAAATTATAAGCAAGGAAAGCTGGAAGGTTTGCGAACCGTATATTATAGTAATGGCAAAATTGCGGAGCTAATTAATTACAAAAACAACTTGAAAGAAGGGGTTTATAAAAAATATACTGAGAATGGAATTGTGCTTGAAGAGTCTATTTTTAAGAACAACGAGTACAATGGATTGGCATTTTTCAAAGATACCGATGGAAATGTTGTTTCGAAAGGTCAATTTTTAAATGGTAAAAAATCAGGTGTTTGGCAGTTTTTCGAAAAGGGAAAACCAGTCAAAACTGTCAATATGAGCAACCCTGAAAATGCAACAAAATCCAAAAACAATTAACTTAAGACTTAATAAATCTTTCGTAACTTTGCACCCTTATAAAATTTTAATTTTTTGAAGATGAAGCGTGTTGTTGTAGGACTTTCAGGGGGTGTAGATTCAAGTGTTGCCGCTTATTTGTTGCAACAACAAGGATATGAGGTTATAGGTCTTTTTATGAAAAATTGGCATGATGATTCAGTGACTATTTCTAATGAATGTCCATGGCTTGAGGATAGTAATGATGCACTTTTAGTAGCCGAAAAATTAGGAATTCCTTTTCAAACGGTAGATTTAAGCGAACAATACCAAGAGAAAATTGTTGATTATATGTTCAGAGAGTACGAAAAAGGACGAACTCCAAATCCAGATGTACTTTGTAATCGTGAAATAAAATTTGACGTTTTTATGAAAATTGCAATGAGTCTTGGCGCGGACTATGTGGCAACAGGTCATTATTGTAAAAAAAGTGAAATTGAAGTTGACGGTGAACCCGTTTATCAATTGTTAGCCGGAGCAGATAATAATAAAGATCAGTCTTATTTTCTTTGTCAATTGTCACAAGAGCAATTGGCAAAATCGTTATTTCCAATTGGTGAATTAACAAAGCCAGAAGTTCGTGAAATTGCGGCTCAAATGGATTTGGTTACTGCCGAAAAGAAAGATTCGCAAGGATTATGTTTCATAGGGAAAGTACGTTTACCTGAATTTTTGCAACAAAAATTACAACCTAAAGAAGGATTAATTATTCAAATCGATAAAAATAATCCTGTTTACAATATAGATGCGCCTAAATTATTGTCTGTTGAAGATGGATTAGTGCTTGAGGCAAAAAAGATTGACTACATTCCTGAAATGGGAAAAGTAGTAGGAAACCATCAAGGGGCTCATTATTTTACAACAGGTCAACGCAAAGGATTGAATGTAGGAGGAACAACAGATCCTTTGTTTATAATTTCCACAAATGTTGCCACGAATACTATTTATACCGGATTAAGCAGTCAGCATCCCGGATTGTTTAAAAAAGCATTGTTTGTTGAAAAATCCGAAGTACATTGGATCCGAACGGATTTGGCTTTAGCCAATGGCAAAACAATGGATGTATTGGCAAGAATTCGGTATAGACAACCTTTGCAAAAAGCAACTCTGCATCAGTTTGAAAACGGAATGTATGTTTCATTTGAAGAGCCACAGTCCGCTATAACTGAAGGACAATTTGTTGCTTGGTATTTAGGTGATGAATTAGTTGGTTCCGGAGTTATTTCTTAGTTTAGTACTTTATTTTTGAAGGTTTATAAATCATCTAGCTTTTTAGAAGTAAAATGATATCATGAATTTTAAATAGTAGAGTTCTATAGAAATAAATAAAGTTTCCTTTTTAACATTAATATTTTAACTATGAGAAAATTCTATGTGTTTCTTTTGATATTCACTACAGCAACTGTTTTTTCGCAAGTACAAGATGCTTGGGTTTACTTTAATGCAAAATCAAATACTCAAATGTACTTTGATTCCCCATTAAAAATGCTGTCGCAAAGGGCGTTGGACAGAAGAAGTAATCAAAAGATACCATTAGATTCTAAAGATATTCCTATCGAGCAATCTTATATAAACCAAGTAAAAAACGTCGCTGGTATTTCTGTTTTAGCCAAATCAAAATGGTTAAATGCAATTCATGTTCGTGGCACACAAGCAGTAATAAATTCAGTAAAAACATTTTCTTTTGTCAATAAAATCGATTTTGCGGATAAATCGCTGAATATCGTTGGGAATATTGCGAAGGTAAAAAAAATTAGAAACGCTGATAAGATTACCAAAACTAAAATTGATTATGCTTACGGAAGCTCGGCTAATCAAATTCAGATGTTGAATGGACATCAATTGCACCAACAAAATTATACGGGTTCAGGTAAGATAATAGCAGTTCTAGATGCTGGTTTTCCGGGTGTTAATACCACACAACCTTTTCAAAGATTGAGAGATAATAATCAAATTTTGGGAGGCTACAATTTTGTATTGAGAAATCCTGATTTTTACACCGGAGTTTCACACGGAACATCCGTTCTTTCAGCCATGGGCGGTTATAAAGAAAATGCATTGGTAGGAACAGCACCAGATGCTCTATACTATTTATTCATTACAGAAGATGATCCCACCGAAAATCCTGTGGAAGAATCACTTTGGGTGGAAGCTGCAGAAAAATCAGACAGTTTGGGCGTAGATATCATAAATACCTCTTTAGGTTATTTTGAATATGATAATACCGCGTATAGCCATAAATATAGTGAAATGAATGGAACTACTACTTATATGTCAAGAGGAGCTGAAATAGCGTTTAGCCGAGGGATGATTATCGTAACGGCAGCCGGTAATTCAGGGAATACATCAGAGCCACATATTTCAGTACCTGCTGATGCAGTTTCGGTGATTGCGGTAGGAGCTGTAAATTCTGCAAAAGCACAGGCTTCATTTAGTTCGATTGGGCCGACGAGTGATAATCGTATAAAACCGGATGTTATGGCTCAAGGACAATCAGATGTTGTAGCTGATGCGTTAGGTAATGTTGTAACAGCAAACGGGACTTCATTTTCTAGTCCAATTATGGCAGGGATGGTCGCTTGTTTGTGGCAGGCATTTCCACTTAAAACAAATAAGGAAATCAGAGATTTAATCATAAAATCAGGTGATAGATTCGCGACTCCTAATAATCAATATGGATTTGGTATTCCAAATTTTGGCACAGCGTATACACTTTCTATAAATGCTTTTTCAAAAAATGATTTTATATTGTATCCAAATCCAGTAAATGACTCCATATCCATTTCTCTGCCAGAAGGCCATGATAAAGGGTCGTTTTTCATTTATACTGCTTTAGGACAAAAAATATTAAATAGTGATATAACAACAGAAACATCAAATGTTTCTTTGGAATCCCTTGAAAAAGGAACCTATGTTTATAAATTAGAATCTGGACTTTTTTCTAAAACCGGAAAAATAATAAAGCAATAACCTACAGTAAAACAAATGAATAGAATTACAGAGCTCTTCAAAATTAAATACCCTGTTATCCAAGCCGGAATGATTTGGAACAGCGGTTATAAATTAGCGAGTGCAGTAAGTAATGCGGGTGGTTTAGGCATAATAGGTGCAGGTTCTATGTATCCCGAAGTTTTGCGGGAACACATTCAAAAATGCAAAAAAGCCACTACAAAACCTTTTGGTGTTAATGTCCCAATGCTATATCCCAATGTCGAAGAAATAATGAAAATTATAGTCGATGAAGGAGTGAAAATAGTTTTTACGTCGGCTGGAAACCCAAAAACTTGGACTTCTTTTTTGAAAGAAAATGGCATAACAGTTGTACATGTGGTTAGTAGTTCTGTTTTTGCTTTAAAAGCTGAGGCGGCAGGTGTTGATGCCGTAGTTGCTGAAGGATTTGAAGCTGGAGGGCACAACGGAAGAGACGAAACGACCACTTTTACATTGATTCCAATGGTAAAAGAACATATAAAAATTCCTTTGATAGCTGCCGGAGGTATTGCCACTGGTCGTGGAATGTTAGCGGCAATGGTTTTAGGCGCTGATGGCGTTCAGGTAGGGAGTAGGTTTGCAGCTTCGGTAGAATCTTCAGCACATGAAAATTTTAAGAATACGATTATAAAGGTGAAAGAAGGCGACACGCAATTAACTTTAAAAGAATTGGCTCCTGTTCGATTGATTAAAAACAAGTTTTACGATGATCTTCAGCAATTGTATGCGAAATGTCCAACAACAGAGGAGTTGTCTCAGTTTTTAGGAAGAGCAAGAGCAAAAAGAGGTATGTTTGAAGGTGATTTAATCGAAGGAGAATTAGAAGTAGGCCAGGTTGCGGGATTAATTCATGAAATTATACCAGCTGCCGACATACTTTTTGAAATAATAACTGATTTTGAAAATGCCAGAAAAGAAGTAACTAAATTCGACTTTTAATTAATACACAATGACTAAAACAAAATTATTTATTATATTGTTTTTTTTGGGTTTAGGATCACAACAGTCTTACAGTCAGAATTATAAATTCAAAACATCAGGTTTTAGTGTTTTAGAAAAAAACGAAAAAGGCAAGTGGGGAAAATGGTCTGATTTAGGGTTGGTCAATATCTTAGTATCATTAGATACTAATAAAGATAGAATCGTTATATATTCTCAAGCCATTCAATTGTTTGAAATTATTGATTATCAACCAACAGAAGAAAATGATACCGATATCGTTTATTCATTTACTTGTAAAGATAATAATGGAGAGGATTGCACACTTTCAATTATTACGAGAAAGAAGCAGGATAACAGGAAACAATTGTATGTCAATTATGAAAATAGAATTATCGTTTATAATATTTTCAACATGTAAAAATAAAAAAAGTCACTCGTAGTGACTTTTTTTATTTAATAACAATCCAAAAAAAGAATTAGTCGATGTCTTTTATAAAATCGTCGTACTCTTTATAAAACAACTCTAAAGAATTCATTTTCTCGTTGTAAAAATCAAAGATTTCATCCCAGTATTTTCGATTACTAACGCTGACTTCTAATTTTTCAACCCAAATTCGGCTAATTGTTTTACCATTTTCAAGAATGAATTCTTTTTCAAATACTAAATCTTTGATGAATTCTTCTTCCAGTATATTTTTTAGTGCTTCTATTTTCTCGAAATAAGCAATTCGTTTGTCATCACTTCGATGCTCAATATCAATTAAAACTAGCGCCTTTTTATTATCTACATAAAATTTAAAAGAGAAATCTTTTATTTTTGTATCATAAAGCACCCATTTTCTGGGATATTTATCTGCGAATGTCACCCAGAATTCTCGCTTTAATTTTTGAGTTTCTTCTTTACTATACATTTTAATGGCTTTTAATTTAGAAAATTTGCATCACGTTATTTTCTAAACTATATTTATATTATCTTTTTATGATGCAAAAATAGACTTTGATTATGGATTTTCAAGAATTTTTAGAATATGTTCCTAAATTAATGACAGCAGAGCTTCCTGCTGAAGTTTCGCATATCAAAATGGCTCCTCTAGAGAGAATTGAAAGTTTAAAAAATTTTGATATTGGAATAAAAAAGCCAAAAATTGCAGCCGTTATGATGTTGTTTTATCCTAAAAATGGAATAACGCATTTGGTACTTATTGTCCGAAATTCTTACAAGGGAGTACATTCTGCTCAAATTGCTTTTCCTGGAGGAAAATATGAAGTTCAAGACGAAATTTTCGAAAATACTGCACTGCGTGAAACCCATGAAGAAGTTGGGATTCACCCCAATATAATGGAAATTATCAAGACTTTTACACCAATGTATATTCCTCCCAGTGATTTTATGGTACATCCTTTTTTAGGAATTTGTAAAGAGGAAATTGTTTTCGTCCCGGATCCTAAAGAAGTTGCAAACATCATTGAATTGCCTTTAACGGTTTTTTTGAGTGATGCTATTATTACTGATACTAATCTGACTACTTCATACGCAAATGATATTAGTGTTCCTGCGTTTAAAATCGAGGAACATATTGTGTGGGGAGCTACAGCGATGATGCTGAGTGAGTTGAAAGATGTTTTAAAAGATGTTTTCAATTCCTGGTGATACTTTTTTTTAGATGAAAAATTGGAAAGGAAGTACAAAAATAAAATTCGTATTATTGCAAACATAATTCACAGAAAAACACACAAATTTATGGGATTGTTTAAGAGAAATCCTTTTGGTCATATATTATTTATAAAAAAATTCTTAATTCGTGTTTTTGGAGTTATTACCCATCGACGTTATAGAGGATTTAATGAATTACAGATCGAAGGGTCCGAGATTATACGAAATTTGCCTGATACAAATGTCCTTTTTATATCCAATCACCAAACTTATTTTGCCGATGTCGTAGCCATGTTCCATGTTTTTAATGCTAGTCTGAACGGGCGCGATGATACCATCAAAAATGTTTGTTATATGTGGCAGCCTAAATTAAATATTTATTACGTTGCAGCCAAAGAAACGATGCAAGCGGGTTTATTGCCACGAATTATGGCTTATGCGGGAGCAATTTCAGTAGAACGAACTTGGCGAGCAAAAGGAGTTGATGTGCAAGAGAAGAAGAATATTAACCCAGATGATACTGAAAATATTAAAATAGCGCTCAAAGATGGCTGGGTAATTACATTTCCGCAGGGAACCACTAAGTCTTTTAAACCGGTACGAAAAGGAACCGCTCATATCATCAAACAACACAGACCCATTGTTGTGCCTATTGTTATAGACGGTTTCCGCCGTTCTTTTGATAAAAAAGGACTGAGAATGAAAAAGAAAGGTATTCTGCAGTCGTTTATCATCAAAGAACCTTTAGAGATTGATTATGATAATGACACTATTGAGGAAATTGTTGAAAAAGTAGAATATGCTATCGAGCAACATGCATCTTTCCTAAAAGTAATTCCTTGTGAGGAAATAGAAGAACAGGAAAAGCTAAATAAACTGCGTCGTTGGGAATATTAAAAAAAAAGAGTTCATTAGTGAACTCTTTTTTTTTGTAAAACTACAAATCTATCTTTTTTAATTCTTTATAATTCGCATACAATCTACGAAGTAAGATTCCATATAAAACTCTGTAAAATAGCCAAAATGCGCCAAAAAATACAGCAATAGTCAAGAATAAAACGCCAAATATGATTGCCATTACCTTAGTGTCATTAAAGATTTTCTCTCTCAAAGAACCTATTTCCGGACTGTAACTAAATGCAATTATGAAGCCTATAATAAAACTCAAAACAATCATTCCAAGATTGTACCAAACATAAAACTGAACCGTTTTACGTGTTTTCAATATATCCTGCATTAACTGCTTAGTAGAGGCAGTTGTTGAAATTCTAACATAGTTTTTATAGAACAAATAAATAAAGGTCAATATTACGCCATAATTAAAATACGTTAATAATTTCAAATAGGATATCAACTCTTCATGATGCAACTGCTTCAAATAGTCATCTGAATTAAAAAACAAGCTTAACGCAGTCCATAATAAAACCTCCAAAATACTAATAATCAAAATCCACTTCACAATCGAAGATGATTTTTTATGTATCATTTTGTAAATCTCAATTTCCGATACTTGTTCAAAAGAATCCGTGTTCTTTTGCCAGTCTTTTTTCAATAAATCCAGCTCTTTCATATTCCTAATGGATTTAATATTTTTTTTAATTTTCCTTTTATTCTATTCATTTTTACCCTCGCATTCACTTCGCTAATTCCTAATGTTTCGGCTATTTCCTGATAATCTTTGTCTTCAAGATACATAAAAATCAACGCTTTTTCAATATCATTCAATTGGTAAACAGCTTTGTACATAAGCTTAAGCTGTTCTTCTTCCTCATAATTATATTCCACATCATTCAAGAAATGCTGACGTCCCTCGAACTCAATGGTTGCAATTGAGCGCTTACTTTTTCTATATAAAGTGATTGCCGTGTTCAATGCCACACGATAGGCCCATGTAGAAAACTTGCTGTCCCCTCTAAATTTTGGAAAAGCTTTCCATAACTGAATCGTGATTTCCTGAAACAAATCCTTATGTGCATCATCGCCATTAGTATACAACCTACAAATCTTGTGGATTATATTCTGATTTTCCTGCAATTGCTTAACAAAAGACTGTTCTAGATTGTCACTCATATATACGTTAGTAATCAAAAAGTGGATTTTGTTACAATATTAATAATTTTTAGGAGCAGAAAGACTTCAATCCATAATAAACATCCCTCCCGCTGTACATTACAATCTTTATTTTCTGAAAAAATCAGAAAAACAAAGGATTTTCATTTCCATCAGGGCTATTTTACATGTTTAGTACTTTGAATGGCTTTTTCAAAAACAAAAATTTCGATACTATTTGATTTAATTCAACATTAAAAAACATTGTATCTTTGAGTATCAACAAATCAGAACTTTTTTAAACATGAACATTCCACAATCTAAGAATCCCAGAATAGTAATTATAGGTGGAGGTTTTGCAGGCATTGCATTGGCCAGACAATTAAAAAATAAAAATATGCAAGTCGTACTTTTAGACAAACACAACTATCATAATTTTCAACCTTTGCTATATCAGGTTGCCACAGGCGGGTTAGAGGCAGGTTCTATTGCTTATCCAATTCGAAAAGTCATACAGGAATATGATGATTTCTACTTCCGACTCACTTCTGTAGAAGAGATAGACACAAAAAACCAAAAAGTCATCGCCGAGATTGGCGAATTAAGTTACGATTATCTGATCATTGCCACAGGATCTAAAACCAATTATTTTGGCAACAAAGAAATAGAACGCAACAGTATGGGGATGAAAACCATACCACAGTCGCTCAATATACGCAGTCTTATTCTCGAAAATTTCGAACAAGCGGTTCTTACCACTGATGTGGCAGAGCGTAATAGCCTTATTAATTTTGTACTCGTAGGTGGCGGACCCACAGGAGTAGAGCTTGCAGGCGCTCTAGCCGAAATGAAAAAAGCCATTCTGCAAAAAGATTATCCCGATTTGGATATTGATAAAATGGAAATCAATCTCATTCAAAGCGGAGACAGAATCTTAAACACGATGAGTGAAAAATCTTCTATTGCCGCCGAGAAGTTTCTGAACAGTTTAGGCGTGAAAATTTGGAAAAATGTTCGGGTAACTAATTATGATGGACGAACTATTATTACGAATTCTGATTTGACATTTGAAACCGCAACCGTAATTTGGACTGCTGGTGTCCAAGGAGCATTAGTTGCAGGATTAGACGCCAAATCATTGGTGGAAAGAGTAGAACGTATTCGGGTCAATCAATACAGCCAAGTGGTAGGTTACGACAATATTTTTGCCGTAGGCGACATCGCTTCCATGGAAACGGAAAGTTATCCCGAAGGACATCCCATGATGGCTCAACCTGCTATGCAACAAGGCAAATTATTGGGAGAAAACATCATAAAATTAATTAGAAAACAACCGATGCAAGCCTTTGAATACAACGACAAAGGTTCAATGGCTACAATAGGAAGAAATAAAGCAGTAGTCGATTTGCCAAAATACCATTTCAGTGGTGTTTTTGCCTGGTTTGTGTGGATGTTTGTGCATTTATTCTCCCTAATTGGATTCAAAAATAGAGCTGTGGTTTTCCTCAATTGGGTATATAACTACATTCGTTTTGACCGTGAAGGAAGATTGATTATTAGACCATATAAAAAGAAAAGTTTTACTACGTTTACCAGTGATGAAGTGTAAAAAACCGGCCTTATTAATAGTGTAATTGCATTCTTACATCGTTGATAATCAGTGATTAAGCTCGTGTGATATCATTCTTACAATATGCTGATTTACAATATTTTAACAAAATTATAATAATCATAAATACCTAGTAATCAAGTAATTATAATTTTGCGATTTTAATTTTTATTTGGCTTCTTTTTAAAAACAGTGTTATGGCTTAAGTTTGTGGAATTCACACAAAGTTTCAAAATTAATGAAAAGCATTATTATTACTAATTTCAAGCCTATTTTGGTAGGGAAATTAATCGATCAGCAAAAACTTAACCAATACACCAAGTTTTTATACCATCATTTTCAAACCAAGCCAAGTCTAGTTGGTTCAGGAGAAGATGAAATTATTGACGAATCAAATAGTTTCGAGGTTATATCAGATCAGGTTGATAAGTATTCTGTTCCTGCCGAAAATATTAATAAGAGACAAGTTTTAATTTTTGAAGATGTTGAACATTTTATTGAAAATGAAATGGACGAAACTTTACCTTCGGATTATCAATTTCCTAGTAGCTTAGTATCAGCGAGAAGAGATTCTTTTGGACCAAAAATTGGAACCCGAATGCAATGGTTTAAAGAAAAGATGGGATATGTTTTTGATGAATTTTATTCAACAACAAATTCTGCTCCTGAAAACCTGGTTCATGTTACCTGTTCGGGATATTCCTCGCCTAGTGTTGCGCAAGAAGCCGTAATAAATAGAAATTGGGGTACAACGCAGGTTACACATTCGTATCAAATGGGCTGTTATGGGGCTTTCCCTGCTATAAGAACTGCCAGTCACTTGATAAGCGGTAGTAGAAATCATGGTAGAGTTGATGTGGTTCACACGGAGTTATTATCTGCACATTTAAATTTAACTGAATTTTCTGTTGCAAACACTATGATATGCTCTCTTTTTGGAGACGGTTTTATTGGATATTCTTTATATGAAGAAGATACGTTCATGAATGATGATTCTATTGAGGATAAAAAAGGACTCAGAATTTTAGCTTCTCATGAGGTTATTATTCCGGATTCATTAGATGATATGTCCTGGGAAATAGGAGAGTACAATTTTTTAATGACGCTTTCTAAAAGGGTTCCCGTTTTTATTCGTAAAAATATAAAATCATTTTTGACAACGCTTTGCGCCAAAGTTGATGTAGATCTTGACGAAGAGAAATCTGATATGCATTTTGCAATACATCCAGGAGGGCCTAAAATTATTGATTATGTAGTGGATGCAGTTGGAATATCAAAAGAACAAGCGCGTTGGTCGTATGAAATATTACTTCAATTGGGAAACATGTCTTCCGCGACAGTTCCTCATATTTTTAATGAAATTATTAACGATTCAAATATTGCATCCGGAACAAAAATTGTAGCTATGGCTTTTGGTCCTGGACTTACCGCTACAGGATTATTACTTGAAAAAATATAGAAATTAAGCCTGACAGGTCTAGTTTAAATACGGTGGGTTATGAGTTCAAAAATGGTAACATTTAGAACTTATAACTCATTTTTTTTGTAATAATTCACCATCAAATTCACAAACTTACTGTAGCTTTCAATGCCGTCCTTTTGTTGATTTAGTTTCAGGAAATTGTCATAAAAAGCATGAAAGCCAGTTTCAATTGGTGTTTCATATTGTTTCCAAAAATGATCGCTTTCTTTGTAGTTTTTCAAAATTCCAGGATGAATAGTTTTTAGCAATTGTTTAAATATTTTTGGGTTGCGAAATTGCCAATTTCCTAAACAATAGCGCAAAGCAAAACTGTAGCCTGAATATTGAACGTGTAAATTATCATTTTTTACAGACGCCAAAAAACCAATAAAATTGCATTCACTTTCGCTGGCATAACCCATTTGATGTGCCATTTCATGATTGGTTGTCATTGGAAAACTGTACATGGGTCCAAGATAATTTACCTGAGCTTCATTGGTAAACGGATTCAAATAGCCACTAAAACCCATATAAGCCAATGGTAAACTGATAATCGATTTTTTTGTGCTTCTATTATTGTAAGCAAAATAGGAATATTGAGAGGATAAGTTTTTATAACCATTTAAATTCATTTCAAAAATCTGTTCTTGCGAATAGGGAAATACCACTTTTAAACTGTCATTTTTTGTGATTTCAACTTGAACCGCGTTAGTTTTAGTGATTAATTTTTTGGTAAAATCAAGTAAATCAGCATCTGAATATTCTTTTGCGATTACCATTTTCTCAAAAAGTGGTTGACGGTAATAATTAAATGCCCAAAGGATATGGAACAGAAAATAAAAAATTGATAAAAAACTTACAACAGCCAAAAGATTGTTTTTCCATCTTGATTTCCAAGATTTTCGTTTGGTCCAAAACCAGAATAATACAGATAAAATCGTGATCAAATAAATAAAGTCCCCTAATGAAAATGGAATTTTGCCAAAAACTATTCTCGAAAATGCTGCAATCATTGGATACAGACCATTACTGTAAAATTGCTCCACATATTCAGGGAAATAGGGAATAACTTGCAGAAAAAATAGTTGTGCAAGAAGAAAGAGGGAAAGAAAATATTTTGGTTTCAATAGATAGATTTTGAGAATGTAAATATAATTACAATATCATTTAGTAGCGTAAAGAATTTAAACTTTGTAACTTTGAACTTGATAAAATTTAAACTTCAAATAAAATAAATGAGCCAAGAAATAAGAAATTTAGAACCCAAAGCACTTTGGAATAAGTTTGCTGATTTGAATGCTGTTCCGCGCCCTTCTAAAAAAGAAGAGCGTGTGATTGAGTTTATGAAAAACTTCGGTAACAGTCTGGGATTGGAAACTTTTGAAGACGAGATCCGTAATGTAATCATCCGTAAACCGGCTACTGCAGGAATGGAAAATCGCAAAGCGATTGTACTTCAAGGACATTTGGATATGGTGCATCAAAAAAATGCAGACACCGTTTTTGATTTTGACACACAAGGAATAGACATGTACGTTGATGGAGATTGGGTTCGTGCTAGAGGAACAACTCTTGGTGCGGACAATGGCCTTGGAGTTGCTACAATTATGGCAATTTTGGAAAGTAAAGATATTCCACATCCAGCTATTGAAGCTTTGTTTACAATAGACGAAGAAACAGGAATGACAGGAGCATTGAATTTAAAAGGAGGGATTCTTCAAGGTCAAATTCTTTTGAATTTAGATACAGAAGAAGACGATGAAATAGATATTGGTTGTGCTGGAGGAATTGATCTGACGGCTACGAGAAGTTATCATGAAGAGGAAGTTCCAGAAGGTTCAGTTGGACATCTTATTTCTGTAAAAGGATTGAAAGGCGGGCATTCAGGAATGGATATTCATAAAGGTTTGGGTAATGCCAATAAAATCATGAACCGTTTGTTATTCGATGCTTTTGAAAACTTCGGTTTGCAGGTGGCAGAAATCAACGGAGGAAGTTTACGTAACGCTATTCCAAGAGAAAGTGTGGCGAAAGTGATTATTTCAGAAATGTTTGATGAAGCCTATATTTTTGATATGCAGGAAATCATCAACGATATCAAAAACGAATATAAAACTACGGAACCTAACTTAACCATAGAAATCGTGAAATGCGATTTGCCGAAAAAAGTTATGGATTTAGGTGTTCAGGAAGGAATTATAAGAGCAATTTATGCGGCACATAACGGTGTGTATCGTATGAGTGCTGATATGGAAGATTTAGTGGAAACTTCTAATAATATTGCAAGAGTAATTATAAAAGATGGTGAAATTTCAGTAGGATGTTTGACTCGTTCTTCGGTAGAAACATCTAAATATGACTTGGCTAATTCTTTGCGCTCTGCTTTTGAATTGGTAGGTTGTGAGGTAGAGCTTTCAGGTTCTTATCCAGGTTGGACTCCAAATGTTAAATCGGAGATTCTTGATGTTCTTGTTGCTATTTACGAGAAACAAAACAAGGCGAAACCAAAAGTTGTGGCTTGTCATGCGGGATTAGAGTGTGGAATTCTGGGAACTAATTATCCTGATATGGATATGATTTCTTTTGGACCAACTATTCATGGAGCGCATTCTCCGGATGAAAGAGCAAGTATTTCTTCTTCTCAGAAATTTTGGAAATTTGTATTGGAAATTTTAGCTAATATTCCGATGAAATAGTATTCAGTGTTCAGTATTTAAAAAAAAAAATAGTGTTCAGTAACAAACGAAACTGAACACTATAATCTGAATACTGAACACTAATTTTTAGTCTCTTTTAGGAGCGTTTTTCTTGTCTCTTTTTTCTTCTTTCTTTTCTTTAGCCGTTTTTAAAGGCTCTTTTTTTGCAGTTTTCTTTGCGTCTTGACTTTTTGCCATGATATTGGATTTAAATTATGTTTTTAATTTTGATGTGAGTAAATGTATATAATATTTTCATCTGTTTGAATATTATTTCAAAAAATCCCCGTCGATAATTAATAATTCAACTCCATTAGTGGCTATGGAGCGATGAGAGCTTAAATCATCAGAAACGACATAAGTCATCCCTTTAGACAGATTTGTTTGTCGTCCGTCCTCCATTTCGGTAATAAAATTTCCTTCGAGGCAATGTACAATATGTCCTTTTTGGCACCAATGATCTGCCAAATAACCCTCAGAGTAAATAACTTTTCTAATTCTAAGCCCTCCTAATTGCATAGTTTGCCAATAAGCAGTTCCTATTTCTCCTTTATGTTCTGTTTTCTCTATTGTATCCCAATTGATGGTTTGAAAAGGTATGTTAGACATGTAAGTTGATGTTATATTAATTGAGATTTATAAAATTCAAATTTAACTATTTTAACACAAAAATCCCCAACTACTTTCGTGATTGAGGATTGATATTGTTTTTAGACTAAAATCTTATTTCTTCTTCAGAATTTTATATTCTTCATAACAACCGCTAATGGCATCCATGATTTGTAAATCATTTGCAGTTTGTATAAAAGCTTCGGAATAATTGCAGCGTTGTAGAATTTCGGCCAATTCATTTTTGTCTACACCAAGAAGTACGGAAATAGTTTCCCTGTCGAATTTAGATTCCAGTAGATTTCGGACTGTATCATCCTTCTTCATTTCTTTTAACTTTTTTAGCTCTTTTGGATTTTTCCCAAAGAAATTATAAAGCATATCCGTAGGGTTAAAGATAGAGCCTAATACTCTACCAAAGGCATTTGGAGAATATTCACCTGCTTCATAGCCTTGTGTTAAACCGGAAATGCTATAACGGTAGTTTTCTTTTGTTGGAATTAATTTTGAATCCACTTCCAGATATCCTGTTAAATTAAAAGGTCTGATAATTACTTCTTCCAGCGCAATAGCTTTTTCGGTAAGTTGTATTTTGGTGCTTTTGTTTTTTATCCAGTCGTTTGTAACACGAACTCTTAAGGATTGATATCCTAGGATAGTAAAATGTAAAGTATCATTTGGTTGCACATCGATTTCGAAATATCCTCTCGAATCGGTAGTTGCGCCTCTTACTTTATTAATATTGATGATATTTACATTAGACAAAGGCTGTCTTGTGTTGTTGTTGATAATAATACCATTAACCTTTTGAGAGGGCTGTATATCTTGTGCGATAGCAGCTGTGGAAAGTACTAAAAAAAAGAAAACTACAAAATATTTCATAAACTCATTTAAAACTTTAAAAGTAATAAAGGCGATTGAATATTTTGTAGTTTACTAATATAATTATAAGAAAATTAACAATGAATGTTAGTCTTTTCTTGGTCTTCTTGGTCTTGGTGCATCACCAAAGCCTTCAGAACGTCTTGGTGCTCTGTCAGAACTTCCTTCTCTTGGTGCTCTATCAGAAAAACCACCCTCTCTTGGAGCTGAGCTTCTTCCTCCGAAACCACCTTCTCTTGGAGCTGAACTTCTTCCGCCAAATCCACCTTCTCTTGGAGCTGAATTTCTATCGCTTCTGAAACCACCACCGCCAGAACCTTCTCTTCTTGGTGCAAAACTTCCTTCTCTTCTTGGAGCTGAACTTCTTTCGCCTGAGCGACCTCCGCCAAAACCTCCGCCAGAACTTCTTCCGTTATGGTCACGTCTTCCGCCACCGTCATTTTTAGAAATTTCAACATTGATTCTACGTCCTTCTAATTGTACGTTGTTCAATACTTCCATTACTTTATCAGTATGCTCTGGATCAGTGTTAAAGAAAGAGAAACCTTCTTTTACATCTACTTTGAAAACGTCATCACGACCTAAGTCTAATGTTTCTTTCAAGTAATCTTTCAATGACATCCAATCAAAATTATCTCTTGAACCTATGTTCACAAAATATCTTGTTGCACCACCATTGTTATTTTCTCTTGGAGCACCATCTCTATCATCACGCTCACGTCTTTCAGAACCTGAAGCTTGATTAGAAAGATCTCTTGTTTTCTTGTAGTAATTGATAAAACGATTAAATTCAACCGATACCATTTTCTTGATCAATTCTTCTTTCGATAAATCTTCAAGAACGCTGTTAATTGCAGGAAGATAGTTGTCAATTTCGTGATCAACTTCTACATCCTTAATTTTATTAGCTAAGTGTAATAATTGGATTTCGCAGATTTCAATTCCAGAAGGTATTGTTTTTTCTTCGAATTTTTGTTTGATGATTCTTTCAATAGAAGAAATCTTACGCAATTCACTTTTAGTAACAATTACAATAGATGTTCCTAACTTACCAGCACGACCAGTACGACCTGAACGGTGATTGTAAGTTTCGATTTCATCAGGTAATTGGTAGTTTACTACGTGAGTAATGCTATCAACGTCAATTCCACGAGCAGCAACATCAGTAGCCACAAGCATTTGAATTTGTCTTCCTCTAAAAGATTTCATTACACCATCACGTTGCGCTTGAGATAAATCTCCGTGCAAAGCAGCAGCGCTGTATCCATCTTCTACTAATTTTTCAGCGACAGCTTGGGTATCTCTTTTAGTACGACAAAAAACTACGGAGAAAATGTCTGGATTAGCATCAGCTAAACGTTTCAAAGCTTCGTAACGATCACGAGCATTTACAAGGTAAAATTCGTGAGAAACGGTAGCTGAACCTGAGTTTTTAGCTCCAACTGTAATTTCAATTGGATCCGTCATGAATTGTTTTCCAATACGTGCTACTTCAGCAGGCATTGTTGCAGAGAATAACCATGTGTTTTTTTCGTCTGGCGTAGTAGACAGGATGTTTACGATATCTTCGTAGAAACCCATGTTCAACATTTCGTCAGCTTCGTCAAGAATACAGTAGTTGATTTGAGAGATGTTTACCAAACCTCTATTAATCATGTCTTGCATTCTTCCTGGAGTTGCCACAATAATTTGTGCGCCTCTCTTTATGTCTCTCGCTTGTTCTGTTATGCTAGCTCCACCGTAAACTGCTACCACATTAATACCTTTTTCGTATTTAGAGTAGTTTTTAATTTCGTTGGTAATCTGCAAACAAAGTTCGCGTGTTGGAGATAAAATTAATGCTTGTGTGTTTCTGTTGTTGGCATCAATTTTCTGAATAACTGGAAAACCAAAAGCTGCCGTTTTCCCTGTCCCTGTCTGAGCCAACGCAACCATATCTGTGTCTTTTTCCAATAATAGGGGAATCGCTTTCTCCTGTACTTCGGTCGGATTTTCAAATCCTAGATCTAAAATCGCCTTCAGTAACGATTCACTCAATCCTAATTGTTCAAATTTATTCATATGTATTTTTAAAATAGGGTGCAAAATTACTGTTAATAATCGATATAAACTAATGCTATTTTAAGATTTAATGATTTATTATCATTTGATTGTCAGAAAGTTATAAGATTGGTTTGAAATTTGATTTTTAAAATTTAAAAATTTAGGCTTAAATTAGGGTTTTCAGTTTAACTTTTCAGTGTTAAATTTGAATAATATCAAAATTAACTGCTCTTTCTTAGAAAGTTGATGAGCTGTTGTGTTGCTTTTCCTCTGTGACTGATTTCATTTTTAATTTCCAAAGATAATTCGGCAAATGTTTTTTTGTAGCCTAAAGGTTGAAAAATGGGATCATAGCCAAAACCTTTGTTTCCTGTTTTTTCTAAAGTAATTTCACCTTTGGCAACACCTGTAAATAATTCTTGTTTGCCCTTTATATTCAAAGCAATGACCGTTTTAAACTGTGCATTCCTGTTGTTTTTATTTGACAAGGCTTTCAATAATTTATCCATATTATCATCAGCATTACGTTGCTCGCCGGCATATCTTGCCGAGTAGACACCAGGTTCTCCATTTAAAGCAGCTACTTCGAGTCCGGTATCATCTGCAAAGCAATCGTGGCCATAGTTACGGGTTACATAATTGGCTTTTAAAATAGCATTGCCTTCAATTGTATCTGCTGTTTCTGGAATTTCCTCTAAACATCCAATGTCCTCTAAACTAAGGATTTTGATGGATGCAGGAAGTATACTTTGTATTTCTAGGATTTTGTTTTTGTTATTGGAAGCGAAAACGAGTTGCATTTTATTGGTTTTAGTTTGATTTTTCAAAGATACATACTTTTAGATATTCTTGCACTAGCGCCTTCAATAGTGGAGCAATGTACTTCTCATTATCTATTTGTAATTAGCACATTTAGACTACAATGCATATCTAAAAAGAGCAGGTTAATTAATAGTTAAAGTATTGTTTTTGAAGAAAATAGGCGAAATAATTGGTATCTTTGAGTATGATTTTGATTAATCACTTGGGTAAAACCATCTGCAAAGAGAAGCTTATTCAAATAGTCGTTTCATGCTGAACGGTATGAGTTGCTAAATGGTAAATCAAAATCAACAATCGGAGGCCCTTTAAAAAGGCCTCCTTTTTTGTGCCTGCATCGAAACGTAATTCAGTTTAACGAAATACTAAAACTAAGGTATAAAAGGTTATTTAATAAAGTGCTTAAATTTGTTTTTGATACACGCAAAAGCTGCCTAGTTAATGTATAGTTAAAATGTTGTTTTTTAAGTATTTAATTAAAATAAATTATATCTTTGATTGTGGTTTTGATTAATCACTTGGGTAAAACCATCTGCAAAGAGAAGCTTATTCAAATAGTTATTTCATGCTTAACGGTATGATTTGATAAATGGTAAATCAAAATCAACAATCGGAGGCCCTTTAAAAAGGCCTCCTTTTTTTGTGTTAATATTAGATGTATTTCAGAATTGTGAATGTTAGGTTCTGCTACTGACAATCACTTTTTATTTAATTTTAGCTATTTTGATCACGCTGTTAGTATTGATTAACTGGTACAATAAATTTTAATTTAAATCGCTTAAATTTAACAAGTTAAAAATAGGTTAAAGTACTTTTCGAATGTTTTTTAAAATGAAATTAGCCGTATCTTTGAGTATGATTTTGATTTGTTCTTGAATATGGCCATCTGCAAAGAGTAGCGTATTCGATAGTCACTAGACCGCAAGGTTTAAGTCGATAATAGTAAACCAAAATCTAAACTAGAGGTCTGTAAAAAGGCCTCTTTTTTTGTGGCTATACTCCAAAAAAAGTATTTTCTAATTTAATTTTTTAGAAAAGTAATTTTAACGGTGTGGTGTATATAGTTGGTTATCATTTAAGTAAAATGAATGGCGTTAATTATTGGTTAAATGCGGATTAACAGTTGATTATTTTAGAAACAAACAATATCTTTGATATGTGATTCTGATTGAATACTTGGGAATGTTAATCTTATAATGAGATTGATAACTCACAATAGACTATACCAGCAACGGTAAGAGTTAATATCGGTAATTCAGAATCACATAGGGGGTCCTTTAAAAAGACCTCCTTTTTTGTTGTCTCATTGGAAATAGTATTAGATATTTTAAATTATATTATATAATTGGAAAACGGATGTGTAATTAAGATGCTTAATACCTTATGCTTAATAAGTTAATCAATAGTTAAAATAGCGGTTGCTTTATATTTTTAGAAAAGTAAATTGTATCTTTGAGTGTGGTTTTGATTAATTACTTGAGTATATCAATCTTACAATAAGACATGATAATTCAATAGTCAGCTATACGAGTAAAAGTATAAGTTAGATAATGGTAAATCAGAACCAACAATTGGAGGACTCTAAAAGGTCCTCCTTTTTGTTGCTGTAATTTTAATGTATGGTTACGCTTTTTAAATTATCAGGAAAATACAAATCAGATAAATGAGCGAATTCATCTCCACGCATAAAAATGTCGATATCAATTTCAGCAAAGCTTTTTTTACCAGCTGCTGCCAAAAGTTCATTTGCAGCATGTAAGGTGTTTTTATGAAAATAGAAAACCCGCTCCGCTTTATCAGTAACAACCAAACCTTTTACAACCATTTTATTTTGGGTGGCGACTCCTGTAGGACATTCGTTGGTGTTGCATCGTAAAGCTTGGATACAGCCCAACGAAAACATAAAACCACGGGCGCTATTGCACATGTCTGCTCCAAGAGCTACAGCTCTAAGAATAGAATAGCCAGAAATTACCTTTCCGCTGCAAATCACACGCATTTTGTGACGAATCCCAAAACGAACTAAAGTCTTATTAACAAAAATGAGTGCGGGCTCAAATGGCATTCCCACACCATCAGCAAATTCAAGTGGTGCGGCTCCTGTTCCTCCTTCGGCGCCATCGACAGTAATGAAATCCGGGAAGCAATTTTGCATGATCATTTCTTGGCAAATTGCTTCGAATTCGCTGGTTTTTCCAATACATAATTTAAATCCGATAGGTTTGCCATTAGAAAGTTGTCGCAGGTTTGCAATAAACTCAATTAAGCCTTTGGTGTCTGAAAAGGCAGAATGACCCGGCGGAGAAAGAATAGTGATGTTTGGTTGTACTCCTCTTATTTTTGCAATTTGCGCTGTGTTTTTAGCAGCGGGTAAAACACCACCGTGCCCTGGTTTTGCACCTTGTGATAGTTTTATTTCAATCATCTTTACTTCTGGTAAATTTGCTTTTTCAGCAAATCGACCACCATCAAATCCACCTCTGTCATCACGACAACCAAAATAACCAGTACCTATTTGCCAAGTAACATCACCGCCTTGTAAATGAAATTCAGTCAATCCACCTTCCCCGGTATTGTGATAAAAATTTCCATTAAGCGCTCCTTTGTTTAATGCCATAATTGCATTTTCGCTCAAAGAACCAAAACTCATCGCAGAAATGTTTAATAAGGAAGCGGAATAAGGCTGCTTACAATCTGGTCCGCCAACTAAAACACGAGGTAACTCTTCATTTACAGTAGTAGGGAAAATAGAATGTTTAATCCCCTCGTAGCTGGAGCGATTGAGGTTTAGTTGTGTTCCAAATGGAGATGTTGAATCAATATTTTTGGCTCGTTGATAGGCGAGAGTGCGCTGGTTTCTTGAAAATGGTTTCCCATCAGTAGAACGTTCTATAAAATATTGCTGAATTCCTGGAGCAATCATTTCAAAAAAATATCTAAAATAGCCAAACACTGGAAAATTTCTAAGAATGGAATGTTTCTGCTGAATACTGTTGGCAAAACCAATTAACAAAAGGATAAATATAGCTACTGACAAAACGAGCCCTATTTTAAAATAGAAAAAAATAGTCAAAGAAATAATAAGTCCTGCAATTCCTAAAACGAAAAATTTTTGTCGCATGATATAGTTTTTGTACTAAATTAATGAGAATAATGAAAGATCAACTTTTTTTAACAGAAAATAAAGACTTAAATTTGACTCACATAAAAAACCAAAATATTATTTTTATCGTAAATAGATAGTACTAAAATTATATGATGTATCAGAAAATATCAAATATCTACCATACTGTTTTACTATTTTTATTTGTTTTATTCTTTTCAACAAATAGTTTTTCGCAATATATTTTTGATGAAAATTCACTACCTAACGAGTTATCGCTTCATAATTATACTACAGTAGCCGATGTAGGCCAACGAAATTTAGATATTCAGGACGTAATAGCCAATTATCAGTCCTTAAATCCCAAAAAACTAAAAACTGAAAATGATGATTTAGGCTTTACTGAAAACAATTTTTGGGCTAAAGTTGAACTTAAAAACCCGACCACTAAATCGTTAGATTATTACCTTGAGACAGCAAGACCTATCACAGATTTGGTAGAACTATATATTGTTGATGTGGCTTCGGGAAAAATTGTCAAAATGGTAAGCGGTGATACTATGCGGTATTCGGAACGTAGTTTTGATAATAGAAAATCAATTTTTGACTTGGAAATTCAGCCTAAATCAAATCTTAAGTTGTTTTTACATTTTAAGAGCGACGGCGAAGTCATAAAAATTCCTGTTAAGCTGTATTCGTCAGAAAACTTTATAAGGATGATTTCAAATGAACAATTGTTTTTTGGGATGTTTTATGGTATTTTGTCAATTGCGGCAGTTATTTATTTCTTCTTCTATTTTGCTTTAAATGAAAGGATATTTTTATACTATAGTTTGTACGTTTCATTTGTCGGTTTGTTGCAGTTTGCTTTAGATGGTTTTTTCTATAAGTATGTGACGCCAAATGGAGGGTGGTTTTCTAATCATGGCCTATTATTCATAGCAATATTTGCTGTTTTTTTATCGGGGAAATACAGCGAATTGTTTTTGAAAATTAAAGCGAATAGCAAGAAAATTTATATTCTATTCAATGTAGCTTATGGCTTATTGCTTTTTTTATTGTTATGTGTTATTTTTGTTCCTTCACTCTTGTTGTTTTCTTACATTTTAGTTAATGTGCTTACACTTGTATTTTTGATTCTGATTGTCTATTCAATAATTTATCTTTATTACAATAAAAAACCGGTGGACTCTTTTTTTACCGCAGGTATTTTATTTTTGATTGTCGGTTTTGGCATATTCATTTTATATAATTTTGGGTTATTTCCTATCAATTTTTTTACTCAAAATAGTTCTAAATTAGGAACAGGTTTAGAAGTTATTTTTCTTTCTTTGTCGATGTCAAATTTGATTCGGAATCTTAAAAATGAGAAAAACGAATTGAATAGAATTGCACTAGTACGTTCTGAAGAAATGAATGAATTAAAATCTTATTTCTTATCGAATATAAGCCATGAGTTGCGAACACCTTTGAACGCTATTATGAATTTAATTGATTCTATTTCTAAAGAAGTGCAAGATGATACTATCAAAAAAAACTGCCAAATCATAAAATATTCCTCCCATAGTTTGTTGAGTTCTGTAAATGATATTTTAGATTTTTCTAAAATCGAAAAAGGCGAACTTAAACTGGAAGAATCATCATTTGAGCCTGTTAAAGTTTTGGAACATTTAAAAAATAATGCTCACAATAGAGCAAGCGATAAAGGATTAGAATTTCAATTTTCAAAATCGGATAACATTCCAGATCGTATGAATGGAGATGTGACGAGATTAGCTCAAGTGGTTAATAATGTTTTGAGTAATGCTATTAAATTTACTTCTGAGGGGTTTGTTAAATTCCACATTGACGCTGAACAGAAACCAAACAATAGATCTAGTTTGATTTTGACTGTTTCTGATTCAGGTGTGGGAATTTCCAAAGAAAAAATGGAAAGTATTTTTGATTCTTTTTCGCAAAATAATATTGATAATAAACGAAAATTTGGCGGACTCGGATTAGGACTTTATATTGTAAAAACAGTGGTAGATATGCAAAACGGAAACGTTGAAATGGATAGTATAGTTAATGAAGGTACAACATGCAAGATAACGATTGATTATGATGTAGTGCAACAAGAAAAAAAGGAAGTAGTTATAGTTGAGTCCGTTACTTACGACTTAGAGGGCAAGACAATTCTAGTGGTTGAGGATAATCCTATCAATCAAATGGTCATAAAGATGATTACCAAAAAATGGTTAAATACCAAAGTAGTTTATGCAAACAATGGTCAGGAAGGTTTATATGCATTCAAGACAAACCAATTTGACATTGTACTAATGGATCTTCAAATGCCTGTTATGGACGGTTATGAAGCCACGATTGCAATTAGAAATGGGGAAGCCGGAATATCAAATATGAACATCCCCATTATTGCTGTAACTGCTGATGTTATGGAAACTACAAAAGAGCGTGTTAAGGAAATTGGTATGAATCAGTATTTATCTAAACCAATCAAGAAAGAAACCTTGTTTCAAATGATAAAAGATTTAGTTTAACTGTAACGCAATCTAACATAAACGTGTTTGATTCCTTTTTTATCAGATTCTCTTTCATCGATTTCCAAAATGTCAGTCAGCGATTTTAACATTGGTGTCAGTTTAGAGAAACCATAATTTCTTGGGTCGAATTCAGGTTTTCTCTTTACGATCATATTTCCCACGTCTCCAAGAAATGCCCAACCATCATCATCACAAATATCTTCTATGGAGGTTTCTATAAGTTCTATTGTATCTGAATCTATTTTGTTTAATGATTTTTCAACGGGTTTTTCAACGGGCTTCTCAACCGGTTTTTTAGTATCTGCCGAACGTTTTTTTGCTTTTTTCTTGATTGCGCCATCCAAAACTTCGATGTAAATAAATCGATCGCAGGCAACAATGAAGGAATTTGGTGTTTTTTGTTCCCCAATTCCAATAACTTTCATTCCTGATTCTCTCAAACGAATGGCAAGTCTTGTAAAATCTGAATCACTGGAAACAATACAAAATCCATCCACTTTATCCGAATACAATAAATCCATGGCGTCAATAATCATCGCTGAATCCGAAGAATTTTTTCCAACCGTATAGCTGTATTGCTGAATAGGCGTGATGGCATGTTCCAGTAAAACACTTTTCCATCCACCGGCATTTGGTTTGGTCCAATCGGCATAAATACGTTTGGTGGTTGGTGTTCCAAATTTGGCGATTTCTTCCATCATTCCTTTTACATTGCTATATGGAACGTTATCAGCATCAATGAGAACGGCGAGTTTTAATTCAATTGTATCTTGTGACATTTTTAATATTATTGAGTTTTTCTACTTTAAAGGTAGGAATAATTCTTTTAAATTGATATTTCTTTACTTTTTGTTTGCCAAATCTTTAATGGAAACTTCGTTGATGCGAACATCTTTGATGAAGGCTTCTCCGTTTTTTATGGCAACTAAAGCGTAGGTTTCATTTTTCTTTTTAATGGAAGATTCGCGATAGATTTTTTCGGCTTTTGAAGCTATATTTTCATTCATATAAAACCTATTAAAAGGCAAATCTATGGCTATTTTATCATTATTATGGGCAAAACCAACCTTTAATTTTAGATAGGAATCAGTGTTTTCTGGTTTGCTTCTAGAAATAGAACTAATTTTTGCAAAGCCATTTTTGGTGGTAATAATTGTTGCAAAAATCGTTTCGCCGCTAGTATATTTTTTGGCGTTTTTTACCTTAATTTCTCTTTCTTTGAAGAACAGTGTAATGTATTTTCCTCTAAAAGCATCATAAGGATCTATTGGAGCGGTTTGAAATTTGAATTCAGTTCCGGTGTTTATGATATTTTCCTGATTGAATATCATTTGCAAAGGAACAAATAATTGAGTTATTGCAACCAATGCAAATAATAGAAGTATGTTTTTCTTATTTTTCATTTCTATTTCTTTTTTTGAGCATTAGATAATTGGTTAAGAAAAACCCTAAACCAATTGTAATAAATAAAATCCCTCGGATTACAAAACTCAAATTAGTATCAAAAAAGCGACAAGTTACAAGAATGCTAATAAGAATTAAACCAAAATTCAGTATTCCTAAATGGTTTAATTTACTTCCGCGTTTAATTTCAGAAATTCCTATTGCTAATACAATTCCGTTTGCAATAATAGAAAATTCATATCCTGGGATGAAAAAGAGAATATTGGTCAGGAAAACAAGTTCCAGAACGGAAATCTCTTTAAAATTTGTTTGGCTGTTTTTCTTGTAAAAGAGTAAAGCTGCCAAAAATGTCAGTAGCAAAGCAATTATGAATTCTAGAGAAAAAAATGTTTCCGATACAGAAGTCGTATCGTAAATAGATTTATCCCAAAACCATTTGAAACTGTAAAGTAGCAAAAGATATAGTATTCCTAATTTTCCAAAAATGAGAAAACTGTTATTTTTTAATTTTTGCACCTCGAAAAATGGTGTTTGACCAATGAAATAGAAAATGGTAAACAAACTCATATAACTTAATGCTATTGAATTTCCATTTTTATGGGCAATTGTACCCAAGCATATGATAAGGGACAAAGCTATAAACCAGTGGTGAAATAGGGTGAAATTGCTGTTAGCTTTGGTTTTCAAAAGTTCATAATAATGTGGCGCGATCCCTAAAAGCAGCAACCAATAATAGTAAGAATGTGCAGTTGGATAGGTAAAGTAATTTGCATTGCAACCATAATAGGTGATTCCAGTAAGGTATAATAGTGAAACTATGGAGGATTTTAGTAGATAAACCAATGGCAGGCACAAAAGCATCCAAATCATTAAAAACGAATTTAAATCTCCCGAAATGTTATAAACTTGAGCAATTAATGCTATACTGGATCCAACAGCAAAAAATAAAATAACGCCAGAACTTTCTCGCCAGGCCGGACTTTCTGATTTTTTTAAAAGGGAATATCCACAAAATAATTGACCAATAATCAGCGGAAGAAACGATAGTAATATTTTAGTTAATCGAGAAAGGTTATCCCAGTTGTGTGCAAAAACAAGAATAATTCCAAGACCAACAAGGATTGCTCCCAAAATGCCAAAAACAGAAGAGAGTCTGTTTTGGCTTCCTTCCTGTTTTTCGTTGAAGTATTGCCGGATTTTTTTGGCGGTTTCTTCTGTAACTACATTGGCTTTGAGTAGCTCCTGCAGTTCGTTTGTGATTTTGTCAGACATAAACTATGTTTTCTAGGATTCAAATATACAAAGTTTATCATCGCAATAGTCTCGAAACTTCGGGATTAACCCTGATTGTCGTGATTCCAAAGCCTCACTACTTAAGGCATTCCTTTGTGCTGTCATTCCTAGGAACGAAGCAATCTTTCTTGACATCACAAAAAATATAGTGTAGAGTGGGACATTGAAGATTCAACCTAGCTAAATAGCTCCTGATACTCATATGTATAAACCCTAAAAAAATAAATTCGCTTTCAATACCTTTATACCGTTTAAATAATTATTTTTGCAACTTCTTAAAATTAAAATTATTACTTAATATATTATGGTAAAGGATTTATTCGAAAGGATTCAAAACAATAAAGGACCATTAGGAAAATGGGCTTCACAAGCAGAAGGATATTTTGTATTTCCAAAATTAGAAGGAGATTTAGGCCCAAGAATGAAATTTCAAGGGAAAGAGGTTTTGAATTGGAGTTTAAACGACTATTTAGGTCTTGCAAATCATCCAGAAGTGCGTAAAGCAGATGCGGATGCAGCGTTAGAATTTGGTGCAGCTGCTCCAATGGGTGCTCGTATGATGAGTGGTCATACTAAATATCACGAACAATTAGAGAATGAATTAGCTGCTTTTGTAATGAAAGAATCGGCTTATTTATTGAATTTTGGTTACCAGGGAATGGTTTCTATAATTGATGCTTTGGTGACTAGAAATGATGTGATTGTGTATGATGTTGATGGGCACGCTTGTATTATTGACGGAGTTCGTTTGCATAGTGGAAAACGTTTTACTTACAAACACAATGATATCGAAAGTATGGAGAAAAACCTGCAACGTGCTACCAAAATAGCTACGGAAACAGGTGGAGGAATTCTTTTTATTACTGAAGGTGTTTTTGGAATGCGTGGACAACAAGGAAAGTTGAAAGAGATTGTAGAAATGAAAAAGAAATATAATTTCCGTCTTTTGGTTGATGATGCTCACGGTTTTGGTACTCTTGGTAAAACAGGAGCTGGAGCAGGTGAAGAGCAAGGCGTTCAGGATGAAATTGATGTTTATTTCTCGACTTTTGCAAAATCGATGGCGAATATAGGTGCTTTTGTAGCCGCTGATAAAGATATTATCGATTACCTAAAATACAACTTACGTTCGCAAATGTTTGCTAAAGCATTACCGATGATTCAAACAGTTGGTTCTTTGAAACGTTTGCAATTGTTGCGTGATAACCCAGGATTGAAAGACAAACTTTGGGAGAATGTAAATGCTTTGCAAAATGGTTTGAGAAGCAAAGGATTTAATATTGGTGATACCAATACTTGCGTTACACCAGTTTATTTGGAAGGAAGTGTACCAGAAGCGATGGTAATGGTAAATGACTTAAGAGAGAATTATGGTATTTTCTTGTCAATAGTAATTTATCCAGTTATTCCAAAAGGAATGATTTTATTGCGTGTTATTCCTACTGCTCCGCATACTTTGTCAGATATTGACGAAACACTAACGGCTTTTGAAGCAATTCGTGATAAATTAGAAAACGGTACTTACAAAGAGATTGCAGCGCGCACTACTGTTGATTTAGACGCATAGTTTTCTGTTTAATTTTATATAGGAAATCCATCAGCTTTTGTTGATGGATTTTTTTTTGGATTCAATCCAAATAATAAAACCGTATATTTATTAAATCAATAGGTAAATAAAATAAGATGAAAAAAGTAATTGTATTAGGGTTCGTGTTTGTGAGTGTTCTGGTTTCATGTAAAAAAGAAAGCGAAAAGGAAGTGGAAACAATTCCGGATGCATCGGAAAAAATAGTTGTTGAAGAACCAGTTTCCGATGAATGTTATAGCGGTACTATAAAAAAAGATACTATTTTGATGAATTTGACTATCAAAGGAAACGAAGTAACAAATGGGAAATTGAGTTATAAATTCTATGAAAAAGATAAAAATGAAGGAACACTTGTCGGGGAACTTAAAGGCGATACGCTTATTGCGGATTACACTTTTATGTCCGAAGGAGTTTCATCAGTACGACAAGTAGCTTTTTTGAAAAAGGGAAATACGTATGTAGAAGGTTATGGCGATGTTGTTGATGATAACAAAGGAAAAGTAACATTTAAAGACATCAAGCAATTAAAATTTGAAGGGAAAACAGTGTTGTCAAAAGTGGATTGCAAGATGTAGTTTTATTTTTATTAAAGGAACTTTTTAGACGAAAAAAACGCTTATAGCAGGATTTTAAATATCCGTTATGAGCGTTTTATTTTTATAGCTATTTTTA
This sequence comes from Flavobacterium xinjiangense, assembly GCF_900142885.1. GTDB lineage: Bacteria > Bacteroidota > Bacteroidia > Flavobacteriales > Flavobacteriaceae > Flavobacterium > Flavobacterium xinjiangense. The sequence goes on along the minus strand of NZ_FRCL01000003.1, from coordinate 283,201 downwards.
GTATAAGGACCAGATGATTCCATTTTCAACTGCTATAAAGACCGTTTTATCAGTCAATCGCTTAAAAAAAAATATCGTTCAAACATAGTTTTTTGAATTTTGTCTAGCAACTTGGATATTGACATATTCTTATTGTGGCATTTGTAATAAAGGAGCAGGAAAATTCGATTCCTACTCCTTTTTATTAGTAATTTATTCTTAAAAAAAAATTAGTGATGTCCAAAAGCCAAGCATTTTTTTTTGACGACCTATATCAAATTCAAAAGTTTCCAAGGGCCTTTTTTCACTTCATTGAGACGCGACTTTTTTATTTCATGGAGTGAAAGGCTACTTTATTTCCTTCGGTGTCGGTAAAGTGTGCCATAAAACCATTAGGTCCTATCGAAGTTTTAGGTAAAACAACTTTTCCACCTGCTTGTTCCACCTTTGCAAGAGGAATACTCAAATCTTCACCACCGTTGAGGTAAATCAAAGTGCCTTTATCAGCTGGTTGATACTTTTCATTTTCCACTAAACTGCCTCCAACACCATGTTCCATGTCGGCGGGAAAGAAAGCTGATTTCATGCCCATAGCTTCCATTGGATGCATTTTTGCTCCTAATACTGTTTCGTAAAAGGCTTGTGCTCTACTTAAGTTTTGTACTGGGATTTCAAACCAGTTAATTGCATTTTTCATCTTTTTTAGTTTTTTTGTTTATAAAGCATTGAATTACTCTTTTTTAAGATTTTGTTTTTTCTTTCCCTATTACTGTTTTAGATTAGATTGATCAAACTGTTTCTTCTGCAGTAGTTGGGTCAATGGTTGTGGCAATTCGGCTAATGGAATTTGCAGGGAATCCTCCTAATTTTGCATGTTCACGAATCATCTCCTCGTTTGGAGCAATATAAGTGCAATAGATTTTGTCAGCCGTTATTTGGCTATTAATCCATTGGATTTGTGGTCCCATTTTGCCCAATACTCCACAGGAAGTTTGAGAAATGGCTTTCAATTGTTCAGCGCTTAAATTACCGGCACCTGGAATCTCTCTTTCAATTAAATATTTAGGCATGATTTTGAGGTTTTTAATTTTCTATATTTTTTTTTTCGTGGCCTGATTTGCGTTTTTATGAAGTCGATATTTAAATAATTAAAATTTAAATAGCTATTAATGAGTTATTTGAGTCATAAAATTATCAAATTATTTCTATTTAATTGTAAGGTTTAAACTTTTTTTAACTATACTTTTTTTTACGTCAAATACTTGGAAAATTAATAAACCGCGATAACGCTCCTGTTATTTACATCAGATGTCGGATTGTATCTCACAATACTAGTGTCAATACTTTTTTCAATCTACTTGCTAGTAAGATTGATCTATCTTTTCTTATGCATACTTCCAAAATACCGATAGGCAAAACCCAAAAAAATAATTATCTTTGCCGCACAACCCAGCTGTTCAAAAGCAGCTTACACAACTAGACTACATGAGTTCAGATACTTCAAAAAGATATGCACAGCGTGGTGTTTCGGCATCCAAAGAAGATGTTCATAACGCCATAAAAAATATTGATAAAGGATTGTTTCCTCAAGCATTTTGCAAAATTGTTCCTGATTACTTAACCCAAGACGAAGAGTATTGTTTGATTATGCATGCTGACGGAGCGGGAACTAAATCTTCGCTGGCCTACATGTATTGGAAAGAAACAGGCGATATTTCAGTATGGAAAGGCATTGCTCAAGATGCTTTGATTATGAATATCGACGATTTATTGTGTGTTGGAGCAACTGATAATATTATGCTTTCTTCCACTATTGGTAGAAATAAAAACCTGATTCCTGGTGAAGTGTTATCAGCAATCATCAATGGAACCGAAGAATTGATCAAAGAACTGGATTCTTTTGGCGTGACCATACATTCTACAGGCGGTGAAACGGCTGATGTGGGTGATATTGTGCGTACCATAATTGTAGATTCTACCGTTACGGCTCGTATGAAGCGTTCGGATGTGATTGATAATGCCAATATTAAAGCGGGTGATGTAATTATAGGAATGGCTTCTTTTGGTCAGGCTACTTATGAAAAAAGCTATAATGGCGGAATGGGAAGCAACGGATTAACATCAGCGCGTCATGATGTTTTCGGGAAGTATTTAGCAATCAAATACCCGGAGAGTTTTGATTCTGCAGTTCCCGAAGAATTAATTTATTCAGGTCAGGTAAAATTGACTGATTCAGTAGAAAATTCACCAATTGATGCGGGACAATTAGTGCTTTCGCCAACCAGAACCTATGCGCCAATTATCAAGAAAATTTTAGATAAATATTCGTCTGAAGAAATACATGGAATGGTGCATTGTAGTGGAGGAGCGCAAACTAAGATTTTACATTTTGTACAAAACTTACACATCATAAAAGATAATTTATTTCCTGTACCGCCACTTTTTCAATTGATACAAGAACAATCCAAAACAGATTGGAAAGAAATGTACCAGGTTTTCAATTGCGGACATCGTATGGAAGTGTATGTTCCGGAAGCTATCGCTCAAGACATTATTGCGATTTCAAAATCGTTCAATGTTGATGCCCAAATCGTGGGAAGAGTAGAAGCAGCCGTTACTAAAAAACTGACGATTACCAGCGAATACGGAACTTTCGAATATTAAAAAGTTTTAATTGACACGAGTTTTTTAATCTTTCAATTTTTCAATCTTTTAATTTTTTTTAAAATGTACGAACTAGTTTTTTGGAGATATTTGGAAGGCATTTATCTAAACCATCAAGAGGTTTATGAAGCCATTATAGAGCAACAAGAAGTGGCTGGTCTAGAGGAACTTCCTACGGCTGTTATTCTCAATAGAATCAATTCTTTGTTTTCAAAATGGGATAAGGTAGACGAAAATAGTTGGAAAAACCCAAATGGTAAAGGCGCTTTTCAAGTAGAAATCACACCGAAAAGCATCCAAATTGATTGCTACGGTACCGAAGGAAAAACCATGGATCTTCTGGTAGATACTATGGCTGAATTCAAATGTCCACTTTACGATCCACAAGTTCCGGAGCGTTACGACGAAATGAGTGAGTAGTATTTTTAGGAGCTAAACCAGCTATACATTACAAGTCCACGGTATAAAAAAAATATTTTTCTAAGTCCTAAAAGGAGCTTCCGCCGGTCGCTCTTTTACAACAAGAAAAATTGTTTTTTTATACCGTGGGCTTTTCATTTCAAACAAGGAGTGTTCACTGAACTCCGATGAAAATAAAAGTTAAGTGAAGTAATCTGGGCTAAAAAATGCAGAAAAATTAAATAGCGTTATTAATCGTGTTTGATTTTTTATAAATTAGCTTAAAAAAATAATGGCTGCAATTTTAGAATTTCCCCAAAATACAATTCTTGAAAATGAATTTGTTTTACTCCGTCCTTTGCAAGAAAGTGATGTTGAAAACCTATTGGAATTCTCTATCAATGAACCAGAAACTTGGGAATATTCTTTGGTAAGAGCCAACGGAAAAGAGAATTTAGAAAACTACATCCAAATTGCCTTAAAAGCCAAAGAAAATAAAACCGAATTCCCCTTCATCGTTTTTGATAAAAAATCAGGGAAATATGCAGGAAGTACCCGTTTTTATGATATCAGTTTGCCATTCAAAACGGTGCAGTTGGGTTATACCTGGTACGGTAAAAATTTTAGAGGAACTGGACTCAACAAACATTGTAAATTTTTGCTTTTGCAATTTGCCTTCGAAACTCTGGAGATGGAACGTGTAGAATTTCGTGCCGATAATAACAACCAACGTAGTATTGCAGCCATGAAAAGTATTGGTTGCAAAGTAGAAGGTGTCTTGCGAAATCACATGCCAACTTTAGGCAGTGATGTTCGTCGTGACAGCATTATTTTGAGTATCCTCAGAAACGAATGGTTTGAAAGCGTTCGAGAAAATCTGAAATCTAAATTAATGTAAAGCTTTAAAGTCCTGATTGGAGATACTGGAATTTTTACTGCGATCGCTCGAATAATAGTATTTGGAATTTTTCGTAGTCGGATACCTGATTTCATCCATAATTACCAAAACGGATACACCAATGAATAAAGAAAACAAACTCCAAACGGAGACAATGTAATCTTGGTAATAAATGGTAGTGATACTGTAGGAAATTATAGTTGTGATGCTCAATAACCAGACTTTTCTAATAGTTAAAAATAGGGGTGGAGCAACAGTTGCAATAATGTAAAGTAGGCCGGCAGGAATACTATATTTCATTGGATAGTTTTGCGAAAAGGAAATAGTATAGCCGCTAATTTGTGCTTCAACAGAATAATTCAACAAACAATATCCCAAATAAAAAGCAATCAAAGCACCAATTGCAAGCAGCGCTCGCTGAAAAATTATATTTTCGTGTTCTTTTTCTAGTTTTAATGCTGCATAAGGAATCCACAATGGCCATACAACTTGGCTAAGAAATAATAAGATATACGTTGTAATTTGTTGCAAAGGCGCGAAAAAAGGCTTAGTCAATGCTAACCATAAAAAGCCTTCTACAAATTGTTGTACACAAAAAATAATAGGAATACAGGCGAAATAAATCTGAGATGGTTTTCTTACCTCCTTTATTGAAATAACACTAACTGCTGCAAGAATTATACCCGCTCCAAAACTGGCACTAGCTGAAAAACACATAAGTTTTAGTTTAAATTAATTAAAAATTATTGTATTTAAAGTAGGTTGGTATGAAATTATCACACAAATGTTTACGATAAAAAAAGTAATTATTTGCTTTTAAAAGCATTTAATTATCATTTTTTAAACAGTTGATGCAATCTAAAAGTTAGTTAAGTTTTAAAATGCTTTCTAACTTTTCAATAGTAATAAGATTTTGGGGATAGTGGGATTTTCAAAAATTAGGAATCCTCATCTATAGCTAATGTATAAATAAATTTTGAATCTAGCAACTGAAAATCAGTAAATTATAAGAATTTATTTTGCTATATTCCAAAAACTAATTTCCCTTCTGGTTGTAAAGCCCAGTTTTTTATATAATGCAATAGCGATGCTATTGGTTTCGGCTACATGTAAGTATGGTTTTTTGCTTTGATCAAAAATGGCATTTACAGTATGGGTCGTAAGTTGTTTTGCATATCCCATTCCAGTATGATTAGGATGCGTAACTACTGCGCTTACTTCAATATAGTGATTCATTTTCATCCTTTCTCCTGTTACCGCTATGAGTTTGTTGTTTTTGAAAATTCCATAATACCTCCCTAATAAAGGTGTTTTCTTTTTGAAATAACCGGGTTGTACTAAACGAACTAATTCATAAAGCTCCTCGTGATGTTCAGGACCAAGCTCCACAATTTCTTCTTTAATCTCCATGTCTATTTTACCAGTAGCTACCATCTGCAGGCAAACTAATTCCTTGTTCAATTTTAAAGAATTTGGCAATAATGGTTTTTCTCCAACAATGAAGAAATTATCGACTAATTTAGAATAGTCAGCAATAGCGGCGGAGGTAGTACCAAGTGCTGTAAAACCGCCAAACGGACAATAATCCGGTTGGTAGAACTTTACAGTATTGTAGTCAATAGCAAAACTATGATGGCTCTCGGATAAGGAATGCCAAACTGGATTATCAAGTTTTTCGATTTCTCTCATGGAAAATTGTTGTCTGTTTTTACAATTATATTTTATTGGTTTCGAAACAGTTTAAGTGTTTAATGGATGCGGGATTGTTAGTATTGTGGCAAGTTCAAAATACTGTCTCTTGTATTTTATTTCGTTGTAAATTCTCCAAAATGCCATAGAATTCCTGAAGGATCATGCAAGAAACATTCTTTTCCCCAATCAAGTTCACGCATAGGCACTAATTTAATATTTTCATATTTTGCTGTAAGTTCTAATGCTACTAAATCGTTCCAAAATTGTTTCACATTTTCTACTTCCATAAAAACCATTGTATTTTCTATCCAATCCTTGACATACGCATTTTGTAAATAAAAGCCTAAGCCACTCTTATCGAAATAACTCATTTCAGAAGATAAAGTGATTTCCTGAAATCCAAGATCACGGTAAAAATTACGCGATAATTCATAATCTTTGGCTCCTATGAAAGGTCTGATTGATTTAGCTTTATACTTCATTTTTAGGTTTTAGTTTTTAATTTGTGGATATTTTTTTGCGATAGCTCGACAAATTCTAGACTTGAAAAGACTAAATTAAGATTTATTTTTCGGATTCCTGCTGTTTGAATCGACTTCAATGTCAACTTCAAATTAAAAACTATTACTCAAATTCAGCTAAACCGCCGTTATTGGTTTGCTGTTTTTCTCTACCAATCGCTGTTTGTTTATTGTAAAATAGAAAGGTCAACGAGATTGATTTCAAATGTTTGTTAAAGTTGCTTTAGGGGCCTATTGGTGCGCTTGCCCTTGCATTTAGATTTGCAAAGCAAATAATCTTATTCAACAAGTTGGATAAAGAAGTGATCAGGCGAAAACTAAAATTTTACGAGTTATTATTGCCGATATGCAAAAGTAATTTTATAAAAAACAACTAGAATTTAAGAATCAGAATCCCTAGCCCCGATAGTAGCGGCATCCTTTTCTTTTTTTCTTTAAAAAAGAAAAGATACAGCGAATAGCGGGAAATAGCTCCTAAAATAAATTCAAGCTTCGGTTGTGTTTAGTGTCACAGTAAGGATGACAACTCCCAGAACAATGACAGTGGAGCTAAAATGTCATCTTGTCAGATTTTTTCACGCCAATTTTAACAGAAACTGACAATTTAAGGAGGTGTATTGCATTGGCACAAAGATTGACTTATCGACTTCGAGTCATTAAAACTAGTATACAATAAAATTAAATATATTAAAAATGGGTAAAATAATCGGAATTGATTTAGGTACGACAAACTCTTGTGTTTCTGTAATGGAAGGTAATGAAGCAGTTGTTATTCCTAACGCAGAAGGAAAAAGAACAACACCATCTATCATCGCTTTTGTTGAAGGTGGAGAAATTAAAGTAGGAGATCCTGCTAAGAGACAAGCGGTAACTAATCCAACTAAGACTATTGCTTCTATCAAACGTTTTATGGGTCATTCTTTTTCTGAAGTTTCGGCTGAGGCAAAAAGAGTTTCTTACAAAGTAGTAAAAGGGGACAACAATACACCACGTGTTGATATTGATGGACGTTTATACTCTGCACAAGAATTGTCAGCTATGACACTTCAAAAAATGAAAAAAACTGCTGAAGACTATTTAGGTCAAACAGTTACTGAAGCGGTTATTACTGTTCCTGCTTACTTTAATGATGCACAACGTCAAGCTACAAAAGAAGCTGGTGAAATTGCAGGTCTTAAAGTTATGCGTATTATCAACGAACCAACAGCAGCAGCGCTTGCTTACGGTCTTGATAAAAAAGGTAAAGATCAAAAAATTGCTGTTTACGATTTAGGTGGAGGTACATTTGATATTTCTGTTCTTGAATTAGGAGACGGAGTTTTTGAAGTATTGTCTACAAACGGAGATACTCACTTAGGTGGGGATGATTTTGACCACGAAATTATTGACTGGTTAGCTGCTGAATTTTTGACTGAAGAAGGTATTGATTTACGTTTAGATCCAATGTCTTTGCAACGTTTGAAAGAAGCTGCTGAAAAAGCAAAAATTGAATTGTCTTCTTCTACTGAAACTGAAATCAACTTGCCTTACGTAACTGCTACAGCTTCAGGACCAAAACACTTAGTTAAAAAATTAACTAGAGCACAATTTGAAAAATTAACTGATTCTTTAGTAAAACGTTCTATGGCACCAGTTGCTAAAGCGCTTAAAGATGCAGGTTTATCTGTTTCTGATATTGACGAAGTTATCTTGGTTGGAGGTTCTACTCGTATGCCAAGAATTGCTGAAGAAGTTGAAAAATTCTTTGGTAAAAAAGCGTCTAAAGGAGTTAACCCTGATGAGGTTGTTGCAATTGGAGCAGCTATTCAAGGTGGAGTTCTTTCTGGAGATGTAAAAGATGTACTTTTACTTGACGTTACTCCTTTATCTTTAGGTATCGAAACTATGGGTGGTGTTATGACAACTCTTATTGAGCCTAACACAACTATTCCAACTAAAAAATCTCAAGTTTTCTCTACAGCTGCAGATTCTCAACCAACAGTTGAAATCCACGTTTTACAAGGAGCTAGAGCAATGGCTGCTGATAACAAAACTATTGGTCGTTTCCATTTAGATGGTATTCCACCAGCACCAAGAGGTGTTCCACAAATTGAAGTAACTTTTGATATTGATGCTAATGGTATCATCAAAGTTTCTGCAACTGATAAAGGAACTGGTAAATCTCACGATATTCGTATCGAAGCTTCTTCTGGATTGACAGCTGAAGAAATCGAAAGAATGAAAAAAGATGCAGAAGCTAATGCTGATGCTGACAAAATTGCAAGAGAAAGAGCTGAAAAATTGAACGAAGCAGATGGAATGATCTTCCAAACTGAAACTCAATTGAAAGAATTAGGTTCTAAATTATCTGATGAAAACAAAGTTGCTGTAGAATATGCATTAACTGAATTGAGAATGGCTCACCAATCTCAAGACATTCCTGCAATTCAAACGGCTCTTGACAACATCAACGCAGCTTGGAAAAAAGCAACTGAAGCGATGTATGCTCAAGGTGAACAAGGTCAAGCTGAAGCACAACCTCAAGGGGATGCTGCTCAAGGAGACAATGTTGAAGACGTTGAATTCGAAGAAGTAAAATAATAATTTCCCGTAGAGATGCACTGCGGTGCGTCTTTACTGTTGATTTAGAAAACCGTTCGCCTTTGGTGAACGGTTTTTTTTATGGGCATTGATTTCGATTTTCATTCTTGTTTACCACTAAACATTCTTGTAATGACTAAGGCATGCGGAAACGTTATGGCTGCTAAAAAGGAAAAAAATAAGGCATTGAATAATTGTTCTTGCCTGAATACAAAATAGAGAACTAAAATCCCCAAAATGGATATTCCCCAATACAACAATGCCGACCTGCAATAGGTAACAAAAAGCAGGAAAGAATAATTTCCATAAAGGAATTTTATTTGATCAAATATGGAGGGGATACTATGCCATAAGACAAAGTATAAAGCAAATCCCCATATCAAACCAGAAGATTTAAAAATAATGATAAATAGCAATAAATATAAAGTTTCTGTTAAAAGCTGTTTACTTACTATTTCAAATTTCCAATACAAATAAGTACCTGATAGAATTAAAACCCCAACAATTATTTTTAGAGGTAATATTATATAAAGCGTATCAATTGAAATTTGTGTTATCTGAAATATAATTTTCTGGACTTCATGGAGATGAAAAGCAAATAGCAAAAACAAGATCGTTGCGCCATAAATGAATTGAAATAGTACTGAAAACCATTTCGATGCTTTCTGAATTAGACTCTGCCATTGCTGTTCCCCAAAATGATAAGCACTCACAATGAGGAATAGAACTAATGCTAACCAAGGTATTAAATAAAATAAAAGCGCACCGACCAAAACTACAAGTATATAATACCCTACTATTTTAAAGAAAGGAAGCGGGTATTTTTTTTCCTTGATATTTTCTATTAACAGCAGGTCATTTGAACCATGTAAGATTCCAAATGAAAATATCAATAAAAATCCAATTATAATTTGAACCTGATCCGAAAAAAAAGAATCAATCCATAAACCAAAAAAGCTTACTACTATTGAGATATTAGAATATTTAGACATGAAAGTTTTTATTTTGTTTAAAATTAGTAAAAAAAAACTAAACAAAATGCGTTTTTATTGTTTAACTTTTTATATATTTGATTCAACAAAATCATTTAACCTTAATTATTTATGACAAATTTTATGTTTATTCCAGGATTAGTTGCAAGATTGTCACCTACTGATTATGTAGGATTTACCTTTTTTGTAGGTTGTATGGCTATGATGGCTGCTTCTGCTTTTTTCTTTTTATCATTGAATCAATTTGATAAAAAATGGCGAACTTCAGTATTAGTTTCAGGTTTGATTACTTTCATTGCTGCCGTACATTATTTTTACATGAGAGATTACTGGGCAGCATTCCAGGAATCACCTACATTTTTTCGTTATATCGATTGGACGTTAACCGTTCCGTTGATGTGTGTTGAGTTTTTCTTAATTCTGAAAGTTGCAGGTGCTAAGCAATCATTGATGTGGAAAATGATTATTTTATCACTAGTGATGTTGCTTACCGGTTATTTTGGAGAAGCGGTAGACAGACCGAATGCATGGTTATGGGGATTAATCTCCGGTATTGCTTATTTTATAATTGTGTATGAAATCTGGCTTGGTAACGCTTCTAAAATAGCAGCAGCGGCAGGTGGAAATGTTTTGGCTGCTCATAAAATATTATGCTGGTTCGTATTAGTTGGATGGTCAATATATCCATTAGGATATATGTTAGGAACTGACGGCTGGTACAATGGTATACATGGATTAGGTCTTAATATTGATGTCGTTTATAACATTGCAGATGCAATTAATAAAATCGGCTTTGGACTTGTCGTTTACAATTTAGCATTAAAATCACAAACCAATTAAATTTTAATTTTCTTTGTTTTTTAGAACCGGACTAGCGATATTCCGGTTTTTTTACGCTATTTATTTTTTGTTTTGAAATTATTACGTTCGCTTTGTATCAAATATTATTGTACTTTTCAATTCCTTTGAAATCGAAAGCAATTATGAAAAAAACAATCTTACTTCTTGTCCTGTCCTTTTTTTGTACCGCTATATTCAGCCAGAGCAAAAAAGCAACATCTTCCTCCGTTTTTGCAAAATCAGATAATGTTTCAGCAGAAATGATTAAAAATAAATTTTATTTGTTTATCACCAATAAAGGAGCCAAAAAAGACACGATTTTATTGAAAAGTTTTGAGGTAGATAAGCTGCCCTTAGAATGCAAAATCGAACCTTTTACGACCAAAGGAATTACTTTGCATAAAATTACTTGGCAAGAAAAAAAGACCATGCAAAGCAAATTAAAAACCGAGGCTGCAGTAACAACAGTTTCTATTATTTGCGAATTACATTCAAAAACAAAAGTGCTGTCGAATGAACAAACTACTACAAAAATAACTGAAATACATTTTTTAGATGACAAACAAACGGTTTCTGAAACGATAGACAGAATTAGAAATGAAGGTTTTGAATGTATAGTAAACAAACAAGGAGACGTGATATTGAAAAATAAAGCGAAGGAAAATAAAATGGTTTACGTTCTTGCGGATAAAAAGTTTGTTTTCGTTTCTGCCGGACCATTGAAGAAAAAATAATAAATTTAGTTTTCACGATTTTACCCGACCCGTTTCAAAAATAGGTCGGGTTTGTTTTTTATAGAAAAATAAATGTTTTTAATAAGTCTTACATGATTAATCTCATATATGGAATTATTATTTCTGCATATCTTTGTTTTTTATCAGTGGCAAATTGCTAGAGAAGTCAGTCATTGATAAAAGTTTTTCGTACTATTACTAGATAAATAATTTTGGATGAGAAAAATTAAATACAAGAAAGGCAGGAAACTGCAGCCTTATAATCTGGAGTATACCGGGGTTCATAAAAGCCACGAATCAGAAATGCAGTTATTTGTTTATGACAATTTTGATTTATCAGAATATGAGGATTTTAAAATTTCAGATCTTGACAAATATATCAATAGTCAAAAAACGAATTGGCTGAATATTCATGGTTTAAATAATCTCGAATTAATGAAGTCTATTGGAGGCCATTTTAATATTGATAATTTCATGCTTGCTGATATTTTGAATACCACCAAGAGAACAAAACTAGAAGAGTTGTCAGATACTTTGTTTTTTAATATAAAATCACTTTTACCCGCCGGAGATTCTGATAATATTAGTGTGGAGCAAATTAGTTTTCTGATAAAAGATGGTATTTTGATTTCTTTTCAGGAAAAACGAAGTGATTTTTTCATACATATTCGGGAACGAATTAGAACGCATACTGGAATTGTAAGGACAAAAAAGGCGGACTATCTTTTGTATATTCTTCTGGATGCCATTATGCAAAACTTCTATATCACGATAGAGAATGAAGAAGATAAAGTAGAAGAACTGATCAATATTTCTAAGAATAGTGCCGACCCAATAATTCTGGAAAGGATTGAAAAACATCGCGATAATTTCAATTTTTTGAAGCGCTCTATTATTCCGTTACGCGATTCTTTGTACGACATTAAAAGCATTAAAGACGATAATGTGTTTAATTCCATAGAAGCAGAAAATTTTAGTTTTTTTACTCGATTACATCAAAAAAGTTTGGAGCTTCTTGAACAAATAGAATCGGATATGGGTTCATTGGAAAGTGCTTCTAATTTCTTTTTCTCGGCACAAACGCATAAGATGAATGAGATTATGAAAACGCTGACGATTGTGTCGGCTATTTTTATTCCGCTTACATTTATTGTGGGTGTTTACGGAATGAATTTTGAGTTTATGCCCGAATTACATTATCGAAATGGGTATTATATCGTTATTGGCTTGATGTTTTTGGTAGTAATTGGGATGATTATTTATTTTAAAAGACGTCGGTGGTTTTAGTAATTAAATGCATTGTATCCAATTTATTTTGGAAGTAATATAAAAATATAAAAATGAACAAGGCCATATATATAGCAACAAGCGAAGAAAATAGCGGTAAGTCAATTGTCACTCTGGGACTTATGAGTATGCTCATAGGAAAGACTGCCAAAGTAGGGTATTTTAGACCAATTATAGAAGATACCGAAGAAGGAGGATTTGATAATCATATTGAAACGGTAATTGGTCATTTTGGATTAGATATTCAATTTGAAGATGCTTATGCGATTACAAAAAGTAAGTTAATCAAGAAAAAGAACAAGGGGAAAATAGGAGATGTTCTGGATTTGATTATTGAAAAATATAAAAAATTAGAGGAACGTTTCGATTTTGTTTTGGTTGAAGGAACCAGTTTTACCGGAGAAGGTACCGTTATAGAACTGGATATGAATGTTCTTATTGCCAAAAACCTTGGGATTCCAACGATTATTGTAGGTTCAGGCGTGGGGAAAACATTAGAAGAGTTAATTGATAGTCTTTATCTTGCATATGATTCATTTAAGGTAAAAGATGTTGAAGTATTGGCAGTAATTGCTAATAAAGTACAGCGGGAGAATATAGAATTAGTGACTAATGGATTGAAAAAAAGTTTGCCAGAAAATGTATTGGTGAATTCAATTCCTTTAATTTCAAATTTGAATAATCCTACACTTCAGGAAATTGTAAATGAGTTGGATGCTAAAGTTTTATTTGGTGCAGCACACCTAAACAATCAAACCGGAAATTTCAGTGTAGGAGCAATGCAACTGTGCAATTATTTATTGCATTTGAAGGAAAATAGTTTGGTAATCACACCAGGAGACAGAGCTGATATCATACTTGGCGCGCTACAAGCGAATGAATCCGTAAATTATCCTTCTATTTCCGGAATAGTATTGACAGGGAATATCTTGCCTGAGATTAGTATTCTGAAATTAATAGAAGGTCTTTCTACTGTTGTTCCAATTATAGCCGTTGAGGAAGGAACTTATTATATCACCAATAAAATTGGATCGATCAAATCTAAAATTTACGCGAACAACAAACAAAAAATTGAAATTTCGATCAGTACATTCGAAAAATACGTTGACCTGGATAATTTGGCTGAAAAGCTAATTACTTTTGAAGCTGAGGGTATGACACCAAAAATGTTTCAATACAACTTAGTAAAACGCGCCAGACAACATCGAAAACACATTGTTTTGCCCGAAGGAAATGATGAAAGAATAATTATTGCTGCTTCTCGATTATTAGCGATGGATGTCGTTGATATTTCGATTATTGGAAACAAAAAGCAAATAGAAAATAAAGTAGCTGAATTGGGTTTAGAATTTGATTTTTCGAAAGTTGATATCATAAATCCAATAGAATCCGAAAATTATGATGATTATGTAAATACGTATTTTGAGTTGCGAAAAGGTAAAAACGTGACATTAGGAATGGCTAAAGATTTGATGGAAGATGTTTCCTATTTTGGGACGATGATGGTGTATAAAGGGCACGCCGACGGTATGGTTTCCGGTGCTGCACATACTACGCAACACACCATTCTGCCCGCTTTGCAATTCATTAAAACTAAACCGAATTCCAGTGTGGTTTCTTCGATATTTTTCATGTGTTTGGAGGATCGTGTTTCAGTTTTTGGAGACTGTGCGATTAATCCAAATCCGACTGCGGAACAACTCGCAGAAATTGCTATTTCCTCTGCGGATTCGAGTTTGGCTTTTGGAATTGAACCAAAAATTGCGATGCTTTCTTATTCGTCCGGTTCATCAGGAAAAGGCGATGAAGTTGATAAAGTAAGAACTGCAACCGAAATAGTGAGAAAAAAACGTCCCGATTTAAAAATTGAAGGCCCTATTCAATACGATGCCGCCGTAGATATGGAAGTGGGGAAAAGTAAAATGCCAAATTCAGAAGTTGCAGGACAAGCCAGCGTTTTGATTTTCCCTGATTTAAACACAGGAAATAACACGTATAAAGCGGTACAAAGAGAAACAGGAGCATTAGCTATTGGCCCAATGTTGCAGGGTTTAAACAAACCCGTTAATGATTTAAGCCGAGGTTGTACCGTAGATGATATTATAAACACGGTCGTGATTACCGCGATTCAAGCACAAGGATTGTAGCTTTTTAATTTAAAGATTGAAATATTAAAAGGTTTAAAAAGTAATCTTTTAATACTCCAATTTTTTAATCTTTTAATAAAATTTAAATGAAAATTGTAATTATAAATTCAGGGAGTTCTTCTATAAAATATCAATTAATTGATATGCCAGACGTTGAAGTCATTTGTTCCGGGATGATTGACAGAATAGGATTGGAAACTTCAAATCTAACGTATGTAACAAATAATGTCAAGCTGGAAGAGATTTTACCCATCCCAACTCATAAAATAGGTTTAGAAAAAATCGCCCAATTGTTGATGGATAAAACAGTTGGAGTGATTAATAGCACGGATGAAATCGAAGCTGCAGGACATCGTGTAGTTCATGGCGGAAGCGCTTTCTCAAATACCGTTGTAATTAATACCGAAGTAAAAGATAAAATCAAACAACTTTTTGACTTAGCACCATTGCATAATCCTGCGAATTTAGAAGGAATAAATGTAGCCGAAGAAATCTTTGAAAATGCGCAACAAGTAGCCGTTTTTGACACAGCTTTTCATCAGACAATTCCTGTTGTGGCTCACAAATATGCGTTGCCAAATTACCTTTTGACGGAAAATAAAATACGCGTTTACGGTTTTCATGGAACCAGTCACAAATATGTTTCGGAAAAAGCAATCGCGCATTTAGATAAAAACAGTAATATTATTACCATTCACCTAGGTAATGGCTGCAGCATGACTGCCATAAAGGACGGGAAAAGTATCGACCATACACTTGGTTTTGGTCCAATGAACGGCTTGATTATGGGAACCAGAAGTGGAGATGTAGATCAATCCGTGATTTTTTATTTGGTAAATTCATTGGGTTATTCGCTGGAAGCGGTTAATACGATGTTGCAAAAACAAAGCGGTATGTTAGGGCTTACCGGTTACAGCGATTTAAGAGATATAGAAGCCAATGCTGAAAATGGAAATGTTGACTGTCAATTGGCATTAGCTATGAATGCGTACCGAATTAAAAAATATATTGGTTCCTACTCTGCTGTTTTGAATGGATTGGATGCTATTGTTTTTACTGCAGGAATTGGAGAAAATTCTTCCTACATTAGAAAATTGGTTTGTACAGATATGGATTATTTTGGAATTAAACTGGATGAATTCAAAAATGAAATTCGGTCTAAGGAAATCCGGGAAATCAACACTCCTGATTCGAAAACTAAAATATTAGTTATTCCTACGAATGAAGAAATTGAAATTGCGAATCAGGTATTTGAATTGCTTACGAAATAAAAAATTTCATATTCGAAAATGGCTTCTGGATTCAGAGGCCTTTTTTATGCCCTTTATTTAAGAAATCTCTTTATATTTGAAGATAAAACGCCACATTTTGAAAGCAAGAATTGCCACAATATTTCTATTGTATATTTTTTCGTTCCAACTTTATTCTCAAGAGTCGCTCCCTTTTGTTGAAAATTACAGCAAATCAAATTATCAGGGCGATAACCAGATCTGGAATGTAACGCAAGGAAATGATGCTGCTATGTACTTTGCAAATAATTACTATTTGTTGCGATAC
Source organism: Flavobacterium xinjiangense (assembly GCF_900142885.1). Taxonomy (GTDB): domain Bacteria; phylum Bacteroidota; class Bacteroidia; order Flavobacteriales; family Flavobacteriaceae; genus Flavobacterium; species Flavobacterium xinjiangense. The sequence continues at coordinate 266,911 of NZ_FRCL01000003.1, read as the reverse complement.
GACGGTGTTACATGGGAGAAAAACACTTTGCCGAACAAAACAATTATTCGTTCCATTATGGTTGATGGCGACAAGATTTATTCTGGCTCGTACAAAGAATTCGGGTATTGGTTTCGAAAAGATGGAAAGATGCATTACGTTTCAATTTCTAAAGACAAGAAGGTTTTTGATGACAATAACAACGAAGAAATTTGGAAGATATTTAAATTCAATAACACTATATACTTTCAGTCCTTTAACGGAATATTTCTATTTGATGGAAAAGCCATTAGGGAAGTTAAGTTTCCTTTCCTTATTTCTTATTGTTTTATCATAGACAATGAGTTGTTGATTGCTTCGGTAGAAAAAGGAATTTATAAGTTGAATAATGGTCATATAGAAAAAATAAACGGATGGGCTGTTTTAGAAAATAATGTTATTCATGGCATTCAAAAATATCAAAACAAAACATATTTTTTCACTAAGAAAAATGGTGTTTATGTTCTGGAAAATGGTGTTTTAAACGCTTGGAATAATCCTTTAAATGATATTCTGAAAGCGGCAAATATCAATGTGGCACAGTTTATAAAAAACAATAAACTGATTATTGGCACCGCAAATAAAGGAGTTTATGTTCTAGACTTGAATGACGGTTCATATAAGAACATCAATAGAAATAATGTCTTGATGAACAATTCTATTCTAAGTATTGGTCAGGACAAAGAGAATGATTTATGGCTAGGACTGGATAATGGAATTGCACATATTGAAGTCAATTCACCGATTTCTATTTTTTATGACAGTTCAGGAATTTTAGGCTCGGTTTATTCTGTTGCCAGTACTTCAAAAGGTTATTTGATGGCTTCTAATCATGGTGTCTTTAAATATGAGGACAAGCAGCTCTCACTTATTCCAAATACGCAAGGACAAGCCTGGAATATCAGTAAAATAGATAGCAAATATCTCGTAGGTCACAATGAGGGGACTTTTATATACGAGAAAGGATTGTTCTACAAATTCAGTACTATAAATGGAGGCTGGAATTTGGTAAAAAGTAGTATCAACAACTCCTATCTGCAAGCGACTTACAGTGGTGTAATCATATATATTGATGCTAATGATTTGAATCAAAAGATAGTCATAAAGGGAGTGCAAAAGCCGATAAAATATGTGGCACAAAATCGAAAAAATGAAATTTGGGCTGCAGATAATAATAGAGGTTTGTATCGAATTCTTTATAATGATGCATACGAGACCATCAAAGTTGAAAACGTTACCCAACGCAGCAAAATTGCAAATGATTTTGGTGTAAAAATTTTTGAGTTTCGAAATGAAATACTTTTTTTGATAGATAACTCCTGGTATACCTATAATTCAATCACGAATCAATTAGAAGGGAATGAATTGTTTAATTCGAATTTCAAAAATGTCTCTGATATTGTTACTATTGATGAAAATAACTTTATGGTGCTTCAAGATGGCCTTTTGTATCATATTTATGCTACTGATAATAAATTCATCAAAAATAGTATTCAGGAGAAATATTATAAAGGAAAAATTATCAATGGCAACTTGAAAGTATTCAAGAATAACGATAGTTATCTTTTGAATCTGGACGATGGTTTTATTTCGCTTCAATTAAAAAATAAAAAAAAGAAAACGACTAATATAAAGATTGAGGCTTTCAATGATAATACATTGGTACAAAACACATCAAGAATCAAGCATAATTCGGAGCTCAGAATACATGTGATTTCGGGGATTTATGGAGTGGGAAGGCCTGATTTGTTTTATAGAATGAATGGAACTAAAGAATTTATTCCGGTTAATGAGGGTTTAATTATCTTGAACAACCTTAGTAGTGGTTCACATGATGTAACTATTTACGGTAATGATGGATTGCATTATAATAAAGTGGCAGATTTTCAATTTATCGTATCTAAAGCATGGTACTTTTCACTTTGGATGATTTTGGTATATCTCATTTTTATCGGATTGATATTATATCTGTATTACAAATGGAATAAGATAAAATATATTCAGAAACTAAAATTTCAGGAGGAAGAATTAAAACATCAAAAGAAAATTCTGGAGATGGAATTAAAAGCGGAGAATGAACTGAATGTACAGGAATATGAAAAACATATTTTAGAATTAGAATTGCAATCAAAATCATCTGAAGTTGCCGGAAAATCACTTTCGATTGCCAAGCAAAGTGAAATGATTGAGAATATTCAAGGAATACTAGATTCTGAAACAGATTTCAATAAACTAAAAAGTGAAATCAAAAAAGCGATTAAAATTAATGCAGTGAACAAGCACGAATGGGAAACATTTGAAGCAAATCTAAATCAAATCCACAATGAATTCATAATTAATCTGTCTAAGAAATATCCAAACCTTACTTCTAAGGATATTAAGCTTTGTATATACCTAAAAATGAATCTTTCCTCTAAGGAAATTGCACCAATGATGAATATTTCTTTCCGTGGAGTGGAGCTTCACCGCTACCGATTAAGGAAAAAATTGAACCTTGTTCAGGATGAAAATCTATCTAAGTTTTTATTAAGTTTATAAAAAAGTATTATTTTTTATTGATACTATAGTATTTAAGCGAATTCTTTATCAAATCACAATACATCATTACTACATCATTAAGATGTAGTACCACTCTATTTTCCTTCTTTAGTACCTTTAAAACATTGATTTCTTGTTTCAATTATACATTTTGATGTATTCATGTAGTAACTTCATTTAGCGTACTATAACGTTGTAATTATTTAATTTGGCCCTACTAACTTTAACAAATTATTAATATATGAGAAATTTTATTTTTAGCTTTTTAGCGCTCATTTTACTTCCGGCCTATATGTCTGGTCAAGTAATCAAGGGAAAAGTATTAGATAAAAACGGAATTGGAATTCCAGGTGCAATGATTGTAGCTACTGATTCTAAAACTTCAGCTGATACTGATTTTGACGGGAATTTTAATATCAGTGCCAAAGTAGGTGAGGTATTGAAAATCAGTATGGTAGGTTTTGATGCTTTATCAATGCCTGTAACTTCAAGTTCTATGTCGATAACGATGAAAGAATCTAAGGATACTGAATTGAAAGAGGTAGTTGTAATTGGTTACGGAACCAGAAAGAAAATTGATAATACTACTGCAATTACTTCATTGAAAGCGGAAGAAATATCTAAAACCAAAGTTTTGAATGCTTCTCAAGCCATTCAAGGTAAAGCTGCGGGTGTTCAAGTAATTTCTTCTGATTTACCGGGAAGTGCGCCTTCAGTCGTTATTAGAGGTTTGGGAACAGCCTTGGGAGGTAGAAATCCTTTGTACATAGTAGATGGAATGCCTACTGAAAATATCAATAACATCAATACCAATGATATTACATCATATGAGATTTTGAAAGATGCCTCTTCATTGGCAATTTACGGAACCAGAGCTGCAAATGGGGTAATCATTATTACTACTAAAAAGGGTAAAGGCGATAAGGTTTTAGTAGAATTTGAAAGCTATGCTGGTTTTAGAGAGCCTTTGAAAAAAGTAAAAATGGCGGGAAGTAATAAATATGCTCATTATTCGAATGCGGCTTTGCAAACGACCACTTTTTCACAAGATCAACCCGTTAATACAGATTGGTTTGATGCGATTACGAGAACAGGAACATATGTTCAAAATAACGCTTCGGTTTCCGGATCAACAGAGAACATTAAATACTTTTTCAGTTTAGGAAATTACCAAGAAAAAGCTATACTTAATGGTTTAGATTTCAGTCGTACTACTTTTAGAAATAATAATGAATACAAAATTTCTAAAAAATTGACATTGAATCAAAATTTTAGTTTTGGTTCAGCGAATTCAACTCCAAAACCTTTAAGTGCTTTTACTAATGCTTACAAACAGTCTCCAATCGTTCCTGTTCGATTTTCAAATGGGCAATATGGTGTTTCTTATGTAGGAAACGATGGTTTTGCTGGTACTGCAGGTTCTTCTTTCAATAATGTTGGAAATCCAGTAGCACAATTAGACTATTTTAATGAGCAACAAAGAAGTATAACATTACAAGGTGGTTTGAAATTAGATTATGAAATTGTAAAATCATTGAAATTTACTTCTCAGTTTAACGGGGAATATTATTCTTGGAAAAATTACAATTTTGAAGACACTAAAACCATTTGGCAATCCAATAACAATCCGGGTCAGTTAGCTACAATTATCTATCCAGCTGATAAGAATATTAATTTATTGACAAAAGGTAGAAATCAATATTTCAATTGGAATCTATCTAATTACTTGACGTACAATAAAGTTTTTGCAGAGATTCACGACATTGAAGTAACAGCAGGTATCGAGACTTCTGTTAGAGGAGCTAGAGAGCAATTGACTGTTGCCAGAAAAAATGTAAATGCAGATGCTAATTATTGGTCATTGGCAGGCGTTGATTACGTTGGAACTGTAACAAGTTATAAAGACGAAGTTTTCAATGAAAATAAGTTAGCTTCTTATTTTGGTCGTTTCCAATATAAATTAATGGACAGATACTTGTTTACTGGTACAATTAGACGTGATGGTTCATCTAATTTTGGTAAAGACTATCGTTGGGGAACTTTTCCAGCTTTTGGTTTAGGTTGGATTGTTACCAAAGAAGACTTTATGGCTGATGTAAAAGGAATCAATTTATTGAAATTAAGAGGAGGTTGGGGTAGACTAGGAAATCAAAATGTACCGCTTAATAATCAAGCTTATTCTTCTGGATTAAGTAGTTATTTAGGAGGTTCAATATTGTATGAAGGAACTACTATCAATTCTCAGGTTGACCCTAGTTTATCATGGGAAATTACCGAAGAAACTTCTGGAGGTATTGATTTTGAATTATTGAACAACAGATTAAAAGGTTCGTTTGATTTGTATGATAAAACAACAACTAATGTTATTTTAAATACAAGACCTTACATAACTTCAGGTATAAGCAATTCTTCACCGGCACATGTTGGGGAAGTATCTAATAAAGGATATGAAGTTTCTTTACGTTGGGACGACAAAATAAATGACAATTTGAGCTACTTCGTAGGAGGCAATTTTTCTAACAACAAAAATGAATTGACAGGTTTGAAAAATGCTACCCTTGCTCCAATTACTGGGGGAGATTTAGGAAACGGACAGTGGACAAAATTATTAGATAATACCTCTATAGGACAGCCATTGGGTAGTTTTTATATGTATGAATATGCTGGTTTTGATGCCACTAATGGTAAAATGTTATATTACACAGCAACAGGTGACAAAGTGACTCAAGATGCTTTAGATGCTAATAAAGATAAAAAGTATGTAGGTTCTATTTTACCAAGTTCTACCTACGGTGTTAGTTTAGGTTTAAACTACAAGAACTTTGATTTATCCGTTGATGGATATGGCACTTCTGGTGCAAAAGTGTACAACGGTAAAAAAGCACAACGCTTTAGCGGAGAAAATGTCGAAGAATCATTGGCAACAGATTTTTGGACACCAAACAATACCACTGCAGTGAATCCTGGACCATTTAATTTAGTTCCTGTAGCTTCTACTTATTATTTAGAATCAGGCGATTTCTTTAGAATAAACAATATTACACTTGGATACAAAATTCCATTACAAGGTGAATTTGTGAATTCTTGCAGAATATATGTAAATGCAATTAATCCATTCATTACTCAAAAATTCTCTGGTTTTTCTCCTGAATTAAATGGTAATGGCGATCCTTATGGAACACAAGGTATCGAGTTGGATGCATACCCAACATTAAGATCATTCGTTATCGGTGCTAATTTAAAATTTTAATAAAATGAAAAAGATATATATATCAATTTTTGCACTATCCGCATACTTTTTCTCCGGATGTTCAAATGACTATTTAGATGTAGATCAAACAGAATCTATTTCTACGAAAGATATTGCGTTATTCAATAATGATGAAGGGGCGGCTACTTTTGTAACGGCAATCTATAGTAAGTTTTTAGATTGGAACATGACTTCATTCTCTTGGATTGGTTTGTCTAGTATTGCCTCTGATGATGCTGATAAAGGATCTTCTCCGGGAGATACAGGGTCAGATAAAGATTTAATGGACGCTTTAACCTATAACGCATCAACGCCATCAACGAGTGAAATTTTTGCGGCTAACTATGAAGGCATTAACAGATGCAACCAAGCATTAAGTATTGTCCCGCAATTAGACCAAGCCAATCCTGCTTTACGAGCAAGATTATTGGGAGAAGCTAAATTTTTAAGAGCTTTTATGTATTTTACTTTGGTGAAAACCTATGGTGGTGTTCCTATTGTAGATCGTTTGCCAAATCCATCTTCTGATGAAGATAGAATCATGCAACTAACACGCAAAACAAGTGCTGAAGTTTATGCTTTTATCGAAAGTGATTTGACCGATGCTATTGCCGCATTGCCAAACAAATCGGAATATGCTGCTTCTGAAAAAGGAAGAGCTTCAAAAGGAGCTGCTTATGCATTGTTAGCAAAAGTAAATTTGTACCAAAAAAACTGGCAGAAAGTAGTGGACAACTGTAATTTGGTTACAGGATATTCTATCGTTCCCAATTATGCTTCCATGTTTAGATTAGCTGGAGAAAATGATGCCGAATCAATTTTTGAAATTCAAGGAACTGGTTCAACACCAGCCAAAGGAATTTCAGGATATTCCAATACACAAGGTGCTCGTGGTAATGGTGGATGGGGTTGGGGTTTCAATACTCCATCACAAAGTTTGGTAAATGCTTATGAAGCTGGTGATGTTAGAAAAAATGCAACAATCATTTTTAGAGGTACAACTTTATATGATGGTAGAGTTGTTCCAGTTACTGTTGAAAATGAAAGATACAACTACAAAGCGTATTCTTCTGCTTTCACAGATGGTTGGGAGACTGATGTGAATATCAAATATTTGAGATATGCCGACGTAATTCTAATGAAAGCGGAAGCATTAAACGAATTGAATCAAACTCCTGCGGCTATTGTTTTGTTGAACCAAATCAGAGTAAGAGCTGGATTAGGGAATACAACTGCTGTATCTCAATTAGATGTTAAAAAAGCAATTTGGAAAGAAAGAAGAGTTGAAATGGCATTCGAGCACGATAGATTCTTTGATTTAGTACGTACAGGACAAGCTGTTGCTGCGTTTGCTGTTGATGGTAAAACATTTGTTGCAGGGAAACATGAATTATTTCCATTACCACAAGCATTTATTACGCAATCAAACGGATTATCAGCGCAAAATCCTGGTTATTAATTTTAAAAACAGTAAAAATGAAAAAAAATAAATATATTTTCTTATTTGCTTCTGTTCTGGCTTATCAATTTTTTGTGAGCTGTAGTGAGGATAGTATAGATAAAGTAAACAGCCCGATTCCTTATGAGTCAATTGGGGGTTATGAAAACTCAGATGATGTTGCTGCCAGTAGTTTGATTGCTAAATTCAGTTTTGAGAATACTGTTTCAGATTCAAAAAACGCAATAACAGGTGGTGTTGGAACAAATGTGACTTATGGGACAGGAATCAAAGGTCAGGCTTATAAAGGATCTTCAAGTTCATTTATAGCTTATAATGCTGTAGCAAGTTCTTTGGTAGATATAAAAAGTATTACGGTTTCTATGTGGATCAATACGAATCCTCATACTGGAGGAGCGCAATCTTTATTTATGTTACCAAAAACTACAGATTTTTGGGGAAATATTTTCTCCTTGATTGAAGGTACTGGTCCTGCAGAAACGATGCTTATGAAAAATCATCTTCAAAAAGATGTGACACCTAGTATTGCTTGGTCAGGTCAGTTTATAGAACACAGTGGTGCTAACGTTTTGACTAATATGTTTGGAACATGGAAACATGTGGTATGGACCTATAGTGGAGCAAGTTCTACCTACAGTATGTATATTGATGGTAAGAAACTCGATTTGCCTGCTTCAATAGCCAAAAGATATACTAATGACCCCGCTTCTGGTGGTGTTGGTTATGGCGATTTGGCTAATTCTAGTGTTTCTAAATTCATTATTGGAGGATTTCAACAACATTTAGGTGCTCCTTGGGGTGCTGCTGATGGTTGGATGTTGAATTACACCGGTCTAATGGACGAGTTTAGAATTTATAACGCAGCACTTTCGGATAATGAGGTTGTTGCTTTATATAAATTAGAAAAAGATAACAGATAAAGATTTATTTACACACCCAGTTTGTATAAAATTGGGTGTGTATTTTCTAGTTATTAATCCTATTATTTTATAAAGATGAGAAACGGTTTATACTTAATGTTTTTTTTAATTGTTTTAAATTCTTGTTCGTCTTCATCCCCTGGAGGAAATAATGGTGGTGGTACGCCATTACCAACAACTCCCACAACTCCTGTACCTGTTTTAACAGATACGGAAGCAATGGATCAGGTTCAAAAAGATGCCATTAAATATTTTTGGGATTATGCTGAAACTAATTCAAAATTAGCAAGAGAGCGCTATCTCACGGATGATCCAAGTTTTGAAGCTAATATAGTTACCACTGGAGGTTCGGGTTTTGGATTAATGTCAATAGTTGTAGGTGTAGAGCGAGGATTTGTTAATAGAAGTGAAGCGGTGTCCAGACTTGCTACTGCTTTGACTTTTCTCGAAAATGCGGATCGTTTTCACGGTGCATGGCCACATTGGATAAATGGAACTACAGGAAAAGTAATTCCTTTTGGAACTAAAGATAATGGGGGAGATTTAGTGGAAACTTCTTTTTTGTGTCAGGGTTTATTAGTGGTTAGAGAATATTTCAAAAATGGAACTACTGCAGAACAAGCCTTAGCCACTAAAGCAGATAATTTATGGAAAGGCGTTGAGTGGGATTGGTATACAAAAGGCGAAAATGCTTTATACTGGCATTGGTCACCTACTTACGGTTGGGAAATGAATTTTAAACTGGAAGGATATAACGAATGTTTGATTACTTATGTAATGGGGGCTGCTTCTCCAACACATCCTATTCCGGCAGCAGCATATCATCAAGCTTGGGCAAGAAATGGCGCAATAGTAAATGGTGGTTCACAGTACGGAATTCCAGTGATTTTCAATTATAACGGAGCTACAGGAAATGTTGGACCTTTGTTCTGGGCTCAATACTCCTATTTGGGGTTGGACCCTACTACTTTGACGGATCAGTATGCAGATTATTGGGCATTGACGCAAAATCATTCTAAAATTATTAACCAATATTGCATAGCCAATCCAAAACAATGGAATGGATATTCTGATAAATGTTGGGGACTGACAGCAAGTTATACTAGAAATACAGATGGTACAACCGGTTATACAGCGCATCAGCCTTTAAACGATACAGGAGTAATTTCACCAACAGCAGCTTTATCTTCTTTTCCCTATACGCCAACAGAATCAATGAAATTTTTGCATTATTTATATGATGAAAAAAAGAGCTCTTTAGTTGGAATTGCGGGACCTTATGATGCTTTTTCGCCTCATTATAATTGGGTTACACCACGATATTTAGCAATCGATCAAGGTACAATTGCACCGATGATTGAAAATTATCGTACTGGTTTATTATGGAAATTATTTATGAATGCTCCTGAGGTAAAACAAGGTTTAGTGAAACTTGGTTTTCATTCAGGGAAATATAATTTTTAGAGAATTATGAATTATAAAATTATAGTAATTGCCTTTTTATGTTCATTGAATTCTTTTTCGCAATCCGATGTAAATGGGAAAATGGAAACCAAAATCGTTGAAAAATACGAATTAGGTTATGCATTGCACATTCCGGCGAATACCAAAGAGAAAAAACCATTGATTATTTTTCTTCATGGTTCGGGCGAAAAAGGAACCGAAATCGAAAAAGTAAAAGTTCATGGTCCTTTCAAATATTTAAAAAGCCACGAAGTGGATGCTTATATTCTAGCGCCACAATGTCCGGAGAATGAATACTGGAATGAAGAAGTATTGTATCGATTGATATTAAAAATCCAAAAAGAAAACAATATTGATGCCAATAGAATTTACTTAACGGGTTTGAGTATGGGAGGATGGGGCGCTTGGAATCTTGCTTTTGCACACCCTGAAACTTTTGCCGCTTTGGTTCCAATTGCGGGATTTGTAGATAGAGTTCCAATGATAGAAGACTGTAAAATCAAGAACATTCCTACCCGAATTTTTCATGGTTTGCTGGATGACGTAGTCAACGTGGATTATGCTATTACAATTTATAAAAAATTAAAAACCTGTAATGCCAATGTTCAACTAACCATTTTCGATGATGCGGGACATGATAGTTGGTCTAAAGTATATGACAACCAAGAAATTTATGATTGGATGTTTAAACAAATAAAAACAGATAAAAAATGAAAATTAAACTAATTATACTACTCTTGGGATTTTCACTTTTTGGCTACAGCCAAAAAAAGACTGCCAAGAAAACGGTTAAAATTAAACCTAAAACCGAATTTGTAGCTGAATTAATGTCTAAAATGACTCTGGAAGAGAAAATAGGACAATTAAATTTGCCTACTTCGGGAGACATCACAACTGGATCAGCCAGTAGCTCTAATGTCGCAAAAAATATTGAAGAAGGCAAAGTTGGAGGTTTATTCAATATCAAGTCCGTTCAGAAAATTAAAGAAGTACAAAAGATTGCAGTTGAAAAAAGCCGATTGAAAATTCCTTTGCTTTTCGGTATGGATGTAATTCATGGTTATGAAACAACTTTTCCTATTCCGCTTGGATTATCATGTACTTGGGATATGAAATTGATTGAAAGAAGTGCTCAAATTGCAGCTCAGGAAGCTAGTGCTGATGGGATAAACTGGACTTTTTCACCAATGGTTGATATTTCTCGTGATCCACGTTGGGGTAGAGTTTCTGAAGGTTCTGGTGAAGATCCGTATTTGGGAAGTCAAATTGCTAAAGCAATGGTTCATGGATATCAAGGTGATGATTTATCAAAAAACAATACGATTTTATCGTGTGTGAAACATTTTGCTTTGTATGGCGCGCCTGATGCGGGACGTGATTACAACACGGTTGATATGAGCAGAATAAAAATGTATAATGATTATTTTCCTCCTTACAAAGCCGCTGTTGATGCAGGTGTAGGATCAGCTATGGCGTCTTTCAACGAAGTAGAAGGAATTCCTGCAACCGGAAATAAATGGTTAATGACCGATGTTTTAAGAAAGCAATGGGGTTTTAAAGGTTTTGTTGTTACCGATTTTACAGGTATTAACGAAATGGTTGAACACGGGATGGGCGATTTACAAACCGTATCTGCTTTGGCATTAAATGCTGGAATTGAAATGGATATGGTAGGTGAAGGTTTCCTTACAACTTTAAAAAAATCTTTGGATGAAGGAAAAGTAAGCATGGAGCAAATAGATAATGCAGTTCGCCTTATTTTGGATGCCAAATATGATTTAGGTTTATTCCAAGATCCATATAAATATTGTGATGAAAAAAGGGCTAAAACAGAAATTTTTACAACATCACATAGAGCTGAAGCCAGAAAAACGGCTGCTCAATCTTTGGTTTTACTAAAAAACAACAACCAATTGCTTCCTTTAAAAAAGTCAGGAACAATTGCTTTGATTGGCCCTTTGGCTGATGCCAAAGAAAACATGGCAGGGACATGGAGTGTGGCCACTAAAATGGAAAACTCTGTTTCATTATTGGCTGGAATCAAAGAAGTGGCAGGAAATGCTACTAAAGTGCTTTACGCCAAAGGAAGTAACCTGGATTATGATCCGGCATTTGAAGAAAAAGCAACAATGTTTGGTAAAACCTTGCACCGCGATAACAGAACAAAAGAAGAATTATTGGCAGAAGCATTAAAAATTGCCAATCAATCGGATATAATTTTTGCAGCTCTTGGAGAATCTGCTGAAATGAGCGGAGAAAGCAGCAGCCGAACCAATCTAGAAATTCCACAAGCTCAAAAAGATTTATTACAAGCATTATTGAAAACAGGAAAACCAGTGGTTTTAGTTTTATTTACAGGACGCCCATTAGTTTTAGTTCAGGAAAATGAAACTGTACCAGCTATATTGAACACTTGGTTTGCAGGAAGTGAAGCAGGAAGCGCTATTGCTGATGTTTTGTTTGGAAATGAAAATCCTTCTGGAAAATTAACTGCTACTTTTCCTAGAAGTGTAGGGCAGGTGCCTATTTATTACAATCAAAAAAATACAGGAAGACCGTTAGGTAACAAAGAAGGGAAATTCGAAAAATTCAGATCTAATTATATTGACGAAAGAAATGAACCTTTATTTCCTTTTGGTTTTGGATTGAGTTACACCACTTTTGAATACTCAAACCTGAAAATTTCATCAGATAAAATGAACTTCAATGATAAAGTAAATGTTACTGTTGATGTTACCAATACCGGGAATTTTGATGGTAAGGAAGTTGTTCAGTTGTATATTAGAGATATGGTAGGTTCGGTAACTAGACCTATAAAAGAGTTGAAAGGATTCCAAAAAATCGCTATTAAAAAAGGAGAAAAACAAACAGTAACCTTTGAAATTTCTGTCGAAGAGTTGAAGTTTTATAATTCTGATTTACAATTTATTGCTGAACCAGGTGCATTTCAGGTTTTCGTAGGAACAAACTCCAGCACAGATAATAAAGTTAGTTTTGAGTTGATTAAATAAATTGGTTTGTTTATTTTGAGATTCGCCCTTCGATGTTAAATATCGAAGGGCTTTTTTAACAAATGAATCGAATTTGTTATATGTCACATTATAAAAAAGCGACTATTTTATTTACTTTTATCAATTCTAAAAAACTATAAAAAATGAAACATGTACTTTCTCTTTTTCTTTTTTTTGCCATAACCTTCGGGCATTCGCAAAGTATTGAATCCCCTTCCGGTAAAATTGCCGTTAATTTTAAATTAGCAGGAGATGGCCAACCAACTTATTCGGTAAATTACAAAAGCAAAGCGGTCGTTTTGGAAAGTGCTTTGGGAATAAAATTAAAGGATAAACCGGCTTTAGATGCTAATTTTGAATTTGTTGGTTCAAAAACGGCGACTTTCAATGAATCTTGGAAACCAGTTTTAGGAGAACAAGCCAATATTGTTAATCATTACAATGAGCTCACTGTTTCTCTTGTTCAAAAGGGAACACATGTAAAAATAAATATCATTTTCAGAGCTTTTGATGAAGGAGTAGCTTTTAGATATGATTTTCCAAAACAAGCTGATTTGAATTATTTCATTATTTCTGATGAGGTTACCCAATTTAATTTGACAGAAAATAACAAAGTGTTCTGGATTCCAGGAGATTTTGACAGCAATGAATACGAATATAATGAAACAAAGCTTTCAGAAATTGACAACTCTAAAATAAACATGAATAACGGTATTGGAGTGAAATCCATTCCAGGAAAATATATGGTACAAACGCCTTTGATGATGAAATCTCCGACGGGTTTGTATGTTAATATTTTTGAGGCTGCAGTGGTTAATTATCCGGTAATGCATTTGAACGTAGATGTCAACAATTACAAATTAACAGCTCAATTGGTGCCTAACGCCATTGGAGACAAAGCTTATTTGCAAACGCCTTGCGTATCACCGTGGCGAACTATTATGATAAGTAATGATGCCCGAGATGTTGTAGGGTCTAAAATGATTTTAAATTTAAATGAACCTTCTAAAATTGAAGACACTTCTTGGATAAAACCAATGAAATATGTGGGGATTTGGTGGGAAATGCACGTAGGAAAATCAACTTGGGATTATGCAGGGTCACAAAATGCAACTAATTTTGCAGACGCACCAAAAGCTTCAGGAAAGCATGGAGCAACGACGGAAAACACCAAAAGATATATCGATTTTGCAGCCAAAAATGGTTTTGACGGCGTATTGGTAGAAGGTTGGAATGTAGGTTGGGAAGATTGGAACGGAAACTGGAAGGAAGAAGTTTTTGATTTCACTACACCTTATCCAGATTTTGATATTGCGGCTCTTTCGGCTTACGCCAAATCAAAAAACGTAAAAATGATCATGCATCATGAAACATCAGGTTCTGTTGCTAATTATGAGCGCCATTTGGACCGCGCTTTCGAGAATATGGTTAAATATAATTATCCAGCAGTTAAAACAGGATATGTGGGTAAAATTATTCCGCGTGGTGAATTTCATGACGGACAAACTATGGTCAATCATTTCAATTTTGTTGCCAGACGCGCAGCTGATTATAAGTTGATGATTAATTCGCATGAATCTTCAAGACCAACAGGTTACGGAAGAACATATCCAAATTATGTTGCTGCTGAAGCTGCCCGTGGTACTGAATTTAATGCGTGGAGTATAGGGAATCCGCCAATGCATGAAACGATATTACCATTTACGAGACTTTTAGGAGGACCAATGGATTATACACCTGGAATTTTTGAAATAAAAATGAGTTATTATGACAAAAATAAAACAGAGCAAGTTCATACAACATTAGCAAAACAACTGGCTTTGTACGTGACTATGTACTCTCCAATTCAAATGGCGGCTGATTTACTTGAAAATTATGAAAAATATCCAGATGCTTTTCAGTTTATGAAAGACGTTGCAGTAGATTGGGATGAAAGTAAATATTTACAGGCGGAACCAGGGGATTATTTAACGATTGCAAGAAAAGCAAAAGGTAAAGAATCTTGGTTTCTAGGTGCAATCACAGATGAAAATGCTAGAAAATCGGAAATAAAGTTAGATTTCCTTACCAAAGGCAAAAAGTATAAAGCGATTATTTATGAAGATGCAAAAGATGCTGATTGGAAGAATAACCCTATCGCTTACAAAATTAAAACGATGCTCGTAAGAAGTAAATCGAAAATTAATTTGAATTTGGCACCAGGCGGAGGGACAGCAATTAGTTTTGAGCCAATTAACTAAATTATCAAATCCTGCAAGTATCTAAAATCTTGTAGGATTTTTTTTTGATTTTTTAATATATAATTATGCAGGAATGTCGAACTTGCGATGCAAATAAATAATTAAAAGTTAGCAAAATTTTTGAATCACAATCTATCACCGTATGAGAAAAGCAACATTTCTGGCAGTATTATTTTTGAATGGAATTACTCTTTTTGCACAAACTAAAGAGGAACAAACATTAAAAGAAATTTACAAATCATCATTAACCAACTCAAAATGTTATTCTTGGTTGGATTACTTATCCAATAAAATAGGTTCTCGTTTATCAGGTTCGGCCAGCGCTGAGAAAGCGGTTCAGTATACCAAAGCACAATTGGAAACATTAGGGCTTGACCGGGTTTACCTTCAGCAAGTAATGGTGCCAAAATGGGTTAGAGGCGAAAAAGAAACTGCTTTTATTCAAGACAATAATACTAAGATAAATGTGCCTATTTGTGCATTGGGAGGTTCTGTTGCTACCTCAAAAAACGGACTTACAGCTGAAGTAATTGAAGTGCACAGCATAGCAGAATTAGAAGCTTTAGGAGCTAAAATTAAAGGGAAAATAGTTTTTTTTAACCGACCGATGGAGGATGAGCAGATAGAAGCTTTCAATGCTTATGGTGGTTGTGTAGATCAAAGATTTGCTGGAGCCAAAGAAGCTTCAAAATTTGGTGCCTTGGGTACGATTGTACGATCTATGAATCTTCGATTGGATGATTTTCCTCATACAGGAGCACAGAGTTACGGTGATATTCCAAAGTCACAATACATTCCAACTTGCGCTATTAGTACAAACGGCGCGGAATTATTGAGCAAAAAATTGAAAAGTAATCCAAAATTAAAATTCTATTTTAAACAATCCTGTAAACAAATGGATGATGTTTTATCGTATAATGTCATAGGAGAAATAAAAGGAAGTGAACATCCAGAAAACATTATGGTTGTTGGTGGGCATCTTGATTCTTGGGATTTAGCCGATGGTTCTCATGATGATGGAGCAGGAGTGGTTCAAAGTATGGAAGTCGTAAATATTTTTAAAAACTTGGGATATAAACCGAAAAACACAATCCGTGTTGTACTTTTTATGAATGAAGAAAACGGAGGAAGAGGCGGAAAAAAATACGAAGAATTGGCTCAAGCCAACAAAGAAAACCACATTTTTGCATTAGAAAGTGATTCAGGAGGATTTAGTCCAAGAGGATTTTCTTTAGAAAGTGATGATGCTAATTTTAATAAAATTCTAGGATGGAAAGATCTTTTTGAGCCGTATTTAATCCATAGTTTTGTAAAAGGACATGCTGGTTCAGATATTGGACCATTGACTTCTAAAACGCTTGTTAAAGCAGGTTTAAAACCAGATTCACAACGTTACTTTGATTATCACCATGCCTTGAATGATACATTTGATGCTGTCAATAAAAGAGAACTGGAATTAGGAGCGGCAACAATGGCTTCGCTAATGTACTTAATAGATCAAAATGGGATCGAGGTTGTTAAGTCTAAAATTTAACAATAAGAAGTTATAACTTCCATTATGAATGCTAAATTCTCAGTATTTAAAAGATATTGTGAATTTAGCACCTTCATTTATTTTACTTTCAACTGCAATTCGACCACCTAAACTGGTGATGTGATTGTAAACTAAATACAGTCCTATACCGTTACTGTCAATGTTTGAGTGGAATTTTTCATATAAACCAAAAATCTTATCTTTCACTTTATCCATATCAAAACCAAGTCCCTCATCTGAGAAAATTAATTGTTTGACTCCATTGACTTTTTTAGATTGGATCGTTATAACGGGTGCATGATGTGGTTTTGCATATTTAATTGAATTGGTTAATAAATTCAAAAAAATACTTTTCATATACGCTTTGTTGAAATGAATATTCTCGAAATCTGAAAAATCAACATTTATAATTGCTTTTGAATCACGTACCAAGTAATTTATGGACATAAGTACTTCATTGAGCGATGTACTTAAATTCAATTCTTCCACATGAGTATTTATGCTCTCATTTTCAATAAGTTCATCAATTGAGCTGTTTAAAGTTTGTTTTAAATTTTCACTAGTTAATTTAAGAATATTAATTAATTCCAAAGTTTCCGGATCATTGATTTTAGAAACATCAATGAGACTAAAAACGGAAAGCATATTGTTAATGGGAGATTTTAAATCATGGGATGTTTTGTGCGATAAAACAGTAAGTTCCTTATTAATTTGCGTAAGACTGGTAAGAAGTAAGTTTCGCTCTTCTTCAATTCGTTTTTTATGGGTGATGTTCTTGGCAATCGCATAAACTAATTTTTCGGACTCCACAGGCATTGAGGTCCACGATAACCAAACAACGGCTCCATTTTTAGTTAAATATCGATTTTCAAAATTTAAAAGCGGCTTGTTTTTGTATACTTGTTCCCTCGTTTCAAGAGTAATTTGAAGGTCTGGCTCATAAACAAAACTAGCAATAGGCGAAGCATATAATTCCTCCTCTGAATAGCCTAGAGCTTTTGAGACAGCCGGATTTATTCGCTTGAAATAGCCATCAAATCCTGCAATACAAATAAAATCAGCTGATATATTAAAAAAATTATCAAAGTGATAGGTCCCGTCTGAATCAGGATTTGCTTTTTTTATAGTCATTGAATTTAAAAGTTGTTTTTATTTGGGTTTTAGATAAATACAAATTTTATGAAATGTTTAATTTTAGAAAAAAAAACATAATTTCAAATTTAGCTAATAATTATTTATAATAAAGCAATGGTATAAACAAATTTATAATTTAAGTAAAACGTATCGCTATCATTTAAATAAAAAATGAGTTAAACAAAAAAAGGCTGTCATTTTACAGACAGCCTCCCATATATTCAGTTGAACATAAAATGGTTCAATGTGCTTTTATAACTAAATTTTAAAACTGATTTACAGTTTTTCTGATAGCCACTAATTTGGTCATTAAATTTTCAAAGTAGTCTAAATGCAGCATATTAGCCCCGTCACTTTTTGCATTAGCGGGATCAAAATGCGTTTCTATAAAAATCCCATCAACGCCAACAGCGATTCCTGCTTTGGCAATAGTTTCAATCATATCAGGCCTTCCGCCTGTTACTCCAGCCGTTTGGTTGGGTTGTTGTAGCGAATGTGTTACGTCAAGAACCGTAGTCGCATATTGCTGCATGGTAGGGATACCTCTAAAGTCAACAATCATATCTTGGTACCCAAACATAGTTCCACGATCGGTAACCATTACATTTTGATTGTTACAATCCAATACTTTCTGTACCGCATGTTTCATACTTTCAGGACTCATAAACTGCCCTTTTTTCAGGTTTACCACTCTTCCAGTATTGGCAGCAGCCACCACTAAATCAGTTTGGCGCACAAGAAATGCTGGAATTTGAAGCACATCAACGTATTGTGCAGCCATTTCGGCATCATCATTCGTGTGAATATCCGTTACAGTCGGAACTCCAAAGGTTTTTGATACTTTTTCCAAAATTTTCAATGCTTTTTCATCTCCAATTCCAGAAAAACTGTCAATTCTCGAGCGATTCGCTTTCTTAAATGAACCTTTAAAAACAAAAGGGATTTCTAATTTATCAGTGATACCAATTAATTTTTCGGCAATACGCATTGCCATTTCTTCACCTTCAATGGCGCAAGGTCCGGCAAGAAGAAAGAAGTTACCACTTTCAGTATGTTTGATTTGTGGAATATGATGTATGTTCATAGTAGTTATTTTGAAAGTGCAAAGGTAATTAGAAAATATGATTTAGTATTTTTTTGAAGCTATTTCCTGCTATCCGTTACAATCTTTTATTTTTTTAAAGAAAAAAATAAAAGGATTTTCACTTCTATCAGGGCTGGACTCGTTTATAATTTAATTTTTCTTTAAACTAAGGCCAACAGGCACCATTAAAATTCCTTTTTCGTAAATGTTCAAATAGAGTTTTACAGGTTTTTTTTGACCGTCCCATTTTAATTCATAAACATCTAGAAAACCAGCACCCAAATCGGTTCTTTTGGTAGGGAAAGGACAACAGCTTTCTAATTTTGTATAACTGATTACTTCGCCTTTTGGCCCTGATAAGGCATTTAAAAACCGTTCTTGATTAATGGAGTCATCTTTAGTAGTTCGGTAAAAAATATTGATGGGGTAATCTTGATCATAACCATATTTTTTATCCTTGCTGTATTCCGTAATTATGAAAGTATTGTTTTGAGATAATGTGAGAACAGGGGCGTTATCATCTACATTTTTCAAAGTAGATTTACTGCTTACACAAGATGCAGTGACAATTGCCAAAGCGATAAAAACGACAGTTTTTTTCATAAATTTTTTTATTTACTTACTCTTTGAAGCAAGGCATATTTTGTTTTTTATTCCTATTAAAAATAGTAAACACTAATTTAACCACAAATATAAACAGAACTTCAAACGGTTTCGCTACTTCAAACAAGAATTGTACCTTAATTGTGATATTTTTAAAAAGCAGAATCCTTATTTTTGTAAAAAAATAAACAATATGAATATTATTTTTCAAACTTGGCCTTGGTATGTTTCTGGGTTTTTAATAGGCATGATTATGCTCTGTCTGATTTATTTCGGGAAAGCATTCGGAATGTCATCTAATTTGCGATCATTGTGTTCTATGGCAGGAGCAGGGAAATATGTTTCTTTTTTTAATTTTGACTGGAAATCACAACGGTGGAATTTAGTGGTTGTTTTAGGTGCAATGTTGGGTGGTTTTATCGCGGTTCATTTTATGAGTGATCCTTCAAATGTTGATATAAACCCAAAAACTATTGCCCAGTTAGCACAATTAGGAATCGATGCTCCAAACGGAAAGCTGATGCCGGATGCACTATTTGGAACCCAAATTTGGCAATCTCCAAAAAGCATTCTTATTCTACTAATAGGAGGGATTCTAATTGGATTTGGAACCCGTTATGCAGGTGGCTGTACTTCAGGTCATGCCATATCAGGATTGAGTAATTTACAGCTTCCATCCTTGAAAGCCGTTATTGGATTTTTTATTGGGGGTTTAATTATGGCTCATTTTTTATTACCATTAATTTTTTAGAATATGAACGTATTAAAATATTTACTCGTAGGATTTGTTTTTGGAATTGTACTTACAAAATCGGAGGCCGTTTCGTGGTATCGAATTTATGAAATGTTTCAATTTCAATCGTTTCACATGTACGGAATTATTTCTGTGGCAATTGCTACAGGTGTGATTGGTATTCAACTTATAAAAAGAAACAATATAAAGGACATAAAAGGGCAACCAATAGAAATTCAGGACAAAGAAAAAGGTTCTACCCGTTATTGGATTGGCGGAATATTTTTCGGACTGGGTTGGGCACTCGTAGGTTCGTGCCCCGGGCCTATATTCATTCTTCTTGGCGCTGGTTTCTGGAGTGTCCTAATCATCTTTTTTGGTGCTTTATTGGGAACTTTTATATATGGAGTATTCAAAGATAAACTGCCTCATTAATCATCCTAAAACGATATTCAAAATAGCATTTTCATAAAAGAGAATGCTATTTTTTTTTGTTTAATTTTAAAATACCAACAACGATTAAATATTGAGCGGTGATATAAGTGGACATAATTAGTAGAGAACTGAATTTAAGAGGTTCGTAAAACTTATTTAAAGCCAAAATGCTATCAGAGCTAACAAAAACAACCGCTCCTGATAAAATGTAAATATTTGCGGGACTGTTCCATTTTAAATACCCTTTAAAAGCAAACAAAAGCATAGTAGATAAAACGATTGCATACACGATAACAGGAATTTTTAGATCACCTAGCCTTGGTAATAAAATAGCAAGCATTACCATTAGGTATACTATAATTGCAGTGATGCCTACCCAAAATATGGCCTTATTTCTATTTGAATATATTCGTAATTGTTTGCTGAACAATATAATATAAGCGATGTGAGATAATAGAAAGGAAACTAATCCAATTATAAAATACACTTCCCCTTTGTCAGAAAATAGTAAAACAACATCTCCAATCCAAGAAAATACTAAAGCTGTTAAAAGGAATTTTTTAGAAGGGAAATCTCCGCAAGAATAAACGGCAAGAAAAAGAAAAGGTATCAAAAATGGTTTTATAAACCAAGATATGTCTTCTCTGCCCATAATAATTAATAAAAGATAAGCGAAACTAATTGTAATATAGGCTTTGAATGATAGGGTACTTCTCATGAAATGTTTTTAAGATTATGCTACAACTACTGTTTCTTTTTCAAAATTTACACTGACAAAGTAGACGGAGGCTACTAAGGATAACGTAAGATATCCGATAATGATATAATTGGCGTAAGGGAATAATTGATTCATACCAAACCAATCACCAAAAAATGAAATAATCCCAATCCCAAAAATAAATCGTATGCTTTCCCATAATATTGAGATCTTCCTTGTGTCCATCAATTCCGTATAACTATAAACAGTAATAAAGATGAAAGCGCCATATACAAATACATTTGGCAAACCAATAATAGCAATAGAATTATAGAGATACGTAATAAATATTAAGGTGATTAAGGCTTGAGTCATGGACCAAATCATTAATTTTGTGGAGTGGTTAGTTCCATATTTTTCAAAATCATAGACATTCGTAATTTTGTGGACAGGATATTTTTCTTCAAAATTTTCAGGACGCCAACCTGTTGGTTTAAACCAAATGGTAAATTTATCTTTCCAATTTTCCGCCCGCCAGGCATCTGTAATCAATAACCACAGATGTTGAAAGTTAATCCGAATTGGATTCCACGTTTTAGCAGGCCTAGTTATGCCAAAGACAGGAGGAACCGTTTCTAATTCTTCTTGAAAAGTTCCAAATAACTTATCCCAAATTATAAATATCTGAGAGTGGTTTTTATCCATATATTCTGGATTTATAGCATGATGAACCCTGTGATGAGAAGGGGAAACCAATATGTTTTCAAGAAAACCAATTTTCTTAATATGTTTCGTATGATACCAAAACTGAAGAAATAAATGAATAGGAAGCGTAATTGCAATAACCTTTGATGGAACGCCCAAAAGAGCTGCTGGAATCAATAAAAAGGTAAATAGATTTACGAAACTAGATACTGGCTGACGCAAAGCACAAGCCAAGTTAAACTCTTCGCTACTGTGATGTATAGCATGTTTGTTCCATAAAAAATTAATTTGATGAGACAATCGATGACTCCAATATCCATAAAAATCAATGGCAATAAAACCAATGATATATGCCATAATAGTGGCTTCCAAATGAAAAACGACAATTTTTGAAGCAATCCAATCATACGATATAAGCGTTATGCTAAGGCCCAGGACGTCTTTCACAGAATTGACCATTCCTGAACTTACGCTAGAAATTGAATCCATATTGGGTGCCGTATTTTCTCCCTTGTAATGTCCGTATAGTTTTTCTAATAGAATTAATATTAAAAAAATGGGCATCACAAAAACTAAAATTTTACCGTATTCTTCCATTTGGTGTTATTATTTTTTCAAATATATAATAAAACTAGAAATTTTATGAATTATTACAGATATTTTATTTTTCCATTCTATCTGTTTAGGAGTCAATATTTTCTTAACTAAAAAAGAAAGTAGTTATGTTTCTGAATTATATTGATTTTGAAAAAAGGAAATCTATTTTTAAGTTTTTTTCATCTTTAGTAAGCAGAATATTTACTTAAGATTAGATTTTAAAACTAAAAATTCCAAGTCTAATTTTCGTTACTGTAGCGAATTTTAAACTTGGAATTTTCTATAATTTTAAAACAGTTGTTAAACTATTTCAGCACTCAAACCGGCTTCGAGTAATTGTGTGCATTGTGGTTTTAATTTGTCGTACGAACCAGTTTTTACGGTACATTTTCCATTATAATGCACTATTAAGGAGCATTGTTCCGCTTGTTCGGCGGTGTGTTGGCAAACACGAATTAGAGTATCTATTACGTGATCAAAAGTATTTACATCATCATTATAAACTACGATTTCATTATTAATCGATGTTACTTCTTTTTTGCTAACTTTTTCTCTTACTTTTTCTTTGGTACTCATTTTTACATAATTTGGGGTTTAAATAAAAACACAGTTATCTATTTTTTTCTAAACATACAAAACACAAAGTTTTGATTTACCGATTTATACAAATCAGTTTCTCGTATATAATCAAGGGAGATCTTAGAATTTTCTTGCGTCCAGCTTACTTCGTTGGGTTGTTTTGTTTCATAAAACAATTCCCAATGATTTCTGCTGTTCGTTTTCATAAAATATATTACAAAATTACGTATTTTAATGAAACCCAATTGTTTCTTTCGAATTTTTTAACATAAGTTAACCCTTTCTCCGTGCAGGAAGCATCAATAAATGGAATGTCTTCAACATAGAAACCGCTTAAAAGCAAGGTTCCTTTTGGATTCAAACAATCCACATAACTTTGCATGTCGTTCAATAAAATATTTCTATTGATATTGGCTATAATCAGATCGTATTTTTTGTCTTTTAATAATGCTGCGTCACCTTCATAAACTGTAATCTGTTTGCATTTATTGCGTTCAGCATTTTCTATTGAGTTCAAATAACACCAGTTGTCAATGTCGATTGCATCAATAGGTTGTGCTCCTTTCATTTCGGCAAGAATAGCTAATATTGCTGTTCCGCAACCCATATCAAGTGTTTTCATTCCCGTAACATCCATTTCTAATAAATGTTGAACCATCATGTGAGTAGTCTCGTGGTGACCGGTTCCAAAACTCATTTTTGGTTCGATTACGATATCAAATTCGGAATCCGTTTTTGGATGAAAAGGTGCACGTATATGACAGTTTCCTTCCACATCAATAGCTTCAAAATTCTTTTCCCATTCTTGATTCCAATTTACTTGTTCGATTTCTTCAAAAGTATATTCGATTTTAAATTCCTCTGATTGCAAAATAAAGATACCGTCAAGAATATTTTCATCCCATAAATCCTTTTGAACAAAAGCCGAAATACCAGTTTCGGTTTCTGTAAAACTTTCAAATGCTTTCTCGCCCAATTCGGCAATTAATATTTCTGAACCTAGTTCTTTTGGCTCGATAGCGAAATGATATCCAATATATATGTTTGACATGTTTATTTTTTTTGCAAAGGTAGTATTATCTATTTCCAATGAATAATGAAAACCAAAAAAAAAAGAGGTTTGAACGAATCCAAACCTCTTTTTTAACGGTATAAATTTATTTTAGATCGCATTTACGATTGCAACGAAATCGTCTGCTTTTAGTGCAGCTCCACCGATAAGACCTCCGTCAACATCTGGTTTAGAGAAAATTTCTTTTGCATTTTCAGGTTTTACACTTCCACCGTAAAGGATTGATACGTCTTCTGCGATATCACTTCCAAAAGCTTTGCGAACTGTTTCTCTGATGAATTCGTGCATTTCTTGTGCTTGTTCCGGAGAAGCAGTTTCACCTGTTCCTATTGCCCATACTGGTTCATATGCCAAAACAATATTTCCCCAATCTGAAGCTTCTATACTGAATAAACCATCTTTTAATTGATTTTCAACAATATTAAAATGATTTTTAGATTGACGATCTTTCAACTCTTCGCCAAAACAGAAAATAACAGTCATGTCATGTTCCAAAGCGGTATTTACTTTACTAGCAATTAAGGCATCAGTTTCATTAAAAATAGCTCTGCGTTCTGAGTGTCCAAGAATTACAGTATTTACACCTACATTTTGTAACATATCAGCTGAAATTTCACCTGTAAAAGCGCCACTTTCTGCTTGATGCATGTTTTGGGCTGCAACATCAATATTGGTAAATTCTAAATGATCAACAGCAGAAGCCAAGTTGATAAATGTAGGAGCAACAATTACTTGTGCAGTTGTATCTGTCGATATTTTAGCGATTAGCTCATTCAATAGATCCTCAGTTTGCTCTGCATTTTTATGCATTTTCCAGTTTCCTGCAACAATCTTCTTTCTCATTTTAGTTCGTGTTTTTATTTAGTTTTAGTTTTTTAGCTGTTTATTATCATCGAAATAATCCAATTACGGAATTGTAATTTGTTATTTCAATTTTTTTAAAGTTTCATTTATTTTGTCAAAATCAGTTTCTATTGCGCGATATAAAACGATTTTTCCTTTTTTGTCAATGATGATATATCTCGGAATCCAATCTAAATCAATTGCTTTCCCAAAAACGCCTTTCATCTGATCATTCGCCATGAAGTGCTCTCCTTTTAATTCGTGTTTTTCAATACCTGCTTTCCACTTATCTGCAGTTTTATCCATTGAAATGAATACATAAGCAACAGCAGGATTATTAGCCTGTAAATCTTTGATTTTCGGCATTGCTTTTACACAGTCACCACACCAGGAAGCCCAAACTTCGATCACTAAAGTTTTGCCTTTATATTTTTTTAAGATATTCTTAAAAGCAACTTGGCTATCATTAGTTGATAATAATTTTTCTGATAAAGCTACTTTTGAAAATGCTGTTTTTTGTTGTGCATTTGTGCAAGAAATTGCAAGGAAAGCTATAATTAAAGCGAATATTTTTTT
This sequence comes from Flavobacterium xinjiangense, assembly GCF_900142885.1. Taxonomy (GTDB): domain Bacteria; phylum Bacteroidota; class Bacteroidia; order Flavobacteriales; family Flavobacteriaceae; genus Flavobacterium; species Flavobacterium xinjiangense. The sequence goes on along the minus strand of NZ_FRCL01000003.1, from coordinate 241,419 downwards.
CATTTTTTTATAATTTTAAGTAAAGTTAAACAAAGAAATGGAAAGAGATATATAGAATTACAATTTTTGAAAGCAGAATTCAAAAATCTAAATATAATATCGTTATAGTTAATAAAAAAGGAGATGATTTAAATTCAAAATATAAATTATTGACTGCTTTTTTGATGAAAATTTAAAAATCAATCGCTTTCAAATCTATTTTTTGAGTAAATAGAAGAAATAGTCTAAGGTTTAAAATGTTTATAACTTTAAACCTTAGACTATAAAAATTATTTCAATTTCAAATCTGAAATATCATTATGATGAACTTTTTGAAGAATAGTTCCATGTTCCAAAATTACAATACTAGGATTCGCTCTTTCGATCGTTTTCAAAGCAATTGCATCGCAGAAGTAAAAATCAAAAGTGAAACCGAATTGTTTTTTTACTTTTTCAATATCCTCTGGAGTTGAAGCCGTCATGCCTATTACTTTATATCCTTTTGCTTTAGCTTGCAAGTTTAATTTTTCGAGTTTCATTAAACCGTTTTTGTCGGCATGAATTAAGTCATATGATACAATCATAACCAATTTTGGTTCCTGCAAAAATTCATCTTTATAGTCAGATCCGTCTTTTTCCATTGCAAAATCATGAATAGGAGGGACATAGCCTTCTGTAATTACCTTATCTTTTCTATCTACAAAAGTGGCTCCAGCCGGAATATTCATTAAATCCTTTTCTGTGAATTCTTTGTCAACACCGTTTACTTTGTAGATAAAAACCATTTCGACTACACTTTTTGGAGCGCCATCCGGAATTCTCATTCCTTTTTGGATATTAGTCCCCACTTTATAAGGACGAAAATCTTTCAGTGGCAAATGGTTTATAACCCAATATCCCATAAAGGCACACAAAACAATACTTGCCAAGGCCAAAATATTTTGAACAGTATTTCCAAATAACGGTTTTACCAATTTTTTATTAAAAAATAGAATTAGAATAAAAAACAACAAAACCACATCTTTGGTAAAGGATTGCCAAGGCGTTAAATGCAAAGCGTCGCCAAAACAACCGCAATCTTTTACTACGTCAAAATAAGCGGAATAAAAAGTTAAGAATGTGAAAAGCACAATTAATAATAACAGACTGTTAATCGTAAATTTTGATTTGTAGCCAATGAGTAACATTACGCCCAAAACCACTTCAACAGTGACTAAAAATAAAGCTATTGCTAATGCAAATGGCACAAAAAATGGCATATTGAAAACCGGTTCGCTGAAATACTCCGCCAGTTTGTACGAAAAACCAATAGGGTCGTTCAGCTTAATTAATCCCGAAATAATAAATAGAATCCCAACGAAAATTCGTGCAAATTGAGTAATTATATTTTTCATAGTTTTATTTTAATTTTTATTTCCAAATCCCATCAAAATTAAAGCAAAAACAGCATAATTAATCATATCCTGATAATTAGCATCAATTCCTTCTGAGACTAAAGTTTTTCCTTTATTATCTTCAATTTGTTTGACACGAAGTAGTTTTTGCAAAATCAAATCAGTGAGCGAACTGACACGCATATCGCGCCAAGCTTCACCATAATCATGATTTTTATCTTCCATTAAGTTTTTGGTTGATTTTACTTTGGCATCGTACAATTCGGTTGCTTTATCAACGTCTAAATCAGGTTGATCAACAACGCCTAATTCTAATTGGATCAAAGCCATTATCGAATAATTGATAATTCCGATGAATTCGCCTGTCTCATCTTCGTCAATTTTACGAACCTCGTTTTCTTGTAAACTTCTGATTCTTTGTGCTTTTATATAAATTTGATCAGTTAATGAAGGCAATCTCAAAATACGCCAAGCGCATCCATAATCTTTCATTTTATTGATAAACAGTGAACGACAAATCGCAATTACGTTATCGTATTCATTTGAAGTATTCTTCATTATTGATGTATATTTGTCTAAAATTTCCTCAAAAATAGCATATTTTTTTTAAATTAAGAATGAAGGAGAAATATTGTTGGAATAGGGATTAATGATTTTTGAAACTAGAATTTTTTGATAACGGTTTACCGTAACTGAACACTAAAACAATGACTATTAATTGCAAAGGACAACTCATAGACTTATCAACTCCCAAGGTAATGGGGATTTTGAATGTAACACCCAACTCTTTTTTTGATGGTGGAAAGTATAAAAATGAAAACGAAATACTATCTCAAGTCGAAAAAATGATAATCGAAGGTGCTACTTTTATTGATATTGGCGCTTATTCCAGTAAACCAAATGCTGAGTTCGTATCTGAAGAGGAAGAAATTTCAAGAATTGTTCCAGCTATTAATTTGATTCTAAAACATTTTCCAGAAGCAATTCTATCCATTGATACTTTTAGAAGCGAAGTGGCGAAAGCAAGTATAGAAAATGGAGCTGCTATCGTCAACGATATTTCGGCAGGACATTTAGATGATAAAATGTTGGTGGTAATAGGAAAATATAATGTTCCTTACATTATGATGCACATGAGAGGAACGCCTCAAACCATGCAAACTTTAACTGTTTATGATGATATTATAAAAGAAATGTTGTTCTATTTTTCGGAACGAATTTCTATAGCCAGAAGTTTTGGAATCAATGATTTAATTATCGATCCGGGTTTTGGCTTTGCCAAAAAACTAGACCAAAATTACGAAGTATTTAAAAAAATGGAATTGTTTAACATCCTTGAGTTGCCACTTTTAGTTGGAATTTCCAGAAAATCAATGATTTATAAAACCTTAAATACCAGTGTCGAACAAGCTTTAAACGGAACAACAATATTAAATACTTTAGCATTATCAAAAGGAGCAAAAATCCTCCGTGTTCACGATGTAAAAGAAGCAATGGAATGCGTTACTTTATTTAATAAAATCAATTCATAAATATGAAATACTTTACTCTGATTGTACTTTTTATAGTTGTTTCGTGTGGAAACAAAGAAGATATTCTATTACCGAAATCGAATACAACTATTGTCAAAAATGTAGAAGATCATTCGCCAATCTATATTTTTTTTAGAACAAAGGAAAAGGATACTTTGGCAGAAGTAAACCGGAAAAACGAAATTATTTCAACCAATTGGATTTTCAACATAGACAAACGTTTGCCTTTGCGATTAGTAATTCCTGAAGTCGTGAAATTGCAAAATAAAAAACGAGAAGAAAAAGCGCATAAGAATGAAAAAGCTCTAAATTATTATTCCTATGCAGATACTATTGGTAAAAACTTAGCCTTTATTCCTTTTACAAAAGTATTCTATAAATTAGAAAAACCGAAGTCAGGTATTGTTGTCTTATTTACCAAAAGCAATGAAGTTTTAGTAAATAATGTGGTCATGAAAAAAGAAGAATTTCTAGGATATCTAAATAAATTATCAAATAATAAACCGAACCAATACGTTTTTTGTTTTGACAAAAACTTAAGTTTTGGAAGTTATATTCAAGATAAAATTTTCATTGAAAGTTTAAAACTTCCAAAATCAAAAATAAATTTTGAAAACGAGGAATTCATTTATTAAAAATTAATTCTTTAATTATAATTCTCGATAAGAATTATGTTTTTTTTATAAGCCTTTATTTTTTAAAAAAAAGGCTTTATTTATTAAAAATATTGTTTAATATCCACCGCCTGAGGTAGTGCCTTTAATAAGTTGACCTCTTATTTCTCCGTTTGGAAATGCTGCAGTATGAATGTTTACATAGTAAAGATTTGCTTTAAGGTCTGCTTCTTGTGCGGCAGTTAAAGCAGGGCTTGTGAAGCTAATTGGAGAAACTAAAGTTGTAAAAGGAAATATAACACCTCCGCTTACTCCTATGGCACCCATATGTATATGTCCGCCAGTTGGGGAAGCAATAGAGTGGGTTACAGAAATTGAAAATATTTTTGTAGTATTATTAAATGAAAGTGTAGCCGACCCAGTCGCTGTTGAACTATTAGCAGGTGCCTCACTAGCTCCATCTAATGTCGCATTAAAAGTTGTAATGCTTGGAGTTGGGTTTGGATTTGGATTGTTGTAATCATTACTGCACGAGGTAATGCCAAAAAAAATAATTAAAATAGCTGAAAATCTAAATAAGTGTTTCATGATAAAGTTTTTTAAAGATTAAAAAAATAATAATTATCACCTCTGCTAGAAAGTTTATAATTTACATATTTTTCTTAACGTATAGTGCTGATTTTTAATCATATAAATTTAGTGTTTTATTTCTAAAATTCAATACATTTTTATTGTAAATTGTGAGTTTGTTTAAATCTCAATTTTTAATTACAACAATGGAAAATATTGCATTTGTTTTGGTTTTCAAACCTTCCACTTTTTAAATGTTGAAAGAACTGTAATTTATTTTTTAATTAAATTAACTTAAAACGTGGACTGAATACTTCTTATTGATGATGATAGGGTTCGTTTCTCAAAATCGTAAATCCACGATACAACTGTTCTATAAAGAATAACCGCACCATTTGATGCGAAAAAGTCATTAAAGACAACGATATTTTTCCTTGAGCTTTGGCATAAACAGTTTCCGAAAATCCATAAGGACCGCCAATTACAAAAACTAAAGTCTTTACACCGGAGTTCATTTTCTTCTGTAGTTCTCCTGAAAAGCCAACGCTCGAAAAGTTTTTTCCATTTTCGTCCAATAAAACGAGTTGGTCTGTTGGCGTTATTTTTGCCAAAATCAATTCGCCTTCTTTCTCTTTCTGTTGACTTTCAGATAAGTTTTTTACGTTCTTGATATCAGGAATAATATCCAAATCAAACTTGATATAGAATGACAAACGCTTGGTATAATCGTCTATTAAGGATTGTAAAGCTTTGTTATCGGTTTTACCAATAGCAATTAATTTAATGTTCATTTTGTGGAATTTCTGAGCCGCAAAGATAGAATATTATGAGGTTTTATGAATAGTATCTTTGGAATGAACATTTAAATAATAGATTTCTTAATTTTTTTTAATGGATTCTGAAGGCTGATTTAACTTTTACAGAGGATCAATTGGGTCTCTTGAAGTTTTTAAATTATAAGGCCTCAATTCTATCAATAAGTAATTGAAAATTTTCTTCTTTTTTATTCCCAATCAAGAAGGCAATTTCTTCTAAATTTGAGCCATCATAATTCGGCATATCTAATTTACGACCTCTAAAAGTGGGATGCAATTCGGAAATAGGAATATCAGTGGTTTGCCAGTCAGTGGAGGTTTGGAACGAATATACATAAGAATGGGTATCATTACGATTGGTCTTTACTCTAAATTGGTACTTTTTGCCATCTCCTTTATGACGGATGCAAATACGTTTGTTTTTGTTTAGGGTAATTGCTTCAAAATTATATTTCACAGAACAAAATCCGCCATTATTATCTAAGGATACTTTGCCTTCAAAAGTTCCATTTCCATCGTGATTTAGGTAGAATTTGCTTTCTGATTTACCACCCATTACTACGTCATTCACAATTTTCCAATTACTGATGTCACTGTTTAAATTAAATTCGAAAATCAGAAGAGGTTCCATTGTGGCTATTTTTTAAAATTATGCTTAAATCGAAAGATCCAGTTTTATTTTGTCTGAAATCAATTGTTGTGAATTCAAAATTTTTAAAATTTCTCTAGCGCTTTAAGATTTTGGCAACGGAGCACCAACTGCAATATCACATCTATGATTTGTTTGACCGTGTGGCGGGTTCATTCCCTCAGGAGTGGGTGTTGTAACTATTGGACTTGTAGCAGTATTTGCCGGGTCAGTTGCGACCGATTGATTTTGTTGGGGTGTTATTTGCTGCGTTGATGGTGTGTTTTTAGGAACGGCAATAGGAGAATTTAACGGTGCTCCAACAGCTATATCACAACGATGTAAAGGTTGACCATGAGCAGGGTTCATTCCTTTGGCAACAGGAAGTGGCGCTGCTAGTGCTTGATTTTGATTGACAATATTTGAGTTTTGCTTGGCCTCAGACGTCATTGTAGCTTCATTTCGCATCTGCTTGCCAACCTCCGTAAATGGAACCATGTTTGTTGGAGTAGTGCTATTTTGCGGCTCGATTTCTTTTTTGCAAGAAATTAATAGTAGTGTGGATACAAAAAGGAGGGTTAAGAAAGATTTCATAGTCAGTTTTTTTGATGTTACCAACTCAAATATAAGATTTTAATAATTTATTCCAAAATAATAGATCTGATTAATTCGTTTTAATCTATTGATGTGGGATGTTGATAGTCAAAATTGCTAATGCAACTTTCCGTTTCAGCTTCATCTTTCACATAGGACAATGCTTTGTTAGAAATAGATTTATTTGTTTCTTTTCTTAAGAACCAAGCGCACATATTTTCAAATCCACAAAATATATCTTACTTTAGCATTCCAATAAATTTCTTATAAAATGATTAGCGAAGCACTGTTCGAAAACGAGTTACAAATACTAATAAAAAACGCCATTCGGGAAGATGTTGGTCCTGGAGATTATAGCTCTTTGGCTTGTATTCCGACAACAGCAATGGGAAAAGCGAAGTTGCTTGTAAAAGAGGATGGTATAATTGCAGGTGTGGCTTTTGCCAAAATGGTTTTTCAATTTGTGGATGCGAATTTGCAAGTCGAAACTTTTATAGAGGACGGAACGACTGTAAAAAAAGGTGATATCGTTTTTCATGTTTCGGGAAGTTCACAATCCATTTTGAAATCGGAACGGGTAGTTTTGAATTCGATGCAAAGAATGTCGGCAATCGCTACTAAAACCAAAGAATATGTTCATTTATTAGAAGGAACACAAACTAAAATTCTCGATACTCGTAAAACGACACCTGGTTTCCGGGCTTGTGAGAAATGGGCAGTGAAAATTGGCGGAGGCGAAAACCACCGTTTTGCTTTGTATGACATGGTAATGTTGAAAGATAATCACAATGATTTTGCAGGCGGAATCACTTTGGCAATAGCCAAAACCAAAGCGTATCTCAAAGAAAATAATTTAGATTTAAAAATCATTGTCGAAGCCAGAAATCTGACTGAAATCAAAGAGATTTTGGAAAGTGAAGGTGTTTATAGAATCTTGATAGATAATTTTAATTATGAAGATACTAAAAAAGCGGTGGCCTTAATTGGAGATCGATGCTTAACGGAATCCTCGGGAAATATCAATGAAGAAACGATCCGTCATTATGCGGAATGCGGTGTAGATTATATTTCGTCCGGAGCCTTAACGCATTCTGTTTATAATATGGACTTGAGCTTGAAAGCAATATGAGTAAGGAAATAGAGGAAAGAATAGAAAGAATTCCCGTAATACGGAATCTTGCCCAAGGGTTAAAAAAGATAAAACTCCCCTGGCTGCAAGGATTGTCATTATATGATTTATTAGAATTGTACGGATTGGGAATTGTGGAAAGTGCCTTGACCTATCACGCGAGTGCCATTGCATTTAGTTTTTTTATGGCATTATTTCCCTTTGCACTGTTCATATTAAATCTTATTCCATACATTCCCATCGAAGGTTTTCAAAATGATTTTCTTCAATTTGTTAGACAGGGAGTTCCGCCAAATACCTATGATGCCATTTATAAAATCATTAATGATATTCTTCACAACAGTCATTCCGGATTATTATCGTCTGGTTTTATATTGTCTATTTTCTTGATGGCAAATGGATTGAATGGAATTCTTGGAGGCTTTGAATCCTCCCGTCATGTCCTTATCAAAAGAGGATTTATACATCAATACATAGTGGCTTTAGGGATGTCATTATTGTTGTCATTGTTGTTGATAGTAACCATTTCAACGATTCTTGTTTTCGAGGTATTTATTCAAAAAACGGTCTTTAGCGATGTCAATCAATTGATTATTTTGGGGAGATATGCATTCGTAATTCTCATGATACTGGCCACCACCTCAATACTGTTTAAATTTGGTACAAAACATGACAAAAACAGAGCCTTTATCTCAATTGGTTCGGTTTTTACAACGATTTTGATTCTTCTTGATTCCTATATTTTTGGAATTTGGGTAATACGATTTTCAAAATATAATGAATTGTATGGGTCAATAGGTACATTATTAATCCTAATGTTTTACATTTGGATAAACTGTATGATATTACTTCTGGGTTTCGAATTAAATGCTACAGTAAACAAATTAAAAATTAAAAAAGAAGAATAGTTTTTAGGAGCTATTTCCTGCTGTCCGCTTCAATCTTTCTAGTCCTGAACTTGTTTCAGGATCCTGAAACAAGTTCAGGACTAGAAAGGATTTCCGCTTCCATCAGGGCTAAAAAAAAACACATTATGAAAAACAAAATCTTAATTATCGCAGTATTATTTTTTACAACTATTTTTTATGCTCAAAATCAAACCGTTATAGGAAAATGGAAAACCATTGACGATGAAACAGGTAAAGCAAAATCGATAGTAGAAATCTATGAAAAATCTGGAAAAATCTACGGAAAAGTGGCTGAAATTTTAGACTTGGAACACAAAAACAACGTGTGTGCCAATTGTACGGGAAGTGATAAAAATAAACCCATTCTTGGGATGGTTATCATAAAAGGTTTGACAAAAGAAGGAGACGAATACACAAATGGAAAAATCTTAGATCCTAAAAACGGAAAAACCTATAAATGTTTCATCACTTTAGAATCAAAAGATAAACTTAAAGTGCGTGGATTCGTTGGAATTTCATTATTTGGAAGAACGCAATACTGGTACAGAGCAAAGTAGTAAAAAATTTTAAGTTAGGAATTATTAGCCATATTCAGGCGCATGATTCCTGGCTTCTGATTTAAAATTCATAATTCACAACGTAAAATATGTATTTCGTAGAAGTAATTTTACCACTTTCCCTTGCCAAAACCTTTACTTATAGTGTTTCTGAAGCCGAATTCCATTATATAAAAGAAGGAATGCGTGTTGCGGTACCTTTTGGCAAAAGCAAAATCTACACTGCTTTAGTTATCGAAATTCATCAAAACAAACCTGAATTATACGAAGCTAAAGAAATTCACCAAATTCTTGACGAAAAACCGATTGTAACCGAAATCCAAATTGCACATTGGCAATGGATTGCTTCGTATTATATGTGCGCCATTGGTGATGTGTATCGTGGTGCAATACCAAGTGCGCTTTTGTTGGAAAGTGAAACTGTAATTTCTCAAAAACAAGATTTATTTGTTGATGAAAGCCTCCTTTCTGATGATGAATACTTGGTTTATCAGGCCTTGCAACAACAAAATTCACTAAAAGTTCAAGATATTATACCAATTTTAAACAAGAAAAATATCTTTCCTGTTATTCAAAAATTGATAGATAAAAACATACTGGTGCTTCAGGAAGAAATGCTGGAAAGCTATAAGCCCAAATTAGTTCGGTACGTGAGGTTGCATTCTAAATACGATTCGAATGCCGGATTAAGTGAATTGCTTGAAACACTTAAAAATGCCAACAAACAAAAGGAAATTGTGCTGGGCTATTTTCAATTGAGTGCTATGGAAAAGAAGCCATTAACGGTAAAAAAACTGGTCGAAGCTACTAAATCTTCTGCTGCGATTGTAAAGGCATTGATAGAGAAGGAAATATTTGAGGATTATTTTATTCAAGAAGACCGAGTAAATTTTAAAGGTAAAATAACGGATGAACTACTTCAATTAAGTACTGCGCAGCAAACTGCATTTTATGGGATTAAAGAAAATTTTATCCAAAAAGATGTTTGTCTTTTACACGGGGTAACTTCCAGCGGTAAAACGGAGATTTACATCAAACTCATCGAAGAATATCTTGATTCTGGACAACAAATACTGTATTTACTTCCCGAAATTGCTTTGACGACTCAACTAGTGGGAAGGCTGAGAACTTATTTTGGCAATAAAGTGGCCGTTTTTCATTCGAAATATAACAATAACGAGCGTGTCGAAGTTTGGAATCAGGTTTTACAAAATTCCGAAAAAGCCCAAGTGGTGATAGGAGCGAGGTCGGCTCTATTTTTGCCGTTTTGTAATCTGGGATTCATAATTGTAGATGAGGAACACGAACAAACTTTCAAACAAGTAGATCCAGCACCAAGATATCATGCACGAGATGCGGCTATAGTTTTGGCTCATTCGCATAAATCAAAGGTTTTATTAGGTTCAGCAACACCAAGTTTAGAGACGTATTTTAATGCCAAGTCTGGAAAATTTGGATTAGTTGAGATTTCGGAACGATTTGGAAATGTGATGATGCCAAATATTGAATTGGTAGATTTAAAAGATAAATATTTTCGCAAGAAAATGACTGGACATTTTAGCGATGTTTTAATCGAGGAAATTACCAATGCATTAGCATTAGGTGAGCAAGTAATTTTATTTCAAAATCGAAGAGGTTACTCTCCTATAATTGAATGTATGACGTGTGGTCATGTTCCACAATGTGCGCAATGTGATGTGAGTTTGACCTATCATAAGCATAAAAACCAATTGCGTTGCCATTACTGCGGTTATACAATGGCAAAACCGACGCATTGCCATTCCTGCTCCAGTGTCGATTTAGCTACAAAAGGTTTTGGAACAGAACAAATTGAACAGGAATTAATCTCCATTTTTCCAAGCGCAAAAACGGGAAGAATGGATCAGGATACTACAAGAGGGAAATTTGGTTTCGAAAAAATTATCGATAGTTTCAAGAATAGAGAAATAGATATTCTTGTAGGAACACAAATGCTTGCAAAAGGATTGGATTTTGATAATGTGAGTTTAGTAGGAATCATGAACGCGGACAATATGTTGTATCATCCTGATTTCAGGGCTTTTGAGAGAAGTTTCCAAATGATGACACAAGTAGCTGGTCGTGCCGGACGTTCTGAAAAGCAAGGAAAAGTAATTATACAAACCTATAATCCAAATCATAATACAATACAACAAGTTACAAATAACGACTATTTTGGCATGTATAAGGAGCAGTTGTATGACAGGCAAATTTATAAATACCCGCCTTATTTCAGAATAATTAAACTAACACTGAAACAACGCGATTTCGACAAATTAAAAGAAGGTTCTATGTGGTTGTATCAGGTGATGACGCAAAATTTGAACATGCCGGTATTAGGTCCTGAAGAACCAGCAATCAGTAGAATTAGAAATGAATTTATAAGAACAATAATTATCAAAATTCCACAAGAGGCGTCCATAATAAGCACTAAAAAGACAATTCAAAAGATATTGAATAGTTTTGAGGCTGTTGCTCAATACAGAGCTATAAAAGTTGCGCTAAACGTCGATTTTTATTAAAAGTAGTTTTTTATGCAAATGATAAGGCTTTAACTAAATCTTCTTTTTTGTTTCTGCTTAAAGGTATTTTTGTAATTCCAATCTCAGCAAACTTGCTGTTAAAGCGCTCTACTTTGTCAATATTGATAATATATGACTTATGTACTCTGATGAATTTTTCTTTAGACAAATCGTTTTCAAAAGATTTCATGGTAGAAAGGACCAGATTGCTGTCTTCTTCGGTTACAACTCGCACGTAATCACCAAAAGCTTCAATCCATTTTATTTTTGAAGTGTAAATCTTCAGCTTTTTCAAATTGCTTTTAATGAAAATATGATCGCCTTCTTCTTCTTTGTTTTCTTTTTTAAGTAAATACAAATCCATTGCTCTTCGTACAGACGCATTGAATCTGTCTATGGCAATTGGTTTTTGAAGATAATCGGTTGCATCATAATCAAAGGCTTTCATTGCATACTCTGCTTTAGAAGTAATGAAAATAATTTGAGGCTTAATTTTTAGACCGTCTAAAAAATCAAAACCGCTGATTACGGGCATTTCAATATCTAGAAATATTAAATCTACATTGTGAACTGACATACAACTTCTTGCTTCAATTGCATTCGAAAAATCCCCAATTAAATGTAAGTTTGTATGATTATTTACTAATTTTGCGATGATCATTCTTTGAATGGAGCTATCATCAACTACTACGCAATTAAGTTTCATAATTTTTTATTTTAGATTTGGATTAGTAAATTTAACATTAAATTATTAAAAAAACTACCGCCAATGTTTTTATTTTTGTCGTTTAACGAATAAAGCAAAAAAGTACTTGTTTATATCAATTAATTCGCTACTTTTGCACCCAATTTAACAAATAAATACATATTTATGAATCATTATGAAACTGTTTTCATTTTAAATCCCGTTTTATCTGAAGTTCAGGTAAAGGAAACAGTAAGCAAATTTGAAGATTTTCTTACTAGTCGTGGAGCTGAAATGGTATCGAAAGAAGACTGGGGTCTTAAAAAGATGGCTTACGAAATTCAAAACAAAAAAAGTGGTTTCTACCATTTGTTTGAATTTAAAGTAGCAGGAGAAGTTCTTATTGCTTTTGAAACTGAATTTAGACGTGACGAAAGAGTAATGCGTTTCTTAACTGTAAGTTTAGATAAACACGCTATTTCTTGGGCTGAAAGAAGAAGAACTAAATTAAAATCTACAAAAGCTTAATTATCATGGCAACATTACAACAATCGGCTTCAGGAAAAAAAGACGGAGATATCAGATATCTTACTCCTTTGAACATAGAAACAAACAAACAAAAAAAATATTGTCGTTTCAAAAAATCAGGTATCAAATATATTGATTATAAAGATGCTGATTTCTTATTGAAATTCGTAAACGAACAAGGGAAAATTCTTCCTCGTCGTTTAACTGGAACTTCATTAAAGTACCAAAGAAAAGTGTCTGTAGCTGTAAAAAGAGCACGTCACATAGCATTAATGCCATATGTGGCTGATTTACTAAAATAATAAATTAACTCAGTTGTTGGTTTTCTGAAACATGAAACCTAACTTCTATAACAAAGGACAACAACATGGAACTTATATTAAGACAAGACGTTCAAAATTTAGGCTTTAAAGATGATATTGTAACGGTAAAAAATGGTTACGGTCGTAACTTTTTAATCCCACAAGGTCACGCGCATTTAGCTACTTCTTCTGCAAAGAAAGTGTTAGCCGAAAATCTAAAACAAAGAGCTCACAAAGAAGAAAAAGTAGTAAACGATGCAAAAGCATTGGCTGAGGCTTTGAAAGCTATTGAGATTAAAATTTTCGCAAAAGCAGGTGGTGAGAAATTATTCGGTTCAATCACGAATATTGATATCGCTGAAGCATTAGCAAAAGGTGGTCAAGTAATTGACAGAAAATTTATTACTAGTGGAATCGTTAAACGTACAGGAAAATATGCTGCTAACGTTAGATTGCACAGAGATGTGATAGTTGAATTACCTTATGAAATTGTTGCTGAAAAATAATTTTTAGTTAACAGTTTGTTAATAAATTATCAAAAACCACTCCTACGAGTGGTTTTTTTTTGCCTAATTTTGCCAAAAATAAATCAAACAAAAAATATGAAAAAAGTTATTAGTTTATTATTTTTTGTGCTTTCTCTTCATTCGATGATTGCGCAAACGACTACATCTAGTATTAAGGGAACGGTACGAAGTTCTTCGGCTGAATTGCTCCCGGGAGCAACAATTTTGGCAATTCATACTCCTTCAGGATCTAAATACTCTGCATTGTCAAACGCAGACGGAAGGTTCAATTTGTTGAATATGAGAATAGGTGGGCCGTATAAAATTACAGTTACTTACGTAGGATTTCAAAATCAAGAATTTAGTGATATTTATCTTGAATTAGGTAAAGCATTTAGTATGGACGTTGTTTTACAAGATGAAAGTCAAAAGCTTGAGGAAGTAAAAGTTACAGGTGCTAAAAACAAGGTTTTTGCAAGTGGAAGAACTGGTGCCGAAACTACAATTGGTCGAAGAGAATTAGCAGCTTTGCCATCTATCTCAAGATCTGCTGAGGATTTTACACGTTTGGAGCCTTCAGCAAGTGGTGGTTCGTTTGGTGGCAGAAATGACCAATATAACAGTTATTCTTTGAATGGCGCGGTGTTTAATAATCCTTTCGGATTAGATGCAGCTACTCCTGGAGGGCAAACGAATTCACAACCTATTTCATTAGACGCTATTGATCAAATTCAGGTAGCTACTGCTCCTTATGATGTAACTTTATCAGGTTTTACAGGAGCTTCGGTGAATGCGGTTACAAAATCAGGAACTAATGAGTTTCATGGAACTGCTTATTCATTTTATAGAAATCAGGATTTAACTGGAAGTAAAGTTAAAGGAGAAAAAATATTTGTTCCTTCATTAGAACAAACTCAGGCTGGGGTAAGTATTGGAGGTCCAATTATTAAAGATAAATTATTCTTTTTTGCCAATTATGAAATTGACAAAAGAAGCGATTTAGGGTCAAGTGTTGTTGCTAATGATGGTAATAGCACAACTGGGGTAAATGAGTCGAGAGTTTCAGCTACTGATTTAATGCATGTTTCTACAGAATTAGGTAAGTTAGGCTATAATACGGGTGCTTATCAAGGTTTTACTCATAATTCAGATTCGAACAAGGGAATTATCAAATTTGATTGGAATATAAATGATAATAATAAATTAGCCGTTATTTATAATTTTCTAGATGCTTCAAAAGATAAACCAGCGCATCCTACTGCAATTTTTCGAAGAGGACCTGACGCTAATACAATGCAATTTGAAAAATCAGGTTACCAAATTAATAATCAAATTCAATCTTTTTTAGTTGAATTGAACTCTAAATTTAGTGAAACGGTAACAAATAAATTACAGGCAGGATACACGCATTTTAATGATTTTAGAAAACCATTTTCTGCACCAGCTCCAGTTATTACAATAACAAAAGATGGTTCTCCTTATATTATTGCAGGTCATGAGCCATTCTCAATCAACAATAAATTAGATCAAAAAGTAATTCAAATAACGGACAACTTAAATTTTGTAAAAGGAAATCATACTTACACAGCAGGCTTCTCTTTTGAAAAATTCATTTTCAAAAATTCATTTAATTTAAAAGGATATGGTTTTGATGTTTTTGGTAGTGTAAATATGGCTGGCTTCGATGCAAATATCGCAAACGGGTATTATGCCTCAGCAATTGCCGCAGCACAAACTACTTTTGATGCAAAAAATAAATTGAAAGACGGTACTGATGGTGGGTGGAATTTAGCTGAAACTACTGTGGGTCAATTAGCATTTTATGTTCAGGACGAGTGGAATATCAATGATAATTTTAAATTAATATATGGATTGAGAGCTGATAAGCCTTTGTATTTCAATACATCTGAGTTAATTCAGAAATTTATTGACACAGATAATTCTGAAGGATACGTTCCTACAATTAATTATTATAATCCAAAAGATGGCAGTGTTGTGCATTTTGATTCTACAAAATTACCTGGAAATGATTTATTATGGTCACCTAGAGTTGGTTTCAATTGGGACGTAAATGGAAATAAAGTGACACAATTACGTGGAGGTTCTGGTATTTTTACAGGGAAACTTCCATTTGTATGGGTTGGAAATCAAGTAGGAGGTACAGATCCATTTTTCTATGAAGTAGTGAACAATGATTTTAAATTTCCTCAAGTTTGGAGAACAAGTTTAGGGATCGATCATAAATTTGAAAACAATTACATATTTACAGTGGATATGTCTTATAACAAGGATTTAAATGCTGTTCATGTTCAGGATTGGGGATTAAAAACACCAACAAGTCAATTAGTTGGCGCAGACAATAGACCAATTTATGGATCTAATGATTTTGGTACTTGGAATGAATATGGTTTTCCTGCAAGAGCACACGCTTATGTACTGACTAATTCAAAAAAAGGAAGTGCATTTAATGGTTCTGTAAAAGTGCAAAAGACTTTTGATAATGGGTTATTTGCAAGTTTAGCCTATAATTATTTGAAATCTAAAGATGTGAATTCGATAGAAGCAGAGATTACAGGGGATGCCTTTAATTTTAATCCTGCTTTAGGGAATGTGAACAATGATGTTCTTTCAAATTCTAAATATGGAGATACGCACCGTTTTATTGGAGTAGGTTCTAAAAAATGGAAATATGGTACTAATGACAAGTGGGCAACTACTGTTTCTACTTTCTTTGAGTACGCTCAGGGAGGTCGTTTTAATTATACTTATGGTGGTGATATCAACAATGATGGTTCAGGTGCCAATGATTTAATTTTTATTCCTACAACTGCTCAAATCAATACTATGATTTTTTCTGGAGCGGGCCAAGGTGCCGCTTTTGATAAATTCATCAGTCAGGATGATTACTTAAACGGCAGAAGAGGACAGTATGCTGAGCGTTATGGAGCATTATCTCCTTGGAGAGGAAAATGGGATCTTAAATTAATGCAAGATTATAATTTTAAAATCTCATCCGCTTCAGATAAAAAGAATACCATTCAATTTAGTGTTGATGTACTGAACGTAGGAAATTTATTGAATTCTGATTGGGGATTGGTTCAAGTACCTACAAGTGTTCAACCAATAGGCGTTTCAGTTAATCAAACTACAAATGTACCAACATATACATTTAATGGTACCCAAACTAAAACTTTCAACTATGATGCTAGTTTAGCTTCAAGATGGCAAGCGCAATTTGGAATTAGATATATCTTCTAAATTAGTATTATAAAATTTTGAAAGCCTTCTTGAAAAAGAAGGCTTTTTTTTGGTTTAAAAAATCTAAATTTGCACCAGAAATTAAATGCAAAAAAAACTTTACGTCTTAGCGCCCTGGTGGTAAAAATTATAACAATGAAATATTCAAGATTAACAAAAGAACAATTTGAAGAGTTGAATCAGGAATTCAGCACATTCTTAGCTACTCAAGCAATTGACAAAGCCGAATGGGATAAAATTAAAGCAGAAAAACCAGAAGTGGCCGAGCAGGAATTGGACGTATTTTCTGATTTAATTTGGGAAGGAGTTCTTTTAAAAGCAATTTATTTAGAGCATTTTTCGAAGAACCATATTTTCCTTTTTGAGTGCTTTGATACTCACGTTCAATCAATAGTTTTAAAATCACTAGTTCCAGAAACTGATTTTTTGACTAGAGAAGGATTGCAATGGCTTAGCGATAATATGTTTACCGAGACCATTGAAATGAAAACTGGAAAAAAAGAATTTTCAGAGGAGCGCAACACTTCTATTTTTGCCTTAATACAACAAGGTGCTTTTTTAAGTGATGGCCTTTTATACAAACAAATAAATACAATTATAGAGTCATAATTTTATTGCTATTCTTTTTAAATTGGTTATTTTAGTAGATTATTTATAAAGCTAAAATAGCCAATTTTTATTTTCTATGGACATTCAAAATACGATTCAAACATTAAGAGAGGAATTAAATCAACACAACTATAATTATTATGTGTTAGATAAACCAACAATTTCTGATTTTGAATTTGATCTGAAATTAAAGCAACTCCAGGATTTAGAAGATAAATATCCCGAATATTTTGATGAAAATTCGCCTACGCAAAGAGTTGGAGGAACAATTACTAAAAACTTTCAAACAGTTCCTCATGAGCATCGGATGTATTCGTTGGATAATTCCTATTCCAAAGAAGAGTTATCGGATTGGGAAAAACGCATTCAAAAAGTATTAGGAGATGTTCCTTTAGAATATACCTGCGAATTAAAATACGATGGCGCTTCCATCAGTATTACCTATGAAAATGGAAAATTAAAAAGAGCGGTGACTCGTGGCGATGGTTTTCAGGGAGATGATGTGACTAATAACATAAAAACTATAAAGTCAATTCCTTTAAAATTAAAAGGCAATTTTCCTGAGAAATTTGATGTCCGAGGCGAAATTATTTTGCCATTTGCCGGCTTCGAAAAAATGAACCAAGAGCTAATGGAAATTGGTGAATTACCTTATTCAAATCCTAGAAATACCGCTTCGGGAAGTTTGAAATTGCAGGACAGTGCTGAAGTTGCAAAAAGACCCTTGGATTGTTTACTATATTTTTTAATTGGACATAAATTACCTTTCAATTCTCAGTTTGATGGATTAGAAACAGCCAGAAAATGGGGTTTCAAAGTGCCGAAAGAAGCTAAATTAGCTCATAATTTGGAAGAAGTTTTTGAATTTATAGATTATTGGGATATCCACAGACATAATCTTCCTTATGAAACGGATGGAGTAGTGGTGAAAGTAAATTCTTTTTATTTTCAGGATGAATTGGGTTTTACTGCTAAATCACCACGTTGGGCGATTGCCTACAAATTTAAATCAGAACAAGTTTCAACAAAATTAAGTTCAATTTCCTATCAAGTAGGAAGAACGGGTGCGATTACGCCAGTAGCAAATTTAGAACCAGTGCAATTAGCGGGAACAATCGTAAAGCGTGCTTCACTGCATAATGCCGATCAAATTGAAAAATTAGATATACGTGTTGGCGATACTGTTTTTGTCGAAAAAGGAGGGGAGATTATTCCTAAAATTATTGCCGTTGATTTTACAAAACGCAATGAAAATTCGGCACCTACAAAATATATCACTCATTGCCCGGAATGCCATACGGAATTGGTAAGAGGAGAAGGGGAAGCAAATCATTATTGTCCCAATTTTTACGGTTGTCCACCGCAGATTATTGGAAGAATTCAGCATTATATTTCACGAAAAGCCATGGACATTGAAGGCCTTGGCGGAGAAACAGTTGCGCTACTTTTTAATAACGGATTGGTTCATAATTTTGCAGATTTGTATGAATTAACAGTGGAACAAATTCTTCCTTTGGAAAGAATGGCTCAAAAATCGGCTGAGAATTTAGTTAAAGGCGTCAAAAATTCAGTAAATATTCCTTTTGAACGGGTTCTGTACGCTATCGGAATACGATTTGTGGGAGAAACTGTTGCTAAGAAATTAGCCAAACATTATAAAAGTATTGACGCATTAAGTCAGGCTACACTGATGGATTTGGTTTTAGTGGATGAAATAGGAGATAGAATAGCACAAAGTGTGATTGATTTTTTTGAAAATATAGAAAATAGAATTATTATTGAAAGATTAAAAAGCTACGGAATCCAATTTGAAATTGTTGAAAAAGTAAATCCAAATGCAACCAATAAACTCTCTGGAAAAACCTTTGTCGTTTCTGGCGTTTTCGAAAAATATTCAAGAGATGATTTGAAAAAAGCAATTGAAGATAACGGAGGTAAAGTGGGAAGTTCTATTTCGGCAAAAACTGATTATGTGATTGCAGGAGATAATATGGGACCTGCTAAATTAGAAAAAGCAAATAAATTAAATGTTCCAATAATTTCTGAAGATGATTTTATGATATTGATAAATGAAAGCTAATACACCATCACTAATATTATATTTTATAGCTAGTATTCTTTCTATAGTATTTACTTTAGCAGGACCAGATTCGTATTTAATTTACGCAAAATCTCTGGTAGTATCATCAATTTTTATCTATTATCTTACTACAAATAATTATAAAATTGACTTAATTAAAGGAGGAATTTTTCTCTTTTCTTTTATAGGAGATGTCTTTATTTTGATGGACTATGAAGATTCAGAAATTGGCGCTGTACTTAGTTTTTTGATTGTTTATTTACTTCTCATCATACATCTTATTCCTAGTATAAAAAAAATTAAGTTCGGAACTTTAGATTTGATATCCTTGATAAGCATAATAATCGTGATGGTAGTTTTATCGATTACTATTTTAAGCTTGCCATTTGAGAAGATGAAAACAGATTTTTCGCTTATTATAGTTTACAGTATCGTACTAAGTATTATGATTTGCATATCTGTTGTAAAATATATTACAAAAAGCAATTTTGCTTTTCTAAATTTACTTCTAATGTCATTGTGTTTTTTGTTTTCTGATATTTTTTATGTTTTAAATGGATTTTACCTACCACTTTCCGCTTTTAGTCTTATCGAAATAAGTACTCAGGTATTTTCGTATTTTTTTATGGTAAATTACTTTATTGCAAATGACAGGTCTTTAAGAAAATTAAACAATAATTGATGTTCCTTTAAAGGCATTCTGCTTATTATTATTATTATTCAGATAAAAATCAATTCTGCCCAAATTAATTCCGTAACAACCCACTTGATTTACTAAAACTTCTTTGTCGACAAGATTTTTAACAATAGCAGGTTTATCAAGAAATGTATGAGTATGTCCTCCAATTATCAAATCAATATCTTGTGTAATTGCAGCTAATTTTAAGTCACAAAGTTTATTGGGTTCGTCTTTGTAGTTATATCCTAAGTGTGACAAACAAATCACTAAATCGCATTTATTTTCTTTCTTTAATATGCGAACCATATCTTGTGCAGCCTCAACAGGATTGTTATATACCGTTTCTTTATACATTGCTTTATCTACCAAACCATCCAATTCTATTCCAAGTCCAAAAACGCCCACTTTAATTCCGTTTTTATTGAAAATTTTATAAGGCTTCACGAGGCCATCCATTACCGTATTTTTGAAATCATAGTTTGCCGATACAAATTCAAACGTAGCATGGGGCATTTGGGCATACAAGCCTTCAACTCCATTGTCAAAATCATGATTTCCTATGGTCGAAAGATCATATTGCATCATACTCATTAACTTGAACTCTAACTCACCGCCATAATAGTTAAAATAAGGAGTCCCCTGAAAAATATCGCCAGCATCAAGTAACAAAACATTTGGATTTTCCTTTCTTATTGTTTCAATTAGAGCAGCTCTTCGAACAACGCCCCCCATATTTGGGTTTCTGGGATGATTTGCAGGAAATGGATCAATATAACTGTGTACGTCATTGGTATGCAGAATTGTGAGATGTTTCGTTTCCTTATTTTCAAAACTGCTCAATGATAAACCTAAACTTAATAATGCCGAACTGGCAGCTGTTTTTTCTATAAAATCTCTTCTTTTCATTATTATTTTTTTTGGAGCTATTTACTTCGTCAGTTCGCTTTGCTCGTGTCCCGCTTTCCGTTTCAATCTTTTTATCCGCCAAAAAGGCGGATAAAAAGGATTTACACTTCACTCGGGGCTAGGGCTATATATTTATGGAACAATTTTCTAGCTATTCAAAACTGAATACTGAGACTGAATTCATATTTTTTATTCAACAGAAATTCGGATATCATTGATAACAGGAATTGTATCCACTTCTTTGAAATAATCAATCAGAATATTTCGCAGTTTGTAATCCAAATCAAATTTCTGAACTCCTTTTTTAAAGAAACTCATGTTATCACCACCATTTGATAAATAATCATTAGTTCCAACATAATAAATTTTGTCTTTTTCAACTGGTTTTCCTTGAACTAAGATGTTTTTGGCTGCGTTATTTTTGCCAATTGTAAAACTAATTCCGGAGATTGGATGTGGTTTTTTTTCGGCGATAAAATAGTCAACCAATTCAAGAATTTGTTCTCCTTTCAAAGCAATAACAACCATAGTATTTTCAAAAGGCATGATTTCAAAAGCCGTTCTGCTGGTTACATGCCCTTTTGGGAGAATAGAACGAATGCCACCGTGATTGAGTAAACAAATATCGATTTTCTTTTTTTCTCGGGCATTAAATACCAGATTGCCTCGCTTCAGTGTAACGTCAGCTATTAAATTCCCAATAGTTGACTGCCATTTACCGGAGCTTTTATCTAGCGTAACCGGACAATAGGCAAGAATACTGTCTAGATCTTTATTAATATGTTCGCGATACGGTTTAATGAAGTTTTCGATTTGTATTGCCTGTTCGCTTGAATTAGCAACCACATTTCCCTTTTCAGTGATGGGAATTCGTTTGCCTTCTATTTTAGAAACATGGTAATTTTGTTTACTACAGGAAACAATAAAAAAAAATGTTAAGAATATAACAAAAAGTTTTAAAACATCGTTATACTTTTTTAGATTTACCATTTTAAATGCGACTTAATTAATTAATTTTGTAACAAAGTAAAAGTAGTATGTTTTTAAATTATATAAAGGATTTCTACGTAAAAAATAAATTGAAAAACAGTTTGCATGATTTAAAAAGTAATATACTTTCAGTTGAAATAGAAACTGTTGGTTTGCTTATTGATGCAAGTCATTTCTCAGAAAAGGAGGTCCTGATTAATGAGTTAATAGCAAACGGAATTCCAAAGAAAAGTATTAAAGTTATAGTTTACAGAGACAGATTTAAGTCAAATGAAGTAAATTCACAAGTTGGTTTCAGTGATAAACATCTTAATTGGAAGGGAGAAATTGAAAACCCAAATGTAAACGATTTTATCAATGAGAAGTTTGATTTACTGATCAGTTTTTATGATGTAGAAAAAGCAATATTAATGCTTATTACTCATAATTCGAAAGCATCATTTAAAGTAGGTTTTTCCGCAATAGACAAAAAATTAAACCATTTGACGGTTGATACAAATGTCAAAAATTATAAGGTTTTCACAGCTGAATTATTCAGATATTTAAAATTATTTAAACAAAATATAATACAATAATATGCAATCATTTATAGGAACTGGTGTTGCCCTTGTAACTCCATTTAAAGAAGATTTTTCAATTGACACGGAAGCATTGCGAAGAATTGTAAATTTTTCAATCGACGGAGGAATTGAATATCTTGTAGTGCTAGGCACAACTGCCGAAAATGCTACATTGTCTCAAGAGGAAAAAGAATTAGTTATTAAAACTGTTATTGATGCTAATAACGGTAGTTTGCCTTTAGTTTTAGGAGTAGGTGGAAATAACACGATGAAAGTAGTCGACGAGCTTAAAACTAGAGATTTATCATCGTTTGCGGCAATTCTTTCTGTTTCACCGTATTATAATAAACCAACGCAAGAAGGTATTTATCAACACTTCAAAGCAGTCGCCGAAGCATCTCCAATTCCAGTAATTTTATATAATGTTCCAGGAAGAACGGCTAGTAATATGTTGCCTTCAACTGTTTTGCGTTTGGCAAATGATTTTAAAAATGTGGTTGCCATCAAGGAAGCTGCAGGGGATTTGGTGCAGGCCATGCAGTTACTAAAAAATAAGCCAAAAGATTTTCTGGTGATTTCTGGAGATGACATGATTGCTTTACCAATGGTTTTGGCAGGTGGATCGGGCGTTATATCTGTAATCGGACAAGGTTTTCCAAAAGAATTTTCTGAAATGATTCGACTGGGTTTGAATAGAAAAGTGGATGAAGCATTCAAAACACAATACATTTTAGATGATTGTATTGATATGATTTTCGAACAAGGAAATCCTGCTGGAATCAAACAAGTGTTTCTATCACTGGGAATAGCTGAAAATGTAGTTCGTCTGCCATTGATAAAAGCAGATGAAATATTAGCGGAACGAATTGATCAGTTTGTTAAAAAAATCAATAAAATAGGGTAATAAACGTTATATTTTTTTAAACAAAAATATATTTTGAAGTAGCTAAATTAATAACTAAATTTGCCACCGAAACTTCGGTATGATTTTTTATGTTAAAATAAACTGCGAAAATCAGGAAAAAAGTAAAAAAATGAAAAAAATAATATCTCTATTGCTTCTTATTGTTGTTTTTAGTTCTTGCAATGAATATCAAAAAGCATTGAAAACCGAAGATGTTGCTGTAAAATTTGATATGGCAACTAAATTGTATGATTCAGGTAAATATACCAAAGCAATACGCATTTTTGAGCAAATTGCTCCCGCTTACAGAGGGAAACCACAAGCTGAAAAGTTGTTTTACATGTTTGCCCAATCCTATTACAAAACCAAACAATACTATTTAGCGGGATATCAATTTGAGAGTTTTGTATCTGGGTATCCAAAAAGTGAAAAAATACAAGAAGCTGCTTATTTAGGTGCAAAAAGCTATTCAATGCTTTCGCCAGTATATAGCTTGGATCAGAAGGATACTTTTAAAGCCATTGAGAAATTACAAGCATTTATAGATAATTATCCTAATTCTGAATATTTAGCTGAGGCAAATGCAACTGTAAAAGTGCTAACCGAAAAGATTGAAAAAAAGGTGTATGAAAATGCTAAAGGATATAATACTATTTCAGATTACAAGTCTGCAATAGTAGCTTTTGATAATTTTTTAGGCGATTATCCTGGTACAACATACAAGGAAGATGCCTTGTTTTATAAATATGATTCTGCTTACCAATTAGCAATTAACAGTATTCCTGCAAAAATGGAAGAAAGATTAAATGTAGCAAAAACAGCACATTCAAATCTTGTAAAATTTAATGCGAATTCAAAATATAAAAAGACAGCGGACGAAATGTTAGCTCGAATTGAAAAAGATTTACAAAAATTTAATAAATAAAGTCATGGATTTAAAAAAGACGAATGCTCCGGTAAATACAATAACATACAACAAAAACGTTATTGAAGAACCTACTGGTAACGTGTATGAAGCGATAACAATTATGGCTAAAAGAGCAAACCAAATCAATTCTGAAATCAAAAAGGAATTGACAGAAAAATTGGAAGAATTTGCTACATATAATGACAGTCTTGAAGAAGTTTTTGAAAATAAAGAACAAATTGAGGTTTCTAAATTTTACGAAAAATTGCCTAAGCCACACGCTTTAGCAGTTCAAGAATGGTTGGATGGTAAAATCTACCACAGGGATTCAAATAAATAATAGTACAATGTCAGTTTTAAACGGTAAGAAAATTTTACTAGGTATTTCTGGTGGAATTGCAGCCTATAAAACAGCTTCATTAGTGCGACTTTTCATAAAAGCAGGTGCACATGTCCAAGTGATAATGACACCTGCTTCTAAGGATTTTATAACTCCATTAACGTTATCTACGTTATCAAAAAATCCTGTATTTTCCAGCTTTTACAATCAAGATGACGAGAATGAAAAATGGAACAATCATGTTGAATTAGCTCTTTGGGCTGATTTAATGGTTATTGCTCCAGCTACTGCAAATACCTTGTCTAAAATGGCAAATGGTACCTGTGATAATCTTTTGATTGCAGCTTATTTATCTGCAAAATGCCCAGTTTATTATGCTCCTGCGATGGATTTGGATATGTACAAACATCCATCCACCATTGCTAATTTTTTCTCTCTGACTCAATTTGGTGATACTATAATTCCTGCTGAAAGCGGAGAATTGGCTAGTGGACTTTCAGGAGAAGGAAGAATGGCGGAACCGGAACATATCGTTGCATTTATAGAAGCTGATTTAGAAAGCAGGTTGCCATTAAAAGGTAGAAAAATATTAATTACCGCTGGTCCTACCTACGAAGCGATAGACCCGGTGCGTTTTATAGGAAATCATTCATCAGGAAAAATGGGTTTTGATATTGCTTCAAGCGCTGCAAATTTAGGTGCTTCGGTAATACTGGTTACTGGTCCCACTCATTGTAAAGTAAGCAATCCTTTGATAAAAGTGATTCCTGTCGTTTCTGCTCAGGAAATGTATGACGCCTGTCATCAATATTATGGTGAAGTTGATGTGGCGATTGCCGCAGCAGCTGTTGCGGATTACAGACCGAAAATTGTAGCTGCACAAAAAATAAAAAAGAGTGCAGATGATTTTACTATTGAACTGGAGAAAACAAAGGATATCTTAGCTTCTTTAGGGGAAATCAAAGATAATCAGTTTTTAATTGGTTTTGCTTTGGAAACTGAAAATGAAATTGAGAATGCGAAGCTGAAAATTCAGAAAAAAAACTTAGATTTGATTGTTTTAAATTCATTACAAGATTCAGGAGCGGGTTTTGGAAAACCAACAAATAAAGTTACCTTTATAGATAAGTTTTTTAATATTGAACCAATGGATTTAAAATCTAAGGAAGCAGTTGCTGATGATATATTAAACAAGGTAGTAGCACATTTTTATGAATAAAATAATTACTTTTCTTTTATTACTGACTTCTGGGCTTTCGCAAGCGCAACAGTTAAATTGTACGGTGACTGTAAATGCACAAAAATTAAGTAATGCCAATCAACAAGTTTTTAAAACTTTAGAAGCTTCAGTAAGTGAATTTGTTAATAAAACAGATTGGACCGGACAATCTTTTAAACAAAATGAAAAGATTAACTGTTCGATGTATATTACTGTTTTATCGAACAACTCTGATCAATTTACGGCAACGATTCAAGTACAATCATCAAGACCGGTTTTCAATTCCTCGTATTCCTCTCCCGTATTAAATTATAATGATAAAGACTTCAGTTTTCGATATACTGAATTTGAGAATTTAATTTTCAATCCAACTTCTTTCGATTCAAATTTAGTATCTGTGTTAGCTTTTTATAGCAATATAATTTTAGGAATGGATGCGGATACTTTTGTATTACAATCAGGAAACCCTTATTTTGAAGCAGCCCAAAATATTTCAAATGTTGCACAACAAGGCGGTTACAAAGGTTGGACTCAAAGCGATAGTAACCAAAATCGTTACTTTTTAATAAACGATTTATTATCTCCTACATTTATTGACATTAGACAAACCTTATTCGATTATCATTCAGGAATAGATTTGATGAGTCAGGATTTGAAATCTTCAAAAGAAAAAATCAAAACCTCTTTATCTAATTTGTCCAAATTGAATAAATCAAGACCAAATGCATTTTTGACACGTGTATTTTTTGACGCTAAATCAGATGAGATAGTTTCAATTTTTTCAGGTGGTCCCAGTATATCTATTACGGATTTGGTCGAAAACTTGAATAAAGTATCTCCTTTAAACTCTACTAAATGGGCATTAATTAAGTACTAATTGATTTTCCAATTAACTAAATACCCATTGTTCTTCATCACAAAATAAATTTAAATGATTACCTCTCTTTCGATAAAAAATTATGCACTTATAGAAAAATTAACCATTGATTTTTCAAAAGGTTTTTCAATAATTACTGGAGAAACTGGCGCAGGTAAATCAATAATTTTAGGAGCTTTAGGCCTGGTTTTAGGAAAAAGAGCCGAGTTGACATCTTTGAAAAACAAAGAAGAAAAGTGTATTATTGAAGCTCATTTTGAAATCTCAAAATATAATTTGCGTCCTTTTTTTGATGAAAATGATTTGGATTATGAAGAGGACACTATAATTAGACGTGAAATCCTGCCTTCGGGAAAATCACGAGCTTTTATAAATGACAGTCCTGTAAATCTTCAGGAGCTTCAGGAATTGAGTCTTTTTTTGATTGATATTCATTCGCAACAGCAAACCCAAGAACTTTCGGATGAAAATGTTCAGTTCGAAATTATAGACGCAATTGCCAATAATCAGTTGACTATTCTAGATTATCAAAGTCTTTTGAAAAGTTATAAATCAGATAAATCTAAACTTAATTCGCTGGTTAAAAAACAAACTGAATCTCTAAAAGAACAAGAATACAATACTTTTTTACTAGATGAGTTAGTTGCTGCACAATTAAAATCTGGTGAACAGGAAGTTCTTGAAGCTGATTTTGAAAAGTTGAATAATGTTGAGATTATAAAAGAATCTATAGATAAATCTTTGGCTATTGCCAATGAAGAACAAATAGGAGTTTTACACAATTTGAATGAAATCAAAGTTTCATTGCAGAAAATTGCTTCTTTCTCTACAGAATATCATTCCTTATTAGAAAGAATTACGAGTATAACAATTGAATTTGATGATATCTCAGATGAGCTAAACCGATGCTCAGAGAAACTTATTAATGACCCTGAACAATTGGATTTAATTAGTCAAAAATTGCAAGTGATTTTTAATCTGCAGAAGAAACATCAGGTTTCGGCAGTGGACGAATTATTGGAAATTCAGGCCAAATTAGAGAATTCAGTTTTAGAATTAGGGAATATAGAAGAAGAAATTACAGCACTGACTAATTCAATTAAGCAAAAAACAATTGCATTAGATGATTTTTCGGATGCCATTCATAAAAATAGATTGGAGTCAATTCCTGTTTTGTCTCAAAAATTAATTAGTATTTTAGAAACTTTGGGAATGCCAAATGTGCGCTTTAAAATAGAGCTTAATGAAACTTCAACTTATTTGCCTAACGGAAAAGATGAACTTCAGTTTTTGTTTTCTGCTAATAAAGGAACAGATTTCGGCTTGTTGAAGAAAGTGGCTTCTGGAGGAGAAATGTCCAGAATTATGCTTGCTGTAAAGGCGATATTGGCCCAATACTCAAAATTACCAACACTAATTTTTGATGAAATTGATACTGGCGTTTCGGGAGAGATTGCAATTAGAATGGGAGAAATCATGAAAGAGATGAGTCATGAAATGCAAATTTTTGCCATTACCCACTTACCACAGATTGCTGCAAAAGGAAATGCACATTTCAAAGTATTCAAATCGACTGTTGGTGAGGACACACAATCTGAATTAAAGTTATTGAGTAATGAAGAAAGAATTGTCGAAATAGCTCAAATGTTATCGGGAACTATCGTTTCAGATTCAGCCTTAAATCACGCAAAAGCCTTGCTGAATTAATTTTTAGCTTTATATTTGTTTCCTTTTAAGAAAAAGGAACTGTGCGTGGTTTTGCAAAAAAGTAATGTCAAGATAATAAATTTAAGAATAACAAAATATGATTATAGAACCTAGAATGAGAGGATTTATTTGTACGACATCTCACCCAAAAGGATGCGAACAAAATGTTAAAAATCAAATTGAATATATTAAATCAAAAGGTCCTATTGCAGGAGCTAAAAAAGTATTAGTAATTGGAGCTTCAACTGGTTTTGGTTTGGCTTCCAGAATTACAAGTGCTTTTGGTTCTGATGCATCAACTATCGGTGTATTTTTTGAAAAAGCACCTTCTGAAGGGAAAACAGCTTCACCGGGTTGGTATAATTCTGCTGCTTTTGAAAATGAAGCACATAAAGCAGGTTTATACGCAAAAAGTGTTAATGGCGATGCGTTTTCAAATGAAATTAAAAAACAAACATTAAATTTAATAAAAGCTGATTTAGGTCAAGTTGATTTAGTAATCTACAGTTTAGCTTCTCCGGTTCGTATGCATCCGGTTACAGGTGTTTTGCATCGTTCAGTTTTGAAACCTATCGGAAGTACTTTTACCAATAAAACCGTTGATTTTCATTCCGGGAAAGTTTCAGAAATTTCAATTGAGCCTTGCAGTGGTGATGATATTGAAAATACTGTTGCAGTTATGGGCGGTGAAGATTGGGGTATGTGGATTGACGCTTTAAAAGCTGAAAATCTATTGGCTCCTGGCGCTACAACTGTTGCTTATTCTTATATTGGACCATCATTGACGGAAGCAGTTTATAGAAAAGGTACTATTGGTCGTGCTAAAGATCATCTTGAAGCGACGGCTTTTTCTATTACAGACAGTTTAGCTGATATTGAAGGGAAAGCTTTCGTTTCTGTAAATAAAGCATTGGTAACCCAAGCAAGTTCTGCGATTCCTGTTATTCCATTGTATATTTCTTTATTGTATAAAATAATGAAAGAAGAAGGAATTCATGAAGGTTGTATTGAGCAAATTCAACGTTTATATCAAGAAAGATTATATACTGGAAACGAAGTTCCGGTTGATGAAAAAGGTAGAATTCGTATTGACGATTTAGAAATGCGTCCTGACGTTCAGGAAAAAGTGGCTAAATTGTGGGTTGAAGCTGTAACTGAAAATTTATCTGAAATAGGAGATTTAGAAGGGTACAGAAAAGATTTTTACAATCTGTTTGGCTTTGATGTTGAAGGAGTAGATTATAAAGCGGATACAAACGAAGTAGTTAACATCGAAAGTATCGTTTAATCCTATACTAAATATTTAGTTTACATAATGCATCTTAATTTCACAATGGTTTAATCATTTCGAAATTAAGGTGCATTATTTTTATAAAAAAAAATTTAAATTAATTGTATTATGTACAACTTACTAAAAGGAAAAAGAGGAATTATTTTTGGCGCATTAGACGAAAATTCTATTGCTTGGAAAACGGCTGAAAGAGTGCATGAAGAAGGAGGGATTTTTATTCTTTCGAATGCGCCGGCCGCGATGAGAATGGGGACTATTGATCAACTCGCTCAAAAAACAGGTTCGCAAATTATACCTGCGGATGCCACATCTGTAAACGATCTTGAAAACCTAGTAGATCAGGCAATTGAAATTCTAGGAGGAAAAATCGATTTTGTTTTGCATTCGATTGGAATGTCTGTAAATGTCCGAAAAGGAAACCATTACACCAATCAAAATTACGATTACACGGAGAAAGGCTGGAATGTTTCGGCCGTTTCTTTTCATAAAGTAATGCAGGTTTTGTATAAAAAAGATGCCATGAACGAGTGGGGAAGTATCGTTGCATTGTCTTATATGGCAGCGCAACGTGTTTTTCCTGATTATAATGATATGGCGGATAATAAAGCTTATTTAGAATCTATCGCCCGCAGTTTTGGATATTTCTTTGGAAGAGATAAAAAAGTAAGAGTTAATACTATTTCCCAATCACCAACAGCCACAAAAGCAGGTCAGGGGGTAAAAGGTTTTGGTGGATTTACAGCTTTTGCTGAAAAAATGTCACCTTTAGGGAATGCAACTGCTTTAGATTGTGCTAATTATAATGTATCTCTATTTTCTGATTTAACCAGAAAAGTAACTTTACAAAATTTATTACATGACGGTGGATTCTCAAATATGGGAGTAAGCCAGGAGGTAATGGAAATGTTTGAATAAATAAAATTGTATTTTTATAAAAACCATCAACTGCTATTTGATGGTTTTTTTATGGATAAAGATTACATTTGTTAAAATTTTCGAATCAATAAAAATAATACCTAAATACCACATTCAAGAGTATGTTATTTTCCCTAATCATTCCAGTTTACAATCGTCCGGACGAAGTTGATGAGCTTTTAGAAAGTTTATCACAAACGGATTATAATGAAATTTTTGAAATTGTGATTGTTGAAGATGGCTCAACAATAAGATGTCAGGATGTTGCTCAAAAATATGGAGATAAATTAGATATTTCCTACTATTACAAAGAAAATTCAGGACCCGGGGATTCCAGGAATTATGGAATGAAAAAGGCAAGAGGAGACTATTTTATCATTTTTGATTCGGATTGCATTATTCCAAAAAACTATTTATCGGAAGTAGATACCGCTTTGAAGCAAAACTATGTTGATTGTTTTGGAGGGCCGGATAAAGCCTTGGATAGTTTTTCAGATATTCAAAAAGCGATCAATTTCGCCATGACTTCATTCCTTACTACTGGAGGAATCAGAGGTGGTTCAGAAAAAATAGATAAGTTTCAGCCTCGAAGTTTTAATATGGGATTATCTCGAAAAGCTTTTGAAGCATCAAAAGGTTTTGGGAATATTCACCCAGGAGAAGATCCAGACTTATCCATACGATTATGGAATTTGGGTTTTGAAACTAAACTTTTTCCTAAAGCATTTGTATACCACAAGCGAAGAATAGACTGGGATAAGTTTTCTGTCCAGGTGAACAAATTTGGTAAGGCAAGACCAATCTTAAATAGCTGGTACCCTAAATATAATAAAATTACTTTTTTCTTCCCAACCTTCTTTTTAATAGGATTTATTTTAGCAATAGTATTATTGATTTTTAATCTTGATTTACTGCTTAAATTTTATTTTGGCTATTTTTTGGTATTATTTTTGGTGTCTACTTACCAGAATAAGAGCCTGAAAATAGGCTATTTATCTCTAATTGCTGTTTGGAAGCAATTCTATGGTTACGGAAGAGGATTTTTAGAATCATTTATAAAAATCATCATTCTGAAACAAAAACCACAGGAAGCTTTTCCAGAGTTATTCTTTAAATTGTAATATGACGAAAATTATTGGGTTAACAGGTGGTATTGGCAGTGGGAAAACTACAATTGCCAATGAATTTCTATCTTTAGGAGTTCCTGTGTATATTGCTGATGATGAAGCAAGAAAACTGATGCAATCCTCAGAAGTTATTAATGCAATTAAAACTGTATTTGGTAAAACAGTTTTTGAAAATGATATTTTAAACAGAGAAAAACTTGCCGAAATAGTTTTTAGTAATCCTGAAAAACTGGAACAATTGAATGGTATTGTTCACCCTGCCGTAAAGAAACATTTTAAGGAATGGCTATTAAATCATAAAGACGCTCCATTTGTAATTTACGAAGCAGCCATTTTGTTTGAAAGTGGCGGCTATAAAAATTGTGATATAATAATATCGGTCATTGCACCTTTAGAAACAAGGATTCAAAGGGTTATCGATAGAGATAAAACCACCCGGGAGCAGGTTTTAAAAAGAATTAATATGCAATGGAATGACGAAAAACGCATTTCAAAAAGTGATTTTGTCATTAAAAACACAAATATTGAAGAAACTAAGTCAGAAATTGTTAAAATTCTTAAATTTTTAAAGATTAAACAAAATGTTACTTAGATGTTAATGTTTGGTTAATGTATTATTTAATATATTGTTAAAATACTAATTTTGTTTCGATGAATAAACTTTTTTTTAGATTACTGGTATTATTGATGAGCTTGTCCTTGATTGGGATAATATTGGTTCAAGTTTACTGGTTTAATACATCATTCAAAAACAATGATGAGCAATTCAAATTTCATGTTAAACAAGTTATTGGTAATGTTGCTGATAAACTTCAAAAACAAGAAGCATACAGTTTTTATGATAAGTACAATCATTATAAAGACAGTACTGGAAAAGTTCCTAAAAAAAATGACTTATTAGAGTTTTATTACGTTCAAAAAAATCCAAAAACGAATAAAACAATAATATATTCTAACAGCATTATATCTGAAGATTACAAAATATCTTCTTCGTTCTTTGATAAGAAATTTGATACGGAAAGATTTAAGAATTTTAATTCTAAGCGTGTTACTGAAGTTTACAATAACAATAATATTGATAATTCAGGCGTTGGACAAAGCTTAATTCCAGATGTTAGAATTGAAAAATCAGGAAATTTGGATATTTTAGATAATGCTCAATTTGAAATATTTTTTAAAGATATTGCCTCAGCAATGCCTTTGGAAGAAAGAGTTTCAAAAGAAATATTGCAGAAACTAATAAAAAAAGAATTAGAGGAGCGCGGTGTAAATACAAAATTCGAATTTGGGATTTATAGTAATAACTTGGCAACAAAGGTAAAGTCGGATGATTTTAAATATGATAAAAATGCCACTTATTCAATCCCTATTTTTACGGATAACGAGGGAAATAGTAAATATCAATTGCTGGTTACATTTCCTCATAAAAAGAAATTTTTATTATCTGAGCTCGTTAGTATAACGATACTGTCGATAATATTTACGCTAATCATTCTTATTGCTTATTCGAGTGCATTGAATCAATTGATTCGGCAACGTCATATATCTGAGATAAAAACAGATTTTATTAATAATATGACACATGAATTTAAAACGCCTATTGCAACTATCAATTTAGCTCTGGATGCTATAAAAAATCCAAAAATAATTGATGATAAGGAAAAGGTATTACGTTACCTTCAAATGATTAGGGATGAGAATAAGAGGATGCATGCCCAAGTAGAAAATGTTCTGCGAATTTCTAAATTAGAGAAAAAAGAGTTAGACATAGCTAAGGAGTCTTGTAATTTAGAAGAAATCATTAATGAAGCAATTGAGCATGTTAATTTGATTTTGGAAGATAGAGAGGGAACAGTTACAACGCATTATGATGCCACAAGAAAGACCGTTTTATTAAATGATGTACATTTTACAAACGTGCTGGTTAATATATTAGAAAACGCAATTAAGTATTCTCCCGATGTTCCTAAAATTGATGTTTATACTGAAAATGTAAAAGATATGGTTATCATTAAAGTTAAGGATAATGGGTTAGGAATGGGTAAAACAGCTCAGAAAAGAATTTTCGAAAAATTTTACAGAGAGCATACTGGAGATTTGCACAATGTTAAAGGGCATGGTTTAGGTTTAGCTTATGTAAAGAGAATTGTTGAGGACCATAACGGTCAAGTTTATGTAGAAAGTGAAAAGGGAAAAGGAAGTACCTTCATAATAAAATTACCATTAATAAATTAAAATATGGAAAATGTAAATAAAAAAATACTTTTAGTTGAAGATGACCTGAATTTTGGTGCAGTGCTAAAAGATTATTTAATGCTAAATGATTTTGATGTTACTTTAGCGAAAAATGGAATGGAAGGATTTGAAAAATTCAAGAAAGATACTTTTGATTTGTGTATTCTGGATGTTATGATGCCATATAAAGATGGTTATACGCTTGCAAAAGAAATCAGAGAGAAAAACAATGAAGTGCCAATTATTTTCTTGACAGCAAAATCTATGAAAGAGGATGTTTTAAAAGGATATAAGGCTGGCGCGGATGATTATTTGAACAAACCTTTTGATTCTGAAGTGCTTTTGATGAAAATTAAAGCTATAATTCAAAGAAAATCATCTGATACTAAAGCGGAACAAGCACAGTTTGAATTTAATATTGGAAAATTTCATTTTAATTCAAAGCTTCGTTTTTTAACATTTAACAATGAAGAGCCTATTAAATTGTCTCCGAAAGAGAACGAGTTATTGAAAATGTTGATTCTTCACGAAAATGATTTAATGCCAAGAGAATTGGCCTTAACAAAAATATGGAGAGATGATAACTATTTCACATCAAGAAGCATGGATGTATACATCGCTAAATTAAGAAAATATCTTAAATTAGATGAAGATGTTGAAATCTTAAATATTCACGGTGAGGGATTTAGACTAGTTGTAAAAAACAAAGTAGCATAATAAAAATGGCTTCGAGAAATCGAAGCCATTTTTTTGGGTTATTGCCACTTTTACCAAGGTTAGGGCTTTTGAGAAATAATTTTGTACTATTTCCAATTTAATTGTAAAGCAAAACTGGTTTTATTCTCTTTTGTAATGCTAAAAGTCGTTTCGGTTTCATTCAAGCTCTCATGAATGATTACAGTATCTTTCA
The DNA here is from genome assembly GCF_900142885.1 of Flavobacterium xinjiangense. Lineage (GTDB taxonomy): Bacteria > Bacteroidota > Bacteroidia > Flavobacteriales > Flavobacteriaceae > Flavobacterium > Flavobacterium xinjiangense. Next base: position 206,624 of record NZ_FRCL01000003.1, on the reverse strand, counting down.
AAGATAGTTCCTTCATAAAATTCATTTCGAAACTTTCTATTTTTTGGTTTAGAATTAGTTTTTCATCAACCAGATCCAAACACCATTCCAGATATTTTACATTATTTACGTGATTTACAATGTCTAAATCAGATAAGAATACCGTTTTCTCAAAAACTATTTCTTTTTCATAATTCAAATTAATTTTTGAAAAACCATGCTTTGTAGCTCGTGTATCAGGATACAATTCAAAATGTTCGAATGGTAAAGCCAATGCTTCCGGACGGCGCATTTTAGTATTAAAAACAGCCCAAAAAGTCTCAGAACCTGCAATCTTTTTTCCGTTAAGATACATTTCCAGCGCGCGTACGGAACGAGAATTTTCTAAAGAGTTAATCCACGTTTTTACTGTCACAATATCTCCCCATTTAGGCAAAGTATCTATTTCAACACGCATTCTGCTTAAAACCCAAGCTTGGTTGAATTCCTGCATATCCAAAAAGCTAATGCCTCCAACTTCAGAATGTGCGGCAGCTGTCAGTTGCAGGATATTGCATAAGTCAGTATATTTTAGATTTCCATTTGGAGCGCATTGGGTAAAATTGATTTCCCAGTCTTTGCTTAAAATAGAAGAGAAATTTGGAGCTATCGGCATATAAATAGTAATGAATAGTGAATTACAAATTACGAATTTGAATTCTTAGATTTATTTTTTTTTTTTACTTTTTCGAATTGATGAAATCCACAATAGTTTCATACGGAGTTTCAAAATCAAACCATTTGGTATTTTCATTTCTTTTGAACCAAGTCAGTTGGCGTTTAGAAAATCGTCTTGTATTTTTCTTTATTTCTTCGATGGCAAATTCTAATGAAATTTCACGATCAAAATAACTGAATAATTCTCTATAACCCACGGTTTGCAGTGCATTCAATTCTTTGTTTGGGAATAAAACTTTGGCTTCAGCCAAAAGACCTTCGTTCATCATTATATCAACACGCTGGTTGATTCTATTATAAATTATAGATCTGTCAGCTTCTAAACCAATAAGAATAGGAGTGAAATTTCGGCTGTTTTGCTTCTGATTTAAAAAGGATGAATATGGTTTTCCGGACCCTATACAAACTTCTACAAAACGCATCATTCGTTGCGGATTTTGCAAGGTTTGAGGATTCTCTTTAATCAGTGTTTTATAATAATCAGGATCTAATGCCTCTAATTTTTGTTGTAAATAACCAATTCCTAATTTTTCGTAATTTGAATTTTCTGCTAAACGTACTGAAGAATCAATTTCAGGAAACTCATCAAAACCTTTTAGAATGGCATCGACATACAAACCAGATCCACCAACTAAAATAACATAATCATTTGTCACAAATAATTCATCGAGTTTAGCTATGGCTTCTTTTTCAAAATCACCCACAGTGTAGTTTTCAAAAATAGATTTGTTTTGAATGAAATGGTGTTTTGCAGTTGCTAATTCTGATTTGTTGGGGACTGCTGTTCCAATAGTCATTTCCTTGAAAAACTGTCTGCTGTCACAGGAAATAATTTCGGAATTGAAATAATCTGCTAAAACAATGCTCAAAGAAGTTTTTCCAATCGCTGTAGGGCCAACTATAGTAATTAAGTATTTCATGTTTTGTTATAACGAATGGCTAAAATTGACTTCAAAATAAAACTTAAAACTTGATAATTTTCAATGTTTTACTTTTTCGAACATGACCTTGAATAATATTCTTAGTATCCCTGTTATTTTGCATTGGTATAATAATATTTTTAAGAATTTCAATATTGTGAATTTGATAATTCAAATCATAAAATGCATACCCTTTATAAATTCCGTTTTCTATTAATATGGCACTTCGCTCGTTGATGGTTCTCCCTTTGTCAACCAATACCATATTTTGATTGTCAAAGCTGTTTTTGTCAATGAAACCTTGAACTCTTGTGTTGTATTCTTCGGGAGTAATTTGTCCAATACAAGCTCCATCACATTCTTTTATAGTATATTGAAAACAGTTTGTTTTGGAGGCATATAAACCCGTTAATTTTTGGCACAAATGATACGCCGAAGTAATTCTAAACAATGTATTTTTTCCTTCTTGCAACGAAGTAAATGAGGTGATTTCTTTTTTACGACCGTCTGCTTTTTGCAATTTCAGATTCAAATATCCTTTTTCATCTTTTTCCGCATACAAAGCCAGTTGGAAAATACTCTTCCTTTGCGCTCGGTTATGAATAGGCTTATTGATTTTTATTTCTTCGCTCTCTTTCAATAGAGCAATCAATTCGCTTCCTGTTTCATCGTAAGTTACCGTGAAAACTTCTGCTTGAATTTTTTTGCATTTAGTTGTAGTTCCCGTGAAATGCTGGTTGACACGTTTTTTTATGTTTAGGCTTTTGCCAATATAAATCAGATTGCCTTTTTCGTTATGAATATAGTAAGTTCCGGTTTTTGCGGGTAAATTTGATATAATGTCTAATAATTTGGGAGCGATTCCTTTTTCGATTTCTAGCTTAATGAAATCTTTTACAATTTCTTTTTCTAAATCTTTCTCCAAAAGAATTTTAAATAATTTCACTGTTGCCAGAGCATCACCGCTAGCTCTGTGTCTATCTGCCATTGGGATTCCAAGGGCACGCACCAGTTTGCCCAAACTATGCGAAGGTTGCTCCGGTAATAATTTTTTTGACAATTCAACGGTACAAAGTGTTCTTGCCTCAAAATTATAGCCTAATCGTCTAAATTCAGTTCGAAGAATTCTATAATCAAAAGAAGCATTATGTGCTACAATTACGCAATCATTAGTCATTTCGATAATGCGTTTTGCTACTTCAAAAAATTTGGGAGCGGAGCGCAGCATTTCATTATTGATTCCAGTCAATTTAACTACAAACGGCTGAATTGGAATTTCGGGATTCACTAAACTAATAAATTGGTCTACAACCTCATGGCCGTCAAATTTATAGATGGCGATTTCAGTTATTCCTTCTTCGTTAAATTGTCCTCCTGTGGTTTCTATGTCTAGTATTGCGTACAAATTTTGTATTTATTGTTTAAGTTTTCAGGATGTGAAAAATCTGAAATCAAAAATCGTTAATCTGAAATTAAAAATTAATTTCTTCCCCCAAAGATACTACTTCCTATTCGAACCATTGTGCTTCCGCATTCAATTGCGAGTTTATAATCTCCAGACATTCCCATAGAAATAGTTTTCAGTTTACAGTTTACAGTTTTCAGTGGGTGCAATCCATCAAAAATAGATTTCAAGTGTGTGAATTCTTTTTTGATTTGGTTTTTGTTATCAGTAAAAGTCGCCATTCCCATCAATCCTACAATTCTAATGTTTTTCATCTCCTGAAATTCATTGGAAGATAAGAGAGAAGATAATTCCTCTTCATCAAGACCAAATTTAGTTTCTTCTTCAGCAATATGTATTTGCAATAAACAATCGATAACTCTATTGTTTTTTTGAGCTTGTTTGTTGATTTCCTGTAGTAATTTCAGGCTATCTACTCCATGAATCAAGCTCACAAATTGTGCCATAAATTTGACTTTATTCGTCTGTACATGACCAATCATATGCCACTGAATGTCTTTTGGCATTTGTTCCCATTTCTCTGCCATTTCCTGGATTTTGTTTTCTCCAAAAATGCGTTGCCCTGCTTGATAAGCTTCCATCAAGTCAGGAATTGGTTTGGTTTTAGAAACAGCCACTAAGGTTACGTGCTCCGGTAATGTGGCTTTTATAGAAAGTAAGTTTTGAGCTATCGACATTTTTTAATCTTTTAATTTATTTGTGTGAAATCAAAGTTCATAAATTACTAAACCACTTCTAAACTTCGGTTCGATGTAAGTGCTTTTTGGAGGCATAATCAAATTATTATCAGCCAAAGCTTTTATTTCTTCTATATTTGAAGGAAAGAGAATAAAACCAAGTTCAAATTCTCCCAGATCAATTTTTTGTTTTACTTCTAAAATGGATTGCTTTCCCGAGATATACTCGATGCGTTCATCATTGCGTAAATCTTCGATTCCAAGAAGAGGCAAAAGTACTTTTTTGTACAGAATTTGTGTATCTAAACTTTCCAAAGCAGTTTCGAAAACTTCGTTGTCTTTTTGTAAAACCAGGCTATAAAAATCATTGTCAAGATACATTCCGAACTGATGTTTTTCAGAAGGCTGAAAAGGTTGCTTATGTTTATTTTCAATAATAAAACTCCCACTTAATTCATTTATAAAATCCTCTTTCGAGAAACCATTCAAATCTTTTACCAATCGATTAAATTCATAAATTTTGACATTATTTTCGGAAATTAAATAACTTAGAATATAATCTTTTGCAGTGTTTTCTGGGTCTGTATTCTCTTCAGATAATAATTTTAAAGCTTCCGTGCGATGATGACCGTCAGCAATATAAAGACTTTCTGTTTTTTCAAATATATTTTGTAACCAGCTAATCTCTAATGAATCTTCAATTTTCCAAAGGTAATGAATCTCTTTTTTGGTAGTCGAGAATTCGAAATCGGCTAATTTTTGCGTGCAGTTATAAATCCAGTTTTCTATTGTCTTATTATCAGGATATGTCATTAAAACAGGCTCTGTGTTGAACTCTGCATATTTCATATAATCTTTAAGCAACTGAACTCTGAAAGCTAGGATATCTTCGTGTTTTTTTATGACATTATTGCGGTAATCTTCAACACTTGTTCCCACAATAATTCCGGTGAAAGAATGTGTTTTGGTAACAATCTTATGAATATAGATAGCAGGCTTATTATCTTTAACTAAAATAATTTCATTTTTGAATTCCTGATATTTTTGATGTACTTGTCTGTATCTTTTTTCAAAAGAAACAGTTTCCTGATTGGTATAGGCCGGTTTTAGAATGTGCAAAAAAGACAATGGATTAAAATCTAATTGTGCTGCTAACTCGGCATTCACATATTCTTCATAAGAACGACAGGTGACAAGGCAGACTTTATCACGAGTAGGACGAACTGCTTTAAAAGGAACTATTATAGCCATAATTATGTCATAAGTCCTAAAGTCGAATGTCTAAAGAAATTAACTTTAAGACTTTCGACTTTTTAATATTGAGACTATATAAATTGTTTAGAAATCTTCTCTGCTTTTTTGCTTTCAGAATAATCATAGAAACCTTCGCCAGATTTCACACCCATTTTTCCTGCGCGAACCATATTTACCAATAAAGGACACGGTGCGTATTTTGGATTTTTGAAACCATCGTACATTACGTTTAAAATAGCCAAACATACATCAAGACCTATAAAGTCAGCTAATTGTAAAGGTCCCATTGGGTGACCCATCCCTAATTTCATTACAGTATCAATTTCATAAACACCTGCAACTTTGTTGTACAAAGTTTCAATAGCTTCATTGATCATGGGCATCAAAATTCTATTGGCTACAAATCCAGGGTAATCGTTTACTTCAACAGGCGTTTTTCCTAATTTTTCAGATAAATCCATGATAGTTTTAGTCACTTCATCAGAAGTAGTATAACCACGGATGATTTCAACTAATTTCATAATTGGCACCGGATTCATAAAGTGCATACCGATAACGCGCTCCGGATGTGCTACAACAGCTCCAATTTGTGTAATAGAAATGGAAGAAGTATTGGTTGCTAAAATAGTATTGTGAGAACAAGCCTCATTCAATTGCTTGAAAATATTAAGTTTTAACTCTACATTTTCGGTAGCTGCTTCAATAACTAAATCTACACCAACAACACCATCTTTTATGTCCGTATAGGTGATTATATTAGTAATTGTTCTTGCTTTATCTTCTTCGGTTATAGTTCCTTTTGCCAACATTCTGTCCAGATTTGCAGCAATAGTAGCTATTCCTTTGTCTAAAGATTTTTCGGAAACATCTATTAATTTTACGGTAAAACCACTTTGGGCAAATGTGTGAGCAATTCCGTTACCCATTGTTCCTGCTCCGATTACGGCTATGTTTTTCATTTTTTTTTGGTTTAAAGTTTAAAAGTTTAAAGTTTAAAGTTCTTTTGAGAAACTTTAAACCTTAAACTTTAAAGAAATTTAATTTATTTTTTAAAACAATCGATAATTTGGTAGGCAACTCTTAATGCTTCAGTCGCTTGTTCTAGCGTTACAACAGGAGTTGTATCATTACTAATAGCATCAGCAAATGACTCTAATTCGTCAAGAATTGCGTTGTTTTGTTCCACATCTGGATTTGAAAAGTATATTTGTTTTTTTACTCCTTCCGCATTTTGCAAAATGATGTCAAAATCACCAGGAACTTCTGGCGCATCTTTCATTTTTACCACTTCGCATTTTTTCTCTAAAAAATCGACAGAGATGTAAGCATCTTTCTGGAAGAAGCGAGATTTTCGCATATTTTTCATCGAAATCCTACTCGCTGTCAAATTAGCGACACATCCATTTTCGAATTCGATTCGGGCATTTGCAATATCTGGGGTATCACTTATAACCGAAACTCCGCTTGCATTGATGCTTTTTACTTTAGATTTAACAACGCTTAAAATAGCATCGATATCATGTATCATCAAATCGAGAACTACAGGAACGTCCGTACCACGAGGATTGAATTCCGCTAATCGGTGTGTTTCAATAAACATTGGGTTCTCAATCATGTTTTTAGTTGCAATAAATGCAGGGTTGAAACGCTCTACATGTCCAACTTGCCCTTTAACATTGTATTCTTTTGCTAAAGCAATAATTTCTTCGGCCTCTTCAACGGTATTTGAAATCGGTTTTTCTATAAAAACATGCTTGCCTGATTTGATGGCGACTTTGGCACATTTATAATGGGAAAGAGTGGGGGTTACAATATCAATAACGTCAACAGCATGAATGAGGGTCGCTATGGTGCTAAAATGTTTATAGCCAAATTCTTTAGAAACCTTTTCGGCATTTTCTTGGTTTGGGTCATAAAAACCAACTAATTCATATTTTTCAGATTGTTGTAATAAACGCAAATGTATTTTACCCAGATGACCAGCACCTAACACTCCAATTTTCAGCATAATGATTTAATTTGTACAAAAATAGCAATAAATTGATTACTTTTTTAAGGATATCAAACAATTATTTAACCAATTTAATATTTAATATTCACTATTTAATATTAAAAATTGTTTTCTATTTTTACCAAAATAAAACATCAAATTTTGAAAGATAAAGCCAAGCATCAAGGACTTCGAAATCAATTAGTAAGCGCTTTGGAACAAAAAGGGATTACCGATATAAATGTTTTGGATGCGATAAAAAAGATCCCAAGACACTTATTTTTAGATTCCAGTTTTGAGGATTATGCTTATCAGGACATGGCATTCCCTATTGGTGCTGGTCAAACTATTTCTCAACCATACACTGTAGCTTTTCAATCGCAATTATTAGAAGTAAAAAAAGAACACAAAATATTAGAAATTGGAACGGGTTCAGGTTATCAAACTGCAGTTTTGTGTACGATGGGAGCAAAGGTTTATAGTGTGGAAAGACAAAATGAATTATTTAAAAAAACATCCAATTTATTTCCAAAAATAAGTATTCGTCCCAAACATCTTTCTTTTGGCGACGGTTATAAAGGATTACCAAGTTATGCGCCTTTTGATAGTATTATTGTTACGGCAGGAGCTCCTTTTATTCCTCAGCCTTTGATGGCGCAACTGAAAATAGGAGGAAGACTAGTTATTCCGTTAGGAGAAGAGGTCCAAATTATGACTTTGTTAATCAGAAAAAATGAGAAGCAATTTGAGAAACATGAGTTTGGAGAGTTTCGATTTGTACCATTATTAGAAGATAAAAATTAAAATCCCATCCCCAATCCTTCCCAAAGGGAACGGAGCTGAAGATATTTTTTATTGACCAATAATACTTAGATATCGTTCCAAGCTTTCTTTTTCCATTTGAGCGATAAACTGTAAAAAATCTTCCTTATTGTTTTTAGTCTGAGCTGTTTCAAGTGCCTGATAGTATTGCATTCTACTTTCATAATCACCTTTTATATTAGCAATGATGTAGCCATGTTGCAACAAAATTAAGTTCATCACTAAACGAGAAGTTCTGCCGTTTCCATCAATAAACGGATGAATAGTGACTAATCGCTCGTGTATTTCGGCAGCCAAAACGATAGGATGAAGATTGTTTTTGTTGGTTTCATACCAAATGAAAAAATCTTCCATTTCTTTGGCAACAAGAAATGGTTGCTGTGGCATATGACTGCTTCCTTGTATCATCACTTGCACTTTTCTATAGCGACCTGCATCTTCGGGATGGATACCTCTTAAAATTAGATTGTGAATTGATAAGACCTCTCTTTCATTTATAGAAGTATTTTTTTGCATCAAATCTTTGATATAAGCAATCGCCTCCTGATGATTAATTACCTCAAGATGTTCCCGCATACTTTTGCCTGAAATTGTCAGACCTTCATTAATAACCAAATCAGTTTCTCGAAGTGTCATCGTATTTCCTTCGATACGGTTACTTTCAAAAGTGTATTCCAGTTCTAATGCCTGAGCGATTCGATAGCTGTCAAATTGACGAAAACCATCCAGTTTTGTCTTTAAAGCATCTATTTCATCTAAGATTTTTTGTAACGTCGTAGATATTTTTTTCTTTGAAGATTTACTTTGATATCTTATTTCTTCTTCAGCAACTAATAATGCTTTCAGTGCAAATTCATCTTGACCTATTTCATAAAGAATTTTTTCTTTTAGCCAAGCTACCATTATTGTTTCTAAATCAATTTCCAATAACGATGCTAGTTTTGTAACTTGCTCTCTGGTGGGTTTTCTGTTGCCACTTTCAAATTTACTAATTAAGGCTTGATCAATTCCTAAAAGTTGAGCCACTTCTCTGGTTTTGAGTCCTTTTTGTTCTCTTGCATTTTTGAGTAGTGTTTTCATTTTTTAGATTAAGTTTAAAATTGTCTTGACAAATTTAGTCATTTTTTTATAAATAAAAAAGTGTAACTATTTTTAACTTCATTTTTTATTTAAAATGCTTTTTTGATTCGATCAAGATCTCTTTTAGTATCTTGTTCTTTTAGGGATTCACGTTTGTCATAGGTTTTCTTCCCTTTACAAAGACCAATTTGTAGTTTAGCCATTCCTTTTTCATTAGTAAACAATTTCAAAGGAACAATTGTTAGTCCTTTTGCTTGAACACTTTTAATTAACCCTTTCAATTCTCTTTTGTTCAAAAGTAACTTACGTTCGCTTCTCGCTTTGTGGTTAAATTGATTACCAAAAGTATATTCTTCAATATAAGTATTGATTGCGAAAAGCTCATTATTGCTAAATTCACAGAAACTCTCCGTAATATTAGCTTTTCCTAATCGAATGGATTTAATTTCAGTGCCTGCTAAAACAATTCCAGCAGTAAATGTTTCGATTATTTCGTAGTCGAATTTGGCTCTTTTATTGTAGATATTTATTGTTTTCAGCATAGGAATACAAAGGTAGAAACAAATCTACGAAACACCAATTGTTTTTATATAAATACTTAAATTTGCAAAATGGAAAATTTAAAATCAAAAGATCCCCTTCACGGAACAACCCTGCTAAGAATCCTGGAACAATTAGTAGATTATTATGGATTTGATACATTAGGAGAATTAGTCAAAATTAAATGTTTTACAGATAATCCCAGTATAAAATCTTCTTTAACTTTTTTACGAAAAACAGATTGGGCAAGAAAACAAGTTGAGGATTTGTATGTTCAGTCTTTGTCTAAATTTGCCAAATAGTTTCCGTTTATTGGATACGATAGGAAACCATAACACCACCTCGGTAAGGTAACCATTCGCCACTTTTATTCCAATGTTGAGCAGTCTCGTAGCGTTCTCCGGTACTTAAATAATAGCCATGGTAAAATCCCTGCTGGTTTCCACCTCCTAAAAAGCAATCTAATAGAAACTTATCATTTATTTTAGCTTGATATCCAATTGTGGCTCCTATAACGTAACCAAACCCCTTTTCATACATGTCAGTATTTAGATAGTTCCATTTTTGGAAATTAAATGCAGTTGCTCCTATGTGTGCTCCTACATAAAAACCGTTATATTTTTCTTTAAAATGGTAACGATATTCAGGAATAAAAATATAAAATTGAAGTGGCTTACCATCTACGGATTTCCAAGGTGAGGCTAAAAGATCTAATTGTAAAGTTGATTTTTTTCCAATACTAGTTTCAATACCTACATTTGGCACGCCCAATAAAGTAGTCAAAGCATTTACTTTTACATAGGTTTGACTTTGGGAATGGATAGAAAATAAAAAGATAGTAACTAATAATAAATTTTTCATAATGAAGGTTGAATAATGCTTTTTCAATGGTGTAACATTTTTTTGGTTGCAAATGTAAAGATTATTCTTTCAAATAGGTATTAATACGGTTTTTTGTAATAAATAATCTGTAATGATTTAGTAAAGATTCAAAGCGCTATTTATTCAAAATAGAATATATAACACTATCTAAAAAGCGTCCTTCGAAGAATTCATTTTCCTTAAAATGAGCTTCTTTAATAAAACCGCATTTTTGCAAAACTTTTTCTGATCCTTGATTTTCAGGGTCAATAACAGCTTCAATAGAATGCAGCTTCATTTCATTAAAACCATATTTTACCACTTCTTGAACGGCCTCTGTAATAATACCTTTTCCATTGTATTCCGGATGCAACATATAACCAATTTCCGCTCTGTGATGCTCAGGTTTAATTCTGTAATGACCTATAATCCCTATTAGCTTCGGATCATCTTTTAATGTAATTGCCCAATTGATTCCTTCATTAGTTTCAATTTTTGTATCAATCATTGCTATGTGTTCCAAAGCATCTTCAACCGTTTTTACTAATGGTCTTGGAATATATTTCATGGTTTCTCGATTAGAACGCAAAGCGAAAACTTCGTCTACATCATTCTCGTTGACTCTTCTCAACAGTAATCGTTCGGTTTCTAAAATGGGAAATGGAGTGAAATTTATAGTCAACATATCTTGTTAATTTATTTTAATAATTTATAGAACTTCAACACTAAATTCTGATCTGAAAGTTGCTTTTTCTTCAAGGACTTGAATCCCTTCCTTCTCAAAAAGATTTCCTGAATTCTCATTTGTATCTGAATAACCAAACCAGGGCTCTATGCAAAGAAATGGAGCATTCATTTTGGTCCAAATTCCTAAACTTGGGAAATCTTTGAAGTTTACTCTTAAAACCGGATTTCTATCTTCTAAAATAGTTAGTGACTTTGAGTTTAATGTTTTAAATATTAAAGCGTCATTTTTAAATAATTCATATGTCAACGGAATTTGTCCTTCTTGTGTTTCTAGTTTTTTTGTTTGATTTGAAATTAAATCATTTTCTAAAAGATAATACTCTAAAGATTCCTCTTTGTCAAATTGAATGGAATGATCTTCAAAATTTCCTGGTAAAGCAAAAGCGGGATGAGCCCCAATAGAAAAAGGCATCTTCGAATTGCCCTTGTTTATAACTTTATATTCAATGCTTAAATTATAATTATCTAAAGTATAAATGATTTGCAATTCAAATTCAAACGGATAAACTTTTACTGTTTCTTCAGATGAATGTATCGAAAAAGTAACAGAATTATCTTTTTCATCAACTATTTCAAAATCCATATCACGTGCAAAACCATGTCGAGATAAATGATATTCTTTGGCATTGTAATGAAATGAATTATTTTTTAGTGTACCTACAATTGGAAACAAAATAGGAGAGTGCTTGCCCCAAAAATCAGGATTTCCCTCCCAGATGTATTCTTTATTATCCTTATTTTTCAGCGAACATAATTCCGCGCCAAAACTATTTATTGTAGCGGTTAAAAAGGCATTTTTAATTACTGTTTTCAAAGCCATTCAGGTTTAAATTTTAAAATGTAAATATATTTTAAAATTTGTTTAAAAATATAAATCAGGTGAAATCTATTTAAGTTAAATAGTTATTAGCTTTTCAATAATTCCCTTTTCTTGTTATAATATGAGTAATTTTTTATTTATTATAATATTTATTTGATTTTAAACCGTTTTCAATTTTTGAGAACCAATGAATCCCTTTTTAATTTCAATAAATAGTGTAACAAAAGGATTCACTTTTATACTTATCGGTAATCAAACAAATAAAAAAATAAAAAATCAATCAAATTATGAAAAACAATTTCTTTAAAGCTACATTCTGTTTAGCTTTATTTTGTGGAGTTTCCTCGCTACAGGCTCAGGACACGAAAACAAACGTATCAAAGTACGATTATCATGATGCATTTGTGCCAGGTTTTTATACTAAAAATGGAACCGAAACTCGTTCTGCAAGTGGACAGCCGGGAGCAAAGTATTGGCAAAATAGAGCTGATTATCAGTTAACAGCAAATTTAAATGATAAAACCAGCGAAATCATTGGAACTGAAACATTAACGTATACCAATAATAGCCCTGATAAATTGGCTTTTCTATGGATGAATGTTGACCAAAACTTATTCAAAAAAGATTCTCGTGGAATTTCAGTTATCCCAGTAAGCGGTAGTCGCAATGGAGCTGACGGAGAAGATTTTGATGGAGGTCACAAAATTAAATCTATCAAAGTAATTGCCACTATAGGTGGGAAATCTGTTGAAAAAGAAGCAAAATTCACTATCGCAGATACTCGTATGCAAATTATTTTGCCACAAGAATTAAATGGTAATGGTACTTCAATTAAAGTGAAAATTGAATTTTCTTATATTTCACCAAAATACGGTTCAGACAGAACAGGAGTTTTAGATACTAAAAACGGTAAAATTTTTACTATTGCGCAATGGTATCCTAGAATGTGTGTGTATGACGATGTAAAAGGATGGAACACGTTACCTTATTTAGGTGCAGGGGAGTTTTATTTAGAATATGGAGATTTTGATGTTTCGATTACAGTACCTGCAAATCATATTGTAGTTTGCTCTGGGGATTTACAAAACCCTTCAGAAGTTTACACTGCTGAACAGCAAAAACGTTGGGCTCAAGCTGCTGCCAGTGACAAAACGATTATGATTCGTACCGCTGCGGAAGTTACCAATGCAAGTTCTAGACCAGCTGGAAAAACTACTTTAACTTGGAAATTTAAAATTAAAAATTCCAGAGACGTTGCTTTTGCATCATCAGCTGCTTTTATTATTGATGCTGCCAAAATTAATTTACCAAGCGGAAAAAAATCTATTGCCATCTCTGCTTATCCAGTTGAAAGTGAAGGACAGGATGCATGGGGTCGTGCAACAGAATACACTAAAACATCGGTTGAAAATTATTCAAAACGTTGGTTCGAATATCCTTATTTATCGGCTACTAATGTTGCTGGTAACGAAGGTGGAATGGAATATCCAGGAATTGTTTTTTGTGGATGGGAATCTAAAAAGGATGATTTATGGGGCGTAACAGATCATGAATTTGGTCACGGTTGGTTTCCTATGATTGTAGGTTCAAACGAAAGATTATTTGCTTGGATGGACGAAGGATTCAATACATTTATCAACTCATTGAGTTCAGTTGATTTTAACAATGGCGAATACAAACAACCTGCTTCAGACTTACATCGTTCTTCAAACAGATTGACAAATCCTGATTTAGAGCCTGTTTTTTCAGCTCCAGATGGATTGAAAGAAGCTAACTTAGGTATTTTAGCGTATTACAAACCGGCTTCAGGTCTTACTATGTTACGTGAGCAAATTCTAGGAAAAGAACGTTTTGATTATGCTTTTAGAACGTATACGGAGCGTTGGGCTTTCAAACATCCAACACCAGATGACTTTTTCCGTACGATGGAGAATGTAGCCGGAGAAGATTTAAACTGGTTTTGGAGAGGTTGGATTATTAACAACTGGCGTTTTGATCAAGCGGTTTCTAAAGTGAAATATGTAAAAAATGATGCAACTAAAGGAGCTATTATTACTATCGAGAATTTAGAAAAAATGCCTTTTCCAGTTATCATGGATATTAAATCCAAATCAGGTAAAGTAACTAGAGTTAATCTTCCGGTAGAAATATGGGAACGTAACAAAAGTTGGTCTTTCAAATCTAATACAACTGAAGAAATTGAAACAATTACGCTAGATCCAGGACATGTTTTCCCTGATGTAAATTCAGATAATGATACTTGGACTGCCGGAAAAGGAGAATTAGAGAAAGATGTAATCTTGGATGCTTATTTAGGTACATTTTCGAGTAAGCAAATTCCTGTAAAAATTGTTTTTTCTGAAGATAAAGGTGTTTTGATAGGGAAATCTGAAGGTCAGCCTAATTTGAGTTTTGGGCCGTCTGGAAAGGATAAGTTCTTGGCTAATCAAGCCGGTCTTACCATTCAGTTTAATGAAAATAAAAGTGAATTTACATTGGAAGTAAACGGACAAAGTTTCCTATTCACAAGAGATAAATAATTTTTGTATTTATGTACAAAAAACGCCAACTGTGAAGTTGGCGTTTTTTTTGCTTTATATTTAAAAGTAAATGCTTAATTTTTATTCTGGAATTTGTTGACTAAGGCAATGTAAAGTTCCAAAACCCCAAATAAAATCAGTCGCGCTAATCCCGATAATCTCTCTATCAGGAAAACATTCTGCAAGTATGTTTAATGCTTTTCTGTCATTACTGTCGTTAAAAGTAGGAACCAAAACACAATTGTTTAAAATCAGGAAATTCGCATAACTCGCTGGCAATCTTAAACCATCAAATTCCAAGCGTTTAGGCATTGGTAAAGCAACAATTATTGGAGATTTACCATTTTCCAGTTTAGCATTTTGCAAGCGTTTTAAATTATCTTGCAGCGGTTTGTAGTTATTATCCTTTGGATCTGTTTCTACAATAGTCACGATCGTGTCTTCATTTATAAATCGGCATAAATCATCAATATGACCGTGGGTATCGTCACCTTCAATTCCGTCGCCTAGCCAGATCACATTCGTAATTCCAAGGTATTCCTTGAAAACCGCTTCGTAATCTGCTTTGGAGAAATTTGGATTCCGAACCTGAATATCCGGATGCATCAAACATTCTTCTGAAGTCAATAAAGTTCCACGACCGTTACTGTCAATCGCGCCACCTTCTACAATTACCGGTTTTCCTTTGTACATGACTTGAGTCACAGGAATATTCAGAAATTCACCCACTTTGGCTGGAACAAATTTGTCCAATTGAATGTTTTTATACTTTGCCCAACCATTAAAATTAAAGTTTAAAGCTTCTCTTTCGGTTCCGTTTTTTACTATTATCGGACCGGAATCACGCATCCAACTTCTATTAGTTTTGTGTATGATGTACGAAATGTTAGGGAGTTCAACATGAGCTGTTTCCAGCATCGTATTGACTTTTTCTTTCTGATTTTCATCGGCAACCACTAAAAAAACAGTTTCGAAAGTAGCTACTTTTTTAATGAATTCTACGAAAGCCCATTGAACCGCTTCGTATTTTCCTGGCCAATCCTTACCGTTGTGCGGAAAACAAAGTAAAATTCCTTGTTGTTTTTCCCATTCGGCAGGGAATCGTCTGTTATTGGTAGTGCTCATAATTAGTCGATTGCTCTTTTCGTAATATCTCCAAAAGCGTCAATTCTTCTGTCTCTAAAAAACGGCCAGTTTTGACGTACATTTTCTTGTAAGTCTAAATCTACTTCGGCAATCAGGATTTCCTCTTCGTCGTGTGAGGCTTGCGCCAAAATTTCGCCTTGTGGTCCCGCTATAAACGAAGATCCCCAAAACTGAATTCCCGCCGTATCTGGCAAGTATTGCTCTAAACCAATTCTGTTTGCTGCAGCAACATAAACGCCATTCGCAACGGCATGACCTTTCATAACACTCATCCAAGCGCCATGTTGGTTTTCACCGTACTGTTCTTTTTCTTGTGGATGCCATCCAATTGCTGTTGGGTAAAACAACACCTCAGCACCTTGTAAAGCAGTCAAACGAGCCGCTTCAGGATACCATTGATCCCAACAGATTAAGGTTCCCACTTTTCCTTTTTTGGTTGGAATTGTTTTGAAACCCAAATCACCAGGCGTGAAATAGAATTTTTCATAAAAATGAGGATCGTCCGGAATGTGCATTTTGCGGTACAATCCTGCTTCTGAACCGTCTGTGTCAATGATGTACGCACTATTATGGTAAATTCCTGCCATTCTTTTTTCGAAGAAAGGAACAATAATCACCACGCCTAATTCTTTTGCCAAAGCGCTAAAAGCAATAAACGAAGTACTGTACAATGGTTCTGCCAAAGCAAAATTATCTACATCTTCGCTCTGACAAAAATAATGACTGCTGTATAATTCCGGTAACGAAATTACTTCGGCACCAAGGTTGGCGGCATCACGAACCCAACTGATACATTTTTTCAAGTTGTTTTCGGCAATATCATTAAGATTCAATTGAATGACCGCTATTTTGTATTTTTTGTTTGGCATGACTAAAATTTTAGATTGCAAAAATAGTGAATTTTATAAAGAGTAGAAAATAGAGGCAATGCGTTTTTTAGGTTTTAAATTGTCTGTAGGTTCATTGTATTGAATTTTTAGGAATTAAGCCAAAGAAAAAATTAATATAAAATTGGCATTAACAAAGTCAAGGAGGTTTTATTTTTGTATAGCGTATTATGGCTAATAAAACGGGTTAAGTTTTACTACAATACAAGTAATTTAGTATTCATTAAATTTTCACCATTATGACAGAAGAATTCACAATCATCGATAAAGAAGACATCGCACTTCTTAAATTTCCGACAACAGATGTTCTTGACGATGTTGACGAAATAAAAACCAGAATAAGCGATATCAATAGGGCTTTATCATTGGGAAATTTAGAACATTCAAAAATTAAAATTTTCTTTGAAGATGACGAATCCAAAAAAATAGTAGATACTACCGTTTGGGGTGTTACAGACAAAAATGTGATGTTAAAACAAGGAGTGATGATTCCAATTCATAGAATATACAAGTTGTTTTAGTGTATATTCTTTAATTATTTGGGAAGGTCATTTTTCCATCTTATTAGCCGAGCCAATTAGAGTTACATCTACAAGTTCCAAAGATTTAACCATATCTTTAACTGTCTCCTTATATTTCTTAAAATGAGTTGTTTCTATATGAGATTTGTATGCCGTTGTATCAGCATATATTTCAAGTATTGTGATGTGTGATGGTTCGTTTTTGTCAGCAACAGCGTAATACGTTAACACTCCTGGTTCAAGACGAACTGCAGTAGTCATTTGTTCTTTTAACGCAATATTATACTTGTCCAATTGCAATGGATCAACTTTAATTTTTGCCAATCTTACCATTTGAATTTTTTCCTGAGCCAGAGTATTTGTGATAAAGGAAAGTATAAATAAAGTGACTACAACAGTCAGTAATTTATGGGTTGGTTTAAATATTTTCATATTTATTGTGTTGAAATTATAATAGTTAAAGCCCTTTTGATATTTGTCAATAAGCTGCTTGCTTATGTTCGTGTTCACGAGCGGGACGCTTGGCAGTATTGTTATTTATTTTCTGTTAGATATAAATTTGCTAAATCTTCAATAAAATTTTCTGGGCGCGAACCCACTAAATTTGTCAAAATCACTACAGAAACATTGTCTTTTGGATAAATGTATAAAGCATTTCTATTTCCACCGAGAGAGGCAATTACAGGGTTTTTAACTCTTGAAGAGGAATAAAAACCAATCGAACTTTGATTCAGAAAACCGTTTTCTTGATATATTTCTCCATTATCTAATCGTATTGGAGTCCAAAGCGTATTAAGATTTTCGGCATTAATTAATTGATTACTTTGTAATGCGATTACCCATTGTGCCATTTCAGTTGCCGTTGAATAGATTCCGCCGGCTGGATACAAATTTGAAGGTATCGGTTGATACACATTGGTTAGAACATTATTTCTAAAATAAGAATATGGCTTTGCGGAGTGCTTAATTATGTTGTAAAAATCGCCTATCCCAGCTTTGATGGAATTCTTCATTCCCGCTTTTTTATACTGGTTTTCTGTAATGAATTTTTCAAATGGCTGTCCACTTATTTTTTCAATAAGCATTCCAAGTAGCAGGTAATTGGCTTGGCTGTCTCTGAATTCTTTACCAGGTTTAAAAATAAGAGGCAATTCTTTTATTTTTTGGAATAAAGTTTCACTATTTTCAGATAACATATTTCCTTGTGCATCCCAAATTTCAGGAAGTCCCGATTGATGAGTCACTATTTGTTTTACTGTAATATTTTGCCAAGTTTTAGGCAGCTTATCCAAATATTTTGAAATAGGTTCGTCAAGATTTAATTTACCATTTTCTACTAATTGCATAATAGCAACTGCTGTGAATGCTTTAGTAATGGAATTAATGCTAAAAATAGTCTGGCTATCCACCGCAATTGAATCTTCGACTGATGCTAATCCGTAATGACTTGTTTTAACAATCACATTGTCTTTAATTACTGCTAATTGTAAACCAACAATTCTATTTTTTTGCATCAAATCTTTTATTGCAACATCCACTTTGTCAGCTTGAGAATAAGCAAAATTACTAACAGTAAAATAGGCAAGGAGTAGTATTATTTTTTTCATATTTTTTTGTTTTATTTGGTTGGTTTTAAATAGTCTGTGGATATTTCTTATTTGGATTTCCTCATTACGATTCTGAAGTCGGGAAGCTTTGGAGCGACGATTTGCCAAATCTTCCAAATACAAAACCAACTTCAAATTAAGCCTAAAACCCAAATTGCTTGTAGAGTATGTTATGGCTTGTTATTTTATAAAGTCAAATTTAAAATCGTCACTTATAAAACTTTTAAAATCTAATTTCACATATTTTTGATATAGTTTATCTTCTGGATGTATTTTTTTCCAAAAAATTACGTTTTTCTTTATCTCTCCATATTTATGAAATGTAATTATAAATTTACCACTTTGCTTATCAAAACTCTGTAGTTCAATTACATAAAATCTTTTTACGCGCATGTGATTATCAACAAAGTTTGGGTTAATTGCGAGATTAACACCTTGCATTAATGTTTGGACACTAGGATACATTAGAATATCTGTACAGAAATTATGTTTTCCATAAATACGTCTGTGCGCTAAAGATGCAGAAAAGGAATAATTTTCATCACTAATAAATTGACTGTCAATGTATTTTAAGAATTCTACTATTCCCTGTGTTTGTTCCTCGGAGAGCTTAATATCGAAAGGCTCATTTACTCTATTTACTAAGGCTTTTGCTAATACAGCAAAATGATTATTTGGATGCAAGGATGTTTGAAGAAAATTTTCAAATATGAATGTGTCATTTGACTTTATTATTTCCCATGATGAAATACAAAATTTCTTGCCTTTGAATTCTTCATTCCTAACAACTTCCGAAAGCGCTGTTATTGGGTTATTAGAGGCGTAAAAAACAGGATGTTTGGGAAAATTGCATCTTCCAAGTTTTGTAAATGCTACTGGTGGATAAGAATTTCCTGCATATAAATCAAAATTAGTAGACTCTGTCATTTCTCTAACTCTAAAAATACCAAAAGGGAAGTTTTTCGGTTTTAATGGCATTAAATAGTTAGGAAATTTGCCTAACTCCTCAGTAATTTGTTTTGTTATCTTTTCAACGAATTCATCAATATTATCAGTTTCACTAAAGCTAGGCCAACCAATCTCTTGAAATTTTTGGATTGCTAATTTAACCGTATCAATATCTGCAAAATTTTCAATGTTTGTTGTCATCTTCTTTTATAATAAGCCATAACTTGTCTATATCCTCTTAGCGCCTGTAAGGAGCTATATTTATTGATAATCATTGATTTTCAAACTCCTATAGTACAACATAAGTACAACAAATCAGAATACTTTTACTACACTATAGATACCGACACCATTGAGCTGCGCATGGCGGTTCATTGTTTGATACTCCGCAAGTTTACCACAATAATATTGATTAGCAGCTTTTGCATAGCCATTTTGTAAAAGCAATTCATTTAAACATTCCCCACTGGGAAGAAATACATATCCCAATTGCCTGTTCCAATAGTCAAAGTAATTCTCCTGTTCAGTAATGATGGTTACGTTCGTTTTTGGCGGTGCAACCGACAAAACGAAGTGTAAGGATTGCAAACCAAATTGGATCAATATCTGAGCCGGTAAATGGCTTTTCTCTTCATCCTCTTTCATCTTCCTGTTGATCTTTATTTCCGGTGCATCTAAACCATAAAGCCGAATCTCTTTTTGCATTTTAGAGAATCTATGGCTAATGATGATGCTGTCTCCATCCAGGACTTCTTCAATTTGCCAGTGGGTTTCCACTGTACACGGTGCTTTTGCGTTGTATTTCATTGGTTTACAGTATTTTAAATTAGTGATATTCAAAGATAATAATTGAACTTTGGTTAAGCAATTGCAAGAAAATATTAACAATTTAAATCTTTACAAAATGGCAAGACAGAAAGGTGTTATCAAGTATGTTGGAACTCTTGGAGATATCCGACATTTCAAAATTAAAGGACAAGAAGGCTACTTCGCCGGAATGGTTGGCGGTCCTACTGGAGATCAAGTTTTAACTGCTCCTGAATTTGAGAGAACCCGTGAGAACATGAACGAGTTTGGCGCTTGCGCAAAAGCCGGTAAATCAGTTCGATCAGGACTTTCCCAGTTGATGAAACAAATGTCGGACAGTCAAGTGACCGGGCGTTTGACTTCCATCATGAAGAAAATCAATCTGGAAGATCAAACCGAAGCGAGAGGGTATCGCAAAATCGAAATCAGTACACAGCAAAACTACCTTAAAGGGTTTGAATTCAACAAAAACATTTCCCTTAATGGTATTTTGAATGCTCCCTATTCTTTGACACATACCGTGGCAAGAGATGGAGGCGATTTTATCGTTCCTGCGTTCAATCCTGCAAACTTGATCAGTGCTCCGGCTGGTGCCACTCATTTCCGTTTGATTACTTCGGTATCAGTAATCAGTGATTTTGAGTACAACGCTGTCACAAACAGCTACGATCCTATGCATCCGGAAATCAACGAAGTGAATGATGTTCAGTTCAGCGATTTTTTAGATTTGTATGCTCCGGTTCCCGAAACTACAATCACTGCGACTTTACCAGGTGGTGCAGCTGCAACAGCTGACACTTCAATTCTGCAATGTATCGGAATTGAATTCTACCAACAAGTAGGACCTAATTACTACTTATTTTCAAGTGGAAGTTGCTTGAAAGTTGAGGAAGTTTTCTAAAAACAATTCCAGAAGATCCCTCGCCAAAAACGAGGGATTTCTTATTTAAAACCATCAACAACACTACTATGGAAAGTAAAATCATAAGAGTCGCCCAAGGCAAAGAAAGCACATTGAGCCAGTTATACATTAACGGAATATTCCAGTGCTATTTGTTGGAAGATAAAATCAGAGAAGTGAAAATTGCTTCTGAAACTGCCATTCCAAAAGGTATTTTTAGTTTAAAACTGAACACTTACGGAGCTAAAAACGTGGATTACAAAAAAGCTTTTGGAAAGCTGCACGAAGGAATGATTGAGATTTCCGGTTTACCCAACTTCAGTTTTGTGTATATCCATACCGGAAATACCATCAAAGAAACTGCCGGGTGTCCGCTTTGTGGTTTTGGTTTCCAGTTTGTTGATGGCAATTTTCAAGTTTCCCAAAGTGTTGCAGCTTACAAAATGATTTATCCAAAGTTGGTTGTATTGTCAAAACTTCAAACCAATATAATAACCATTGAAAACAATTTCCAATTTTAAAACCATAAACAAATGGAAAACATCAATAACATCACGGTACTTTTTGGAACATTAATCACCTTATTGCTTTCGGTTGTGGCTTATTTTATCAAGCAGTTACACACCGATTTTAAGAGTATGGAAAAAGATTTGGTTGAAGTAAAAACAATGGCTTTAATCATCAAAACCGAGTTTAAAAGCGGCAGCGATTTGTTAAACCAAAAGGTAGAATATTTAGAAAAAAGAGTGAATATCATCGAACTAACAATTTTAAAAAAAACTGATCATGAAAAATAACAATATGAATCTCGTAGAAAGAGTAAAAGCACCCACTCCAAAATGGTTTAAAATTATCAGGAATGTTGGCATTGCTTTGGCCACTGTTGGTGGGGTTATTCTTGCTTCTCCAGTTATTTTGCCTGTCGGATTAGTGTCGGCAGCAGGATATTTAGTCCTGGGCGGAAGTATTATTTCGGCAGTTTCTCAAACTGGAGTAAAAAGCGAAGAAGAACCGCAACCAATCAAATAAAAAAACTAAAATCTATTTCCAAAGCTCCGAATATTCGGGGCTTTTTTCGTTTTTGGTAGTAAATAATAGGTATTTGCTTTACTTTTTACTGATTTATTTAGGTAGGGCTTTTGTATGGCACTTATGTTGTGGTTTGGTCGGGAATGGAGTGCAGTCGGGTGGCTGCTTGCTTTTGTATATTCCAGAGTCAGTTCGGGCAAGGCAATTTTTTTTCTTCTAAATATCTTCAAAAGAAAAAAAGAAAAAAAAGAAAGTCGTCGTAATAGTGGAGGTTTCAAAAGAAGTCAAGTTTTTTTGAAAAAATACTACTCTACCATTTCTTAAGAAGCGGAAACGCCATCGTATAATCGAAAGTTATTATGGAAATGCAAAGGTGGAGATTTTTTCAAAAACCCGTAGGGCTTGAACTTTACTTTTTGAAACCGGAGCTTACCTTTACTTTCTTTTTTTTATTTTTTTTCGAAGACGGGCGTTCTTGTTTTCCTTTTTTCGGGGGAGTTCTTATGGAAACGGCAATCAAACACCCCCAAGCACCGCAGAAAATAATAATTGTAGCGATAGCGGAAATTATTATTTTTCGAGGAGCGCAGTGGCGGTGTTGCGGCAATCGAACAGCCACCATAGACGCGAGAGTTGAGCGGAGGTACGGAGCGAAACGTAGCGGATATGAGCGTGAAACGGCGGGGGGAAAATTAAAATCATCCGCCTTTTCGGCGGAGTACCTTGATTTAGGGCGAAGTGACGTTTTTCACGGAACGGAGCCAACCCCGATGGCTGGGCGAAGGAGCAACCGCTGAAAAAATAAAGGGCGACAGACATGATACGGCTGGAATGCAGTGGAGCGTAGCTTGCGGAGCGAAACGGAATGAAGCTGTATTGTGGATGTAAAAGCCCTGCCGAACGCAGGAAGAGAACGTGTGAAGATGAGGAACGAAGCGGCGCAATAAAAATAGTTGCTTATTTTCAAGCTGCTATTTTTATTGTGCTGCGTAGAGTCTGCGGAATGGAGGGAGGAGGCTTTTTTGCCGACAACCGACTGGAGCTGCCGAACGGAACAAAGAGAACGACCGAAGAGAGACAACTTGATTGCGCGTGTTGTTGATAACGGAAATGTTGTTTTAAAGAATTGAGGTTATTTCTGCTTTAATCCGGTCAAGATATTTGTCTAAAAGTTCCCCTTGTTTAAAAGTCTTCTTATAAAGTCTTTCAGTTGTATTACGTTCATAATAAATTTCGACATAAAAATCATTAACTGTGTAAAGAATGATAGCAATATTATCTTTTAAATACAGGTCAACATAAACTCCCTTATTCCAAGTTACCTTAAATTGCTCTTCATCTGAAAGTTTTAGGAAATCAAATAGTTTCATTTGTAATTATTTTTAAGGTTAGTGACGTGGATGTTTTCTTATGTATTCATTTGCTTCTCTATCGATATCATCGGTGGTTTTATTTTTGTTGGAGAATATCCATTGGTTTATTTCTTCTTTCTTGAAATAGAGTCTTTTACCATTTTTATAATGGGGAATTGTATCCGTGGAAGTAAATTTATAAATGGCAGATACACTCATTTTTAGGTATGTTGCCAGGTCTTTAATGTCCATTGGATCATTAAACTGAGCTAATGGACCGCTGGCATTCAGTTTTTCGATAGCTTTTTCAATTCTATCAAGTCTTTCTAAAATAAGTTCAAAAGGATTTTCCATTTTTTAATATAAAATTAGTGAAATGAAATAAACAAATCGTTCGACTGCACGCGGGATCACAGTGTGTTTAGAAATACTTTGATTAAAAGAGGATTCTGTAAAGTTGAATGAGATAGTGAATTTTTATACCATAACTCCTATTTAAAATTAATAGAATAATTATTGGTAGAGTTATTAAAGTAATTTGCTTTTATCCGTTGTAATTGTGAAATTCACTTCATTTATGGTTATTTTATTGAAACCAATTAATGGCACTTTGTTTGTAACTTTTTCATCATTTACATCAGTACCGGTGCTCTCTAAATCATAAAGCCAAACATTGTCTTTGTTGTTTATAATTACACAATGCCTTCTGCTTACTGCATTTCCTCCCGATACTTCGATATTGTTTTGATTGTATTCTGTTCTACCAAATTTTATTATTGGTTCTGATATGGATATTGGTGTATCATTTCTATTATTCGTTTCCAAAATCGTTATTGAATTTTCTTTCAATGTGTTGAATTGAAAGTCCATAAACAATAATTTTGATTTTAATGTTGGCGTTTTTTTATAATTATGACTTAACACTTCTTCTTCGATTACTGAAAGATTATAAGCAATAAAGGGATTGTTGCTATGGTCGTAGTTTGATTTTGGAGGAATCGATTTGCCGTTACTGTTCAATACAAAAGCAATGAAGTAATTGTTTGCAAAACAAGGAAATGATGGATTGGCTACCATTATCATTTTTGATACTTCCATAGCGGCTTCGTATCTTGTCGTTTCGTAATAACAACGAATTAGTAGATTGTAGGCTTCATAGTCAGCGGGGTTTCTGTGAAGATGATCTGACAATAAACCAATAGCAATAGGGTATTTTTTTGCTTCTAAATTTATCCAACCTAAATCCTTTTGAATGTCTAATCTTGGATTGAGTTTTAGTGCTTTATCGTAGAAAAATTTAGCAGCATCAATCTTTTGAATTTTTAGATTGTATTTTCCTAAAGCCTGTAATACGGTAACGTTATTATCATATCTTTTGTGCGCTAATTCTAAAAATTTCAAAGCATTACGCCATTTATTAGTTTTTAAAGCTTTATCTGCCAATGCAATTAATTCAGCTGCTTTTAGATTGTCTTTGTTGAATATTATTGGGACTGATCTGGCTTTTAAAGCCTCTTCCAATTCAATCATAAACTGAAATTGGAGTTCGGGTACTTTGTTGATTGCTTTTAAAATTATTTCCTGTTGCCAATTTGGAAGTTCCTGAATTGGGAAATCTGCTGCTTGGTGTTTTTCAATTATTTCCTCTCTTGATAAACCCAAAAAGGGATTTTGACTTGTAAGCAACTCCATTAAAGTAACTCCTAAAGCATAAATGTCAATCCTAGGATCTTTTGTGCTGTCTATGTCCCATCGGAAGGCTTCTGGACTCATATATGCTCTAGTACCTATGTCTTTGTTCGCAACACCAAAATCAGCAATTTTAATAGTACCGTTTTGAGTAAAAACAATGTTATCTGGTTTAATGTCGTGATGAATTATTCCCTTTTTATGAATTACTCTAAGGCAAGAAGCCAATGTCTGAATCCATTCTATTACTTCTGAGTTTGTAATCTTACTACTTGAAATTTTATCTCTTAAACTACCGCCTGAACAATATTCCATTACTAAATACAAAATATCCTCTTCGTAAAAATGATGGTAGTAGGTAACAATATTTGGATTTTCAAACTTTGAAACTATTTCTATTTCGTGGATTATATCTTCTTGTTCCGACTTATTGGTGTTTTTTAATTGTTTAATTGCTACAAAACGATTTGATACTTTTTCTTTCGCTAAAAAAACCTTGCCAAAACCACCTGAGCCAAGGTCTTTTATAAAAGTGTATTTGTTATCGTAAAGGTTCATCAGTATATTTGTTATTTTCTTGAAATTTAACATCAATTGTTTTTTTATAAAAAATCCGAGGGTTTATTATTTTCGGAATAATTTTATTTTGAAACTATAACAAGTTTAAATATTTGATCTCCTCTTTATAAGAAGTATTATCAACTTTTACTCCCAAACTTTGTTTTGAAGAATAAGTTACTCTGGATAGCTTATCTTTATGAAAATTGTCTATTATTTTATAATTGTCTAGTTTATCATAATCCTCTTGAACAATATTATTCCCCTTTAACTTTAAATGGCTATGAGTTGTTATATCTATTGTTTTGTAAAGCTTAACATATTGAATTTGATTTCTTGTGGTATTAACTTGTATAAGACAATCTTCTTTTATTAAAAACAGACCAATTAGATTACCTTCAGGACTAAAAGCACCACTATAAGGAAAATTAAATGTTTTATCTAATAAAGTTCGAACTTCAACTTTGTTAACACAACCATTATCATAACATTGAAGTAGAAAGCCCTTTCTCATATTGTCATAAATAACTATTTCCTCAGCACCTTTAAAATCAATTAATTTTTCACGGTTGAGCAAATATTTACCGTTTATAAATATATATAAGTGTGCTAATATTTTAGGGGTTTTACTATTATAATCTATTATTAATTGATCATTAGCAGATTTCTGGTCAACATAAAAATCAAGGTTTTCCTGGAAAAGATCTAACTCCAGAGGTTGTTCTACTAAAGGATACAATTTTATGTTTTTCCCATTATTACTTTCCTTATTGATATTAAATGTTAATCTATCTAAAACCAAATTGGCTTGTAGTTTTCTTTCGAAAAACAAAACCAAATCGTGGCCTGTAATTATTCTAGTTTCATTGCCTTGTCTTTGGTAGAAATTATTTTGTAATGGAATTGGTTTTTCATATTCAGGAATAATTATTTCACAATACTCTATATTATTTGACCTATGAAATTTAAATTCAATTTGACTATTCACATCTTTATTAAATAAATTTACAATTGCACTTCTGATTTCTCTTTCGTATTTATCGTGATTTGCTGATGAACCGAAGTGTTTATATTCATTTTCTAATCCAATAATATCACCTTTATCATTTACACCCAAAAATAAACTTCCCCCTTTAGCATTTAAGAAGCCTGCAATTGTTTTCACTATAATAAAAGATTGCTTCTCTATATCTATGGTATTTGAACCTGCATAATACAAGAATGATGTTTTAAATTCACGATAGGTTCCTTCTTTACCTAAGTTAGTTAGCTCAATTTGTACCTCTTCAACTTCTTTTTCGATTTCTTTTTCAATTTCAATATACTCCTCATTCTGAATTGGCGAAATTATATTATTGAAAGTATTCACTTTTTCATTTGATAGATATTCGTAAATTAAATCTTTGGTTCTTTGCAGAATAATTTCATCAGGATTTTCAGAAAGTAATAAATTATGGGCCAGTAACATTTTAATTAATTTAATATTACCTTCATCTTTCTCATCTTTCCTTAACTGATTTAGTTCGTCAAAATTATCTGGTTGATTGTAATAATTAAGATATTTATATATACCGTTAATCTGTTCTAAATTTTTAAAGAGCATGGTTGTTTTTTCATCAATCAGGTCAAATTGTAAATTATTGGTTTTATAATCTGCATTTTTGAACTTATTTATATTGAGAAGGTAATTAATATGAGCATCAAAATAATAGGATTTATTATTTCTAGAAATTGATGCCAAAAGTTTTAATAACTCAAAATTTTCCATTTTTTTGATATTATCAATCTCAAAAATCATTAAACTCTCAATACATAATATTAATTCATAAATCAGCTGTGAATAATTAAAGTTATTATTTTCATCATCAATTGTTTCGGTAATTTTTATAATATTAGTTCTTTCAAAAAATGTTCTTAAAATGACTTTTTCATTAAAAATTCTTTCTGAATTAGCTAAAAATATCAAATTTAGTTTCTTTTCATTATAATTTAAGCTTTCAATTTTAAATTTATATACTTTTCGTTCTTCAATGGTATTTGTGTTGATATCCTTTTTTATATGTGCATAATGACCATTCTCTGTAATAATAAAAATGTTATTACCCGAAATATTAAGCACTTTAGCATCTACTAAATCCCCTTCATTAACTTCTTTAACTGTCTGTTTCCATACTTCATCGGCAATAGAAAATGATATTCCTTTTTCTGTAATGTTAATTATTTCTGCATTAAATTCATCACCAGGATTGATAATATCATTAAGACCCTCAAAATGAATATTTGTAACTTCATTAATAGGTAATATTCCTTCACCCTCTAGAGCGGAATCACTTATTTTAAGAAATAATATATTGTAATTTCCTTTTAAATAATTTTTAGCTATTACGCTGACATTCATACCCAAGATGTCTTTTCCATTTCTATGGCTGACCTTTTTGTGTTGATCTTCAGTAATTGAATAGTAATTTTGCCAATTGGTATTGCATTCTTCAATACTGTCAGTATTTTGTAATTTTAATTTTAAATCAAAAGGAGAAGCAACTGCTATTTTATTATTAAAAAAAGTAGCCAATGAATTTAGATTAATTTCTTTTTTGCTATGTAAATTTGAAAATTGTTGCCGAGATAAAAGCGTCCAACCATTTATAGAGCTGTATATAGCACCATTTAAACTATATATAAGTTTACCAGAATAGTACTTACTTAAAAATGGTTTTATTGAGTCTTTAAATGATTGTGTATAATTATTTAAATCAAATTTTGTAATCATTTCAGGAGAAAGTTCAATCTGTACATTACTTGTTATGCAATTAATTGCTTTATTCAAAAACATTTTTTTTGTTGAAATATCTTCTGTTAAAAAACTTAGATAACGACACATTATGGCCGATTTAGTTACTGCCTTCTGGTTACTATTAGATTTTTGAAATAATAAAATCTGCAATCCTAATACTTTAACAATATTTAGGATACCTAACTTTGCATCATCATTAAAATTGTCTATTTTATTTCGAATGAAATTATGATTGAGTTCATAACTTTCAAAATAAATTCTTTTCTGGAGCAAGTCTAAGAAATTATTTATATCATAGGTATCCATTATGTCTCCTTTTATTAAAAGCAAGACTATTTCAATAATTTCACTTGTTTTCTTATTAATACTATCTTTCGATGAAAAAATGATATATTTAAAGACATTTATTTTATTACCTCTTAAATGGCCACTTAATCTAAGTGTTTTTAAAACTTCCTGAATGTAACTTTCACTCTTTTCTTCTAATATTAGATTTAAAGCTTCTTCTCTAGCTTTAGCTTTTACCAATTGGTCTTCTGCTTTAATAATAATGTTTTGTTTTTTTTCCGGACTAAATTTTTGAAGAAAATCTGACCCTTCTAACATCCATTCTTCAATGGCAATATAGATTTTATTGAATTCAAGCGCTTTTTCTAACTTATTTTCTTTAACATAATTTTGGATAGATGCATCCAAAAAACTTAAATAGGAGAAGACCCAAAGATTTTCTTTGTTTGTATAATCTTCAAAAAGCTGCGCGAAAGGTTGTTCTTTGTATATACTCTTTTTTAATTCTTCTTTAAGGTCAAAAAAATATTTGTTTACATTATCTGATTGATTAATGCTTTCAAAGACCGAATAAACAGTTACAAATACACCTAGACTTGATAGCGTATTAAGATTTAAAACTAAATGTCCTTTTTCGTCAATTTTTCTAAGATATAAAGATTGTTGACTTTCAATTTTAATTGTGTCAAAACCGGAACTATCAAATTCGTGGTAGTAAAGTTTATGATTAAAACCATAATTATCTACTAATAAATAGTATTGCGCATTGGTTTTATAATCATTTTCTAAACTTAATATTGTAAAATTATATGATTTCCCTTCTTTATAGAGTTCAGAGAATATAGAAAAGCGGTCCTGTTGCAGGTATATTTTGTTTTCTAAAACCTGAGATACCAAACAGGTAACTTTTTCTGGTAAATTGTTTTCGTTTTGGAAATCAAAAGCTTTAACAGTTGCTGAAAACCCTAGGTTTTCGACTAATAATATAGAAGTATTCTCATCAATTATCCTAAATCCATTCACATTAAAAACATATTTTTCTCCTTGAGAAAATATATTTTCAGGGTTAATATTATTAATTGGATATTGAGATCTACCAGTTTCTTGTTTTTTTACTTCAAAAGATTTGAACTTCAACTGATTTTTTTCTAAATCTATTTTTTCAACGGTTAATTTTATTTTTTTACCATTCTCAATATAACGTTCAAAAGATAGTGGTATAAAAGATGTAAAGTCCTCCGAATTTTCAATTCTAAAACCGTTTTCTTTTTTTTCTACTATATCAAAATCATATTCTTTGTTTTCAATAAAATCATTCAATACACTATAACTAAACTTTGGTTTTTCAGGGTCTTCCAAAGAAGTAACCTGCATTTTTACATAATCCCCAACTAATTTTGAAATTTTTCTATATGGGTAGGTTGTGTGTGTAAGACAATCTTTTAAGATTGTACTTCTTTCTTTTTGCTCTAATACAGTAAAAGCCCTATGGCTATTGATCATTATTTTTGATATCGAATTACTTGTTACACTCGGTTTTTTACTATCCAATTCTAATAGTATATGTTTCTTTCTATAATATTCAGCATTAAATTGTTTAGCTAAAAGATTATAAATATGTTCATCAATTTTTGTGTTTGGATTTGCAACTATGATAATATTTCTTCTTTTTAAGAAATCACAAGCTGTATATAAAGAAATATTTAATTCTCTTAAAACTTTGTTCAATCTAATCACATGTTCAGACATATCTATTAAAATTTTGGTTTCTAAAAATACACATTACTTTTTTATAAATCAAACTAAAGCATGCTCTAGTTTTTCTTTCCATTTTTCCCAATTAGGAGATAAGCTGTTTTGCAAATCATAAAAGTTTTTGTTGTGATTGTGATGAATCAAATGACATAATTCATGAATGACAACATATTCTATGCTTCCTTTCGGCGCTTTTATCAATTCTGTATTTAGTATTATTTTGCCTGATTTAGTGCAACTGCCCCAACGTTTTTGCATTAATCTTATGTCTAAAACAGGTTTTTCAATTTTATACTTATTGAATTTTTCTAAAGAACTATTTAACAATTCTTCGAAATGAATGATTGCTTTTTCCTTGTACCATTCGTTTAGTTTTTTTTCTAAATATTCTGGATTGGTTTTTTTAGTTTTCATAATCATTGCACCTCTATAAATCTTTATTTCATTTATAGTATCTTCTATGATTTGCAACTTATATTGTCTTCCTAAATACAAATGTGTTTCCCCATTAACATATTTACGTTCCGGCGTATTTGGTTTGTAACTACAAAAGAATGCCTGCTGTTTTAATATCCAATTGGCTTTTAATTTTACTTTTTTATTGATGTCAATTATGCTGGTGTCATTAGGTGCAATAACTTTTACCAAACCATCAGGTAATACTTTTATACCTAGTGATTTTCTTGCTGCAAAAGACAATTTATATTCAATGCTTTTGCTACCATAATTTACTTTTTGGATTGAATGTAGCATTAAACGTATTTTAGTTTAGCAATTTTAATTACTTCTTCTATTAATTCATCAATTTTATCAAAAGAGAATTGTGTATCGTATTGTTGTTGTTTTTCGAAAAGCAAATCATCGAGATTATTTTTCAATTCTTTCTCAATCTCTGTATTGGTTTGCCAATCGATAATTAGCGTACCGTTTTCATACACAATATTCTTGATACAATCTTCTACCTCTAATGCTGTATTGGCTTGTACTTCTTTTGGCTCTGGAGTATTGCTAAAGCTATTTTCTAAAACCGCATTTATCAGATTGTAAAATGCAATTGCATTTGGTTTGTCTTGAATTGCAATGGGAACATTATTTTGTTTTCCGGTAAGAAATTGGTTTTCGTATTCTTTTGCCTTTTTCAAGTATAGGGCCTCATCAATTCGATGCTGATGGTAATCGTTAATAGCTTCTCTTATTAATGCGGATAAACTTTTGTAGAAGATTGGATCTTCATTCATTTTAACATTAATCGCTTTAACGGTACGGGTTGCAATATGATCCGCTTTTGCCGCTTTTCCTACTACTTTTTCTACTTCAGCTTCTCTTTTTTCTCTATCAAAAATATTTACCAGTTCTGTTATTTTTAATACTTCACCTTCCGTTGTAATATGCTTATCTATTAACTTTTGTACTTGTGGCTCATAAGCTGCATAATCTAAATCATCAAAATATCGTCGCTTAACATCTACTCTTAATTGCAAGAAAAATTTACTGTCTTTTTTGTATTTGTCAATGGTTTTTTCGTTTTCAATATCATTAAACTCTATTGATGCCATTGCTAATTTGAACAAACGGATAAAAGCAGATAACTTTTCATAAAAAGGATGTCTAATACTATCGTCACTCAATAATTCTGAATAGGCTTCGGCATCGTATTTGTTTTTTATAGTTTTGAAAATATCCCATAACTCGCTGTGCGCTTGTGGTAATTTTTCTATTTCTTTATTGATGTTTATTATAGTTCCTGATAGTTCTTCTTGTTCAAAATCATTTAAGCCGCTGTAAGTATTTAATGCACTATCGAGGTTTTCTAAATTTCCAAAATAATCAATTATAAAACCATATTCCTTTCCTGGTGCTACCCTGTTTACCCTTGCAATAGCTTGAAGCAAAGTATGCTCTCTTAATGCTCTGGTTATGTATAATACTTGATTGTTTGGAGCATCAAATCCTGTTAATAATTTATCTACTACAATTATTATTTCGGGTTGTTCTTGTTTTTTGAAAGCACTAATTACTGATTTTTCGTAATCGGATTGTTTACCGTATTTACTCATCATTGCTTTGTAAAACTTCAATACCACATCTTCGTTTTCTTCAAAAGCATCTTCGTAATTTTCTCTTGTATCGGGTGCAGAAATTAATACTTCACAACTTACTTTGCCAATTTCTTTTAAATATTCTCGGTATTTTATAGCTGTAGTTTTATTTGGTGCCACTAATTGCCCTTTGAAACCAGTTCCTTGAATGTTATCTTCAAAATGTTCACTAATATTCCAAGCTCTTGCATAAATCACTTGGTCGGCTTTGTTCAGCTGATTAGTTGAACTGTATTTTCTTTTTAGTGCAGCTTTCCCATAAGGTGTAAGCGGTTCGGAAACCTTATCAAAAAAAGTGTCTAATGGTTTTTCGTTTACTTCGATTAAATTATGTCTTCCTTCGTAAAGCAATGGTACTACTGCCTTATCTTCAACGGCATCGGTTATAGAATACACATCAATTAATCCACCAAATTTATTAGCTGTGCTTTTTTCTTTTTTCATTAATGGCGTCCCTGTAAATGCTACAAAACAAGCATTTGGGAAAACCTTTTGCATTTTTACATTAAATGTACCATATTGGCTTCGGTGTCCTTCATCGATTAGTACAAAAATATTAGGCGAAGTAAATCCGTCTTTTACTTGATTTATAGCCGCTTCAAATTTGTGTATCAGTGTTGTAATTACAGCATCGGTTGGACTGTTTATTAATTCTACTAAATGTTTTCCAGTTTGTGCTTCTTCTACATCAACGTGGCATTTTTGGAATGTCTCTGTTATTTGCGTGTTTAAGTCTATTCTATCGGTAACCAGGATTATTTTTGGGTTTTTTATGGTTTTTTGGGTTGCAATTAGTTGGGCCAACATTACCATTGTCAATGATTTTCCACTTCCTTGTGTGTGCCAAATTACGCCACCAATTCGCTTACCATTAGCATCGGCAACACTAATTTTTTTGAGCGTTTCTTTTATTGCAAAATATTGTTGGTATCGGGTTATTTTCTTAACGCCATCATCATAGACTATATAATTGAAAATTAGGTCTAATATTCTTGATTTTTGACATAAACTGAATACTAATTTATCTTGTTCGGTTACGATTACTTCTTCTTTTTCCAGTTGATTGAAATAATGCAATACATTACTAAATCGTTGTTTGAAAATTGCTGTTCGTTCTGTATTAGGCAATTCACTATTTTTTAGTTGTCTAATTGCATCGCCATAATGCAGTCCTTCTTCTTTGGTTCGGAATACTTCTTTCCATACACTCCAAAACACTTTTTGGGTGGCTGTGGTGGCATATCTTGCTTCGTTTACTGCTAATGACATCACGATGTTAGCATATTGGTATAATCCTCTTATTCCATCTTCTTGTTGGTTGCGTAAATGTTGAGAAATTGCTTCGTTTACCGGGTCTTTTATGACATTGCTTTTGCATTCAATTACTACCATTGGAATACCGTTGATGAACAAAACAATATCCGGACGATAGGTATCATTCCTCTCACTTCGCAATACTGCGTATTCTTCTGTAACATGAAAGGTATTATTTTCTATATTTTTCCAATCGATGTATTGAAAAGAGAAACTTTTTTTATCGTTTAGAATGGTTTGTTCCAAACTTTTACCCAAAGTTATTAAGTCATAAAATGCTTGATTTGCCTTTATAAAACCATCTTGTATTGGTAATTCTCGCAAGGCAATAATTGCCGCATTGATATTGCTATCTGAAAAAGAAAACTCTTTGTCTTTGTATTGAATGCTGTTTATTTTTTCGAGTTGTTTCTTCAAAATTGGTTCAAGCAATACATTACTGGTTCTACCGCCACGTAATTCCATTGCTTCGTCTGGCGACACATATTGATAGCCCATTTTTATAAGTAACTGCAATGCTGGAATTTGACTGATATGGTCTTCTATATATGATGGAATACTCATTATGACTCTATGTTTTTTGATTGATTATACAACTCTCCCAATTCGTGTAATTTGGCTTGCAGGAGTTTTTTGTCAATTAATTTAGTGGTATATTCTGCTACTTTTGTTGGAGATAGTGAACGACTCATTGCTATTTCAACTATTTCATCGTCTTTACTTTTACAAAGAATTATCCCAATGCTTGGGTTTTCGTGTGGTTGTTTGTGTTCTCTGTCGAGTGCTTCTAAATAGAAGTTCATTTTACCTAAATACTCTGGTTTGAAATCAGTAATTTTTAATTCAAAAGCCACCAAACATTGTAATGCTCTGTGGTAAAACAATAAATCTACTTCGTAATCTCTGTTGGCTACTTGTACTCTGTATTCTTCTCCAACAAAAGAATAGTTGTTTCCTATTTCCAGAATGAATTTCTTCAGGTTTTTTACTATTGATTTTTGCAAATCGCTTTCGCTGAAATCATCGCCTAATTCTAAAAATTCTAATGAATAAATGTCTTTTAGGTGTTCGTTTATCTTGGCGGGTAATTGTGTCGGCAGTGCCGACAATTTTGTATTACTAAGAGCATAGCGTTCAAAAAAACAGCTTGCTATTTGACGGTTCAATTCTCTTTTAGTCCATTTTTCTCTTGCAGTAAGAACAATGTAAAATATTTTTTCTTCGGCACTTTTGCAACTGCTTAGAATCTCTAAATGTGATGCCCAAGCTATTTGTGTCACCAGTGGTGGCACAAATTGAATATCACTAGAATTTGTGTCGTTTTCTAATTGTGTCACCGGTGGTGGCACTTTTTCATTTTGCGGTTTTTGAGTTTGTGTCAACGCTGTTGACACAAACTCAAAACTTAAATGTGTCGGTGGTGCTGACCCATTTTTACTGTTTTGATTTTCAGCATTTAGAGCAATACTATTTTGAAATGCAATATCAAATTCCGATCCTGGACAATAGGTTTCGTAAAACTGTTTCATACGGTATAAACCCCTACGATTAAAGGATTTTAATGTAGGTATTTCATCTTTGACAAAATCAGCTAATTGTTGCACTGTACCTTGTCCCCAAGTGCCTTTCGCTACTTTTTGGCTTACTATTTTACCAATATCAAAGTATAATGTTACCAAAGCCGTATTGGTATATTGCCTAACTCTGCCTTGTGCTTCTTGTATTATTTTTACTATATTTCCAAATTCAGGATTTTGAATGTTGCTCATAATTTAACTGTTTACTATTTCTATCACTTTTACAAACCCACTATTTGCTGTATTTTGGTCATAAAGATACAAAGGCATATCAGCTTTTGGCATCCAAACTCTACCCAATTCTACTGCTTTGGCAATAGGCATCGCAGGGAAAATATGAATAGGTGTTTGTTCGTTATAACGAGCTTTTATTTGATTAAATAATCTTCTAATAGTAATACTGAAATCTTCTAAATGTTTTTTGCTTTTTAAATAATCATTGAATGGGGCATCTATTGTGATAGTGTAAATATCACATTCATCACCCAATACCTGAATAATTCTATCATTAGTAATAGTTGCACTTAAAGAAATATTTAGAGCCACCGTTCTGTATTTATTCTCTGGTTCTACTACCGTATATTTTACTTCTGTGGTGTCATCGTTTAAAGTCCAAGTATCCGGATTACGTACTTTTTGGTTAATTTGACAGGGGTAAATATCATTAATCAATGTGCCTAATTTTACCAGTAATGGGATTGGAGCAAAAGCAAAAACTGATAAATGCTTAATTTCTCCTTTTGTATAATTCTGAAATAATTTTTTATCAAATTGTGCTTCCAAATTAGCTATTTCTGTTGTCCAAAAGGCAGTGTCTCTATCTCTTTGTATACTATTGGATAAACTTAAATCAATAGTGTCTGCCTTAGCTGGATAATAAGTAGGCATAAGGAATTGACTTACTGTTTGGTAACTCATTTCTGGCGTAAATGCACCTACATTGGCTTTATATGTAAGTATATGACTTTGCATATTTGGTGAAATTGCAGTAGCATTCTCAATGCGTTCGTCGTGTTCTTTTTTCATTGCTAATAACAACGTTTCCGGGTTTCCACCAACATCTGCTCTGTCAATTAATCTATGGTGTGTATCGCAAAGCAACATTAAATTAGTAATGTCATCTTTTAATAAAGGAGAACGAACAACGTCACCTCTTGGACCACCTGGAACATCAGCTACAATATGAGCAATATATGACTGATTGAAATTTCGTTTAGTTAAAATATCTTGTGTCAAAGAACAATTACACCCTCTATATTGGCATCGACCACCAGATTTTACCCAAAGCAAATATTTGTTTTTATCTGTTATACTTGTAACACTCATAGCTTTTAATTATTGGTTTTTACTCTCACTTTCCCAGTTAATAATTGTTGCATTAAGCCTTTTTTCTGTAATTGCAAGGTTTGCAGTTTTTCTTGATATTGGTTTAATTCTGAAGTAGCTTTGTCTAAAATATTTGCAATTGCTTTTTGCTCCTCTACATCAGGAATTTTAAGTTCTAATTTTAAGAAATCAGTTTTACTCATTACCCTGTTTCGTCCTGCACCGCCTGGAGAAATTAGCTCCAATAAAAATTTGAATCTTTTTTGTAAAATAAAATGTCTAAAATATTCAGGAATTGCATTTTGAGAATTGAATGTGTATGTTGGAAAACGATGTGAAACTAAACCACCTTCATCTTTTTTGCTAACTATTGCTACAGCGTGTTCCCACGCAAATGTGATATTTATAATTAAGTCATTTTCCCTTACTTCATACATTGTTTCCATTGCAATAGAGGCAGGGTCAAAATCATTTTTATGAAAAATCCCTTTTCCGTGACTTCTTAAACCAAGTGCCAAATAATTTTCAGAAGGTTTTAAAATTGGTCTGGGAGTAAAATTTAAACATTCACTCAAAACTCTTACTTTCCATTTTTTATCAAAACCTTTTACTCGCATTTTTCCGGAAAGTAATTGTTGAGTTAAGCCATTATTTCTAACTTTTAAATTATCAACAATCCCTTTACAGTTATCAATTGCTTTATCCCAAGTAGCTAGGATTGATACTATTTGATTTTGTTCTGGAAGAGGTGGAATGGGAATTTTGATTTCTTTTAAATCGCTACCATTAATTGAATTTATAGTTGCACCTAGATTTTTATGAATTTCTCTATAATAGATATCCGTGTTAAATATTTGATATAAATAATTATTAAAATCACTTCTGTAAATTGCCATAAAAGCCCCAAAAGCCATTCCTGCTGCTTCTTCTGTTATTAAGGCATTTTTTCCAATTAAAGATTTACTTCCATTTCTAACACAAATTAAAATATCCTCTTTATTTACAGGATTATACTCGCCGGTTTTTACTTTTACAAAAACATTATCTCCCAATTTTATTTGTCCATCTTGAACATTTGATGAACGCAAAACTAAAGTTCCACTTTCTTCACAAATATCATCAGGGCTATATGTTAAGCCTGAAATTACTTTTCCTAAATTACCTAACTTTTTGACCTCCCAATCAATTGGAATAAGACCAAATGAAGTTTGTTTATATTTAATTGTTTCTATCATAAAGCTTTTTATTTTACTAGCCCAATAAATTGATTGGCTAATTGTTTTGTTTCTTGAATTGTTTTTATTTACCAGACACTTTAGGTTTGTTTTTAATAGGATGAACACCTCCGCCAGTCCATTGTCCTGTTCCTAACCAAATTTCGTAATGGTATAACCATTCATAAGCCCAAGGTATAACGGTTGTAGCCAATAGCATTGATTTATTCCATTCCTTCCCATCAGGATAATATAAACACAAATACTGTAACTTTTGATCATAGCAATGTGGTAGCTTTTTTTCATCGGTAGCCAATACTAAAGGTTTAGGATTTATTACATATATTTTAGGTCTATCTGTTATTTGATAAACTAATTTTATATCATAATGATCTCCCAATGGCGAAGGAGTGATGGTGTGTGTCCAAGTTAATAATTGGTCCCGATGGTTCATCACTTTAGTACCAGGAAACATTTTCTTGATATTCAGTGCCTGAATTGCAATTGAGATTGGTTTAATCTTTTGAGCCATAAAATTTGTGTGGTTTAATTGCACTTGCTCCAGCTGTTGACAAACCTACCGCTGCATCAAAACGATTATTTCCCTGTTCGGTTAATAATTGTTTACGATTTCCAATATTGCTGAATGTTTTTTTAACGGCATTATCTCCAAATGATTCTGAAAGGGTTCTAATAATATTATGTTGACCATTTTGTTGTGCAGCATTATTAATATCAAATTTCACCTTTTTCAACCAATCATTAAACTTTCTTTCTTTGGCTGGAGTGTCTCTCCAACGGTCAGCAAAATTTTCAGAAAGATTTACAGGATTACCTACAAATCTGTATGCTTCTCTAGTATCTTGGTCTATTTCATCTTCAACAAATAAGTGCATTCTGTCAATTACTCCAACCAAAGCATCAAGAACATTAGTTTGTCCTTCATAAGCATAAGCTGCTAAAGTGGTAATAATTACTGAAATTGGTTTTTCTTTATCATCTTTAAACATCATATCTCTATGACGTTTTAAAATCTGAACCACTCTTTGTAAAGGCAATCTACCTTTTTGAAATTTAGGAACAGGTTGAATTGATTCGTTTAAAGAGAAAAGTTTAAGTCTACTGGTTTCTGCTCTGTCAATAAACCATTTTGCATAACCAAAAGGATTACTTTGTAACCAATGATCAGGATCAGTTGCAACTTCATAGTTTAATAATTCTTTATCCGTTATTCTGATTGCCAAACTATCAAAATTAATGTTTCTTGATTCTGAAAAAAATTTGGTCAATACAACATTGTAGCCATTTGCAATAACAGCCGGAAGAATATCCATATGGTACTGGTCGTTATTTATAGAGTTTTCTCTGTACTTTAAAGTCCAACATCTTCTTCCTTCTTCATCAAGAATTGATTCATATTTTTTATGAGATTCTAATTGTTCCTTGACAATATCCTTTAAGTCTTTTTGTGTCCATCGAGGATTTTTACCTGTTAATTCACATACTAAATCAATATCAATATCCTGACCATCTGTATAAGGCTGAATAGTTGTACCAATTAAAAATGAGCCTTGAGGTTTTACACTTGGACTATAAGGTTTTAATTTGGAATCATCATTACATAGCCAATTACCAACTGCATTATAGCTGGTTACGGCTGCATTAAATTGACTTTCAGTTATGTCTAAAGTTTCTCCTAATTCATCTAATATTTCGCTGAATTCTGTTTTCTGTTGTATTGTTAGCATATTATATTAAGTTTAGCTCCTTCAAGTAGTTTTCCATTTGGTTTTCTACTTCAGTTAGTTGTTTTTTTAGCTCGGTAATATTGGTATGCGTGGCCTTAATATCTACCTCTTCCTCTTCTTCAAATGTATCTACATAACGAGGAATATTAAGGTTGTAATCGTTTTCTATAATGTCAGCCATTGTTGCACGATAGCTATATTTGTCTTCCACAATAGCTCCTTTTTCAGTAGTTAAAGGTGTGGCAGATTTAAATGCCTTGAATGCTGTTACAATATGCTCAATGTCAATTTCTCTTAACTTATTTTGGTTTTTACCATTCTCGAATTCACGACTGGCATCAATAAATAAAATGTCTTTATTCGTTCCTTTTCCTCTGTTGAAAATTAATATGGCAGCTGGAATTCCTGTGCCAAAAAACAGGTTGGCAGGTAAACCTATAACTGCTTCCAATAAATTTTCGTCAATTAGTTTTTTACGAATTTGTCCTTCGCTACTGCTACGAAACAATACGCCGTGTGGCACAATTACACCCACTTTACCGACATCTTCATAGGTGGTTTCTATCATATGACTGATAAAAGCATAATCTCCTTTGCTCTTTGGAGGAACACCTCTATGGAAACGGTTGAACTGGTCAGAAGCGGCAGTATCGGCACCCCATTTGTCAAGTGAAAAGGGTGGATTCGCTCCCACAATATGGAATTTCATCAATTTGTCATTTTCCAACAGCTTTGGATTGTTGATGGTATCACCCCATTCTATGGTCGCACTGTCTTGTTCGTGCAAAAACATATTCATACGACACAAGGCCCAAGTACTTCCGTTATTTTCCTGACCGTAAAGCGAATAATTTTTTCCCTCTACTTCATTTCCCATTTTAATTAACAGCGAACCCGATCCCGCTGTGGGATCACACATCCTGTTACCTGGTTGTGGGTCAAGTAATTTAGCTAATAGTGTGCTGACTTCGCTTGGGGTATAAAATTCGCCCGATTTTTTACCACTTTCTCCAGCAAATTTTGAGATTAGGAACTCGTAACTGTCGCCAATTATATCGTTACCTTCTAAATGGGAGGGTTGCAAATCAAGAGCAGAAAAATCTACCAATAAGTTTTTCATGATAGCGTTACGTTGTTTGGTTTGACCAAACACCGTTTCGGAATTAAAAGATATACTACGGAATACCATCGCTAATTTGGAACGGTTGGCATCCTCTAGAGCTGTTAATCCAATATCAATTATTTCTCCAATATTCGGTTCGCTACGGTTTTCATATAGGTATTCAAAATTGCTTATTTCGGGCAATATAAACCGCTCTCTTTGTAATTGGCGTTGTACCATTTCTTCATTATCCGGATACTTAATGCGGTATTGTTCTACTTTGTCTTTCCAAACATCAGACAAGTATTTTATAAATAATAGTGTAAGTATATAATCCTTGTATTGTTCACTTCCCATTACCGGGCGTAAAGTATCACAAGCTTTCCAAACAATGTTATTGATTTCTTTTTGAGTAATTTTATTCTCTGCCATAGTTCCTAATTTATAATTTTTGAAATTGTTGTTTGAAAAAGTTTTTGTTTCTCTTTGATTAATGTTTCTGTAATTTGAATGTCTTTAAAATACAAGTCTTGTAATGCTACCACTTTTTGTTGTTGTTCTAATGGTATTAGATTAAAAGTAAAGTCGGCTAATTCGTTTTTACGAATGGATGGGATTGTACTTCCGGCACCCGACTGCTGAAAATGCAATAAGTTTTTTGGAAGATTGAGTACTGAAACCAAATAAGCAGGGATAATTTTAGTTTTATCAGTCCGTAAAATAAAAAATATGGAAGACGCAATGGCTTTACCAAGTTCTTCCTTATATAATGTGGCAAAAAAACGAAACCCCTTTGCCACAAAAAGCACATCTCCATCTTGTAATAGATTAGCTGTTATTTTTGAATCTTCTTCCAAAAAGGTGTCATTTACGCCACTATATTGCCCAAATTCATTGAAATGTTTGGCTTGTAAATACGGAATAGTGCCGTTTTTACTTGGCTGCCCGTAATAACCGAACTGAATATTTGCTATTTCCTTTAACTTAACTTCCATTTGATTATATTTGTAATAATATTCATTTTCAATGCAAATGTAAGCAAAATAATGAGATATGCAAATTTATTTCGTTGTAGAGTTATTCTAAAATCTATTTATTTTAATAAAAGATAAAAGTTAAGG
This sequence comes from Flavobacterium xinjiangense, assembly GCF_900142885.1. Taxonomy (GTDB): domain Bacteria; phylum Bacteroidota; class Bacteroidia; order Flavobacteriales; family Flavobacteriaceae; genus Flavobacterium; species Flavobacterium xinjiangense. Next base: position 164,429 of record NZ_FRCL01000003.1, on the reverse strand, counting down.
TGCTACATAGCCAGTTTTAATAAGGATTTTCACTTTTATATTGTTGCAGTAAATTTGTAATTTGAATAAATTTTAATTTTTCTTCACTATCTAAATCCGTTTCTTCAAATCGTTTTCTTTGTTTGTAGAAAAAATTATATAGATTATGTTCTTCTTTTTTGCCTGTAGAGGGTAATCTTTTATTTATTTCAACAAATACCAATAACTTAATATGGGAATTGCGTTAATATAATGTAATCCATTTATGGTCTTTTTCTATAATAATTTTAAATAATTGCGCTGCAAATAGTACTGCTTAAAATAGTTTTCATAGTTATGTATTCCTTGATTGAGGCATTCTCTACAGAATAATTAATGTTCTTGAATATAGTTTTTTAACATTCTTTTACTAGATACAATAGTACGAAAAAGCAATCGAGAACAATTGAGGAAAACCGTAAACGGATGAAAATAAATGAAAATAAATGCAGGGTGTAGGGTGTAAGGGAAAAACGTGTAAAACATTTTTTATTTTTTAGAAATAAAAAAAACGGATTCATACGGCTGTATTGGCGCAAACTAATCCAACTGCTTTACCAAACTGCATTGTAATGGTCTTATGTTGCCCGAAAGTTTGAAAATAAAAAAAAGTAAAAATGTTTGTGAGGAAAAGTGGTTACACCCCTTACACCCCACGCCCCCTAACCCCCAAAGGGGGAATAAAAAAGGAGTAGAAAGCATGAAAAAAAGTGGAAACTTTTGATTTCCACTCTGGTTAAAAATTACTTTTCTGTTTCGGATTTTTTGTTAGCTTCATCTACTTCTTCATAAGAAAACTCTTTTAAAGCATAGACTGGACTTCCTTTCCTCATCAGTTTTACGAAATTGTGTTTTTTGAGTGCCTTGCCAATTTTGTTTATTGTTCCGTCATTCAAATTAATCTTTGCCTTTTCTGCTAATTTAGCTCCAATTTGTGAGGCATTTAGAAACAATGTGGCAATTTCTCTTTCGCAAGGTTCAAACCACGTTAACAATAATTCTTCTTCTGGGCTGTGTAGCTGGTATTGTTCGTTATTCTCAGTAATTAATTTGATTTCTTCCTGGTCAAACCAATGCCTAAAACCACTTTTGAAAAGAAACAAAGCCTGTGAAAATGCCATGTTGATATCCACCTTGTGTTGGTATTGGATACCTTCCAATTCAAAACAAAGGAATCTTCTGCTGCCGGTAGTGTCGTTTAAGAACTGAGCCGTGTTGACACTTCCGGCAAATGATGCCCGTCTGGGCATTGTTTCGTTGTTGTGTCCGTAGGCTTTTCGCATTCGGATTTGGGTTTTTGTGATGATTTCTTTGAGTGATCCAATTTCGGAACGGTTTAGGTTTTCTAACTCGTCCAAATTGATCAACATACATTCCGCCAGTTGAACTAAAGTATCTTTATTGTTCGGGTTTATGGTTCCGGAAAATAAATACTCTTTCAATTGTTTTGGAACGAGCTTTTCAACCCAAGTTGTTTTCCCTAATCCTTGTTTGCCGCTGAATACGATTACGGTATGATTGATTACTTTTTCGTCCAATACGCAGCCGACCATTGCCACCATCCATTTTTTAAAACATTGCTGCCACAAATCCTGCTTTGTTGTGGTTATAGTGTTGGCTAATTCGGTAATATAATCCGTCTTTTCATCGTAATTAGGTAAATTGAAAAAGTAATCTTCAAATGGATTGTATAACGGGCAAAAATCAGAGTTAAGCAAGTTTCGCAATGAAGAAATGTTTGTTCTAATTCGTGCTTTTAAACATTCCCGAAGCATTGAATTTTCAATAAAATCGTTCATTACATTCCACTTCTTTTTTCCGAAATATTGAAACTCTAATTTACCTGAAACAATGTTGTGACGAAAGATGTATTTGTTTGATAAAAACAGCTCTAAACGGTCTATTTGAGTTGGTTTTGGTTTGTCTTCGTCGTCTTCATCGATATTATCAGTTATTGAGAAATCCTTTTTTTGTTTTGCCTTTTTAGGAGCTTCAAATTTTTCATTCTGCCCAAACTCGTGAATATTTCCGTAAGCACTATTAACTGCTTGTGTTACTTCTTTTTCGTCATATCCAAAATCTGTCAGAATATAACCTAATGCTTCTTGTAATGCAACTCCTTTGCGGTTTAGATTACACGCTAATTGATGCACAAATACATTGCGACTGCCATTCACATATTGCACTTTTTTTTCAGTGAAATTTATGCAGTGGTTGTAGATTGCATCGCTATCCAAGTTTTCAGTCGCATTCGCAGTTTTCAGTTTTGAAGCATCTTCAATTAAAGGCATCTCATCCTTCGACTGCGCTCTGGATGACGCGCTCTGATTGTAAATAGTTGTGAAAAAGATTTTAGCACTTTCATTTAGATATAAATTTTCATCAGAAGAATAAAAACATAATCTGGTTAGATCTTTGCCGGATTTGTCTATTTCCAGTTTCAGAATATCTTCATAATGTGCCTGGACTTTTAGAAACGTTTCGTTGTGTTCCGTTTTTAGCGTGTTGATTTTGACTAAAATTTTTAATCCGTTTCCTGATGGACTAATGAAACTTGCATAAGTGAACTCGGATTGGTTGGCTAAATGACTGGCTTTTGTCAGGTCTTCTTTGCTTAATTTGTCAATGTCCAAAATGATGGTATTGGAATATTCTGCTAAAAATTCCAATTTTCTACCACCTACAAACTTGCCGGAAGGTGTAAATGCCGGCAGTGATTTTTTGGCTTTGTTATACGCTTCCTCTTTTTTTTCAGCTAAAGATTTTCGCAAATAAACAATTGCATGTTTGTATTTTCCTGTTTTGATTTCTTCTAAAATTGTTGGAATCGGTTTGTGTTCTACAACCTCGTTGAAGTTTTTGAATATTGTTACCATAAGAATAATTTAAAGTTTAGGGTTTAAAGTTGTTTCAACCACCCCGCCCTTTAGGCACCCCTCCAAAGGAGGGGAAGTGGGGATCGCTTTGCAATCACAGCTTTCGCAGGTTCCGTTGCAGCTGCTCATCTTATCTTCCTTTGAAAGCTTTGTTGTAATGCTCTTGCATTAGCTTTTCCACATCGGACAATTTGTAGTAGATTTTGCTCCCCACTTGGCTAAAGGAAATTTTCCCTTCGTCTCTCCAGGTTTGTGCGGTACGTTTTGAGATTTTCAATAGCAACAGGAATTCCTGATTGTCCAGAAAGGTTTCTTTTTTTGGGTCTGCCTTGAAAGAAATTTGGTTTTGAATCGTGTCTAATTTTGACATTAGATCTGTGAACTGGTCTTTTGTGAAGATAATTGCATCCATTTTTAAATGTTTTAAATTGTTATGGTGCAAATGGAAGAAATAAAAAAAAGTCCGATTAGACTTATTTAGTCCGATTGGACTAAATAGTTTGTTAGGCCTTATGGGTGTTGAGAAGTTGAAATGTTAATTTTGTAAAAAATCGGACTACAGTTTAATTTTCCAATCATTATTTGGATTCTTGTCGGTTCGCGTTGGCGATAAATAGGTTTGAATAGTAAGCATCGAAAGCTCATTTCCATTTTCATCTAAATAATTATCACAAATGAATTTTGCTATTTCTATAATTTTATATTCGATGTACGGTTTTCCATTTGGTTTTACATCATTCATCATTTGTTTGTAAGCATCTGTCAAAATATTGATTGGACCATTTATACGGATTTTGAAAGTAGGTTTTATCTCTAAAGCCATTTTATTTTTCTCGTCTGCTTGCTCTTTCTCTAATTGACATTTTAAGATTTTTTCATTCTGAATTTGCTTCAATAAAGCTTTGCATTGCTTTCTGTAATCCAACAGTTTATTATTGATGAAATACACTTCTGATTGTTTGTACTCGCAAATTTCCTCATTCAAATAAAGGATTTTATCTGGATAATTTGTTAGTGCTCCAATATGGATTTTTACTTCTGAAAACGAAAAATAACGGTCTTCACTTTCGGCGTTAATAAGTCTTTTTGGGGTTTTTGTTATAGGTTCTTTTACGCTCGAAGATTGCAGGTGTGTTCTTTTTTTCTCGATTAAAGTGTATAGTTTTATGAATTTCGAATTGTTACGGATGCCTTCAAATTGTTCGGCATTATTCGCCAGTAACTTTTCAAATTTGTTTAACCATATTTCTGGATTCTTCACCTGGTTAAATTGATAGTCTATAAAAGCTGGGAATTGGGATTGGCGCAGCTCTAAAATTTTACTTATTAATGCGTTGCAATAATTTTGAATGGTGATTTTATCTTCAACGATTATATCAAATAAAGGATTTTTGGCCAGTGCTGCAGGCACTGCCAATAATTCTACAAACGGGGCTGTTTGCATATTTTGATCCTTTGCGTTCAAATGATATTATTTTATTTAAGTACTTCATTGTGGTATTAAAGTCTATTAATATTGTACTCTTATTTTCAATTTGGAACGAACTATAGTGTTTTCAACTATGAATCGTTTCTTCCTCGTTTAGAATGCTTTAGAATTTACTAATTTTCTTCAACGTAAATGTAGATATAAAAAAAAATCCTTGTTAAAGGATTTCAGTTTAAGTTATCAACAATTTAGTAAGTATTTGATTGTTAATTGATTGTGTGTTGTTTAATTCGAAATTAAAAAATATAGTTGTCAACCGCTTTGTCGAGTTCCTCACTGATGATCTTGGCATATATCTGCGTTGTGCCAATGTCTCTGTGGTCCATCAATTTAGAAACGTGTTCAATTCTCATTCCATTATTTAAGGCATTGGTCGCAAAACTGTGTCTTGATAAGTGGAAAGAAAGGTCGAAAGGGAGTTCAATTTTTTTTCCTAATTTATTCAGGTGCCAATTTGCCAATTTATTGAATTTTGCAGTTTGCGAATAACGTTTGGCTTCGCTTTTTTCATAACCTTCTTTATCTTCAATAATCGGAAAGATAAAGTCATCGTGATTGGCGTTTTCTTTTTTGTATTTTTCCAGAATATCGATAGCCACTTTACCGATTTTGAACTGGTGTACTCTTCCAGTTTTACGAATGAGTTTATTTATTTTATGTTCTGCTTCATTATAATTAGCATATTTCATTTCGATTACATCACTAAAACGCAATCCTCCGGCATAGATAGAGAAAAGGAATAAATCCCTCCACAACACCGCTTTTTTGCCTTCCATAAGCTTTTCATTTGTTAGTTTGTCAATCTGTGCTTTATTAAGAAATAATCTTTTAGAAGCGCTAATTTTGAGTGTTATTTTGTTAAAAGGAAACATCGTTTCGGGAATTACTTCTTCTTTTATAGCATCTCTGAAAATGGTTCCAAGTACAATGATTGAAAGTCGTTGAGTTGTATCTCCGTTGCCTAATGTATTGCCTAAATGAAATTTATAGTCGTTTAATAAAGCTACCGTAATTTCATCAAAATAGACATCCTTTGTTCCCATATATTTTTCAAATTTATCAATCTGGGAGGTGTATGCTCTGTAAGTGGAATAAGAAACAGTGTTTTTGATTTTCTCTAATCTCTTTCTGGCATATTCAAAAAAATTAGGCACTTCTTTACCCTTGATGGCTTCTTTTAGTTTTTTGACGGACACCGTTTTTATTTTGCGTTCCATATCGGCAACCTGACCTTCGGCATCTGCAATCTTTTGAGATAATGCAGCATTCATCCTGGCACTGTTGGAATGGTTCTTTTTTACTTTCTGCTTTGCTTCATCCCACTCGTTCTCTTTTAGCTTCACTCCAGCAGTGATAAATTTCGTTTTTCTATCTTTTATAATTCGGATATACAAAGGGCTGTGTCCGGTTTGGTCTACCTGATATGTTCTTAAAATTAGTTTTACTGATGCCATAAGATTAGGAATTTAGAAATGTTATACTACTTTTGTAAAGTAATGCAAACCAGTGAAAGTATTGTAAATAAAGGGTTTTCAATCGGGTGCATCGTGATACGAAGGTACAACATTGGGTACAACAAAACAAGTATTTCGTTGCTTTTTGTTGCTTAAAATTGCATTGTTCATTTTTATAAAGTCAATGAATACAACACTTTAAGTGCAAATGGGAGGGTTGAATGAAAAGTTGTAGATAACTTGTCTATAGGCGATACAAACTTTCGACTATACACCCAAATATGGGCAGATTGTCGAAGGTTTGTTTTGCATTATATTTTCTCAAATATATTAAAATTTTCTTACAAATTAGTAATCAACTTTTTTAATGCAATTTGATTTATAACGGATTCTAAACTTTAATAAAGCACTTTTTTCGAAAACTTTATTCTGGAAAAAACTCGTTGTCAAATAGCCCCGATGGGAGTAAGTATCCTTTTTATAAATGTAACCCGATAGGTTGCGTTTATAAAAAGATACTGCGGACAGCGGGACAACTCGTGATGAAAAATTAGAAATGTTCTGCTCCTAAAAAAAGACACAAAAAAACACCAGACTTTCGACTGATGTTCTCCTTATTTTTAAATTATTTATACAGCTAAAGTGTATTCAATTGCTGCTTACTTTTTGCCAATTATCTTTTTGAACACCGTTACAATTCCCAAAACAATTCCTCCTATTACAATTCCGACTATAAATTCGGTTATGATGGAAGGTAATTGGGGTAATACGCCATGTAAAAAACCGATATTGTGTACAAATATGCCGCCTGCTACTAACAGTAAGGCGATGGTACCTATAAAGGATAAACTTTTGATGACTTTTGGCAATGCTTTGACGAGAATGTTCCCCAACTTATTTGTAAAACTTTGCTCTTTACTATTCAATTGAATTAGTTTAAGACCTGCTTCATCCATTCTTACAATTAGGGCTACAATGCCGTAAACACCCATGGTTGCTATTATTGCAATGATGGAAACAACAAGAATTTGTGATACGATGGGTTTTCCAATTACGGTGCCGAGCGCAATAATTACAATTTCTACTGATAATATAAAATCAGTCACGATTGCTGATTTTATTTTTGCTTTTTCTAAAGTCAAAATTTCTTCTTCGGTCATTGGTTCCAAAGAAATTTCGTGCTTTGAATGCTCATGAGGAAAGAAGTATTCGTATATTTTTTCGGCGCCTTCGTAGGCTAAATAAAGTCCGCCAAGCACTAAGACTATAATTACGGCTACCGGTAAAAAAGCACTCAATAGAAATGCGATTGGTAAAATGATTAATTTATTTAGGAAAGAGCCTTTAGTAATTGCCCACAATACGGGAAGTTCTCGCGATGAGATAAATCCGGAAGCTTTCTCGGCATTTACGGCTAAATCATCACCTAAAATACCAGCCGTTTTTTTGGCTGCAAATTTACTCATTACGGCAACATCATCCATAATTGCTGCGATATCATCCAATAGTGCGAAAAAACCTGATGCCATTTTGATTGTTTTAGAAACTGCGCTGAATTATTTTTTTTAAACGAAATTCTGTTCTGGCGCTTTGTTTGTTTATTCCTGCGAATCTAAAACTTTTTTTATTTACTCTATTTATAAAATGGGTGAATTTTTAGTTAATATTCACTCAAAACCTTTCTGTATTTGTAGCATTGTTTTTATTTACTTTTGAAATAAAAATAATATGAGTTATAAACATGTATTTAAAGCTAAATTAGATTGGCTTTTTTCGAAAAAGGAAGCGGCTACGTATGCTAAAAGTCATACCGTAACGATTGACGGTAAGGCTGTTTTACATGTTTCGGCTGCTAAAGCTTTCAAAGGAGATCCCGCTTTATACAATCCTGAAGACCTGCTATTGAGCAGTGTTGTTTCCTGTCACATGATGTCTTACTTGTATGTTTGTAAACAAAATGATATCGACGTGGTGTCTTATACAGACGAAGCGGAGGCGACTCTGGAGGTTTTGGAAGACGGTAGCGGACGTTTTATTGCTATTAAACTGAATCCGAAAGTTTGTATCAGCAACAAAGAAAAAATAGAGGAGGCGCTTAGCTTGCATAAAAAAGCCAACCAACTCTGTTTTATAGCCAATTCGTGTAATTTTCCCATTCTGCATTTTCCAACTTGTGAAATTGCGGCTACAAATTAAAGTTGGAACGCATTTTTACTTTTTTTTATACTAAGTAGCAAGAAAGATATATAGTCGCAATTATTAAAAGAGTTTTTGCCACAGATTGGAAGGATTAAAAAGATTTTTAAAATTACATAACGAATTAATCTGTGGTAATCTGTGAAATCTGTGGCAAAGAAATTTAGTGCTTTATTAAAATACGATATTAAATTTTAGCCATTACTTAATTATAAAACAGTAATTAAATCAGCAGGTTTACTTCTAAAAAAAGGACAACATAAAAAAACACCAGCCTTTCGACCAGTGTTTTCATAAGTTTAAATGTTCTCGATTCTTAAGAAACTAACTCGCTTTGATTTCTAAAAACCAGTTTTCCATCGAACGCATCGATTAGAACGATGCTGTCTGTAGTTATTTTTCCAGATAGAATTTCTTTAGATAATTCATTGAGTACGTCTCTTTGAATGACTCTTTTCACTGGTCTGGCTCCAAATTGCGGATCATATCCTTTGTCAGCTAAATAGGCGACAGCTTCTGGAGTGGCGTCCATAGTGATACCTTGAAGCGCTAACATTTTTGTCACGCTTTTTAGTTGCAGACCTACGATTTTTGTAATATTTTCATTGGTTAACGGCGTAAACATTACAATCTCATCAATACGGTTTATGAATTCTGGACGCACCGTTTGTTTCAATAATCCCAGCACTTCCACTTTTGCAGCTTCGGTGGCGGCTTCTACGCTTCCTTTTATATTTTCGAATTTTTCCTGAATTATCTGGCTTCCCATATTAGAAGTCATGATGATAATTGTGTTTTTGAAATCGGCTAAACGTCCTTTGTTATCTGTCAATCGTCCTTCATCCAAGACTTGCAGCAAGATATTAAAGGTGTCCGGATGCGCTTTTTCTATTTCATCCAATAATATCACAGAATACGGTTTTCTTCGAACGGCTTCGGTCAATTGTCCGCCTTCATCATAACCTACATATCCAGGAGGCGCACCAACCAAGCGGCTTACGCTGTGGCGTTCTTGGTATTCACTCATGTCAATACGGGTCATCGCATTTTCATCATCAAATAAATATTCGGCTAATGCTTTTGCCAATTCCGTTTTTCCAACTCCCGTTGTTCCGAGGAATAGGAAAGTTCCAACTGGTTTCTTCATATCCTGTAAACCGGCACGGCTTCTGCGTACGGCGTCACTCACTGCCTCAATCGCTTCTTCCTGTCCTACGACTCTATGATGCAGTTCGTCTTCCAGTTTTAATAGTTTTTCTCGTTCGCCCTGAAGCATTTTCATCACTGGAATTCCAGTCCATTTGGCCACAACTTCGGCAATATCTTCGCGGGTCACTTCTTCTTTTATCAACGAAGTTCCCGATTGGTTTTCTTGTAATTCTTTGAGTAAAATAGCTAAACGTTCTTGGGCTTCTTTGATTTTACCGTAACGAATTTCGGCTACTTTTCCATAATCGCCTTCACGTTCTGCACGTTCTGCTTCGTATTTGAAGTCTTCAATTTCCGTTTTTACGGCTTGAATATTATCAACTACATCTTTCTCTGATTTCCATTTGGCGTAAATTTCGTTTCGATCTTCTTTTAGGTTGGCCAAATCCATTCCTAAAACTTTGAGTTTACTTTCGTCTTTTTCTCTTTTAATCGCTTCAATTTCGATTTCCAACTGCATTACTTTTCGATCCAAAACATCCAGTTCTTCTGGTTTTGAATTGATTTCCATACGTATTTTTGATGCTGCCTCGTCCATTAAATCAATGGCTTTGTCCGGAAGAAAGCGATTGGTAATATAGCGTTGTGATAATTCGACAGCCGCAATAATTGCATCATCTTTTATCTGAACTTTATGGTGTGTTTCGTATTTTTCTTTGATCCCACGTAAAATCGAAATGGCACTTTCAGTATCCGGTTCCTCAATCATTATTTTTTGAAAACGTCTTTCGAGTGCTTTGTCTTTTTCAAAGTATTTTTGATATTCGTCTAATGTTGTCGCACCAATAGCACGAAGTTCTCCACGAGCTAAGGCAGGTTTCAGAATGTTAGCTGCATCCATAGCACCTTCGCCACCGCCGGCACCCACAAGCGTGTGGATTTCGTCAATGAATAAAACAATATCCCCTTCCGCAGAAGTTACTTCTTTCACCACGGATTTCAATCGCTCTTCAAATTCTCCTTTGTATTTGGCACCGGCAATCAGCGCTCCCATATCAAGAGAATACACAATTTTATCTTTTAGGTTTTCAGGAACATCTCCGTCTACGATTCTATGTGCTAAACCTTCAGCGATAGCAGTTTTTCCCACTCCGGGTTCTCCCACGAGCATTGGGTTGTTTTTCGTTCTTCGAGTTAGAATTTGTAATACCCTGCGAATTTCCTCGTCACGACCAATAACTGGATCCAGTTTGCCGGATCGTGCCAGTTCGTTCAGGTTTTTGGCATATTTATTTAATGAATTATAGGTTTCTTCGGCCGAGGCAGATGTTACTCTTTCTCCTTTTCGCAATTCTTCTATTGCAGCTTTCAATCCTTTTCCGGTTACGCCTTGGTCTTTTAGGATTTGGGCAGCCTTAGTTTTTGAATCAAAAATCGCTAAAATCAGATGCTCCACGGAAACGAATTCATCGTTCATTTTTTGTGCAATAATTTCTGCTTCGTTCAACGTTGTGTTAGCGGTTCTGGAAAGCATTATTTCGCCACCGGAAACTTTCGGAAAGCTCTGAATCGTACTGTCTAATATTTGAAGAAATAGCGGAACATTTACATTTAATTTTTTCAAAATAAAAGGAGCCACATTTTCATCGACTTCAAAAATTGCCTTGAAAATATGTTCGTTTTCTATTTGTTGTTGACCTAAAGTTTGAACCAATTGCTGTGAAAGCTGTATGGCCTCCTGTGATTTGATGGTGAATTTATTTATGTTCATGACTTTATATTGTTTATGTTATTTACTTAACTTTGCGAATCAATATTCAATATATATTCCAATACAATAATACAGACAAATTGACAGAAATTTCATGATTTTTATCATGTTTCAAAGTCAAAATGTCTTAAAACAAGACAATTATGAGTTTTTTTAAAAATATGTTCAACAGTTCAGAAGAAAAAGATTCAACCGAAAACAAAATCAACTGGAATGAACTAACCGATTTAGGGCAACTGAATGAAATTATTGCTATTTCGAATGAAAAACCGGTAGCGATTTTCAAACACAGTACCCGATGCAGCGTAAGTAGGATGGCGCTGAAACAGTTTGAAAATGAGTTTAATAGCTCAGATAAAGTTACGCCTTATTTTTTAGATTTAATAGAATATAGAGCTATTTCTAATGAAATTGCCAATCGTTTTGGAGTGACACATCAATCGCCACAATTGATATTAATTAAAGAAGGAAAAGCTGTTTATAATGTTTCGCACAGCGATATTGATGCGGAAGAATTAGGTAAAAGAGTTTAAAGACCTACAAATTTAAATTTGAAATATAAAAAAATCCATTCGCTTCAACGAATGGATTTTTTTTGTAATAATTATTGTGGTTTTGAATTAATAAGAATCCTTCATTTTCTCTTTTATTTCCTCCAAACAAAGGTTGTTGATACTTCCTTCATGTGTATGTTTGGTTTCTTTCGGAGATTGAAAAGTACCATTTTCCAGTTGCTCAGCAACCGCTTTGTAGGCATCTCTAAAAGGCATTCCTGCGACAACCATTTCGTTTAAGGTGTCAACCGTAAACAAATAATTGTATTTTTGATCCGCAAGAATATTGTCTTTTACTTTAATGTCTTTGATTGCAAAAATAGCAATATCCAAACAGGCTTTCAGGTTTTGAATTGCTGGAAATAATCCTTCTTTCAACAATTGCAAATCCCTGTGATAGCCACTTGGAAGGTTATTGGTGATTAAAGTAATTTCGTAGGGTAGCGCTTGAATTTTATTGCATTTTCCACGGATTAACTCAAAAACATCCGGATTTTTCTTGTGAGGCATGATGCTCGAACCTGTTGTAAGATGCGAGGGCAAGGTGATGAAATCAAAATTCTGGCTCATATACAAACAAACATCCATCGAAAATTTAGCCAAAGTTGCAGCCACGCTGCTCATTGCAAACGCAACTGTTTTTTCTGATTTTCCTCGGCTCATTTGAGCGGCAACCGAATTAAATTTTAAAGTTTCAAAACCCAATTCCTGAGTAGTGAATGTTCTGTTGATAGGAAATGAACTTCCATATCCAGCAGCTGAACCTAATGGGTTTTGGTCCACAATTTTCAAAGCGGCATTCAGCATCGTAATATCATCAATCAAAGTTTCGGCGTAAGCGGAAAACCACATTCCAAAAGAGGAAGGCATCGCAATTTGAAGGTGCGTGTATCCTGGCAATAACACATTTTGGTGTTTATCTGCGGATTCCATCAGTAAATCAAAAAGGCTTTTTACTTGCTCTTTCAACTCTTGAACGACATCTTTCAAGTATAAATTAACGTCTACCAAAACTTGGTCGTTACGAGAACGCGCAGTGTGGATTTTTTTTCCGGCATCACCAAGTTTTACCGTCAGCAAATATTCGATTTTGGAATGTACGTCTTCAAAACTGTCTTCGATTTCGAATTTTCCGTTTTCAACGTCTTTTATAATTTCTTCCAAAGCCAAAACCAAAGAAACGGTTTCTGAGTCTGTTAAAAGACCAATTTGTCCGAGCATTTTTGCATGTGCGATAGAACCTAAAGCATCATATTTGGCTAGAACTAAATCCAGTTCTCTGTCGTTTCCAACGGTAAAATGTTCAATTTGCTTATCGGTTGGTATTCCTTTTTCCCAAAGTTTCATATTGTGGATAATTAGATTTTTAGAATGTTAGATTTTTAGCCCCGATAGAAGCGACATCCTTTTTCTGGCTTCTTTAGCCAGGAAAAGATATAGCGGATAGCGGGATTAGCTCCAAATTATTTTATTGTTTGAAAAAATCAGTTAGTATTTTGATGTACAATTGGATTCCTTCTTCTATTTCGTTTATAAATATAAATTCGTCTGCCGAGTGTGACCGCAGGGTTTCGCCAGGTCCTAATTTCAAGGATTGACAACTCAAAACCGATTGATCCGAAAGGGTAGGCGAGCCATACGTGGTTCTTCCTAGGGCAATTCCGGCCTGTACTAATCCGTGTGCAACAGGAATCGATGATGCATTCAAATGCATCGAACGCGGATTAATTTCGGCAGTCAAATGTTTTTTTACGGTATCTAATATTTCTTGATTGTTATAGCAATCATTCACCCTGATATCGACAACCAAATGACATTCCGCAGGGACTACATTGTGTTGTTTTCCAGCAGTCACTTGTGTTACAGTCATCTTTACGGGACCTAAAACCTCCGATATTTTTCCGAATTGATAGCTGTTAAACCATTCGATAACGGGAATCGCATTGTAAATTGGATTATCAGGATTGTTATGCGCGGCGTGACTGGCGGTACCTTTTACGATGACATCCAGCACCAACAAACCTTTTTCGGCTACGGCCAATTGCATCAATGTAGGCTCACCAACAATGGCACATTCCAGTTCCGGTAAATGTTTCAATACGCTGTTTAATCCACTTTTCCCGCTGCTTTCTTCTTCGGCTGAAGCGACCATCACAATATTGTATGGCAGATTTTCATTAGAATAAAAATGTACAAAAGTGGCTAAAAGCGAAACCAGACAACCGCCCGCATCATTGCTTCCCAGTCCAAATAATTTACCGTCTTTTACGATGGCTTCAAATGGATCGTTGGTATAGCCTTGGTTTGGTTTTACGGTATCGTGGTGCGAATTCAGTAAAAGCGTTGGTTTGTCAGCGTCAAAATGTTTATTGAAAGCCCAAACATTATTATTCTCTCTTTCGAAAGGGATATTATTTTGTGTAAACCAATTTTCGATTAAAAGGGCTGTTTGGTCTTCTTCACTTGAAAAGGAAGGCGTTTCAATCAGCGATTTTAATAGCGCAATGGCTTCTTGTGTAAGAATTTCTATACTCTTCATAGTGTAATTGTAGTGTACAAAGCGGTCATGTCTTGCAACATGCGGTGATGACCAATTTTTATTTTTTGAACTCCTTTAGTTAAACTATTGAAACAGTTGTCTAATTTAGGAATCATACCGGAATGTATCGCTTTTTCGGCTTTTAATTTGGAATATAATTCTTGATTGATGTTCTCAATTACGGAAGAATCATCTTCGGCATCAAATAAAACGCCAGGTTTTTCGAAGCAATAATTCAAAGTGACATCAAAAACTTCCGATAAAGCAATCGCTAATTCACTGGCAATGGTATCTGCATTCGTGTTTAATAATTGTCCTTTTCCATCGTGTGTTATTGCACAAAATACAGGAACTATTCCATTTGAAAGCAATGTTTCCAATAATTGTGTATTCACTTTTTTGACATCGCCTACAAAACCATAATTGATTGTTGGGTGGTTTCTTTTGTCGGATTGAATTAAATTCCCATCAGCACCGGAAAAACCCATTGCATTGGTGGAATTTGCTTGTAATTGAGCAACGATATTTTTGTTGATTTGGCCCGCATAAATCATCACAACTACATCAAGCATAGCGGCATCGGTGATGCGTCTTCCATCAATAATTTGAGGTACTAATCCTATACTTTCGGCCATTTTGGTAGCTGATTTTCCTCCGCCATGAACGAGTATCTTGTACCCTTCAATCTTAGAAAAATCAGATAAAAACTGTGATAATTCCGTTGGATTATCAATTATGTTTCCACCAATTTTTATTAGCGTTACCGGTGTTTTATTTTCCATTTTTCAATATTTTTTGCAACACTAATTGTGCAGCGTAGGTTCTATTGTTGGCTTGTTCGATAACAATTGAATTTTCGCTGTCAATCACTTCATCAGTAACAATTACATTACGTCTTACCGGCAAACAGTGCATGAATTTAGCATTGTTCGTTAGTTTCATTTTATCTGCAGTTACAGTCCAATTTGGATCTGAATTTGTAATCTGACCATATTCCTTGTAATTGCTCCAGTTTTTAGCATAGATAAAATCGGCATTTTCAAATGCTTTGTCTTGGTCGTATTCAATCTTGGAATCTTTAGTGATTTCAGGATTCAATTCGTAACCTTCGGGATGTGTAATCACGAATTCAGCATTTTGTAACTGCATCATTTCCACAAACGAATTAGGAACTGCTTGAGGTAACGCTTTAGGGTGTGGCGCCCAAGTCAAAACTACTTTTGGCCTGTGTTTTGTTTTGTGTTCAGCCATAGTAATGGCATCGGCAAGGGATTGTAAAGGATGTCCTGTCGCACTTTCCATATTCACAACAGGCACAGTGGCATATTTTAGGAAGCCGGAAAGTACGATTTCGGCATTGTCTTTTTCTTTGTCTACCAATCCGGCAAAAGCCCTAATAGCAACAATATCGCAATATTGAGAAACTACCGCGGCTGCTTCTTTGATATGTTCCGAAGCACCGGAGTTCATGATGGCTCCATCTTCAAATTCAAGTGTCCAACCTTCACTGGTAAAGTTCATTACCATAACGTTCATTCCTAAATTAAGAGCTGCTTTTTGCGTGCTCAAACGCGTTCTCAAACTGGAATTAAAAAATAACATTCCTAAGGTTTTATTTTTACCCAGTTTTTTGTTTTTAAGTGGTTTTTTCTTGATTTTTAGCGCTTGTTTCACCCATTTATCAAGTGAATCTATTTTTTGTATGGAGATGTAGTTCATTATAGTTATGAATTATGAATTATGAATTGTCCAAAAATCAAACAATCCACTATTCGAATTAAATTATTTTAGTAAAAGGTATTTCGTTTTTTAAAGCTTTCAAAATAAAATTGTCTTCTAATCCGTTGACTATCCAGGTTTCGATATTGGCTGCTTTGGCAATCGCTGAGGCTTCTATTTTAGATTGCATTCCGCCGGTTCCGTGCGAGGATTTAGAATCGCCAATCTCTTTTTCCAATACTTTTAAATCGGTTACTAGAGAAATCGTTTCAGGAACGGCATCATGGATGGATGTTTTAGTGTAAATCCCGTTCGTATTGGTAGCAATTATCAGAATGTCAACATTTAATAAAACGGCCGTTAAAGCGGCTAATTTGTCATTATCGCCAAACCGAATCTCATCCGTAGCCACCGTATCATTTTCATTGATAATTGGGATGTAATTGTTTTTTACCAACACATTGATGGTGTTCACAATATTTACTTTAGATTGTTCTTTTTCGAAATCAGAATAAGAAAGCAAACACTGCGAAATGAGTAATCCTAAATCGCTGAAGTTTTCATGATAAATCCGCATTAAATGAGGCTGACCAATTGAAGCCAACGCTTGTTTTACAAAAACATCTTTATCTTGATTTTCCAGTTTTACGAACTGTTTTGCTGCAGCAATGGCACCGGAACTAACAATGATAAACTCGTAATCGTCTTGTAAAGCCGCTATTTGCATCCCAATATCTTCAATCTTTCCTCTCGAAATGTGATTGGTTTCTTTGGTTAACGTATTGCTTCCTAACTTTAATAAAATTCTTTTTTTAGCCATTTTTTTAACCGCAAAGTGCGCAAAGTTAATTTTCAAACGTAACATCGTTAAACGCTATGTAAGCAAAGTGTTTTGTTAATATTCTGAATCCTTCTTTTTTATAATCTTTCGACTTTATGACTTTCGACTTTACGACTACTATCTAATTTGTCCATTTCCGTAAATATACCACTTATTAGTAACTAAATGTTGCAAACCAATTGGTCCACGTTGGTGTAATTTGTCTGTGCTAATCGCCAATTCTCCTCCTAAACCAAATTGTCCTCCATCAGTGAATCGGGTAGAGGCGTTTTGATATACGGCTGCAGTATCTACATTTTCCATGAATTCCTGAGCAATTGCATCATTCTTTGTGATTATCGAAGCCGAATGTCCGCCACAATATTTATTTATTTTGTCAATCGCTTCTTGGTCTGAATTTGTTGTTCCTATGACAATTTTATAATCTAAAAACTCTTCATACCAAATTAAATCCGATTCGATCTGAGGAACATTTGTTACTCTTGAAATATTTTCATCTCCTAAAACGGTTACGTTTCTTTGTTGTAATTCGGCAATTGTTTTCTTTGCAAAAGCTTCCCAATTTTCAAGATTTGTATCAATTAATACTTTATCTAGAGCATTGCAAACAGATATATTTGAGGTCTTTCCGTTAATAATAATATCAAGCGCTTTTTTCAAATCGGCTTCCTTATTTACATAAACAAAATTATTTCCTCGACCACTTATAATCAGCGGGCAGGTTGCGTGTTTTTTTACAAAAGCAATTAGGTTTTCACCACCACGAGGAACGATTAAATCTACTTTTTGTGTTGGTTTCTCCAAAAATGCCTGCGTTTCTTCCCGATTGTAATTCAGGTATTCTACCCATTCTGTCGCAACATTATTTGCTGTTAAAGCCTGATGCCACAATTCCACAATTTTTAAATTGGATAGTAAAGATTCTTTTCCGCCTTTTAATAAAATTTTATTTCCGGATTTAAAAGCGATTCCACCAGCTTCAACGGTAACATCAGGTCTGGATTCATAAATAATCATTATGGTCCCAAAAGCCGCTGTTTTATTGATGATTTTCATTCCGTTTTCATGGTTGAAATTAAAACGCTCCACACCAATAGGATCTTCTTGACTTGCTAATTGTTGCATGGATAAAATCATTCCGTCAATTTTGGCATCATCAACCAATAAACGTTTTTCCATGGCCAAGTCATCTCCAGAATAATTATTGATATCCTGTTGATTTATAGTCTTAAGATTGGCTCTTTCTAGTTCGAGAAGTTCGGCCATACGCTTTAAAACTGCATTTCGTTTTTCTATTGGTAATAAGTGGTTCATTGCTTTTGGTTTTACTATTTTAGAAGGAAAATCTAAAAATATAAGTCATATGATTTTAAGAGCTAATATGACTTTTATGTTAAAAATCATTTCAATTCTGCTAATGCTTCTTTTAAAGCTATGATAAAGGTATCGATTGCTTCCTTCTTGATTGTCATTGGAGGAAGGATTCTTAATAAGTTTTTATTATTAGCGTTTCCGGTAAAAATATGTTTGTCAATAATCATTTTTTTACGAAGCGTACTTACGTCAAAATCAAATTCTACACCAAGCATTAATCCTCTTCCTTTTACTTTAATAACTTCAGGAACTTGTTTGATTGCTTCTAAAAAATAGGCGTAAACGTCATTTACGTTATCCATTAATTTTTCGCTTTCAATCACATCCAAAACAGCAATTCCGGCAGCACAAGCCAAATGGCTTCCACCAAAAGTAGTTCCCAATAATCCGTAACTCGCTGTAAATTTTGGAGAAATCAAGATTCCGCCAATAGGAAATCCGTTACCCATTCCTTTCGCCAGACAAATAATATCTGCTTTGATGTTATGGTGTTGGTGTGCAAAAAACTTTCCGCTTCTTCCGTATCCGGATTGCACTTCGTCCAAAATCAATACAACATCATAAGCCTCGCATAGTTTTTCTAATGCCTGAAAAAATTCAGTTGTTCCTTGGTCTAAACCACCAACTCCTTGAATTCCTTCAATTATAACAGAAGAAACATCTCCTTTTTTTAGTTCGTTTTCTACCAACTCGATATTATTCAATGGTAAAAAAGTAACGATTTGTTGTGCATTGATTGGCGCAACAATTTTTTTGTTATCTGTAACCGCAACTGCCGCCGAAGTTCTTCCGTGGAAAGAATTGTCAAAAGCAATTACACGCGATTTAATGTTGTGAAAAGAGGCTAATTTCAAAGCGTTTTCATTGGCTTCAGCTCCAGAACTGCACAAGAATAAAGTATAGTCTTCCAATCCTGAAAGTTTCCCTAATTTTTCTGCTAATTCTACTTGCAATGGATTCTGAATCGCATTCGAATAAAAACCAATATTGTCCAATTGATTTTTTAATTTGGCAACATATTCCGGTTGGGTGTGTCCAATGGAAATTACTCCATGACCACCATATAAATCTAAATATTCCACTCCTTTTTCATCTGTAATAGTACAATCCAGTGCTTCTACAGGAGTGATGTTGTATAATGGGTAAACGTCAAATAAGTTCATTTTTAATTATTTAAAGATTTAAAGATTTAAAAATTTAAAGATTCAATTCGTTTTTAAATCTTTTTCTGTTTATAGAATCCTAATAATTTTTAAGTCATTAAATTCTTCAATCTTTCAATTATTTTAAAATCCGCTTGGTTTCAAATGTAATCCTGTGGTTTCATCCAATCCAAACATTAAATTCATGTTTTGTATGGCTTGCCCTGAGGCTCCTTTTGTTAAATTATCAATTACTGAAGTAATCAATAACCGGTTTCCTTTTTTCATTAAACTAATAATACATTTATTCGTTTGAACTACTTGCTTCATATTGATTCCAGTAGTTGTAACGGTTACGAAAGGTTGGTCTTTATAAAAAGCCTCATATTTTGCAACTACATCTTCCAGACTTTCTTCGATTGTTGTGTATAATGTGGCGAAAATCCCTCTAGCAAAATCCCCTCTGTTGGGTACAAAAATCAATTCGTTTTTATAATCCGCTTGCAGTTGGTTTACGCTTTGGTTTATTTCCCCTAGATGTTGGTGTTCAAAAGCTTTGTAATGCGACATATTATTCGATCTCCAACTAAAATGCGTCGTTTCCGAAGGTGAAACTCCGGCTCCTGTACTTCCAGTTGTGGCATTGATGTGGACATCAGTAGTAAGCATTTCGTTTTTTGCCAATGGCAATAAAGCCAATTGAATCGCTGTCGCAAAACAACCTGGATTAGCGATAAATTGAGCGTTTTTGATAACCGCTTTATTCAATTCGGGTAAGCCGTAAACGAAAGTTTTACTGTCAAAATCTTTGTCTTTTGTTAATCTGAAATCATTTCCTAAATCGATGATTTTGGTATGACTTGCAAATTGATTTTGCTCTAAAAATGATTTTGATTTACCATGACCTAAACATAAGAAAACAACATTCACATTTGGATTTACAGTATCGGTAAAATTCATTTCGATATCGCCCATCAAATCATGATGCGCAACATGAAGTGGTTTTCCAGCATTTGTTGTGCTGTAAACAAAATCAAGTGTAGCATTGGGATGAAACATCAATATTCTGATGAGTTCTCCCGCTGTATAACCTGAACCACCAATTATTCCAATATTAATCATGTGTTAGTTTGTTTACAGATGAAAATATGTTTTGGGCATTCCCCAGAATTTTGATAAATCCTTTGGCATCATCAGACGTCCAAGCGTTGTTCATTTCTCCGTATTGTCCAAAACCGGTATTCATTAAATCATTTTCAGATTCAATTCCGTCCAATGTAAAGTGATATGGTTTTAGCGAAACGATAACGGTTCCGTTTACAGTGGTTTGAGTATCTTCCAGGAAAGCCTCGATGTTTCTCATCACAGGATCCAAGAATTGTCCTTCATGAAACAACATTCCGTACCAGTTCCCTAGTTGTTCTTTCCAGTATTGTTGCCATTTCCCAAGGGTATGTTTCTCTAATAAATGGTGCGCTTTGATGATGATTAAAGGTGCGGCGGCTTCAAAACCAACTCTTCCCTTAATTCCGATAATAGTATCTCCCACGTGCGTGTCTCTGCCTATAGCATAGGCGCTGGCCAATTTTTCTAATGCAACGATGTTTTTTGTTGGTATATCCAGCGTCCCATTGATACCTACTAACTGTCCTTTTTCAAATTGTAGTGTTACTTTCTCTTCACCCGTTTTTTGCAATTGAGAAGGATAAGCTTCACTTGGTAAAGATTGATTTGAGGTCAATGTTTCTTTACCACCTACGCTTGTTCCCCATAATCCTTTATTAATGGAATATTGTGCTTTTTCCCAAGAATAATGAACTCCGTTTTTAGATAAATAATCAACTTCTTCCTGTCTTGATAATTTTAAATCTCTGATTGGAGTGATGATTTCAATTTCGGGAGCAATGGTTTGGAAAATTAAATCAAAACGAATTTGGTCATTTCCTGCACCAGTACTTCCGTGAGCAATTGCTTCAGCACCAACAGATTTCGCATATTTAATGGCTTCAATTGCTTGAAAAACACGTTCAGCGCTTACTGATAATGGATATGTATTGTTTTTTAATACATTTCCATAAATCAAATATTTAATGGCTTTGTCATAATATTTATCTACAATGGTAAGATTTGCATGCTGCGCACTTCCTAATTCGTAAGCTCTTTCTTCAATAGCGGCTAGTTCAGCTTCATCAAAACCTCCTGTATTTATAAGGACTGTATGAACTTCGTATCCTTTTTCGTTCTTCAAATATTTTAGGCAATATGAAGTATCTAATCCTCCGCTGTATGCTAATACTACTTTTTTCATGATATTATTTTTTTAAGAAAAGCGCTTGTTTAATTAATTTTAATCTATTGAGAACTCTTATGTTAAATGGATGTTTTGGCGGATCTTTTGGTTTTTCTTTTGGATCAAACAACATTCCGGTGCACAAGCACATTTTGTTGTCTTTGCTTTGCAAAATTTCAAAATTGGTACAGGTTTTACAGCCGGCCCAAAAGGTCGGATCAGTTGTTAATTCCGAAAAGGGAACTGGTTTATAACCTAAATCAGAATTGATTTTCATAACAGCTAGTCCAGTTGTAATTCCGAATATTTTGGCATCCGGATATTTCTCTAAAGAATATTCAAAGACTTTTGATTTGATTTGTTTTGCCAAACCTAAATTTCTATAATCAGGATGAACAATCAATCCTGAATGCGCCACATATTTACCGTGTTCCCAACTTTCGATATAACAAAAACCAGCAAATTTTCCGTTGTCTAATGCGATAACGGCATCTTTGCTTTCCATTTTTTTCTGAATGTATTCAGGAGTTCTCTTTGCAATACCAGTACCTCTCAATAAGGCTGATAATTCAATGGTTTCACATATTTCTTGTGAATACTTATAGTGCTCTTCCTGAGTTATAATTATTGATATATTCATTTCAAGAGTTGAATTTTTGAGTTATAAAATGAGTTGTAAGTTTGTTCTGAAATACACTCTTTCTCGCATTGAAATAAGAAACTAAAATACGAATTTATAGTCCAATAAATTGAATTACAAGATATTAATGAAAAATGTATACTGATTTTGGAATATACTATTCCAATGGGAAATAAATGTGATTTCAAAACGGCAAAATGAAAAATGAATAAAAATAAAACAAAAGACTTGTGGAAACTATACTAATAGCATCCGTACTTCGGGAGAAGTAGTCGGTTTGTTTGTCCGTGAGATAGGAGTTATATTTATACTGGTGTTATTCATTGGTGCAAAAGTACACTAATTTTTATAACTCAATACTGATTTTGCATTTTCTAACAAAAAATTAAGGTATTGTTGTATTTTTAAAATGTAAAACCTCCTTGTGAAATTTGATTGCCCAAGGAGGTTTTGAAATAGATTGTTGCTAATTAATTAGTTTCTAAACGGGTTTCTAGAAATTACTTCTTTTATTTTGGCTTTCAAATCTTCACCTGTATCATAAACCATTTGTTCGTTGCTAGGAAAAGCTACTGCTCTTTTGTCAAAATAGGAATAATAATTGTCGTCAGCGGCGCGTCTGTCACCTTTATGGGTAGCATAAATATTTTCAAATATAAACTCGCTAGTTATTGGGAACGATTGTAAAAGTTGATTGCTTCTGTAATTTACATAATCCACTTTAGCGGTAATCTGACAAGACTTAAATTGTCTAAATTCGTATATACGAGCATTTACAGTTTTAAGGTTATCCACCATTACAACTTTACCTTTCTCATCAACGACTTCTTTTCCATTAGCATCTATAAGTTTTTTAACACCATCTTTTATGATGCGCTCTTTTACAAATTCTTTCTCTTTTATTTGCTCGGGCGAAATATAAATCTGTCTAAAATTAATCATCATTCCGTAATTATAATCAATTCCTTTTTGTTTGTTATTGTGGTAAACGGTCCATTTATCATTCAGCCCATAAGTGCTGAAATCCAGTAAGTCGTTTTGCAGACGGGTTGGGATAATCATATTTGTTTCGTTTTTTGTATTGACAAAAACATAATCCGAACCTTTGAATTTTGCCTCATCCATCAATTGCAAAACGTCTTTGTAATTTGGATTTATTTGATTTAAATAATCCAGATCATCATACGCCTTTCGGAAATTCATCTTGTCAGAAGTTGTCATTAATTTTTTTGCATTAGCATATAAATAAGCGGACAAATCATTTTTACTTTTTACGATCTGATTGTTATAGTTGTCAAAGGGGAAAATGGCATTTCGATCTTCTTTAATTAATCTTAAAGGAAGCAAAGGTTTGATTTTTTCCTGTCGATTATTTAATTGTAAATAGGTATTGTATATTTTTTCCAATTGTACCGGATTTGCATCCTTTGCCAATAAATTTAGGGCATTTAGATCTCGTTCTTTTGCTTTGGCGAAAGCCTCTTCGAGTAAATAAACATAATCCTGCTTTCCTTTTTTATCTTTATTGGTTCGCAAATTAGAAATGGCATTGTCAATTGCCTGATCATAATTTCCTGAACTTAGTAAATTTTGGGTTTGCTTGACGCCACAAGAACAAACAAGGATAGAGAAAGATAATAAAAGTATAATTTTTTTCATGAGGATAAAAAATTAAAAATGTGTATTTGAAGTCTTAATTCTATTTTTTGATTGAAAATTTTTTAAAAATTGTCATAAAAAAACCTAACAAAAATAGAATAAATGTTAGGTTTTGAAATATGCATTTTTAATTTTTTATTTTCTCACAAAAGGAGGTAGTAACTTACTGGAAACTTCACCAAAACCAATACGAACCTGCCCGTTTTGACAGAATCCTTTCATAATTACGGTATCATTATCATTGATGAATTTACGTTCAGATCCGTCTTTTAGCTTGATAGGATTTTTTCCGCCCCAAGTTAATTCCAGCATTGATCCAAAACTATCTTCGGTTGGGCCTGAAATTGTACCAGATCCCATCATATCACCAGAATTTACGCGACAACCATTAGAGGTGTGATGTGCTAATTGCTGACACATGGACCAGTATAAATATTTAAAATTAGAGTGCGAAACAACCGTAGGCTCTGCGTGTTCAGGTTGGATAGCCACTTCTAAATTAATATCGAACGAATGTTTTCCTTTTTGTTGTAAATAAGGAAGCGGAGTTGGTTCTTGCTTAGGACCTTTAGTTCTAAAAGGTTCCAAAGCATCCATAGTAACGATCCAAGGAGAAATTGAAGTTGCAAAGTTCTTTGCAAGGAATGGTCCCAGCGGTACATATTCCCATTTTTGAATATCACGTGCGCTCCAATCATTCAATAAAACCATTCCGAAAATATAATCTTCAGCTTCCGTTACGGGAATGTTTTCTCCCATGATATTGACATCAGTGGTGATAAAAGCAGTTTCTAACTCAAAATCAACTGAACGGGAAGGGCCAAAAACAGGTGTTGTTTCCCCAGCCGGCAATGTTTGTCCCATTGGTCTGTGAACTGGAATTCCAGAAGGAACGATAGTAGAACTTCTACCGTGGTAACCTACAGGAATGTGAAGCCAGTTTGGCAATAAAGCATTTTCTGGATCACGGAACATTTTTCCTACATTAGTTGCATGCTCTTTACTGGAATAAAAATCTGTGTAGTCACCAATTAGTACTGGCAATTGCATTTCTACATCTTCCATTTTGAAGATTATAATATCCTTGTCCTTTATATTGTCTCTTAGTTTTGGATTTTTTTCATCGAATAAATCAGCAATACGATTTCGAACCAATCTCCATGTTTTTTGGCCATCAGAGATAAAATCATTCAAAGTGTCCTGCATGAACATATCATCTGTTAATTCAATGCCTTCAAAGTAGTTTAATTGTTGTAAAGCACCCAAATCGATTGCAAAATTACCTATTCGTGTTCCCACTGTGACTACATTTTCCTTAGTGAGGAAGACTCCGAAAGGAATATTTTGGATGGGAAAGTCACTGTTTTCTAGGACTTCCAGCCATGATTTTCTATTAGTATCGTTAGCTGTTATAGGCATGATGTGTTAATTATTTTGTTGAAAATTACTCATCAAATATATTATAATCTAACTATTTACCAAACGTTTTTTTGTATTTTTGCATCATATTAACGAAAATCAAAGAAATGCAACGCGACGAACAAATTTTTGACCTTATTCTAGAAGAACAAGAAAGACAAATTCACGGATTAGAACTTATAGCTTCAGAAAACTTCGTAAGTGACGAAGTAATGGAAGCAGCTGGTTCAGTTTTAACTAATAAATATGCTGAGGGATATCCTGGCAAAAGATACTACGGCGGTTGCGAAGTAGTTGATGTTATTGAACAAATCGCTATTGACAGAGCCAAAGAATTATTTGGTGCTGCTTATGCAAATGTACAACCACACTCAGGTTCTCAAGCCAATACAGCTGTTTACCACGCTTGTATTAAACCAGGCGATAAAATTTTAGGTTTTGATTTATCTCACGGTGGGCATTTAACTCACGGTTCTCCTGTAAACTTTTCTGGACGTTTATATACACCTTCTTTCTATGGTGTAGATAAGGAAACCGGAAGATTAGATTATGATAAAATTCAAGAAATAGCTACTAAAGAGCAACCAAAATTAATTATTGCAGGAGCCTCGGCTTATTCTCGTGATATGGATTTTGAGCGTTTCAGAGTAATTGCGGATAGTGTTGGTGCTATTTTATTGGCTGATATTTCTCACCCTGCTGGTCTTATTGCTAAAGGTTTGATGAATGATCCATTACCTCATTGTCATATTGTAACGACTACAACACATAAAACATTGCGTGGTCCTCGTGGAGGATTAATCTTGATGGGTAAAGATTTCGAAAACCCATTTGGTTTAACTACTCCAAAAGGCGAAATCAGAATGATGTCTTCTTTATTAGACTTAGCTGTTTTTCCTGGAAATCAAGGAGGTCCATTAATGCATATCATTGCTGCAAAAGCAGTAGCTTTTGGTGAAGCTTTGAAAGATGAATTTTTTACTTATGCTTTACAATTGCAAAAAAATGCTAATGCTATGGCTGATGCTTTTGTAAAAAGAGGATATGAAATTATTTCTGGCGGAACAGATAATCACATGATGTTAATTGATTTAAGAAACAAAAATATATCTGGAAAAGATGCTGAAAACGCATTAGTAAGAGCAGAAATTACCGTTAATAAAAACATGGTTCCATTTGATGATAAATCACCATTTGTAACGTCAGGTATCCGTGTAGGAACTCCAGCTATTACCACTCGTGGTCTTGTTGAAGAAGATATGGAAACTATTGTGGAACTTATTGACAGAGTATTAATGAACCACACTAATGAAGATATTATCGAAGAAGTGGCTAATGAAGTAAACGAAATGATGAGCGAAAGAGCTATTTTCGTATACTAAATAATAGGTTTTAAAGTTTTTAAGTCGAAAGTCGAAAGTCTTGGAATAGAATTTTATATTCTCTCTTAGTTTCGACTTTCGACTTTCGACTTTTATCTTTAAGACTTGAGACTTTCTAACTTTAAGACTTAAAACATGTCTGTACTAAGATTAAAATTACCTACCGATCCAAGATGGGTAAATATTGTAGAAAAAAACATCGAGGAAATCTTGACGGATCATGCTTGGTGTGAACAAAAAGCTGCTACAAATGCCATTACAATTATCACTAATAACTCAGAGCATCAGGATTTAGTTCAGGATTTGTTGGCTTTAGCCAAAGAAGAAATTGATCATTTTGAACAAGTGCATAATATCATTATCAAACGAGGATTAAAGTTGGGGCGCGAAAGAAAAGATGATTATGTGAATGAATTGTATTTGTATATGAAAAAAAGTGGAAATGGGAGCCGAGTTTCCAGTTTGGTGGAACGGTTGTTGTTTTCTGCAATGATTGAAGCTAGAAGTTGTGAACGTTTCAAAGTGCTTTCAGAAAATATTCAAGATGAAGAATTATCTATATTCTACAGGGATTTAATGGAAAGTGAGGCTGGACATTATACAACATTTATCACTTATGCTAGAAAGTATGGAGTAGGAGTAGATGTTGAAAAACGATGGAGAGAGTGGATCGAATTTGAGGCATCTATCATTGAAAATTACGGAAAAAACGAAACCATACACGGCTAAAATTCTTAATTTTTTTATTAAAATTAAGAATTGGATCTTTTTTTTAAAACGCTTTAAACCAATTACAAATCAGCTATTTATAGTTGATTTTGTTTTTAAATAGTACAATGTTGGTTATAAATAGTAGTAATTTGGCACCAATTTATAATTTTTAATATACATTTATATTTTTAAATTCAACTCTAATAATTAGTACCTGCAATGAAGCTCAATTATAATTATGATGGAAATATTGCATGCAGAACAATATTACAGGATCAGTTAGAAAAATTAAATATAAGCTATCAATTACTGGATTTAGGTCAAATTGAAATTAGTGATAATATTTCTGAGGAAAGTTTTGATGAACTTCAAACTTCGCTCAAAAGATTTGCTATTCATATTATCGATAACCCAAAAGCACAATTAATACAGAAAATAAAAGATGCAATAATTGAAATTGTTTACAATAAAGACAAATTTCCTAACACAACGATTTCTCAATATTTGTCAGATAAATTGAACTATAGATATGGTTATATAACGAATGTTTTTTCTGAATATACCTATACATCTATAGAGAACTTTATTATAATTCAGAAAATTGAAAGAGCGAAAAAGCTTATTATAGAAGAAAAATTAAGTTTAACAGAGATTTCTTATGAACTAAATTATAGCAGTGTAGCGTATTTGTCAACGCAATTTAAAAAAGTGACGGGATTAACTCCTTCCATGTTTAAAAGAGTCATCGACAAAAGAAGGAAATTATCAAATACAGAATAAATCAAATACGAATAAATAAAATATATAATACACCATATACAATATGATTGCACATAAAGATCCAATGCATATCCTTTTAGCTGACGATGACGAAGATGATCGTGCTTTTTTTAGCGAAGCTATAATGGAGCTTAAGATGGATAATAAGCTGACCTTATTTACAAATGGTAATGGCTTAATGGATTATTTAGTGCTACCAGATATCAAGTTGCCTCATATTTTATTTTTAGATTTAAATATGCCAGGGAAAACAGGGATAGAATGTTTAAAAGAAATTAGGGCAAATACTCGTTTTAAAGATGTTTCTGTTGCCATATATTCTACATCGTCGTCAGAAAAAGACATTGAAGATACCTTTATAGAAGGGGCAAATATTTATATAAAAAAACCAAATGACTTTTCGGCATTAAAAAAAGTAATTAAGGAAGTGATAAATATGAATTGGCAATTTCATACCTCAGGGTTAAATATAGAAACGTTTTTCTTTAGCATTTAATAAAAAAAACTAATGAAATTTTTAAAATTATTTAAAAATTCTCAAGTGTTTAAATTAGCCTTGGGTGTTGCTATTCTTGTTGTTTGCTATTTTGGGTCTAAGTTTTTTTCCCAAATGCAAAAACTTACTTCAACACTGGAGCTAATTGCAAAATCCAATGATACTCAACTGGAACTAGAAAAGCTTTTATCCATAATAAACAGCTATGACTACAGTTTACGAAATTATATAATTACTAATGACGAGTCTTATTTACAAAATCGTTTTTTGAACCGAGGAATTATTGAAGAGGGCATAAAAAAATTAAAGGTCTTAACTGTTAATGATCCATTAAGAAAAAAAGATATCCTAACACTTGAAAAACTCATTAATTACAGGTTTAAATTATTCAGAGAAACATTAATTGCCGCTAAAAGTAATAATGTAGACCAATTAGGGCTTAAATTGAAGTTGAAGAGAAGTAATGATTACACTGAAATGATGAAATTGTTCGTGTACAAGGTCATTAATTCAGAAAGATTGAAAGCTAAATTTCAAAATTCAAATCATCAATTTGAGCTTCAGGATTCGTTAATGACCGCTTTTTTACTAATTATTCTGTCACTTTTGATTCTGTTGCTTTCATTTAATAAAACCAATATTGACATTGAGGCCCTTAAAGAGGCAAACGATAAATTAAAGTTGCTAAATGAATCCTTTAACACCGCCGAAAAAACGGCTGGTTTTGGGCACTGGATGGTTAATTTAGAAACAAACACCTATACTTTTTCAGATAATTTATATCGACTTATGGGAGTTGAGCCCAACGCATTTGAACCTAATCTAGAGAATACAATCAAATATTTTCATCCTGATGATTTGGAATATGTGACAAAAGTTCATAGAGAATCACTGATAAATCATCAATCTACATCTATTGTATTCCGCTTTTTAACCGCGACTAATGAGGTGAGATATATCATGGGTGTTGGCAGTTTTACTAAGGATGGCAATGGAGATTTGATCAAAATAGGAGTGAATTATGATATTACAAATCAGTATAAAAAGACGCTTGAACTAGAGGAAAATAACAAAGAATTAAAATATATAAATACGGAGCTCGAATCTTTTAACAATATTGTAAGCCATGATTTGCAGGAGCCACTTCGTAAGATTCAAATGTTTATATCTCGACTGGAAGAAAAAGAATTTGATGTACTTTCACAGCAAGGAAGGGACTATTTTTCTAAAGTTAGAGTGGCAGCCAACAGAATGCAAACATTGCTTATTGACTTAGTTAACTATTCCCGAACTGTAAAAGGAGATAAAGTTTTTGTGGAAACAGATTTAAACAAAATGATAACCGAGACATTAATAGATTTATCAATAAATGTGGAGGAGAAAAACGCAGTGATTCAAATTGGAAAATTACCGACCATCAAGGCTATTCCTTTCCAGATTAAGCAACTTTTTATAAATCTCGTCAGTAATTCGCTTAACTATAGTCAAGAAACGCAAATACCTAAAATAAGCATCACTTCAGAAATAATTACGGAAGAAGAAGCGTCTGAATACAAAATAATCAATAAGGAGGACTATTATAAAATAGTAGTAGCTGATAACGGAATTGGATTCAAACAAGAATATGCTGAAAAAATATTTCTTTTATTTAAACGCTTAGAAACTGACCCAAAGTATTCGGGAACAGGACTTGGACTTGCTATTTGTAGCCGCATTGTAGATAACCATAACGGATTTATATGGGCAAAAAGTCAACCCAATGAAGGTGCAAAATTCTCTATTTTCCTCCCCAAAGTAGATATGGTATAATTTTAATAAATTCAAAAAAACATACTTAATGATACTAATTTCGCAGGCTACAATTAAAGATATCAAATTAATTAGAGAAATTGCGTATCGTTCCTGGCCAGCTACTTACGGTACGATTTTATCTAAAGAACAGATTGAGTATATGCTTAATTTGTTTTATTCGGATGAAACTTTGTGCGAGAATTTAAATAAAAAAGGGCATCAATTCATACTCGTTCATGAAGATGGCTGCTGCATAGGATTTGCATCTTATGAGCATAATTATTTAGATAAAAATGTTACTCGATTGCATAAAATTTACCTAATCCCTGAAGCACAAGGTAAAGGAGCCGGAAAGCTATTAATTGATACCATTGAAGGTCTAGCTATGGAAAATCTTTCCGTCGCTGTTTCATTAAATGTAAATAAATTTAATAAAGCGCTCTCATTTTATCAAAAAATAGGTTTTAAAGTGGTGTGCGAAGAAGATATTGAATTGGATTTTGGTTATTTGATGGAAGATTATGTGATGGAAAAGCAATTATAATTGTTTTTAAATCTTTGTTTTTTTAACGTAATTATGTAAGAATGATTCTGCGGCCAAAATGTATATTTTCGTACATTTGATAGTATGAACCATTTCAAACCTATCGATGTTTTAAATAAAAGTAAAATGAGTTTTAAATCAATATCCCTATTTTATTTGCTTATTTTCAGTGTATTATCTTGTTCTAAGAAAGGTAATGAAGAAACGAAGCCCACTGTAGGAGACGTAACGGAAAGCGTTTATGCTTCAGGAGTCGTAAAAGCTGAAGGTCAATACACTGTTTTTTCAACTGTAAATGGAACGCTGCAAAAAATAAATGTGACTGCGGGAGAATCGATACATAAAGGACAATCACTATTCGAACTAGAAAGTGAAAAAGCGGAGCTAAATACTGAAAACGCACGGTTGGCTTATCAACTAAGTCAGCAAAGTAATAGTTTTATCCAGGATAAAATTGCTGAAATGGAAATGAAAGTCCAATCAGCACAAGATAAACTGACCTTAGATGAATCCATTTACACTAGGAACAAAGTCATTAAAAATCAAGGTGGAATCTCAGAAGTGGATTTTGAACGAGTAGAATTGGCATACAAAAGTTCCAAAGTCAATTATGAAGCAACTAAAAAGCAATTGGCGCAGCTCAAGGCACAATTAAAAAATGATCAAAATCGAAATAATATAAATCTTAAAATCAGTCAGAAGTCACAAAATGATTTTACTATAAAAAGTGCTTTCTCGGGAGAATTATTTGACGTCTTAGTCAAAGAAGGGGCGCTAATTAGTGCACAAGTTCCTTTAGCAATTATTGGTAAAGCGAATTCCTTTTTATTGGAATTGGAAGTAGATGAAAATGATATGGTTCGTGTCAATATCGGGCAACAGGCTTTAGTGACTATGGATAGTTATAAGGGTGAAGTTTTTGAAGCAACTATTGATAAAATTTACCCTATTATGCAGGAGCGTTCCCGTACTTTTAAAATTGAAGCCCACTTTGTAAGTCCTCCAAAAAAAATGTATCCCAATCTTACCGCCGAGGCTAATATTGTCATTAAAACTATAAAAAATGCAATGACTATTCCTAAGAGTTATTTGATTCAAGGTGACTATGTTTTGGTAAACAAAGACGAAAAACGCAAAGTAAAAATAGGTTTAAGTGATTATCAAAAAGTAGAAATTTTAGAAGGTTTAAAAGCAGGAGAAACGATTTACAAACCTTAGAGATGAATTTTAAACTTATTTTAAATATTGCATTGCATCTACTCCAAGCCAGGCTTAAGCAAACTGTCGTTGCGGCTGTGGGTGTCACTTTTGGTATTGCGATGTTTATTTCTTTAGTAAGTTTCATGAACGGTTTAAATGATTTGCTGGATGGACTCATGCTGAACAGAACACCACATGTTCTTTTGTATAATGAAATAAAACCATCAGCAAATCAGCCAATACTATTATCCGAAAGCTATAAGGATAATGCTAATTTCATTCGTTCAGTAAAACCGAAAGATATTGGAAAATCAATTTACAACAGCAAATCGATTATCAGTTATTTAAAAAAAGACCCTCGTATTTTAGATGTTGCACCAAAAATCAGTACTCCCGTTTTTTTTAATTCAGGAACTATCGAAATATCAGGGCTGATCAATGGAATTGATATTCGGGCAGAAGAAAAATTATTTAAATTCAGCGATTATATAATTGAAGGGAATATTGCAGATTTATCGCAAAACAACAGTATAATAATAGGAAAAGGACTAGCGGACAAAATGCTACTAATAAAAGGTGACATTATAAAAATCACTTCTTCCAAAGGGAATTTGGCTTCTTTGAAAATTGTAGGCATTTCACAAATTGGAATTGCTGAAATCGATAATACTATGAGCTATACATCATTAACCACAGCACAAAAAATATTGGGTGAACCCACAAATTACATTACCGATATTCAAATCAAGTTGTATGATATGACTACAGCTCCGGCTGTTGCCAAAGAGTTTCATAATAAATTCAATCTTGATACTATAGATTATCGAACGGCTAATTCCCAATTTGAAACAGGAAGCACCATTAGAAATATTATTTCCTATGCAGTAGGGGTAGTGTTACTAATTGTAGCTGGTTTTGGAATTTACAACATTTTGAATATGATGATTTATGAAAAGATGGATAGCATCGCGATTCTAAAAGCCACTGGTTTTTCAGGTAATGATGTCAAATGGATTTTTGTTTCGCTCGCCATAATTATAGGTCTTGCAGGCGGATTATTCGGCTTGTTGTTTGGGTATATTTTTTCCTCTATTATAGATATTATTCCTTTTGAAACGGCTTCATTACCCACTGTAAAAACCTATCCTATCAATTACAATCCGTTATATTACATCATTGGAATCACTTTTGCATTATTTACAACCACAATTGCCGGACTTTTTCCTGCTCTGAAAGCCAGTAAAATTGATCCCGTAGAAATTATCAGAGGAAAATAAAGATGGAAAATAATAAAGTTTTAGAGGCTGTTGGATTAAGCAAATATTTTTACGATCCTGTAAAATTTCAAGTACTGAAGGAAATTAGCATGAGCATCAATCACGGTGAGTTTGTTTCTATTGTAGGAAAATCAGGTTGTGGAAAATCGACTTTATTGTATTTGCTTTCCACGATGGATACAGATTATGACGGTGAAATATTTATTCACAACGAACTTGTAACAGGAAAAACTGACAAAGAATTAGCCTTGATTAGAAATGAAAAGATTGGTTTTGTATTTCAGTTTCATTATTTACTTGCGGAGTATAATGTCTTGAAAAATGTGATGCTTCCAGGAATGAAATTAGGTAAATTCACCAATCAGGAACTGGAGCATAGAGCGATGGAACATTTGAAAACATTGGACATGCAAGACCAAGCCCTGAAAATGCCAAATCAATTAAGTGGAGGGCAAAAGCAGCGTGTGGCTATCGCACGTGCTTTGATAAACGATCCGCTGATTATAATGGGGGATGAGCCTACAGGAAACTTGGACAAAAAAAATAGCGATTTGGTTTTTGATATTTTTAAAAAATTGACACAGGAAAAAAATCAAACCTTATTGGTCGTTACTCACGATACTGATTTTGCTGAACGGACTAATAGAATCATTACTATGGAGGATGGGAGTATTATTTCGTAAAACTATCTAACTATAATCTCGTGTTTGTAGAGCAATCCTTTAAGTCCTTCCAGAGAAAAAACAGCCTTCTTAATTTTGGTTTTGGTTGGATCAATAGTGTAGTTATAGCTTGTTTTGAAATTAGCTTTGTTAGCGATTGCTTTTGCAAATTCAGAACGGTATAAATCACAATTTTCAAATAGAACTTCGGTCAAATCTGTAGCCATAAAATCTACTGCAATTAAACTGCAGTTGGTAAAAGATGTACCTTTAATTTTTAGCGTATAAAATTTGGAAAAATCCAAAATACAGTCCGTAAAGGCAATTTCGAAAATCAATTTATCACACATAGAAAAATTAACGTCTTTGATTTCGCAACGATTGAAAGTTACGGTTCTAAAGGCTACGTAATTGATCTTGGTACCGCTAAAAGTGCAATCGTTGAAGGTACAATCAATAAAGGTTACTGCCAGAAATACGCAGGAGGAAAAGTTGCAGTTTGTAAACGTACAACATTCAAATTCCTTAAAATTGACTTCCTCTTCGCTATAAATGATGTTGTTGTACTCGACATCTAATAAGTATTCTGGCATTATGGGTTTTAAATTCAGGTTTAATAGGATTGTGTTACGGGACAAAGTAACAAAATTCTGAATCTATAAAATTCAGGTAGGCAAAAAATATTTTGAAACTTTAAACTCTTTCGTAATCACCTTTCCAATTGATAATCGCTTTTTTAATTGCTGTTCCTGTGAGATTTTCGTTCAAAGTACTTTCGATAAGTGCTGGAAGCTCTTTATCTGGTGCAAACCGCAAAGCAAATAATTGATCGTCATTCAATTGGTGTTCAAAATCTTCCAATCTTTTTCCTGTAATAGAAAAATAGCGGTACCGAAGTTCTAGTCGCACGATTCGGTTTTGCAATGTTAAGGCATAATGTTGACGCAACATAAATGCCAGGCAAAATAACACAACAAAAATCCCACTGATAAAAGTCCAAATTAATTGATCCTTAGTTGTAAAACTAAAATAAATGCTGAAGGACATCAATGCAATTATAATTGGATAATAGATAAAATGATGCGGTGTATAATACCGAATGTGATTTTTATAAGATTGAGTTTCCATGATTTTCTTTTAAAATTTTAAAGGTAGTAAAAACAAGTTCTTTTGGATGAAACAAATTTTGTAAATGCAAAAAAACAATGTTAGATTCATTTTACAACTTTTTTATGGACTATCTAGAGCATGTTACTTCACTAAATTTTATACTTTTCTTCACAAAATGTATAACAACGAGTTCGAATAAAAGGATTAATTTTATAAAAAAAATAATAATTATGATACAGACAAAAGGATATGCAGTGCAGGATGCAAAGACGGATTTAGCTCCATGGGATTTTGAAAGAAGAGAAGTGGGGCCACATGATGTACAATTTGATATTCAATTTTGCGGCGTTTGCCATAGTGATTTGCATCAAATCAAAGATGATTGGGGTGGATCTATCTTTCCAATGGTTCCAGGACATGAAATCGTAGGAAAAGTTATAAAAGTGGGTAGCCATGTAAAGAAGTTTAAAGTTGGTGATTTAGCAGGTACGGGTTGTTTGGTAGATTCTTGCAGAACTTGTGAAAACTGTCAGGAAGGTTTGGAACAGTTTTGTATAAACGGGAGCACGGCAACCTATAATAGTTTAGAGCAAGATCATAAAACGCCTACATATGGCGGCTATTCTAATACCATTGTAGTACATGAAGATTTTGTATTGCATGTTTCTGATAAATTAGATTTAGCAGCAGTTGCTCCTTTATTGTGTGCAGGAATTACAACTTATTCGCCATTAAGACATTGGAAAGTAGGAAAAGGACACAAACTGGCTGTATTAGGATTGGGCGGTTTAGGTCATATGGCAGTTAAATTTGGTGTTGCTTTTGGTGCGGAAGTTACTGTATTGAGTACTTCTCCCGAAAAAGAGGCTGATGCTTTAAAATTGGGAGCTCATAAATTTGTGGTTACAAAAGACGCTGAACAGCTTAAGAGTGTGACTGGTTATTTTGACTTTATTCTGGATACAGTTTCTGCGCCGCATGATTTAAATTTATATTTGTCCTTACTGAGAAGAGATGGAGTTCACATTTGTGTAGGTGTTCCACCCACACCATATGAAGTTCATGCTTTTAGCTTAATTGGAGGAAGAAAAAGTCTTGTTGGATCTTTAATAGGGGGATTACCAGAAACGCAAGAAATGTTAGATTACTGCGCTGAACATGGTATTGTTTCAGAAATTGAAATGATTGACATCAAAAATATTAATGACGCTTATGACCGAATGACAAAGGGTGATGTTCGTTATCGTTTTGTGATTGATATGGCTACATTGTAAAGAAGTAATAAAAGCAAAAACCCTAAACATTTTACAATGTTTAGGGTTTTTTTGTGACCCTGTCGGGACAATTTTCGAACCATTTTTTAGAAGATCTGAAGCTTTTGAGTGGACTATCATATATTTAATAAAGCTAACAAAGATATTAATTTATTCGTACCGACATATCCACTTTAACTAAGTATATTCAGGTAGTAAACGATTCAGATAGCGCAAGTTTTTTATAACAATTATTAGAATAATTTTAACTCTCGTCAATGAAATCAGTAAAGACATTAACGCCTCAAGTCATCATTTACTTTTTTTCAAAGCCTCGATCAATTCTACCAAATCGACTACACCATAAGTAGATGAATAGTCTGAAACGGCATAAGGCAATATAAGGCTGTTGTTGTGAATAATCGAACCACAAGAATACACTACATTAGGTACATAACCTTCCCGCTCATCCTCCAGTGGTGAAAGCAGGGGCTCTTTAAGTCTTCCAATTTCCTTTGAAGGATCATCAAGATCAAACAGTGAAGCACCTATGCAATACCGTCTCATGGCACCTACACCATGAGTAATAACCAGCCAGCCTTCTTCGGTCCAAAGCGGCGATCCACAATTTCCAATTTGCGTAAACTCCCATGTATAACGGGGCTCCTGGAGGATAACTGGATCATTCCATTGCGTAGGCCTCTCGGAATACATAAGGTAATTGTTAACACCATCAATTCTGGACAGCATAGCATACTTACCCTTGATTTTTCTAGGGAATAATGCCAGGTTTTTATTTTGAGCACCGATTCCATATAAGGGCATTACACGGAACGTATAAAAATCTTCAGTAGAAATGAGTTTTGGAAGAATTACATGACCATTATAAGCCGTATATGTAGCCATTACTTTATCTGATTTATCATCATCCACAAAGCGCACAAAACGGGCATCTTCAATACCACGGCTTTCAGAATCAGATATCGGAAATATAACACGCTCGGTGATATCGGAATCGTGTTTGAATTGCAAATCATAAAATGAATCCGCCAACCAGATTACTTCTTCGAGTGCAGTTCTTCTCTCCTGGCGGATCATTGGATCGCTTAATGCTTTATTCACCAAACTTTTTAATATGGCGTACTCAAATTCGTCTGGCAGGTCCTGCATAATGCGTGTTGAGTATTTGTCAGAGGTATGCATTTCTGCCAATTTCATCAGAAATCGTTCTTTGTTGTATAAGGTTTTGTGTACAATCTCTGCTTTATCAATGTTATTACCAATTTTCATCACTCGGAGATTGTTATTCTTATCCAAGATTCCTCTTCTAAAGACAATAGATGAGATATGACCTTCCCCAGTGGCACGGAAAGAAATGATAACACGTTTCTCTCCTTCTTCGAGATCCGACTGGTCGAAATCTTCCACAATGGAAGGGTTGAAAATGGCGGCGGATTCTATAGCATATTCCATTGTACAATAGGAACCGATGAGCATTTTTCGTTCCTGAGACAGACCGTCATAGTCGATTTGCATCCCTTCAATTATGCTTCTAATTTTTTCGCAATGCTTAAAAAATATACTTGAAATATTTCTATGGCGTCTGGCAAATTCCCGGAGTGTATGTTCTAGTGTGTCTATAACTTGTTTTTCATCCAACATCATTATGCGGCTCACCATCTGTTGCGTCCGTTGATCACCATTCATAAAATACCGGGCAACAACCCTCTTGGAATCAGGAGTGAATATTATATTTTTTCGGATTACTGGAACTCGCATAGCTTTATTTTTAAAATTATAATAAAATTAAGTACGCTTTTTTATGTAGCGATAAAAAGTCGTTTAAGTTTATTACCTCGTAGCTGGTTCCTGTTTTAGACGAACCTAGAAGGGTATTTGTTTGAAACGTTTACATTTTCGCTCCAAGTGACTTCTACCTCTAAACCTGTCCAAAAAGTGTTGATACCCAGGCCAAGCGTTGATGAAGTAAATAAAATTATTGAAATGCTAATGCAAAAAGACTTTATTCTTTTGTTCTGAAGTCATTTTGTTGACGTTATCGGTCTCAACCTGTTTCAGCACGAATCACGTTAAGAAGTTGGGAATTTTGGAAGCTCAAACTTTCGTTAAGTGATTATATCAAAATTACAAAAATAATAATAAAATAAGTGTTAATATTTGATTTACGGAGCGAATGCTTTTTTAAAGGCCAGATGATTGATGGCAACCAAATTTTAAATATTAATTTCTATTAGCTCTATCCTTCAGACTTTAACTGAATAATGTCGTCTCACATGTAAGGTGAAGGCTTCAAATTTCTTTTATAAAGACTACCCAGCATTTAGGATCAATAGTGTAAGTCGTAAAAAGTATAAAATAAGAACTTATTTAAAAACAGAAAAACCAAAACATAATTTTTTGGTTTTCTTTTGCGGATAAAGAGAGATTTGTTTCTCTTATTGCATATCAGTTTTTGCAGTGTAGTGTTCTGCAAACTATTTTTAAAATACGGTAGCGATTTCATTTCTATAATTTATTAGGGAAAAATCGCACACTATTAGTATCTATAAATATTGATAGATAATGGTTTCTGCTAAGTCATCTCCAAGTAAAAATTATTGAAGGGAACCGTCAAGCATAGAAATATAAAATGTGGGGAACAAAATCTATCTCCTAATTTAAACTGAAAGTCGTCTAAAAAACAACTAAAAGTGACTAAATTTTAGTGCAACTAAGTTAGGTATTGCATCAAAAAAACTAAACAAGACAACATACTTAGCTAAAGCTTTACTGTAATTAAATATTAATACTAAATAGTTTATTAATGATCTGATTGTTAAATTAATTAATAGTTTTATTACATAAATTATTTTAATAATATAAAGATGTTAAAAGCAACAAATCACTCTTCACCTTTAATTATTTCGTAGCTTTTATATTGATTTTTAGATAACAAATTTGTTTTTTTGTTTAGGTAAGATCTAGTCAAATATCCCAAAAACAAATGTTTATGTTAGATAAAATAAAGCCATCTCAATGTAGTGAGACGGCTTATTTAATATAAATATTTGGATTATGAGTAAGCTAGAAGATAAGTGTTCTTACTGCTTCTAAGATCCTGATATCATAAAGGTATTATGCAAATTGATTTTTGCTGTTCAATTTCAAATAAAGCTCCCTTTGACTTTCAGTGGTCCTGAAATGTTTAAGTATTTTTTTGAATGTTTTTTTAACGGTTAGCCTTGCCATTAAATAACTTACTGTAGATTCTGCTCCTTGATTCAAATTGATATAAGTGTCTTCCAGCCCGTCATAACATCCTCCGGTACAGGGGTTATAAATTATTTGTTTCAAATGATTGTTTCCTAAAAACCAGCTGAAAGCAATTTCTATTTTTTGTAAATAGGCGTCTTCTTTAAATACATCATAGAATTTGCTTAACGCCAAAATGGTATAAGCAACATCTATTGGTTGTTCACCGCCTAATGGTGTCGGAATAGACTCCTTTTCTTTATGCAGCCACCCTTTGTTAGAAACTACATTTATGCAATTTTCTCTGAATATTTTTGACAAAAGAAAGTCAAATGAGGATTTGGCAGTTTTTTTATAAACATCATCTCCAGTTGCTAACCAAGCGCATAATAAGGCTTCGGGCAAAATGCTGTTTCCATAAGTGAGGTAGCTCTCGAACCAAGCCCATTTTTTGTCGGATTCATGTCTGTACATTTGAACCAATCGATTGGCCAGTTCTTTTATTAAAACTACATTTTGTGCTAATTTATTTTTTGCATTACTATAATACACTCCTTTTATTATAAATGCCATTGCTCTGGTAGAATATATTTTATTGACATTCAACAAAGCGGTATCCATGGTAGTTTGAGCGGCTTTCGCTAAATCTTGTGGTATCAAATCACCTATAGAAATTAAATATCCCAATGCCCATATAGCTCTTCCATTGGAATCGGATAAGTTAGTGGTATTATTTTGATTTGTAAATTGGTGGTATTCATCTATATAGTTTAAGAAATGTCCTCCAGGCTGCATACAATATTTGATAAAATCAAAATAGATATAAATGTATTCTAAATCGGTTACGTCTTTTGTCAATTCAAAATGTTGGCACATTGCAACCATAGCTCTTGCGTTATCATCTAATGTGTAGCCGGAATTTATATCTGGCTTATTGATATTTGAAAACTGAATCATTCCAAAAGAAGTGGTTAATTTTTTTATGTGATCCAAATTAATTTTGGGCATTTTATAATGCAAAGAAAGCGTGATTTCTGCAATTTTTTCGAATAATAAAGCGTGAGCAATTGCCGCATTTTCCCATGCTGTTGGTGCTATTTTGTGCAATGCATTGGCGCTGGTGTTTTTTCTCAACTGCTCGTCTAG
Source organism: Flavobacterium xinjiangense (assembly GCF_900142885.1). Lineage (GTDB taxonomy): Bacteria > Bacteroidota > Bacteroidia > Flavobacteriales > Flavobacteriaceae > Flavobacterium > Flavobacterium xinjiangense. Next base: position 123,695 of record NZ_FRCL01000003.1, on the reverse strand, counting down.
TAACAAATGGTTTACTTCTATGGCTAATTGTTGAACGTTTCCAAAATCTACAATAATTCCAGATCCACCACACAATACTTCGCTGGCATGCGGAATAGGGGTAGAGACAATTGGACATCCGCAACTCATCGCATAAGAAAAAGTGCCACTGACAGCTTGGTTTGGATCTTTGGATGTAAACAAATAAATATCGGTAAGTTGTAAATATTCCAATAGATTCGATAGCGACAAATAGCGATTAATAAATTGTACGTGATTTTGCAGTTGCAGGGTTTCAATCTTCGCTTCAAGCATTAATCGATATTTTTCTCCCTCTTCTTTTGCGACAGATGGATGTGTCTTTCCAATAATTAGAAACAATACATCGTGATTTTCTTTGATTATCTTGGGTAACGCATCTAATGTGGTTTCAATGCTCTTTCCGGAACTAAGTAACCCAAAAGTGGAAAGTACCTTTCTACCCGTTAATTTATATTTTTCCTTCAAAAGTGCTTTGTCAGAATGAGGAACTAAATGCGTTCCATGCGCGATGATGGTTATTTTATCTGAAGTAACCCCGTAATCATTTATTAAAATTTTAGCGGATGAACTGGTCATTACAATAATAGAATGGGCCGATTCGGTTATTTTTTTTACGTTTTCTTTTAATGATTCATTTGGATTTGGCAATACGGTATGAAAAACAAGGATTACCGGTTTTAGAAGAGTATTTAAAAACTGTCTAAAATCGGCCTCTTTTTTTCTAAACAATCCAAATTCATGTTGTATCAATACAATTTGAATAGCATTGTTGTCATTAATTTTGGTTGCTAAATTTTGGAAAGCATTTGTATGGTCGGTATTCAGAATATATTGTGTTGGCTCGGAGTAAACATGTTGCTCATTTTTGGATTCTAGCGGGCATATTTTTATCTTGAACGAATGTTTGAATTTATTATTCAATGCCTTGATCAAATCCTGAGAATAAGTCGCAATGCCGCATTCGCGAGGAGGATACGAAGTAATAAATAAAATTTCGGGCAACTTCATTTTAGGCTCAGGAATACATATAGCACTCGACTCAGAAGAATACCCTTTTTTTTGACGTCCTGCAGATCGTAATTTGGAACTTTTAGTTGTGAATCTGTTTCTCATTTTTTTAGTATTAGGCATTAATTCTTTCAGTAATTAATATTGACCAACAGATGTGTAAACTATCCGTTTGTCGACAGCGCCACAAAAAAGTTAAAATGTATTTCTACATAATGCCTTAGCAATAAGGAAACACACATTCTTTACTTCTTATTTCAATTCCCATATCAATTCGGGTTTAAATGAAGGCTAAGGCAATCGAGTAATTTCTTTTATCGAATTTTGTAAGTCCATTACCGCAGCCGCTAGGATATAAATAGTATACTTTCTTTTTTACCCGCTATCATGATTTCTTATTTTGATTGGCTTACTTAAAAAAAACATTAGCAAGAAGACAATAACTTTTCTAATTGTTTTCGCTATTGAAATGTAAAGTTCGATTTCTAATGTTAAAATCCGTTGCAAAAATTTGTTAAAAAGTTATGTTATTTACATATTGTCAAGTTGTTATAAAAGAAACGCCCGCAATTAATATTGGTAGGTTATTAGCCATGTAAACTAGTTAGGAGGTTTGTATAATAACTTCGCAAAATTTTTATAGGGATTCCTTGTGAAGCAAATAAAACATTTAAAATTCTTGTAGTTAGACACAGATTTTTTTCAAAATTTTTAAACAAAAAAAGCTGTTGATGACTAACAACTTCTTCTTCCAAACTAACATTGAACCAGGTAATATATCTCTTTAATACGATGTTTTCAATTAGACAGATCTGTTTTTTGCACGACCAAAAGAAGTCTTATTTACTCACTATTGGTTTACTTTTACCAAATCTTATAGTTTTAAATTAGTATTGGAGATTGCTCAACCAGCTAAGGATCTTTTACAGAATCGGTATAACTATGTTAGCGATCTAAGTTGTAAACATCTGTTGTCTACAGCTCTCAATAAACAAGTATGTACCTTTGTGACGGTTTACTGGATTTTCCAACTCGTCTAGTTGAATCAAAGTAACTATTTTTAGTTTATCGTTGGTGTTTTTGAAGAAAAGTGTATTGGCGATATCCTTGATTTTTTTGATATCCTGAGGAATAATTTCAGGACAATCTGATTTTTAGGATAGTTCCTTTTTGTAGTTAAACAACGGTTATCAGTAGCGGCAACAACGTCTCTATCAGAATCAGGACATTTATCGTCTCTGTCTGATGAGCCAAACCGTGCTTCTTTTTAAAAAAAAGTTAGAAATGCAAATCAATTACTAATTTGTATGGGTATTTCAAAAGCATTTACGGTTTAACGGGTATGTAGCTCTTATACCTTCGTTGGTAATAGAAGGAAGGTTTAAAAAGTTCTATGCTTTAGCTGCCGTTACGGGCGACCCACCAATCAGATAAATACTATTAAATTAATTATTTTTTTAATTTCAAAAACTATGATTCATCTTTTGTTGTACGAACTAAACTAATGCCTGATATGAATAGTATAAGGCCCAGTATACCATAAATGACGAGTATAATAATGTCAAGTTTACCACCAGAGGTATCCATAAATATTACAGCAGTATAAATAAGACCACCTATTCCGAGAGCAGTAAGTTACGCTTCAAAGATTCTTTTTAGATTCATGATTTTTAGTTTTAAAGATTTGTTGCTATAAAATTTAATTTTTGAATTTGATTATTGTTTTTGAAAATTGTTCGATTTCAGAATCGATATTTGAATGCAACATGCATTTTTATACATGTACATCCATCAAGCTATTGAAAAGTCCAAACACCTTGAGAAGCCAAATAATCACAACAATAATCACCACAATGTTAAATATTTTTTTATTGTGCCATCCATAGGTATATAGGTATTGACAAGCCAAAGAAGAACACCTACAACAATTAATACAAGTAATACAGTAAGTAATGACATAAAATATGATTTAGAAGTTAATTAAAAGTATCCCAGTTAATGCCAGAAAGCATTATATAATTTTAAAAATAAGTTTTCGTACTCTTCAATTCTTTCGTTGTTGATTTAGATGAATTTGTTTAGCACTTCAATTTATTTTTCCTTATCCATTTTATTTTTAAATTGTTAAGAATCATTGTTATTTATTGTAAACTTTTGCCGTTAATTTTTAAACTTTAGATTCATGGTTTATAATTATTTTATCCGAAGTGTTTGTCATGCGATAATTCATCCTAAGCGGGAACCTTACCCCGTTTTTCGCGTTCCCAAAAACGATGTTGTGCGATTGCATTTATAAATTCTTTAGAATCACGATTGAGCAACACTCCGGTTGCAAGGTTGCTTTTATCTGCTTTGTCTTCGTTTTGAATTTTAACCCCGACAGCAGTCAGATATATGAAATCTACACCAGATCCATCTGCAGCTATAGCTTTACAATGTTTATACGCTTCATTAATGAAATGAATAGCATCAGGTTCTTCTTTTAATGCAGTAGCACTTTGCTTTCCATCCGGCACATATACTGCGTCAAATAAAACGGAAGCTGCGGTTAAAAAACTTTGATCAACTTTGATTTGTTTACTTGTTGCCGTTGCAATAAATCCTAAGTGAGGCGCAATAATTTTTGTTTGTGCTCCTGCGGCTTCGAGTGCTTCTTTCATTGTATTTAATGAAATCTCATCAATCCCATCAGCGGCAAGTATCGCTACTTGTCGGGTCTTAATACTATCCTTAACTGTATTTTCCATACTTAGTGCTGCTGAACTTTTCAATGAAGATTCCACTTTTATGGGTTGAAATTTCATTGGATAACCATCAGCAGGAATACTTTGATTCATTGGTTGTTCAGGGGCTTTTGGAACAGGTATGCCTAAGCCATCCGCAACTTTTTCAGCCAGCGTTTTGTCCACTTGTGTAAGCATGCCTACTACCCGCACGCGAATAGTCTCTGTTTCCAGTTTACCTAATTCAAATAGCAAGGCATCGACAATATGATTTTTTTCGGTTTCACTTTGGCTGTTGTAGAATAATGTTGCCTGACTGAAATGATCAAAAAAACTTTGACTGCGTGCACGGACTTTTCTGGCATCGATTCGCTCATTGTACGAAACAAATCCTCCATCTGCCGCTCCGGCTTGGAACGGACATCCATTTCCTGTCGCGTTAGGATTATAACTCGACTGACCTGTATTAATGGTTTGACGCATTATTCCGTCCCGTTGATTGTTGTGTACAGGTGCGATAGGGCGATTGATCGGTATTTCATGAAAATTAGGGCCTCCCAGTCGGCTGAGCTGTGTGTCTGTATAGGAGAATAATCGACCTTGTAATAAAGGATCATTACTGAAATCAATTCCTGAAACAATATGACCGGGATGAAAAGCTACCTGCTCGGTTTCTGCGAAAAAATTATCGGGGTTGCGATTCAATGTCATTTTACCAATTATCTGCACCGGAACAATTTCCTCAGGAATAATTTTGGTAGGATCAAGCAAATCAAAGTCAAACTTATGTTCGTCTTCTTCCGCTACAATCTGCACTCCAAAATTCCATTCCGGAAAGTTGCCGGTTTCTATAGCTTCCCATAAATCTCTACGATGATAGTCAGTGTCTTTTCCCGAAATTTTTTGTGCCTCATCCCATGTAACAGAATGAACACCCAACACGGGTTTCCAATGAAACTTTACAAATACTGATTTATTATTTTCATTTATGAAACGAAAAGTATGAATGCCAAATCCCTCCATCATCCGCAAGCTTCTCGGAATAGCACGGTCACTCATCGCCCACATAATCATGTGCATGCTCTCCGGCATCAGAGAAACAAAATCCCAAAAGGTATCGTGTGCGGATCCCGCCTGTGGCATTTCGTTGTGTGGTTCTGGTTTTACTGCATGAATAAGGTCCGGAAACTTAAGGGCATCCTGAATAAAAAACACAGGAATATTATTCCCGACTAAATCATAGTTGCCTTCTTCGGTATAAAACTTAACTGCAAATCCCCGTGGGTCACGCGCTAAATCCGATGACCCACGCGATCCCGCTACGGTACTGAACCTTACAAATACGGGAGTTTGCTTGCCTGGAGTCTGCAAGAATTTAGCCTTGGTATATTTTGACATGGATTCGTGAAGTTCAAAATATCCGTGTGCCGCACTTCCTCTTGCATGCACAATGCGTTCTGGAATTCTTTCATGATCAAAGTGCGTAATCTTTTCACGAAAGTGAAAGTCTTCCAGCAAAGTCGCGCCACGTTCGCCTGCCTTTAATGAGTTTTGATCATCGTTGATTCGCAATCCATGATTCGTGGTTAAAAATTCACCCTGACCACTCTCTGTGTTTTTAGCAAGGTCATTAATTTTAAGATTATCAATCTCTTTTGTTTTTGATGTTTCCTTCTTTGCCATAATAAATAAAATTTGTTAATTTATTTTACCACTTGAAATGAGTATTTTTAGACCGGTATTAACTTTAAACTTTAGGTTCTTTGTTAGTAATGATTTTTTTTAAATCGGAGGTTGCGGGGCCGTTTATTACTTTGCCTTTGGTAAACGGGAACCGTCATGGGACAATCAAATGTTTTTTCTCAGTATGCCACCTAAGGATAATTTTGTAATCAAATTAGCTACACAATAAATAAATTGGCAATATTAACCGTTTCTTGGGTTGTTAATGGCTCGTCATAAGCTTCTGATCCTGCAGCGGCACCAAATAATTCGGCTGTGTTATAACCTGCTTGGATTGTAAGCTGTTCACCGTCGTAAACAGCTTGAGTTGCTGCCGGCATTCCTGCTCCTCTTTCATTTAATGTAATCCACCCTTTGAGTCCACGTAATCTTCTTACTTCAGAAGCATGGCGCGCTTCAACGGAGTGGATCTGCAAAGCTGCTGTCAATAAATCAGGTGTTGAAATTAAATTTCCGGCCTGGCCTTTATAAGCTCTTACGCCTGTATCTTCAAAAGCTTGTGCCAAAGCCAGAAATGTCGGATAATGATTAAACGGGTCAAAAGCTCCGCCAACTGTAAAATCAAATGTAGGCTTTGCAACAAAATTAGGGCTTCCAACCCCACCTAATCCATTGATTAAAAAAGTAACATGATCCGTTTCATGGTCTGAAATCTGCATGAAAACTTTCTCATCTCTTCCGCCTGCAGGGATAACACCCGATTCTAATCCCATGATATAATACTCTTTTTCAAGGTATTCCAATGTCAGGGCAAGTTGCAGGGCGCCGATTGGCGTGCTTGGCGTTGGGGTAATGTCTGCTGCATAGGCAGAATTTGTAAGTGATGACAGTCCGAATGGAATGGATGCCAATGCCAGATTTTTTCCCAATTGACCAAATTGTCCAAAACTTTCTCTTCTGGAGCCTTTACTTTGCATTAAACTCTCATTAGCAAAAGACTGTATAAATTTTAATATGTTCATAATTTCTATATTTAAATGTGAATGTTATGGTAAGTATAATGCAGTGAATGGAGTTGTAATAAATCCGTCAGCAATAGCGAGGACTTCTGATGGATTTTTCTTTACATCAAGCCCTGTTGTAGGATCTACGACATCATCCCCGGCAAAATCATCAGAATTAGGATTAATTAAACTTCTGATGGCAGAAGCATGTCTCGCTTCAACCGAAACTATTTTTCCGGCTAACACCAGATAATCAGGGTTTGAGAGTAATCTTCCTGCGCCATTATAAGCTGCGACCCCAGTGTCTTCAAGGGCTTTAGCAGTAGCTAGAACCTGGTTGCGACTGCTGAAATCTAAACTTCCATAATCAAAAGCTAGATTAGGAAGTAATTGTTTTTTTGGATTTGGAAGCGCGCCACTCAAAGCCGCTTTAAAGAATTCTCGGTGAATGACTTCATGGTAGTACAAATCGGTCAGCACCTGTTGGTCTTCGGCTGTGAAATTTGTTGTAAAACCAGTAGCATTTACCACTTTAGTATAAAAATCGGCTTCTAATTGTTCCAAGGCATATGCATAGGTCAACACTCCTAAATCGTTCCCTCCTAAATCAAATATACCATCTTTTAACCCAGGGAAATGGCCTCCACCATATTTTGCCGTTAAATTAACGTCATTAGGGCTAATAAAGAGATCGTCGTCTTTGTTACAACCGGTTAATAATAAGCCTGTGCCCACAATAGTGAGTCCACTGATTTTAAGGAATTTCCTCCTGTCGGTAAAGGAAGGTTCTACTTCTTTAATCTTTACTACATTTTTCATAATTTACACAATTAAAAGGTTACTAATGATATTAATTAATGATGCAGTAGGTGTGTTAGGTTTGGGAATATTAGAACTTAAATAAATAATAATCAAATGGATTAGGATTATAATTATGTATCTAAGTTTAAATTTTTGCTGTTATTTATTGTTTTATAATTTGTTTATTTTGCTCCGGTTTTTTTCATGCCTTTTATTACATCTTCTTTAGTCAATCCTTTGGTATTTATGTCAGGAACGGCAGTGTTTTCCAGTGTTGAAAAAGTAAGTTTTTGTAAATAAGTAATTGTTGAAATTTAATGTCGTATTTAGCTCCAAAAATATTCAGCACAAAATTTAATCTCTTTTGGGTTTAATTCCTCGAAACTCTACTTCAAAAAAGGAAAGTTTAAAAACGTAGGTTTTCATCGAACTAAAAAGGCAACTTTTCCCAGATTAATACCTGGGCTTACCCCAAAGTAATTTGTTAAAACTTGTAGCCATCGTTACAAAATCAAGTTTTATTTTAATGCTTTTTTTATTTCAGAAGCTGCTTGTAATAAAGCTGATTTAGTTCCGGGAATTGTACTTATTGGATTTAATAACCCCCAATCGTGAATCATTCCATTGTAACGTGTTGCAGTAACTTTTACCCCTGCTTCGTCTAATTTTCGGGCATACGCTTCTCCTTCATCTCTTAAAATATCATTTTGTGCGGTTTGCACCAATGCTGGCGGCAACCCTTTCAACTGACTACTTGTAGCCTGCAAAGGAGAGGCATAAATTTCTTTACGTTGTTTCGGGTCAGTTGTATAATTGTCCCACATCCACATCATCAAATTTTTAGTCAGGAATCGATCTTTAGCAAACAAGTTATAGGATTCGGTTTCAAAATTAGCATCGGTAACCGGCCAAAATAAAACCTGCAATTTAATATTCGGCCCTTTTTTTTCTTTAGCCATCAGTGCAACCACGGTAGCCATGTTTCCTCCGACACTGTTTCCTGCAACCGCTAGTCTTTTACCATCAACTCCAATTTCCTTCCCATGTTCAGCTACCCATTTAGTAGCGTTATAGGCTTGGTTAATAGCGACAGGGTAGTGCGCTTCAGGAGATGGTGAATAGTTAACAAACACTGCTGCTGCGCCAGATTCCACCACTAAATCTCTAACCATTCGCTGATGGGTAGGAAAATCTCCAAGGACCCAACCTCCTCCATGGAAAAACATAAATACCGGCAATATGTCTTTCGAATTTTTAGGTTTAACGATGTTTAGTTTAATATTTTGGCCATCCACAACAATTGTTTTCTCTGTAACAATTATTCCAGATATATCAACTTTTACAGATGTTTGTAAGCCACTCAGCACTGCCCGACCTTCTTGAGGGGGTAATTGTTCTATAGGCTTGCCAGTTCCTGAATTAAGGACTTTTAAAAAACCTCTGATATTGCTTTCAATGTTCGGATCTTGTGAAGCATCTTTTGTTTGTGCGGCTACTTCACCAGAAAAAGCAATAGCTAACAATAATGTCCCGACTTTTTTTAGTTTTGATTTCATTTTATGTGTTTTAAATATAATGATAGAAATATAATCTGTATATAAATTCAATTGAATGAAAATCAGGACTTTTTGTAGCATTCAATTACAGGATATGAATGCTACACAAAACTTTGTACGGTATTTTCAAAGATTAAACGGTATTACTAAGCTCGATTTGGGATTTTCAAGCATTTTTTTCCAAAAATACGGTAGACATCACTTAAGAATTCAATTTTTTGCTGGAACTAACTTTCTGCTCATTCCAGTTTCCTTTTTACTTTTGGAGTTTTTTTTTTTGAGGATTAAAATTACTAATAAAAATAATTATATTAATTTGTTTTACAGATAATTAACAAAAATTTAAAAAAAATAATTTCAATTGGTCGTTGTCTTTGCAAAGATATTTCTTTCTTCAAAAAATATGCAACTCTTTCAAACAGCTCTTTTTGATAAATTAGTTTTTTAGCGTTTTAATTTGATCACATCTTGAATCATTTCTTAACACAATATGCGGATTTGGACTCTAGCATAGCGAATTGATAAGTATTCTTTACCGCTCTAAAACAGAAAAAGATACCCACGCATCTTTTTCTGTTTTAAATTCCTTCAAAATTGAATAGTGATTTAATATTGACATTTAATTCTTTATCTATGTTAAACAAAAGTTCTAACTCAGCATCTGTTTTTTCATTAATTACTTCAAAACTTAATCCTAGACCTTTAGTTGTTTATTAGGTAAATAACTCAATTTATTAATTTTCTAGTTCTTTCAAAATTGCATTCACGTTCTCTTCCGTTGTGGTTAATTTTAATTTGCAAAATTTAATTAGTGCCGTTGCTCTTTTTACTTTTTCAGAAAGTTCATCAACCGAGATTTCTCCTTGCTCTATTTCGGTAACAATTAGTTGTAATTCCTCAAAAGCATTCGTATAATTCAATTCTTCTTCCATTTTATTCTTTGATTTTTGTGATTGTACTGTCTATTGTACCGCTAAATAGCATTGTGTTTATTACTGTGCCTTCTTGTAATTGGGAAACATCTTTGATAGCTTTTCCATTTGAATACGTGATGCTGAAACCTCTTTTTAAAACATTTATAGGATCCATGATCTGGATGTTTTTTTCTATGTTTTCCAACGCAAGTTCGGAATTTTTAAGATACAGTATGGGTTGCAATTCTAATTTTTCTTGCAATTGAATTATAGCTACTTTTAATTGATTTAGATTGAATTTAGTTGCAATGCGTGTTTTTGCTTGTAATACGTTTAACTTTTCGTGGTTGTTTTTTACTATAAATTGTGATTGATGCTGAATTGCGTAGCTGGCATTTTTGATACGGTTTTCATTGGTGTTCAAAATAGAAACCGTTATGGAGCGAAACAATTTAAGTTCGGATTCTAGTTTTGTATTCTCTTCGCTTAGCAACCGTCTGGATTTGTCTGCTATTTTTTCTTTTGCTTTTTGAATTGGAACCGAAAAATTATGAAATTTTTGAATGAGGTACTCGGCAAGTTTTGTTGGTGTTATTGCGTTGGTATGTGCAATCATTTCGCAGACCGTTTCATTTGTGACATGGCCAATACCGGTAATAACTGGGATAGGAAATACCGCAATTGCTTTGGCCAATTCATAATTGTTATAACATGACAGGCCCACATCACCGCCGCCACCCCTAATAATGGAGACTGCATCGAAATGATGGATTACTTTTTTAATCCTTTCTAATTGCGCCATGATGCCGCGAACTGCTTTGTCTCCTTGCAGTATGGATGGAAATAGAAGATAAAAGAACTTGTAATTCCACGAATTTTTTTCAATTACATCTATAAAATCACCATAGCCTTTGCTGGTTTCTACCGAAATTATGGCAATTCTTTGGGGTAAAAAAGAGAGTTCTAATTTTTTGTTTTGATCATATATACCCTCAAGCTGTAGTTTTTTTATCGTTTCCCTCTTTTCATTTTCTAAATCTCCTAACGTGTATTGGGGATCAATATCTATTATTTGAAGTGAAAGTCCAAAAGCTGGATCGAAGGATATTTTGGCAAGGAATAAAATTTTAATTCCATCTTTGAGGGGTTCCTTTAGTATTCTTATAAAATTGCGATTGATATTCTGGTAATCGTCACGCCATAATGTTGCTTTTATTTGAGCAATTATTTTACCGTCTACTTTTTCTATTAATTCGGGAAAGCAATGACCGGATTGACTGTAATGATTCAGTTTGTTCATTTCAGCTTTAATCCAAAACGCACTATTATATCTTTGTTCTAATGTTTTTTTGATACTGTTAGTGACCTCCAGCAGCGAAAAAATGGTCTTATCGTTGATTTTTTCAGGCATACTATTTTTGTATAATGCATAAAAGGATGGTTTCTTTTAAATTACTTCAAAGATAAAGCAGTTTTATCATTCTTTTATTGGATGGCGATTATTAGTTTAGTGTTCTAAGTGTAGAGAGGTGAAAAATGAGAGGTAATTAGTTATTGTATATTAAATGGATTGGCACAGAGTGCAATTCTGCGCGAACGGGTCGTTTTTTGCAAATACTTGTTGTATTATTTGTTGAATTATTTAATACTATCTATTTTGCTTTACAAGATGATCAAAAGGCGATAAAAACAACTTTGTTTTCCACTTCCGTAGATCTTTATTTGTATTTTTCAATCAGAACCATTGCCATTTCATAAATATCTTTGGCTTCATAGGTAGGTTTGTCCGAAAGGGAATACAATGATTGTCCTTCACGCGCTACAAAACCGGTTTGCAATCCAGCATGTATCGCGCCGGCTAAATCCCATCCGTGTGCCGCAATCATAATTATATTTTGCGGTTGCTGATCTAATTTAGTTGCTGCCCATTTATAGGTTTTAGGGTCTGGTTTATATATTTTAAGGGTATCAATACTTAGAGCAAACTCAAATATATCAGTCAGATTTGAATTAATTAATTAATTGTTCTTTAAGTGCGTTTTCAGGCGAATTTGTCAAAGTGGCTAATCTAAAACCATTTTCTTTCAACAGCTGTAATCCTTTCAAAACATCAGGATACGCTTTCAGATTCCGAATTATTGAAAGAGTTTTTTTAATTTCATCTGCGGTTATGGTTTTATTTAAAGAAGTTGCCGCCATTTCAAGCATCGCAGCACCTATTGCGCTAAAATCATGATACTGATTTGTACAATTATCCACTAGCGAATAATGCAATACCATTCCAAACCAAATTTTGAACGCCAGTGGTTCCTCCAGTAAAGTGTTGATCGCATTCTTAAGCGGAGTCATGTCTAACAAAGTTTCATTTACATCAAAGAGGAGTACGGGTTTTGTATTTTTTGAGTTCATAGTTGGGGATTATTTTTATATTCTTAAGAATAATTGTATAAGGACTTAAAATTCTACTTATTATGTTAATAGTTTCTTTTAATAGATTGAACTAGATTCATGGATGTTCAAATTTAAAGATTTTAAAACACAATTTTCCGTTAAAGGATTGCCCGTGATGTTTATGATTTGCTACTTTCTAATTTAAATGCCTTAGACATCAGTTCTTGTTCACTTCTTGAAATTCCAATTTCTTTAGCTATGGTTTTCCAATTTGTTGTTACCGCTAGTACTTCTTTATGATGGTCACCATTTGCTTTTCGTTTAATCTGAAATATTCTCCAACATTTTTTGCCAATTCAAAATCGAGGGCATTGTTATCAGTATCGATATTTAAAGCCAAGCCATCCTTTTCAATTGATGGGTTGAGGTCATAGGCCGGTGATAATATCCAACCTCCTTTGGTCAGGATAAAGCCTTGGTTTCTAGACGGTCATCGGTATTGGATATAGAAATATTGAAGATTATTCTGCGCCATAATTGGTGCAAGTTAGCTTCTATATTTGTTCCATGGTTGCTAATGAATTCATCTATGTCTAAATAGCTTGCCGGATTGTCCCGGATGGTATCTTCATTGTTGGCTGTCATGGTCATTGCGGAAGCGAAGTGTATTCTTTCTCCATTTTCCCGGTCGAATCGTTTGGTAAAAAAGGTGTGGTGGTTGCCCATTATTTTTTCTATTCGACAGGGAGCCATTTCTATACCTGCTTTAATTGCTAGTTGATAGGCAAGGAACTCCCAAGCTCCTTTGTCTGTGGTGTCTGTTTTTGGATGGAAATTTGGCGATCCAAAGGCTTTTATCATTGTCTAGAATATTCACTTTTGGTCTAGCACCACCGAGTGAGGAACCTGCTGTCATCAAGACAGACAACCATTTTTTTACGGCATCATTATCATCTTCATTTTCAAAATTAGCAGCTGCGTTTTGCAACTCACGAATGGATGACCATGGTGGAGTAGAAGCTGTTTTGTTTTTGTCGAGAAATTCACCGTTTTGATCTGTCTTGAAGCGCAGGGCTCCCATACGACTTTCATCGTATACTCCTAACAGAAAATCAATATCATAAAGTGTTGGTGCTTTTTCTCCTTTTTCTTTTACTTCTTGGGCCGCTCTCCGTTTCATGAGAGTTCTTCCCCAAGTGTCGGGCATACTGTCCAGAAATATTCCGAAGTTTTCTTTTTGATTCGGGTATTGTGGTCCACCATACAGTTGAATGTCTGGGTCTAATAAGAATTTTTGTCCCGATTTTATCCAGTTGTTATCGTATTCAAAGCTAAATGCTTTTTTACCTGTAGCTTGTTGTGCAGACAAAACACCAATGATTTTGGGTTCAGGTAAACCCTTCCAATGTGCATATACGTATATTTCAGTTTTTATAGACATCTTATATTGTTAAATTGAGATTATACCTGACTGCCACTGGCAGTCCTCCTCTTAAAATCAAATCTTGCCAATGTGCGTAAACGTATATGTTGGTTTTTGTGGCCATTTTAGATTATTAGATGGTTCTCGATACTATTTTTACTCCATGCATTGTGTAAAAATCACTCGAACTGACGATATATTTACTATTTTAGAAGTTCGAGGTCTTGGAGTTTTCTTCCTAGTTCATCATCTGCAGCTAGCTTTAGAAAATCGTCTTGCAACCCCAATACTCGGAGCACATTGAAATAGGCTCCCATTGCCACACTTGAATTTCCTAACTCGATTAAGTGCAACGTTGATCTTGCGATATCTGCTCGTTCGGCTACTTGTAACATAGTCAATTTTCGCCTTTTACGAGACATCTTTATATTTTCTCCCATTTGTCCCAATACTTTGTCATACTTTGGGAAAATGGTTTGTTTTTTAGTTGTCATTTTTAATAATGTTCGTTATTATATACAAAAACAGCAATTATGTTTGAAATAACATACATTTTGTCTTTTTAATTATCGTGAACTCCTTTTTTTTATCGTTTGGACTTGAATTATTTTTACTGTTTTGTCGCAAATACCTCCTGTTTTTGCGACAAAATAATTGCTTTAATTTTAGTACCGCTAGTGATTTCAAACTAGTCCAATTTATTGGATTAAATGCAATATACAGCGCTATTATACCCAAACGTTTGGACTATATTATGACGATTAATTGTGTAACAAAAAGAGTATCTATTTGTGACAAAAAAAACATAGTGCTTATTCCGGTGAAAGTGTACACCCTATTCCGGGGTAAACTGGACAGGTAATTCCGAAGCAAAATTGACAGTTTTTTTACTGATGATTTCTTGGTTTAAAATTAGATAAATTTTTTTACTATTTTTTCATTTTTTTACGCATGGATTCACCTTGTAATTCGAAGCGTATGGCCGAGTGAATTATCCTATCTAAAATCGCATCGCTTATTGCCTTTTGCTCTATCAGATCGTGCCAGTTTTTTATCGGTAGTTGTGAACAAAAAATAGTAGCTCTTTTTTGATTGCGATCTTCTATCAAATCCATCAATATCATCTGTTTCTCATTGTTGATGACCTGGAGTCCAAAATCGTCGATAATGTGCAAAATGAAGTTCGTTTCGAGGTTTTTTCCCCGATGCTTCGGGAGAACTGACGTTAGTAGTAAACTGTTCTTGAAACTTAAAAAAGCATAATGGAAAAATACTTACGACAATTAATTTCAATAGAATTTGATGACAAAAAAGAAATCTTTAGTGGTTTTCTCATTGATTGGACAGAAGATTGGATTTTACTGAAAAATAACCCTTTTGATTTTATAATTGATGGCTATACGGTATTAAAAAACGAAAATGTAAAGTCAATTATTCAAGACAAGGATCATGAATTCACAGAAAGAGTAATTAAACTAAAAGGTTTAAAAACAAGTACAGCCGAAATAATTCCGCTTAAAGATTTGTCTTCAATTACAAATTTTCTGGCTAATAAATATGAGATTTTTCAGATTGCAAAAAAGTCAGACAAAGCTGTTTATCTAGGTAAACTTATAGAACTAAATGAGGAAGAACTAGTAATAGATTTTTTGGGAACCGAAGGGAAATTTGAGGGTGAAATGACTTTTAAGCAAAACAAAATAAGAGTTATAGAATTTGATACTGATTATATCAATTCTTTGAAACTAATTGTTGACGAAGAAAAGAAAAAGTAAGTGGCTAATCTAATGCCAGCTTTTTGGATTTGTGATTGAATTGCTATTGCCATAGGATTATATAGGAAAAGATGCTGTGAGGTGTCTTTTGTGTTTTTATGGAGAAAAGGAATACTTATTAATTCGGGATTAAAGCTTATCAAAAACAGATTCTCTGATTTCACTCTAAAAAAGGAAATTTTTTACCTACTGTATTTGAGGTATGGAATGGTATGAAAAAATAGGATTTATTTTTTTTTTGGTTTTTAGGTCTTTACCTGAGGGGAAGATTTATGAGCTTAGGAGGGATTATTTTTGTAATGATAGTTGGAAGAGTAATTGGAAGATATAGAAGATGCTGAGAGGTATCTTTTTGTTATGATTAGAAATCCTTTGTAATTTACAACTTAATCCTTCATTTATGTATTACAGTCAATTTACCGACAAAACAAAATTATTGTTTGTACATTTGTGACGATGAAAGGATACATTAAAATAGTACTTCTAATTCTAATATCGTGTTGCTATTTCAACACCGTTTTTGAATTTTCGGAGACCGAGGAGAAGGCTAATTTTGAAAATGAAAGTCATGCCTATATTCAACAATTTTGTAGTCAAATATTTGCAAAGAGCGTAACACAAAGTATTCCGCATTGCGACATTAATTGTAACACGCCAATTCAATTTCATTTAAATGGAATTCTACCTGCATCTAAATGCATTTCATTTTACAAAAGCTCTTTCTTTCCAAAACAGGATAAGCTTTTTATCCTATATTCTTCTTTCTTGATTTGATGATTTTCTGATTTGTCTTTTTTAGGTAATTGCTACGCAGTTTCCAGTTTTACTATTTCAGAACAATTTTATTTAAATTTAAAATGAAGAAAATAATATTCATTCTTTTGCTATTTCCATTTTTAGCAACAGCCCAAAACACTTTTAAAGCCATCATCAAAGATGAAAAAACAAAAGAAGCACTTGACAGCATTTCTGTATTTCTAACCGGAACTCAAAGCGGTTCCACTTCTGACGAAAAAGGATTTGTAGTAATTGAAAACATTCCCAACGGTAAGCAAACCATTGTTTTCAGTTCTTTTGGTTACCGAAAAACGGAAAGAAACATTTTATTTCCTCAAAATGAAATCATTGTAATATTTCTAGAACCATTATCGGAAGAATTAGAAGAAGTTAAAGTTACTTCAACGAGAAGTAGTCGAACAATAAAAAACGCTCCAACTCGAATCGAAGCGATTGCAGCGGGAGAATTAGAAGAAAAATCTTCAATGCAACCAGGGAATATAAAAATGTTGCTTACTGAAAGTACAGGAATTCAAACGCAACAAACTTCCCAAGTTTCAGGTAGTGCGAGTATTCGTATTCAAGGTTTAGACGGAAAATATACGCAACTTTTACAAGACGGATTTCCTTTGTATTCAGGTTTTGCAAGTGGTTTGAGTATTTTGCAAATTCCACCATTGAATTTAAAACGTGTAGAAGTTATCAAAGGTTCCACTTCAACACTTTATGGCGGCGGAGCCATTGCGGGATTGATAAACTTGATTACAAAAGAACCAACCGAGACAAGAGAAATTTCGTTTTTGACAAACATAAATCAAACACAAGCGCTGGATTTAAGCGGTTTTTATGCCGAAAAATACAAAAAATCAGGACTTACAATTTATGCTTCAAGTAATTCTCAAAAAGCAAGCGATGTAAATAACGATGGGTTTTCGGATATTCCAAATTTCGAAAGATTTACGATAAATTCAAAATTCTTCTATTATCCAAACGAAAAAACAACATTTAGTTTAGGTGTAAACGCAGGATTTGAAAAACGGATAGGTGGAGATATGGAAGTGATTGATAATAATAGAGATGCTGCAGATACGTTTTTTGAGCGAAATAACAGTAAACGATATTCAACACAGGCAAAGTTTGAAAAGATATTTGAGAATAAAAACATATTGACAATTAAAAATAGTGTTGGGTATTTTAACCGGAAAATAGAAAAACAAACATATAATTTTGAAGGACAACAAATAGCCACTTTTACAGAAGCCAATTATCTTATCGCTAACGAAAAATCAGAATGGAATTTGGGAGCGAATTTAGTTTCGGATAATTTTAAGCAAATTAATTTAGTCGCTGATAAATTAGATTATTACAATGCAGCTTTAGGTGTTTTTGCTCAAAACAATCTGAACATAACCGAAAAATTTATTTTGGAAAGCGGTTTACGTTTAGACATTACAAACAGAAGCAATGTTTTTGTTTTGCCTCGTCTATCATTACTGTACAAAATCAACGAAAAATTATCTTCAAGATTTGGCGGTGGTTTAGGCTACAAATCACCTACCATTTTCTCGGAAGAAACCGAAGAAAAAGCGTTTCAAAATATAAATTCACTGGACTTTTCAAAAGTCAATCCTGAAAAATCATATGGATTAAATGCTGATGTCAATTATAAAACTACCATTTTTGACGAAGTAAGTTTTGCCATTAATCAAATGTTTTTTTACACCATTATCAAAAATCCGTTAGTACTTAATCAAGTTCCGTTTTCTATAAATTATGCCTTTGAAAATGCCAACGGAAATATAGAAACCAAAGGTTTTGAAACAAACGTAAAGCTTCGTTTTGAGGACATTTCCTGTTACATTGGTTACACTTACATTGACGCAAAAAGAAATTTTGATAATAACTCAACCGTAAATCCATTAACAGCAAAACATAGAATAAACGCAAACCTAATGTATGAGTGGGAAGAAAAATTGCGAATTGCTTACGAAGTTTTTTATGTTGGAAACCAGTATTTGACAAACAACGAAAAAGTTAGGGATTATTGGGTTATGGGAGTTTCGGGAGAATACAAGTTTAAATATTTTAGTTTATTCTTGAACCTTGAAAACTTTTTAGACAGCCGACAATCTAAATGGGAGTATATGTATTCGGGAACAATTCAAAACCCACAATTTAGAGAAGTTTACACGCCAACAGATGGATTTATATTGAATGGCGGAGTTAAAATTAGGTTATAATAGTTTAGATATAAGCACTACACAACATTGGCAGCCATTGCCGACTTCTATAAGAATCTAAATCGACACTAAATAACATAAAAATCGACCTCGCTTAAGTCATTTTAAGCGAGGTTTGTTTTTGGAAACAATGTTTCTTTAGTACTTGATTTCATAACGGATAAACGCTCCTTCCATTAGCTCTTGTTCTGCTCTTGAAATTTATAAGTTAATAGCTGTGTCTCTCCAATTAGAAACAATTACTATCTGTAACCAAAAAAATAAAGTAGCTTTGAATATTATTAGCAGACATCGAAAATTTGTAGTTTCAAATTCGCAACTTTTTCAAAAATAAAGCATTATGATTAAGTTTGTAAAAATTAATTGACATGGATAAAAAAACATTCTTTTCTGTAAAAACCTTAATTATTAAAAACAATACGTTTTTAGCGGTTTATAATCTCAAAGATGGTCGAAAATTATGGGACTTGCCCGGTGGTAGAATGGAGTTTGGTGAAACTGCCGAAGAAACGCTGAAAAGAGAAATATTTGAAGAACTGAATATTGAAATTAAACCAATTAAAGTGATTGATACTTGGAATTATATGCATAATGATAAATGTCAAATTACAGGTATTATATACTTTAGTGAGATGATGACAGATGCCATTTATTTATCTGATGAACATGAAGGTTATGAATGGATAGGGTTTAAACAAATAGATGAAATTTTCTCGAGGGATTTTCTATTGGAAAAAATGCAACTGTGGGATTGGGATTCTATTATTGATCACAAAGTTAGATTTACTAAATCAGTAATTATAAATAATCCATAACCTATGAGGCAAAAAGCACAATCGCCTAATAACGGAAAGCTAAAAAAAAACGACAATGCAATTAATAGATAAACTAAAGCAACAAGCAAGACAATTAAAATCGGAAGCACAAGTTTTGATTTTAGCCTATTCTGACAAACGGACACCGCTGTCTGCAAAAATTATCATAGGACTAACAGTTGGCTATTTGTTAAGTCCGATTGACTTGATACCTGACTTTATTCCGGTTATAGGATATCTTGACGACTTACTTATTGTTCCTCTTCTAATTACACTTTCTATCAAACTAATTCCCTCAGTCGTTTTGACAGAAGCTAGACAAAGTATAAAAGATAATCCGAAAAAAATTAAAAAAAACAATTGGATATTTGCAGCAATTATCATTTCAATTTGGTTGGCACTTTTTTACACGGCTTACAGACATTTTAGTTATTTATGGAAATAAGAAACAAAAGGCTGGACATATTTATTGTATAATAACAAATATCTTTAATCAATGTCTTTGACCGTTTTTTCAACAATTAAAAGAAATTGATTATGATTGGAATTATAATAGGTCATATTGTTTTTGGAATTTAGTTGAGGTGTTTTTAAAGAAGAGCAAAATAATAAATACTTTTGAAAAGTTTCTGTCTTAAAAAAATAGGCTTTTAATATATTAAAATACAAACTCAAGCGTAGTATAAAAAGTTCTAGTATCAGATGGTATTATTCCGGGACCGGGATAACCAGTCGCTCTTCTTGTAAAATAACTATTGTTTGTAAAATTAGTAATCCCAGCTTCCAGTTTCCATTTTTTCCATTTGTAGGAAGTTGAAAAATCAGCTACATAATAGGCAGGAATTTGACCAAAAATACCATACGTATTGTCATTCACATCTGTTTTACTGTTGTTTGCTTCCGTAAATTGAGAAGATACATAGGTAAATTGTACACTCGAAATAAAATTTTTATATCCAATCCCTGTTCCTGTTTTTAAGTTGTAAAGCGGTACGAATTCCACTTTATTTCCTTCAATATTTGGTGCGTCCGATTTTAAATATTCCGAATCTGTAATAGCGATATTGGAGAATACATTCCAAACAAAGTTCTCTTTTTCTTTGAAAAAAGTTTTATTCAAACTCCAATCAAACATCGTTTCGAAACCATATGTCACGGCAGTTCCTATATTGTCCCGAAACCTTACAATTGCCGCTGAACCATTGGGGTTTCTGGTTTCATATTCGCCTATTTTGTCATCATAATACAATCCGTATATACTGGCATCAAATGTTACTTTATCTCCTAATTGTCCGCGTACTCCGATATCTGATGTATAGCCTTTTTCGTCCGTAATATTTTCATCAATCACTTGACTTGGGCTTACGGTTCGAATATCGTTGAATGTTACCGAACGATAGTTTTGTGAAATATTCCCATAAAACTCTATTCTATTCAATGGTTTATAACTTAATCCTATACCTAATAAAACAAAATTTCTGTCTTTTATATTATTCTCAAACTTGGTTTCATCTAAAATTACATTTCCGGCTAAATCCAGATTTATTTTTCGATAAGAACCTTCTGCTTTTGTTTTTATTTTTTCAAATCTAAAACCAGGTGTCACAGAAAAATTAGAAGTTATTTTGAAAATATTCTCTCCAAAAACCGAAACATTCAAGTTTGGATACGTATAATTGGATTGATTTTGATAAAAAGGAAATTCTGTATTAGCAACATTAAAATTGGCATCACTACCCGAACTTCCCGGACCTTGAATTCCAGAATTTTTAGATTGATAGTATTTTGCGCCAATCAAAAATGCGCTAGTGTTTTCTTTAATTTTATAGCGTTTTAAAAATCGTGCTTCTGCACCCCAATTGACAAATTGGCCTACTATTAAATCTCTTTCCGTACCTACTACATCAGGATTAGAAACCCTATTAGAACGATAACCAACTGCTTTTCGACTAGCATCTAACCCAAATAATTGCAATGAAAAATCGGCATTAGCATTAAATTTATGTTTTAATCGCAATGCATATAAATTCCAATTTACAGCAAACCAATTTCGGGTTCTATTGCTTTGTGTAGGGTTTTCGTTAAACATCACATCAGTTAATCCGCCGGCTTGTTGGGCTAAATAATTAAAATATGTGTAGTCAAAATGCAATGATGTTTTATCGTTGAACTGATAATTCAAATTCCCAAAATAATTTTTGCTTTCAAATTCAGAATTGGCTCTAAAACCGTTTCCTTGTTTGTAATTATAAAAGGTGTAGTATCTGAATTTATCTTTTGTACCGCTTAATGAAGTAAAATTGGTGAACAATCCATAAGACCCAATAGTATTTCTTGTTGTAAATTCGAATGGTTTTTTGCTGGGTGTTTTTAATTTAAAATTAACTAATCCACCAAATTGCGTTCCGTATTGTAAAGATGCTGCGCCGCGAACTACTTGTATTTCTTCTAATGCTTCGGTAGGTGTGGCATAATAACTTTCAGGATAACCCAGAACATCAGCACTTATGTCATAGCCGTTTTGACGGGTATTAAAATTCGATGTTCTGTTTGGATCTAATCCTCGTCCACCAATACTTAATTGCAAACCGCCATCGGAACTTTCGTTGATTGTTAATCCTACAACTTGCGCGAATATTTGACGTGCATTATTGGTTGCCTTGTTTGCCGTTAGTTTGTTTAATGAGATTACTTCGGTTTTCTTTCCGGCATAAATGGCCGTTTCATCAATATCTTTTAATTTATTGAGTGCAAATATTTTTTCCTTTTGTGTATTGATAACTACTTCCGAAAGGTTGGTGATTTTATCCAAAACAATAACAATGCTTTCATCAGATGTTGAAACTGTTTTTTCTAAAACAGCATAGTTTTCTTTGTAAAAAACAAGTTCATAACTCCCTGACTTGTCTAATTCGATTGAAAACGCTCCTTTAGGATTAGATAAATATTTAGTCCCGGAAGTTTTATTATATACTTCAACGAAAGCTAGTATTCTACCATTGTCAGCTTTAGTTATTCCTGAAATTTTATATTGGGAAAAACTATTTATGGTAAATAATAAAAGTAGAATGCAACTAAAATCCTTTAATTTCATCGTTAAAAGGTAATATCCAAGTTTTGTGTTTGAAAGTTTCATTTTCTTTGGCTAAATTTATTTTTGGATTGATATATTTTTGACTTAATCTTCCGTTGAGAGCAACGTAGCTTTGTACTCTGACTTCGGGTTCTTGAATGCCTTTTTTTTGGTAATAATCATGTAAAAAATGTGCGTATTCCAAAATAAAATCCGGTTGGAACGACATTTGCTTTTCCTGAAAAGTGGTTAAAAAATGACTGTTATTTATCATTATATTTTCTTTCGTTTTCGCATCGGTAACAATAAATTGGGTATAACCGGCTTTTTCCATAAGCATCACGCGCCACGAAAACCGAAAACCTTCTTCTGTCCAAAATAATTCGTCCGGAAACAATAGATATCGAAAAGGAAACAGGAACTGAAAAGCTAAAAAACAGGTTAAAAAGGCTATTTTTGTTTTATAAATACCATTGAAATTCTGAATTTTTTCTTTTCCGTTCTCAAAAACAGTTATACTGAAATTGAATAATTTCGAAATAAATTGTAAACACTTTTTATGAAAATCCGCATCAAAAAAGAGTAATGAACTTACAATCATTATATAAGGAAAAACACCAATGGGGAAAAGAATTTTAGTCAGAATATGAAAGACTACCACTAAAACAAAAGCGAATAAACGAGTTCTTCTATACAGTAATAAAAAAGGTATACTTAAATCGTAAATCATTCCCGTCCAGCTAAATGCGTAGTGCACCCAATTCTCGTTTAATAAAGAACCAATTATAGGTAAATTTGAATTATTGGGTAACCAGATTTTGAGTGGCATCGCTTCAAAAAGCCAGTCGGAATTGAGTTTTGCCAAGCCTGCATAAAAATATACAATACCTAAAAGTAATTTTAAAATATCAATAGTCCAACTCGGGATTTTCTGATGGGCAATTTTAGGGTTCCTATAGGCATCAATTGAAAAATAGGCATTTGCCGGTAAAAATATCAATATAAAACTCACAACCGTAATAAAATAATAATGGTTCAGGTACGTGGTTTTATCCATAAATTCAATGTAGGTAAAGATCAGGAAAAAGGTAATGATCGATAATTTATATTTGTATCCAATGGCGACAAATAAAGCAGCTAATCCTGAAATAAAAAATAATAAATAGGTGTAATTCCCTAGCGGTTTAACCCACTCAAAGCCATAATACGTAAAGTGAAATTGGGGTTGGATATAAAATTTATCAATCCAACCGTAACTCGCAAATCGTATTAGACTTAAAACCATCATAAAGCCAAACGCTAGCCTGAAAAAAGCTAGCGTTGATGCCTCTGAATATTTATTTAGATATTTTGTTATACTAAAACCCATAATTAATCTCCATCCCCATCTACATAATCAATAGTGATGTTTAATGCTTGCATCATATCTAGTTTTGTGTAGATTACATTTTGCTGTAAAGCATCATAAGTGATAATCATTTTTGAATTGTCAGTAGTTACTTGTTGTGAAAAACTGTTGTTAAGCGTGTTGGTTACAGTATAAATGGCAGCAAATTGATTGTTTATGATATCGCTTAATTTTTGACCATTTCTAATCACATTTAAAAAATCCAAATAACTTTTTAGACCTTCACCTGTAGCTGTACTATTGAAATGTTTTCCATTAAAAAAATCTTGTTGCGCTTTTAATGAAACATTTAACAACTCTTTAGATATATCATTTTTATAATACCCTTCCACTTTTTCCGGATATTTAACGCCACTTGAAAAAACACCTGCCGGAATTCCTAATTTACCTGTACGAATATCTTTTTCAAGATTTTTTACAAATAGATTTGTTGTTTTATTCACTGAACTACTTACCGAAGTCCCGCTGTTCGCTACATAACTATTTTTGAAACCTGAATTCCAATCGGTTACAACTGCATCAACATTAGTTTTTAGTTTGCTTACAACAGCTGTTAAATACTGCTTGTAATTTGCAGCATTTGCATTTGTAGCATAAAAACCAACAATTGAAGCATCATTTCCACCCAATCCATTTACCAAATAATCCAATGCTGGAAAACCTTGTTTATCAAATTGAGACAACAATGCCAGATTGTAAGTTCCGGATGAAATATTTGATTCAATACCAATTGTATTTGTTGGATAGGTATTGGAAGCCATATTAAGATTAATTTCTTCTGCTTTACCCAAATTATACATCGATATATATTGATATGCCTTGTAAGCCTCAAAGCAAGAAGTTCTTAGAATTTGAAGATTTGCTTCCGTTGGAGTTGCAACAAAAGTATTTGTGCTAGTTACCAATATTTGTACTTTCGCTTGATAATTTACATAACTTGGAACAATAATATTATCAGCCCAGTTGGTTAAAAGTGCTGTTCTATCGTAATTATTCCCGTCCGTATTGTTTGCACCATCATTTGATGAGCAACCTACAAATACGGCAACAAAACTTAAAATTAATAGTATCTTTTTCATATTCTTAAAAATTTACGCAAAAGTACAAAAGCAAGAGGGTTAATTTCTCTTGCTTTGTTTTTTTTACTGAATTAATTTACCGTTGCAGCTTGAGTTACCGTAAAACCAAATTTCGTTGCAATTTGTGCAGATATAGTATCTAATTTTGCTCCTAAAGTATCTATAGCCCACAACCCATTTGTTCCGCTTACCATAGAAGCTAACATTGCATCTACTTCTGCTTTTGTAAAATAAGGATTGTTTGTTCCCGGTTTATTTGTGTAACGTAATGACATAATAAAACCGTATGCTTCTGATAAAGCGTGGAAAGCTTTTGCTCCATTATCAGTTGCTAATTTACCTTTTCCTTCTTGTAAATAAAATACCGCTCTAACCGCAGGAACCATTGCTAATTTTGCTTTGATAATATCGATTTGAGCGTCACGAACTTTATAATCATTAGCTACGATTGCTGCTCTACCTTTACGGAAAGCCAAGTCAATATCTGCTTTAAGAGTATTAAAATCAGTATCGGCATTAACTTGATTGATGTAACTACTCCAGAATTTGAAAACATTTGGTGTAAAAGTTAAATTATCTGCACCATAAATATAGCCATAAGCTTCATCCCAATTATGCTCCATTTCAGTATAACTCTTTCCAGTTAACAATACTTTGTTCGTGTTGTCAACTTTATTAGTTCCGCCATCAAGCTTGTTCAGACTTAAATAATTATTAGCTATTTGATCCATAAAGCAAGCCCCCATCATTCCTTTTAATAATACTTGTTGTGGCTCTAATCCATTTGCAGCAAATAACCGTTTGCTTGTTCCATCTAAATAAACACCGGAAACACCCGCAGCAGCTGTTGCTCCTTGACTGGCAGCATCGGCATTGTCGAATTGGGTTTCAAATAAATCACGAACACTAACTTGTTCAGTAATTGAACCACCACCAAGATATAATGAAAAATAATCTTTTGAAGCAGCCGTTTTATCTTTTAATTGTTTCCCTGAAGTGTTTAAACCCGTTCCCGTAAAACGGTTATTGACATTAGCATACATATCAGATAGTACTGCATCATCTGCAACAGTTCCATTTGTTGCGCTTGTTTTAAAATAATTACCCATTTCATCAAGCATTAATAATCGACTTGATTGCCCTGAATAATCTACAGAAGTTACCGCATTTCTTTCGAATGTGTAAGTTGGTGGAACAGTATAATTAAAAGTTTCTTCAACTGGTGCATTATCATCATTTGAACAAGAAGCAAGTGCTAATAGCAAAATTGGTAATGCGGAAAGAGATAATTTTTTAAAGTTCATTTTAGTTAATTTAGATTGAATTAAAATAATTTCTGCAAATATAAAACCTAAACTGTAACAAACAAATTTTTTATTTAAATTTATTCTAAATAAAATTTAGCGATCTAACAAGTAAGAGGTATTCCAATTACTGATGTGTAAGGTAACCCGATAACTAAACTAGGTAGTTATATCACTTGTTTAATGATTTGTGATATTTGTAAAATTGACGAAAATGCGTCTGAAGAATTAGAAACATTACCACAATTGGTTAGAAACTACATAATAGGAATTTATAATACAATAAGAAAATATGAAACCTCCAACTAAGGGTGATTGTTGCGCAATTAATTTCAAATTATATCTACTATTTCTTTTATATAAGTTCAATTTCTGCGTGCTGCTGTTTCATTTTTTAATTATATGGTTTTTGTCTTTTTTCGAAAGTGACTTGTTGCTGTTGGAGTTCTTTGTTTATTTGGGCAAGTTTTTTTTCCAAAGCCAGAGTTTTATTGTGATTATAAATCAAGATGGTGAAATTACGGCTATTAAAACAGGCAAAACCTTTACGGTTTATATGTGTGTAGAAGGATCATTTGAAATTGAGTGCAACAATTCAAAATGGCAATATGAAAAAGGGGATACCGTTTTAATTCCTGCTGCCATGAAAACATTTGTCCTCAATGGGAAAGCTTCCACTTAAGAAATATTTATTTCTTAAGTAGTTATTATTTTTACTAAATACAGTTATTTTTATCAGATTAACATTAGGCGGAACCAAATTTTAATGCGAATTGGTTTATTATTCAGATATAGGGATATCTCTGTATATATCCTTAAATACTGTGTGTTTACTAGTTTATTAACTTTAAAAAAATAATTTATTTAAAAAAAATAGTTACAAAATCGTTTTAGTAATTGTTTTTATATATATTTGTGACAGAATTAATAACAGTTTAATATAAAATTAACGCGCTAAATGAAAAAGATCACCATTAAAGATATTGCCATGGAAGCTAAGGTTTCTATCTCTACAGTATCTTTTGTCCTTAATGACAAAGGTGAAAAAATGAACATTAGCAAGGCTGTTATTAAAAAGGTGCAGGATGTCGCTGAAAAGTTACATTACAGGCCTAATATGATTGCGAGTAGTCTTCGAACTGGGAAAACAAGATCTATTGGTCTTATTGTGGAAGATATTTCCAATCAGTTTTTTTCTGATCTCGCCAGAGTAATAGAGGATGAAGCAAAAAAGTTGGGATATAGAGTGTTTTATTGTAGTACAGGAAATGACGATGAACGCTCTGCTGAATTGATACAAAGTCTTCTTCAAGCAAATGTGGATGGTTTTATTATTACCCCAACAGAAAAGCTGGAGAAAAGTATCGATCACCTAATAAAATTAAAAATGCCTGTAGTATTAATTGACAGGTATTTTCCGGGACAAAATGTTAGTCATGTTGTAATGGATAATTATGAAGAAGCCTTCTCGGCAACAGAATATTTTATTAAACACGGTCATGATAATATTGCTTTTATAAACAATACATCTGGAATGATACAGATGCAATTAAGAGAAAAAGGGTATGTTGATGCCATGAAAGCGGCAGGTTATTACAATGAATCTCTTATGCTTCATTTAGATTATCATAGTACTGAAGATAGTAAAATTGAGGCAATAGTTCGTTTTTTTGAAAAGAATCCAATGATTAATGCAGTACTCTTCGCTGCTAATTATATGGGTCTTGCAGGACTTCAGGCTTTTCGTAAAATGGGTTTAAAGATACCAGAGGATTTGTCTATTATTAGTTTTGATGATCATTACAGTTTTAAATTGCATACACCATCAATATCTGTTATTGAACAGCCAATAGATGCCATAGCAGTAAAAGCTGTTGATTTGCTTATGGGTCAAATGAGGAATGATACTGATTTTGTTATTGAGAAAGTGCTTCAAAAAGGGAAATTAGTATTAAGGGAATCGGTATAATTTAGAGTTGGGATTGGTCATTTTGTAGCTAAAAATGATTAATCTGTTTTTTTTATCAATTTACTAAAACGATTTAGTAAATTTAAATAATTTGTTATTCGAAGAAGATATTATTTAAAAGATGAAAATATAGTTGATTTTTATATAAGTACTAAATAGATATAGTTGTTTCATACAATTCTTTTAAAGAGTTGAGATGACAATTTGCAAGTTGAAATTCATATTTTTTTGTTAGTCAGTAAATTGATAATTGCTCTATTCAATTTTTGTTAAGTGAAAATATTGAAGTTATTTAATGACAATAGATGTTTTTACGGCTAATTACTAAATCGATTTACCGTCGATTTACATTTTTTAAAATACGGGGAATTAGGGTTGAATTGAAGAATTCATTCTAGTCTTATTTTGAAATTAAGTTCTTATTTTTTATTAATATTTTAAACAAAACCAAAAACAAACTAAAACAATTGCTTATGAAACGAATTTTAGCAGTGTTAGGATTGGTTATGCTCAGCTGCTTTGGCGCAATAGCACAAAACCGATCCATAACAGGCGTAGTCGCAGATGCAGAAAACAAGGGTATTGTTTCTGCAACCGTAAAGGTAAAAGGGAAATCCATTAGTACCATAACAGATTCGGACGGACACTTTGCGGTCATGGTCCCTTCGGGTAAAGCAACTCTGACAGTATCCTCTATCGGGTTTGCTTCAAAATCAGTAGATGTTACTGAAAATGAAAATAATATTACTGTTATACTAGCTATAAGCACGCAAGAGCTTGGTGAAGTTGTCGTTACATCCTTAGGAGTAAAAAAACAAAAACGAGTGCTTGGATATGCAGTGGGTCAGGTAAAAGGGGATGATTTATCAAAAGCAAAGGAAATCAACTTAGGAAATGCTTTGCAAGGTCGAGTTGCTGGAGTAAACGTTTCCGGAACCGCCACAGGGCCAGCAGGTTCTAGTAGAGTGGTAATTCGTGGGGCTACTTCAGCTTCTGGATCTAATCAGCCTTTGTACGTTGTTGATGGAATTCCAATAGACAATACACAGCAGGGCAATGCTGGTAAATGGGGTGGTGCCGATAAAGGGGATGGTTTATCATCCTTTAACCCAGATGATATCGCTTCAGTTTCTGTTATGAAAGGGAGTGCTGCTTCTGCACTTTATGGATATAGAGGGTCAAATGGAGTTATTTTGATTACTACCAAAAGAGGGAAGTCCGGGCATGGAATAGGCGTGGAATACACATCAAACTACACTTTTGAAAAAGTATTTAAAACTACCGATTGGCAATATGTTTATGGTTCAGGAGACAGAGGACAAAAACCAGCAAATTTAGCGGATGCGCAGGATTTATATAATTATTCTTGGGGAGCAAAATTAGATGGTTCTCAGGTACTTTCTATCGATGGTTTGATGCATCCTTATAGTGCTCAAAAGGACAACATGAAAAACTTCTATAATAATGGTACGACTAATTCGAATACTATTGCTTTAACTGGTGGGGATGATAAAATTAACTATCGATTTTCATTAGGAAATGTTGAGAATAAAGCCATTTTGCATAATGCCGGTTTTAATAGAAAAAACTTCACTTTAGCGTTGAATGCAACTCCTAATGACAAAATTACTTTGGAGACCAATGCACAATATGTTATTGAAGGTGCAACTAACAGACCATTTCTTTCGGATTCACCAAAGAATGCGAATCTATCTGTTTATCAATTGGCTACCAATACAGATGTTAGATGGCTGCAACCTGGTGTAGATGCAAACGGGTTTGAAGCGAATCATTTTGGAGGTAATATTTATTCTCAAACTCCTTATTTTGCTACAAATTATGTAAAGAATTTTGATCGTAGAAACCGATTTATTGGTTCTTCCAGTATTACTTATAACTTAAATGAAAATATTTATGCAAAAGGTAAATTAGGTATTGACCATATTAATTATGAATATACTGATATTGAGCCTACTGGTATAGCTTATAACCCAAAAGGAGGGATGAATGTTATCCAACAAACCAGATATGAATATAATGCTGAGGGTATCCTTGGATATAAAAATACATTTTTTGGAGATTTTGAAGTAAATGCTTTTGTAGGGGCAAACCGTCAGCACAATAGAAGCAAGGGAATCAGCCTTAGCGGTAGTGAATTCATTGTACCTTTTCAGTATTTTTATGGCAACCTGAAAAATAAATCTTCCAATGAAAATTTTGCAGAAAGTGAAGTGAACTCGTTGTTTGGTTCTGCTGATTTGGGTTATAAAAATTTATTTTTTATCAGCCTTACCGGACGTGAAGACTGGTTCTCTACCTTAAGTCCAAAAAACAACCATACCTTTTATCCTTCTGTTAGTTCCAGTTTTATTTACTCGGATGCTGTAAAATTGCCAGACTGGTGGAGCTATGGAAAGTTGAGAGCAGGTTGGGGGAATGTAGGAGGTGCTTTGCCTGATGCCTATGCTTTGGTATTAACTTACAATCCTGTAGGACAAGGTTATTTTGGACAACCACTGGTTGGAACAAATGGAAATACTATACCTAATGGAAATTTACAACCGTATAATGTAAGAACTATAGAATTTGGTACAGAAAACTCTTTCTTTAAAAACAGATTGAGCTTAGATGTGACTTGGTATAATAAAACGACCACCAATGACATTGCTGATGCAAATGTGTCTATTTCATCAGGCTATAATTCAACAAAAATAAATGTAGGTGAAATATCTAATAAAGGAATAGAACTTCAAATAAGCGGAATCCCTTTTAAAACTGATAATTTTACATGGAACACCGGTTTCAATATGGGATACAATGAGAGCAAAGTTGTAAAACTTTCAGATGAGCTTAAATCAAAAACTTTAGCAGATAACAGAGATGGGAATGCTTTTATTGTTTTGGAAGAAGGGCAACCGTTTGGCATCATTAAAGCGTATGATTATGAAAGAAATGCCAGTGGAGCTTTGGTATACAATCCCGATGGTACTTTACGCAGAGGCAAGTTAGTTACTGCCGGTAAAGGTGTAGCTCCATATAGTTTGGGCTTTACTAATGATTTATCTTATAAAAGCTTCAGATTGTCAGTATTGATTGATGCTAAATTTGGCGGTGATGTATTTTCATCCAGTAATTATTTAGGATATCGATTGGGATTGCATAAAGGAACATTAGAAGGTAGAGAAGATGGTATTCCGGTGAGTGGGGTAGATGTAAATGGAGCTCCGGTAAATGTAACTGCAAATGCACAGGATTATTGGAGAGCATGGGCACGTGGACAAACGTCTAATTTTGTTTATTCTTCTGATTTCATCAAATTGAGATCGGTATCGCTAGGATATGACTTTCCAAAAAGCATGTTAGGAAAATCACATATCGAAGGTGTTAATATTTCTTTCGTAGCTCGTAACTTACTTAGTCTTTATAGTAAGGTTCCTAATGTTGATCCTGAATCAAATTATCAAAATGGTAATGAACAAGGACTTGAAAGAGGTGGAGTGCCTGTAACCAGAAGCTTTGGAGTAAACCTGAATGTTAAGTTTTAATAAAAAAAACATACGAAAATGAAAAATAATTTAATAAAGTATTTAAGCGCTGGTTTAGGATGTATTCTAGTACTTACTTCCTGCGATAATGGGTTTGAAGATTTAAATAAAAACCCTAATGCCTATGTAACTCCTGATGTAAATTCCGTTTTTTCTTTGTCAGAAGTGTACATGAATGGACAAGATTATGAAAATCATAGAGCAAACTTAATTTATGCCAGTGCTATGGTTCAACATTTAGGTTCATTTGCCTATTCTGGAGATAAATATGCCTATTCAACCGAGTGGTCTGGTGCTTTTTTTGGATCAACTTATAGTAACGGAATAAAGGAAACATCACAATTGTTATCCACAATTCCTAATACTCCAGAAAATGTAAATAAGCGTAGTGCTGTTAGAATTATGAAAGCATATTTATTTCATCGTTTAACTGATTTATACGGTGATATTCCTTATTTCGATGCTGGGAAAGGATATACAGGTTTAATTTTGAAACCTAAATATGACAAGCAGCAAGATATCTATACTGATCTTTTGAAAGAATTAGACGAATCAGCGCAGGCATTGGATGCAAGCAAACCGTTTTTTGGTTCTTCAGATTTGTTCTATTCTGGAGATGTTGCTAAATGGAAAAAGTTTTCTTACTCTATGATGCTTAGATTAGGAATGCGCATGTCTAAAGTAGATCCTGCAAAAGCACAACTTTGGGTTGGTAAAGCAATTGCTGGAGGCGTTTTTCAATCCAATGCTGATAATGTAGTTTTAAATCATGCTACTGGGCCAGACGGCGTAAACAGAAATCCTTATACAACTCCTTTTTTACGTGAAGATTTACAAGAAGGAAATGGTAGTACAAAACTAGGTAAGACATTTGTTGATCAATTGCAAAACACCAGTGATCCGCGTTTGCGTATATATGCTCGTATTGAAAGCACGGGTGACAATACACCTGCTACTCAAAAAGGATTACCTAATGGGTATACTTCAGGAACAATTACAGCACATCCGAGTTGGACTGCTGCAGGAATTAAAGCGTATTCTGATCCTAATACCTTGACTATATTGCGTCAGGATGCCCCAGATATTATTATGAGTTATGCCGAAGTACAATTTTTATTAGCTGAAGCAGCTGTAAGAGGATGGGATTCCGGAAATGCACAAACCTATTACAACAACGGAGTAACTACTGCTATGCAAATGCTTACTGTATATGGAAATGCCGTGGCTCCTGTAAGTAATGTTGAAGTTGCTGCTTATTTAGTCGCAAATCCTTTTATGACATTGGGTACAACTGCCGCTAAATTAAATCAGATAGGAACACAAAAATGGATAGTATTATTCTTCAATGGATTAGAAGCATTTGCTGAACTTAGAAGAACGGGTTATCCTACTATAATACCAGTAAATTTTCCTGGTAATTTAACTGGCGGTACATTACCAAGACGTTTAATTTATGATGAAACCGAACGTGTTAATAATACCACTAATTATAATACAGCTATTACACAACAAGGTACCGATGAATTCACTACTCGAGTTTGGTGGGATAAGCCTTGATTTTAAAGTAGTAGTTTAGATGAAACTTAATCTGAGTCGGGTAGTAAAACCTACCCGACTTATTTTAAATTTAGCTATCGATATTAATAACAACAAGAAAGTATGAAAAAGTTTTTGTTACCTATTGGGATTGGTTTACTGTTCTTTTTACCTGTTTTTTCGCAGCAGACAAAATTGTTTTCTTTGCTCCCTGCTGAAAAAACTGGAATTACGTTCAATAACCTTTTGAAAGAAACACCTCAACTGAACATAATAACTTATGAATATTTTTATAATGGTGGTGGTATAGCTGCCGGAGATTTTAATAATGATGGATTAATAGATCTATATTTTACGGCAAACATAGTCCCTAATAAATTATTTCTAAATAAAGGAGACTTTAAATTTGAAGATAGTACAAAAAGTGCTGGTGTAGAAGGGCACAAAGGTTGGAAAACAGGAGTAAGTGTGGCAGATGTTAATGGGGATGGATGGCTGGATTTGTATGTTAGTTATTCCGGCGATACCGAACCTGAAAAGAGAAGGAACCAGTTGTTTATAAATAATGGACCTTCTCCCTCTGTCAACGGTGAAATTACATTTACAGATAAAGCTGAAGAAATGGGTGTTGCTGATTCGGGCTATTCTACCCAAGCCGCTTTTTTTGATTATGACCGTGATGGTGATTTGGATCTTTTTGTATTGAATCATAACATTAAAGAATTACGGAATTTTGATGCTGCTTTTGTCAAAAAGATGGTAGACCCTTATGCGGGTGACCGACTTTATCGTAATGATAGCAATCATTTCACAGATGTAACTGTAGAAGCTGGAATTATTTCCAATCCACTTGGATATGGGCTTTCAGTTATTGTAAGTGACGTTAATAATGATGGATGGCCAGATTTTTATGTGTCCAATGATTATGTAGAAGAAGATTATCTCTATATCAATAATGGAGATGGAACTTTTACGGATCGTTTAAAAGAGCAAATGGGTCATATTTCTAATTTTTCTATGGGAGCTGATATAGCAGATATCAATAATGATGGATGGCCAGATATTTATACTTTGGACATGTTGCCTGCAGATAATAAAAGACAGAAATTATTATACGCTCCAGATAATTATGAGCTCTATAACAACACCTTACAAAATGGATTTTACCACCAGTTAATGCGTAATATGTTACAGGTAAATAATGGGAATAACACCTTTAGCGAAACGGGACAATTAAGCGGAATTTCTAATACGGATTGGAGTTGGTCAGCTTTGTTTGCCGATTTTAATAATGATGGTAATAAAGATCTTTTTGTTTCCAATGGTTATGGCAGGGATATGATAAACCGCGATTTTGCAAAATTTTATGCCAATGAACGATTGAAATATTTGCGAGGAGAGTCCGGAGAAAGAATGTTTCAAATGCTGGAAGGAATCCAATCTACACCACTTCACAATTATATTTTTGAAAATAAAGGAAATCTTCAGTTTAAAGATTGCTCCATGGATTGGGGACTTGAAGACGAAAATTTTTCTCATGGATCAGTTTATGCAGATCTTGATAATGACGGAGATCTTGATTTGGTAATAAACAGGATGAATGATGTGGCAGCCATATATCGTAATAATGCTGTTGAAATAAATAAAACGGGGAATTATATTAACGTAGTATTGCAAATGCCGGGGCAAAATAGAAATGCTTTGGGAGCGAAAGTAAAAGTGTATACTCCCGCCGGTATAGTGACACAGGAAAATTATCCGGTACACGGTTTTCAAAGTGCAATGCAAGAGCCAATGCATATTGGTTTGCCTTCAGCTGTAATTGATTCGATTGCTGTTTATTGGCCGAATGGCAAATTGGAGACACTTAAAAATAACACCGTAAATCAAACGATACATGTTACATATAATAATCCAAATCGTATTTATCCTGCTTCAACTAGTACTTCAACTGTATTTTCTTTAGCAGATGTTTTTGTTCCTTACAGACATACTGAAGAAGAAACGAATGATTTTAAAACACAGCCTTTAATGACGAGTATGCTTTCATATAGCGGACCACAAATTGCCAAAGCTGATATCAACAAAGACGGGCTGGAAGATATTTTCATTGGCGGAGCTAAAAATCAGGCAGGGCAGTTATTATTGCAACAGCAAAATGGAAGTTTTATTCGTTCCCCCCAGAAGGCATTTGTTGAAGACAGTCTTTCTGAGGATGTAGATGCATTATTTTTTGATACCGATATGGATGGAGATATGGATTTGTATGTCGTAAGCGGTGGTTATGCATTTGATGAAAATGACGCGGCTTTACAGGACCGAATTTACATAAATGACAATGGAACGTATATAAAAAGTCAGGAAGCGCTACCGATAGAAACAAGTATTGGTTCTTGTGTGAAATCAGCGGATGCAGATGGTGATGGCGATCCTGACTTATTTATTGGTGGTCGTGCTATTTCTGGAAAATATCCTGAAGCACCCGAGAGTTTTTTATTATTGAATGATGGAAAAGGGAAGTTTACGAATGCTATTGCAACAGTGGCACCTGGATTACAACGGTTAGGTATGATTACTGATGCCATATGGATGGATGTAAATAACGATGGAAAACCGGACTTGGTTGTTTGTGGGGAATGGATGAAAATATCTTGTTTCGAAAACAAAAATGGTCAGCTTGTCGATGCCACTCAAAAATATTTCCCCACTGCTTTATCTGGTTGGTGGAACCGATTGGCTTCAGCCGATTTAGATGGTGATGGCGATTTAGATTTGGTAGCCGCAAACTGGGGTACCAACAGTCAAATCAAGGTTAGCAATACGGAACCTGCCACACTTTATTATGGCGATTTTGACAAAAACGGTTCTGTAGATCCATTTTTATGTCAATACATTCAGGGCAAATCTTTTCCTGTGGCGAGTAGAGATGAATTGACCGATCAGATGGTGAGCCTCAGACAACGCTTTCCTACTTATGACTCCTATTCAGAAGCAACTATCAATGACGTTTTATCACCAGAGCAATTGCAATTGGGAAAAGTTCTGAAAGCGGATTCTTTTGAAACAAGTTGGTTCGAAAATAAGAATGGTATTTTCATGCCACACAGTTTACCCATGCAGGCAAATTATGCTCCTGTTTATGCTATTGCCATCGCAGATTATAATCATGATGGTAAAAATGACATTCTATTAGGAGGAAATATAGAAAAAACAAGAATAAAAATTGGAAAAATAGATGCTAATTATGGTGTTTTATTGACAGGAGACGGAAAAGGGAACTTTACTTATATACCTCAACTAAGTTCTGGTTTGAATGTAAAGGGCTGCGTAAAGGACATTATTTCTATAGAATCTAAGGGTAAAAAAAAGGTCTTGTTTTCTATCAACAATCAGCTTCCTGCGGTTTACAAATATTAATATATCCAATATGAGAAAATATATTTTTATCGCGATTATACTTTTTCTGGGAACTACATGTTTTTCCCAGAATTCTGAAAAATTTTCTTCAAAGGATTATGTTTCAGCTTTAAAAAAAGTAACCGATGTAATGGTTAATGATGTTACATCACCAGTGGCAGCAGCCCGATACTATGCTTATGTAACGCTTGCGTCGAATGAAGTAATGTCGTTATTTCAAATGCCGGAGCGATCTTTTTCGAAATCGCTCAATGGTTTTCCAAAAGTAGAGGTTGCCGATACGCTTATCACAAAAAGTGACGCTTCTTTAGCATCCGTGTATACCGTTTATAAAATGGCAGAAAAACTGTTGCCATCTGGATATAAGTTTTCAACCGAAGCAGATTCTTTAATGCGGGTAGCTGTAAAAAAAGGAATTTCTAAAGAACAAACGAAGCGTACTTCACAGCTGGTGCAAATTGCAATAGCTCAAATCACACCGTATATAAGAGCTGATAATTTTCGAAAATTAAGCAACTTTAAAAAATATACGCCATTAAGCGGTGACGGACATTGGCAACCAACCGGACCGGGGTATATGCAAGCAGTGGAACCAAACTGGAACCAAATACGACCTTTTTTATTGGATTCTGCCCAACAATTTAAACCCATTGCTCCCATTGTATTCGATACTGCGAAAACATCCTCTTTCTATAAACAAATGGACGAGGTTTATAATATTGTAAACAAATTGACCAAAAAACAAAAAGCAATAGCCAGTTTTTGGGATTGTAATCCTTTTGCTTTACAGCAGATTGGACATGTAGAATTTGGGTTTAAAAAAATATCTCCAGGTGGACATTGGATTGGTATTACGGGGAAGGCCTGTTTAAAAAAGGAAACAAGTTTAGAGCAAACTATTTTTATTCATACAACTGTCGC
Organism: Flavobacterium xinjiangense; assembly: GCF_900142885.1. Taxonomy (GTDB): domain Bacteria; phylum Bacteroidota; class Bacteroidia; order Flavobacteriales; family Flavobacteriaceae; genus Flavobacterium; species Flavobacterium xinjiangense. The sequence continues at coordinate 86,312 of NZ_FRCL01000003.1, read as the reverse complement.
TATTACATTAACCGATGCATTTATTTCCTGTTGGGATGGAAAATTTAAAACGAATAGGGTAAGACCAGAAACGGCGATTAATAAATGGATAGACAATAGATGGAAGCCATTATTACAAACACCGCCTTTTCCGGAATATACCTCAGGACATAGTGTGATATCTACGGCGGCGGCAACTGTGCTTACTAAAATTTTCGGAGATAATTTTTCCTTTACAGATACAACTGAAACAGAATTTGGTTTGCCTGAAAGAAAATTTAAATCCTTTTTACAGGCATCGCAAGAAGCAGCTATTTCAAGGTTGTACGGAGGTATTCATTTTAGGGACGCCATTGAAAATGGCGCTTTGCAAGGAGAGCAAATTGGGAAATACATTGTCATAAAAATATTGGAATCAAATAATAGAAATTTTACTTTTATGAAAGATAAAAAGCAACACAATAACCAAATAATCAGCCACGATGAAATGTAATAAATCCTTTTGTTGGTTTGGGATCCTTTGTTTTATAAACCTGTTTTTTGTGGCGAATGCTCAAAATAGTTCAGTAGTTCTCAAAAACGGCTGGCAATTTCGTCAGGAGAAAACGGTAAAATGGAATGCCGCTACAGTTCCGGGAGAAGTGCATACTGATTTGCTGAATAACAAACTCATTCCAGATCCATTTTATCGTGATAATGAAAAAAAACTCCAATGGATTGAAAAAAAGAACTGGGAGTATAAAACTTCATTTCAGGTAAATCCAGTAACATTAAAGAAAAAAAATACAGCACTCGTTTTTGACGGATTGGATACCTATGCAACGGTTTATTTGAATGGAAAACAGATATTAAAAGCGAATAACATGTTCCGTCAATGGCGTGTTGATGTGAAAAAGTATTTGAATCCCGGTACGAATAAATTAGTTGTTGTCTTTGTATCGGCACAAAATGTAGTGGATTTACTTGCCAAGAAAGATTTGCCTTTTGTAATTCCAGACAATCCTCGTGCTTATGTTCGGAAAGCACAGTATCATTTTGGTTGGGATTGGGGACCTAAATTTACTACCTGTGGAATTTGGAAAGAAGTACGATTGGAAACTTTCGATGAAAAAACACCAGAGAGGCCTTATGTTTTAAATCGTAAGATTGAATTGGTGCAACAACCGGACAGTCTTGGAAAATCATTTTATTTTAAAATTGACGACAAGCCGGTGTATATGAAAGGGGCGAATTATATTCCATCGGATGCTTTTCTTTCGAGAGTTACCAAAAAAGATTACGAAAAGATAGTTTTGTCTGCTAAAGATGCCAATATGAATATGCTTCGTGTTTGGGGTGGCGGAATTTATGAAGACGATTATTTCTATGATTTATGTGATAAATATGGAATCAATGTTTGGCAGGATTTCATGTTTGCCGGAACGATGGTTCCCGGTGATAAAGCGTTTTTCGATAATGTGAAAGAGGAAGTACAGTACCAAGTAAAGCGTTTGCGTCATCATCCAAGCATTGTTTTGTGGTGTGGGAATAACGAATCTGACGAAGCATTTAAAAACTGGGGCTGGCAAAAATCGATGAATATGTCAAAGCAGGATTCGACTCGTTTGTGGAAAGATTATGTTCGCTTGTTTCAGGACAGTATTCCAAAATGGGTAAAAGAAGTTGATGATAAAAGACCATATATCAGCAGCTCGCCATTATTTGGTTGGGGTAGGAAGCAAAGTATTACAGAAGGAGATAGCCATTATTGGGGAACTTGGTGGGGATTGGAAGATATTGAAGTGGTTAAAAATAAAACAGGACATTTTGTTAGTGAATACGGAATGCAAGCCATGCCGAATTATTCTTCAATAGAAAAATTTACGTTACCTGAAGACCGTCATTTATTTTCGGATGTATTAAAAGCACATCAAAAAGCGGGAAAAGGGTTTACCAAGTTAAACTCCTATTTGAATCGCTATTTTATTGATTCCACCAAAGTAAAAAACATGAAAGTGGCCGATTATACCTACCTCACACAGTGTTTACAGTATTATTCGCTAAAGAATATTATTGGGATTCATCGTTCCAAAGCGCCTTATAATATGGGAACTTTAGTTTGGCAATTGAATGATTGTTGGCCTGTGGCGAGTTGGAGTGTTACGGATTATTATAACCGACAACCCAAAGCAGCTTGGTATGCCATGCGGGAAGCGTATCGGGATGACAAAACTCCTGAGATTGACCTGACTCGACCTATAGATTTGAAATTGGAAAATCCTAAAATAAGTTGGACTATTAAAGGAAATGAAATAATCATTAAAGCCTTGAAACCAGCCAAATATGTCTATGTGGAAATTAAAGGATACAAAGGAAAACTAAGTACTAATTATATGGATTTGAAAGCTGGAGAAGAAATGAAAATTTCGTTTGAAGGAAAACTAACAAAGCCAATTATAACGGTTATGTCATTGTACGATGTAATTAATCGATACAAGTAAAACCAAACAAAATATGATGTAAGCCACTGTTGATCAGTTGAACTTTGGCTAATTTTAACTTACTTTAAAATATAACAGAATCAATGTTTACAAGATATAGCAAAATAGTTTTCTCTGGAATTTTCGCTCTTAGTGTATTATGCACTTTACCGGTTACTTCACAGGTAAAAACCAAAAAACAAAACAATTTAGATTACACCCAATATGTAAATCCTCTGATTGGTTCTGCTGGTCACGGCCATGTTTTTGTGGGTGCCAATGTTCCTTTTGGAGCCGTTCAGTTAGGACCGGTAAATGTTTTTGAAGGCTGGGATTGGTGCAGTGGTTATAATTATGCGAGTAATACAATATTAGGGTTTACACATACCCATTTGAGTGGCACAGGAATTGGAGATTTGAATGACATTCTTTTGTTGCCGGTATCAGGAAAAGTGCCACTTACCAAAGGAACAAAGGAAGATATGGTTACTGGTTATGGTTCTTATTTTTCGCATGAAAATGAAATTACTAAGCCAGGATATTACAGTGTTTTACTTGATAAATACAAAATAAAAGCGGAATTAACGGCTACCGAAAGAGTAGGTTTTCATAAATACACTTTTAATTCTGTTGATGATTCCCATATTTTACTTGATTTAGCTGATGGTGTGGGTTGGGATAAACCAATGAAAACATTCATTAAAAAAACTGGAGCTAAGACTATTGTTGGTTATCGCCATTCGAAAGGTTGGGCTGATGATCAAAGAGTTTATTTTGCAATGGAATTTTCGGAACCTATTTCGAATATTTCCTTGTATGACAATGTTTCAGCGGTGTTAGGAAATCAAGGAGAAGGTGTCCGAATGAAAGCGGTAATAGATTTTGCAACTTTAAAAAATAAACAGGTTTTAGTCAAAGTTGGTCTTTCTCCGGTGAGTTATGAGAATGCTTCCGCAAATATAAAAGCGGAGATTCCAACATGGGATTTTACAAAAACGGTGAAACAAGCCAATTCAAAATGGAATACCGAATTAAATAAAATTCAGATTAAGGCCGATGAAAAAACGATGAAAGTTTTTTACACTTCGTTGTATCATACGGTTTTTGCACCTTCTATTTTTAATGATGCCAATGGCGATTATAGAGGAACAGATAAAAAAGTATATGAAAAAGCAAATTTCACTAATTATACCACTTTTTCACTTTGGGATACCTATCGTGCTTTACATCCTTTGTACACCATTACACAACCAGACAAAATTAATGATATTGTCAAATCATTCTTGGCCATTTATCAGCAGCAAGGAAGATTACCGGTTTGGCATTTGATGGGTAACGAAACTAACACAATGAACGGAAATCATTCGATTGCAGTTATTGTCGATGCATATCTAAAAGGATACCGTGATTACGATACGGCACTTGCGTATGAAGCCATCAAGAAAACGGCGATGCAAACCCGTGACGGAATGGATTATGTTCAAAAACTGCAATACATTCCTGCCGATACGATGTTAGAAACTGTTGGAAATGCTTTGGAATATGCTATAGACGATTGGTGCGTGGCTCAGATGGCAAAAGCCTTGAACAAGACCGATGATTATACTTATTTTTCAAAAAGAGCTAATTTGTATAAACTTTATTTTGATAAAGAAACAACGTTTATGAGAGGGAAATTGGCCAATGGAAACTGGAGAACACCGTTTAACCCGCTTTCATCTGCTCATCGCAAAGACGATTATGTAGAAGGAAATGCTTGGCAATACACGTGGTTGGTGCCTCAAGATCCTTATGGTTTAATTGATTTATTTGGAAGTGAAGATAAATTTCTAGCCAAGTTAGATGCTCTGTTTTTGATAACTGACAAAGTGGAAGGCGAAGAAGCTTCTCCGGATATTAGTGGTTTGATTGGACAATATGCGCAAGGAAACGAACCGAATCATCATATTCCTTATTTATATGCATACGCTGGACAGCCTTGGAAAACAGCAAAACTGATTCGGGAAATTGATGATAAATTCTATTCCACAAAACCGGATGGATTATGCGGTAACGAAGATTTGGGACAAATGTCGGCCTGGTATGTTTTCTCCGCGATGGGATTTTATTCGGTTAATCCGGCGAATGGAATTTATATTTTGGGAAGCCCATTGGTGAATAATGCAACTGTAAAGAATAAAGATGGTATTTCATTTACATTGAAAGCAATAGATAACAGCAGCACTAATATTTATATTCAGAAAGCAGAATACAATGGGAAATCCTATACTAAATCCTATATCACTCATGAAATGATTACTAAAGGAGGAGAGTTGAAATTGTATATGGGAAGTAAACCTTCAGGAACTTGGGGTGTAAAAAAAGAAGACAGACCGCTGTAAAAGTAATCAGTAACAGTTTAGAGAATCGGGAGAGGATTTTAGGAATTATTTTATATTAAAATTATGAAGATAAAGAGTTTGATTTTTGGTTTATCGTTACTCTGTGTTGTTGTAAATGCACAAACTAAAGTTTTAGATCCAGTAGAATATGTAAATCCTTTGATGGGTACACAATCGGTGCACAGTCTTTCTAATGGGAATACGTATCCGGCGATTGCAAGACCTTGGGGAATGAATTTTTGGACACCGCAAACCGGTAAAATGGGAGACGGATGGATTTATACGTATACCGCTGAAAAAATTAGAGGATTCAAACAAACACATCAGCCTTCACCGTGGATGAATGATTACGGACAGTTTTCTATCATGCCCGTTACAGGAAAATTAGTTTTTAAAGAAGAGGAAAGAGCCAGTTGGTTCAGTCATAAAGCCGAAACTGTAAAGCCGTATTATTACAGCGTATATCTGGCTGATTATGATGTGACGACTGAAATAACAACAACCGAAAGAGCAGCGCACTTTCAAATTACATTCCCGGAAAATGAGCAATCTTCCATCGTAATTGATGCTTTCGATAAAGGTTCTTATATTAAAATTATCCCTTCCGAAAATAAAATTATTGGATACACAACTCGCAATAGCGGTGGTGTTCCTGCTAATTTTAAAAATTATTTTGTGCTACTATTCGATAAGTCTTTTTCATCAAATTATACCTGGAAAGACACTGTTTTGGAAAAAGATAAATTGGAAAGTCTAGCCAATCATGCAGGTGCTGTAGTACGTTTTAAAACTAAAAAAGGGGAGAAAATCAATGTTAGAGTCGCTTCTTCATTTATAAGTGTCGAGCAAGCTGAGTTGAATTTGAAAACGGAATTAGGGAATGCTTCTTTTGAAAAAACTGTTGCGGAATCAAAAGAAGAATGGAATAAAGTTTTAGGAAAAATAAAAGTGGAAGGTGGAAGTGACGAACAATTCAAAACTTTTTATTCTTGTTTGTACCGTACTGCCTGTTTCCCCCAAAAGCAATATGAAATAGATTCGAAGGGGAAAATTGTTCATTACAGTCCTTATAATGGAAAAGTTCTACCCGGTTATATGTACGCTGGAACTGGTTTTTGGGATACTTTTCGTGCCTTATATCCTTTGCTTAATTTAGTTTATCCTTCTATAAACAAAGAAATGCAGGAAGGTTTGATTAATGATTATAAAGAAGGTGGCTTTTTACCGGAATGGTCCAGTCCTGGATTTAGAAATGTGATGGTGGGGAACAATTCGGCCTCCGTAGTTTCTGATGCTTATATAAAAGGATTGCGAGGATATGATATTAATAAGTTGTACGAAGCATTATTGCACGGAGCCAATAATGAAGGAGCAATGGACGCGGTAGGAAGAACAGGAGTATCGTATTACAATACTTTAGGCTATGTTCCTTATGATGTAAAAATTAATGAAAATGCGGCACGAACATTAGAATATGCGTATGATGATTTTGCGATTTGGAAATTGGCGAAAGCTTTAAATCGTCCTAAAAAAGAAATCAGTTTATTCGAAAAGAGAATGATGAATTATAAGAATCTTTATAATCCAGAGATGGGATTGATGAGCGGTAGAAATAAAGATGGGAGCTTTCCGGCAAATTTTAATCCGTTTAAATGGGGAGATGCTTTTACCGAAGGAAATAGCTGGCATTATAGCTGGAGTGTGTTTCATGACGTTCAAGGTTTGGTTGATTTAATGGGTGGTGAGAAAAAATTCACAGCTAAATTAGATGCCGTTTTTACAACTCCTCCAGTTTTTGATGATAGTTATTACGGCTCGGTTATTCATGAAATACGCGAAATGCAAATCATGAATATGGGACAGTATGCACACGGCAATCAGCCTATTCAGCACATGATTTATTTGTATAATTATGCTGGTCAGCCCTGGAAAACGCAGTATTGGTCCAGAGAAGTAATGAATCGTTTGTATAAACCAACAGCAGACGGTTATTGTGGTGATGAAGATAACGGACAAACTTCGGCTTGGTATGTTTTCTCAGCTATGGGTTTTTATCCCGTTTGTCCTGCCACAGAGGAATATGTACTTGGTGCACCGTTATTTAAAAAAGTTACACTGCAATTAGAAAACGGAAAAGAAGTAATTATAAATGCCCCAAATAATTCCGGAGATAATAAATATGTTCAGGAGTTAAAATGGAATAATGAAACCTACACAAAGAACTATATCAATCATTTTGATGTTTTGAAAGGTGCCGAGTTGAATTTTGACATGATTAGTACACCGAACCTAGCAAGAGGAACTTCAGCGAGTAGTTATCCATATTCTTATTCAACTTCAAAATAATACGATGCAAACACGTAGAAAATTTATAAAAAACACAGGGATTTTATCCGCAGGATTATTAGCAGTTCAATCGAAAGTTTTTGCTTCTGAGTCTAATATTTTTAATTTTCCAATGAAGGATTTTGTTAGCAAACGTCCTCCATTGGCCGAGAGAAAATTCACCAGTAAAGCAGTAGAAGCCGCTATTGTACGCATCAAGAAACAAATAGCGAATCCTGAGTTGGCTTGGTTGTTCGAAAACTGTTTTCCAAACACATTAGACACTACAGTCGATTTTGAAATCATCGATGGTAAACCGGATACGTATGTGATAACTGGAGATATAGATGCCATGTGGTTACGGGATAGTACCGCCCAGATTTGGCCATATCTCCCTTTTGTAAAAGAAGACGCTAAACTTGGGGAATTGGTAAAAGGAGTAATCAACCGTCAGGCTAAATGTATTTTGCTCGATCCGTATGCGAATGCTTTTTATAAAGATTTCACGAAAGTAAGTGAGTGGAAAAATGACATAACAAAAATGAAACCCGGTATTCATGAGCGCAAATGGGAGATAGACAGTTTGTGTTATCCTATCAGACTGGCGCATGGGTATTGGAAACAAACTGGAGATACAAGCTTGTTTGATAAAAAATGGAAAGAAGCGATGCTTTTAGTATTGCAAACGTTCAAAGAACAACAACGAATGCATGATAAAGGGCCTTACAGTTTTCAGCGCGAAACGGCTTGGGCAACTGACGGAGTTCCTTTAAGTGGTTATGGTTATCCGGTAAAACCTTGCGGATTAATCGTTTCTACTTTCAGGCCAAGTGATGACAGTACTTTGTTTGGGTATTTGATTCCGAGTAATATGTTTGCCATTGAAGTGCTCGGTTATTTAATGGAGATTTTCTCTTTGCCGGAAATGAAGGATATTGATTTGGTCGCTAAAGCAAAAGAATTGCAGGAACAGGTTCAGAAAGGATTAAAAGAAAACGGAATTATTGAGCATCCAAAATTTGGAAAAATCATCGCTTTTGAAGTAAATGGATATGGAAGTTTTCACATGATGGATGATGCGAATGTGCCTTCCTTATTGTCATTACCTTATTTAGGAGCCATTCAACCTAATAATGCTTTATATCTTAATACTCGAAAAGTAGTGCTTTCAGAAAACAATCCGTTTTTCTATAACGGAAAAGCTGGAGAAGGTATTGGAGGTCCGCACACTGGCGCTGATACCATCTGGCCTATGAGTATAATTTTAAGAGCAATTACAAGCGTAGATGAAAAAGAAATTAGTAAATGTATTAGCAATTTGATAAAAACAAATGCAGATACGGGGTTTATGCATGAATCCTTTCACAAAGACGATGTCACAAAATTTACCCGTAAATGGTTTGCTTGGGCGAATACATTGTTTGGCGAATTGATTGTTCATACAAGTATCAAATATCCTCAAATTTTAAAAGATAAAAATATTTAAGCATATCAATTGTAATGGCATTAGCTTTTAAAATAAACAATTTTTTAATCTATAAGAAAATCATAGCTTCATTTTGTTGCTTTAAAATCTGCGTAAATCTGCGAGATATGCGTGCCTATTTTTATGTAGATATAGACATATCAATTACAATTACAATGTAAAAATCAATAAATAATGTAAAAATGAAAAGTATAAAATTCCTTTTTTTGTTACTTCTTATTACTAACGGCATAACTGCTCAAAGCAATAAAAAATTAGCTGTAATTGCTTATTATACGGGTGATGATAAACTAATAAATGAATTTGAGGTCAATAAACTGACGCATATCATCTATAGTTTCTGTCATTTGAAGGATGGTAAATTAAATGTCGACACCGCTAAGGATTCTATCACCATTAAATATTTGGTATCCTTAAAAGCTAAAAATCCACAACTCAAAATTATGTTGTCTTTAGGAGGCTGGGGAGGTTGCGCTCCTTGTTCCGATGTTTTTTCAACTGAAAAAGGAAGAGCCGTTTTTGCAAAATCGGTAAAGGAAGTCAATACTTATTTTAAGTGCAATGGATTAGATTTGGATTGGGAATATCCTACCATTGAAGGATATCCAGGTCATTTATATCAACAAGCCGATAAAAAGAATTTTACGGAACTTATAAAAATACTTCGTCAAGCTTTAGGAAATAAGAATGAATTGAGCTTTGCGGCAGGAGGATTTCAGAAATATTTAGACGAATCCGTGGAGTGGAAAAAAATAATGCCATTGGTAGATCGAGTAAACATTATGAGTTATGATTTAATCAACGGTTATTCAAAAGTCACAGGACATCATACGCCATTGTTTAGTACGAAAAAGGATGAAGAATCTACAGATAAAGCGGTAAGTTATTTATTGAAATTAGGAATTCCAGCCAAGAAACTAGTTATTGGAGCAGCCTTTTATACCCGGGTTTGGAAAGAGGTAGCTGCTGTTAATAACGGTTTATATCAATCTGGTGAACCAACTAGTGGTGTAAATTTTAGAGAATATTCGACCTCATTTACTGAACCTAAGGGTTGGAACTATTTTTGGGATAAAAAAGCAAAAGCGCCTTACTGGTATAATGCAAAAGAAAAATTATTTGCAACTGGCGATGATATTTCTTCAGTTAAAGCAAAAACGAACTATGTAATGCAAAAGAAACTGGGTGGTATTATGTTTTGGGAACTGGTTTTAGATAGTCCGAGAAATGGGATGTTAGATGCCATTTATAAAATAAAAACTACTAAATAATTAAATTTGGATCTATAAAAATGGATTCACTATAAAAAAAACCTTATGATATTAAAAAAAACAGTTGTACTACTTCTTTTCGTAACTTCAATGTTAATAAATGCGCAACAACTTCCTTCCATTATTCCAAAACCTGTTGATCTTAAAATAGGAAATGGCTACTTTACGATTGATGGAAATACGGCTATTAAATACAAAAAATCACAAAAAGAGCTTAAAGCAACTGCCCATTTTTTTGCTTCCTATATTAAAAATATTTCAGGATTTTCTTTGAAATCCAATAAGACGGCAGCGAAAAAAATTGAGCTTGTAATTGATAAAGACATTCAAGATGAAGGATATCAGTTAAATGTATCGCCAACTGCTATTGTCATTAAAGCAAGCAGTTCTAAAGGTATTTTTTACGGTATGCAATCGGTATTCCAAACCCTATCGGCGATACGTACTAATGCAGCTTTGGAAGTACCTGTTATGCAAGTGAATGATTATCCTCGTTTTAAATGGAGAGGAATGCATCTGGATGTAAGTCGTCATTTCTTTGGTCCTGACGTAATAAAGGAATACATTGATCTTATGGCCTCTTATAAAATGAATGTGTTTCACTGGCACCTTGTAGACGACCAAGGCTGGAGGATTGAAATAAAAAAATATCCAAAACTTACTGAAATTGGTGCTTGGAGAGTGGATCATACCAATTTGAATTGGAGAGAAAGACCTCAGGCTAAAGAAAGAGAACAGCCAACTTACGGCGGATTTTATACACAAGAACAGATTAATGACATTGTAAAATATGCCGCAGAAAGAAACATAACGATTGTTCCTGAAATCGAAATGCCTGGACATGTGGCTTCTGCTATTGCGTCTTATCCGCAATTGAGTTGTACACAACAGCCGCAGTTGCCCTTAACAGGTGGGAATTATACCAATATGTCATCTAATTATTGTGCCGGTAATGACGAAGTATTCTCTTTCTTGCAGGATGTCTTAACTGAAGTCATGGCACTTTTTCCGTCAACTTATATCCATTTAGGTGGAGATGAGGTTGACAAAGCCCCTTGGAAAAAATGCTCCCGTTGCCAGGCAAGAATGAAAGCAGAAGGACTGAAAGATGAAAATGAGTTGCAGAGTTACTTCATGAAAAGAATGGAGAAGTTTATCATCAGCAAGCAAAGAAAAATGATTGGCTGGGATGAAATCTTAGAAGGTGGACTTGCTCCCGAAGCAGCTGTGATGAGCTGGCGTGGTGAAGCTGGTGGAATCGAAGCGGCAAAAATGAAACATAATGTAGTGATGACTCCGGGTTCTCCATGTTACTTTGACCATTATCAAGCAGGACCAGAAGGAGAACCTTTTGCTATTGGCGGTTTTAATACGGTAAAAAAAGTATACGATTATGAACCTATTCCAAAAGAGTTAAATGCGGAGGAAGAGAAATATGTGTTAGGTGCTCAGGGTAACGTCTGGACAGAATTTATTACTACTACAGAGCATTTGGAATACATGGTACTGCCTCGTATGGCAGCTTTAGCAGAAGTTTTATGGTCTCCCAAAGAAAATAAAAATTGGGATAACTTTAGCGAACGATTGCAATATCAGTTTAAAGGATACGGACAAAAAGGGTTGCATTATTCTCCCGGTAATTTTACGGTAGATATTAAACCTTCTTCTCAAAACGGTCAATTGCTGGTGAATCTTTATTCGGAAGCACTGAACGGAGAAATTCGGTACACAACTGATGGTTCAGAACCTACTTTGCAAAGCGAAAAATACGAACAACCTATTGCTGTCAAATCTTCTCTTGTGCTAAAAGCATCCACTGTTGTAGATGGTCAGATAAAGGGTCCACAAGCTGCAAAACAAAATTTTGTGATGCATAAAGCTCTTGGAAGACCGGTACAATATACTAATCCAGTAAGCCAATATTACTTGGCCGATGGTCCAAACTCTTTAACGGATGGTGTTCGAGGTACTAATGCGGTTGGTAAATATTGGCATGGATTCAGTGGGAAAGATATGATTGCAACAGTTGATTTGGGTGAACCAAAACCAATTAAAAGTATTTCATTAGGCTGTTTGCAAAATTATGGCAGCTGGATTTTTTTGCCGCAATCCGTGAAATTTGAAGTGTCAACTGATGGAATCACCTTTACTGAAATAAAAACAATCAACAACCCAATTGATATTAATCAGAAAACAGTTTTATATGATTTCAGTGCAGCATTTGCAATGCAAAAAGTAAGATATATCAGAGTAACGGCTAAAAATAATCTTTGTCCTCCAGGTCATAGCGGAGCAGGAAAATCGGGATGGTTATTTGCGGATGAAATTATAGTAGAATAGATTAGAGATAATGAAACAAAAAGTAAATACAAGAAAAAAATAAATGAATAAAGAATATGCATTAGGTTTAGATATTGGAGGAACTCACATTACTGTGGCAGTTATAGCTATTAACGAGATGAGAGTGCTTGATTTTTCAGTGCATAAAGAGTCTTTTGATTCTAACTTGCCTGCCGATGAGATTTTGGATATTTGGGAGAAAGCTATCCGTACTTCATGGAAGAATTCTGGTATAGGAAATTTGATAGGTTTAGCAGTTTGCGTGCCAGGTCCATTTGATTACACAAATGGTATTTGCTGGATAAAAGACCAAGCAAAATACGAACATTTTTATAGTTTAAACATTCGTGAATTAATTCGAGAAAGACTGAATTTGTCTAACGATTTACCGATTGTTTTCGATAATGATGCGAATTGTTTTGGTAAAGGAGAATTTTTTAAAAATGTAGAAAATAGTTCAAAAAAACTTATGGCAGTTACACTTGGGACTGGTCTTGGAGCTTCTTTTATAGACAATGGCAAAGCAATAGATTCAGGAACTAAAGTACCTGCAGATGGCGAGTTGTATAATATTCCATTTAAAACTGGAATTGCGGAAGATTATGTTTCAGCTCGAGGGCTTTTATCTGGTTATAAAGCTGCAAGTGGTTTAGAAATCAGCAATAGTCTTGAACTTTTTTGTCTTGCTAAAACTGGAGATGTTATGGCAATAAAAGTACTTGAGGAAATGGGAGAGGATTTAGCGGAGATTGTAATTCCGTGGTTAAAAAGTTTTGGGGCTGACAGTTTCATAATTGGGGGAAAAATTGCAAATGCAAGTGCTTATTTCCTTCCTTCTTTTCAAGAGAAAATAAAGATTGCAGGCATTGAAGTTACTGTTTTGGTTTCTGCCGATAATGAAATAGCTGCTTTGCTGGGAGCAACCAGTTTACTGTGTAAAATGTAGTGTTTTAATATTTAAAGAATTTGTTCAAGTGTACTAGTTTTTAAATGAAATCAGGGTTAATATAAAATAGAAAATATGACAAACCGTAGAAATTTTATAAAAACCGCAGCGATAGGTTCAGTTGCTGTGGCATTAAATTCATTTAATGGGAAACCGGAGGAGGAGAGTGGTTTTTTATCCAAAAAAGTAAAGAAACCCATTGTGCTCTCTACTTGGCGATTTGGAATTGAAGCGAATGCTGCCGCTTGGGAAATTTTAAAAAATAACGGACGCGCCCTTGATGCTGTTGAAGCTGGGGTGAAAATTCCGGAAGGAGACCCAAAAGAAAGGAGTGTTGGGTATGGCGGAAGACCTGATAGAGATGGGCGGGTTACACTTGATGCCTGTATCATGGATGAAAATGCTAATATTGGCTCGGTAGCTTGTTTGGAATATATTAAGCATCCTATTTCAGTGGCTCGAGCAGTGATGGAAAAAACACCTCACGTAATGTTAGTAGGAGACGGTGCTTTGCAGTTTGCTTTATCACAAGGTTTTAAAAAAGAGAATTTATTAGTAGAAGAATCCGAAAAAGAATGGATAGAGTGGTTGAAAACCAGTCAATATAAGCCTATTGCCAATATTGAAAATCACGATACTATCGGGATGATTGCTTTGGATTCAGACGGAAACCTTTCCGGTGCTTGTACTACAAGCGGAATGGCTTTCAAAATGCACGGCCGTGTGGGAGATTCCCCAATTATTGGAGCAGGATTATATGTTGATAACGAAATTGGAGCAGCCACAGCCACAGGTCACGGAGAAGAAGTGATCAGGATTTCAGGTTGTCATTTGGTCGTCGAATTGATGCGTCAAGGTAAATCACCACAAAAAGCGTGTGAAGAAGCAGTTGCTCGAATTGTAAAATTGAATAAGAATAGAAATAAAGAGTTAAAAGATATTCAAGTTGGTTTTATTGCCTTGAATAAGCAAGGAGAATATGGCTCTTATTGTATACAAGGAGGTTTTAACTATGCTGTTAATGATGCAACGGGAAACCGATTAATTGATGCCGATTATTTTTTGAAATAAGCATAACCAGAGTTTAATGCAAACACTCATCATATTATGCGAATTACATATTCCAATAAAAACAATAGGAACTACATATGAAATAAATGGAACAAAGTAAACTGGAGATAGCGTGTTTTAATCGTGAATCGGCCATTATTGCACAAGAAAATGGTGCTGATAGAGTAGAATTGTGTGCCAATATGAAAGAAGGCGGAACGACGCCTGATTTTGAAATAACTAAAGCTGTCCGCAATGTTCTCTCTATCGATTTGAATGTAATGATTAGGCCTCGTGGTGGAAATTTTGTCTATTCGGATGGCGAATTTGAGCAAATGAAAACGGAAATTGAACAATTCAAAAAACTAAATGTTGATGGATTTGTCTTTGGAATTTTAAAAGAAGATGGAAGCGTTAATAAAGAGCAAAACAAGGAATTAGTAGCACTGGCACATCCGCTTCCATGTACTTTTCACCGCGCTTTTGATGTGGTAAAAGTCATAAATCAATCGCTTGAATCTGTAATTGAATGTGGTTTTAAAACCATTTTAACGTCAGCACAAGAAAAAAATGTAGTCGAAGGAATTTATGTATTGGCTGTATTAGTCGGAAAAGCTAACAATCGAATCGCCATCATGCCTGGTGGTGGCTTGCGGTCATCCAATATTGCATTATTAAAACAAAAAACAAATGCTTCCTTTTATCATTCATCGGCCATTACCGATTCTAGTGAAACAGCAAACGGAGATGAGGTGAAATTATTAAAAATGAAATTATTATAATATACATATCTTGATTATTAAGAACTAAAAATAACAAAAATGAAAAGTGCTTTAGAAATTAAACCAGACATTAGCTATAAAAGTGCCGGTAAATTTGAAGAAACAAGATTTGAAAAAATTCATAACGAAATTTTCAAAAACTCAACAGAAGCTTCCATTGTTGTTGCTCAAGAAATTGCGCAGTTAATTAAATCCAAACAAGAGAAAAATAAATCTTGTGTTCTTGGTTTGGCAACTGGTTCTTCACCTATAAAGGTTTACGAGGAATTGGTACGAATGCATAAAGAAGAAGGACTTAGTTTTAGTAATGTAGTCACTTTTAATTTGGATGAATATTATCCAATGACAAAAGAGAATAATCAAAGCTATCATTATTTCATGCATCAGCATCTTTTTAATCATGTTGATTTCAAGCCGGAAAATATACATATTCCTGATGGAACCGTTACAATTGAAAACCTAAATCAATATTGTATTGATTATGAAATGAAAATAAAAAATGCTGGTGGGATTGATTTTCAATTATTGGGAATTGGTCGTACTGGTCACGTAGGATTTAATGAACCGGGTTCCCACATTAATTCAGGAACTCGAATAATTACTTTGGATCACATTACCAGAGTTGATGCTTCCTCTGACTTTAATGGGATTGATAACGTTCCTAAAAGAGCGATTACAATGGGAGTTTCTACGATTCTGAGATCCAAAAGAATTGTGTTGATGGCTTGGGGCCAAAATAAAGCAGAAATCATAAAAAGGACTATTCAGGGTGATATAAGCTCTGAAATTCCTGCTACCTTTTTACAAAATCATACCAATACGACTTTCGTTTTAGACCAATCTGCGGCTTCAGAGTTAACTAGGTTTAAAACTCCGTGGTTAGTTGGAGAATGCATTTGGACAGAAGAATTAAAACGTAAAGCTATTGTTTGGCTCTGCCAAGAAACAAAACAATCAATACTAAAGCTGACAGACCGAGATTACAATAATAACGGAATGTCTGATCTTTTGGCTTTGGAAGGTTCTGCGTATGATCTAAATATCAATATGTTCAATGTATTACAGCATACCATAACCGGATGGCCGGGAGGTAAGCGCAATACTGATGATTCTAATAGACCCGAAAGAGCCAATCCAGCCCAGAAACGAGTAATTCTTTTTAGTCCGCATCCTGATGATGATGTAATTTCCATGGGTGGAACTTTTTCAAAATTAATAAAACAAGGGCATGATGTTCATGTGGTGTATCAAACCTCCGGAAACATTGCTGTTACAGATGATGAAGCACTCAAATTTGCCGAAGTTTGCAACGATTTCGTTGGAGATGATACAACTAAAATGAATTTTCAAGCGGTTATTGATTTTTTAAAAATAAAAAAGGAGAATGAAATCGACTCATTAGAAGTCAGAAAGCTAAAAGGCCTCATCAGACGTCGAGAATCGTATGCTGCCACAAGATATATTGGCTTAAAAGAAGAGAATATTCATTTTCTGGATATGCCTTTTTATGAAACGGGCCAAATAAAGAAAAATCCATTAGGTACTGCTGATGTTGCAATTGTAAAGGATATCATCGCAAAAATTAAACCCCATCAAGTTTTCGCTGCCGGTGATCTAGCAGATCCTCACGGTACGCATGAAGTTTGTTTGAATGCGATTTTTGCTGCAATGAAACAACTGAAGTCAGAATCTTATATGAATGATTGCTGGTTGTGGTTGTATCGTGGAGCTTGGCACGAATGGGATATCCATGAAATAGATATGGCTGTTCCTTTAAGCCCAGATGAAGTTTTGCTGAAACGACATGCTATTTTATACCATCAATCGCAAAAAGACAGAGTAATGTTTCAAGGAAATGACTCGAGAGAATTTTGGGTAAGAGCAGAAGATCGTAATAAGCATACTGCTAAATTGTATGATGATTTAGGTTTAGCTGAATATGAAGCTATTGAAGCTTTTAAGCGTTTTGATTATTAAAAAACGAATAAAAAAATGAAATACGCCTTAATTTTAGTATTCGCAGTTTTTGTTTCTAATGCTCAAATACAATCTACGTCATTAAATCTTATGCCGTGGCCACAAAATATAAATTTGACTGCCGGTACTTTTGCTTTAAGCAAAAATTTTAACGTAAATATTACCGGCAATCCTAATGCTAGAATTTTTATAGGAGCGACGAATTTTTTACGAAGATTAGACGGAAGAACAGGTTTGTTTTTTGAACAAGGCTTTTTGACAAAAGTCAATGAAAATCCAGAAGCAGCATTACAAATAAATTGTGTTCGAAACGGGAAAGTAGGGATAAATGAAGACGAAAGTTATCAATTAGAGATTAAGTCTAATAAAATAATTATTAATGCTACAACAGATCTTGGTGCGCTTCATGCACTGGAAACGTTATTGCAAATGTTGCAAAATAATAGCACTTCGTATTACTTTCCAACTGCTATTATTACGGATTCACCAAGATTTACCTGGAGAGGACTCATGATTGATGCGGCAAGACATTTTCAGCCAGTTGCTGTTATCAAAAGAAATCTAGATGCCATGGCTGCGGTAAAAATGAACGTTTTTCACTGGCATTTAGTGGATGATCAAGGTTGGAGAATTGAAATAAAAAAACACCCAAAACTTACTAAAATGGCTTCGGATGGTGAATATTTTACCCAGGAAGAAATTAAGGATATTGTAAATTATGCGGATCAAAGAGGTATTTTAGTAGTTCCGGAAATTGACGTTCCTGGTCATGCTTCGGCACTATTGACTGCTTATCCAGAAATTGGAAGTAAGACAACTAATTTCACTAATGGAACTTCAAAAGGTAAAATGCAATCTTCAGCATTGACAACGTATTCGATCGAAAGAAATGCAGGGATTTTTACACCAACATTAGATCCTTCAAATCCAAAAACATATCAATTACTAGGTGAGATTTTTGATGAGGTTTGTCCGCTGTTTTCTGGGAATTATATTCATATTGGAGGAGATGAAAATGAGGGTAAAGATTGGGATTCAAATATTAAAATACAAGAATTTAAAAAGAAAAATAAGTTGGCTAATAACCATGAGTTGCAAACTTATTTTACAATGCGATTAATCCCGATGCTAAAAAAGCATAATAAAGAATTGATGGGATGGGAAGAGATCATGACAAAAAACATGTCTAAAAATGCTATCATTCATTCTTGGAAAGGTTTAAATGAAGGAATGTCTTCTGGAGGATCACTAATTGCAGCCGCAAAAAACGGGTATAAAACCGTTTTATCGAATGGTTATTATATCGATTTGATGCAAGGCGTGGCTGATCATTATTTGAACGATCCGATACCCAAAAATACTGTACTCACCGCTGAGGAAAAGGCAAGAATATTAGGAGGAGAAGCGACAATGTGGAGCGAACTTGTTACTCCTTTGAATATTGATTCCAGAATTTGGCCAAGAACAGCAGCAATAGCGGAAAGATTATGGTCTAATGAGGATGTTACCGATTTAAATAGCCTGCGCAAAAGATTGAAAATGATTTCATTTAGATTAGAAGAACTTGGAATTACACATTTGCGAAACAAAGAAGTGATTTTAAGAAATATCAGTAACAATCAAAATACAGCTGCTTTGGAAGATTTTTCGAATGTTTGTGAACCATTGAAAATATATTCCCGAAATAATGGCGGAACCGAATATCAGATGTATTCTCCATTCACTTTATTTGCTGATGCTTGTACAACTGATGCTTTTGATGCATTTGATTTTGATAGAGCAGTAAACAACTATTTAGAAAATAAAAATATAGGGAATCAGATTTTGGTAACTAGTTTTTTTAGAAAATGGATAGTTATGAACGAGGATTTAATTAATTTAAGTTCAAATGCTCCACTAATTCAACCACTTTTACCTTTATCCAACAGTCTTAAGGATATTTCCGAACAACTTTTATTAGTTATAGAAAACAAACAAAAAGTTAATCCTTCTTTATTAAATAATTTATTGGAACAATGTAATTCTAAAAAGCATGCTGATGTTGAGTTAGCTGTTTATAAAAGCTTAAAAAAATTAATGTAAGCTTGAAATTTAGCAAGACCATAAAACAATCAATATTTATAGAAAGAATATTGAAATAGTAATTAACCAATCTAAAAATAACAATTTATTCGATTATGAATTCAGAAAATTTACAAACAAAATGGAGACAATTTATCCCTTTAGCCGTAGTATTCTTTTTTTGGGGATTTGTTGCTGCCAGTAATGATATTTTAATCCCTGTATTTAAAAAAGCTTTTGATTTATCACAGGGGCAAAGTCAGTTTGTCTCAATAGCTTTTTATATTTCCTATACAGTTGGTTCCTTACTCTACATGGGGATTTCTATATTGATAAGAAAGGATTTAGTTAATAAAATAGGTTATAAAAATGGATTATCATTAGGCTTATTTATTTCGGCTCTAGGAACCTTATTGTTTTATCCTGCTGCTAATTCAGGGTCATATACGCTAATGTTAGCCGGATTATTTATCGTAGGATTAGGTTTCTCTTTGCAACAAACCGTTGCGAACCCTTTAGCTATTGCTCTAGGTCCAATTTCCACGGGATCACAACGTCTCACGATGGCTGGAGGGATCAATAATTTAGGAACAACAATCGGTCCTTTAATTGTTAGTTTTGCGATTTTTGGCTCAAATACAAATGGTAGTACTACAATGAGTATAGAAAGTGTTAAGATTCCTTATTTAATTTTAGGGTTTGCATTTTTATTAGTTGCTGTTTTATTAAAATTTTCCTCGCTTCCTGATAAACCAAAGACCATAGCTGAAGTAGTCGATGAAACAAAAATCGCGAAGAAATCTGCTTTGGAATACCCTCAATTGGTCTTAGGAATGTTTGCTATATTTTTATATGTAGGGGTTGAGGTTTCAACAGCAAGCAATTTACCTGCTTATATGGAAACCAAATTAGGTTTCTTGACTCAAGACGTTGCACCTTACATTTCATTGTATTGGGCGAGTTTAATGATTGGCCGATGGACCGGAGCTGTAGAGGCTTTTACCAGTGAGATTAAATTGCGAAAAATTCTGAGATTTTTAGCTCCCTACTTAGCTTTTGGTGTTTTTTTAATAGTAAATGCGATTGCTAAACATGATTTAACTCCCTTTTATGTTTACGGATTAATCATTTTGGTGCTTATTGCAGCAGATATTGCTAGTAAGGGAAATCCTGCGAGAATGTTGCTTATATTTTCATCTTTAGGAATAGTATCCCTCTTAATAGGAATGTTAACTAGCGGTATTGCAAGTGTCTACGCAATTACAAGCGTTGGTTTGTTTTGCAGCACATTATGGCCTTGTATATTTACATTAGCTGTAAGCGGATTAGGTAAAAATACAAGTCAAGGGAGTAGTTTCCTGATTATGATGATTATGGGTGGCGGAATTATCAGCTGGTTTCAAGGATTTGTTTCTGAAAGTATCGGCATTCAAAATAGTTATATTGTAGGTGTATTATGTTTTTCTTACTTATGTTTCTATGCGTGGAAAGTAAGTAGCATTCTTAAAAGTCAAGGAATTAATTTTGATAATAAAATAAGTGGAGGTCATTAATTTTAGAAATCTAATTTATGGACTGCAGTTTTCTTAAATAAATTGGCGATACTCCAAAGTGGGACAAATTCAGAGAGCGTATAAAATAATGCATTTGGGATGTATTTGCTTTTTGATGTTTTTTCATTATCCTGGCTCGTATAATTTCGATAAAAAACATAAAAAAACCCCAATATCTATTGGGGTTTTGTGACCTTGACTGGATTCAAACCAGTAACCTCTTGAGCCGTAATCAAGTGCGCTATTCAGTTGCGCCACAAGGCCATTTTTTTGCTGTTGACATCTTATTAAGGCGTCTTAGCGGGTGCAAATATAAGGATAAATGTGTAATTTGCAAGTCTAAATTTGTAAAAAAATAAAAAAATATGTCCTTACAAAAGTATATACGTGATATTCAGGGTTTTCCTAAAGAAGGAATTTTGTTCAAAGACATCACTCCTCTATTAATTAACCCAGAAGCTAGGAATAAATGCCTTGAATTATTGGTTTCAACACTAAAAGATAAAAAAATAGACAAGGTTGTAGGAGTAGAGAGCAGAGGATTTTTCTTTGGGATGCTTATCGCACAGGAATTAAATGTTGGTTTTATTCCGGTTAGAAAACCGAATAAACTACCTTATAAAACGATTTCTGCAGCTTATGATTTAGAATACGGAACGGATACTTTAGAAATTCACATCGATGCGATTCAAAACGGAGACCGAATTTTGATTCACGATGATGTTTTGGCAACGGGAGGAACGGCAAAAGCGGTTTGTGAGCTGGTAGAAAGATTGGGTGGTGAAATCGTGCAATGCAATTTCTTGATGGAATTGGCTTTCCTAAACGGAAGAGCAAAAATCAATGGAAATGAGATTTTTGCTGCGATTACTTATTAGTTAAAGCATGAGTTGTTACGTAATATCGATAACCAATAATTGCCATTTGCCATTTCTTGGCTTTAGCCAAATCCAATCGCTGTTTAGTAAAACTAGGTAATAATATTTTATTGATTTTTGCCAGGATTTTATACATGTTGTTTTTTTTCAAAGATATAAAAAAAGACGGTCTTGATTTAGGCCGTCTTTTATAATGATTTTCAGAAATTTAAGATTAATTATTGCGTTTTTCCATGGTTTCTCTGTACTTTTCCATAGCTTCTTCGTACTTAGCCATTTCTTTTTCAAATATTTGTTCGCGCTTAGTCATTACTTCTTCTACTTCTTTTTCATAAGCGCGCATGTCTGGTTCGAATGCTTCTATTTTTTTTTCGAATTCTTTCATTTTTTTCTCAAATTGAACCATTGCTTTTCTATCCGTCTTATCCTTAGGAGGAGTAGGAGGAACTGGCATTTTTGACATATCAGGTTTTGGAGCTGTTGGCATTGGTCCACTTGGAAATTTTGGTAGCGTAGGTGGAGTTGGAGGTTCAGGAAGTTCTTTATTGTTTAAATATTGAGTTCTCTTTTTAGTAACTACTCTTATTGTGTTTTGGGTAGAATTCTTTGAATCAGATTTGTTTACATTGATTGTCTCAATTTCATTTGGATCTAATTCGTCTAATTCTTCTTTGCTTATTTTTTTTCCGTTTACAAAAATTTGAGTGTCGTCCGGAATATCATTACTATTTTTAGTGATTATTTTAATAGTTGACTTGTCACCGTCTTTATTAACATTCATAGTCTTAATTACATCTGCATCTACAGTATTATTGCCCTCTTTTTTTTTGTGTACAGTGATTTTTTTAATAGTGTCTGCTGTACTTAGGTTAAGTTCCGTTTGTAATTCCTTATCAGAACTTTCTTTGACAGTAGTTGTCATTTCTTTTGCTTTTTCCTGCGCTACTACTTCAATTTGAAATAATAGGACAAAAGCGATTAATGCAGGGACCACTAAAGCATACTTCCATGAATTCCACTTTTTTGATTGATTTTTGTTTAACATAACGATTCGTTTTTTGATTAATGATTGATAAAAATGATTGGTAATGGCAACACAATTCTCGTGTGTTGTTATTTTTAAAAGCGTAATCTGATAGGCTTTTTTGTCGGATATTTTTTTCGTGGCTTCATTATCTGCAATGAATTCAAGGTTTTGTAAAATTGCTTTTTTGTACAACCAAATGAATGGATTGAACCAAAATACGATGCAAAATAATCTCGAAATCAATACATCAACGGAATGATTTTGTTCGCTGTGTACTTTCTCATGCTCCAGAATATTTTCTAATTCGGAGGCAGTGTATAAAGCCGAATTGTAAACGATGGTATTGAAATAGGAAAATGGCGCTACATTTTCATTGGTATCTATAAATTTAAAATCGGCTTGTTGTTGAATGGATTTTCCTTTTAGAACTGTATTCAAACTATAAAAATCAAAAGCAAATTTGGCCAATAAAAGCAGTATTCCAATTCCGTACGAAAGAGCTGTAAGCAGTGGTAAATAATCTTCGAATGTTTTTTCCTCTGAATGATTAGTCATGGGAACATTTGACCAATTTATAGGAGTTGCAGCAGGTTCAACCCAGATTATTTTTGTGATAAAAACAAATGGTAAAACAACTGAAGTAACTAATCCAGCCAATAAAAACCAACGGTTACTGTTGAAAAAGGTCTCTTTGCGTAACAGTAAAACATAAGCTATATAAAATAGAGCAACTAATCCACTGGATTTGATGAGATAAATAAATAGTGCTTCCATAAGCTTTGGATTATAAATTATTGCGGTTGTGTTTTTTGGTTTGAATAAAACTACTATTAATCAGGAATTATTTTTTTTCTTCTTGATTTTCAATCATGGTCAGGATCTCTCGTAATTCGGCGGCAGAAATTTTTTCTTCTTTGGCAAAAAAGGAAACCATGTTTTTATACGAGCTATTAAAGTAATTATCAATTGCTGTATTCATGAAGCGTTTTCTGTAGTCTTCAATACTCACGATGGGGAAGTATTGGTGTGTGTTTCCAAATGCATTGTGTGACACAAATTCTTTTTCTTCCAAGTTACGTACAATAGTTGAAAGGGTATTGTAATGAGGTTGATCTTCAGTGATTTCTGCCATGACTTCTTTTACGAATGCTTTTTTTAGCTTCCATAAAATATGCATGATTTCTTCTTCTTTGTTAGTTAACTTTTGCATGATTTCTTTATTTAAATCAAACGTACAACTATATTTTTAGTTTGCAAACTATTTTTATAGTTATTTAACTAAATTTTAAGTTTGAAACTGAAACCGAAATCATTTAGATGAAAAAATCGAATAATAATGTGTTAAAAGACCAGCTATTTATTTTCTAATTGCACTAATTTTTGCAGCCAAATGCAGCCCAACACTGAAAGTAATCCTAGGGTTCCCATGAAAAACCAATTGGTTTGGTAGCCAAAATGACCAATGAGTTCCAGTCCAGTCTTAGAACTCGCAATATGCGCTAAGCTGAAACTCATGGTAAATAACGCCATATAGCGTCCTTCATGTCCTTTTGGAGCTCTGCTTAGAGCAAAAGAATTGGAGAAAGGAAAGATGAACATTTCACCAAAAGTGATTATGATTATGCTGATTACTAATATTCCTGCCCAAGTATTTATCAAAAGCAGGTAAAAACTTATGGACATCAGTAAGCTGCCCCAAAGGATAATTTTGAGTTTATCAATACCTTTTCTTTGGCTGAAACTGACAATTGGCATTTCCAGAAAGAAGATTAATAATCCGTTCAGGGATAACAAAAGTCCACTTTGAAATTCAGTTAAACCAAATTTCTCATTGTGATATAAGGGTAAAGTGGTGAAAAGTTGGAAAAATAACATCGCAGTGGCAAAACATACAAACAGGAAGATCCAGAATATTTTATCTTTGAAAACAGATGCAGGGATTTCGGTTTCATTATTTACCGAGTTTAAGTCGGCGGGTTTTTTGCGTTCTTTTACCAATAATGCAAAAATCAAAATGGAAACAATACAAGAACTTCCATCTACCCAAAACAGCCCGCTATATCCTAAATTCATTATGATTAAACCTCCCAAAGCAGGTCCTGCAGTAAAACCTAAGTTAACAGCTAATCGTACTAAAGTCAATGCTCTGGTGCGATTCTCAGGTTTTGCATACGTGCCAAGGGAAACAAACATGGCAGGACGAAACATATCGGCGACGGTCATAATAATAAACATCCCAATGCACAATCCCCAAAAAGTACGAATGTATTGCACTAAGAATAAAAGAATTCCACTGGTAAATAAACTGAAAACCATGATTTTATAAAAGCCAATTTTATCAGATAATTTACCACCCAGCCAAGAACCTAACATGGAACCAAAACCAAAAGCAACCATAATCCATCCTACTTGTGCGTAAGAAAATTGTAAATCTTCTTTTAAATATTTGGATAAAAAAGGCAAAACCATCGTGCCAGCGCGATTGATAAAAGTAATCAAAGTAAGAATCCATACTTCTCTTGTGAATCCTCTAAAATTGTTAATGTAGCGTTGGAAAGCGGTTTGGATCATATATAAAGTTCTAATTTTGCAAAGGTAGAAAACTTTGTAGTGATGCGTCTTTGTAGCATTGTAACTTTTAAACTATTTTTGCTTAAAATTATAAAAATGAGAACTATTCTGCTATTCGTTTTTTTAGTGCAATTGAATTTTGGCTTTGGCCAAGAAAAATTCGATGCATCATCTGTTACTAAATTTCAAGAAGTCATAAACTCGGAGTATGCCGATGCAAACACAAGTCCTTTATTGGCGGAAGATTTAGCGGTTTTTAAAACGTTAGATTTTTATCCTATAAACGAGAAGTTCTTTGTGATCGCAAAATTTGTCAGAACAGAAAATGAAAAGCCATTTGAAATGAAGACGACCGGGGAAAGAAAACCAATGTATGTAAAATACGGTGAAGCTTATTTTGTTTTAGATGGAAAAGATTTTAAACTGAATATTTACAAAAATATTGAACTTTCAAAAAAAGAGGAATACAAAGACTATTTATTTTTACCGTTTTCAGATTTGACTTGCGGTAATGAAAGCTATATAGGTGGAAAATATATTGATATGAAAGTTCCTGAAGGCGCAGCGATGGTTATTGATTTTAATACTTCCTATAATCCGTATTGTGCTTACAGTCATAAATATTCTTGTCCAAAAGTACCTTTGGAAAACGATTTGAATATCGAAATAAAAGCCGGAGTTAAAAAATTCCATGACTAATGGAGTTCTTTAATTTACATACCCATAAATTCACGAATCAACCGGGAGTTTTGGAATTAGTAAATCAATATCCTTGGGAATTTGATGAAACGATTCCATTTTATTCGATTGGAATTCATCCTTGGTTTATTGTTGAAGAACGATTAGAATCTGATTTTGAAGTATTAGAAAGTAAATTGCAAGAACCAAGTTGCCTAGCTTTGGGTGAATGCGGACTTGATAAGCGCATTGAAGTTCCAATGGATTTACAGCAGTTGGTTTTCGAAAAGCAATTGCTTTTGGCACAGAAATATCAAAAACCAGTTGTGATTCATTGTGTTGCGGCTTTTCAGGAATTAATTGAAACTATACAAAAATTAAATATTACGGTTCCAATATTAATTCATGGGTTTTCCAAAAGTGAACAGTTAGCGAAACAGTTATTGGAAAACGGATTTTATATTTCGTTTGGGAAATATTTATTGTTAAATCCCGAGCTGGAAACCGTTTTTAAAAGTATGCCGAATGATCGATTTTTCTTGGAAACGGATACTGCTGTAGAAAGTTTGGCTACCGTTTATGCTTTGGCAGCAAAATACAAAGGAGTTTCGGTAGAAGAAATACAGGAATTGGTGAATAGTAATTTTGATACTATTTTTAAACAAATAAACAGATAACCAAATTAACGAATAAACTTTTATTATGGCAGAGTGGACGGAAAGAGCCGAACTTTTATTTAAAAAAGAAGGTTTAAATAAATTACAAAATGCAAATGTACTAGTCGTAGGACTTGGTGGTGTGGGATCTTTTGCTGCCGAATTTTTGGCGAGAGCAGGAGTGGGAAAAATGACAATTGTAGATGGAGATGTAGTTGATATTACCAATATAAACAGACAGTTACCCGCTTTGCATTCTTCTGTGGGACAGCCCAAAGTTACTATTGTGGGCGATCGACTAATGGATATTAATCCTGAATTGAAATTGACCCGTGTGCAGGAATTTCTTTCGCCTGAGCGTGCTTTCGAGATTGTTTCGGATGAATTTGATTATGTTTTGGATTGCATTGACAGCGTAACTCCAAAACTGAATTTGATTATTGCAGCCAAAAGGAAAAGAGTAAAAATTATAAGCAGTATGGGTGCTGGCGGAAAAATGGAAGCTTCTAAAGTGAAAGTGACTGATATTACAAATACTGTCAATTGTTTCTTTGCAAAAACCATCCGAAGACGATTAAAAGAATTTAAAATTGACAAATTGAAAGTCGTTTTTTCTTCTGAAATTCAAGACGAATCCAGTTTAAAAATGACGGATGGTTCCAATTTTAAAAAATCATTTTACGGAACGAATAGTTATATGCCAGGATTATTTGGTTTGTATGCTGCGGAAACGGCGATTCGGTATTTGCTTAAGAAATAGTTGTCAGAATTCAGTTCTAAAAATCTAAGAAATCTAAAAGGTCTAATAATCTAAAAATAAAATGATACAAACAGTAATTTTTGACATGGATGGCGTAATTGTCGACACAGAACCAGTACACCGTTATGCTTATTTCAAACAATTTGAAGAATTAAATATTGCTGTTACTGAAGAAATGTATACCTCATTTACTGGTTTTTCCACAAGAAATACATTCCAGACTTTGAAAGAAGCTTTTCAATTGAATCATAATGTTGAGGATTTAATTCAAAGAAAAAGAAACATTTTTAATGATGCTTTTGACAGTAAAGAAGATTTAGAATTGCTGGAGGGCGTTGGGAAATTAATCAAAGATTTACACGAAAACGGAATGCAATTGATATTGGCTTCTTCGGCCTCAAAAGTTACTATCGAGCGTGTTTTTAAGCGCTTTGGGTTGCATCAATATTTTACCCATGTGGTTAGTGGAGAAGATTTTCCTAAATCAAAACCTCATCCCGCGATTTTTGAACATGCGGCGAGTTTATCAGTTGCTCCTAAAGAAAATTGTATTGTAATTGAAGATAGTACTAACGGGGTCAGAGCGTCAAAAGCTGCTGGAATTTTGTGTGTAGGTTATAATAGCATTCATTCAAAAGATCAAGATTTATCGGAAGCAGATATTATAATTAATCATTTCAATGAATTGGATTTCGAGGAAGTAAAAAAAATGGATTCCAAATTAAGGAATAATTAACATTTTAGAATACCTGAATTTGTAAATTTGGAAAACATAAAAATAGACACTATGAAAAACATTCTAATTGCATTTGCTATCATTATTGCAAATTTCACCATTGAAGCACAAGTTAAAACACCGCAAGCCAGTCCTAGAGCGATAATCAATCAAACCGTTGGTTTAACCCAAGTTGAAATTAATTATTCCAGACCAAGTGCCAGAGGAAGAGCTGTTTTTGGTAATTTAATCCCTTTTGGAAAAGTATGGAGAACGGGAGCTAATGAAAATACAACAATATCATTTAGTGATGATGTAGTTATTGATGGTAAGACTCTCAAAAAAGGTAAGTATGCTTTGTACACTGTACCTAAAATAGAAAGCTGGGAAATAATATTTTATTCTACGACTGATAATTGGGGAAATCCAGAAGTTTGGAACGAAGCTAATGTCGTATTAAGAACAACTGTAAAGGAAGAGACTTTGCCAAAACCAGTTGAAACTTTTACCATCGGAATAAGTAATTTAGATAATAATTTTGCCTACTTAGAAATGTATTGGGAAAGTTCTTATGTAGCTTTAAAATTTGATGTACCTACTCAAAAAACGGCAATGGCAAGTATAGAAAAAGCATTAGCAGGTCCAACTGCAGGTGATTATTTTTCTGCGGCACAATTTTTATATCAATCAAATGGCGATAATGCTAAAGCATTAGTTTATGTGAATAAAGCGTTAGATATGAATCAGGACAAACCATTTTTTTACTACCGTTTAAAATCATTGATACAAGCAAAACTTGGTGATAAAAAAGGAGCTATTGAAACTGCTAAAATTTCATTGGCTGCAGCTGAAAAAGCAAAAAACCAAGACTACGTAAAAATGAATAAAGAAAGCATAGCAGAATGGAGTAAGAATTAATACTTTGTTTTTTAAACTTAATAGAAAATCCCGTCTTGTTAATTCCAAGACGGGATTTTCTATTGTAAATGATTAATTGATTTAAAAGTTTGTACTGCTAAGCGACTGCTTTTTCCTTTCTAAAAATAGTCGTTTGTAATATTGACGAAATTATAATTGATAACATTGCTCCAATAAAATTCAACCAGAGATAACCCAGTTTTTCTTCACCGCTTGGGTAAATATAAATCGCATAATAGTATATAACAAAAATTGTAATTTGGCTAAATACGGCGCTATAAAATATAGCTTGAGACTTTACCTGTTTAACATAAAATCCTACCAGAAAAATTCCAAGAACTGTTCCGTAAAAAATAGATCCGATTATATTTACTAATTGAATCAGATTTTCAAATAAAGTACCAATACAAGCAAAAAGAATAGCGACAATTCCCCAAAGCAGCGTAAAAAACTTAGTGGCATTCAAATAATGCCTTTCTGATTTTTCTTCTTTTAGATTGCGTTTGTAAATGTCAATTGCTGTGGTTGACGCCAGTGCATTCAGTCCAGAAGCTGTTGAAGACATGGCTGCGGAAATAATAACTGCCAGTAATAAACCAATAAGGCCTTTAGGTAAGTAATGCAGGATAAAGTGAAAAAAAACATAATCCTTGTCGTTAGTTTCGCTGCCACTATCGGCTTTTAGAATAATTTCTTTAGCTCGATCTCTTAAATCTTTTTCCTTATTGGATAAAGTTATTAATTCTTTTCGAAGAATTGGATTGTCATAATCTTGATTTAACTGCTCGATATAGAGTAGATTAATCACTTTTTTGTCTTCGGATAAATCATCCAATTTTTTTTCCAATGCGTGATATTCTCCTTTAAAAGCCGATTTTTCAACTATAATTTTATTATTTGGATTAAAATTTAATGGAACTGGATTGAATTGGAAGAAGACAAAAACCATTACCCCGGTAAGTAAAATAAAGAATTGCATAGGAACTTTTAAAAGACCATTCATGATCAATCCCATTTGGCTTTCCCTTACCGATTTTCCTGATAAATAACGTCCAACCTGAGATTGATCAGTCCCAAAATAAGCTAACGCCAGAAAAAAACCGCCTGTAATACCACTCCAAAAAGTATATTTTTCCTCGGGATCTATTGAAAAGCTAACAATATTCATTTTGTCATTTGCGCCGGCAATATGCAAAGCATTGGTAAAAGTCATATCATTTGGCAAATAATGTAAAATCAGAAAAAAGGTGATAAACATTCCGGACATGATTACAAACATTTGCTGTTTCTGCGTTACGTTTACCGCTTTTGTCCCGCCAGAGAAGGTATATATGATTACTAAAACACCAATAATAATATTCATAATGGTAAGATTCCAACCCAATAATGCCGATAAAATGATAGCAGGTGCATAAATGGTTAACCCAGTTCCTAATCCTCGTTGAAACAGGAAAAGAAGAGCAGCAAGAGAACGAGTCTTAAGATCAAACCTTTTTTCAAGGTACTCGTAAGCAGTGTATACTTTTAATTTATGATAGATTGGTATGAAAGTGACACAAATAACGACCATGGCAATAGGGAGTCCAAAATAGAATTGTACAAACCCCATTCCATCATGATAGGCTTGCCCGGGTGTAGATAGAAACGTAATGGCACTGGCTTGGGTTGCCATAACTGAAAGCCCCACTACATGCCAAGGCGTCTCGTTGCTGCCAAGAATAAAATCTTCTACATTTTTACTTCCTTTGGTTTTCCAAGCGCCATAAATAACAATAAAAAGTAGTGTGACTATTAGAACAATCCAATCAAATAGTTGCATAAGTTATGAGTATAAGTGCATTATTAGATAAAAAATCAAAATATAGATGGCGTTGACTACAAGAACCCAGGTGTAGTTTTTTTTCCAAGTTTTTATTTTTTTTGTTTCCATTTTTGAAGATATTAAGGCTTAATACTTTGAGCAGGAATTTTCACGTTTGCTTTCAATGAAATCATGTTGGATAATAATCTAAAAGCGCCTGATACACCTTCCGGTAATTCTCTGAAAAGACTTAAACCGGTATAAATATAATATCCTTTTCCATAAGGAGCGACTAATAAGGCGCCATTTTTAGGAGTTTCTCCTTTGTCATTCGATGATAAAATAGGAGTGAAGGCTTTATCAAATTCATTTGGATAATACAATCCTTGTTCTTGTTTCCAGCCTTCAAAATCCTTAGCTGTGATTTTATTTGGGAAATTCAGTATAGGATGATTAGGCGCTAAGAAACGAACTTCTGCATTTTCCTCGGTTACTCTGTCACCAGAAATTTTCAGGGTATTAGGTGCTATGTTTTTAGTTACAAGATCATTAGGATTGTTGTATTGTACAATCATTGTTTTTCCTTCTTTGATAAAATCAAAAAGTATAGATTGTTTATTAGCTAATTCTTGCACGGTATTGTAGGCTCTAACTCCGGTCATTATAACATCAAGATTGGCTAGTTTTGCGGGAGTTATTTCCTCGGGTTTAAGAAGTGTTACTTTATACCCCATTTGTGATAAACTCTTAGGAACTTCATCTCCAGCTCCCATTATGTAACCAATTTTTTCTTCATTAGTTTTTAAATCTAATTTGATAAATTTTGCTTCAGCGGGTTTCAAAACTTGTTGTTTTGTAATGTGACTATAATCAATACTTATTTGATCTTTATCGTATCGTTTATTATCAACAACGGCAATACTTTTGGCTATTGCTTCATGGATTTGATTAGGTGGTGTTACTTGAAAATAAACGATTTGTTCTGTTCCTTTTTTTTCTAAACTAAAAGGAATTACTTTTGGTGAAACAATCCAGTTATTAGGTAATTCCAATATTAAATCTCCTTTTACAGCATCTTTTCCAGATTTTATTTTTACGGCTATTTCTTTATTTTTCCCGTTTTTAAAAAGAGAAACTTTATCAAGAATACTTGTTGTTACTTCAGGAACGATATCTAAATAATTATACATTTCGCCTTTTACATCATCATTGTATTTATAAACAACCGTTCTTTCAAAAGGAATTTCTATGTCATTAATTAAGACATTAAAAACCACTTTTACTTCTCTAATTATATCAGGAATTCCTATATTTTTTTGTTCAGTAACGGTGTACATTCCCACTGTTCCATTTTCTTTTAACCAATATGGTTGTGTATAGTCAATGAAAATAGGTAATTGTAAATCGATATTAATGTTTTTTAAAATGTTATTGCTTAATGCTATGTTCTGAGAAATATTTTTTTGTTCCGGCAAAGTGGTTACACTCATTAATTGCATTGGAATTAAACTTCTGTTTATGGCTTCAAGTTTTAGTTTTATAGTACTTCCGGGAGTAGTTTCCTGATTTTGAGCTACTGCTTCTAGATACAAACCGGAACAAGAGGCAATAATTTCTTTTATTGCCGAAGATTTTATAGTTGCCCAATGTTTGTCTTCTAAAGATTGCATCATGGTATAGGCTTTCGCCAAATGTGGAATGCTGGCCGAAGGGTTGTTATAATCAAATTGAGAAGCGATGGCTGTCAATAATTCTCCGACAGGTTTTCCGCCTTTTACACGGTTCCAACTGGTATCAATCCCTTCAAAAAGTGAATTCTTGTTTTGCAATGCAGTACCATTTATAAACTCAAGATATTCTATGTCTTCCCCTCGGGTTCCTGTACTTCCAAAACCTTGAGACTGGTGTCTGCTTCTGCTTAGTGCGGCAATTTCCTGATTTGATTTACCGATGGTGGGATAATAAATGCCGGTTTTCATTTCTATTAAATTAGATTTATCTGCTGCATCAAATTTTTCTTTACTTCCATAAAACCACCATGATGTATTGAAAAACTGGCGTTTAGGTTGCCATGGCTCCACTAATTTTAATTGTTCCGGAAAAATGCTTGGATTGTTCGCTAAATTAAAACTTTCTACACTTAATAGTGCTGATGCTGTATGATGACCATGTGTCGTTCCCGATGAACGATGGTCAAATCGATTGATAATTACATCAGGCTGAAATTTTCTAATTGCCCATACAATATCAGAAAGTACTTTTTGTTTGTCCCAAATTTCTAATGTTTCCCGAGGATTTTTAGAAAACCCAAAATCATTGGCACGTGAAAAAAACTGTTCGCCGCCATCTATTTTTCTGGCCTCAATAAGTTCCTGTGTGCGTATTACTCCTAATAATTCTCGCAACTGAGGGCCTATTAAATTTTGGCCGCCGTCGCCACGTGTTAGAGATAAGTAACCGGTTCTTGCTTTCTTCTCGTTTGACAAATAAGAAATTAATCGGGTATTTTCATCATCAGGATGTGCAGCTACATAAAGTACCGATCCTAAAAAATTAAGCTTTTGAATCTGGTTATAAATTTCTACCGAATTTAGTTTCTGAGGCTGTTGCGCGATTGCTATTTGAAAACAAAAAAGGAAAAGTATAAAGGTCTGTATATATTTATTTTGCATTTTCTAGAATTTATTTGCAATAGCTTCAAATGTAGGAATTAATTAAATTTTTTTTGAAATGTTTTTGATTTTCTTTAAAAAAAGAAAAGGTATACAACAAAAAAGAGAGAACCAATCAAGGTTCTCTCTTTTTATCATTTCTTTAATCAGTAATTAATTAGTCTTTATCATGGCCACGTCCATGTTTATTTCCGTGACCGTTGTTTCCGCGTCCTTCATTTCCATGATTCTGGCGTCCTTCATATTCACGATTGTCGTGTCTTTGATTTCCGTAGTTACCGCGATTTTCATATTCTCTACGATCATTGTTACGATACCCTATATTTCTTTGTGGTCTACCATGATATCCTCTATAATATTTCACTCTATCATTTCGGTAGTTACTATAAGGTCTTGACCCGTGATAATCATTCAACACAACTTTGTATCCACTATACAAATCATAATTTCTATATTGTCCTGGTAAATATCTAGATCTTGTCCATCTTCCACCATTGAAATAAATAAATTGTGTAGCTCTGATATCATAGTAGGCTTCAACATCAGGCAAATAATAATAGTCTACTTCAGAGTATCCTACGGGACCCCATGCAGGAGCTGTTCCTATATTCAAACTCACTGAGACTTGTGCATGTATGGCACTTGAGGCAAAAAGGATTATTCCTAAGGCGAGTAGTTTTAATGTTTTCATCTTTTCAAATATTTAATTAGTAATCATTTAATATTAACTCTTGGCGTTAATACTTTTTTTGTAAATCCAAGAACTATGCCAATAAATTTTAATTAACATTTATTGGGATAATTCTACTCATAAAAAAAGAGAGCTCCATTTGGAGCTCTCTTTTAAAATATATTTTCTAATTATTAGAATTGGTATCTTAAACCTAAAGCAATATCAGAACCATAATTGTTTTCATAATAACCGTTTCCACCAAATTCTGGTCTGAAATCCAAAGAGATCAATAATGGAATGTCAAAATTATATTCAATACCTATATCTCCAGCTGCAAATGCAAAAGTGTCATTATAGTGATTGTTGTTGTTATCATCATAGCTGTAGCTACCTAAACCACCACCAACACCTGCATACCAGTTGAAACCACCATCGATGTTCCAAACCCATTGGTATAATGCTGCTAATTTGATTGCATTGTCATCATAACCATTATTGTTATAGTTATTTCTGTTTCTCCAACCTAAATCTAATTCAAGTCTGTTGTTTTTAGACAACCCTCTTTGATAAGAAAGTTCTCCACCAAAACCATTATTGCCTCCTAAACGTAGACCTAATGCGTTTTTCGAAATATCCTGAGCCTGTGCAGTAAATGCTAATCCAACTAGCATTATAACTGATAAAATAATTTTTTTCATAAGTGATTTTTTGTTGTACAAAGATAGATTGAAAGTCGATTAATCAATTTACAAAATTTTTGTTAATTGTTATATAATTCCCACTTTTCATCATTTTTAAGTTTTTAATAACGGAAACTTAATAAAAAGATTTTACTTAGGAAATAGTATTGATGCTATTAGTTCATTGCTTAAAATGTCTTCCATTTCTAGGAGGTTTTCTTCTATTGGGTAGTTAGCTTCAGCGTAACGATATAATTTCCATCGTTTTTTGTTGTATTCTAAGGCTGTTAAATTTTCTACCCAATCCCCTGAATTCAAATACATAGTAGAACCATTCTTATTTTCTTTTAGCACCATTTTGGGCTCATGAATATGACCACAAATAACATAATCGTATTTTTTTTCAATGGCCAATTCAGTAGCTGTTTTTTCAAAATCAGAAATGTGTTTTACCGCTTTTTTTACGCTTGCCTTTATTTTTTTAGAAAAGGAATAAGGTTCTTTTCCTATTTTTAATAAACACCAATTTACAAGTCGATTCAAGAGAATCAAATAATCATATCCTAAACCACCTAGTTTTGCAATCCATTTAGAGTGTTGAACGGAAGTGTCAAAAACATCTCCATGAAAAATCCAAGCTTTTTTGTCGTCTAAATCAAGTATCAATTTATCTGTCAGAGTAAGATTACCCATGTTCATATCGCTAAATTTCCGTAGCATTTCGTCGTGATTCCCTGTTATATAATAGACCTTGGTTCCCTTCGTTGCCAGACTTATAATTTTTTGAATAATTTTTAAATGGGCTTTTGGAAAATAGGATTTTCTAAATTGCCATATATCTATAATGTCTCCGTTTAATACCAAAATTTTGGGCTTTATAGTGGATAGGTAATTATAAAGCTCTTTAGCATGACTTCCATAAGTTCCTAGATGTACATCAGAAATCACAACTACTTCAACTTTTCTTTTTTTCAATTGATTCTTTTTTGAATTTTAACAAATTAAGGACCTTGGTATTAATTGAAATTTAATTAAAGGTTAAGAAAAGGAGCTGGGATTAATTTAAAGTGAATAATTCTTAAAGATTTCTTAAAAGTTTATTCTGAAATCTCGGGATAAACTTTTGAACTTTAAACTAAAATCATACATTTGTTCAAAACTTACTACAATGGCAGGAAATAGCTATGGAACCCTATTTAGATTAACAACTTTTGGAGAATCACACGGAGAAGCTTTAGGCGGAATAATAGATGGTTGTCCTTCAGGAATCACAATTGATTTAGAAGCAATTCAACTTGAAATGTCAAGACGTAAGCCTGGTCAGTCAGCGATAGTTACCCAAAGAAAAGAACCGGATGATGTGCAATTTTTGTCAGGAATTTTTGAAGGGAAAACAACTGGAACACCTATTGGTTTCATTATTCCTAATACCAATCAAAAATCAGACGATTACTCTCATATAAAAGATAATTACAGACCAAGTCATGCCGATTATGTGTATGAAAAAAAATACGGTGTTCGTGATTATCGCGGTGGAGGACGCAGTTCTGCTCGTGAAACAGCCAGCAGAGTAGTTGCGGGCGCAGTAGCAAAACAAATGTTGCCTGAAATTAAAATAAATGCTTATGTCTCATCGGTAGGACCTATTTTTTTAGAAAAACCATACCAAGAATTGGATTTTTCTAAAACAGAGAGTAATCCGGTGCGTTGTCCAGACGAAGCCATGGCGATTGAAATGGAAGATTATATTCGTGACATACGTAAACAGGGCGATACTGTGGGAGGAACCGTATCTTGTGTAATTCAGAATGTGCCTATTGGTTTAGGAGAACCTGTTTTTGATAAACTTCATGCTGAATTGGGTAAAGCCATGCTTTCTATAAATGCCGTAAAAGGATTTGAGTTCGGAAGCGGATTTGAAGGTGTTAAAATGAAAGGTAGCGAGCACAACGATTTGTATAATCCTGACGGAACCACTAAAACTAACCTTTCAGGTGGAATTCAAGGCGGTATCAGTAACGGAATGGATATTTATTTCCGTGTCGCTTTCAAACCTGTTGCAACGATAATGCAAAAACAAGAATCATTGGATAATCAAGGTAATATTACTGAAATGACTGGTAAAGGACGTCATGACCCTTGTGTTGTTCCTCGTGCTGTTCCTATTGTTGAAGCCATGGCAGCGATTGTTCTTGCAGATTTTTATTTAATAAACAAAACCTATTTAAAATAGCATTGCATACTCAGGATTTTGACGAGCTAAATCCTGAACCATAACCTTGAAATCAATTTGTTACATTAATGAATACAACTACAACTAAGAAACCATCATTTTTTAAAGGCTTAACAGGTCAAATTCTAATAGCAATGCTTTTCGGGGCTGTTCTAGGAATTATTATTCATAATTCAACTGATGCCGACACAGCCCAATCCTTTAGTGGCAAAATAAAGATGTTGGCGACCGTTTTTATTCGATTGGTTCAAATGATTATATCTCCATTAGTTTTTACGACATTGGTTGTTGGAATAGCAAAATTAGGGGATATTAAAGCGGTAGGAAGAATTGGAGGTAAAGCATTAGGATGGTTCTTTACAGCTTCATTCATTTCTTTGTTATTGGGAATGTTTTTTGTGAATATATTAAAACCAGGAGTTGGACTTAATTTATCGAATGTTGATTTAGCCTCAGCTTCCGAAGTTACCGCTAAAACACAAAGTTTGACCTTCGAAAATTTTATTGAACATATTGTACCTAAAAGTATTTTTGAAGCAATGGCAACCAATGAAATTTTACAGATTGTAATTTTTTCTATTTTCTTTGGTTTGGCTGCAGCTGCATTAGGAGATTATGTAAAGCCAGTTATAAATGGTTTGGATAAAACCTCGCACATTGTTTTAAAAATGGTAAACTATGTAATGAAGTTTGCTCCAATAGGTGTTTTTGGTGCTATTGCGGGCGTATTTGCAGTACGAGATTTTCAGGAATTAGCAATTACTTATTTTAAATTCTTTGGATCTTTCTTAATTGGAATATCGTCTTTATGGGTTGTTTTAATACTTGTAGGGTATATTTTCCTTAAAAGCAGAATGAGTTTATTGCTTAAGCGTATTGTAAGTCCTTTAATCATAGCCTTTGGTACAACTAGTAGCGAAGCTGTTTTTCCAAAGCTTACAGAAGAATTGGAACGTTTTGGGGTTAAAGATCGTATCGTTTCTTTTATGTTGCCTCTGGGTTATTCTTTCAATTTAGATGGTAGTATGATGTATATGACATTTGCCAGTATTTTTATTGCACAAGCCTACGGAATTGATTTAGATTTAGGGACACAAATGACCATGTTGCTAGTATTAATGCTTACCAGTAAGGGTATTGCCGGTGTACCAAGAGCTAGTTTAGTTGTTGTTGCCGCTACTTGTGGTATGTTTAAAATTCCAATAGAAGGAATTGCACTTATTTTACCAATAGATCATTTTTGTGATATGTTTCGTAGTGCAACTAATGTTTTAGGAAATGCATTAGCCACTTCAGTTGTAGGCCAATGGGAAGCGGGAGATGAAATTGAAACGGTACCAACTGATACAATTTGAAAATAAAATAATAGTCTCATATAACCCATTTGTTTTTCAAATGGGTTTTTTTTGCTCATAATTTTTTAATTATGTCTTTACATACCTTAAAAAAACCGAGTGAAGTAGTAAAAGGCTTAATTTAATATTGTGCTAATTTTAGGCGTATTATAAGATATACTTAGGAATATATTTACAAATAAAATTGTCTTTTTATTAATATATTGTACATTTGAGTTAAATAAAAAATTATCTATGCAGCAAATGAGATTTTTATTACTTCTTACAATACTTAGCTTGTTTAGCGTAAATTGTTATTCATTAACTAAACCACCCTCCAATAAAGAAATTGCTATATTAACCAAACAAGCAGCTATTTATTATTATAATTCTAATTTTGAAAAATCATTAGTGACTGCGAGACTTGCCTTGCGCCATGCAATTAAAGCCAAGGATGATAACCTTATCGCAAAGTGTTACAAAACCATCGGTGCAAATTTCGAGGAATTATCAGAATTTGACAAAGCTCTTTTTTTTTACAAAAAAGCGATTTCTTACGTTAACAACACCAATAATGATACTATTAAATATATTATTAATAATAATTTAGGAAATATATATTGTTTTGAAAAAAAGCAATATAAAAAAGGAATTACTTACTACAAAACATCCTTAGAGAATTGTTATAAGATAGCGGATACAAGCAAAATAGTTTTAACTAAACTCAATATAGCATGGGCTTTTTTTGATCTTGGTTTTTACGATGATGGTTTCCCGTATTTGAAGTTCGTTAATGCCTACCATAAAAAATTTGGAGATCAAACTACTATTGTAGCCCTAAATATGCTTAATGGCATGTATTATGGATTTAAAGACGATGATAAAAGGGCCACCGATTCTTTTTTAAAAGGAATTAAACTAGGAAATGAAGGAAATGAAAAATTAGATTTGTCTTATACTCATCAAGAATATTCTAAGTATTTATTCAAAAACGGGAACTATAAAAAAGCGTACGAAAACTTAGTCCTTTACGATAAATTAACGATTGATCTTTTTAATAAAAAGATGAATGAGAAGGCGAAAATGGCCGGAATTAATCTTGAGCTGGATGAGTATAAAAGAGAGATAGAAAAAATTGAAATTGAAAAAGAATTGCAATCTCAAAGTCTAAGGAAATCCAAAATTATTGTTCTTTTATTTATTATTGTTTTAAGTGTTTTATTATTACTCATTTATACACTGTTTAAAAATAATAATTTTAAGAAAAAAATAAACACTGAGCTTTCATTTACTAATGACAAATTAATTCTTGCAAAAAATAAAGCAGAAGAAGCATCATTATTAAAATCACAATTTGTCTCAACAATAACTCATGAACTGAGAACGCCTTTGTATGGTGTTATTGGAATTACTAATATGCTTTTAGATGAGCATAAAGAATTAGCTGATAGTCCACATTTAAAATCTTTAAAATTTTCAGCGAGGTACTTATTGTCGTTGGTTAATGACGTCCTCCAAATTAATAAAATAGAGGAGAATAGAGTTGTACTTGAAAATTTAACATTCAATATTTCGGATGAATTAAATATGATTAAAAACTCCCTTTTGTTTTTAGCAAAAAATAATAACAATACAATTGTTTTGAAGATTGGGTCAACAATTCCTGAGAATTTAATTGGTGATAAATTAAGACTCTCCCAAATTCTTATAAATATTGTAAGCAATGCTTTGAAATTCACCACTAATGGAGAAGTATTAATTGCGGTGAATTTATTAAAAATAACAAATAAATTTCATTTTATTGAATTCAAGATCAAGGATAATGGAGTAGGTATAGCCATGGAGGATCAAGATAAGATATTTGAAAAATTTGTGCAGGTCGGAAGAAAAGAAGACGATTATCAAGGAACTGGTTTAGGTTTGTCTATAGTCAAACGTCTCCTTAAATTGTTTGGAAGCGATATTTCTTTAGAAAGTAGCGTTGGTGTTGGAACCGAGTTTGCCTTCACGATAGCCTTTGAATCGGATACTAATAAAAGCAACGAAATAATAAATAACATTCAAGTTGATTTATCGTTAAACAAATTGTTGAAGGTTTTAGTTGTAGAAGACAATAGAATTAACCAAATTGTAACTGAAAAAATACTCAAAAAAAACAACTACACCTGTAGCATTGTAGATGACGGATTTCAGGCTTTAAAACTACTGGAAGAAGAAGAATTTGATATTATATTTATGGATATTAATATGCCATTAATGAACGGGTTTGAGACCTCAAAAAGAATTCGGGATATTGGTATAAAAACACCAATTGTTGCACTAACTGCTTTTGATAAAGAAGAAATAACGGAGGAAGCTCTTTCAGCAGGAATAAATGACATTATAGTAAAACCTTTTGATTCAAATACATTGTTTAAATGTATTGATAATCTTAGTTCTAAAAACTTAAGAAAGGTGGAATTATAGATTTTATTTCCAATTAATTATTTCAGGGAAATTTTTA
This sequence comes from Flavobacterium xinjiangense, assembly GCF_900142885.1. Lineage (GTDB taxonomy): Bacteria > Bacteroidota > Bacteroidia > Flavobacteriales > Flavobacteriaceae > Flavobacterium > Flavobacterium xinjiangense. The sequence goes on along the minus strand of NZ_FRCL01000003.1, from coordinate 45,603 downwards.
ATTTCCTTTAAAATATAAAAATCGTTAAATCAAAATGGAAAATTTAATAGTTCCAATGATTTAACGATTTTTAATTGTTTGAATAAAATAAATACTCTATTTCTTATTTTATGGCATTTCGTAAAGGTCTAAATTTAAACTAAGAATAGATTAATACCAGCGTTTTTTATTCTGTTTTGAAACATCAGATTTTCTTGACTTGTGAGCTCCTCCACTGCGATTAGAGTTGTTTTGCTTTGCTCCAGGAGCTGTCTCAGGACTTCCTGAATGCCATGGATAAGGATGATCACTTACTATTTTTACATCGGTCTTTGTCAGTCTTTGAATGTCTTTCCAATAAGTATGCTCGTCTTTACTGCAAAAAGAAATTGCTACTCCACCATTTCCAGCACGACCTGTTCTACCAATTCTATGGACGTAAGTTTCAGGAATATTTGGTAAATCAAAATTGATGACAAAAGGTAATTGATCAATATCAATTCCTCTGGCGGCAATATCAGTTGCAACTAAAACACCAATTTCTTTATTTTTGAAAGCATCTAAAACACATTGTCTTGCGTTTTGAGATTTGTCACCATGAATGGCTTCAGCAGCAATGTTATTTTTTCGAAGCGCTTTGACAACATTATCTGCCCCATGTTTGGTTCTTGAAAAAACCAATACATCAGATAGATTTTCATTTTTGATTAAATGATATAATAAATTTCTTTTTTCTGTTTTTTCTACAAAATAAACTCTTTGCTCGACATTTTCAGCTGTAGAAGAAACAGGAGAAACGGTAACAGTTACAGGATCTTTAAGAAACATTTCGGCTAATTCTCTGATGGCAATTGGCATTGTTGCAGAAAAAAAGAGTGTTTGTCTATTATTAGGTGTCAATTTTACAATTTTTTTGACATCATTTACAAATCCCATATCAAGCATTTGATCTGCCTCATCAAGAACCAAAGTATGTAAATGATCTAAATCTATAAAACCTTGTTTTACTAAATCTAGTAAACGTCCCGGAGTGGCAATCAAAACATCAATACCTTTTTTAAGCATTTCTACTTGAGGTACTTGGGAAACTCCTCCAAAAATGGTAAGTTGGACTAAGTTTGTATATTTTCCGTATTGGTCAAAGTTTTGGCCAATTTGTACAGCTAGTTCTCTTGTAGGCGTAATAATTAAGGCACGAATTGGGCTTGCTTTTTTAGATGAGCCTACTATTCTATGCAACTGGTGAATTATAGGTATTGCAAAAGCGGCAGTTTTTCCAGTACCGGTTTGTGCGCAACCAATCATATCTCTGCCTGATAAAATGATTGGAATTGCTTGTTCTTGTATTGGTGTTGCTTCTAAATAGCCTTGTTCAAATACGGCCCTTTGTATACTTTTTGAAAGTGAAAAATCTTCGAATAACATATTTTTAATATTAAATATCTTGTATTAGGTACATAGATAGTGCTGCAAAGATAGTGTTATTTATGGATTAGGTAAATGGGTTATGCGTTTAAGCAATTTATAGTATAAACAGTTATGAGATTTGTTGGTTCGATTTGATAAAATCAGTAACGAGATAACCAATAAGTTTTCCAATTAAATGATTGTTTTTATCTTCTCCCAGATCCGGTGCACCTTCACAAATATGTAAATAAGTAGCATTTTTATATTTTGCAAAAAAGGAAATGAATTGTCGCAGTTGTTCAACAGAGAAACCGCTCATCGTCATTGCGCTGCAAGCTATGTTGGGAATAGCATCCAAGTCAATTTCGATACCATAGAAGTCATCATTTATGAATTCTAAAGCTTGTTCCATTTCTTGATTAAACTCTTTTTCTCTTCTAATGTTGATGCTGTCATACGTATTGTAGCGCACCCGATCTTCAATTTTTTTAATTATATCAAGAACGCTTTTTGAGGTGTAGTTTTCGTGTAAACCAAAAATAAAATATTTTTTAAGAAAACCTTCTTCGTAAGCGTAGGAAAAGCCATTACCACTGTGACGTCCTTCTAAAATTCTAAAATCGGAATGGGCATCAAAGTTTATTGCATTTACAGATTTACCTTTGGCAAGAGCCGACCCTTTAATATTTCCGTAAGAATTATTGTGTCCACCACCAATGATTATTGGGGTTTTTCCTAATTTTACGATATTAAAAATTATATGAGATACATCTTTATCTATTTGCTCTACCAGTTGACTTAGTTTAGCTCGATCGTCAATGTCATTAAAATCTAAATTTTCAACTTCCTGCATTTCTTTGCTAACCTCTAATTGGCCTAAAACAATTAGTTGATTGCCTTTGCAAAACCGATTATGCTGAATATTAGCAATACTTTTTATTGCACTTTCCCACGCAGATGCTGCTCCTGGTCGCCCAAAATTAGCGCGTATGCCAATATCTTCCGGGATTCCAAATAGTACATATTTAGCGTCAGACGTTTTAAGAAAATCTAATGCATCGCTATCTTTTGGTATTGTTATCATTTTCTCACCAAATTTTATTTCACCACTTCTGTGGTTGGTAACTTTAGCAAGGTCATTGATTGTAAAAGGGGTAATCTTTTCCATTTTAAGAAAATGTTTTTTCCAAAAATACTATAATTGTGTTAACTTACGTTATATGGTAGTTATATATTGTTAAATTTGTAAAAAATAAATTAAATAGAATATGGAAAATCAAAAAAGCAGTTCAAGTCTAAAAGCGGTTATTGCAGTTTTAGCAGTTTTATTAGTGGGAAGTTTAGTATATATTTTTAAAATGACTTCTGATACTGATGTTGTTAAGACAGAATTAAAAACAACATTAACTGAAAAAGAGTCCGTCATGAAAGATTTGCAGGAATTAAAATCTACTTATGATGCTGCAATTTCAGAAAACACTTCAATGTCTGATGAGTTAACTCAAGAGAGAGATAAAGTGGTAAACTTGATGAATGATCTTAGTAAATCAAAAGGAGATGTGGCTTCATTAGCAAAATACAAAACGCAATCAGTTGCTTTACAATCAAAAATGAAAGTTTTGATGGCTGAAAATGAAGGGTTGAAAAAACAAAATACAACCTTAACAACACAACGTGATAGCGCAGTAGTTGTAATAGGAGAAGCTAAAAAATCTAATGAAGCGTTAGCTGGACAAAATGAAGAATTATCTAAAGTAGTTGAAAAAGCAGCAAAATTAACTGTTTTGAATACAAGAGGTTCAGCTTATAAACTAAAAAGTTCTGGAAAAGAAGTTGCTACAGACAAAGCAAGTAGAGCGGATGTTCTTAAAATAAGTTTTACTATTGCTGAAAATCAAGTAGCACAATCAGGGACTAAATCTTATTATGTTCAAGTTATTGACAGTAAAAACAATGTTTTAGGAGATAAAAAAACAGAAACTTTTGGTGATAACACTTTGACTTATAGTTTTATGTCTAATGTTAATTATGAAAACAAAACAGTTGATGTAACAGAGAATTTACGAGGTAAAGACTTTCCAAAAGGAACTTATTTTGTAAATATTTTTGATAAAGATCAATTAGTTTCTAAAACAAGTTTTTCTTTAAAATAATATTTTAAAGGATTCGCATAAAAAAAGAGGAACTTCGGTTCCTCTTTTTTTATACGATTATTTCTCCTTCTAGAATTACAGTATCAATTAGATTACTGCCAAAAGCATAAGGTAATTGATAATAGGAGGGAATAGGTTTTGTAATAATCAGATTGGCTTTTTTACCAATGGTTATGCTTCCGTGCGTTTCAGAAATTCCCATTGCATAAGCTCCGTTAAGTGTCGCCGCATTTATAGCTTCCTCTGGTGTCATCTTCATTTTTATGCAGGCGGTTGCGACAACAAAATTCATATTTCCTGATGGAGTAGAACCCGGATTGTAATCTGTTGCGAGTGCTAATGGAAGGCCCGCGGCAATCATTTCACGTGCTGGAGTATAAGGAATACTCAAGAAATAGGAACACGAAGGCAAAGCAACAGGCATGGTCTCTGTATTTTTTAATGCCTCAATATCTTCGGGTTTCATAATTTCCAGATGATCTACAGAAAGTGCATTGTATTTTACTCCAGCTTGAATTCCTCCGATAGAGTTGAATTGATTGACATGGATTTTTGGTTTTAAGCCAAAACGAATTCCCGCTTTCATGATTTGTTCTGTTTCTTCAACTGTAAAATAACCGGTTTCACAGAAGGCATCGATATAATCAGCCAGTTTGTTTTTCGCTATTTCAGGAAGCATTTCGTTGATGATTAAATCAATATAACCTTTGTGGTTCTCTTTGTATACTAGAGGGAATGCATGAGCACCCAGAAAAGTCGCTTTTATGGTTATTGGATAATTTTGTGCTAAACGTTGAATAACACGAAGCATTTTTAGTTCTCCATCAACTGTTAATCCATAACCTGATTTGATTTCGACAGCTCCAGTACCCAAACTAATCACTTCTTCCAGACGATTTTTTGATTGGTCGAAAATTTCCTCTTCAGTAGCTTCGTTCAATTTCGCAGCAGAATTTAAGATCCCACCGCCACGATTGGCTATTTCCTCGTATGTCAAGCCATTTATTCGATCTACAAATTCCTGCTCCCGATTACCCGCATAAACAATATGAGTATGACTGTCGCACCAGGAAGGTAAAACTATTTTTCCGTCGGCGTCAATACACTTTTCTGGATTTATGTTTGGTAAATCGTCCATTGAACCAAAATCAGAAATATGCCCATTTTGAATGATCAAATAGGCGTTTTTTATTGTTGGCAGAATTGCCATTTCAGCGCCGGATACTTTCAAAATAGAGGAATCTCGAACCTGAAGTAATTCTTTGATATTGATGATTAAGGTTGTCATTTTTTATAAAATTATTCTGAAACTGTTATTTCAAAAATTTTGTCCCAGTTTTTACCGGTTACAAAAATGGTTTTGGTTTTTGGATTGTAAGCGATACCATTTAAAACTTCAGCAGTTTTATTTTTTACAAATTTTCTCAGACCTGACATGTCTAAAATTCCTTCTACCGCACCATTGTTAGGATTTACGATTGCAATCGCATCTTTTTGCCAAACATTGGTATAAATTTTTCCATTAATCCATTCTAATTCGTTTATGCTTGGAATTTTTGATTCTCCAGAATATACATTAACGTAATCAATCATTTTTTGAGTGCTTGGATCCATTTTCCAAATTTTCTCTGTTTTGTCTGTTTGATAAATGTATTTCCCGTCATTTGTCATTCCCCAACCTTCAATATCTTTATCATAAGTAAAGGTTTTTTCCAGTTTTAATGTGTTGGCATCATAGATAAAACCTGTTTTTTCTTGCCAAGTCAATTGGAATAATTTTCCGTTTACAAAAGTAATTCCCTCTCCAAAATATTTATTTTCGAGATCTACCTGTTTGTAAACTTTACCCGTTTTATAATCGTATTTTCTAAAATGAGAAGCACCATTTTGTCCTGTACTTTCATATAAAGTGTCTTTATAAAATTCTAATCCTTCAGTAAAAGAGGTTGTGTCGTGCGGAAATGTATTTACTATTTTGTATTTCAATAATTTTGGTTGCACATTCGAAACCAATTCTACTCTAGCTGTAGCTTCTGAGTTCTCACCTCCAAAATAAACTAATGCTTTTAGGCTTTGGTAGCCTAATTTTTGGTCTTTTAATTCAAAAGTCAATTTGTCAAGCCCTTTTTTTGAAGCTATTTTTTTATCGTTTACATAGTAGATAATACTGTCTATAGTCTCCTTGTTTGGGTTTAAAACACCTATCTGAAGTGACTCTTGAGGCTGATATTTTGCCTTAAAATTAGTATTATCGATAGTAAATATAGAATTTTCTCCTTTTTTTGTATCGCTGCAACTTGCTAGCGTAATTCCTAATAAAATGATAGATAGGAAGTTATAATTTTTCATAGTTTAAAATTTTAATAAGACAATATACAACGTTATTTTATAGGTGCAAAGGTATTGCAAAAATATAAAAAGTATTGTATATTTGCACCGGCAAGTCCTACACGATCTGCTCCTGCAGACTCCCCCAGGATGGGAACATAGCAAGGGTAAGCGGTTGAGCGATGCGATGTAGGTCGCTTGCCATTTTTTTTTATCTTCCACTTCGGGAGATTTTTTTTTGAATTATTTCGTACAAAAGTAGTCTTCCTTCGGGAGGATTTTTTTATTTTTGGACCACTCCATAAAAGAGAAGAGTCTTAATAAAATTCTTTTTTAAAGGATATGTAACTTTTAACCTCAAACAAAAAACAATGAGTAAAGTAGTTCTAATTACAGGCGGTTCATCGGGAATAGGGAAATCTATAGGTGAATTTTTGCATCATAAAGGTTTTGTTGTTTATGGTACCAGCAGAAATCCGGAAAGGGTTTTGAATTCGGTTTTTCCTTTGGTAGCTTTAGATGTTCGGGATACGGATTCGATTCATGCGGCTGTAGCCAAAGTAATTGCGATTTCTGGAAGACTGGATGTTGTAATAAATAATGCTGGTGTTGGAATTACCGGACCATTGGAAGAAATCCCAATGCATGAAATCAAAAATAATTTTGAGACCAATTTCTTTGGACCAATAGAAGTTATGAAAGCGGTTTTGCCACAAATGCGTTCGCAGAAATCGGGTTTAATCATTAATGTAACATCTATTGCAGGATATATGGGTTTGCCTTACAGAAGTATTTATTCGGCTTCAAAAGGAGCTCTTTCAATAATCACAGAAGCTTTACGAATGGAAGTGAAGTCTTTTGGAGTCCATATTACGAATGTTGCTCCGGGAGATTTTGCGACTAATATTGCTTCGGGACGTTTTCATGCTCCTTTAATTAAAGGTTCTGCTTATGAAATTCCGTATGGGAATACCCTTAAAACAATGGATGAACATGTGGATAGCGGCAGCAATCCAAATGAAATGGCCGAAGCGATTTATAAGATTATTAAAACTCCAGTACCACAAGTTCATTATAAAGTAGGAGCTTTTATGCAAAAGTTCTCTATTGTTCTGAAAAGAGTTTTACCAGATAAAGTGTATGAAAAAATGCTGATGAACCATTATAAATTATAAAATTATGGGAAAATTCACTGAAATTATTTCGGGTATAATAACAGTTTTAATTGTTATTTCTTTTTGGTATCTTATTCGTAGAATTGTTAAAGCTTACAGTAATAGAATTAACGATGCTGAAGATTATAAGCAAAATTTAACAACTATTTTAGAAGAAATTCGAGATGAATTGAAAATTTCTAATAATTCAAAAAACAAAAATACTAATGAACCGTTATAAGTTGTAATTTTGCACCGAATTTGCGTGAAGGATTGTAGCGGCATCCCTCGCTTTTTAGCTAGGATATAGCGAAAAGCCTGACCCTTGCGGTCACGCCCAAATAAAAAAACACACAATTAAATATATAAATACTATGAAATTTTTTATTGACACGGCTAATTTAGCTCAAATTAAGGAAGCACAAGCATTAGGCGTTTTGGATGGAGTTACTACAAATCCATCATTGATGGCAAAAGAAGGAATTACTGGAAAAAACAGTATTTTGAAGCATTATGTAGATATTTGTAACCTAGTTGATGGTGATGTAAGTGCTGAAGTGAATGCTTTGGATTACGACGGAATGATTAAAGAAGGTGAAGAATTAGCTGATTTGCACGATCAAATCGTTGTAAAATTGCCTATGACTAAAGAAGGAGTTATGGCTGCTAAATATTTCTCGGATAAAGGAATAAAAACGAATGTAACTTTAGTATTCTCTGCAGGACAGGCTTTATTGGCTGCTAAAGCGGGCGCTACTTATGTTTCTCCGTTTATTGGTCGTTTAGATGATGTATCTACTGATGGTTTGGCTTTGATTGAAGAAATCAGATTGATTTACGACAACTACGGTTACGAAACTCAAATTCTTGCTGCATCTGTTCGTCATACAATGCACATTGTAAACTGTGCTAAAATTGGTGCTGATGTTATGACTGGACCACTTTCTGCAATTTACGGTTTATTAAAGCATCCTTTAACTGATATTGGATTAGCGCAGTTTGTTGCTGATTTCGAAAAAGGAAACAAATAAAAGAAATTTTCAGTGAGCGGTTTTTAGTCTCAATGAATTGAATAAAAAAATCCCTTCAACCTAGGTTGATGGGATTTTTTAGTTGGTTTGGTTTTTTGGTTTGTTATTCTATTTGAAAATTAGTGTCCTCCACCAACTTCTATTTCGTGTCCAATTCCTTGTTTTTCTAGTATTGCAATCACTTTCCAACCATAGAATGCTATAAAAGCAAAACATAAAACAGGAATGAAATAAGAATCGTGAATCCCAATAATGTCGGATATTTTTCCTTGTAAGGGTGGGATAATTCCACCTCCTAAAATCATCATTACTAAAAAGGCAGAACCTTGAGAAGTGTATTTTCCTAAACCAGCGATTGCCAATGAGAAAATAGATGGCCACATGATACTTAAAAATAAACCACCACTCATAAAAGCATAAATTGCTGTTGTTCCCGTAGTGAATAAACCAATTAGCATTGCTGTCATTCCCATTAAACCAAAAATCATTAATGTTCTTGATGGATGATCTTTTCCTAAAAAGAAACCTGCGATTTGGAACAAAATTACGAATGCATAACCGTATAATGGTGTAACATCTTGGCCAGAGATTGCATTAGCAGCTAATACTACTCCAAAAGCTACGTAAGGAATTACGATAAGTAAAATTTTCTTTAATTGAGAAGATGGATTAAACACTGAAATTGCTCCTGCCCAACGACCAATCATTAAACTTCCCCAGTACATTGACATATATGGTGCTAATGCAGGACCTGCAATTTTACCAAAAGTATCCGTTTCTAATAATGATCCAAGATTACTACCAATGGTTACTTCGACACCTACATAAGTAAAGAGCGCTAACATTCCCAAAACTAATTGTGGGTATTTCATTGCTCCCCATCCTTCAGGATTTTTTTGTGCTGTGGTATTAGCGAATAATAACCCTATAACCACAACTAATAATGTTGCAACTGTCAATCCTAAACCTAAATAATCCTTTTCTTTATTGTCAATAAAACGAGTGATGAACTCTTGATCTTCATATCGAGAGAATATATAAGCAAATATTGCTACTAAAATTACCGTAATTGCTATAAGCGTTTTCATTGCCTTGCTTGCAGGTTCAAAAGTAGAATCACTTTTACCGGATGGTAATTTTTTTGAAAAATAGAATAAGGCGGCGGCCAATAAGAATAAACCTCCAACAAATACATAAAGTATTCTCATGGAATCTAATGAGTCTTCTTTTTGAGCAAATTCTTCAATGCTGACACCGGAAATAACTCCAAATAAGGCAAAAGAAACAACTATTGGTCCTATTGTGGTTCCAAGTGAATTGATTCCACCAGCTAAGTTTAAACGGTTTGATGCTGTATGAGCTTCTCCTAAGGAAGCTGCAAAGGGTTGTGCGGAAGTTTGTTGTAAAGAAAAACCTAAAGCTACTATGAATAAAGCACCAAGAATGAATAAATAACTTCCTTGAGATACGGCCAAAATCATTAATAAAGCTCCAAAAGTACTTACTAATAATCCGTTGATAATTCCTTTTTTAAAACCCCAAGCATTTAGAATATCATTTTTTGCTAAGCTACTAAAAATGAAAAGCAGTAACGCTCCTATATAATAAGCCCCGTAAAAAGCAAAATCGATAAGCTGGCTTTGGAACTGGTCTAAACCAAATTTAGCTTTACAAAAAGGGATGAAAACACCATTTGATGCTCCAATAAATCCCCAAAAGAAGAATACTGTAATTAAGGTATAAAGAGCCGAATTATTCGACTTCGTCTGTTCTGAATTCATAATTTTTTTTGGTTTTTTAGTTTAATTTTTTGTTTTTTTTTGCAGTAAGATGGTAAATATATTTGTTAAGTAAATTAAAAAAAAATTATTTAGAATAAATATTCTTAAAATTATAGAATAATCACGTTTTATTAAAAAATGATGCTTTTTTTTTATTTTTTTACGCTTTCAAGTAAAATATTGAAATGACTTCTATTCTAAAATTTTACTTTTTACATCTTTGCTGTAATTTCGTCCTATGGGCAAAGTGTAAGAAATTATTTGAATTCGGTTTCCTTCTATAGATTTTATTTTGTCTATTGCAATGATAAACGATTTATGAATTCTTACAAATCGATCCACTGGTAATTCGTCTGATAAGGAAGTTAATGATTTGTGTGTAATATAAGTTTTATCGCTCGTCACGACCTTAATGTATTCTTTCATTCCTTCAATAAAAAGAATTTCTTCGATTGTTATTTTTATCATTTTCTTATCTACTTTGATAAAAATATGAGGTTCAATCCGATGCGCTTCAATTTTTGTGTTATTCTTTAAATTGATTTCTGTTGAAATCCTATTGATGCATTTAATAAATCTGGGTAAAGGGATTGGCTTTAGTAAATAATCCAATACATCTAATTCATAGCTTTCGGCAGCAAATTCTCTAAAGGCTGTGGTGATTACAATTTTAGTTTTATACTCTATCAATCGGATCAATTCAAAACCAGTCATCATAGGCATATTGATATCGAGAAATACGGCATCTACGCTATTGTTATTGATAAACTCCAGTGCTTCCAGTGCATTGCTAAAAGTGCCAATAATCTCAAAATCCGCAAAATTGGTGAAATAATTCTGCAGGATTTTTATAGCTGATGGTTCATCATCTACTAAAACACATTTAATCTTCATAAGGAATAGGTATTTGTAAAGAGATGATATAATAATTTAACTTTACTTTATGTTCGAAAGTGTATTGGTTTTTGAAAATTAATTTCAACCGCTTCTTAGTGTTTATTGTACCAATACCTTTTTGTTTTTGTATGTGGTGAAAGTACAAAATTATTCAGAATTTCAAAACTCATGGTACTTCCGTTAGTGACTTAACAATTAATCTTTATTTTTAATCTGCCATTATTTATGCCATCATGTTCACAAACATTTTCTAAAAGAGATTTAAAAAGTATCTATGGAATGTTCCAAGAGAATTTAATAGAAAAAAATATTAAATGTTTTTAGTGATCTTGATAGTGCAATTTAATCAATCTTATAGCAAAAAAACACTTATTTACGAAAATCAATAATTTGAAATCAGTAAAAATCAACGCTTTCATTTGTCGTTTTTTAAAACGCGTTGTTGATAAAAAAATGTCGTTGGTTGAATATTAGGTGCTGTTGGTATAAATTATTTTTTCTAAAATCACGTTAAAGCTATATTTACATGAAAAGACTAAAATAATGTCCAACCTAAATGCATTCCGGAGCGTTTACACCATTTAAAAAAATGCATATCTTTATAAATTAGAATTAAAACAGAATAAAAATGAAAAGTGCTTTAGAAATTAAACCAGACATCAGCTATAAAAGCGCAGGTAAATTTGAAGAAACTAGATTTGAAAAAATTCACAATGAAATTTTCAAAAACTCGACAGTAGCTTCTGTAATTGTAGCGCAGGAAATTGCTGAATTGATTAAATCAAAAGAAAAGCAAAATAAATCTTGTGTTCTTGGTTTGGCTACTGGCTCTTCACCAATTAAAGTGTATGAAGAACTAGTTAGAATGCACAAAGAAGAGGGACTTAGTTTTAGTAATGTAATCACTTTTAATCTGGATGAATATTATCCAATGACTAAAGAGAACAATCAGAGCTATCATTATTTTATGCATCAGCATCTTTTTAATCATATTGATATTAAGCCTGAAAACATACATATTCCAGACGGAACTGTAGCCATTGAAGAGCTGAATCAATATTGTATTGATTATGAAATGAATATTAAAAATGCTGGCGGACTTGATTTTCAATTATTAGGTATTGGTCGTACAGGTCATGTTGGGTTCAATGAACCAGGATCTCATATCAACTCAGGTACTCGAATAATTACTCTGGATCACATTACAAGAGTCGATGCTTCATCTGATTTTAATGGGATTGACAATGTTCCTAAAAGAGCAATTACCATGGGTGTATCTACTATTCTTAGATCTAAACGAATTGTGTTAATGGCCTGGGGCCAAAACAAAGCAGATATTATTAAAAGAACTATTCAGGGTGAAATTAGCTCTGAAGTTCCTGCGACATTTTTGCAAAATCACGCTAATGCTACGTTCGTTTTAGACCAAGCAGCAGCTTCAGAATTAACCCGTTTCAAAACACCGTGGTTAGTTGGAGAATGTATTTGGACTCAAGAGTTAAAAAGCAAAGCAATTGTTTGGCTGTGTCAAAGTACCAATCAATCCATTTTGAAATTGACCGACAGAGATTACAATAACAATGGAATGTCTGATCTTTTAGCATTAGAAGGTTCAGCTTACGACTTGAATATAAACATGTTCAATGTGTTGCAGCACACCATAACCGGATGGCCAGGAGGTAAACCTAATACTGACGATTCACATAGGCCGGAAAGAGCAAATCCTGCTAAGAAAAGAGTAATCCTTTTTAGTCCGCATCCTGATGATGATGTGATTTCTATGGGAGGAACTTTTTCTAAATTAATAAAACAAGGGCACGATGTTCATGTGGTTTATCAAACCTCTGGAAACATTGCAGTAACAGACGATGAAGCTTTGAAATTTGCTGAGGTTTGTAATGATTTCATTGGAGATGCTAAAACTAAAATGAATTTTCAAGCGGTTATAGATTTTTTAAATAATAAATCAGAAAATGAAGTCGATACAGTTGAGGCTAGAAAATTGAAAGGATTGATTAGACGCAGAGAGTCTTATGCAGCAACAAGATATATTGGATTAAAGGAAGAGAATATTCATTTTCTGGATATGCCGTTTTATGAAACAGGTCATATAAAGAAAAATCCATTAGGTCCTGAAGATATTGCAATAGTTCAAGCTATTATCGCAAAAATTAAACCCCATCAGGTTTTTGCCGCAGGAGATTTAGCAGATCCACATGGTACACATGAAGTTTGTCTTAATGCTATATTTGCGGCAATGAAACAATTGAAGCCAGAGAAATACATGAATGATTGTTGGTTGTGGTTGTACCGAGGGGCTTGGCATGAATGGGATATTCATGAAATTGACATGGCCGTACCTTTGAGTCCAGATGAAGTGCTACTAAAAAGGCATGCTATTTTATATCACCAATCTCAAAAAGACAGAGTGATGTTTCAGGGAAATGACTCCAGAGAATTCTGGGTAAGAGCAGAAGATCGCAATAAGCATACGGCTAAATTGTATGATGACTTAGGTTTAGCGGAATACGAAGCGATTGAAGCTTTTAAGCGTTTTGATTATTAAAAAGAACAATAAAAACATGAAATACATCTTAATCCTACTGTTTATTCCTTTTTTATCTATTTCACAAATTAAAAAAGAAGAATTAGATCTGATGCCTTGGCCACAAAATATAAATTTGACCTCAGGAACTTTTGCTTTATCTAAAAGTTTTAAATTAAATATTACAGGTAATCCCAACCTTCGAATTTTTGTAGGAGCGACCAATTTTTTACGACGATTAGATGGTAGAACTGGATTATTTCTGGAACAGGCTTTTATAACAAAGAACAATGAAGTTCCTGCTGCAGAATTACAAATTAATTGTGTTCGAAATGGAAAAGTAGGATTGAATGAAGACGAAAGTTATGCATTAACGATTTCTTCGAATAGAATAATGATTAATGCGGCAACAGATCTTGGTGCATTGCATGGGTTAGAAACATTGTTGCAATTATTGCAAAACACAAGTACTTCGTATTATTTTCCAGTGGTTGAAATTACGGATTCTCCAAGATTTACTTGGAGAGGATTGATGATAGATGCAGTAAGACATTTTCAGCCTGTAGATGTTATTAAAAGGAATCTCGATGCAATGGCTTCTATGAAAATGAATGTATTTCATTGGCATTTAGCAGATGATCAAGGTTGGAGAATTGAAATTAAAAAACATCCCAAATTGACTGAACTAGCTTCGGATGGATATTATTATACTCAGGAGGAAATTAGAACGGTCGTAAAATATGCTTCTGAAAGAGGAATTTTAGTAGTCCCGGAAATAGATGTTCCTGGCCATGGTTCTGCAATATTGACTGCGTATCCAGAAATAGGAAGTAAAGTAAGTAATGAGGTTACTTATACTGTTGGAAGAAGATCAGGAATTTATACACCAACATTAGATCCGACAAACCCAAAAACATATCAATTGTTAGGTGATATTTTCGATGAAGTTTGTCCATTGTTTCCAGGAAACTATTTTCATATTGGAGGTGATGAAAATCAAGGGAAAGAATGGGATGCAAATCCTAAAATACAAGAATTTAAAAAGAAAAACGGATTAGCCAACAATCATGAATTGCAGACCTATTTCACAATGAAATTGATTCCAATGTTAAAAAAACATAATAAAGAATTAATGGGTTGGGAAGAAATAATGACAAAAAACATGTCCAAAGAGGCTATAATTCATTCCTGGAAAGGGGTAAATGAAAGCGTTGTTCCAGGAGGCTCTCTTATCGCTGCTGCAAAAAACGGGTATAAAACAGTTCTGTCCAATGGTTACTACATTGATCTAATGTTAGGGATTCAAAGTCATTATTTGAACGATCCGATACCAAAAAACATTGTTCTTACTGCCGAGGAAAAAGCAAGAATATTAGGTGGCGAAGCTACGATGTGGAGTGAATTGGTAACGCCTTTGAATATTGACTCCAGAATTTGGCCAAGAACAGCAGCTATTGCCGAAAGATTGTGGTCTAATGAAAATATTACTGATTTGAATAGTTTGCATAAAAGATTGAAAACAATCTCTTTTAGATTGGAAGAATTAGGGATTATGCATCTGAGAAATAAAGACGTAATCTTAAGAAATATTACCAACAATCAGGAAATAAAAGCATTGAGAGATTTTTCTAATGTTTGTGAACCCCTAAAAAATTACAAGCGAAATGGTGGAGGAAAAAAATATTTTATGTTTTCTCCTTTGACTTTATTTGCTGATGCCTGCACTGCTGATGCTTTTGATGCATATGATTTTGATATAGCGGTAAACAACTATTTAGAAAATAAAAATATAGAAAATCAAACTTTGGTAACCAATTTTTTTAGAAAATGGATTGCAATGGATGCGGATCTAATTAATTTAAGTGCGAATGCTCCGTTGATTCAACCAATTTTGCCTTTATCCAAAAATTTAAAGGAGATATCGGAACAACTTTTACTAGTTGTAGAAAATAAAAAAACAGTTAACCTTGATGTAATAAATGGTTTATTAGAACAATTTAATACAAGAAGCCCAGCGGATGTTGAAGTGGCAGTTTTAGCTAGTTTGAAAAAATTAAGTCAGTGATGAAATCAAATAAATAAGTATTAAAACTAAGTTTGTTTGGCTGTTAATTTTAAAGAAAATAATAGTGCAAATCGAATGAATTTTCATCGCATTTTTTCTGGACTACTATTTTAATGTTAAGCTATCTACAATTTATAAAAATCAGTATTTTTTTCGTACTTTTGCAAAAATTTTTATAAAAAATATTTATGTTAACAGTTAATAATTTATCAGTTCAGTTTGGCAAACGAATTTTGTTTGATGAAGTAAATACTACCTTCACACACGGTAATATATACGGAGTTATCGGAGCCAACGGTGCTGGAAAATCTACTTTTCTTAAAATAATTGCAGGTGAAATGGATCCTACATCAGGACATATTCATTTGGAACCCGGAAAACGTATGTCGGTTTTGAACCAAAACCACAATATGTTTGACGAAAGCACCGTTCTTGAGACCGTAATGATGGGAAATAAAACATTGTATGCGATCAAAAAAGAAATGGATGCTTTGTATTTAGACTACAATGATAAAAATGCAGATAGAATAGGGGAGTTGCAAGTTCAATTTGAAGAAATGAACGGTTGGAATGCTGACTCTGATGCCGCATCGATGTTGTCAAATCTTGGAATTTCAGAAGAACATCATTATACTTTAATGGGGGATCTTGAGGGTAAAATTAAAGTTCGTGTCCTTTTGGCACAAGCACTTTTTGGAAATCCAGATTTACTTATAATGGATGAGCCTACCAATGATTTGGATTTTGAAACCATTGCTTGGTTGGAGAATTTCTTGGCAAACTATGAAAATACAGTAATTGTAGTTTCTCACGACAGACACTTTTTAGACTCCGTTTGTACCCATATTTCGGATATTGATTTTAGTAAAATAAACCATTATTCAGGTAATTATACTTTTTGGTATGAATCAAGCCAGTTAGCAGCAAAACAACGTGCGCAACAAAACAAAAAAGCTGAAGAAAAGAAACAGGAATTAGAAGAATTTATACGCCGTTTTAGTGCGAATGTGGCCAAATCAAAACAAGCTACTTCTCGTAAAAAAATGATTAGTAAGTTGAATATTTCGGATATAAAACCATCAAGCCGTCGTTATCCAGCGATTATTTTTGATCAGGAGCGTGAAGCAGGAGATCAAATTTTGAATGTACAAAATCTAAGTGCTTCAATAGATGGAGATATTTTGTTTAAAGGAGTTGATTTGAATATGGCTAAGGGGGATAAAATTGTCCTTTTCTCAAAAGATTCACGTGCAACAACTGCATTTTACGAAATTTTAAATGGAAATCAAAAAGCGGATTCAGGTACTTTTGATTGGGGAGTTACTACAAATCAAGCGTATTTGCCAGTAGAAAATCATTCTTTTTTTGAGAGCGATTATTCCCTTGTGGATTGGTTACGCCAATGGGTAAAAACGGAGGAAGAGCGTGATGAGGTTAATATTCGTAGTTTCCTTGGTAAAATGATTTTCTCAGGAGAAGAAGCATTGAAAACCTGCAGAGTATTGTCCGGAGGAGAAAAAGTACGTTGTATGTTGTCTCGAATGATGATGGAGCGTGCAAATGTTTTGATGCTTAATGAACCAACGAATCACTTGGACTTAGAGTCTATTACAGCTTTCAATAATTCATTGAAAAACTTCAAAGGATCTGTAATTTTCACCACTCATGATCATGAATTTTCTCAAACGGTTGCAAATCGTGTTATTGAATTAACTCCAAACGGAGCAATTGACCGTTATATGACTTTTGATGATTATCTTGATGATGAAAAAGTTCAGGAATTAAGAACTAAAATGTATACTATTTAAACAGCCGTTTATCTTGATAAAAAAAAACGCCAACTTTTCAGTTGGCGTTTTTTTTAAATAGTGGCGTATGCCTTTGTAAAAGGTCTAAATGCTGATAATATTTAATTATTTCTTACCGAAGACTTTGCTTATAATAAGTACAACAATGGCAATTATAGCAACCACGATAAAAATACCAACACCAACACCGGCTTTAAATATACCTTCTATTACTGAACAGCTTGTAAATGAAATTAACACTATGAACAGCATCAATAATCTTGTTATTTTTTTTTGCATGGGTTTTTATTTTTTTAGTTTTTATTTACATAAAGGTACAAAATCAATGGACTGATTAGTTATATAATTTCTACAGAGTTTTGTATAATTTTTTGAATAGTTTATCCAAAAAATCACAAAATGGATGTTTATAAATATTTTTTTTAACTACTATTTATCCAAAAAAATATATTTTTGAGGTTTACTATTTTATTTAACGCATGCCATCATTATGACCAACATTACATTAAACTTAAAATCTCCAAGAATAGAAGTGGTTGATGCGTTGCGCGGTTTTGCCATTATGTCAATTATGTTACTACATAATGTGGAACATTTTGAATATTATCATTTGCCGGAAAATTTTCCAACGTGGCTCGTAGCATTAGATAAAATTGTTTGGGATTCGCTATTTTTCCTTTTTGGTGGTAAATCCTACGCTATTTTCGCACTACTTTTTGGGTTTAGTTTCTATATTCAAAATGACAATCAAGCTAAAAAAGGAAATGATTTTAGAGGTCGTTTCTTTTGGAGAATGATGCTGTTGTTAGTTTTTGGACTTTTTAATACGGCTTTTTACCAGGGTGATATTCTTACTTTATATGCTTTTCTGGGACTTTTATTGATACCAGTTGTAAATTGGAGTAATAAAGCGGTGTTTATTACTGCTGTTATTTTGATGTTGCAACCTTTGGAATGGGCAAGATGTATTTATTATATTTTAAATCCAGATTATGTGGCTCCTCCTAATTTATCTAATGCCTATTATGAAAGTATAGGTTATTATATGAAACATGGTTCTTTTATAGATTATGTAATTGGAGACTTGACATTAGGGAAAACCGCCTCTTTATTATGGTCATGGGAAAATGGGAGGTTTTTCCAAGCTCCGGCTTTGTTTATGTTTGGAATGTTAGTAGGTAGAAAACAACTTTTCACAACAACTCTTGCAACTAACCAATTTTGGAGCAAAGTATTAGGCTATGCAATTGCTTTCTTCATACCATTATATTTTTTAAAGACTTATATGGTAGACTTAGTAACTAGAGTAACATTGTCAAATAAACTGACAATAATCTTTGCATCATGGTCAAATGTCGCATTCATGTTAGTCATTGTTTCTTCATTTGTTTTACTGTATCAAAAGGAATCGATAAACAAGGCCTTGTCTAAATTAGTTCCTTTCGGGAAAATGAGTTTGACAAATTATATTATGCAATCCATGATTGGGGCTTTTATTTATTATAGATATGGTCTTGGTCTTTTTGAGTATACTGGGGCTACTTACTGTTTATTGATAGGAATTGTATTGTTTTTTATCCAATTATCTTTCTGTACTTGGTGGCTTAAAACGCATAAGCAAGGACCTTTAGAATATATTTGGCACAAAGCAACATGGATTTCATTTGGTAAAAAATAAGTGCAACCATTTTCTCGCTTTATAATTATAAAATCATAAGGGGGAATTCGTATATTTGCAAAACCAAACAACACACTTTAACATGAGTCAAAAAGTATTACTTACTGCAAAAGAAGTTACTATCATATTACATCGTTTGGCCTGTCAGTTAATTGAAAAACACTTGGATTTTTCAGATACTATTTTGGTAGGGATTCAACCAAGAGGCGTTTTCTTAGCAGAACGTTTGAAAGAAATATTAGAAAATGAATACCAAACTCCTGAAATTCAATTGGGTTATTTGGATATTACTTTCTTTAGAGATGATTTTCGCAGAACCGATAAACCATTGGAAGCAAATAAAACCAAGATTAATTTTATTGTCGAAAATAAAAAAGTCATTTTTATAGATGATGTTTTATTTACAGGACGAAGCATTAGATCAGCCTTGACTGCTATTCAGTCTTTTGGAAGACCTTCTGAAATAGAATTATTGGTTCTAATTGATAGACGTTTCAGTAGAAATTTACCCATACAACCAGATTATAGAGGAAGGCAGGTAGATGCTATAAATAACGAAAAAGTTAAGGTGAGCTGGAAAGAAAATGATGGTGAAGATGCCGTTTATTTGATAACAAATTAGATTTTAATTTTAAAATCTAACTATTAAAAAACTAATAATCGTAAAAAGAAATGAAAGAATTAAGCGTAAATCATTTATTAGGTATAAAATACATCAACAAGAATGATATTGACTTAATTTTTGAAACAGCCGATCATTTTAAAGAAGTCATTAATAGGCCAATAAAGAAAGTGCCTTCCTTACGAGATATTACAATTGCCAATATTTTTTTCGAAAACAGTACACGAACAAAACTCTCTTTTGAATTAGCACAAAAACGATTATCAGCAGATGTGATTAGCTTTTCAGCAGCACAATCTTCTGTAAAAAAGGGAGAAACGCTAATTGACACTGTAAATAATATACTTTCGATGAAAGTGGACATGGTCGTTATGAGACATGCTAATCCTGGCGCTGCTTATTTCTTGTCCAAAAACGTAAAAGCCAGTATCGTAAACGCAGGTGACGGAGCACATGAACACCCAACACAAGCTTTATTAGACAGTTATTCGATTAGAGAAAAACTGGGAGAAGTGGCTGGTAAAAAGGTAGTTATTGTGGGTGACGTTTTGCATTCAAGAGTAGCGTTATCGAATATATATGCTTTGCAAATGCAGGGTGCAGAAGTGAAAGTGTGCGGACCTAAAACGCTTATACCACGACATATTGAGTCTCTAGGTGTAACTGTTGAGCCTAACTTAAGAAAAGCGCTTGAATGGTGTGACGTTGCTAATATGTTACGTGTTCAAAATGAACGAATGGATGTGAATTATTTTCCCTCAACAAGAGAATATGCTCAACAGTATGGTGTTGATAAAACATTATTGGATTCTCTCAATAAAGAAATCGTAATCATGCACCCAGGGCCCATTAATCGTGGAGTCGAAATTACAAGTGAAGTGGCTGATTCTCATCAATCTGTGATATTAAACCAGGTAGAAAATGGTGTAGCAATAAGGATGGCAGTTATTTATCTTTTAGCTTCAAAAATTCAGTAATTTCAATTGAAAACTTAGTAACTTAGCTATTCATAAAATTTGCGATTTTGCATTCTCTGAAATTAATAAAAAAATGAAAGTAGATCAAAAAGCCCACACGATAACCATTAGAGACACACAAGGTGATTTTACCTCTTTTTTGATGAAAGTTACACATCAATATAAAACATTTGAAAAGCATAATCTGATTATTGATCTTTTGCTTTATAAAGGCTTTTCTACTGATGATATCAAATCATTTATGCCATTATCCAAACAGCATAAAAAAGCTAAAAAATCATTTGTAATAGTGACCTCAGATTTTGACTATAATGCAGTCCCAAGCAAATTGACTGTTGTACCATCTTTATTAGAAGCACATGATATTATTGAAATGGAAGAAATTGAAAGAGATTTAGGTTTTTAAATCAAATCAATAAATAACCGAATAAACAAGAAATTGAAACTAACAATACTTGGTTGCTATGCAGCTACACCTCGCACTTTTACCAATCCGACATCTCAGATTTTAGAAATTAAAAACAGACTTTTTTTAATTGATTGTGGAGAGGGGACTCAAGTGCAATTGCGGAAAAACAAGATCAGGTTTTCGAAGATTAATCACATTTTCATATCTCATTTGCATGGGGATCATTTTTTTGGCTTGGTAGGATTAGTGTCCACTTTTACATTATTGAATAGAACAACCGATTTGCATATTTATGGTCCAAAAGGAATTAAAGAAATCATCAAGTTACAATTGAGATTATCGAATTCCGGGACTAATTACGGCTTGTTTTTTCATGAATTAGAATCTGCAGAAAGTGAAGTGATTTTTGAAGACGAAAAGGTTTTGGTGAAAACCATACCATTAAAACATCGTATTTATACGAATGGTTTTTTGTTCCAAGAAAAAATAGGGGAGAGGAAACTTAATTTAGATGCTGTACAAAATTATGAAATTGATACTTGTTACTATCAAAAAATAAAAAACGGAAAAGATATTACTCTTGAGGACGGGAGAGTAATTGAAAACGAAAAATTAACTTTTGATCCTGTTCCTGCAAAGAATTATGCTTTTTGTTCTGATACTGCTTACAATGAATCTATACTTCCTATTATTGAAAATATAGATGTTTTGTATCATGAATCGACTTTTTTACAATCGGAAGAGAATTTAGCTAAAAAAACACTTCATTCTACGGCAAAAGAAGCGGCAATGATTGCCTTAAAATCTAATGCAAAACAATTAATTCTAGGACATTATTCTACACGATATGAAAGTATAACTTTTTTTAAAGAAGAGGCCGAAACTATTTTTCCCGAAGTGCTGTTAGCTGATGATGGAAAATGTTTTGAGTTTTAAATTTAAAACCTGAATTTATAAAAATCGAATACTCTAGAATACCAAAAAATATAAAATATGGAAGATTTAAGTCATTACCGAAAATCGTATGAAAAGAGCGAGTTATTAGAATCTAATATTCCTGAAGATCCCATTAATCTTTTTAATAGATGGTTTCATGAGGTAGAAGATTTTGGAGGAAATGAAGAAGTCAATGCTATGACTGTTGCTACAATTGGTTTAGATGGATTTCCACGATCAAGAGTTGTGCTGTTAAAAAAATTCACAGAAGAAGGATTTATATTTTATACCAATTACAATTCAGAAAAGGGGAAGGCAATTGCTCAAAACCCAAAGATATGTCTTTCCTTTTTTTGGCATACTATGGAACGTCAAGTTATTATAAAAGGAATTGCAAGTAAAACTTCAGAAATTACTTCAAACAATTATTTCGAATCCAGACCAGACGGAAGTAAATTAGGAGCTATAGTTTCAAATCAAAGTGAAGTTGTTCCCTCACGTGCTTTTTTGGAAGAAAACTTAAAACAGTTAGAGATTGATTATGAGGGAATTGTAATTCCAAGACCAGAGCATTGGGGAGGATTTTTGGTAACTCCTGTAGAAGTTGAATTTTGGCAGGGACGACCTAATAGATTGCATGACAGGATTCGATATACAAGTCAAGAAGATTTTGACTGGAAAATTGAACGTTTATCTCCTTAGTGTAAGAAAAACATAGAGTAAATTATTTGATTTGTGTAGTTTGTCGATTTTATTTGGCTCTTAAGCGGTAAAATAAGTAGTTTTGAGTATTATTAAAGAATAATATTTTAAATTTTTAAAGAATTTTGACCCCAAAATCTACTTTAAAATTAAACTACTAGGTTTTATGAAATTAAATTTACTTCGTACATTATTACTTTTTTTAGCGGTGAATACTATGTATTCGTGTTCTTCAGATTCTTCTGCAAATCCAGCATCAAGCACTTCTTCTCTAACAGCAACTAATTATTCTTATAATAGTTCAGAAATTCAGACGATGGATTTAATAAACAACTACAGAGTTAGTATTGGTTTAAATACTCTGCAAAAAATTAATTACATTTCTTTAAAGTCAGAACAGCATGATAATTACATGATTACAAACAATGTTGTTAATCATGATGATTTTGTTGCTCGTTCTCAGGACATAATGAATGTTGTAGGTGCGAAAACTGTTGGTGAGAATGTTGCTTATAACTATAATACAGCACAGGCCGCTTTTGATGCGTGGTTGGCTAGTCCAGGTCATAAAGCAAATATTGAAGGGGATTTTAATCACTTTGGTATTGCAATTAGAATAAACCCTGCAAATGGGGCAAAATATTATACGAATATTTTTGTAAAAATATGAGTTATTTTTTTTTTTTAAAATTAGAGGCCGTCTTTTCCCCAAAAGGCGGTCTTTTTTTTTTAATTACAATTCTGTAATTATATATCTAGCTAAAGCTTTATTGGAATAATGTTTAACACCTTATGTTTTAACAATTTGGCAAGAAATATTGTATATAACTTTTGTTTAATTTTCATTTTTGACGTGCCAAGATTACCATTAATAAACTGGTTAATATTTTGTTAATGTAGGAAATATACATAATTATTTATTTTTATGATGTAGTTCATCGATTTTATTTGGTGTTTTAACGATAAAAAATGTAGTTTTAAATATTATTAAAGCAAAATGTTTGTTAATACATTAAAGAAGTTTGCCCCACAATCTACTTTAAACTTAAACTACTATTTTTATGAAAAGAAATCTACTTCGTACATTGTTGATTGTTTCAATGGTATGCACTTTGAATTCCTGTTCTTCAGATAATGCTTCATCGGCGACAGATGTTTCATCATTAAAAGTAGCAGAATACACATACAATGCAACAGAATTACAAACAATGGAATTAATAAATACTTACAGAGTTAGTGTTGGTTTAAATCCGTTAGAAAAGATCAATCACATGTCGTACAAGTCAGAAGAGCATGACAATTACATGATTGCTAATAATGTAGTGAACCATAATGATTTTGTTGCTCGCTCTGAAAATATAATGAAAGTTTTAGGTGCTAAAACTGTTAGTGAGAATATAGCATATAACTATAGTACCCCTCAAGCTGCGGTAAATGCGTGGTTAGCAAGTCCAGGACATAAAGAGAATATCGAAGGTAATTTTACTCATTTTGGAATATCAATTAGAGAGAATCCAACGAATGGTAGAAAATATTACACTAACATTTTTGCAAAAATATAAGTTGAGTTTTTTATTTTGGAATTAGAGGCTGTCTTCCCCAAGTCGCAGCCTCTTTTTAATTTTTACAAAGCAGTAATTATAAACTCGCTTCGTCTGTTCAACTGATGTTCTTCTTCAGTACATTTGATCCCATCAGAACAATTGTTAACTAGTTGATTTTCTCCATATCCTCTTCCGCTTAATCTATTCGAATCAACCCCATTTTTAATCAACCATCCTATAGTAGATTTGACTCTTCTTTGCGATAAAGCCTCATTGTATTTGAATGTTCCACGACTATCTGTATGTGAACGTATATCTAATTTCATAGTTGGATTTTGATTTAAAACATCTAATATTTTCTCTAAATCTAAAGCTGCCTCTTGTCTAATGTTAGATTTATCAAAATCAAAGTAAATCATTTTTATTCCAAAGCACTTACCTAAATCATCACCTATAGTTACTTTACATTTTGCTTTTTCCAACGTTATTGGGAAATATGTTTTTCCGTTTGTGTCAGCAATAGTAATTTTCTCTTCTTTTGTGGTGTATTCTGGTTTTTCAGCTCTTATATTATATGTTTTCCCACATTCCACTTTAAAAGTGTAGTTGCCTTTGTCATCTGAAACAGTCGAGTTAAGAAGATTAAATTGACTATCATACAGACTGATTTTTGCGTCAGGTAGAAGTTCTTTTGTAACAAGATCAGTTATTTCCCCATATAACAGTTGTTCACAAATCAGTCTTTTAGTTTCCAGAAATTTATAAATATCGTCATAACCCTGTCCACCATCTCTATTGGAACTAAAAAAACCTCTTCTTGATTTTGTATCAATCAAATAGGCAAAATCGTCTTTAGGAGAATTTACATCGGCACCTACATTTTGAACGGCACTGAATGTCCCATCTTCATTTATTTTAGACATAAAAACATCTAATCCTCCAAGGCCCGGATGCCCGTCTGAGGCAAAATATATCTCATTTTCATCATTTACAAACGGAAATGTTTCTCTTCCTTCGGTATTGATTGTATTTCCAAGATTAGTAGGAGTGCCAAAACTGCCATCCTCATTAATTGTCACTTTAAATAAATCAGATTGTCCTAATGTTCCGGGCATATCGGAAGCAAAATATAATGTTTTTCCATCGGGACTTAAAGCAGGATGCGCTGTACTATAATTATCACTGTCAAAGGGCAATTCCATTATATTCAACCATTTATCATTCACTAAACTCGCTTTGTAGATTTTTATTAAAGTAATATCATTTCCATCTTTGCCTTTTTTTCCAGCAAGATAGTTGTTACGGGTAAAATACATTGTTTTACCGTCAGCTGTAAAAACAGGAGAGGCTTCATGAAATTTTGAGTTTATGTTTTTATCAAATTTCTTTGGTGATCCCGGAATCATGTTGTCTACTAAATCAGCAGCATAAAGATTTGTAAACGGTTGACCAGTCCACGAATTAGTTCTATGTGCTAAACTCCCTGTATCTCTGGCTGATGCAAAAACAATCTTGTTTGAATAGATAGCAGTTCCATAATCAGAGTATTTAGAGTTAATACCTGCATCTTCTATTTGGTATCTTCCTGAATTAGCTTTGATTGCTTCTAAATAATTCACATTTTGTTTAAACAGCTTTCCTCTACTGTCGTTTCCAGATTTTTGAATAAATATTTGTAACATTTCGTCGGCCTTATCATTTTGACCAATAGAACGCAAAGATTGCGCATAGCGGTAATAATATTCCGATTCCAAATCAGTATCAGTAGCCATTGCGAATAATTCACCATACCATTTTGCCGCTTTATCAAGTTCGCCGTTAAAGTAGTAGGCATTTCCCAATTTTTTAAACATATCTGCCGATTTATATCCTTTTTCCGCTACTCTTTCATAGGTTTTTATAGCATCTATGTAAGCATAGTTATCGTATTTTTTATCGGCTGCAGTTACCCTAGCTTTTTGGGAGTAAATGTTAAATGAAAAAACACTTACTATTGTTATGTAAAGGAGTGTAATATTTTTCATAATAATTAATTTTTAGAAGAATCTTGGAGTACTGATTTTATCTTTTTTTTTGATTTCTTTTAGAAGCGACTGCTTCTAATTTTTGCTTTAACTTTTCCAACACTTCATTGGCTTTACCAATTTCACCTATGAATTTTAAAGATTGGGCATATTGATTATAATATTTTGGATCTAGATCACTAGTCAGTGCAAATAGTTCACCATACCATTTTGCAGCTTTTTCCATTTCAGCATAGGAGTAATAGGAATTTCCTAGCTTTTGAAACAAATCCACTGATTTATATCCTTTTTCCGCCACTCTTTCGTATGTTTTAATCACATCGATATATGCATACTTGTCATTTATTTTATTGGTCACATAAAAATTTTCATTTTGGGAGTAAATTTTAAATGATATAAAACTTAGTGTTGTTGTGATGTAAAGAATTATATTATTTTTCATAATACTTGATTTTAGAAAAATCTCGGTGTAATTATTTTGTTATCATTTTTAAATAATTCATATCGCAAAAATATTTCATGCGAACCGGAATTATAGTGATTCAAATTGGTCGTTTCATGATCGTAGCCATATCCTATGTATAAACCTTCTGAAACTTGAAACCCTACCATTGCACTTAATGCGGCGCTCCATCTATAGGCTGCGCCAACCACGAATTTGTCAATAAACATAAAGTTAGCAGAGACATCGACTTGAAGCGGGGCTCCCGCCACTATTTTAGTAAGTACCGCAGGTTTGAATTTGATGTCATTATTCAAGTCAAATACGTAACCGGCAATTAAGTAGTAATTAATTTTTTCTTTGAAAATTGCTACTTCATTATCATCATATCTTTTAGATTCGATAAAGTTAGGTACCGAAAAACCAACATAAGCCTTGTCAGAATGTAAATAAACCCCAGCACCAATATTAGGGGTGAATTTATTACTATAATCATGTAGGCTAGGATCATCATCAGCTGGATTCAATCTGGATACATCTAAATCGAAGAGATTAGCAGTAGCTTTGATACCAAATGAAAGTTTAAAAGTCTCGGAAGTTGGGACGGTATAGGACAAGTCAGCGGAGAGTGTATTCTCATGAGTGGGTCCTATTTTATCATTAACGAGAGAGACTCCCAGTCCCAAATTATTTGCGTTCAGCGGCGTATTAACAGATACCGTATTGGTAACTGGCGCGCCGTCCAGCCCTACCCATTGGGTGCGATGCAAAGCAAAGATACTCAGCACTCCTCTTGATCCTGCATAAGCGGGATTAATATTAATGGTGTTGTACATGTATTGTGTAAATTGAGCATCTTGTTGAGCAAAACTTAACATGGCTGTAAACATCAAAACGAAAGAAAATAGTTTTGTTTTCATAGTAGATATTTATTATTTTAAATTAACTATCGAACGAATAAATAAAGAGTTCAACAGGTCAAATTGATAACAGTCTTAGTGTTTATCAATTGAAGATAGGAGCATTGGATTCTATTTTAATAATAACCTGAGGACTCATAAGTCCTCAGGATTTTAAATTTAATTATTTCGTAAGGTATAAATACCCGTCTTTTTTATTGGTCTGAAGGTTACCATTACCGTCTATTGAAGTGTAATTCAAAATGTAAAAGTAAACTCCGCTTGGTAATCCAGAAGATTGGCTGATTGTTGATCTGCCTTGTGAAATACCATTGAAAACCCTTGATGTATTATTATAACCAGTAGTATCAAAAACTAATATTCCCCAACGGTTATAAATTTCAACCGTATTAGTTGGGTAGCAGTTAATATCATCAATATTGTCGATTATAAAATTTTCATTTATTCCATCTCCGTTTGGAGAGAAGGCGTTATGAACCAATACCACACCACATGGTAACACTATACCTGCACAAGAATCATCAATGGTCATATTTATTCGAATAGTTCTAGGACAATCGGCATCAGTAATTTTATATTCGAAAACATAAGCAGGATTTTCTGGAGTTGTAATAGGAAGACCAAAAACAGTAAGTACATCTCCTTGTAAGGCTGCAGCATTATTTACTGCTGTCCAAGTTCCGGTAGTAGGAGTTCCAACAGGTAATAGACTAGTTAGATTGACAGTTGTCACCTCTCCATTATTACAAGCTGTGCTTGGTATTGTCACCAGACTATTAGTAACAGCTACATTAATAATTTGTTTAAATGTAGATTCGTTTCCACAATTATCGGTTGCAATCCATGTTCTCACAAACGAATAGGAGCCTGCCACCTCATTAATTTTAGGACCTACAGTATATTCTTTTTCAGTCGCTGTAGAGCAATTATCTACGAAAACGAGTGCCGGTTTATCAGGAATAGCATCACAACTTACATCTATAGTTGCGCTAAATGCGGTCGTCGTTGTAGGACCAGTTGTATCCTGAACATTGATAGTTTGAGACGCAGTAGATGAATTTCCACAAGCATCTGTAGCGGTCCAAGTTCTGGTTACAGAATAAGAACCCGC